>NZ_MBSO01000039.1 GCF_001695835.1 Ensifer sp. LC11 | reverse complement strand
AACGATCGAAGACACCTGGCGACACATCGGCTCGCTCGTCGCAACCATCCAACCCGGCGAATGCAGCAATTACTTCGCAAACGCCGGCTACGCTTCCGTCAAAACATGAAACGCTCTAGCGTCGGCGAAGCAATGCGTTTCTGCATTCTCGCCGCTGAGACAAAGTAAGTGCCCCGCTGTAAGACCTGAGCGAACTCAGCTTGCAGGGCAGTGTCCTTTTTCCCTTTTCGTCCCTCCGGCATGACGTCGCCAATGTCATCCACTCGCTCCAGAAACTGCGTGTATTTCTCAAGCAAGATTTCCATTAGGTAGTGGTAAGGGTGCTGATTTTGCCAGCGGGGCTGGTTCACCATGCCCAGTTTGTCGATTAGCGCGGTAATGACCGTGTATGGCGTGGTCGACATGGCCCTATGAATGCCGCGATCAAAAAGATCTCTTTTCTGAGGATCGTTCAGTACACCAAAGGCCCGCTTTTTCTGAACGATATCAGTTCGGTGGAAGATCACTGGATCGTCCGGATCCTGCTCCAGAACAGCAGCCTTGATCCAGTTGAACTTCGGTGTGAGGTCGTCCCTTGCATCGACGATTTTCATCGCAACCCCAGAAAGACTGAGATAGCGATTATTATCGTCAGCAAGGTGCGTGATGTCGTCAGTGCCTACTTCATCAACATACAGCCGATACATTGAGGATTGTTACTTTGGCCGCCGATTATACGGAGATTGATTCGTTGGCTTTAGAGAAACATTCTCGCCTTGGGCTTTCGCACGAACTGAGCTTTCAGTCCTTCCCAACTTCAATCCAATAACGCGCGTCGGAGTGTTCTCATTCGCAAGCTGCTTAAGTTCTTTTACCTGACTGTCCGACCAAGGTTTACCATGGTTCTTGGGTTCTTTCGCCATCCGCGAATCTCCAACTTCAACCTAGAGGATGGTTTATACCATAATTCTCTCATACTTATGCAAGTATCTAAGAACGTCAGTCCTAAGGTATTTACATCACCCAGTCAGACAATTAGCAGCGCCCGGAAATCGTTGACATTCGTCCCGGTCGGTCCGGGCACGAACAGATCGCCACTCGCGTGAAAGGCAGACCAGGCATCATGTCGGGCGAGATGCAGACGCGGATCGATGCCAGCGGCGCGCATGCGGGTGATGCTGCCGCCATCGGCAAAGGCCCCCGCATTGTCCTCCGAACCATCGATGCCATCCGTATCGGCGGCGAGCGCATCGATGCCCGACACCCCATCGATATCGAGTGCCAGCGACAGCAGGAATTCGCTGTTGCGCCCGCCCTTGCCATAGTCCTTGCCTGAGATGGTCACGGTGGTCTCGCCGCCGGAAAGCAGCACCACCGGTTTGTCGAAGGGCCGGTTGCGGAGCGCCACCTCACGCGCCAGTGCCGCATGCATGCGGCCGATATCACGCGCCTCGCCCTCGATCGCATCGGAAAGAATGCGCGCCTCGACGCCGAGTTCGCGTGCTTTGGCCGCGGCCGCTTCGAGCGAGACGGCAGCCGAAGCGATCACGTGACATTCATGCCTGCCAAAGCGTGGATCGTCAGGATCGGGCGCCTTTGCTCGATCCGAGCGCAGATGCGTCATCACCGCGTCCGGAAGTTCCATGCGATAGCGAACGACGATATCGAGCGCCTCGTGCGGCGTACTACGATCCGGAACGGTGGGTCCGGAGGCGACGAAGGCCGGGTTGTCGCCGGGCACGTCGGAGACCACCAGGCTGACGACACGCGCCGGGAAAGCCGCCGCAGCGAGCCGTCCGCCCTTGATCCGCGACACGTGCTTGCGCACGATGTTCATCGCCGAGATCGGTGCACCCGAGGCAAGCAGCGCCCTGTTGACGGCGATCTCGTCGGCAAGCGTCAAACCCTCGGGCGGTGCGGGCAGCAGCGCCGATCCGCCGCCCGAAATCAGGGCTATGACCAGATCGTCGGGCGTCAGTTCAGCCACAGTCTTGAGCAAGGCATCCGAGGCGGCAAGCCCCGCTTCGTCCGGCACCGGATGGGCGGATTGCAGCACCGTGATTGTCTCGCACCGCTCCACCGGTCCGTGGCGCGCCACCACCGTGCCGCTGAACGGATGCTGCCAGAGTTTTTCGAAGGCAGCCGCCATCTGGCTCGCCGCCTTGCCGGCGCCAACGACCACGGTCCGCCCTTTCGGCGGATCGGGCAGGTGCGCCTTGATCGCCTCATAGGGATCGGCGGCTCTGACGGCCTCCTCGAAAAGTCGGGTCAGGAAGGGGCGTGCGTCGATCATGGCGTCACTCAGCCGGGAATTTCGAGGTCGTAGACGAAGATGCCGGCAATGCCGCCCTCGGCTGCGGCCACGATCTTGGCACCGGTCTTGCGATGTTCCTCGTCTTCCAGATAGGCGTCGCGCGCTGCCGCGTCAGTGAAGTCGACGATGAACCCCAGTCCATGGCCCTTGTCCATGCCCACTTCCGGGCTGACATTGCCGCCGATATGGGCCGCCATGAACCCGGGCAGCCGGGACTTCAGCGCGACGATCTCGTCGAAGATCGCCGCCTTCTCCCCGCTGGTGATTTCAGGACGGAAACGGATGAAGACGCAGTGGCGGATCATGGGACCTCAACGGATATCGGCGCGGGCGCGCGGGCGGCTGTCGTTACGTTCGTGGGCGAAGATCGCTGGCGGCAAAGGCTGGCGCTCGCGAATGATGTCGGCGCCCTTCTCCCCCATCATGATCGTCGGCCCGTTGGTGTTGCAAGAGGGAACGCGCGGCATCACCGAGCTGTCGCAGACGCGCAGACCTTCCAGTCCGCGCACCTTGAGGTCAAGACCGACCACGGCCATGGCGTCCGTGCCCATCTTGCAGGTGCCGACCGGGTGGTGGTCGGTCTTGGCATTGGCGCAGCCGTAATCGAAGAACTGCTCATCGCTCATGACCGAGTTGCCCGGCAGACGCTCTGCCAGCACGAAGGGCTTCAGCGCCGCCTGCTGCATGATCTCGCGGGCGATCTTCAACCCTTCGATCGACATCTTGCGATCGTGCGGGTCCTCCCAGTAATTGGGATCGATCAGTGGCGCTGCCGCCGGATCGGAGGAGGAAAGCCGGACCGTGCCGCGCGAGCGCGGATGCAAATAGGCGGAGTTCAGCGTCACGCCGGCATTCTTCAGCTTTTCGACGCCGGCCTCGATGCCGGAGCCAAGCCCCAGGTGGAACTGGATATCCGGCGAACGGGCGTTGGGATCGGCATACCAGAAGCCGCCGGTCTCAAAGAGCGAGGAGGCGACTGGACCCGAACGGAACAGCACATATTGCAGGCCAGCCCATAGCGTACGATGGAGTTTCGCCACGCCATCATAGGTGTGATCGCCGGTGCATTCGGAAATGACGAAGAGATCGAGGTGGTCCTGCAGGTTGCCGCCGACACCGGGCAGGTCGTGCTTCACCGAGACACCCACCGATTTCAGGTGATCGGCCGGACCGATACCGGACTGCAGGAGCAGCTTCGGCGAACCGATGGCGCCGGAGGAGACGAGCACTTCGCGATCCGCCCGGATGATCTCGCTGCCCTTGCCAGTGACGACTTCGACGCCGACGGCGCGGGTGCCCTCAAGGACGATCCGGGCGACACGCGCGCCGGTGCGGACCGTCAGGTTGCGGCGATCCTTGATCGGCGAGAGATAGGCGAGCGATGCGCTGGAGCGGCGGCGGTTGCGCTGGGTCAGCTGGTAGAAGCCGACGCCCGCCTGCTGGCGGCCGTTGAAATCATGGTTGTAGGGAATGCCGAGTTCCTGGCCGGCGCGGATATAGGCATCGCAGATCGGCAGCGCCGAAACCGGCATCGAGACCCCGAGCGGCCCGCCATAGGCGTGGTAGTCGTCGGCGAAACGCTGGTTGTCCTCGCAGCGCTTGAAGTAGGGAAGCACGCTGCGATAATCCCACCCGGCGCAGCCATCCTCCGAGGCCCAGAGGTCATAATCAGCGGCGTTGCCGCGGGTATAGAGCTGGGCGTTGATCGACGAGCCCCCACCGACAACCTTGGCCTGGGTATAGCGCAGCACCCTGCCCTTCATGTGTTTCTGCGGCACGGTCTCCCAGCCCCAGCTCGCGACGCCCTTGGTCATCTTGGCGAAGCCCGCCGGCATGTGGAACAGCGGGTTCCAGTCGCCGCCACCGGCTTCCAGCAAGAGAACGCGGACCGACGGATCCTCGGAGAGCCGGTTGGCAAGAACGCAGCCGGCCGGACCGGCGCCGGTGATGATATAGTCGTAGGTCATTTCCCTGTCTTCCTCCGCCGCCCGTCATTTGGAACGTTCCAAATTTTCGGCGTGATAACTCCAAAGCCTGCCCGCTTGCGAGCGTTCGTATGTCCTGCCTGCTTCCTAGAGCCGGCCGATCGAAAGGCCGCCATCCGCCTGGATGACCGAGCCGGTGGCAAAGCCGAACTTGCCGCCGGCAAGCCCCGCCGCGATGTTGCCGATATCATCGGGCTCGCCCCAGCGCCGCATCGGCACCAGTCCGCCATCGATCAACGTATCGTACTTCGTCGAGACACCGGCGGTCATGTCGGAGCGGATGATGCCCGGGCGGATCTCGAAGACCGAGATGCCGGTATTGGCAAGGCGAAGCGCCAACCCCTGGCTGAAGGCGGCAAGCCCGGCCTTGGTCATGCAATAGTCAAGCCGCTCGGGCGATGTCATCGTCGCCGAGACCGAGGTGATGTTGATAATCGACCGCGGCGTCAGATCGGCCGGATCGGTCAGCATCGACACCAAAACGGCCTGGGTGAAGAACACCGTGCCGCGCAGGTTGGTGGCGACGATCGCATCGAAATTCTCCGGCAGCAGGTCGAGGAAATCACCCCGGACGACCGAGGCGATGCCGGCATTGTTGACCAGGCAACGGATCGGGCCGAGTTCGGCGTGGACACGCTCGACGGTTGCGGCATGACCACCGACATCGGCGAGGTTGGCTTCGATGTAGATCGCGCGGCCGCCGTCACCCGACAGTTCGGCGAGCGTCTGAGCCGTGGCGCCGTCTGCCGTCCCTAGACCGGTGATGGCGATGTCGAACCCTTCTCGCGCAAGCGCACGGGCAACGCCGAGACCGATGCCGCGGCGGCCGCCGGTGACGACGGCGACGGGGCGCGTCGATGACGTCATGATCGGATCTCCTTCGTGGCGATATGGTCGGCGACGCGCAGCGCCTGGGCGGCAACCGTCAGCGCCGGGTTGACAGCGGCTGAGGTCGGCAGGAAGCCGGCATCGACGACGAAGAGGTTCGGATGCTCGAAGGCCCGGCAATAGACATCGAGCGGCGCATCCTTCGGGTCCGTGCCCATCCGCACCGTGCCGCACTGGTGCGACGGCGTGCGCTTGTCGAAGGCCTGGGAAAGCACGATCGGATAGCCAGCCGCCTTGAAGTGCGCGCGCATCTTCGCTTCGAGCCCGGAAAGCGCCTCCATGTTGGAGCGCCGCCACTGCATGATGATGCCCTTGCCGTCGACCATGATGCGACTTTCCGGGTTCGGCAGATCCTCCGTCATCATGTACCAGTCGACCGCGTGACCGGCCATCAAGTCGAAGGCGAAACGCGGCGCCCAGACCGGTGCATTGGCCTTGAGGATGTCGCCGTTGATCTTGCCGAGCAGCTGGACGTTGCCGAGTGGCAAACCGCCCCTGCCCCCGGTCAGGTAATAGTCGTTCAACATCAGCGTCTTCTGGTAGATGCTGTCATTGCGCTTGAACGGATTGATCGCCAGCATGGCGCTGCAATTGTGGTTCATGAAGTTGCGTCCGACCTGGTCGGAGGCGTTGGCCAAGCCCTTACCGTCACCGGAGCGCAAAAGGATGGCGGCTGAGTTGATCGCACCCGCCGACAGGATCACCAGCTTCGGCGACAGCTTCTTCTTCTCGCCCCGGTGGGTGTAGTGGATTGCCTCGATCCGGCCGCCCGGACCGGCCTCCAGCGTGTCGACATGCGCTGACGTGATCAGCTCGATGTTCGGATCATTCATTGCGGCGGCAAGCGATGCGGTCTCCGCATCCTTCTTGCCCTTACCGGTATTCGGAAACCCGTCCCATGGCGTGCGCCCGCCGGCGAGCCACGTGTCGATGTCGACACCAAGCGGCAGCGTCGCCGGGTTGAGCCCCTGCGCCTTCAGCTCGGCGCGAGCGCGGGCGATGGCGGGCTCGTCCGGCACCGGACCGTGAGGGTAAGGCGTGGCGTGGAACGGCTCGGTCGGGTCCTGGCCCAGTTCGCCGCGCACCTCGAACAATTGCTCGGCCTTGCCGTACCACGGCTCCAGCTCTTCGTACGGAAAGGGCCAGGCAGGCGAGATGCCGCCGAGATGCTGCATCTCGGTGAAATCCTCGGCACGGTAGCGCAGGAGCACCGCGCCGAAGAGTTTGGAATTGCCGCCGACGAAATAGAAGTTTCCCGGATTGAACTCCGTACCATCAGCTTCACGCCACATCTCCTTGGGTCGGAAATGGCCCTTGACGAAGATCGAGCTATAGCTGCGCGCTTCCGGTGTGTCGGGCAGGCGTTCGCCACGTTCGAGTATGGCTATGCGAGCACCTGATCCGGCAAGTCCCGCCGCAAGGGTGGAGCCGCCAATCCCCGACCCGATGATGACGATATCCGGCTGCGTCTGCATCGTCGGTTACGCGATCCGCTGCTGGCTCTGCGGGTCGAAGAACACCGCCTTGTCGAGGTTGAAGGCAAGCCGCGAGGTCTGGCCGGGGGCGATGCGCGCATCGGCGCGCAGGCGAGCAACGACCTCCTTGCCGCCGAGACGGGTCACCGCGAAAGTATCGGAACCGGCGGGCTCGACCACTTCGATCAGGCAATCGCCTTCGACGATCGCCTTGGCATTGCGGTCGGCCCCGTCAGGATCGGTCAGCGCTTCCGGACGGATGCCGAAGACGACGTCCTTGCCGGCATAGGCGGCAAGGGCGCCGTTATGCGGCACCGCCAGCTTCATCGGCTCGGCGTTCGGGCGCGCGAGCGTGACGGCAACGTCGGAACCGCTCTTTTCGATGCGCGCCGTCAACAGGTTCATGGCCGGCGAGCCCATGAAGTCGGCCACGAACATGTTGGCCGGATTGTTGTAGATATCCGCCGGCGTTCCGAACTGCTGCAGCACGCCGTCCTTCAAGACCGCGATCTTGGTCGCCAGCGTCATCGCCTCGATCTGGTCGTGGGTGACGTAGACGATCGTCGTCTTCATGCGATGGTGCAGGCGCTTGATCTCCGTGCGCATGTCGACACGCAGCTTGGCATCGAGGTTCGAAAGCGGCTCGTCGAACAGGAAGACCTGCGGGTTGCGTACCAGCGCGCGGCCCATGGCGACGCGCTGGCGCTGACCGCCGGAAAGCTGGCTCGGCTTGCGGTCGAGCAGATGGCCGATCTGCAGCATGTCGGCGACCTGCTTGATCGCCTTCTCGCGCTCCTCTTTCGGCACGCCGCGAATCTCCATGCCGAAGGCAATGTTTCCGGCGACCGTCATGTTCGGATAGAGCGCGTAGGACTGGAACACCATGGCGATGTCGCGCTTGGAGGGATGCAGATCGGCAACCGACCGTCCGTTGATGGCGATCTCGCCCGAGGTGATCGGCTCCAGCCCGGCGATGGTGTTGAGCAGGGTGGACTTGCCGCAGCCGGAGGGGCCGACGAGCACGAGGAAGCCGCCCTTTTCGATCTCCAGATTGATGTCCTTCAGGATCTCGAGCGAGCCGTAGGATTTGCGCAGATTGCTGATTTTCAAGAAAGACATGAGCTTATCCTTTCACGGCGCCCGACATCAGCCCGCGAACGAAGTAGCGGCCGGACACGATGTAGACGATGAGCGTTGGCAGGGCGGCGAGGATCGCGCCCGCGAAATGAACGTTGTATTCCTTGACGCCAGTCGAGGACGAAACGAGGTTGTTGAGCGCGACCGTCATCGGCGTTGAATAGGGCCCTGAGAAGGACGCGCCGAACAGGAAGTCGTTCCAGATGTTGGTGAACTGCCAGATGACCGAAACGACGATGATCGGGCCGGAGGACGGCAGCAGGATGCGCCAGAAGATCTGGAAGAAGCTCGCGCCATCGATCTGGGCCGCACGCACCAGCTCAGTCGGAAACGCCTCGTAGTAGTTGCGGAAATAGAGCGTTGTGAAGCCGATACCGTAGACCACGTGAACCATGATCAGGCCCCAGATTGAGCCGGCGATCCCCAGGATGCCGAGGATGCGCGCCATCGGGATCAGCACGATCTGGAACGGGATGAAGCACGAGAGCAGCAGCATGCCGAAGAAGATGTTGGCACCGGGAAAGCGCCATTTCGTCAACACATAACCATTGAGCGCGCCGACGATCGTCGAGATCGCCACGGCCGGCACGACCATCAGGATCGAGTTGAGGAAGAAGGGCTTGAGGCCGGTCGGCTGCACGCCGATCTGCGCCGTCGACCAGGCCTGAAGCCAGGGCTCGATCGTCCAGGTCTGCGGCAGGTTGAGCATGCCGCCCTGGCGGATCTCGTCAAGCGGCTTCAGCGAGTTGACCAGCATCACGTAGAGCGGCAGCAGCGAATACAGCGCAAAGAGGATCAGCGCGGTATAGATCAGCGCCCGGGTGAGGCGGTTGTGCGAGATGATGTTGTCTGGGCTCGGAGCGCTCATCAGCGTTTTGCTCCCCGGATTTCGGAGTAGAGATAGGGAACGATGATCGAGAAGATCATCACCAGCATGATGATCGCCGAGGACGCGCCGATGCCCATCTGGTTGCGGGTAAAGGTGTAGGAATACATGAAGGTCGCCGGCAGTTCGGTCGCCTGCCCCGGGCCACCGCCGGTCAAGGCGATGATCAGGTCATAGGCCTTGATCGCGAGGTGGGCGAGCACGACGAAAGCCGAGAGGAACACCGGCCGCATCAAGGGAATGATGATCCGGCGATAGATCGTCGAGGTCTTGGCGCCGTCGATCTGCGCCGCCTTGATGATCTCGTTGTCGACGCCGCGAAGCCCCGCCAGGAACATGGCCATGATGAAACCGGTCGACTGCCAGACCGCGGCGATGACGACGCAGTAGATCGCGTAGTTGCGATCCTTGATCCAGTTGAAGGAGAAGCTCTCCCAGCCCCAGAGATGCATGGTGTTTTCCAGGCCGATGCCGGGGTCGAGGAACCACTTCCAGGCGGTGCCGGTGACGATGAAGGAGAGCGCCATGGGATAGAGATAGATCGGCCTTAAGAACCCTTCGGCGCGGATCTTCTGGTCGAGCAGGATCGCCAGGCCGAGGCCGAGTACGGAGCAGATGGCAATGTAGAGCACGGCGAAGATCGCCAGGTTGCTCACCGCCCGCCACCAGTGCGGCAGCGCCCACAGCTTCGCATAGTTGCTGAAGCCCACGAAATTGTAGGACGGCAGCATCTTGCTGTCCGTCATCGACAGAAAGCCGGTATAGGCGATGAAACCGTAAACAAAGACGAGGACGATAAGGAAGCTCGGGGCAAGGACCAGCTTCGGCACCAGTTCCTGCAGTCGACTGCGGCTATCCATGGACGTTCACCATTTCGGGCGCTCGGCCGCCGGGAAGACCCTGATATCGGCACCGCGCGAGGTTCTGGGTATCAAAACGCCCTTCCCCGCGTCCCATTGGCCACGGCGGTTCGACGGCGCTTGCATGTCGGAGTGGGTGTCCGGGGCGCTAGCGGCGCCCCGGAGCGAGCCCGTTACTTCGCAGCCGCGACGGCAGCGACCAATTCCTTGACGGCCTCTTCGGACGTCAGTTCGCCGTTGAACTCACGCGTCACCACGTCGTAGATCGCGTTCTTGACGGCAGCCGGGTTGGCATGGCCATGGGCCATGGAACCGAAGAGCTTGCCGTTGGTGTTGGCTTCGGCGAGGTCCTTGATGCCCTTCTTGCCGCAAGCGTCGAAGTCCGTGTCCGGAACGTCGGTGCGGGCCGGAACCGAACCCTTGACCACGTTGAAGGCCGACTGGAAGGTCGGGCTCTCGATCGCCGAAGCCATGGCGAGCTGGGCCGGAACCTTGTCGTCAGCAACCTTGAACATCGCGAACTGGTCGGAGTTGAAGGTGACCGACCCTTGCGTGCCCGGGAAGCGCATGCAGACGAAATCAGTGCCCGGTACCTTCTTGGCCTTCAGGAACTCGCCCTTCGCCCAGTCACCCATGAACTGCAGGCCGGCCTTGTTCTCGATGACCATGGCGGAAGCGAGGTTCCAGTCGCGACCCGAGAAGTTGTCGTCGACATAGGAGCGCAGCTTCGTCATGCGATCGAAGGCTTCCTTCATCTTATCGCCGCCGAGCGCTGCCGGGTCGAGGTCGATAAAGGCCTGCTTGTAGAAATCCGTGCCGAGCGAAAGCACGACCGCGTCGAAGATCGTCGCATCCTGCCAGGGCTGGCCGCCATGGGCGATCGGCGTGATCCCTTGGGCCTTGAAGTTGTCGAGCAGCGCAATCAGTTCGTCCCAGTTGGTCGGTTCCTTGCCGCCGGCCTTGTCGAGGGCAGCCTTGTTGATCCAGACCCAGTTGGTCGAATGCACGTTGACCGGCGCTGCAATCCAGTGGCCGTCATACTTCGAGAACTGCTGTAGAGCCGTCGGGACGACCTTGTCCCAGCCTTCCTTGGCAGCGGTCTCGTCGAGATTGCCGAGCGCACCTTCCTTGGCCCAGTCGAGAATGTCGAAGCCGAGCATCTGCACCGCGGTCGGAGCGTTGCCCGAGGTAACGCGAGCGCGCAGAACGGTCATCGCTTCGGTACCACCACCACCGGCAACCGGCATGTCGGTCCAGGAAATACCCTTGCTTTCCAGGTCCTTCTTCAGAACGTCAAGTGCGGCGGCTTCGCCACCGGATGTCCACCAGTGCAGAACTTCTACATTTTCGGCTGCGCGCGCGGCGGTGGCCGCCATCATCAGCGCCACAACGGCCGTCGTCGTCATCAACTTGCGCATCGTTATCCTCCCGTTTGCAAGTTAACGAGGCGGAACCTCCTCCACCCCGGAATTCGCACCGCTTGAGCCAGCGGCTGGCCATTTAAAACGTTATAAATTCAGCAAGTCAAGCATTCCGCCATTTTGTATTTTAGCACCTTCGGAACCGATTGAATTTACAGAATTATATAGCACACTTTGGCTTTTGCGCTGCAGCAATCCATGTCGCATTGCGAGATTTAAAACGTTTTCATGATTCGATTGCCTAAGCGTTCGCACCACGTTACAAAAACCGCTCTCGCCCGCTTTCAGGATGACTAGCATTGGCCGATCACTCCAAGCCCGCTCACACCGAAGACAGTGGTTCTGCCGCCAGACGCGGCAAGCCGACCCTTCGCACGATCGCGGAAATCACCGGCCTTGCGGTCACCACCGTTTCCCGTGCGCTTTCCGACGCGCCGCAGATCTCGCTCGAGACCCGCAAGCGCGTGCGCGAGATTGCCAACGAGATCGGCTATTCGCCTGATCGCGCCGCCCAGCGCCTGAAGACCGGCCGCACCAATGTGATTGGCGTGCTGCTCGACCCGCACGAGGAAATCCTCGGCTACGGCACCTCGATCATGAGCGGCATCGCCAAGGCGCTGCAAGGGACTGCCTATCACCTGATCGTCATGCCGAACTTCCTCAACAAGACCAATGTCGAGGCGGTGCACTACATCACCCGCAATGCCATGGCCGACGGCCTGATCTTTTCGCGCACTGAACCGCTCGATCCGCGCGTCCGGCTGCTTTCCGATTTGGGCTTTCCCTTCGTCACGCACGGGCGCACGGAGCTTTCCACTCCGCATCCCTATGTCGACTACGACAATTTCACCTTCTCCTATCAGGCGACGAAGCGACTGATCGCCAAGGGCCGGCGCAAACCGGCGCTGATCAGCGGCCCGGCCGACTTCACGTTCGCCGGCCATTTGCAGCACGGGTTCATGACCGCCGTGCGTGAAGCTGGCTGCGCCTACGAAATCCTCTCGGGCATCGATCTCGACAGCCCGGCAGGCGCGATCCGCGACCGAGTCCGCCAGCGTTACGCCGAGTCTGATCCGCCCGACAGCTTCATGTGCGGCGGCGAGGTCTGCGCGCTTGCAACCATCACCGGCATGAGCGACTGCGGCCTGACGCTCGGCCGCGAATACGACATCGTCGCCAAGCAGACCTCTCATCTCTTGAGCGCCATCCAGCCGCAGGTCGAGACGATCTACGAGGACCTGACGGCGACGGGCGAGGATATGGGCCGGGTGCTCCTGCAGAAGATTGGCGGCGAGAGCGACGTCAGCAAGCTGCAGTTGCTGCTCTGTCCGCAGATCCCCTCGAGCTTCGGCATGGCTGGCTGAGCGGACGGAACGGGCGCGCAGGAAGGCGCCGCGTGGCGCCGCCTCTTGCCTCCCTACTCCATCCCAGGTCCGCATGCTCTCTCCTCCTCCGCTTTTCAGCTTTAGCGCGGCATCCACCAGCCGGTGCGCGGGCCCATATGCATGTTGAGCGTCTTGGTCTCGGTGTAATCCTCAACCGAATGCCGGCCGAGCTCGCGGCCGAGGCCGGACTGGCGATAGCCGCCAAACGGCAGTTCCGACGCACCATCCATGAAGGTGTTCATCCAGATGGTGCCGGCGCGCACGCGACGACCGATCGTCAGGCAGGTGTCGAAGTCGCGGCTCCAGACGCCGGCCGAAAGACCGTAGTCGATCGCATTGGCAATGCGGATCGCTTCTTCCGCCGTCTCGAAGGTCAGCACCGAGAGAACCGGGCCGAACACTTCTTCACGCGCCACCGCCATGTCGGGGCGTACGGCTGAAAGGATCGTCGGCGCCATGAACTGGCCCATACCGAGATCGAGCGCCGTGCCACCATGGGCGACCGCCGCGCCTTCTTTCGACGCTGCAGAAACATAGCCGGCAATCTTTTCCAAATGCTGCGGCGTGATGATCGCACCGACCTGGGTTTCCGGATCGAGCGGATCGCCAACTTTCACCTTTGCCGAGAGTTCGGCAATGCGGCGCGTCACCTCGTCGGCGATATCGCGATGCAGGATCAGCCGCGAACCGGCATTGCAGCATTCGCCGGCGTTGAAATAGGCGCCGAAGACGGCGGCATCGATGAACTCGTCGAGATTGGCGTCGGGGAAGACGATCTGCGGGTTCTTGCCGCCGAGTTCCAGCGAAACCTTCTTCAATGTCTGCGCGGCATTGGCCATGGTCAGGCGGCCAACACCGGTCGAACCGGTGAAGGACACCATGTCGACATCAGGGTGCGTCGTCATCGGCGCACCGACCTCCGGCCCCGTGCCGGTGATGATGTTGACGACACCGGCAGGAACACCGGCCGCTTCGAGGATTTCGCCGAGCAGCAGCGTCGAAGCCGATGTCAGTTCCGACGGCTTGACGACCGTGGTGCAGCCGGCAGCTAGCGCGAATGGCAGTTTCTGGCTGACGATCAGGAACGGGAAGTTCCAGGGCGTGATGATCGAGACGACACCGATTGCCTCGCGCAGCACGACGCCGAGCGTGCCGTCGCCAAGCGTGTTGTAGCTTTCGCCATGCAGGTCGCGGGCAAGGGCTGCGGCGTAGCGCCAGATATCGGCGGCACCGCCAAGCTCACCCTTTGCCTGGCTGATCGGCTTGCCGGATTCGATCGCATCGAGATAGGCCAGTTCGTCCGCGCGCTCTGCAATCATATCGGCGGCGCGCAGCAGCACGAGCGAACGCTGCGAGGCGGTCATACGCGGCCATGCCCCCTCATCGAACGCGCGGCGTGCGGCGGCGATCGCCTTTTCGGCGTCAAGCTTCGTGCCTGCCTGGTAGCGGCTGACGACGACACCATGGCCGGGCGCCACGCGCTCGATCGTGCGCCCCTCGGCGCTATCCACCCATTTGCCGTCGATCAGCATCTGGAAGGCGTGGACCTTGTGGCCCTCGATCGGCTTGGGTTTCACGAGCACGGTCATTACCATTCTCCCTTGAATTGGGCTTCACGCTTCTCGGAGAAGGCAGCGACGCCTTCCTTGAGGTCGCCGGTCTTGGCAACGAGGATCGAGCCGAGCGCCTCGACGGCCGCGCCATTGTCCTCGCCATTCGCCGAAGCGATCATCAGTTTCGAAATTTCAAGCGCCGCGGGGCCACGCTTGGCGACACGCACCGCATAATCGCGGGCGGATGAGAGCGCCGTACCGGTCTCGACAACGGCATCGACCAGGCCTTCCTTGAGGGCAGTCTCGGCGGTGAACATCTCGCCGCCGAGCACCATGCGCCTGACAATCTGGGCACCGAAGCGAGAGACCAGGCGCTGCGTGCCCGACCAGCCGGGCACCATGCCGAGGCTCGTCTCCGGCAGGCCGATCTTGATCTGGGCTTCGGCCAGACGGATGTCGGCGGCCGCGGCAAGCTCCAGCCCGCCACCGAGCGCATGGCCGTTGAGCGCGGCGATCACAGGCATGCGCAATGTCGCCAGCCGCTCGAAGACGCGATGGCCGAAGCGCACCCAGTCATGGCCAAACTCGGGCGCGTCCATGCCGCCCCAGGCCTTGATGTCGCCGCCGGCCGAAAACGCCTTGCCTTCGCCGGTGAGGATCACGACGCGGATATTGCGGTCGGCTTCGACCGTATCGCAGGCGGCGAACAGCGCCTTCAGCATGTCGATGTCGAAGGCATTGAGCTTTTCCGGACGGGCGATCGTCATGATCGCGATCGCGCCCTCCACCTCGATGCGGATACGACCCTCAGCCATTGTGGCCTCCGTCGAGCCGGCGTTGCGCCTTCTTGGGAAGCTCGAGCCCGATTGGTGCATCCTGGAACAGCGCGGCATCCATCGTCTTCAGCGTGTCAGACACGATCAGCGGGAACTCGGACTGCTCGAGGATATGCGCCTGCAGGTCGATGCCCGGCGCGATCTCCGTCAGCATGACGCCCTCGGGCGTGAGCTTCATCACGCAGCGCTCGGTCACATAGGTGATCTCCTGGCCCTGCTCGATGCCGCGACGGCCGGAGAAGGTGACGTGTTCCACCTCGTTGACCAGCTTCTTCAGCTTGCCTTCCTTCTCGATCACCAGCTTGCCGTCCGCGATTGCGAGCTTGGCGCCGGCATTGAACATGCCGGAAAAGACGATCTTCCTGGCCCGCGCGGTGATGTCGACGAAACCACCGGCGCCGGCCGTCACATGCGGACGGAAGGAGAGCTTCGACACGTTGACCGAGCCGTGACGGTCGATCTCGAGGAAGGAAAGCAGCGAAGCATCGAAGCCGGCCCCCTGGAAATAGGTGAACTGGTAGGGGGAAGGCATGAAAGCGTCAGCATTGGAGGCACACCCGAAGGCGAAGTCGAGCAGCGGGACGCCGCCGACGGCGCCTTGCTCGATCACCCAGGTGACCGCACCGTGCAGGCCTTCTTCGAGCAGGATGCGCGGCACGTTGGCCGAGATGCCGAAGCCGAGATTGACGGCGCTGCCGGCTTGCAGCTCCTGCGCCACGCGGCGGGCAATCACCTTCTGGATGTTGAATTCCGGCAGGCGGAAACTGTCGAGCGGCCGGAAGATTTCACCCGAGATCGCCGGATCGTAGAGCGTCTGGGTCGTCTGCTTTTGATCGGGATCGACGATGACGTAATCCACCAGCACGCCCGGCACCCGCACGTCGTGCGGCTTCAGCGAGCCTTCCTTGGTGATGCGCTTGACCTGGGCAATGACGATGCCGCCATTGTTGCGGGCGGCGAGCGCCTGATCGAGGCCGCCGAGATAAGCGCCCTCGTGCTCATAGGTGAGGTTGCCGCGCTCGTCCGCCGTCGTCGCCCGGATGATCGCCACCTGAGGCGCGATCGCCTTGAAATAGAGCCAATCCTCACCCTCGAAGGAAACCTTCTTTACGACCGGCTCGGCCGCAGCCGAAGCATTCATGGCGCAGCCTTCGCGTGACGGATCGACAAAGGTATCAAGCCCGACCTTGGTCAACACGCCCGGCCGCTTGGCTGCTGCCTCGCGATGCATGTCAAAGAGAATACCGGAGGGAATGTTGTAGGCGGCCACTTCGTCAGCGCCGATCATCTGCCAGATCAGCGGCGGTTCAGCACTCGACGGGCCGGAGGGATAGGAGCCGCCGATGATCTTCTTCAGGAGACCTTTCCTGGCGATGTAGTCGACGCCCTTGATGCCGCTCATGTCGCCGGCGGCAATCGGATGCAGGGTCGTGAGGTCGCGCGGGTGGCCGGTCGTCTCGAAGCGTTCGCCGATCGCCTTCAGCATCAGGTCCGGGCAGCCAAGACCGCTGGACGACGAGACGGAAATCACCGCGCCATCGGGAATCAGGGCGGCCGCTTCGGCCGGCGAGATATGCTTGTTCATCGACATCAGTTCAAAGTCCCGTTTCGATCGCCACGGCCTGGCCGGTCGCCGCTGCCTTGACGACGGCAAGACCCGTTGCCAGCGACCAGACGCCATCTTCACCCGTCGCCGACGGGCGGCCATTGCCCTTGACGGCAGCATGGAAGGCGGAAAGCGCTGTTTCGTAGAGGTTGCGATGGTCGAGCGTCAGCTCAGTCTCGCCATCCGTATTGCGCAGCGTGACCGTGCCCACCGGCTTCTGCGTCATGACCTTGCGGCCGATCAACGAACCCTCGGTACCGTGCACTTCGAGGCCGGTCTCGGCGAATTTGGTGGTGAAGGCATCATGGAATTGGGCGATGACACCGGAGCGGAAGCGAAGCACGCCCATGACGCCATCCTCCAGCCCCTCCTTGCTCATGCCGGCGCTGTGGCTGATGGCGATCGCTTCGATCGGATCATCATCGAGAATGAAACGAAGCGTATCGGCATCATGTACGGTGATGTCGAGAATGACACCGCCGCCGGCGTCCGGCCGCTCCAGCCGCCAGCCCTGAAGATGCGGCGGCAGATACACGGCATGAAAGACGCGCGCGGCGATCGGCCGGCCGATCCATCCTTCGGCGATCGCCTCACGCATGGCGCGGTGCGTGGCGGCGTTGCGCAGGTGATGATTGGTGGCGAGCACGACGCCGGCCTCACACGCCTTCAGCACCATTTCGCAGCCATCATTGAGATTCATCGCCAACGGCTTTTCGCAAAGCACGTGCTTGCCGGCAGCGATCGCTGCCAGCGTCTGCTCGCGATGCAGTTCGTTGGTCGTCGATATGTAGACAGCATCGATGTCGGGGTCGCCGACCAGGTCCGCGACCGAGGTCACCGACTTGGCGATGCCGTTCTCTTCAGCGTAAGCCGCGCCGCGCTCAGCGCTGGAGCTCATGACGGAGACGACCTCGCCGCCGGCGGCGCGGATCGCGCCGATCACCCATTCGCGCGCAATCGTGCTTGCGCCGATCAGACCCCACCGCGTCATGCCAAAACCTCCCGTTTTCTCTCGACCGCAGCGCCGCAGCTCTGGCGGACGACGAGGCGGACCGAACCGACGATCGCCTCGGGCTCCGCCTTTCCGGCCTTGATCTGCTTCAGCAGCAATTCGGCAGCCCGCTGGCCCATCCCTTGAGGATCGACGGAAACCGTTGTCAGTGCCGGCACCGCGGTCTTTGCCTCGATCACGTCGTCGAAGCCGATGACGGCGAAGTCTGCGCCCGGCTCCAGCCGCCGCGCCCGAAGGCCGTCGCAGACACCGAAGGCGACCGCGTCGTTGAAACAGAGCGCCGCCGTCGGCCGGTCGGCGAGCATCATCGCCTGCTCGACCGCCGTCACCCCGCCGGCGCGCGACGGCGCCGAACCGATGATCAGCGCATCGGAGACCGGAATGCCGGCCTCGGTCAGGGCATCGCGGTAGCCGCGCATGCGCGCCTCGAAGACGGCGGTGTCGGGAAAGCCGCCAAGGAAGGCGATGCGCTGATGGCCGCGCTCGATCAGATGCCGCACGGCGGCCATGGCACCGGCATGATTGTCGGAAGTGAGAGAGGAAACCGCGGCACCCGCGATATCGCGCACAACGAGCACAACGGGAATGCCGCTCTCGACCAGAGGCGCAAGATCAACCGCCTCGGTGCCGCGCGCCGGCGACACGATCAGGCCGGAAACGCCGTGTTCGCGCATCGACGCCACCACTTCGCGCTGGCGCTCGATCTTTTCGCCGGTATTGGCAAGAAACTGCACGAAACCCGCCGACTGAACGACGGCATCGACGCCGACGGCAAGCTCCGCAAAGAAGCTGTTGGTCAGGTCGTTGACGACGATGCCGATGATCTTGGACGTCGACTGACGAAGATTGGCGGCACTGCGGTTATAGACATAACCGAGATCGCGGATGGCGGCGTTCACCTTGGCGCGAGTCGCCTCATTGACGAGCGAGCTGCCCTGGAGAACGAGCGACACGGTCGACTTCGACACGCCGGCGGCGCGCGCAATATCGATGACCGTCACCCTTTCCTTGACCACAGCATCCTCCCGAATTTTCCTGCCTGCTTTTCTCCTTCATAATTGGAACGTTCCAATTTCGTCAAGAGATGATTGATCACTTTTTCCGACTCCATGGAACTTCGTGCCGCTAATCGCTATTGGAATAGCACCGCAATCGATACCTTTAGAGCGGTATAAATATATGTAAATCAACGCTATTTTCGCATGATTGCCACGACGTAAAACGCCGGTGGCGAGTTCCTAAAAACATTGCTGCTTGCCATTTGGAACGATCCAAAGTATTTCAAGACAAACTTCTGCGGAGGAGACAAATCCCGATGACAAGCCTGACGCTGCCACGCCAAGACGGCTCGCTCGAAGAATACCGCTTGGCGGGAACGCCGATCGAACGACCACAAACGCCGCCCGCTTTCAGCCGCATCGCCTATGCCGCCGCCCATGTGGTCTCCGATCCGCTTCGCGATCTCGACCCCTGGGGCAATCCGGCGATCGACTGGGAGGCGACAATGGCGTTTCGCCATCATCTCTGGAGCCTCGGTTTCAAGATCGCCGAGGCGATGGACACCGCCCAGCGTGGCATGGGCCTTGCCTGGCCGGGCGCACAGCAGCTGATCCGCCGGTCGCTTGCGGACGCGCGGCAGGTTCCGGGCGCCGATCTCGCCTGCGGCGCCGGCACCGACCATCTGGTGCCGGCCGACGCGCGGTCGCTGGACGGCGTGATTGCGGCCTATGAGGAACAGGTCGGTTTCGTCGAAGGCGAGGGGGGCAGGGCGATCATGATGGCGAGCCGGGCGCTCGCCCGCGTCGCCCGCTCGGCCGACGACTACCGCCATGTCTACGGGCGCATCCTTGGTCAGACGCAGCACAAGGTGGTGCTGCATTGGCTCGGCGACATGTTCGACCCACAACTGAAGGGATACTGGGGCTCGGAGGACTTCGACCAGGCGCTTGATACCGTGCTGTCGATCATCGAGGCGAACCGCGACAGGATCGAAGGCATCAAGATCTCGCTGCTCGACAATGCCAAGGAAGTGGCGCTGCGCAATCGGCTGCCGGAAGGCGTTCTCTGCTTCACCGGCGACGACTTCAACTATGCCGAACTGATCGAAGGCGACGGCACGAAGTATAGCCACGCCCTGCTCGGCATCTTCGATGCGGTGGCACCCTCCGCTTCCAAGGCATTGGCCGCCCTCGCAGGCGGGGATGTCAAGACCTTCCGAGGCGTGATCGAGCCGACCGTACCTCTGTCGCGCAAGATTTTCGAAGCGCCGACGCAATATTACAAGGCGGGCGTCGTCTTTCTCGCCTGGCTGAACGGCCACCAGCGCCACTTCACCATGCCCGCCGGCATGCAGTCCGCCCGTGGGGTGCTGCACTATTCAGACATCTTCCGCCTCGCCGACCGGGCCAACGTGCTCGACCGGCCGGAACTGGCAGTACAGCGGATGCAGAGCCTGCTATCAACCCTCGGGATCGATCAGGGCGCTTGAGCAGAAGGCAGAACGGCGCCACGTGGCGCCGTTCCGTGATCACGCCGAGACGGGCAGGGGCCGGCTGGGCCGGGTTCAGAATGTTGCCGTCAGGCTCATCCAGAAGCGGCGGCCTTCTCCGACAGCGTTGAAGTCGGTCTGCTCGACCTCCTTGTCGAAGAGGTTGTAGACGGCGGCATTGAGCGTCAGCCCCTCGCCGACGTCGTACTTCGTGCCGATGTCGACGGTCGTGTAGGCGTCGTACTTGCGACCCAGCTTGCCGTTGATCGTCACCGGCTTGCCATTGGTTGGGATACGCGGGCCCGCACCGATCTCCTCGCCGTGGTAGTTGACGGAGGCCCAGGCCTCCAACCCCTCGACCGGCGTGTACCAGTCGGCCCTGAGATTGGCCATGTGCTCGGGCGTGCGTGCCAGCGGGAAGCCGGCGAAATCTCCGGTCTTCTGCGCAGACTGAGTATAGGTGTAGCTGGCGCGAAACGTCAGATCCGCGGTCGCATTCCAGGTCGCCGTCAGCTCCACACCCTGAATGACCGCATCGTCGATATTGTAGTTGTACCAGAGGCGGTAATTCGGGTCCTCGCTCCAGCGTACCGGATTGCCGGCGGCATCCACTACCGGCATGTTGGTGATCTTGTCCTTGAAATCCGTATAGAAATAGGTGCCGCCGAGGATGACGTCGCCATTGTCCCAGATGGCGCCAATTTCATAACTGGTGCTCGACTCGGCTTTCAGGCTCGGATCGGCAATGATAACGCCGCAGGTGCCGGTCGGCCCATAGGTGCAACTGCCGCCGCCGGTCGTATAGGCATAGCCCGGCGCGATGCTGCGGATATCGGGCGCGCGGAATCCGGTGGAAATGCCACCTTTCACCGTCAGCATATCGGTCGCGTCCCAGACGCCGTAGATGCGCGGGCTCAAGTGGTAGCCGTATTCCTCGTGGTGATCCAGGCGCAGGCCAGTGGTCAGCGCGAAGCTGTCGGCCATGCGCCACTCGTCCTCGGCAAACAGCGCCGACTGCGTCGCCGAGAAGGTTTCGTTTCTCCCGGTGCGCCGGCCCGGGTTCTGGTCGGAAAGCCGTGCTTCGAAATATTGCCCGCCGGTCATCAGCGTGTGGCTGCCGCCAAGCTCGAACGGGGTGGTGAACTTGCCGTCGATGACGGTGTTGCGCACCTCCGGTGCGCGGGGCTGCTTGATGAAGCGGCCGTCAGCCTGGCTGTAGTTGTAGTTCCGCCGCTCGGCCCATTCCTGAAGCATGGAGAAGTCCGAGGTCGTCGGTCCCCAGCGCCCGGTATGGGAGAACGACCAATGATCGCGGTCGTTGTCGTTGTAGGTGCTGACTGCCCGCGGACCAAGCGCGATGGTGTTGCCGACATTCGCATCGCGCCTGAGCCGCGCCGTGCCGCCTTCGAGGAAGAAGTCGTGATCCTCGTTCGGCGTATAGGCAAGCCGGGCCGTCAGGTCATGCTCACGCGAGCCGGTGATGCCGGAGAGGAACTTGTCCTCGCCGCGCTTCAGGCCACGGCCCCAGATCTGCATGCCAAGCGTATCTTCGAGGATCGGGCCGCTGGTGTAGAACGACAATTGCCCGGCATTGCCGAAGCGCTTGTGCTGCTGCACCGTACCGTCTGTCGTCACCGAGCCGGTCCAGGTGTCGGCCACTTTGCGCGTGATGACGTTGATGACGCCACCCATGGCATCCGAACCGTAGAGCGACGACATCGGGCCGCGCACGATCTCGATCCGCTCGATGGCGGCGGCAGGCGGAATGAAGCTCTGCTCGAAACCGGAATTGCCGTTGGTGCGCGCGTCGCGCGTGCTCTGGCGTTTGCCGTCGACGAGGATCAAGGTGTAGGAGCCGGGCAGGCCGCGGATGAAAATGTCGCGCTCGTTGGCAACGCCGGTCACCGCCACGCCTTGAGCGTCCCTCAGCGCATCGGTCAGATCGCGAAACGACCGCTTCTGCAGGTCCTCGCCGGTAATGACCGTAATGCTCGCCGGCGCCTCCTTGACGTTTTGCTCGAAGCCTGCCGCCGTCACCACGATCTGCTCGAGTTCGGTCGCCTTTTCCTTGTCCTTTTCCTTGGCCTTTTGCGCCAGCGCCTCCACCGGCATCGTCAGCGCCGTGCCGGCAAGGCAGGCGCAGACGAAGCGACGCTGCCAGCCATCTGAGCCGCTCTGGATCGAATGGTCGGCCTTCTGCCGTCGACCACCGGTTTCCATCGCAAGCCCCACCCGCTTCATCATCTTTCGCCCCGCATATATCTTGAGTAATGAACTCCACTTAGATATTGGCGACGGAGGCGGTCAAGCCGGCTGCTCGGCCAATTGCGCGAAGACTATGCCGATCCGCTGTTCCTGCGCACCGGTCACGGGCTGCGTCCGACGCCGCTTGCCGAAGCGCTGCGGCTGCGGGTGCGTGCTCTTGCCGCAGAAACCGAAGCCTTGCTCGACGCACGCGCGAGCCAAACTGCGCCCGCGCAAACCAGGCATTCCGGCTGGGAAGGGCCGGGACTGACCGATACGCCGCCTCTGGCGGTCCGGCCGACCCGCCTTCTCGAGGGCGAGCCGGCGCCGGAGGCCTTTGCGGCGAAACTTGCCGAAATCGGCAGCGACGCGGCACCGGAGCGGCGGCTGGCCCGCTGCATTGCCACAATCGGCACGGGCGCCGGCCGCAGCCGGCCGCTGGCCGAGAGCGAAGCGGAAGACGCGCTGGCAATCATCCTCGCCGGTGAGGCAGACCCGGTGCAAATCGGCGCGCTGATGACCGTGCCGCACTATCGCGGCCCAACAGCCACGGTGATCGCGGGCTTCGTGCGCGCACTGCGCAGCCACGTCGGGGCCATTATCCCTCGGCAAGGCATCGCCGACCTCGATTGGCCCTGCTATCTTTCGCCGAAGCTGAAGACTGCGCCCTGGTTCGCTGAAGCCGGGCACCGCGTCGTGCTGCGCGGCAGCTGCGGCGAGGACAGTGAACAACGGCACAAGCTTGAGATCGCCGCCAGTGCGGCGGGCATCCCGATCTGCAACTCGATCGGCGCGGCGACGACGGCACTCGATTCAGCAGGCATCGCCTATCTGCCGCTTTCGGCCCTATCACCGCAGATCTATCGCTTGCTTGGACTCTATCGGCTGATGGAGATGCGCATGCCGCTGAACGCCGCCATCCACCTTGTCAATCCGATGGGCGCGCGGGCGAGCCTGCTCGGGGTCTCCAACCCGTCGAGCCTGACGTTGAGCCGCGACATCGCGCTGCGGCTCGGTGACAGGCAACTGACGATCCTCGGCAACACGCGCGACCATGCCGAGTTCACGCCCTATCGCCAGACGACACTCTTTCGGCTCACCGATGGCGTGGCCTGCGATTTCATCGTGCCGGCGAGAACAGCGCCACCGGCTGAACCACGGATCGGGCTTAGCAACCGCGAATACTGGCAGGCGGTCTGGACCGGTGCCGCACGTAACGAGCGGACGGAGACAACCGTCATCACCACCGCCGCCGCCGCACTGCTCAGCCTTGGCAACGCCGATGACTTCGACGTTGCCTGCGAAACCGCGCAGGCCCTCTGGACGAACCGATCACGCCGGATGGCGTGACCGATCAAATGCTCAACCATCAAGCAGCCGTCAGGCGGCAAGGCCCTTTTTCGCCAGCATCGCATCCGGGCTCGGCAGCTTGCCGCGGAAGGACTTGTAGGCATCCTCGGGATCGATCGAGCCGCCGACCGAATAGATGTTGTCCTTGAGCCGCGCAGCCATCGCCGGATCGAAGGCGTTACCGGTCTCCTCGAAGGCTGCGAAGGCATCGGCATCGAGCACTTCCGACCACATGTAGGAATAATAACCCGCCGAATAGCCGTCGCCGGAGAAGACATGCAGGAAGTGCGGGCTGCGGTGGCGCATGACGATCGACTTCGGCATGCCGATCTCCGCGAGCTTCTTCGCCTCAAGCGCCAGCGGATCCGTTACCGTTTCGGCCGTATGATAGGCCATGTCGACGAGCGCGGACGAAGTGAACTCGACAGTCGCGAATCCCGAATTGAAGGTTCGCGCCGCCAGCACCTTGTCGAGCAAGGCCTGAGGCATCGCTTCGCCGGTCTGATAGTGAACCGCGTAACGCTTCAGGATCTCGGGCACCGTCAGCCAATGTTCGTAAAGTTGCGACGGCAGTTCAACGAAGTCGCGCGACACCCCGGTACCCGAAACGGAAGGATAGGTGACGTTGGATAGCATGCCATGCAACGCATGGCCGAACTCGTGGAAGAGGGTGCGAGCATCATCAAGCGACAGCAGTGCCGGCTTGCCCTCGGCGGGTTTGGCAAAGTTGCAGACGTTATAAATGATCGGCAACTCGCCTTCAGCACCGTTCTTAAGCTTGAGCTTGTGCTGTGACTGGAACGAGCTCATCCACGCTCCAGAGCGCTTCGACGGCCGAGCGAAATAGTCGCCGAGGAAGAGCGCCACCAGCTTGCCGGATGCGTCCTTGATTTCGAAAACCCGGACATCGGGGTGATAGCCGGCAACACCCTTCTTTTCCGTCGCGGTGATGCCGAACAGACGCTTGGCAACATCGAAGCAGGCGCCGATGATCTTTTCCAGCTGCAGATAGGGCTTCAGTTCGCCTTCGGAGAAATTGAACTTCTCTGCCCGGAGCTTTTCCGCGTAATGGCGCCAGTCCCACGGCATGACGTCGTGGTTGCGCCCCTCTGCGGCAACGAGCCGTGCAAGCTCGGCCTCTTCCTCACGGGCGCGGCTAACGGCCTTTTCCCAGACCTGCATCAGCAGACCGTTCACGGCTGCCGGCGTCTTCGCCATGGTGTCGTCGAGCTTCAGCGAAGCGAAGTTTTCATAACCGAGCAGCTTCGCCTTTTCCGCCCGAAGGGCCAGCATCTCGGCTATAAGCCCGCGATTGTCGGTGTCACCGCCGTTCTCGCCGCGCGCGATCCAGGCGCGGAAAGCCTGTTCCCTGATTTCGCGATTGTCCGAGAAGGTCAGGAACGGCTCGATAATCGAGCGCGACAGGGTGACGGCATATTTGCCCTTCTGGCCCCGATCCTCGGCCACCGCAGCCATCGCGTCGCGCAGGAAATCAGGCAGACCGGCGAGCTGCTCCTCACTTTCCAGGAACAGCACCCAGTTCTTTTCGTCGGCAAGCACGTTCTGGCCGAACTTGGCACCGATGCCCGCGAGTTTCTCGTTGATTGCCGCCAGTCGCTCCTGCTCGGGCTTCGCAAGCTTGGCGCCGGATTTGACGAAACCCTTCCAGTGCCGTTCCAGCACGCGGGTCGCTTCGAGATCGAGGCCAAGCGTTTCGCGTGCTTCCCACAGCGTGTCGATACGCTTGAACAGCGCCGCGTTCATGCCGATCTTGGAATAATGCCGCGACATCTTTGGCGCGATCTCGCGCTCCAGCGCCTGGATCGTCTCGTTGGTGTCGGCCCCGGCCTTGTTCCAGAAGATCGAGGATACACGCGAAAGTGCATCGCCGGCGATTTCGAGAGCAACGACGGTGTTCTCGAAGGTCGGAGCGGCGGAATTTTCGGCAATCGCGTCGATCTCCGCCTCATGCTCTTTGAAAGCCGCCTCGAATGCCGGCGCGAAATCCTCGTCCTTCACCAGATCGAAACGCGGCAGACCCTCGTGGCCTGTCCATGACGTAAGTGCGGGATTGAGCGGGGTGCTGGTGGTCATCAGAAATCCTTTCGCATGCGGTCCGGCGTGGGGCCGGGGAGGGGCGCCGCTGACCCATGACATCAGGAAGCGGCGAAAATGAAGGTGGTTGCCGGCAGGGAGGGCTTCAAGGTTTGCGCAGGCCGAGAAGACCGGGCGCAGCGTGCCAGATCGCCTGAACGGCGAAGCCCATGAACAGGAGACCGGAGAGCCTGACGATCGCCAGTTCGTGGCGTCGGTAGAAACGCCGCACCACAGAGGTGCCGATGACGATGATCAGGATCAGGTCGGCAACGAGAAAGCCGATGAGCGAAACGCCAAGCAGCGCCGGCAGGGCGTCGAATTCGAGCGCGTTGGCCGAGCTGGCAAGCAGGGCGGTGAAGGTTGCGAGCGCCACCGGATAGCCCTTGGGATTGGTGAGCCCGAAGATCAGTCCACGGCGCAAGGGACGCTCGACCGTCAGGAGTGCGCGGTTCTCACCGGCCGGCCTCGCACGGAGTGCCGTCCAGCCGATCCAGCCGAGATAGGCACCGCAGAACAGCCCGAGAATATCGAAGATGGTCGTGCCGACCGAGCGCGCGCCGACAATTGCGACCAGCGCCAGGGTTGACCAGAGGATATCACCGGCGAGGTGTCCGCCCATGAACAGGGCGCCTGCCTTGCGCCCCTGGCCAGCGCCAATGCCGAGCAGCGCCAGAAACGCCGGTCCGGGAATGAGGACATAGGAAAGGGCAGCGAGAAAAGCTCCGATCAGCAGCGTCTCGGACATGGCGGGTTCCCGGTTGTGTTGCCCGCATTCGATCCGGAGGCACCGATTCAGTCAAGAGGAAAGCTAAGCCAGCTATATGACGATGCGGGTGGCCGCTTGCCAGCCTGCCTGTCAGCAAAGATCAAGCTCTTGGCCGTGGCGCAGATATGTGCGGCGACTGCGTGGACGAAATTGCGCATGTTCTTCTCCTAGAAGGGTCGATGACCAGGCAGGTGCGACCTTAAAAGGAGCATGGCACTCCCTTGGCAGCGCAGCTGTTCCGTCGGGAACGCGTCGCTCGCGAGCGCGCACAAATCTTTCGTTTCGCCGATTTCCCTCGATACGAAGTTGCGCTAGAACGCGCCCGGCAGCGCCGTGCGCCTGTTCAGACGCACCGCGGCCGCTGCAGAACTTAAGAGGGCTGCATGTTTCCTTAAATCGACTGCGATTTCAGGAAACATGCAGCCGGTTTTCCCCCGCGAGAAGGACTTTCCATGACTGTGCGCAACCTCTTCCTTCTGCCCGGCGACGGCATCGGCCCGGAAGCCATGGCGGAAGTCCGCAAGATCATCGCCTACATGAATGCCGAGCTTGGCGCCGGCTTCGTGACCGACGAGGGCCTGGTCGGCGGTTCGGCCTATGACGCCCACGGCCAGGCGATCTCGGAAGCGGACATGGAAAAGGCGCTTGCCGCCGATGCGGTGCTGTTTGGCGCCGTCGGCGGTCCGAAGTGGGATGCGGTGCCCTACGAGGTCCGTCCGGAAGCCGGGCTGTTGCGGCTGCGCAAGGATCTCGAACTGTTCGCCAACCTGCGTCCGGCGATCTGCTATCCGGCGCTGGCGGCCGCCTCGTCGCTGAAGCCAGAACTGGTCGAAGGCCTCGACATCCTGATCGTGCGTGAACTCACCGGCGGCGTCTATTTCGGCGAACCGAAGCAGATCATCGATCTCGGCAACGGCCAGAAGCGCGGCATCGACACCCAGGTCTACGACACCTACGAGATCGAACGCATCGCCGGCGTCGCCTTCGAGCTCGCCCGCACCCGGCAGAACCGCGTCTGCTCGATGGAAAAGCGCAACGTCATGAAGTCGGGCGTCTTGTGGAACCAGGTGGTGACCGAGACGCACAAGGCGAAATATGCCGACGTCCAGCTCGAGCACATGCTGGCCGATGCCGGCGGCATGCAGCTGGTGCGTCAGCCCAAGCAGTTCGACGTCATCGTCACCGACAACCTGTTCGGCGACATGCTGTCGGACGTGGCGGCGATGCTCACCGGTTCGCTCGGCATGCTGCCGTCGGCCTCGCTCGGCGCCCCGGATGGTGTCACCGGCAAGCGCAAGGCGCTCTACGAGCCGGTGCATGGCTCGGCCCCCGACATTGCCGGCAAGGGCATTGCCAACCCGATCGCGATGATCGCCTCGTTTGCGATGTGCCTGCGTTATTCCTTCAACCTGGTGACGGAAGCCGACAATCTCGAAAAGGCGATCGCCGCCGTGCTCGACCAGGGCATCCGCACCGGCGACATCATGGCCGAAGGGGCGCAGAAGGTCGGCACATCCGAGATGGGCGACGCCATCCTTGCCGAATTCAAGGCGCTGTCGGCCTGAGCGACGGACGCCCCTGAAGGCGTCACGCCGACGCCCGCCGGTACCGTGAAAACACCCCCTCCGGATCACCGCCGGAGGGGTTTTGCGTTTCGCGGCCTTGAAATTGCCAAAAGAACCGACACATCGGGCAGAGAAGACGGTCTACGCCGTCCAACAGAAAGCGATTGCCGCAAGCCACGATGCACGGCGGCAGGACGGAGAATGATGAACCGCCCCCTTGCGGCCACCGGATGGATCGTGCTGACGACACTCATCCTCGTGTTCGCTCTCATCCCGCTCGATCCGTTCCTGTCCCAAAGGGCGCAGGGCTTGCCGGACAGCATCATCGACTTCAACGAGATGATCACCGACTTCGGCACGTTCGGCTGGATGATCTACCTTTCCGGCGGTGTTCTTGCTGTCGCTTTCGTCCTGCGCCGGGCGGCAAGCCAGGCCCCGCTGCAGCGCAAGGCGCGCACAGCCCGTGATCTTGCCGCCTATTTCCTTCTGACGATCGGCACCGCCAGCGCATTGGTCCATACGCTGAAGTTTCTCTTTGGCCGGGCCCGACCGGAACTCTTCGCCGAGCTTGGCGCCTACAGTCTGACGCCGTTTGCGACCACCGATCTCTACGAGAGCTTTCCATCCGGCCATTCGACTGCCGCCGGTGCCTTTTTCGGCGTCTTCGCCATGCTGTTGCCGAAGCTCAGACCGCTCTTCCTCGTCCTGGCGCTGACGATCGGCGTTTCCCGCGTCGTCGTCGGCGCGCACTACCCAAGCGACGTCGCCGCCGGGCTGCTGCTCGGCCTTTGGTCAGCCGTGATGACGGCGTTTCTCTTCGCCAAGTACGGCCGATTGTTCGACCTGGGTCCAGGCGGATGGCCACTGGTGGAACGCGGCGGTCCCCGCGAATAAAAAAGCCGGCGCGGAAGACCGCGCCGGAGTCAGGAGAGCCGTGATAGCTCGGGGAAGAATTTGATCGGTTCCGGGAAAAACGGGACTGGTTTTCCCGGAACCGCACCACTTCAAACGTTAGTCCATCGCGTGGATGTCGCGATCCTTGGTTTCCGGCAGGAACAGCATGCCGATGACCAGCGTGATGCCTGCAAAGACGATCGGGTACCAGAGGCCGTAATAGATATCGCCCTGGGCAGCACTCATCGCGAATGCCGTTGCCGGAAGCAGACCGCCGAACCAGCCGTTGCCGATATGGTAGGGCAGCGACATCCCGGTGTAACGGATGCGGGTCGGGAAGAGTTCCACCAGCAGCGCGGCGATCGGGCCGTAGACCATAGTCACGTAGATGACGAGTACGGTCAGAACGGCGATGATCGTCGTCCAGTTGACGTTGGCGGGATCCGCCACCATCGCGTAGGTTCCGCCGCCGGCAATCGTGTAGACGGCCATTTCGGTGGCAGCTCCGACTTCATCCTTCGTCAGCAGCTTGTCGGCGATGAGCTTTTCGGCCGGAACCATGGTCTTTTCGCCGCCGCGGACGGCGGCCGCATCGAGCGACAGTTCCGGGTTTGCGGCAACGAAGCCGTCGAGCTTCGATTCCGCAACCTTGGCCGCGCCACGAACCAGCGGGTAGCCGGCATGGTGAAGTGCCGTGTTGACCTGCTTTTCGAAGGCACCGTTGGCAGCCTTGGCGCCATCGCCTGCGGCGATCGCATCGTAGCTGTTGATCGTGGTTTCGCCGACCTTGACCGTTGCGGCCGTGCCGGCAGCAGCCGTCGTCACAACGTCATAGGGAACCGAGTTCTTGGTGAGAAACGCGGTTGCGATATCGCACGAGGTCGTGAATTTCGCGGTACCGGTCGGGTTGAACTGGAATTTGCAGTCGCCCGGGGCCGCGGTCACCGTTGCACGAACGGTCGCCTGAGCCTGTGCGAGTGCCGGGTTGCCGGCCCAGGTCAGCGCCTTGAACAGCGGGAAGTAGGTCAGCATGGCAAGCAAAAGGCCGGCCATGATGATCGGCTTGCGGCCGATCTTGTCGGAAAGCCAACCGAAGAGCACGAAGAAGCCCGTGCCGATCAAAAGCGAAACGGCGACCATGATGTTGGCCGACTGACCGTCCACCTTGAGCACGCCGGTCAGGAAGAACAGCGCGTAGAACTGGCCGGAGTACCAGACGACGGCCTGGCCAACGACGGCACCGAACAGCGCGAGCAGCGCGATCTTGGCGTTCTTCCATTGGCCGAAGGCTTCCGACAGCGGTGCCTTGGAGCCCTTGCCCTCTTCCTTCATCTTCTTGAAGGCCGGCGATTCGTTCATCTTCAGACGAATCCAGACCGAGATACCGAGGAGCACGCACGACAGCAGGAACGGAATGCGCCAGCCCCAGGCAGCAAAGGCTTCCTTGCCGAGCGCAAACTGCACGAGCAGGATCACCACCAGCGACAGGAACAGACCGAGCGTTGCGGTCGTCTGGATCCATGAGGTGAAGTAGCCGCGGCGACCATTCGGCGCGTGTTCTGCGACATAGGTCGCGGCACCACCATACTCGCCGCCGAGCGCCAGACCCTGCAGCATGCGCAAGACGATGAGCAGGATCGGGGCGGCAATGCCGATCGAGGCAGCGCCGGGCAGGATGCCGACCAGGAAGGTCGACAGACCCATGATCAGGATCGTCACGAGGAAGGTGTATTTACGGCCGACGAGGTCACCGAGGCGACCGAAGACCAGTGCGCCGAAGGGGCGTACCAGGAAGCCCGCGGCAAAGGCCAGAAGCGCGAAGATGTTTCGCGTCGTTTCCGGGTAGGAGCTGAAGAAGGTTGCGCCGATGTAAACGGCGAGCGAACCGTAGAGATAGAAATCGTACCATTCAAAGACGGTACCGAGCGACGAGGCGAAGATGACCTTCTTCTCCTCGCCGGTCATCGGACGCGTTTTTACGTCGTCCGCTGTCGCGACATTTGCCATTTTGTTTATCCTCCACTCCAAAACAGTCTGTTGGAGCGCCCATTGGCTGGTCCGGTATTCCTCCCGAGAATGGCCGGACGTGGTGCGCCTGATGAAGAGGATGTCAGAAAACCAGCGGCGCAGGCAGAGATGCTTTCGGCTTATGACTTTCGTCTAATGCGGCGATCGACCGCGGAAGCCCGTCGCGGGGCCACGGCGATGCCGCCCTATCTTGACTCTTCTCCAAAACCGCGTAAGAGCAGCGACGAACGAGGAAAATCACCATGCGACCGATCGGTCCAGCCATCGCTGCTTTGATCCTGCCGGCTCTTGCCGCGTGGCGGGATTGCGATTTTTCGTTCGCTTGCAAAACAACGGCCAAAACGACGACGAAAACCGTCTGACGTCTCTGGCCACCGCTCTCTCCCCGGTAAGGCCGGGGACAGGAACCTTCGCGGCAACGTGCGCGGTTCCCCCTCCACCCGAAGAGGAGAGACAGAAAGAGAGCTTAGATCATGGGTTTCAAGATTGCAGTTGCAGGCGCCACCGGCAATGTCGGCCGGGAGATGCTGAATATCCTTTCGGAGCGCGGATTTCCCGCCGATGAGGTGGTCGCTCTTGCTTCCGCCCGCTCCCAGGGCACGGAAGTTTCCTTCGGCGACAAGACGCTCAAGGTCAGGAATCTCGAAAACTACGACTTCTCCGACACCGATATCTGCCTGATGTCGGCCGGGGGCGCTGTTTCGCTCAAGTACTCGCCGAAGATCGGCCAGCAGGGTTGCGTCGTCATCGACAATTCCTCGGCCTGGCGCTACGACGCCGAAGTGCCGCTGATCGTGCCGGAAGTGAACCCGGATGCGATCTCGCTCTTCACCAAGAAGAACATCATCGCCAACCCGAATTGCTCGACGGCCCAGCTCGTGGTCGCCCTGAAGCCGCTGCATGACCACGCCAAGATCAAGCGTGTCGTCGTCTCGACCTATCAGTCGGTTTCCGGCGCCGGCAAGGACGGAATGGACGAACTCTTCAACCAGACCCGCGCGGTCTTCGTCGCCGATCCGATCGAATCGAAGAAGTTCACCAAGCGCATCGCCTTCAACGTCATCCCGCACATCGACGTGTTCATGGAAGACGGCTACACCAAGGAAGAGTGGAAGGTTCTGGCCGAAACCAAGAAGATGCTCGATCCGAAGATCAAGGTCACCTGCACGGCCGTGCGCGTCCCTGTTTTCATCGGCCATTCGGAATCGGTCAACATCGAGTTCGAGAACGAGATCACCGCTGACGAAGCGCGCGATATCCTGCGCGAAGCACCGGGTTGCCTCGTCGTCGACAAGCATGAGAACGGCGGCTACGTGACGCCATACGAGTGCGCCGGCGAAGACGCGACCTACATCTCGCGCATCCGCGAAGACGCAACCGTCGAGAACGGCCTCAACATCTGGGTCGTTTCCGACAACCTGCGCAAGGGTGCAGCACTCAACGCGATCCAGATCGCCGAGCTGCTCGTCAACCGCGGCCTCATCAAGCCGCGCAAGCAGGCGGCCTGAGAACGGCAATAGGGCAATTCATTCCCGCCAGGCCCGTCCGGGGCCTGGCGGGTTTCCTGTTTCACGGGGTACCGGCCAATCCCAGGATTCACGTGAAACCACGAAAATGTGACCAGCGCTCTCGGCAGGTGACAGGGCCAGCGAAGGCTGGCATTTTTGAAAGCAAGAGATTCGGGCTATGACGGGGTATTTCATGCACAGGGCAAAGTGCGCAGCGGTGGGGCTTGCTGCCCTGATTTCAACGGCAATCTTTCCGACGATGGCATCCGCCGCGCAATGCGGCAACGACGGAAGCGGCTTTTCCGCCTGGGTGCAGAACTTCAAGCAGGAAGCTTCCGGCAACGGCATCAGCCCTGCGGTCCTCGATCGCGCCTTGTCGGGCGTCTCCTACAACAAGGCGACGATCCGTGCCGACCGTGGCCAGAAGAGCTTCAAGCTGTCGCTTGAGCAGTTCATGCAGAAGCGCGGCGGCCAGACGATCATTTCGCGCGGCAAGAAGATGAAGCAGCAGAACGCCGCACTCTTCAACAGCATTGAACGGCGCTACGGCGTTCCGGCCGGCCCGCTGATCGCAATCTGGGGCATGGAAACCGGTTTCGGCGGTTTCATGGGCAAGGAGCATACGCTCTCGGCCGTATCGACGCTTGCCTATGACTGCCGCCGCTCGGACTATTTCACCAACCAGCTCTATGCAGCGTTGCAACTGGTGCAGCGCGGCGATCTGAGCCCGGATGCACGCGGTGCTGCCCATGGTGAGATCGGCCAGACCCAGTTCCTGCCGGCCAATGTCTTGAAGTACGGCGTCGATGGCGACGGCAACGGCCATGTCGACATGGTTCGCTCCAAGGCGGATGCGCTTGCTTCCACCGCCAACTTCCTGCGCGGCCATGGCTGGCAGCCGGGCGCCGGCTATCAACAGGGCCAGGCGAATTACGGCGCGATCCAGGGCTGGAACGCCGCAAGCGTCTACCAGCAGGCGATCGCCATCATCGGCGCCGAAATCGACGGTCTTTAGGCCCTGCGCCGTTAGGGGCGCTTGGCGCTTTCGAAAATCTGAATTGTCAAAGGCCCGGTTCGAAAGAGCCGGGCCTTTTGCCGATCACCGGGCGTCGATCACATGCCCGGGCGCAAGAAATCGCCGGTCGTCGGATCCATGATCCAGAGCTCGCCGGTCGAGATGTCGAACCAGGCGCCATGCAGGTTCAGCTTGCCCTTGGATTCGAGGATCTGAACGCAGGGGAAAGTGCGAAGATTGGCAAGCGAGTTGCGGATCGACACCCGTTCGAGCGCTCGCTGCCGCTCGGCCTGGGTCATGACATCGTTGCTCTGGATCTGCTCTGCGGCCGGCTTCAGGAGGTGCATCCAGCGACCGATGAAATCACCGGACGACAAAGGCTCGGCATCCGGATCGAGCGCCGCCTTGATACCGCCGCAGCGGCCGTGCCCCATGACGACGATATCGCTGACGCGCAGTGACTGCACGGCGAACTCGAGCGCAGCCGAGGTCGAATGGTAGTGGCCATCAGGCTCATAGGGCGGCATGAGATTGGCAACGTTGCGGACAACGAAGAGCTCGCCCGGCCCGCTGTCGAAGATTGTTTCCGGCGCCGCCCGCGAATCGCAACAGGCAACGACCATCGTCTTCGGTTTCTGGCCGGTTTCCGCCAGCACCTTGTAGCGCTTCTGCTGCTCGCTGAAGCGGCCGTTCATGAAATTGTGATAGCCGTTCAGAAGGTGGTCCGGAAAACGCTGCTGCTTGTCCATCGCTTACTCCGCTGCTGCTTCAGGCGTGATGACCGGCCTTTCGCCCGCATCACGCTCGAAGTCATGAAAATCATCATGATCTAAAGTTCAATCCACGATGCCATCAGGCGATCGTCCATGAACAGCTTCTTCTATTTTCGGCGTATCTGGTTCGGATGAACCAAGCGGCGCATCTGCACCATCGCCATGGGCGTCGAAAGGCTCGACGCGTCCTGCTCGATCGTCAGCTCGTCCGCGCCGCGCTTGACGCTGCGCGCGATGATCTCGAACACGCTCGCCGTCGCCATTTGTAGCGCACGTTCCTCTGAATGTCCTTCGAGAAGCCGCGCCAGAAACACCGCCGCCAGCAAGTCGCCCGTGCCGTTCGGCGGATTTTCGACGAGCCTGTGTTCGGCGAGCAGGGCATGATTGCCGGACAGAAAGAGATTGCCAGTGCCTCCGCTCATCATCGGCACCGCCGAGGTCACCAGCACACGGGCCGGACCAAGGCCGAGGGCAGCATCGAGGATGGCCGTATTGCTTTCCAGCGTCGCGCCGGCGAGCCACGCAAGCTCGAAACGGTTCGGCGTCGCCAGACTGGCAAGCGGCAGCAACTGATCGCGAATGGCAATTGCGGTCGCTTCCGGAACGTAAAGCCCACCGGCATCCCCAATGACCGGATCGCAGGCATAGATCAGCTTGGGATCGCGCTGCCGCAGGGCCGTAACCAGTCGGGCAACCCCCTCTGCCTGACCCGCCGAACCGAGATAGCCCGAAAGCACGGCCCGCACCTCGCCGGCCCACGGCGCAGCGATGAGATCGTCGATTACCGACTGAAAATCCGCATCCGGGATGACAATGCGTGTGGAGCGGCCATGGCCCGGATGCCAGGGCAGGATAACGGTCGGTAACGCCCAGACAGGGTGTCCCAATGTCTCCAGCGCAAAGACCACGGCCCGGTTGCCGACCTTGCCGCGCACGACATGGCTCGAGATAACGATGACTGCGCCGGGTAGAGAGGGCATTTCGGGCATCGACCAGTCCAATCCTTCGATCTAGGAACTCTGATCACCCGACTGTCACTGCCCTGTCAACAGGCGATGGCAGATAGCTCCCGTGGAAGCCGCTGGCGTTTTCGTGCTTTTTCATCGATTTTCGAGCAATTTTCGCGAAATTGCCTTCGATTTAAATGGATTTAAGCTGTTTTCACGTGAAATTCTCCAATTTTTGGCTCGATTTTGCCGAAATCGGCGTAAAAAGCGGTCGCCATTAGCCATGGTTCTGATAGGGTTTGGCCTATCATGAGTGGGAGAGACTTCATGGGCGTGAAATACAATCCGAAGCGGGACAGACACATCGACGCAGCGAAGGCGGCCGCCATCAAACTGGGCGTCGAGGCGCTGGCGCCGGAGATCCTCTTCGGTGGAGCCAGCAACGACGACCTCGATCTTTATTCGGCGGACATGCTGGCGCTGACCGCGGCCCATGCACACCGCGAACTCGCCCGCTGGGACGGCGGCAAGCCGCAGGTTTCGGTCGAGACCGTCGCTGGCGTAGCACCCGGCGGCACCGAGGTTTCGGTCATTGCGGTCACCGAACGCAACATGCCTTTCCTCTATGATTCGGTCATGGGGGAAATCACCAGCACCCACCGCGACATTCACCTCGCAATCCACCCCATCCTGGTCCAGGAGCCGGGCAAGCCCGCCAAGCTCTTCGATGCCGATGAGCCAAGCGATCCGGCGCACCGCGTCAGCCACATCCAGATCCATCTGACAAAGCTTGCGCCGGTCGAGGCGGAGCATCTCAGCAACCGCATCCGCGACGTGCTGGAGCAGGTGCACCAGACGGTGCACGACTGGCCGGCGATGACGGCGCTGCTCGACCATGCCATGCAGGAACTCGAGGCATACAACGCGTCGCGCAAGAAGAGCGACCGCGACGAGGCGCTCGCCTTCCTTCGCTGGCTGCGCGACAACAACTTCACCTTCCTCGGCATGCGCGAGTACACCTATTCCGGCAAGGGCGGAAAGGCGACGGTCGAGCGCGGCAAGGGCAGGGGGCTCGGCATCCTCTCCAATCCCGATGTGCGCGTTTTGCGCCAGGGCAAGGACGCCGTGTTGACGACGCCGGAAATCCTCGCCTTCCTCGAAAGCCCGGATTTCCTGATCGTCACCAAGGCCAACGTCAAGTCTGTCGTCCATCGCCGCGCCTATATGGACTATATCGGCGTCAAGCGCTTCGATGCCGACGGCAACGTCGCCGGGGAATTGCGCATCGTCGGCCTGTTCACCTCGTCGGCCTATACCCGCCAGGCGGCCGAAATCCCGCTGCTGCGCCACAAGATCGAGAAGATCGTCGATCATTTCGGCTACGATCCGCAGAGCCATTCCGGCAAGATGCTGGCAAACACGCTGGAATCCTACCCGCGCGACGACCTCTTCCAGATCGATGTCGGCCTGCTCGCCGCCTTCTGCGAACAGATCAACGAGCTGGGTGATCGGCCGCGCATCCGCGTGCTGCCACGCATCGACCATTTCGACCGCTTCGTCTCGGTCATCGTCTTCGTACCGCGCGAGCAATATGATTCCGATGTTCGCGAGAAGATCGGCGACTATCTGAAGACGGTCTATGACGGCCGCGTCTCCGCCTACTACCCGGCCTTCCCCGAAGGCGGCCTGGCGCGCGTCCACTTCATCATCGGCCGCTCTGCCGGCAAAACACCACGCATTCCGCAGGCAAAGCTCGAAGAAGCGGTCCGCGGCATCGTCACCCGCTGGATCGACCGGTTCGACCTGCTCGCCCGCAAGGACGGCATCGAACTCGATGTCGATGGCGCCTACCAGTCGTTCTTCACGCCGGCGGAAGCCTATGCCGATCTGGCCGACATTGCCGCCTGCAAGGGACCCGATCCGATCCGGATCTCGTTCTACAACTACCCGCGCGCCGTCACCCGTCCGGACACGGCCGAGCTGAAGATCTTCCACGCCGGCGAGCCGGTATCGTTGTCGCGTCGCGTGCCGCTGCTCGAAAATCTCGGCTTCCGGGTCATCAGCGAACAGACCTACGACATCGGCGTCAACCCGCACGGTGAAGAGCAGCGCAAGGTCGTCCTGCATGACATGGAGCTGATCCATCGCGACGGGCACGCGCTGAACCTCGACAAGACGGGTGCGCCCCTGGAAGAGGCCTTCCTTGCCGCCTGGAACGGCACGATCGAGGACGACAACTTCAACCGGCTGATCCTGCTTGCAGGGCTCAACGCCCGGGAAGTAACGGTGCTGCGTGCTTACGCCCGCTACCTGCGCCAGGCCGGCATCACCTATTCGCAGGGCTACATCGCCGACACGCTGAACAAGTATCCGGCGATTGCCGCCGATATCTTCAAGCTGTTCGTCACCCGTATGGATCCGAAGCTCGAGGACAAGCCGCGCGCCAAGAAGTGCAATACGCTGCTTGCCTCGATCGAGGATGCGCTTTCGGCGGTTCCGAGCCTTGACGAAGATCGCATCCTGCGCCGCTACGTCAACGCGATCGAAGCAACACTTCGCACCAACTACTTCCAGCACGATGCCGAGGGCAAACCGCGCGCGGTTCTCGCCTTCAAGCTCGATCCGAAGCAGCTCGAAGGCCTGCCGGAGCCGCGTCCATTCCGCGAAATCTTCGTCTACGGCACCGAGGTCGAAGGCGTGCATTTGCGCTTCGGCAAGGTCGCCCGCGGTGGCCTGCGCTGGTCGGACCGTGCCCAGGATTACCGCACGGAGGTGCTGGGCCTCGTCAAGGCGCAGCAGGTCAAGAACGCCGTCATCGTGCCCGTGGGCGCCAAGGGCGGCTTCTATCCGAAGCTGCTTCCGGTTGGCGGCACCCGCGACGACATCTTCAAGGCGGGGACGGAGGCCTACAAGACCTTCATCCGCACATTGCTTTCGGTCACCGACAACATCGTCGGCCAGGACGTCGTGCCGCCGGCTGACACACTGCGCCACGACGGCGACGACCCGTACTTCGTCGTTGCCGCCGACAAGGGCACCGCGACCTTCTCCGACACCGCCAACGGGTTGGCTCAAGAAGCCGGCTTCTGGCTCGACGACGCCTTTGCTTCGGGCGGTTCGGCCGGTTACGACCACAAGAAGATGGGCATCACCGCTCGCGGCGCCTGGGAAACCGTCAAGCGGCACTTCCGCGAAATGGATATCGATATCCAGACGACGCCCTTCACGGTCGCCGGCGTTGGTGACATGTCCGGCGACGTCTTCGGCAACGGCATGCTTCTCTCTGAGAAGATCCGCCTGATCGCCGCCTTCGACCACCGCGACATCTTCATCGATCCGTCACCGGATATCGATGGCTCCTTCGCCGAGCGCACACGCATGTTCGCGCTGCCGCGTTCGAGCTGGCAGGACTACGACCGCAAGACCCTGTCGGATGGTGCGATGATCATCTCTCGCGCCGAGAAGTCCGTGACGCTGACGCCTGAGGCGATGGCCGCGATCGGCCTCGACAAGCCCAAGGCGACGCCCTTCGAGATCATGAATGCGATCCTGAAGAGCCAGGTTGACCTGCTCTGGTTCGGCGGTATCGGCACTTATATTCGTGGCAGCTCCGAAACCGACGCGGAAGTCGGCGATCGCGCCAACGATGCGATCCGCGTGACGGCTGAAGAGGTCCGCGCCCGTGTCATCGGCGAAGGCGCCAACCTCGGCGTCACCCAGAAAGGCCGTATTGGCTTCGGCCTCAATGGCGGCCGCTGCAACTCGGACGCCATCGACAACTCCGCCGGCGTCAACTCCTCCGACGTCGAGGTCAACATCAAGATCGCGCTCGCTTCTGCCATGCGCGATGGCCGCCTGACCCGACCGAAGCGCAACACGCTGCTTGCCTCGATGACCGAGGAAGTCGGCCATCTCGTGCTGCGCAACAACTACGAGCAATCGCTGGCGATTTCGCTGACCGCCATGCAGGGGCTCGGCAACCGCACGACGCTTGGCCGGCTCATGACGCGCCTCGAGGCCGATGGCCACCTCAACCGCAAGGTCGAGACGCTGCCGACCGACCAGGCGATGACCGAGCGCTACCAGGCGGGCAAGCCCTTGACCCGTGCCGAAATTGGCGTGCTGCTTTCCTACTCCAAGCTCGTTCTCTTCGACGAGCTGATTGCAAGCAAGCTGCCTGACGATCCATATTTCACCGCAACGGTAGAGCGTTACTTCCCGGCGAAGATGCGCAAGACCTATGCAGGTGACATTCACGGCCATCGCCTGCGCCGCGAAATCATCGCGACGATCCTTGCCAACGAGGTTATCAACCGCGGTGGCCCGGCCTTCGTCTCGACGCTGACGGACGCGACGGGCTTCCTCTCGGCCGACGTCGTCAAGGCTGCCGTGCTGGCACTCGACGGCTTCGATCTGCCGCGGATCTATGACGAGATCGACGCGCTCGATAACAAGATCGGCGGTGGCCTGCAGAACATCCTCTACCAGGAAGTCGGTCGCATCTTCACGCTGGTCACAGAGCGGGCGCTGCGTACCCATGCGGCGACCGGTTCGGTCTCCGAGGCGGTTTCACGGCTGCGTGACGGCCTGCAGAAGCTGCGCGGCACGATGCGGACCGCGGTCTCCGGCGAGAGCGCCGAAGAGGCGCGTCTGAAGACGGCGGCCTTCGTCGAGGGTGGTGTGCCCGCCAAGCTCGCCGAGGAAATTTCGGAACTGGCGCTGATGACTCTGGTGCCGGAGATCATGCAGATCGCCACCGAGACCGGCGAGACGCTGAGCCGCACGGCACAGGGTTACTTCGCCGTCACCGAGACGCTTCGGATCAACCGGCTTCTGGCGGCGTCCGATCGCGTACCGGCAACCGAACAGTTCGAGGCGATGGCTGTGTCGCGCGCCGTATCCGATATCGCCGCCGCAAGGCGGGATATCACCAAGGCAGCGCTGCGCGAGCAGAAGAAGGAGCGCAACCCCGTTGCCGCCTGGGGGGAGAACGAACGCGAACGCGTCGCCCAGGCAACGGGCCAGCTGCGGCTGCTGACCGAGAAGGGCGAAACGACGCTCGCCAAGATCACGGTTGCCGCCGGCCTCCTCAACGACTTGGCGCGCGCAAGGGCGAAGTGATCCGAGCCCTTCGGAATTGATCCATGGGGAGGAGCTGAGATGCAGGCGGTTTTTTCGCCCGCATCGCGCACCAGGCCGTTTGGAATCGATGAGATTGAAGATAGGCTGCGCCGCGCGTTCGAAGGGACGCGCGGCGCAGGCGTTTTCGGGAGGGGACTTTGCAGATTTCGGCCGAGCGGACTGAAGAACAACCGCGCACGTCACGTGCGGGCATCGCCGGCTGGATGCTGTTCGATTGGGCGGCACAACCGTTCTTCACGGTCATCACCACTTTCATCTTTGGCCCCTATTTCGTCTCCCGCCTGACCGAGGATCATGCGCTCGGCCAGGCGATGTGGGGCTACACGCTGACCGTTTCCGGCATCATCATCGCGGTCCTTTCGCCCGTGCTCGGCGCGATCGCCGATGCGACCGGGCCGCGCAAACCCTGGATCGCCTTTTTCGCGGTGATCAAGATCGTATCGCTGGCCATGCTCTGGTTCGCGGCCCCAGGCTCGCCAATCCTCTATCCGGCAATCTTCATGATCCTCGCAACGGTCGCGGCAGAGTTCTCGATCGTCTTCAACGATTCGATGATGCCGCGCCTCGTCCCGGAGAAGGACGTCGGCCGCATCTCCAACATCGCCTGGGGTCTCGGTTACCTCGGCGGCATGATCGTGCTCATCGCCGTCGTGGCGCTTCTTGCCGGCAGCCCGGAAACCGGCAAGACCGCGGCTGGCATCGACCCCCTGTTCGGTCTGGATCCGGCGCAAGGAGAGGATGCACGCATCACCGGACCGATCTCGGCTGCTTGGTATCTCGTCTTCATCTTGCCGATGTTCCTCTTCACCCCTGATGCGACCAAGGCCACCATGTCGCTTGGAAAGGCGACCGTCACTGGCCTTCGAGAACTGAAGGGCACGCTCGGCGAACTCAAGGAAAGAGCGGGCATTCTGCGTTTCCTGATCGCCCGCATGATATTCCAGGACGGCGTGAACGGGCTTCTGGCGCTTGGTGGCACATTCGCCGCGGCGATGTTCGGCTGGCGGACGCTGGAGCTCGGCATCTACGGCATTATCTTGAACGTCGTCGCCATCGGCGGCTGCCTTTATGCAAGCAGGCTCGATACACGGCTCGGCTCCAAAGTCATCGTCACCGCAAGTCTCGTCTGCCTGACACTGGCAACGATCGGCATCGTCTCAACCGGCCCCGGTTTCACGCTCTTCGGCCTCGTCCCGCTGTCGACAGAGGATTCCGGCAGCCTGTTCGGCACGGCGGCCGAGAAGGCCTATATTCTCTATGGCCTCTTGGTCGGCGTCGCCTTCGGCCCGGTGCAGGCCTCGTCGCGATCCTACCTCGCCCGCAGCGTCAGCCTGGATGAGGCGGGCCGTTACTTCGGCCTCTATGCGCTTTCCGGCCGTGCCACGTCGTTCCTCGCCCCTGCGTCGGTCGCCACGATCACGCTTGCCACCGGCTCGGCCCGCATCGGCATGATGGCGCTCATCGCCTTCCTGGTCGTCGGCCTGCTCATTCTTCTGCGCACGCCCTATCCGGCCGACGACGGACGCAAAAAAGCCGCCGCATCCTTCGGACGCGACGGCTTCTAAGTTTCAGACGGATAACCCGGGATTCCGGGATAGGCGTGAAGCGCCTCTCCGGAACTGAGTCAGTGGCGGAAGTGGCGCATGCCGGTGAAGACCATGGCAACGCCATGCGCGTCAGCCGCCGCAATCACCTCTTCGTCGCGCATCGAGCCACCCGGCTGGATGACGGCCGTGGCGCCGGCCGCGATCGCCGAGAGCAGACCGTCAGCAAACGGCAGGAAGGCTTCGGACGCAACGGCAGAGCCCTTGGTGAGCGGCGTCGCAAGGCCCAGCGCCTTGGCCGCTTCCTCAGCCTTGATGGCCGCGATACGGGCGGAGTCGACACGGCTCATCTGCCCGGCGCCGATGCCGGCCGTCTGGCCCTCCTTGGCATAGACGATCGCGTTCGATTTCACGTGCTTGGCCACCTTGAAGGCGAACTTCATGTCTTCCAGTTCCTGGGCCGTTGGCGCACGCTTGGTCACGACCTTCAGCTCAAGATCCTCGACCATGCCATTGTCACGCGTCTGCACGAGCAGGCCGCCGGAAACGGTCTTGGCGGCAAGACCCGGAATCCGTGGGTCCGGCAGACCGCCGGTCGCAAGAAGGCGCAGGTTCGGCTTACGGGCAATGACCGCCTTTGCCGCATCGCTGACCGACGGCGCGATGATCACTTCGGTAAAGAGCTTGACGATCTCTTCAGCGGTCTCCGCATCGAGCTCCTGGTTGAGCGCGATGATGCCGCCGAAGGCCGAGGTCGAATCGCAGGCAAGCGCCCGGCGATACGCTTCAACGAGCGTCGGTGCGGTCGCAACGCCACAGGGGTTGGCGTGCTTGATGATCGCGCAGGCCGGCGCTTTTTCCGGAAGGAACTCGGCGACCAGCTCGAAGGCCGCGTCCGTGTCGTTGATGTTGTTGTAGGAGAGTTGCTTGCCCTGAAGCAGCGCTGCTGTGGCCACGCCCGGACGGTTCTCACCGGTCAGGTAGAAGCCGGCCTTCTGGTGCGGGTTCTCGCCGTAGCGCATTTCTTCCTTCAGCACGCCACCAATGACCCGGTGACGCGGCATCGGCGTGTCGAGCGCCTCGGCAAACCAGTTGGAGATGGCAGCGTCATAGGCCGCGGTGCGGGCATAGGCCTTGGCCGCCATCTTCTGGCGGAAAGCATAGGTCGTCTTGCCGGCAGACAGTTCTTCCAGCAGCAGCGGATAGTCGGCCGGATCGGTGACGATCGTCACATAGGCGTGGTTCTTGGCCGATGCGCGGATCATCGCCGGGCCGCCGATGTCGATGTTCTCGACCGTCGTCGGATAGTCGCCGCCCTGGGCGCGAACCTCTTCGAAGGGATATAGGTTGATGATCGCAAGGTCGATCGCCGTGATGCCATGGGTCGACATTGCCGCTACATGATCGGCGTCGTCGCGGATCGCCAGCAGACCGCCGTGAACGCCTGGATGCAACGTCTTGACGCGGCCGTCCATGACCTCGGGAAAGCCCGTCAGTTCAGAAACGTCGCTCACCGGCAGGCCGGCTTCGGACAGCGCCTTGTGCGTGCCGCCGGTCGAAACGAGCCGGATGCCCTTTTCGTTAAGCGCACGCGCCAGCTCGACGACGCCTTTCTTGTCGGACACGGAGAGGAGGGCGGTGCGGACCGGAACCTCGTTCGGGGCGGGGATTTTCTTGGAGGCGACAGCCATCAACCATGCTCCTTTGACGGCGCCGGAAGCCCGGGAGAAAGCTCCGGCGGTTGGGATGGCTGCCCGTTAGCATAGCTTGTCCGCCGAAGAAACCTTAGGCATGCGCACGGCGCTAAAATAAGCGCTTCAGTTCGCCCGCGAGAAGGTCCATTGGATCTCAGGGTGGCTTGCGACCGAGAAGGTCACGGTCAGCTGCGACGAGGCCCGGATGCCGGAGGGATCGGCAAAGAAGATATCCTCCTCGACTGCGAGTTCGCCGTCCTGACACGCAAACAGCCAGGCCTCACCGTCCGGCGCCGTCAGAAAAACCTCGCGCGCATTGTTCGGACGGATGGCGACCGCCGGATGAATGTGGAAGCGGGCGATCGCAACGGCGGTGTTGCCTTCCTCGGGATCACTGCCATCGGCGCGCGTCAGCCGATCGCGACCGCGGATCATGCGGCCGCCGTTCAAGACGCCGATGTCGCGCTCGTGCATCAGGCCGAAAGCGGCAAGGTAGCCATCGTGACTTGCCGCTACCGACTCGAGCCCGCCTGGTTCATCCTTGCGCGCCGCCATCACCTTGGAAACGCCGGTCGTCATGATCGGTCCAAGAAAGCGTGACTGGGAGAAGCGCGAGGATGAGGTGTCGTTGACCGTAACCGTCGAATGCGCCGCCGTCATCCGCGACATCTGCCGGAAACGTTCGCCGGCAAATTTTGGGGCACCCGAATTGACGACGAAGCGCGTCTTGCCCGAAGACATTTCAAAGGACAGGCACCCCGCATGGGCGCTGCGCGAAAGATCGACGGAATGCGGCCGGCCCGTATCGATGATGACAACCGTTTTTTCCATCGCCAGGCGCTCGTAATGCGCATGCGGCAGCGTCCGGAAAGGTTCGCCGGCCGTCTCATCGTAGCGAAGCACTGAAGCAAGCTCATGCGCCAGAACCGAAGTCGCACCGTTAAACAGCGCCAGTTCGCCCCCCTGATGTCGAAAGAAACGCAGGGCTGGGTACATGCGGTCGATGCAAGGTATCAGGCGCGACGGTACATCGTGACCGAGATTGACGTAGGTCTGCCGGAGCGGCAGCAGGTCCAGCAAGAGCTCGAGGCCCGCCCGTGGGCTGCGGGAGCAGTGGCTGCCATCAGGCAGAATCTGGCGGTCGAGTTCGTAGTCAAGGTGGCGCGCGGCTTTGCGAATGACACTGGGGGAGGCAGGCATGGCAACGGAGGCCATGGCGAGTGCGAGCCGCACTCTAAGCCGTGCCTCACCGTCACGCACCGTCTCGGCGATATGGCGAAGATAGCGCACCTGAAGGGCGAGGCTCTTCAGGAAACGGCGATAGAAACCGTGCTCGGCGTTGCGCAGGACGACGGGCGAATGAGAAAGCCAGGCTATGATGCGCTGGGCGATGATATCGGCATCCCAGGCAACGCCGCCGAAGTCGCGGCCATGGGTGGCGATCCAGTCGTCAACGATCTGGCGCAGGCGCACAAACCCGGCATCTTCGCGGATCGCCCGCAGATGCCTCAGCCACCCGAAGGAATGCAGCCGAGATGCAAACTCGCGCGACGGAAGGTCGATCTCGAACGGCGATTCGCCCTCCGTGTCGAGAACACGACCGGCAAGCGGGAAACGCCCGGAGAGAATCTCTTCGGCAACAAACGGGTCGACGGCTCTCAGATCGGTTGGTGCAACGATCAGGCGGTTCGGCGTCGAGCCGGCAAAACGCAAGGCGGAAACACGCCCGATCGACAGACGACGCGACACACGGCGCCAGCCTTCACGCATATACAGGTAAGAAAGCCTTCGCCTGCCGGAAAACATCAACGCCGCCGGTTTCCTCATTTCTGGCACGACCGCTCATAGTATCCGAGCGGGCCATGGCCTCGCGCAGCCAAGACATGGTGCTGGAAAGACCATTAAACTTTTATCAATCTTGCCATCTTTGATAGGCTTCTGGCTTGAAAGCGTCAAATGACGCGGCAAGACAGGGGCTTGAGCCCCGTCTTGTAGCATCGAAACCAAGCTAGAGATCCTATTTGCGGCGAATCACTGCCGCGTAGAAGCCATCAAGGCCGCTCGCGAACGGTGCGTCGAGCGGCAACATTGCCGGTGTCGTCCGCATTTCACCAAGCGGCGTGATTGCGTCCTCAAGTCCCGGCCAATCCGCCGCCGAAATCGGGACCCGTTCATAGGCTGCGCCGGAACCGACGACCCGGTCGACAACCTCTTCGCCTTCGAGAGGATCGAGAGAACAGTTGGAAAAGACGACGATACCACCAGGCTTGACCACGGTGAGCGCATGGCGCAGCAGCCGTTCCTGCAAGGCGGCGAGCTTTTCGATATCCTCCGGCCCCTTAGTCCATAACACGTCGGGGTGGCGCCGCGTCGTGCCGGTGGAGGAGCAGGGTGCATCGAGCAATGCCGCGTCGAACAGCGTCTCCGGCTGGAAGTCGGCCATGTTGACTTCCTTTGTCTCGGCCTCCAGTCCCAGCCGCTTCAGATTGCCCTTGAGACGACGAAGCCGGCTGCCGGACTGATCGAGTGCGGTGACTTCGGCGCCGGCGAGGATGAGCTGGGCGGTCTTGCCGCCAGGTGCCGCGCAAAGATCGACCGTCCTCTTGCCGCGGAGGTCGCCAAACAACCGCGCCGGGATCGATGCCGCAGCATCCTGAACCCACCAGGCACCTTCATCGAATCCGGCTAAGGAAGGAATGGTTCCGGAAAATTCCCCGAGACGAACGGAGCCAGTCGGCAGCACCGTGCCGCCGAGCCGCTCCGCCCAGATCGTGGCATCCGACTTGACTGACAGATCGATCGCCGCCGGCGTCAACTGCGCTTCTGCGATCTGTTCGGCTTGGCCAGGGCCATAGCGGCTGACAAGGCGTTCGTAAAACCATTCCGGCATGGCCGGCACGTCACGCGTGGCCTCGAGAAGAGCATCCTTTTCGCGCGAAAGGCGCCTCAGAACGGCATTGACCAGATTGGCGAACCGGCGATTGCGCGGATCTGCCTGCGCCTGCTCGACGGCAAGGTCGACCGCGGCATGATCAGGCACATCGAGATAGAGGATTTGCGCCGCCGCCACGGCAAGCACATGCTCAAGAGCGCGCGCGCCTTCCGGCAACGGTGTCTGCAACAGCGAATTGATGGCAGCCTGCATGCGCGGCAGATGACGAAGGGCAGAGTTCAGGATTGCGCGCACCAACGCGCGGTCGGCCTCATTGAGCTCGCGATAGGCCGGATTGCCATGTTCGTGATCGAGCATGCCATCGAGTGACGTCTTGCGGTCGATGACGGCGGCGAGGATCTTTGCCGCTGCCTGCCGTGCCTTCATGCCCGGCTTTTCCGGACCGCGCGGCTCTGGTGCCGGCTTTCTGGATTTTGCGCCACCTTTGTGCGGTGATCGTTTCGGGCGTGAATCGTTTTTGTTTTCTGCGGACATCAGGACCAGGGACCTTTGGGCGGTTCGGAACCACCGCGACCCCAACCGGTAGAAGGCACAGAGCGCGATTTGCGCACGGGATTATCAGCACGAACCGGCGGCGTCGAGACCGAAGGCATCTCCTGCGCCATCTGCATGAGCGCAGCGATCCTGTTCTCGGTGTTCGGGTGGGTCGAAAACAGGTTGTCCATGCGCTCGCCGGAAAGCGGATTGATGATGAACATATGCGCCGTCGCCGGATTGCGCTCGGCATCGTCGTTGTGAATTTGGTGGGCAGCGCCGGCAATCTTCTGCAGCGCCGAGGCCAGAGCCAGCGGCTTGCCGCAGATTTCCGCACCACGACGGTCTGCGGAGTATTCCCGCGTGCGGCTGATGGCCATCTGCACCAGCATCGCGGCCATGGGTGCGACGATCATGGCGACCAATGTGCCGACGAAGCCCAACGGGTTGTTGTTTTCGCGGTTGCCGCTGAAGAAAAACGCGAAATTGCCCAGCATGGAAATGGCGCCCGCAAGGGTCGCCGTCAACGTCATCGTCAGGGTATCGCGGTTCTGCACGTGGGCAAGCTCGTGCGCCATCACGCCTGCAACCTCATCATGGTTGAGGGCGTGAAGCAGGCCGGTCGACGCCGCAACCGCGGCATTTTCCGGATTGCGTCCAGTGGCGAACGCGTTTGGCTGCGGGCTGTCAATCACATAGACGCGCGGCATCGGCAGGCCGGCATTGCCGGCGAGGTCACGCACGATGCCGTAATATTCCGGGGCGCTGCGCTCATCGACCTCCTGCGCGCGATACATGCGCAGCACCATCTTGTCGGAATTCCAGTAGGAGAAGAAGTTCATGGCCGCAGCCATGACGAAGGCGATCATCATCCCGCCACGTCCGCCGATAGCAAAGCCGACGGCCATGAACAGGGCGGTCATGACTGCAAGCAGCATGGCGGTACGGACAAGGTTCATCAGCGGGCTCCGGGACGTCGATGTTTCACGTGAATCAGGGTTCCCGTCACGGGAACAGCACCCTATATGATGGGTACAAACGCTCCATTCTTCAATATTGATGCGCGAATCCGGATACCGTTCAGATGCAAAACGACAATGACAATGCCCCCGATCGGCCAAAACGGCCGTTGCCGCCCGCGGCGCTGCGGGCACTGAAGGAAGCCGAGGAGCGACGCCAGGCCGAGGAAAAGAAGGAGCTGCCGCCCGAGATCGGTGGTCGCGGCGGTGAAGATCCGGCCCGCTTCGGCGACTGGGAGATCAAGGGTCGCGCGATCGATTTCTAGATTTTGACGCAGCGGCTGACAATCGCAGCCGCTTACGTGACGATCTGAATCCGGCTCACAAAATTATCTGCGAGCCAACGCGCTTCATTGTGGCAGCCCTGCGGTTATGCCTGTTTGCAGCGGAGAGCCCGCTGCACGCCCAATCAACGTGCAGCGGTTTTTACACGTCAGGCCTTGTTCTGCCGATTGGCGATCAGGTCGTCGACAACGGCCGGATCGGCGAGCGTCGAGGTATCGCCGAGCGCGCCGAAATCATCCTCGGCGATCTTGCGCAGAATGCGCCGCATGATCTTGCCCGAACGGGTCTTGGGAAGACCCGGTGCGAACTGGATCTTGTCCGGCGTGGCGATCGGGCCGATTTCCGAACGAACATGCTTCACCAGCGCCTGGCGAAGCTCGTCATTGCCGATTTCACCGGCCATCAGCGAAACGTAGCAATAGATGCCCTGGCCCTTGATCGGATGCGGGTAGCCGACAACGGCGGCCTCCGAAACGAGGTGGTGCGAGACCAGCGCCGATTCCACTTCGGCCGTGCCGAGACGGTGGCCGGACACGTTAAGCACGTCGTCGACGCGACCGGTGATCCAGTAGTAGCCGTCCTCATCACGACGGCAGCCGTCACCGGTGAAATACTTGCCCTTGTAGGTGGCGAAGTAGGTCTGGCCGAAGCGCGCATGGTCGCCGTAGATCGTGCGCATCTGGCCCGGCCAGCTGTCGGTGATGCAGAGGTTGCCGTCGGCGGCACCCTCAAGCACGTTGCCTTCATTATCGACGAGCTGTGGCTGAACACCGAAGAACGGCCGGGTGGCCGAACCGGGCTTGAGATCCGTCGCGCCCGGCAGCGGCGTGATCAGGATGCCGCCGGTCTCGGTCTGCCACCAGGTATCGACAATCGGCGACTTCTGCTCACCAACGACGTTGTAGTACCATTCCCAGGCTTCCGGGTTGATCGGTTCGCCGACCGAGCCGAGCAGGCGCAGCGACGAGCGCGACGCGCGCTTGACGAAGTCGTCGCCGGCACCCATCAGTGAACGGATCGCGGTCGGCGCCGTGTAGAAGACGTTGACCTTGTGCTTGTCGACCACTTCCCAGAAACGGCCGGCATCGGGGAAGTTCGGCACGCCCTCGAACATGACCGTCGTCGCCGCATTGGCGAGCGGCCCGTAGACGATATAGGAGTGGCCCGTGACCCAGCCGACGTCCGCCGTGCACCAGTAGACTTCGCCGTCACGGTAATCGAAGACATATTCGTGCGTCATCGACGCGTAGACGAGATAGCCGCCGGTCGTATGCAGCACGCCCTTCGGCTTGCCGGTCGAGCCGGAGGTGTAGAGGATGAACAGCGGATCTTCCGCCTTCATCTTCGCCGGCTCGCAGTGCGGCTTCACGGTCGCGATTTCCTGGTGATACCAGAGGTCGCGGCCCGGTGCCCAGGCGGTCTTGCCGCCCGTGCGGCGCACGACCAGTACCTTGTTGACGATGACATGCTGCTTGGCGGCAATGTCGATCGCTGTGTCGGTGTTTTCCTTGAGCGGGACAGGCTTGCCGCCGCGAACGCCCTCATCGCAGGTGATGACGAAGGTGGATTCGCAGTCGACGATGCGGCCGGCGAGCGCATCCGGCGAGAAGCCGCCGAAGACGACCGAATGGATGGCGCCGATGCGGGAGCAGGCAAGCATCGCATAGGCCGCTTCGGGGATCATCGGCATGTAGATGGTGACGCGGTCGCCTTTCTTGACCCCGTGCTTCTTCAACACGTTGGCGAGGCGACAAACCTGCTCGTAGAGCTGGTTGTAGGTGATCTTCTTGTCGATATAGGGGTTGTCGCCTTCCCAGATGATCGCGGTCTTTTCGCCATGCGTCTTCAGGTGGCGGTCGATGCAGTTGTAGGAGACGTTGGTGAGGCCGTCTTCGAACCACTTGATCGAGACCTTGCCCTTGAAGGAGGTGTTCTTGACCTTGGTATAGGGCTTGAACCAGTCGATCCGCTTTCCGTGCTTGCCCCAGAACTTTGCCGGGTCTTCGACGCTCTCCTCGTACCACTTCAGGTAAGTGGCATTGTCGAGCAGAGTCCGGCTCTTGGCAGACTTCAACACCGGATAGATCTTGGCGGACATATTTTCCTCCCTACGCATTCCTAGTGCGGCTCGCCCCTCCTAGGGCAAGCCCGTTTCGCGGACATTCATAGCAGGTCAAATGCCCGCCGCAATTAGACAAAAGGACATTTGGAACTGAAGAATTGCAATTTCGCGACAAGGACGGTATAGAGGCCCACATTTCCCGGAAATCAGTGGTAGACTCCACGGCCCGCGACACCGGCGCGGCGGACAAAAGGACTATATCCATGGCTCAGCAACTGCTTATGCCCAAGGCAACGGCCGTCTGGCTCGTTGACAATACCGCGCTGTCCTTCGACCAGATCGCGCAGTTTTGCAAGCTGCACCCGCTAGAAGTAAAAGCGATCGCCGACGGTGAATCCGCGCAGGGCATCAAGGGGCTCGACCCGATTGCCACAGGCCAACTCTCGCGCGACGAAATCGCCCGCGCCGAGGGAAACCCCAATCACAAGCTGAAGCTTTCGGAGCCGAAGGTTCGAGTCCCTGACTCGAAGCGCAAGGGTCCGCGCTACACGCCGGTTTCGAAGCGCCAGGATCGCCCCAACGCCATTCTCTGGCTGGTGCGCAACCATCCCGAGCTTAAGGACGCGCAGATTTCGCGCCTCGTCGGCACCACCAAGTCGACGATCGAGCAGATCCGCGAACGTACCCATTGGAACTCGGCCAACCTGACGCCGATGGACCCGGTCACGCTTGGCCTGTGCTCGCAGATCGATCTCGATCTCGAAGTCGAGCGCGCCTCCAAGGGCCGTCCGCTGCCGACCGCTGCCGAACTCGGCGCGACCCTCGAATCGGCCCAGGAAACCGAGAAGCTCGGTTTCAGCTACGAGCGCGAAGAGGAGAAGGAAATCGATGCCGATGCCGTCTTCGCCAAGCTCAAGTCGCTGAAGTCGGATCGCAAGGACGAGGACGAAGACGATCACTATTGATCGCCTTCAAGGCCAATGAACAAAGCCCGGATCGGCGATCCGGGCTTTTTTATTGCGTACGTTTCAATAGGCCGAGCCGGCCGGATTGTTCAGGTTGTGGCGCTCGGTTCCTTTGAGCGGCGGATTGAAGACGCTGACGAGGATCAGATCCTCATCCTGTCCGCCGCGCAGAAAGTGCTTGTCGTGCTGGTCGAGCACATAAATGTCACCCTTGCGGATCGGGAAGACATTGCCCTGCATGTCCTCGACCTCTCCCTGGCCGGCAATGCAGTAGCAGGCCTCAAGATGGTTTCGGTACTCCAGCAGGGACACCGTGCCGGCGCGCACCACCGTGTGGCACACGGTGAAACCCATGCCATCCCTTTCGGTCAACAACCGATGGCTGGTGCCGCTGCCCCACTCGACAAAATGATCCGTTGCTTCGATCTCCCGCAGACTGCGCACGAACATGGGTCTCTCCTTTGTAAGAATTTCTAATGCATGAGGGCTCGGTCTTCGCCGAAATCCGCAGTGAGATCAGTATCCGTTGACATCCTTGGCCTTTCAAACGACGATTTCTCGGCCAATAGATGAGGAAATCTTACAGATGACACTGCCACCGCTCGGGATGCTGCGCGCCTTCGAAGCTGCAGCGCGCCTGGCCAGCTTTTCGCGCGCGGCGGACGAGCTGCATGTAACGCATGCCGCCGTCAGTCATCAGATCCGGCTGTTGGAGGCATGGTTCGGCCGACCGCTCTTCCTGCGTGAGAAACGCGGTGTGCGACTGGCGTCGGAAGCAGAAAGCCTGGCAGCGACGCTGACAGCCTCGTTCGAACGCATCGCCATGGAAACCGAGCTTCTGCGGCTCAACGCCAAGGCGCAGGTGAGCGTTGCTTGCATTCCCTCGATCGCCACCCGCTGGCTGATCCCGGCACTCAGCGGGTTTCTCGGCAATCACCCCGAAGTCGACGTAAAGGTCGTCTATGCCATGGCCGAGCAGCAGCTGCGCGAGACCGGCTGCGATATCCTCATTACGCTCGGCGCCGACAAAAGCGAGGGAACGCGCTCCGATCGGCTGTTTTCACGTATCAACCGGCCGGTCGCGAGCCCGCGCTATCGCGAACGGAAGGGTGCGTTGAATTCACCGCAGGCAATCGCTTCCGCCGATCTGCTGCATGACGAAACCACGTCACGCTGGCGCGATTGGTTCGCACGGGCGGGGCAGGAGGCCACACAGACGTTGCGCGGCCCCGTCTTCCAGGATTTCAATCTTCTCGCGACAGCCGTGATCGCCGGCCACGGAGTTGCCCTCTGTCCGGTCGAGGTCTTCAGACGAGAAATCGAAAGCGGCGACCTCGTAGTATTGTCCGAGATCGCGACGCTTGAGGACGAGGGCTATTTTCTCATCACCAAGACCACGCGCTCAAAAGCGGTCGCCGCTTTCAGCGATTGGTTCTCGGCGATCGTTAAGGCCTGATGCAAGTGAGACGCCGGCTCATTTCATGAGCCGGCTCAGCAATCCCGGCCATCAGTCGTCAGAGACCGATACCGCGGCCATGCAGCACCAGGGTGATCTCGTCGAGAATGGCCGGGTCATCGATGGTTGCCGGCATCTTCCAGGGTTGGCGATCGGCGATCTTCTGGATTGTCGCCCGCAGGATCTTGCCCGATCGCGTCTTCGGCAGCCGCTTGACGCAAATCGCCATGCGGAAAGCGGCCACCGGACCGATGCGCTCGCGCACAAGACTGATGACCTCGCGCTCGATTTCCGATGTTTCACGGGAAACATTGGAGTTGATCACCAGAAAGCCCGCGGGCACCTGGCCCTTCAAAGCGTCGGCAATGCCGATCACGGCGCATTCGGCGACATCAGGATGGCTGGCGCAGACTTCCTCCATGGCTCCGGTGGACAGACGGTGACCAGCGACGTTGATGATGTCGTCGGTGCGCGCCATGATGAAGATGTAACCGTCCTCATCGAGATAGCCGGCGTCGGCCGTTTTGTAGTAGCCGGGAAACTCCTCGAGATAGGCGGCACGAAACCGATTGTCGGCATTCCAAAGTGTCGGCAGGCAGCCGGGCGGAAGCGGCAATTTGACGACCACATTGCCGAGTGTGCCGGGACCGACCGGATGCCCGGCATCGTCGAGGATCTGCACGTCATAGCCCGGCAGCGGAACGGCGGGCGAGCCGTATTTCACCGGCAGCAGACCGAGACCCATGGGATTGCCGGCAACGGGCCAGCCCGTTTCCGTCTGCCACCAGTGATCGATAACAGGCACACCAAGCCCCTTCTCGGCCCATCGGATCGTATCCGGATCCGCCCGTTCGCCGGCGAGAAACAGCGCACGAAACCGCGACAGGTCGTAGCGGACCGCAAAGGTCGCGTCCGGATCCTCCTTGCGGATCGCCCGGAGAGCCGTCGGGGCGGTGAACATGACCACGACGCCATGCTCGGCAATGATGCGCCAATAGGTGCCGGGATCGGGCGTTCCGACCGGTTTGCCTTCAAAGAGGATCGAGGTGCTGCCGTTCAAAAGCGGCCCATAGACGATATAGGAATGTCCGACGACCCAGCCGATATCGGACGCGGCCCAGAACACCTCGCCAGGCTGAACCCCGAAGAAATTCTCCATCGACCATTTGAGCGCGACCATGTGGCCGCCATTGTCGCGCACCACGCCTTTGGGCTGGCCGGTCGTGCCCGACGTATAGAGCACGTAGAGCGGATCGGTCGAGGCGACGGGCACGCACTCGGCCTCGTCACCGGCCTCCTTCGCCGATGCCAACGCCCCCGCGAAATCGATGTCGCGACCATCGGTCATGGCGGCTTCCGCCATATCCCGCTGAAAAACGAGACAATGGGCCGGTTTATGAGTCGCGATCTCGAGAGCCGCATCGAGCAGCGGCTTGTAGGCAACCGTGCGGCTGGGTTCGATGCCGCAACTTGCCGAGACCACGAGTTTTGCCTGGCAATCGTCAATGCGCACCGCCAGTTCATTGGCGGCAAAACCGCCAAACACCACCGAATGCACTGCGCCAATGCGGGCGGCCGCAAGCATCGCGATCGCCGCCTGCGGTATCATCGGCATATAGAGGATAATGCGGTCGCCCTTGCCGACACCGAGCCGGCGATAGACCGCAGCGAGCGCCCTCACATCGGCAAGCAGTGCCGCATAGGAGATGTGCTCGACCCGCCCGGTGACCGGGCTGTCGTAGATGAAGGCGATCTGATCGCCGCGACCAGCCTCCACGTGGCGATCCACGCAGTTGTAGCAAGTGTTGGTGGTGCCGCCGGCAAACCAGTGGCCATAAATGCCGCGCTCAGCATCGAAGGCGCGCTCCGGCCTTTCGAACCAATCGATGGCGTCGGCGGCAACCAACCAGAAGCCCTGTGGATCCGCCTTCCAGGCGGCGTATACCTCGGAATAGCGACTCGCCATTTCCGTTCCTCCCTATGCATGCTGCCGGACAAATCCGGCCTCCTCGTGCACAAGGATAGGCTAATGAGAGAGCAGGGGAACCCCGACGAAAGCGTAATGCGACGAAGTGGCGTTACCGCGCGCCAAAGATGGCCGAGCCAACACGCACGCTGGTGGCGCCAAACTGGACGGCCGTCTCGAAATCGCCAGACATGCCCATCGACAGCTTTTCAAGCTTGCAGGTGCCAGCAAGCTTGGCGAGCAGCGCAAAATGCGGGCCAGGGTTTTCCTCGACCGGCGGGATGCACATCAACCCCTCGATGGAAAGACCCAGCTCCTGCCGGCAGAAATCGACGAAAGCGGCGGTTTCCTCCGGAGCGATACCGGCTTTCTGCGGCTCGAGCCCGGTGTTCACCTGGACGTAGAGCCTGAGGTTTCGGCCCTGCTTCTGCATCTCACCAGCGAGCGCGCGGGCAATCTTCTCGCGATCGACGGTTTCGATGACATCGAACAGGGCGACCGCCTCGGCCGCCTTGTTCGACTGCAGCGGGCCGATCAGGTGCAGCTCGAGGCCTGATGTCTCCGCCTTCAGCTCCGGCCACTTGCCCTGTGCTTCCTGAACGCGGTTCTCACCGAACACGCGCTGGCCTGCAGCTATTACCGGCCGGATCGCATCAGCGTCGAAGGTCTTGGAGACGGCGACCAGCGTAGCGGCGCCCTTGCGATGGGCAGACTTTTCTGCCGCCTGAATCCGGCTCACGACATCCTGCAACCGCTCTTGGACTTCCATGGACCTTTTCTCCGAAACCGATTTCTCAAACCACTCACCGAGCGGATTAGGCAAAGTTGGTCGACTTGCCAAGACCGCCCCCTTCGTGACGGGCGCAAATCCGCCAAAGTGTCGCGGCAAACCCTTCAAAAACTTGACCGTCAGGCGGTTTCGTGGTGAAGGTCACCCCAACTATCATGAGCGCGCTTCATGCGCCCCTAGAACTTCCGGAACATCGAAAAGTCATGTCTAGCGAACGATACAATCCGCGTGATGCCGAGCCCCGTTGGCAGCAGGAATGGGAACAGAACGAGGTCTTCCAGACCGAGAACGATGATCCGCGCGAAAAGTACTACGTGCTCGAGATGTTCCCCTATCCGTCGGGCCGCATTCATATGGGCCACGTGCGCAACTATACCATGGGCGACGTGGTGGCGCGCTACAAGCGCGCCCGCGGCTTCAACGTGCTGCACCCGATGGGCTGGGACGCCTTCGGCATGCCGGCTGAAAATGCCGCAATGGAGCGTGGCGTGCATCCGGCGAGCTGGACCTACCAGAACATCGCCTCGATGAAGGCGCAGCTGAAGGTCATGGGCCTTTCGCTCGACTGGAACCGCGAGTTCGCAACCTGCGACCCGGCCTACTATCAGCGCCAGCAGCACCTGTTCGTGGATTTCCTGGAAAAAGGTCTCGTCTACCGCAAGCAGTCCAAGGTCAACTGGGACCCGGTCGACAACACCGTGCTTGCCAACGAGCAGGTAATCGACGGCCGCGGCTGGCGCTCCGGCGCTCTGGTTGAGCAGCGCGAACTGACGCAATGGTTCTTCCGCATCACCGACTTCAGCCAGGAACTGCTTGACGCTCTGGACACGCTGGATCAGTGGCCCGAGAAGGTCCGCCTGATGCAGAAGAACTGGATAGGCCGTTCGGAGGGCCTGTCGCTGCGCTGGGAACTGGTGAAGGGTACCGCCGGCGACGAGACCGAGCTTACGGTTTACACGACCCGTCCGGACACGCTGTTCGGCGCCTCCTTCCTGGCGATCGCCGCCGACCATCCGCTGGCAAAGCAGGTGGCGGCGACCAATGCGGACGTCGATGCCTTCTGCGAGGAATGCCGACGCGCGGGCACGTCGCTCGCCGCACTGGAGACGGCCGAGAAAAAGGGCATCGACACCGGCATTCGCGCCAAGCATCCACTTGATCCGAGCTGGGAACTGCCTGTTTATGTCGCAAACTTCGTATTGATGGACTATGGCACGGGCGCCATTTTCGGCTGCCCCTCCGGCGACCAGCGCGACCTTGAATTCGCGCGCAAATATGATCTTCCGGTCGTTCCGGTCGTCATGCCGGCGGATGCCGATGCCGCGACCTTCGCGATCGGTGACGAGGCCTATGTCGGCGACGGTGTCATGATCAACTCGCGCTTCCTCGACGGTCTGTCGATCGAAGCGGCCTTCGAGACCGTTGCCTCGAAGCTCGAGAAGGAAACGCTCGACGGCACACCGCGCGCCGAGCGCAAGGTGAACTTCCGCCTGCGCGACTGGGGCATCTCCCGCCAGCGTTACTGGGGCTGCCCGATCCCGGTCATCCATTGCGAAGATTGCGGTGTCGTGCCGGTTCCGAAGGCCGACCTGCCCGTCGTCCTGCCGCCGGATGTTACCTTCGACAAGCCCGGCAATCCGCTTGACCGCCATCCGACCTGGCGTCACGTCGCCTGCCCGCATTGCGGCAAGGATGCCCGCCGCGAGACGGACACGATGGACACCTTCGTCGATTCGTCTTGGTACTTCACCCGCTTCACCGCGCCTTGGGAAGACAACCCGACCGATCCTGCCGTTGCCAACCACTGGCTGCCGGTCGACCAGTATATCGGCGGCATCGAGCACGCGATCCTGCATCTGCTCTATTCGCGCTTCTTCACCCGCGCGATGAAGGCGACCGGCCACGTCGCAGTCGACGAGCCGTTCAAGGGTCTGTTCACGCAAGGGATGGTCGTGCACGAGACCTACAGCCGCGGCGAGGGCGCCCAGCGCGAATGGGTGACGCCAGCCGAAATCCGCATCGAAGAGCTTGATGGACAGCGGCGCGCCACCCTCATCGAGACCGGCGAAGAGGTCGCCATCGGTTCGATCGAGAAGATGTCGAAGTCGAAGAAGAACGTCGTCGACCCGGACGATATCATCGCCTCCTACGGCGCCGACACGGCCCGGTTCTTTGTTCTTTCCGATTCGCCCCCGGATCGCGACGTGATCTGGTCCGAAGCGGGCGTCGAGGGCGCCCATCGATTCGTCCAGCGCGTCTGGCGCCTGATCAGCGAGGCAGCGGAGAAGCTGCGCACGGTCGAGGCTCAACCGGCATTCGACGGCGAGGGCCTCGCTGTTTCACAAGCCGCCCACAAGACGCTGCGCGCGGTGGAGGCCGACTACGACAAACTGGCCTTCAACAAGGCCGTGGCGCGCATCTACGAGCTCGTGAACACGCTCGCCGCACCGCTGACCCAGGTTGCAGCCGGCAAGGCAGCTCCGGCGCTTGCCAGCGCCGTGAAAGACGCTGCGACGATCCTGATCAATCTCGTCGCGCCGATGACCCCGCACCTTGCCGAGGAATGCTGGCGTGAAATCGGCGGCGAAGGCCTGATCGCGGAACAAGGCTGGCCGTCCTTCGACGCCGCCCTGGTCGTCGAGAACGAAATCACCCTGCCGGTGCAGATCAACGGCAAGAAGCGCGCCGATTTGACAATCGCTCGCGATGCGGATCAGAGTGCGATCGAAAGCGCCGTCCTGGCGCTCGATGTCGTCAAGTCCGCTCTCAACGGCAGCACCCCCAAGAAAATCATCGTCGTGCCCCAGAGGATCGTCAATGTCGTTGTCTGATAGAGCTGGTTTCCGCATCCGGTCTGTTCCGGTGCTGGCTGGCATGCTTATGTTGACCGCGCTCGCCGGCTGCCAGGTCAGGCCGCTCTATTCCGACAGCGTCGGCACGTCCACGGCCTTGGCAGCGATCGAGATTTCGGACGCCGATGACCGCGTCGAACAGGAAGTTCGCAACGCGCTGATCTTCCTGGTCGCCGGTGGCCAGGGTGAGCCTGCAAACCCGCAGTATCACCTGGCGCTGAACGTCACCAGCCGGGCGATGGGCGTGCTCTACGACCAAGCCAAGGACCGAGCCGGCGCCGGTCGCATCGTCGTCAAGGCGGATTACAACCTGACGAAGACCGGTACCGGTGAGACAGTCAAGTCCGGCAACCGCTCGGCGGTCGCCCTTGTTGACTTCCCGGTCCAGGAGTTTGCCAAGGTGCGGGCTATACGCGACGGCGAGAACCGCGCCGCAAAGGAACTGGCTGAGCTGATCCGCGCCGACATTGCCGCGGCCCTCAGCCGCTAGCCGGTGCCGGAATGAGCGAAGTCAAGTCGCACGAGTTCGACTCGTTCCTCCAGAAGGCAGCCGGGGTCTATCGCCTGTTCATTCTCTACGGGCCCGACCGCGGGCTCGTATCCGAGCGGGCGTCGGCAATTGCGTCGCGATCCGGCGTGCCGCTCGACGATCCCTTTTCGGTCCTCAAACTCGACGTCAGCGAATTGGCCCTGTCGCCAGGCAGGCTGCTTGACGAGGTGAATGCGATCGGCCTCTTCGGCGGTGAAAAGCTCGTTTGGGTTCGCGGTGCCGCCAACGAAAAGGCGCTTGTCGACGCACTCCAGATTCTCGCCACCGAGCCTCCTTCCGGTAGCTACGTCATCGTTGAAGCCGGTGACCTGAAAAAGGGTGCAGCACTCCGCAAGATCGGTGAAACCGCCCGTTCGGTCGCATGCATTGCCTGCTACAGCGACGACGTGCGCAGCCTGCAGGCGCTCATCGACAAGGAACTGGGCGACGAGAAGCTGGGCATCAGTCCGGGTGCGCGCCAGCGGCTGCTGGAAGCGCTTGGCGGCGATCGTCTCGCCTCGCGCAACGAGTTGCGCAAGCTCGCTCTCTATTGTCGCGGAAAGTCGACGGTGGACGAGGAAGACGTTCTCGATATCGTCGGCGATGCCAGCGCCATTTCCGTCGACGACGCCGTCGACGCCGTCCTGAAGGGCGATCTTGATGGGCTGCTACATGCGATGCAGAAGATCACCACGTCGAAGACGCCAGCCTTTCTGGTGTTGCAGGCTTGCCTGCGCCAGTTTCAGCAGCTCGATGTGATGCGCGCCGAGATGGATGCGAGCCGGCAGCAGGCAAGTCAGGTGATCGCAACGCTTGGCCGCGGCCTCCATTTCCGGCGCAAGCCGATCGTTGAAGCCGCCCTCAAACATTGGTCGTCCCCAGCGATAAGACGCGAACTCAATCGCCTGCAGACCACCATCTATCAGAGCCGCAGTCGAGCGAGCCTTGAAGAGAGCCTGGTTCTACAAAATCTGTTGGCGATCGCCGTGCAATCGGCACGACGGTAGGCGCGCGAACCGTCGTTTCCGCTGCGCATCATCGGCAGACGCCCTTGTCGCCCGGCCAACTCAGATCGGTAGGATTTTGGCGCCCCGGGGCCGTCGACACCATGGTCTCATCAGAGACCATGGATAACGGCGGGGCGCAATCTATTCGCATACCGCGAGCGAAATTGGGATGACCAAATCCGATTTGGTTCCACATAATCCTTAAAAAACATACATTTAAAGCATCGTACGTTTAATCAGACGCATACCCTGCCGCCTTGAGATAGTTCCAGCACTCGGTTCTGTTGAAGAGGTTGCAGATGGACCCAAGGGCGTTTGAGAGCGTGTCGAAGGTTC
>NZ_MBSO01000038.1 GCF_001695835.1 Ensifer sp. LC11 | reverse complement strand
CTCGGCGGTCTCGACATGTGGACCAACCAGCTCTTCGGCTTCTCCTTCTTCGGCACGCTGAAGCACGGCAAGACCGATGCCGCCTGCCTGGAGCCGGCCGCACAGCACCAGAAGATCGACTATCCGAAGCCGGATGGCGTCTTGACCTTTGACCGCCTGTCCTCGGTGTTCCTGTCGAACACCAACCATGAGGAAGACCAGCCGGTCCATCTGCAGGTGAAGGACATGGAGCTGCAGAAGCGCTCCGAGCACGATGTCTTTGCCGGCCCGTCGACGCGCTACTGTCCGGCCGGCGTTTACGAATGGGTGGAGAAGGACGGCAAGGACGTCTTCGTCATCAACGCGCAGAACTGCGTGCACTGCAAGACCTGCGACATCAAGGACCCGAACCAGAACATCAACTGGGTGCCGCCACAGGGCGGCGAAGGCCCGGTCTATCCGAACATGTAATGTTCGGGAGGCGGGCCGCACGGACCTCCGTGAAGAAGGCCGGCGACGGACCGGTCTATCCGAACATGTAATCCCACTCTTGCCCACTTATGCGCAGGCGATGCCACTTGGCATCACAACCGCCGGCAGTCAGCTGACGCGGCAATGGGATATCGAATAGGCGGGTGCGGCGTTCGGCTCGGCACGAGCAGTGCGCTGTTTTATCATCGCTGACGAACTCGACCCCAAAAAATTTGCGGCGCCGGAGGATTGTAATCGCCTGTCTGACGTGATTGCCGCCTGTAACGGCGCTGCATTCCACCCACGACCAATGAGCGGATCACCTGAAAGGTGCTCTCGGCGGTTACGACGGTACGTGACGGTACGCCATCGCTCTCTTGATCATATTTCCGAAGCCCACGCTGGGCGCGGTAGCTCCCCTGCCGTGGCATTTAGCGGGCGCCTAATCAGCGCTGAATCAAACTCTTATGTCAGGCAGTTCCGCCCTCCTTTACACCAATCGGCAGGATCGGCCGTAGGGGCCGACCCTCCGTCGAAGCAAAAGAGGATGCGGCATGTCAGTGGAAAAAGTGGATACGCTCGTCATCGGCGCCGGTCAGGCGGGCGTAGCGATGAGCGAACATCTCGGCAAGCGCGGCGTGCCCCATCTGGTGCTCGAAAAGAACCGCATCGCCGAGAGCTGGCGCACCGCGCGTTGGGATTCCCTCGTCGCCAATGGCCCCGCCTGGCATGACCGCTTTCCCGGCATGACCTTCCCCGGCGTCGACGACGATGCCTTCGTCCCCAAGGAACAGGTTGCCGATTACTTCGTCGCCTACGCGGAAAAGATCGAGGCGCCGATCCGTACCGGTGTCGAGGTCAAGAGTGTTCGCAAGGAGGGCGACACTTTCCGCGTCGAGACAACGGCGGGCGTGTTCGAGGCGAAGAACGTGGTTTCCGCCACCGGCGCCTTCCAGCGTCCCACCATGCCAGCCCTCGTGCCGGCGGCGGAAGGTCTCGTGCAAATTCACTCCAATACCTACCGCAATCCGGGCCAGTTGCCCGAGGGTGCGGTGCTTGTGGTGGGCGCCGGCTCCTCCGGCACACAGATCGCCGACGAGTTGCTGCGCGCGGGGAAACGCGTCTATCTCTCCATCGGCCCGCACGATCGGCCGCCGCGGCGCTATCGCGGCAAGGATTTCTGCTGGTGGCTGGGCGTGCTCGGGATCTGGGACCTCAAGGTGCCGGCACCCAATACGGAACATGTCACCATCGCCGTCAGCGGTGCCTATGGCGGGCAGACCGTCGACTTCCGCCGCCTTGGCGCACGCGGCATGGTGCTGCTCGGCCGGGCCGATGCCTTTGACAACGGCGTGCTGCGCATCGCGCCAGACCTGGCGACGAACATCGCGCTGGGCGATGCCAACTACCTCTCCCTGCTTGATCGCGCCGACGACTATGCTGCGAAAAACAATCTCGATCTGCCCGAAGATCCAGAAGCCCGCCGGAAGGAACCCGATCCGCTCTGCGTGAGCGATCCCATCCTCTCGTTGAACCTGAAGGAGGCTGGCATTGCTTCCATCATCTGGGCGACGGGTTACACGGTCGATTACAGCTGGGCGAGGCTTGATGCCTTTGACGAAAAGGGACGGCCGGTGCACGAGCGCGGCGTCTCAAGGGTGCCGGGCCTCTTCTTCGTCGGCCTTCCCTGGCTGTCACGCCGCGCCTCTTCCTTCATTTGGGGCGTCTGGCACGATGCGGATTACCTCGCAGGCTACATCGCCGAGAACCGGAGCAGGCGGACGGCCGAGACCGCAGCCGCGGCCTCCTGAGAGGCTGCGTCGGCGCCCGCACGGAGGAGGCGAGCATGCCATGATCCGAAACCCGAGCCCCGGCGGCAATGTCATCCACAGCCCGGATGGCGATGCCCTTTTCGCGCGTTCGAATCTGTTCCTTAATTGGCGGACCAAAAAGGATACGGATATGGTTCTGCGCTTCACCCTTCGCCAATTGGAATATCTCGTCGCGGTCGGGGAATATGGCTCCGTCACGGAGGCGGCCGAACGGGTGAATGTGTCCGCGCCGTCGGTCTCGGCGGCGGTCTCCCAACTCGAAAAGGAATTCGGCATCACCCTTTTCGTGCGCCGGCACGCGCACGGCCTTTCGCTGACGCAGGCCGGCCGCAGCTTCGTCGACCAGGCGCGACAAATCCTTTCCGAGGCGGCCAAGCTTAATGCGCTTTCCAATGAACTGACCGGGCAGGTGCGCGGGCCGCTGCACGTCGCCTGCCTCGTCACCTTCGCGCAGGCCGTAATCCCGGCGCTGCGCCGTGCCTTTTCCGATACCTATCCGGACGTTGATTTCTTCCAGTACGAGCGCGACCAGGCCAGCATTCTCGAAGGGTTGCGCATGGCGCGCTTTGATATCGCGCTCAGCTACGACCTCGACATTCCCGCCGACATAACGTTTCACGAGCTTGCCGTGCTGCCGCCTTATGCCGTGCTGCAGGCGGATCACCCGCTTGCGGGCCACCGCGAGGTGACGGTGGAGGACCTCGCCTCCCACCCGATGATCCTGCTCGACCTGCCGCACAGCTCGGCCTACTTCCTCTCGCTCTTCCGCGATGCGGGCCTGACGCCGCACATTGTCGAGCGCACGCGCGACATGTCCGTGATGCGCGCCATGGTCGCCAACCGGTTCGGCTATTCCATCGCCAACATAAGGCCGGTCTCCGCCTATGCGCCCGACGGCAACAAGCTGGTCTTTGTGCCGCTCTCCGGCAACCTCCGTCCCATGCGCATGGGCATACTCGCCATGGGCGGGGCGAGCCCGGCGCTCACCGTTCGGCGCTTCATCGATTTCTGCGGCGAAAAGATTGGCGACATGGTCATGGACCTGCCGGCTTCCGCCGACGCCCCCCGAGAACAGAAAGGCAGTTCATGACCACGACCACCGACTGGCGCGCCCGCGCCGCGAGCCTGAAATTCCGCAATGGCCTCTATATCGACGGCGGTTTTCGCGAGGCGGCGAAGGGCGGGCGGTTCGAAACCGTGAACCCCGCCAATGCGCAGGTGCTGACGGACGTCGCCCGCGGCACCGCGGAAGACATCGACGCCGCCGTCACTTCGGCCCGCCGCGCCTTCAAGGATGGCCGCTGGTCGGGCAAATCGCCGGCGGAGCGCAAGGCGGTGCTCCTACGGCTTGCCGCCCTCATTCGCGAAAACGTGCCGGAACTCGCCCTGCTCGACACGCTTGATATTGGCAAGCCTATCAGCGACAGCTCCACAATCGACGCGCCCGGCTCGGCGCACTTCTTCGAATGGCATGCGGAGGCCATCGACAAGCTCTATGACGAGATCGCGCCCACTGGCCGCGGGGATCTCGCCATGATCCGCCGCGTGCCGCTCGGCGTCATCGGCGCCGTCGTGCCGTGGAACTTTCCGCTGGACATGGCAACCTGGAAACTCGCGCCCGCGCTCGCCACCGGCAATTCCGTCGTGCTGAAGCCGGCCGAACAGTCGCCGCTCTCCGCCCTCATGCTGGCGGAACTCGCCTCCGAGGCCGGCCTGCCGGACGGCGTGCTCAACGTCGTGCCCGGCTTCGGCGAAGATGCCGGACGTGCCCTTGGCCTGCATCCGGATGTCGACGCGCTTGTCTTCACCGGCTCGACCAACGTCGGCAAGCTCTTTATGACCTATGCCGGCGCAAGCAACATGAAGCAGGTGTGGCTTGAGACCGGCGGCAAATCGCCGAACCTCGTTTTCGCCGATGCCGATCTCGACAAGGCGGCTGGGATGGCGGCCTTCGGCATTCTGTTCAATTCCGGCGAGGTCTGCTCGGCCAATTCGCGCCTGCTGGTACACCGCTCCGTGCAGGAGGAATTCACCCAGAAGCTGATCGAGGCTGCCGCCGCCTGGCCGCTCGGCGATCCGCTAGATCCTGTCACCCGCATGGGGCCTCTGGTCGAGAAGACCCATGCCGACCGCGTGGCAAGCTATATCGACATCGGCCGCTCGGAAGGCCGGCTGGTATATGGCGGCAATCGCGAGACGCGCGACGGCTCGGATTGCTACATCCAGCCGACCATCTTCAACGAGGTGTCGCCGGATGCGCGCATCGCGCGGGAGGAGATTTTCGGCCCCGTGCTCGCCATTACGCCCTTCGCTAACGACGAGGAGGCGCTGCTGATTGCCAACGACAGCGAATACGGCCTCGCCGCCTCCGTCTGGACACGGGATCTGTCGCGGGCGCTCTCCGTTTCGGACAGGCTCCATGCGGGCACGGTCTCGGTAAACACCGTCGATGCGCTCTCCACCATGACGCCCTTCGGCGGCATGAAGCAGTCCGGTTTCGGCCGCGACCTCTCGATTCACAGCTTCGATAAGTACTGCGCGCTGAAAACGGTTTGGGTGAAATACTAGGCATCCGCCCGCTCTGGCTGCGGCGCGCCGCCAGGGATTTCAACCATCGAAGGTGCCGGTTACCGAATGCGTATTTCCTTGCGAACGGTGACCGGCGTCGGTCTCTTCACAAGCATCTGAAAATAAATAGGAATCCTCCAGATGCCTTGGAGCGGTTGTGTTTTCGCGCGTAGGTTGATTTTGCAACATCGCCACACGGCGGCCGCTGATTAGCCTGAACCTAATCCATGTTTCCAGAACGCGTCATTTACCGTTTGCGCTTCGTCAAATCCAATAGTCGATATAATCCTCTACAGGAGCATTGAGAATGCCCCATACTCGCGACAGCAAATACGACATTCTGTTCGAGCCCGTCCCAATCGGTCCCCACGTCGCGAAGAACCGGTTCTATCAGGTGCCGCATTGCAACGGCGGCGGTTACCGCGACCCCTCCGCAGCCGCGGCCATGCGCGGCATCAAGTCCGAGGGCGGCTGGGGCGTCATCTTCACCGAGCAGACCGAGATGCACCACACCTCGGAGATTACGCCCTTCATCGAGCTGCGGCTTTGGGAGGACAAGGATATTCCGGGCCTGCGCCGCATGTCCGACGCCATGAAAGTGCATGGCGCGCTCGCAGGTATCCAGCTCGCCTATTCCGGTATCAACGGCCCGAATTTCTACACGAAGGAGGTGCCGCTTGCGCCCTCGGCCCTGCCGATCCGCACCTTCACCAACGATCCGGTGCAGGCCCGCGCGCTGGACCTCACGGACATCAAGAATCTGCGCCGCTGGTTCGTCAACGCCGCCAAGCGCTCGAAGATGGCCGGTTTCGACCTCATCTGTCTTTACGGCGCGCACGGCTTCGGCATCTTCCAGCACTTCCTGTCGCGCGCCACCAACCAGCGCACCGACGAATACGGCGGGAGCCTGGAAAACCGCTCGCGCTTTGCACGCGAGGTGGTGGCCGATATCCGCGAAGCTGTCGGCGATACGACGGCGATCACCATGCGTGTCAGCCTCGACGAGACGATTGGTGAACTCGGCTTCTCCAATGCCGAGGTGCGCGAATTCGTCGAGATGAACGCTGACCTGCCTGACCTCTGGGACTTGGCGCACGGTGCCTGGGAAGACTGTTCCGGCCCGTCGCGCTTCAAGGAGGAGGGCGCGCAGGAGCTTCTGGTCAAGGGCATTCGCGAACTCTCGTCGAAACCGGTGGTCGGCGTCGGCCGGTTCACCTCGCCGGACGTGATGGCGCGCATGGTGCGTCAGGGCATTCTCGATTTGATCGGCTGCGCCCGTCCGTCCATCGCCGATCCCTTCCTGCCGAAGAAGATCGAGGAAGGCCGGATCGAGGACATCCGCGAGTGCATCGGCTGCAACATGTGCATCACCGGCGACATGACCATGTCGATCAGCCGCTGCACACAGAACCCGACTTTCATGGAGGAGTGGCGCAAGGGCTGGCACCCGGAACGCATGAACGCCAAAGGCGAGAGCCAGACGGTGCTCGTTGTCGGCGCTGGCCCGGCCGGTTTGGAGGCCACCCGTGCCCTCTCGCTGCGCGGCTATGACGTGACGCTGGCCGAAGCCACCACGACGCTTGGCGGCCGCGTGGCGCGCGAACGCCTTCTGCCCGGCCTTTCCGCCTGGGGCCGGGTGGTTGACTACCGCCAGTACCAGATCGGCCAGCGCACAAATGTCGAGACCTATTTCGACAGCCGGCTGACCGCCGAGGATGTGCTCGCCTTCGGCTTCGAGCATGTCGCCATCAGCACCGGCTCACACTGGCGCCGCGACGGCGTTGCCCGCCAGCATGTTGTGCCGATGCCAATCGATGGGGCGATGACGCTCTGGACGCCGGACGACATTATGGCGAAGAAGCATCCGGAAAACCTCACCGACAAGACCGTCGTGGTCTATGATGACGACCACTATTACATGGGCGGCGTGATGGCTGAGGTGATGGCGAAGGCCGGCGCCAAGGTCATCCTCGTCACGCCCTCGGCCTATGTCTCGGATTGGACGCGCAACACGCTGGAACAGGGCGCTATCCACGTGCGCCTCGATGATCTCGGCGTCGATATTCGCCTCAACCGCGGTGTCACCGCTATCCGCGCCGGTGAGGTCGAGACCAACTGCACCTATACCGGCCGTCGCCGCGCGGTCAGCTGCGACGCCGTCGTGCTGGTCGGCTCGCGCACGTCCGAAGATGCGCTCTATCACGACCTTCTCGCCCGGCAGGACGACTGGGCTGATGCCGGCATCAAGAGCGTCAAAATCATCGGCGATGCGGCCGCGCCCGCGCCGATCGCCTGGGCGACCTATGCCGGCCACCGCTATGCGCGGGAACTGGATACGCCGGATATCGGTGATGCCCTGCCGTTCCGCCGCGAAGTTACCGAACTCGGGCCGATGTGAGGAAATGCGGATGAACCAGTCCAAGGCCATCGAAGTAAAATCGGTTTCGAAGTATTTCGGAGCCTATCAGGCGCTGAAGTCGGTCAGCTTCAACATCGGCAGCAACGAGTTCTTCACGATGCTCGGCCCGTCTGGTTGCGGCAAGACCACGCTGCTGCGGATGCTGGCCGGGTTCGAAAGCCCGAACAGCGGCTCCATCCAACTGAACGGCCGCGAGGTGGTTGCCATCCCGCCGCACAAGCGCCGCGTCAACACCGTCTTCCAGAGCTATGCGCTCTTCCCGCACATGACGCTGGAACAGAACGTCGCCTACGGGCTCGAAAACCTCGGCTGGGACCAGACGCGCATCCGCAATCGTGTCGGTGAGATGCTGGAACGGGTGCACATGAGCCAGATGGCAAAGCGCAAGCCCGCCCAGCTTTCCGGCGGCCAGCGTCAGCGCATAGCGCTCGCCCGCGCTTTGGCACCCGAGCCGGAGGTTCTCCTGCTCGACGAGCCGCTTTCCGCCCTCGATCTGAAACTCCGGCAGGCAATGCGCGATGAGTTGCGCACCCTGCAACGCGACACCGGCATTACCTTCGTGTTCGTAACCCATGACCAGGAGGAGGCGCTCGATATGTCGGACCGCATCGCTGTGCTCGGCGGCGGCGAGGTGCAGCAGATCGGCACGCCGACGGAGATCTACGAGGAGCCCGTCAACCGGTTCGTCGCCGATTTCGTCGGCGAGACGAATTTTCTCGATGTGGACGTCGTCGAAACCGCGGCCGGACAGGCGACCATTCGCACGCCCTTCGGCGTTGCGCTCACCGTTCCCGCGACCGGCCATGCCGCCAAGGGTCGCGCGATACTTTCGGTGCGTCCGGAAAAGATCAACCTCGGCGACCAGGCGCAGGGTGTCGTTTTCGAGGGCCGGATCACCAACAAGAACTACATGGGCGGCTATACCCACTACACGCTGGACGTTGCGGGAACCGAGTTGCGCGCCTCGCGTCGCAACGCCTCGCGTGAGGGAGACACCATCCCGCTTGGCGCGACCGTTCCGGTGGGCTTCGTCGCGGGTTCCGCGCGGGTGCTTGCGGCATGACCGACAGCGTCCTCCATGCCACCGCCGAAGCGGGCCGCGCGCCTCGCGTCCGTTTCTGGCATGATCCTTCCTTCTGGGGCCTGCTGCCGTCCCGGCTGCTGATGGGTTTTGCTCTGATCCTGCCCATCTTCATCATCGCTGCCGTCTCCGTCGCGACACGTGGCGCGCATGGCGGCTTCGCGTGGGATTTCAACCTCGCCGGCTACCGCCAGATCCTCTTCAATGAGGGCTGGACGGGCGAGTTGGAATTCACCCCGCAATACCTTCTGATCATTGTCCGCACCTTCCTGCTGGCTGGCGCGACGACACTGATCTGTCTGCTCTTTGCAGTGCCGGTTGCCTATTTCATCTCGCGCCAGCCGCCGGGCCGTAAGGCGGCGCTGATCTATCTGGTGACTTTGCCCTTCTGGGCCTCGATGATCTTGCGTGTCTATGCCTGGATGATCATCCTCGGCAAGGACGGCACGCTGCCGCGCCTGCTCGAATACCTCGGCCTTCCTTCTGGCATGAGCCTCATGTTCAACGACGGGGCGACGCTGACGGCAATGGTCTACACCGCCATGCCGTTGATGGTGCTGCCGGTCTTTGCCTCCATCGAGAAGCTCGACGGCACGCTGATCGAAGCTTCGCACGACCTTTACGGCAGCCGCTGGGTGACGCTGCGCCGGGTGATCCTGCCACTGACGGCCCCCGGCATCGTTGCCGGCGCCATCCTCGTCTTCGTGCCCTCGCTTGGCGCGGTGCTGGAGCCCTCGCTGATGGGGGGCGGCAAGCAGATGATGATGGGAACGCTGATTCAGCTCCAGTTCGGCGGTGGCCGCAACTGGCCCTTCGGCGCAGCTATCGCCATAACGCTGATGGCACTCGTCATGGGCTTCCTGATCTTTGCGGCGCTGCGCGCCGCCCGCCGGGAGGCCGCGCTATGAGCACTCGCCACGATGTCAAACGATATCCCGGCCTTGGTCCGCTGTCGGTTCTGTTCTTCGTCTACCTTTACGCGCCGCTGGCCGTCGTCGTGATCTACTCCTTTAACGCCAACAACATCGCCGGCGTCTGGACGCATTTTTCGCTTCAGTGGTATTCCTCGGCGCTTCGCAATACGGCGCTGATAAACGCGCTGAAAACCTCGCTGACGGTGGCCGCCATCGCAACCGTCGTCTGCACTCTGGTCGCGCTTTGTGCCGCCCTTGCCATTATCCGCGGCAAGAACGTCCGCTTCCGCAAGCTCTCGGAAACAATCGTCAACCTGCCGCTACTCTTGCCGGAAATCGTGCTGGCGGTCGCCACGCTGATCCTCTTCTCGCTGATCGACGTGCAGAATGGCGTGATCCGGCTGACCATCGCCCACTCCGCCTTCTGCACGCCCTTCGCTTTCCTGCCGATCCGCGCACGCCTGCAGGGCATGTCGCTGGATTTCGAAGAGGCGAGCGCCGATCTCTATGCTGACCGCTGGACGACGTTCCGGCGCGTGACACTGCCCCTCATCTTTCCTGGAGTCTTTTCCGGGGCGATGCTCGCCTTCCTGATCTCGATGGACGACTTCATCACCTCGAACTTGTTGTCGACGGGGGGCACGACGACGCTGCCAGTCTACATCTTCTCGCTCATTCGCAGCGGTACCTCGCCGGAACTGAATGCGATCGCCACGCTCCTGATCCTTGCCTCGCTGGTCCTCGCTACCGTCGCGCTTCTAGTGGCGGCGCGAGGCAACCGCGACAATGCCTGAACCAAAAAACAAAGAGAGGAACAGCACATGAAAAAATACCTGACAGCCACCACCCTCGCGCTTTGCTTCGCCACAGCCGCCCAGGCCGAGGGACAGCTCAATCTCTATGTCTGGACTGATTCAATCTCACCCGCTGTCATCGAGAAATTCGCCAAGGAATATGACGTAAAGGTCAATGTCGACGGCTACACCTCGAACGAGGACCTCCTGACTAAGCTGCAGGCCGGCTCCTCCGGCTATGACATCGCCACGCCCTCCCAGCACTTCCTGCGCGTAATGATCGACGAGGGGTTGGTCGAGAACTACGGGGCCAACAAGCTCAAGGCGTACGAGAACATCGAAGCGCGCTGGCGCAATCAGTGGTGGGACGAGAAGCAGGAACACTCGATCCCGATCGCCTACGGCACCGCCGGCTTCGTCGTGAACACCACGCAGTACAAAGGCCCCACCGACAGCTTCAAATATTTCTTCGAGCCCGACGGCGAGCTGAAGGGCAAGATCGCGATGCTCTCTTATCCCGACGAGGTGATTGGCGCGGCCCAGCTCTATCTCGGCATTCCCTTCTGCACCGAGGACCAGGCGGAGATGAAGAAGGTGCTGGACCTCCTGATGGCACAGAAGCCGTCGGTGGCGGTCTATTCGTCCGACAACATTGCAAGCCGCCTCGCCTCGGGCGAGGTTGCTGCTCACTTCTGGTGGGACGGCGAGGAGGTGAAGGCCCGGACCAAGGGATCGCCCTTCGCCCTCGCCATGACGAAGGAGGGCATGGTCGGCTGGCTCGACAGTATGGTGATCCCGAAGGGGGCACCAAACCGCGACAATGCGATCAAGTTCATCGAGTTCATGTCTCAACCGGAAAACGCCACTGAACAAATGAACTTCTATGCTCACTCTTCGCCCATGAAACTGGTGCAGGAAAAGGTCGTCTACAAAAAGGAAAACGCGCCGGAGCTCTATCCGGAAGTGCCCATCGTCTTCTCGCGCACCTGCTCGCCCGCCGCGCAGGATCTCGTTACCCGCGTGTGGACCCAGCTCCTCCAGTAAAACCGTCGCGGGGGCGTTTGCCCCCGCTTCCTCTCATTTGGCAGGGAGCCGCCGATGACAGCCGATCTCATCATCGTGAACGCCCGTGTGCGTGCGATTTTTGCACCCAAGGGAACGACCGCCATCGCCGTTGCCGGTGGGAGGATCCTGGCACTCGGCCCGGATGAGGCCATCCGAGCTCATGCCGGCACCACCACCCATGTGATCGATGCGGATGGACGCGAATTGCTGCCGGGCTTCATCGAGAGCCACCTGCACCTCTTCATGGGCGGGGCGACGCTTACCATGCTCAACCTCGGGCCAACTTTCGGCTTCGAGGCGACCCGCGACGCCCTTCTCGGTTTCGCTGCCGCCAACCCCGGTGACGACATCCTCTTCGGCTATGCCGTCAACTACGTGATTTTCGGCGAAAACCGCAGGCCCGACCGCCACCTTCTCGACGCGATCGTTGCCGACCGCCCTCTCTGCCTCCTGTCGACGGACCTGCATTGCGCCTGGGCCAACACCCGGGCGCTGGAGCTGGCCGGCATCCTCCAGGGGGCGGATGTCGGGCCGGGGGCGGAGGTGGTGATGGGCGAAGACGGGCTTGCCAGTGGCGAGCTACGCGAATTTGCCGCCATGAACCGCGTGCAGATGCTTTCCCGTCTCAAGGGGCGCGACGGCCTCCACTACGAAGGCGGCAAGGTCTCGGAGGAAGATCGCATCCACGACAAGGGGCTGATCCGCAGAGCCGGCGACTATTGCGCCCGAAACGGCATCACCACCGCCGTCAACATGGACGGCAATGCCTATCAGGCGGGCCTCATGCGTGAGCTGGCGCTCGCCGGCGAGATGCCGGTGCGCGTGAGCCTGCCGCTCCGGCTGGAGCAGCGCCACGGCCCGGAAGGCGTCGCCCAGATCGATGACTTCGGCCCCGACGTGCCGGGCTGGCTGCGTTTCGGCCGTATCAAGCTGTTCATGGATGGCGTCTACGACACCTGGACGGCACTGACCGTCAGCAATTATCCCGACCGGCCCGGCTTCCGCTCCGAGCCGTTGATCGCACCCGACATTTTCAACGCCATGTGCATCGAAGCCGACCGCCGCGGTCTCCAGGTCGCGACCCATGCCGTCGGCGACGGTGCAGTGCGCGCGACCATCGACGGCTACGAGACCGCCCGCACGGCGAATGGCGCTCGCGACGCCCGCCATCGCATCGAGCATATCGACACGATCACGCCCGAAGACCTCGACCGGCTGAAGCCGCTCGGCATCATTGCCTCCATGCAGCCAGTGCATCCGCCGGGCTCCGCCGGCCTGCCCCTCGAACCAACGACCACCATCATGGGCCGCGACCGCTGGCCAACCGCCTTCCCCTGGCGGATGATCCGCGACCGCGGCGTGCCGCTCGCCTTCGGCACGGACTGGCCGGTTTCGCCGCTCTCGCCGCTCTACGCGATCCATTGTGCCCTGACGCGAAAACCCTGGACCGCCGACATACCTGACCAGCGCGTCAGCCTCGACGAATGCCTGATCGCCTATACCGCCGGCGGTGCCTATGCAGACTACGCCGAAGACAGCCGCGGCCAGCTGAAACCCGGCTTTGACGCCGACCTGGTGCTGATCGATGGCGCGCTGGAGGGCCTGGCCGAGGCCGAGGACGCCGCCCGCGTGGCACTGACTGTCTGCGGCGGCAGAATCACCCATGACGGTAGGCCGTGATGGAAACTTTCGATCACATTGTGGTCGGCGCAGGCTCGGCCGGCTGTGTCGTCGCCAACCGCCTGTCGGCCCGTTCGTCGAACCGGGTGCTGGTGATCGAGAACGGTGGCGGCGACCGGGACCTGCGTGTCAAGGTGCCGGCCGGCATTCTTGCCATGTACGGCCGCCCGCGCTTCGACTACGGTTTTGTCGGCACGCCCCAGCCCGAACTCGACAACCGCCGCATCCCGGTCAACCGCGGACGCATGCTTGGCGGGTCGTCCGCGCTGAACTCCATGCTCTACATCCGCGGCGCGCGGCAAGACTATGACGAATGGCGCGACCTCGGCTGCGAGGGTTGGGGCTGGCAGGACGTGCTGCCCGTCTTCAAGGATCTCGAACACAACCGGGTCGGCCAGGATCCCGCGCTGCACGGCACGAGGGGCGAGCTCTATGTCGACCGCCCGAAGGATCCGAACCCGGTCTGTCAGGATTTTATCGCCGCCGGCGAGATGCTCGGCCTGCCGCGCAACAGCGATTTCAACGGCCCGAGCCAGTTCGGCCTCGGCGTCTATGACCTGACGCAGAACAACGGCATTCGCTTTTCCGCCTACAATGCCTTCCTTGAGCCGGTGCGCGACCGCCCGAACCTCACGGTCTGGACCGGCACCGAGGTCCGCCGCCTGATCCTCGACGGCGCGCGCGTGACCGGCGTCGAAGTGTTGCGCGACGGGCAGCCCGTCACCGTCCTCTGCCGCGGCGAAATCGTACTGTCGGCCGGTGCCATCGGCACGCCGGTCATCCTCATGGCCTCCGGCATCGGTCCGGGTGCGGCCCTGCAGAAGGAGGGCATCACCGTCGCCCGCGACCTTCGCGGCGTTGGCCAGAACCTGCGCGATCATGTCGACGGCATGATCACTGTGCGCAGCCCGTCCACCCGGACGCTCGGCATTTCCTGGCGCAATGCCGGCAAACTGCTTGCGGCGCCGTTCCGTTTCGCGGTCGGTCGCAAGGGGCTCCTCTCCACCAACTACGTTGTTGCCGGTGGCTTCGCGAAGACCCTCTATGCCGGCGAGCTGCCCGACGTGCAGTTCCACTTCGTGCCCGGCTATCGCAGCCATCGCGGCCGTCTTGTCGAATGGGGGCATGGCTTTGCCATACACACCTGCGTGCTGCGTCCGAAATCGGTCGGCGAGGTTCGAATTTCCCGCAAGGGCGGGCGTCTTGTGCCGGAGATCGACCACCGCTTCTTCAGTGATTTCGATGACGCCCGCGTGCTGGTGGAAGGCATCAAGCTCGCCCGCGCGATCTTCGCCGCCCCACCGATGGCGGGCCTTGAGGGCCGCGAGATCCTGCCCGGCCCGGATGTGCGGACGGACGAGGAAATCCTCGCCTATCTGCGGGCCGAGGCACTGACCGTCTATCACCCCGTCGGCACGGCCAGGATGGGCCGTGACGCCATGGCCGTCATCGATCCCGTCTCGATGAAGGTGTTCGGGATTGAAGGGCTGCGCGTCGCAGACGCCTCGGTCATGCCGACGCTGATCGCCGGCAACACCAATGCGCCGTCGATGATGATTGGCGAGAAATGTGCCCGCGCGATGCTGCGACCGGCGGCGCACGCTGGTCTTTGATCCCGCCCGGCGCGTAGCTTTTTCCAAAGCACGGGCTCGGCAAAAACGACTTTAACCGCCGGGACGCGGCTCGCTAGTATCCGCGTCCGGCCCCACCTTGCGCAACAGGAGACAGACATGCCCGTGCATACCCGCATCCGCCCCTTCAACACCAAGGAAACGTACCCCGAGCAGAAGCTGAACAACGATCTCTGCCAGGCCGTGGTGGCGCGCGGCGCGACGGTTTTCGTGCGCGGGCAGATCTCGCAGGATCTCGACACACGCGAGAGCCTGCATATCGGCGATGCGGCCGCCCAGGCGCGTAAGGCGATGGAAAACATTAAGATGCTGCTGGAAGAGGCGGGCTCAGACCTCAGTCACATCTGCCGCGTCGTCGTCTACCTCATCGACGTCCGCTACCGAGAGGACGTCTATCAGGAGATGGGCAAGTACCTGAAGGGCGTCTTTCCGGTTTCGACGGGCCTCGTTGTCTCGGCACTTGCCCGGCCGGAATGGCTGGTCGAGATCGAAGCGACCGCCGTCATCCCCGACCAAGCCTGACGGAGGGCGTCATGACCTTTTCCGTTTCCGGCCGCTGTACCGACACCGGTATGTTCGGTATTGCAGTCTCCTCCTCCTCGCCCAGCGTTGCGGCGCGCTGCGCCCATGTGCGCGCAGGCGTCGGCGCCGTCTCGACCCAGAACATCACCGATCCCCGCCTTGGCCCGCAGGGCCTGGAGCTGATGGCGAGCGGCCTTTCCGCCGAAGCCGCGCTCGCACGTCTCGTCGCGGAAGCTCCTCATATCGAATACCGCCAGCTCGCCCTCGTCGACGCCGCGGGTCGGACGGCGGCCTATTCGGGCGCCAGGACCCTCGGTTCCCATGCGGCGGCCCAGGGTGACAATGTCGTGGCCGCTGGCAACATGCTGACCACGACGGGCATCCCGCAGAAAATGGTCGAAGCCTTCGAAGCCACGAAGGGCAAGCATCTCGGCGACCGGCTGATTGCCGCGATGCGGGCCGCAGTCGCGGCCGGCGGTGAGGAAGGCCCCATCCATTCCATGGGACTTGTCATGGTGGACAAGGTCTCCTGGAACGTCGCGGACCTGCGCCTCGATTGGACCGAAGGCGACCCGGTCGAGGAATGCGCAGCACTCTGGGCGCGCTGGCGCTTGGAAATGGACGCCTACGTCACGCGCGCGCTCAACCCCACACAGGCGCCGAGCTACGGCGTGCCGGGCGATCTTTGAGGAGCGGAACGATGCCGAACCTCGCGCGGCGGACTGGCACATGATCCCGTCGACACCGGAGATCCTCGCGCGGCTCGTTGCCGAGCCGACGGTCTCGCGCACCTCGAACCTCGCCCTGCTGGACTATGTCGAAAGCTTGCTTCAGCCGGCCGGCGCCCGCATTGAGCGCTTCACCCACCCGGACGGCAGCCGAGCCAATCTCTGGGCGACCATCGGGCCCGACGGGCCGGGAGGCGTGGTGCTCTCGGGCCATACGGACGTCGTGCCGGTCGAGGGGCAGGACTGGAGTGGCGATCCTTTCAAACTGACCGAGCGCGACGGACGGTTCTACGGGCGCGGCACGGCCGATATGAAAGGGTTCGTCGCAGCGGCGGTGCGCGCCGTCCTCGTTGCCTCCGGCGAGCTTCTGAAGCGCCCGCTGCATCTGGCTCTCTCCTATGACGAGGAAATCGGCTGCATCGGCGTGCGCGGCATGATCGACGAACTTGCGGCGCGGTCGGCGCGGCCAGCGCTCTGTATCGTCGGCGAGCCCACAGGTATGCGGATCGCCACCGGCCACAAGGGCAAGATGGCCCTGCGCGCTTGCTGTTACGGGCTGGAAGGGCATTCGGCGCTGGCCCCCAATGCGCTGAACGCCCTGCATCTTGGCGCCGCCTTCATCACCGCCCTAAAGACCCGTCAGGAAGGACTGGCCTTCCAGGGGACCACAGACGCTGACTACGACATTCCCTATTCCACCATCCATGCCGGCATGGTGCGTGGTGGCACCGCGCTCAACATCGTGCCAAATTGCTGCGAGATCGATTTCGAAATCCGCAACATCGCCGAGGACGATCCGCACGACATCCTCGCCGCCATTCAATCCGATGCCCAGAACATCGCCGCGCCCTATCGCAACCGGTTTCCGATGGCCTGTATCGAGATCGAGCCCGTGTCCGGTTATCCCGGCCTCAACTCTGGCGCCGACGCGCCGGCCGTGCGCCTCTTGCGGCAGCTTCTCGGCGATGACGGACCCACGCTCAAGGTCGCCTTCGGCACTGAGGGTGGGCTCTTTAATCAGGCGTTCGGCGTCTCCACGGCGATCTGCGGTCCTGGTTTCATGGATCAGGGGCACAAGCCCGACGAATTCGTCAACGTTGATCAGCTCGGACGGTGCGACAGAATGCTGGCGCGGTTGATCGATGAACTGAGAACGAGCCTATCGAACGTCTAGCGAGTGTCATGCACCGTTTGGCGCAGTTGTTTTCAGTTTAGAGCAAGTGGGCCATGAACTTGCGCGAGTTGGCTCACGCTTTCTCGCCGCATCTGGGTACGAGCGTGATGGAGACCCGCATCCGTATGGCGACCACCGCAGCTGAATATGCGATCCGCGTTCTGAGTGCGCGGGCGCCATTGCATTCTCTGTTCCGGAAAGCGAGTCAGAGATTGTCCTCGAGCCCGAAAGCACGGCCTGGATAGCCCCTAGATTTGTAGACGCCTTCTTTCCTAATTTTGAGGTAGGAGGCCTTTATGGGCAAAGCCAATTTCAGCGACGATTTCAAACGTGACGCGGTGCGTCAGATTACCGAGCGAGGTTATCCGGTTGCGGAGGTTTCGCAGCGGCTCGGCGTCAGCCAGCACTCTCTCTACGAGTGGAGAACTCGCTCGACCGGCAGTTCGACGTAGCGGCTCCGGACAGAGTGTGGGTCACCGACTTCACCTATATCCGAACCTGCGAGGGCTTCGCCTATCTCGCGGTCGTCATAGATCTCTATTCCCGGCGTGTGATCGGTTGGGCCATGCAGAGCCGCCAAACTACGGATGTCGTATTGCAGGCGCTCCTCATGGCCGTGTGGCGACGCAAGCCAAAGAACCAGGTGCTGATCCATTCAGACCAACGCTCGCAATTCACCAGAAGCATGTTGTAAGTTGAGGGCGAACATCGGCAGTCCTAAGAAAAATCGTAGGAGTAGCGCTTTCGTAGTCAGTGTCGAACGACCGCTTTGGGGGCCGCAAGGTGGCGCTTAGTCCGCATTCGGAGGGCTCAGGACCGGTTGGGGCTCTGATACTCGGTCTCGCGGCGGGATTCTTCGAGCCGGTGTTTTTTTGGCGTCATCGATCGACTTGTGCATGTTGTGTCTCCGGGATCCAGCGCCGACGGCAAGTTCTAAGCCGCCGGAATTTCCCGAGGTCTTGCACGATCGAGCGACGTCATGTTTGAGGATCTTAGGACGAAGGAAGCCGACCTCTCGCGACCCTTATACGGCTCGTTGTCGAGATGTTCACGGTCTGTGCGTCTAAGATCACATAATGTATCGACGGGACCCCGGCTGGGATGCGGGGCTACGAGGCGCGCGAGGCAAATCTCGAACAAAGGCTTGTTGCGTCATTTTTGCCAACGATGTCGCGGGACAGGACCAATTCCTACGATTTTTCTGACTATTGTTGGACTAAATGTCCCCGGCCTGCCACAAGTCCTCGAGGACGCGATTGCCGTTATCTTTAGAACGGGGTCGGGCGACCGATTGACGTCACGTTGCTGCCGCGAGATCACGCTGGCCGTCCTTCTATTTATTGCCGTCGGAAACCGGTCGATAACGGTAGCGGGTACGTCTTTTCCGTCAGATCGATCCGCGGACATGCGGCTTTTCGGATCCAAATGACACCTTCGGTGTACGTGAACTCACGACCGCGATGTTGATGGGTCTCCTGGATCGGAAATCTGTATAGCCCTGCAGCGATCCGTGTCGTTTGGCGGTCAGTATGGTGGCATCGCCGGTTCGATTCCGGTCAAGGCGAGCAATGCGCGGAGGCCGTGCCTCTCAAGTCCGCGCAAATTCCAACAATGGCGCGAGATCATGATTATCCGCTGCGCGTAGGGTTGCGACGTAGCGGGTTCGCAGTTCGCCAACATCAGCGAGAGTTCCGCCGCCCCAACTGAAACGTTCTCCACCCAGGCGTTCGATTAGAAGGTCGGCTGCTAATCGGGCGTGGCGGCCATTTCCGTTTGGAAAAGGGTGAATGGCGACCAGGCGATGGTGAAATCTTATCGCAATCTCATCCGCCGTAAATGTCTGGTGCTCGATCCAATAGCGGACGTCGCTTAATAGGCTCGCGAGCTCCATTCCGATGCGGTAGGCTTGGACGCCGATATTGTGTTCCGTCATTCGGAACGCGCCTGCCCATTCCCAGACGTCGCCAAGCATTGATATGATATATCGACTAAAATATCAGGCTATAGACTGTGATTCAGAGGCATAAATCAATCCTATAGTATGAAAATGCAGCTGTGAGCGGCGAATAGGAGGTCACCCTCCTGGGGTCCTGGGCTTTTTCTCCATATGCTCAGGTTTTGTGCGGTCGGGTTCGCATAATGTATCGTCAGGAACGGCGCGAGTTCGCTTGCCGGGGAGGGCGGTGTAGGTTTCTCTATCGGCCCTTGCCCGCTATGGACAGCCCGAGTTCGCTCTTTGCTTGGTTCCGATCTTGAAGGGAACGCTTGGTCTTGGCGGATGATGGACCGCAACTTTCAAAACGCGCCGCGAGTTCGAGAGGTGATTGATCTTCGCGTGGAAATCTTCATGGCCGCAAGTCTACCCTGAGGAGTCCTCGCCGAGCAAAATCCAGGTGCTCCGACGCTTCAGTAGCGCCCACGCTGATGAAGTTGTCGATCGAGATTCTGCTAACGTCCGCCCCACTTCTGCCCAATGGGGCCGCAACGATCTTGGCTTCCATATTTGGAGATACAACACTATGCCGACCCGGCGACATTTCCTTATCAGCTTCGTCACCACGCCGATTGTGTTGCCGAGCCTAGGCCATGCAGCCGGCACTCCGGTGGAGTTGCCGCTTACGGCTAGTTGCGGTGATGATCACGAGCTGACGCCGGCACAGACCGAAGGCCCGTACTTTACCCCGGAGAGCCCTGAAAAACAGGACTTCGCAAGCGATGCACCGGGCGGTGAAAGGCTGACGCTTGCTGGTTACGTACTCACCAAGAATTGCCAGCCGGTAGCGAAAGCGTTGATCGAGCTATGGCACGCTGATGAGAGCGGCACCTACGACAACATCGGATACAAACTCCGCGGACATCAATTCACAGATGCAGATGGCAAATGGTGGTTCGAGACGATCGTGCCAGGGCTCTATCCTGGTCGCACCCGGCACTACCACGTGAAAGTCCAGCGGCCCGGCGGGAGCGTGCTAACGACGCAACTCTATTTTGCCAATGAGCCTGGCAATGAACGTGACCGCATATTCAACGCAGCCTTGTTACTCGATATCAGGGCGACCAGCGACGGAAAATTCGGCCGCTACGACTTCATAGTGGCGTAGCTGGCGCGTTGCATCCACCAAGTGTTCACCTCGTTGCTCACTGCCGCGCAGTCCCTTTAATAGGCATCCCATTTGGAGGCCGCCTGACAGCTGTTGATTTTCTAGTTACATGGCCATTTTCCTGAAACTTAGGTCAGGTCATGTTGGTGGAGCCGAAGGGAGTCGAGACCACGACCGCCGCTGTCCCATCGCGGCGCTTCCCAGCTGACCTAAGACCCCATTCCGCCCTGTAGATTCGAGGATCGGCCGAGCGTGCCAGTACATCCGTGGTCATACATCAAGGTGGATGCCTCTCGCGGATCATGAACCGATCCCTATTCTTTGCAAGGGATAGCTGTTGGGTCTGGCCCGATGCCGTAACTGGTGGCGAAGGGGGAGAGCTTACTCGGTCGATCCGGCACCTTGAACCTCGGCTCCACGCCGTTCGATCGCAGATATTTGCGGATGATATTTCGGGACAGGCCGGTCCTGCAGCAAATCTCCCGGATCGATAAATGCTCTCGAAAATGCCAGCGTCCGATCACGCTCAATAACGCCATGTCGATCACTAGGATGACGTCTGCTCATGGCCGGACGACGCCCGCAGTTGCCTCCGGCGCAACTCGATCGCGTTGCCGGCCTATGGAAGTTCGATCTCGCCGTCCACCACGTGGTTGAGTTCGGTGCCTTCCGCCGTCAGCGTCATGCGGACCTTCAACTTCTTGCCGCCGATCTGCCTTTCGCGCACGGTCTCCTCGATCTTGGGCTGGGATGTGACGCCGACTTCCTTCAGGAACTTGCGGATCGACATGTTGAAGGCGTCTTCACTCATGGCGGAACTCCTCTCCTATCCGGGAAGGATTGTAAGGGAAGGCAAGCCGTCAAGGAAGGACGGTGCCGCCCCCCCCCGCGCCATAGAAATAGACCCCGAGCCAGGAGGAGGGGGTCTCTTTGTCGTCTCCCTGGGAGGAGGTACTGCGCGTTGACAATGGTGAGGATAAATTATGCCCCGTCATTGGACAGTGCCGTAGGTAAAATTGCAGCCTTGCGCAGGATGCCGGGCGAGGTTTGTTCAAAATTGCCGCAGCCGCGACTATACTCTGGCGTTATAGCCGGGAGAGAGTTCATGCGTCCTCTAGCCCAGTGCCAAGCATTAATGGCGACGATTCTCACAAGCGCTGCCGCCGTGGTTTCGACAACTGTGCTCGCTCAGGATCGCCTCGGCGAGCGTGCAGCGATGATCGAGACGATCAAATTGCACGCCCGCTCGGCGCCGTCAGCGGTGGAAGGTCAGGGCATCGATCCGGCTGTGCTGGAGACGATCGGAAAGGTGCCGCGCCACTTTTTTGTGCCAGAGGAGCAGCGCGGCGCGGCTTATCAAGATCGGCCACTGCCGATCGGATACGGCCAGACCATCTCTCAACCCTTTATCGTCGCGCTGATGACCGACCTGATCAACGTTGGGCCTGGCGACACCGTCCTCGAGATCGGCACTGGCTCGGGTTATCAGGCAGCCGTCTTGTCGCCGCTCACAGCGAAGGTTTACTCGATTGAAATCATACCCGAACTGGGCGAAAGGGCGGCCGCCCGATTGGCGGAGCTCCGCTTCGACAATGTCGAGGTGAAGGTGGGCGACGGTTACTATGGTTGGCCTGCGCAAGCGCCTTTCGACGGTATCGTGGTGACTGCCGCTGCCAGTCACATCCCGCCGCCGCTGGTCGAGCAACTCGCCAAGGGGGGCCGGATGGTCGTCCCCGTGGGCGGCCCCTTCGCGACCCAGTTTCTCATGCTGGTCGAGAAGCGACGGGATGGAAGCATCACGACCCGGCAGCTGCTGCCGGTGGCCTTTGTGCCGCTGAGGGGAGGTAGGGCCCGATGAGAGTGGGGCGCCTGCTGCCGGTTGGTCTCATATCGGCGGCAACCCTTGCTCACGAAGTGCTCCTGATGCGGCTCTTTTCGATCATTCAGTGGCATCAATTTGCCTATATGATCATAAGCATCGCACTCCTGGGCTTCGGCGCGAGCGGTACGTTCGTTGCCTTGGCCCGCCGCCCCCTGGTGAAATGGTACCCGGCCGCCTTCGCAGCGTCGGCAGCGCTCTTCGGCATCACTGCGGTTGCCAGCTTCGCCGGTGCCGAACGCCTGCCGTTCAACGCGCTCGAGGTCGTCTGGAATCCGAGCCAGCTCGGTTGGCTCGCGGCCAGCTATGCTCTCCTGGTCCTGCCGTTCTTTTTTGGCGCAACCTGTATCGGCCTTGCCTTCAGCCGCCATCCTGGCCAGATAGGACGCGTCTATGCCTTCGACCTGGTCGGCGCTGGGGTCGGGGCACTGGGCATCGTCGGACTCTTGTTCCTGGTCTTTCCCTCTGCGGCACTGCGCCTCATCGCGGCGTTGGGATTTGCAGCAGCTGCCCTCGCCGCGACGGGCATGGGTCGTCATCGGCGGCTCGCCGCGGGCAGCCTCGGGCTTGCAGCCGCCGTCATCGCGGTGTGGCTGCCACCGTCCTTTACGGCCACCGGTCCGCACATGTCGCAGTACAAGGGCCTAAGCATGGCTCTCGACGTCCCGAATGCATGGGTGGTCGAGGAGCGATCAAGCCCGCTCGGACTGCTGACGGTCGTCGAGAGCCCGACCGTCCCTTTCCGGCACGCACCGGGCCTCAGCCTCGCCAACACCCAAGAACCGCCCGCGCAACTCGCCGTCTTCAGCGATGGCGACAGTATTACGGCGATGACCGCCTATGGCGGCGATCCGGCGACGGTCGCTTATCTCGACCGGACAACGGCGGCGCTCCCGTACCGCATGCTTGCGCGGCCGCGAACGCTGGTCCTCGGTGCTGGTGGCGGCGAGCAGGTGCTGCTGGCGCTGCGCGCCGGAGCCGATATCGTGGACGCTGTAGAGGTCAACCCGCAGATGATCGACCTGGCTCGCAATCGTTTCGCGAATTTCGTCGGCGGCATCTTCAGCCGACCGAACGTGCATCTGCATCTAGCCGAGGCACGCGCCTTCGCTGCGACCACTGGCGAGCGTTACGACCTGATCCAGATGCCGCTCCTTGACTCCTTCAGCGCAGCCGCGGCCGGGGTGCAAAGCATGCATGAGAACTACACCTATACTGTGGAGGCACTGCGGGATTACCTAGCGGTACTGAAACCAGAGGGCGTCGTCGCCATCACGCGATGGCTGCGGGTGCCGCCGCGCGACATCCTCAAGCTGTTCGCCACTGCAACCGCAGCGCTTGAAGCGGATGGCGTGTCCCAGCCCAGCCGGCACCTGGCGCTGATCCGGAGCTGGAATACCGCAACCCTGCTCGTCGCCAAGTCGCCGTTCACTGGTGAGGACGTCGCAGCCATCCGCGGCTTCGCGGCCGAGAATTTCTTTGACATATCCTGGGTCCCAGGCATCTCCGCGAGCGACGTGAACCGCTACAATCAACTCGACCAGGAATATCTCTACGAGGGAGCCGTCGCTCTCCTCGGCCCCAAGCGAGCCGATTTCACCGAGCGCTACAAGTTCGATATTGCACCGGCCACGGACAATCGGCCCTATTTCTTTGACTTTTTCCGTTGGCGCGCCTTGCCCGAACTCCTGACGCTGCGCACCCAAGGTGGGGCAGCGATGCTCGACTGGGGCTACCTGATCCTGGCGGCGACGCTCGCCCAGGCCGCGATCCTCAGCGCCGTCCTGATCCTGTTGCCGCTCTGGCTTCGCCGGTGCGCGCTCGGGAGAGCCGTACCCCGGCTTCGCTTCGGGCTCTATTTCCTCGCCTTGGGCCTGGCCTTCCTCTTCATCGAGATCGCCTTCATCCAGCGCTTCGTGCTGTTCCTCGGCCATCCGCTCTACGCTGTCGCTGTCGTGCTTGCGGGTTTCCTTGCCTTCGCAGGTCTCGGCAGCGCCCTGGCTGCACGCTGGGTGGCGGCGGTCGGATGCGGATCGGCGGTGCGTGGCATCACCCTCGCTGTCGTGGTGATCGCATTCCTGGCTGGCACATACCTGCTCGTACTGCCCTTGATACTCGAACGCCTGCTGGCACTCCCGGATGCCGCGAAGATCGCAATCGCACTCCTCCTCATCGCGCCGCTCGCTGTCTTCATGGGGATGCCGTTCCCCCTCGGACTCGGCCACGTCGGCGCACGCTCGGAGGAATTTCTTCCCTGGGCGTGGGGGATCAATGGCTGTGCGTCAGTGCTGAGCGCGATCCTCGCTGCACTGCTTGCAACGCACATCGGGTTCACTGGCGTCGTGACGATAGCCACGATCCTCTATCTTGCCGCGCCGGCCTTACTCGCCGGGTCGTGGGGTTGATGCGATCAGCAGACGTCGCAAGGCTTTATTCCAGATCGGAGGTCGCGGTACGGCTGTTGATATCCGGCACCCATGCCGGCGAGTTCCTCGGCATCCAGCCGACTGGAAAGAAGGTGAAATACGAAAGTACCGAGATCTACCGCATTGCAGACGGCAAGATTGCCGAGGAGTGGATTTGCTCGGACATGCTGAGCCTGATGGCTCAGATCGGCGGGCAGGGGCTTTCGATGGGAAAGCTCGCGGCCATGTGGCTGGCCGGCTACCGCGTATGGCTGGCGCTCGGCGTGGGTATTGGCCTCGGCGCGCTGGCGGCCGCGCTGTTGCGATTTGCCATCTGAGAAACGCCAAATCGAAACCCCCGGGCAAGGTTTCGTCCGGGGGGGGCAGGTTTTGGCTGGTTGGTTCACTCGGCGGTGTTTGCGGCCTTTTCGATGATGTTGGCGACGGCCTTGGGCTGTGAGACGTAGACGGCATGGGAGCCGGCCTGGTCGACGGTGGTGGCACCGGCGCGCTTTGCCATCATGCGCTGGGCCTCGACCGGGATCATGTAGTCTTCGGTACGCATTGGCAACGACGGCAAGCGATCGTCCTGACATGGCAAGGGCGGCGATCAGCGGCGTGACGCCGCCGGCGCAGTCGCTGGCAACTTCGCAGGCAACCGGGACAGACGAGAGGCTTTCGCGCAGGAACACGAAGTCCGCAGTACTGCGGCCGACATCGGCGGCGGTCGCCGGCGCCATGGAAACATGTGCGGCAGCAAGCGCGGGCGCGTCGTTTAGGCCGTCGCCGACGAAGCGGTCCTCAAGCTAACGCATCCCCGAAACGGCTGTGTCTTCTTCATCCGTGCGTCGCATCGAGCCCGCCGAGGTGCTCGACGGACGTGGAAAGGACGCCCAAACTACGGTTGGATGTCCTTATGTTTACCCGAGTTCGTCCATTGCGACACCGAAGGCGTCTGCAAGCGCGCCCCGCGCGCGGCGTCGCAAATTCCCTTGCACTAAATCAGCCTTGTGATCGCACCGATACCAGCTTCAGGTGCAGAAATAAGAGGGCTCTCGAGCCCAAACGATTATTCCTGGCCTCATCCTTGAAACAACACCTTCGATCTTGATGTGTCGAGCGCGGCTTCGTCGCAACCCGGCACCACCGCCGACCGGCTGGGGCGCCGGAGCGGCGGCCGACGACGTCAGTCCAATACGGCCATCTTCAATTCAGCCTGGCGGCCAAGGGTGGTCATCCACTCGGTGAACTCCGGGCGGTTCCGGATCTGGCGACCGTAATGGCGGCGGAGCGCCGTGGTGAGGTCGCTCCCGCGGCCGAGTTGTTCATCGGCAAAGCCGATCATCTGGGAATTGGGCCAGGCCTGCGGACGGATGGCCGCCAGACGGGCAAAGAGGCTCTCGCCTGGCTCGTCCGGGTTTGCTTGCGCCATCAGGGTCAGCATTGCGGCGGTTGAGCGCGACACGCCCATATGGCAATGCACGAGAACGTGGCTCGACGCCTGCTTGTCCTCGCGTGCCAGGAAGTCGGTGCCGAAGCGCAAGATTGCCTCGACATGATCCGGGCGCGGCATCACCTGGTTCGGTGCGGCGGCGATGATGTCGTGGAAGCGCAAGGTCGTGCGGTGATGTGCGCCGTAGCTGCCGAACGCCTCCAGTTCCGGCAGTTCCGGATCGACGATCGACAGGACGTGGGTCACCTTCCGGCTGCTTTGGCCCGGCAGTTCGTCGATCCCGCAAACGGTCAGCACTGGAGAGAAGGTCGTTTCCATGTCGATTGTCCTTGCATCCGGTTCATGAAGCACCTGCCTCGCACTTGCGCGCAAGCAGGGCAAAGAGCACGTCGAGCATCACATACATCGGGGGCGCGGCCGGTCGGCACGAAGAGGGGATGGGTCGAGGCGCGGTGGGCGTTGAGATTGATGTTTTCATCGGCGAGGGCGACGACGGAGCCGCCAGGAGAGACGGAAACTATACGCGCGCCGGCTTTCTTGGCAATCTCGATGTTTGAAATAAGGTAGCTCGTGCGGCCTGAGAAGGACAGCACGAAAAGCACGTCCTCTCCTGTCAGGCGCGGTGCCGAAACCATTTGCAACGTCGGATCGGAATAGGCGACGCTTGCGATACCGAGCGAAGCGAGGCGGTGCTGCGTTTCCCCGGCGAGGAAGCCGGAGCCGCCATAGCCGTAGACGTCGATGCAGGGCCCAGGCGAGCAGGTCGACGGTGCGTCGCAGCGTCTCGAGATCGAGATCGTGCCTGGCTTCGCGCAACGATTCAGCAGCGCGGTTGAAAACGTCGTCGACGAGGCCCGTAAAAGGGTCGGCGCCGCTCTCCGCCGGGCTCACCGGTGCCTGACGCACGGCCAGCTGCTGGGCGAGCTTCAGGCGGAAATCGGGAAAGCCATCGCATTCGAGCCGCCGGCAGAACCGAATGATCGAGGGCTCGCTGACATTGGCGATCCGCGCTGCGCCCGTGATCGACCAGGTGATACGCGCTGCTCGGCGTATCGAGGATCGCCTCGGCGATCCTGCGCTCGGCGCGAGTGAACTGAGAGAGACTGCCTGATCAGATCGAGCATGGAACCCTTCGTTCCGGCATGGCACGGCTTTCGAACATGAGGATCACAATGTGCCATCAGCCATATGTCAGCGGCCGAAGCCTGCAACGTGTCGTGAACGGCGGCTTCGGAGGGCGGCCGCAGGCATGCTGATAACTCCTTGTTTCAAACGTTGAACGTGTCGAGAAGGTCGACATCCCATACAGGTCGGTCTTGAGGTGCCTGACGAACGGGCAAGTGGCGATGCAAGCCGGCTTGTCGCGACGCGATATGCACCTGGTCTATCGCTCTAAAAGCCCCTGCAATCGTCCCTCGACATGCGTGCGTGTTTCGCCGCCGACCCAGATCTGGCGGGCTTCGTCGCGGGTCACATGAATGCGCCCCTTGCGACCGAGGCGGGTTCCTTGCGCGGCGACATAGGCTTCCTCGACCACACCTGCGGCGAACAGCCATTGCGCCAGCGAGGCGTTGAGACTTCCGGTGACGGGGTCCTCGACGATTGTGCCCAGATGATCGCTGAAAAAGGCCCGAACCTCGAAGGCCACGTCACCATGGGCATGGGGGCCAACGACGCCGATGTCGATCCGGCGCGGCCACCTTCGTTCCGGGTTCAGGGAAAGCACTTTCTCCGCCGAAGCCAACCGGATCCCCAGCCATCCGGGGCCGTTGTCGATCCAGGCGGCATCGACGACCTCGCATGGTTCGATCCCCAGAAAGTGCAGCGCCTCGGTCAATTCATCCTTTGACGGAGTGCCGGAACGGATCAGTGGCGGAGCGCCGAAGGAAAGCCGTCCTTGATCGCGTCGAATGGTAACGAGCCCCGCTCCGCATTCCTGGACGATCTCTGTTTGCCTCTTCGGGGCGTGCCCGGCCGAAAGCCAGGCATGGCAACTCCCGAGTGTCGGGTGGCCAGCAAAAGGCATTTCCCTTTCGAGCGTGAAAATCCTGACCCTGTAGTCCGCCCCCGGATGCGAGGGCGACAGCAGAAAGGCCGTCTCCGAGAGGTTGAACCAGCGCGTCAACCGTTGCAGTTCTTCCGTCCCCAGTGCGTCGGCACCAATGACCACCGCCAGCGGATTGCCGGAAAGCGGTTCGGCACCGAAGACGTCGACCATCTGGACGACAAAACTCATAGCATCACTCCTCAAGTTCGTGGCGGCATTGACGAGGCTGACGGAATACCAGCCGGCTTTGATGAATCGCGAGATCAACCGTTTCGAACATTGGCTCCAAAGCGCTCAGACATCAGCTCTACGATGCCAGGAGCTTCAATCCTGCGACTGCGAACAGCGCAGAGAGAGCCCCTTCGATCGAGCGCCTCAGTCTGGAGTAGAAAGCGATCATCGGGGCGGTCGAGAAGAGGATGGCGTAGCCACCGAAGACGATGACGCCGAGCAAAGCACAGCCGCCGATGATCGCTGGCAAGATGCCGGCTGGGGCGTTTTCCTGGAGCCCGAGTGACATGATCGCCATCCACGCCATGATGGCCTTGGGGTTGCCGATATGCATGAGGACGCCCTGCCGGTAGAGCGACCGATAGCGCGGCGTCGCCCGTCCCGCGTCTGCGCTCACGAAGTCCGAGGTCGGTTTCAGAGCGGATCTTCCCGCGCGAAATGCCAGATAGAGCAGATAGACACCGCCAATGATCTTGATGACGAAGAGCGCCTGGGCATAGGCGGAAAGCACGGCGGAGATGCCGGTCGCCACCAGGATCGCCCAAAAGAGCGAGCCCGTTATGACGCCGGCCGCCAGAACGAGCGCGGGCACGCGACCGTCACGCATCGCCGTCCCCATGATCGCCATGTTGCTTGGCCCCGGACTGGCCGTGGCGAGGAGATAGGTGCCATAAACGAGCGCGATCTGACTGCCGATCATTGAGAATTCTCCTGGAGCGCATCCCGAAAGGTGTGAAACGGTTTTCGGATAAGGGTGTGCATTAAGTCAAAAAGTTAGAGCGCCAGTTTGGTCCAATCGGATCGAAAAGCGCCGCGAAGTGCAGGCCTTCTCCGGCGCCATTACCCGACGTCTCCGCGATGGACGATGTGGACCTTGTTCCCATCGGGGTCGCGCAGATACGCGCCGAAATAGCCATCGCCATAGTGAGGCCGCGGCCCGGGCGCGCCTTCGTCCGTCCCGCCGCTCGCAAGGCCCGCGGCGTAGGCCGCTTCCACGGCCTCTTCCGAGGACGCCAGAAAGGCGACCATGCCGCCGTTGCCAACCGTCGCCGGTTCGCCATTCCGGGGGATGTAGACATAGAAGCGCGGCAGAGGCGCTGCACCTGGCACCCAGCAAAGCGCCGGAGGCCCGCCATCGGGTGTGACGACGCGCCGTCTGAGGCCGATCGGAGCGAGAACGGCGTCATAGAAATGGCCTGCTCGCTCAAGATCATGCGCGCCCACGGTAACATGGCTGAACATCCGGCTCTCCGTTCGCCCGCCATTGCGATCGGGCTCTTCCCAAAAGGTGTCTTTCGTTCGGCACCATAGCGCATGTGACACTTGTTGTTTATTGCAATAGCGTCACGCGACACTAACGAAGGTGTCATATCACCAGAGCAAAACGCAGCCTCGGCGACGCAGGTGGCAGCAGGGGAGTTATAGCTCTGTAATCAGAACCTCTTGCTGACGCCCGCCCTTGCACCGGCGGATCTGTCGCCATCGCCCTCGATGTTGAAGAGGAGCGCGAAGTCGAGGTCCCACAGATCTTCGGTTTCGAGGCTTACACCCGCCGAAAGAGTACCGAACGCACCGGCGCCATCCAGCCCCGAGAAGCCGCCGGTCGCGCCGAGCTTTGGCGTCAGGATCGTATCGTTTTCCAGCGTGAACTGCCTTGCGATCTCTGCCCCGAGACTGACGCGCAACTGTTCAGCCGTGAAGCCGTCGATGGAAAGCTCGTCGTGCTTGTCGTTGGTCACGCGATAGGTGTCCACCGTTTCAGAGAAATAGACGGCCCTCAGTTTCGGCGTGAGTGTCGTCACGTCATCGAGGTTCCATTGCCCTTTGATGGATGTGTCGAACATCCAGCGGCTCGTGTCGAACGTGCCATCCCACAGCGACGTGTCGATATCGTTGGCCGAGCCGCCATAGAGCAGGCTCGTATCCCAGAACACGCCCTTTCCGACCTCGAGCGAGGCATAGGGGCCGGCCAACCAGCCATTGCCGGTCAGCTGCGCGTCTTCCTCCGTCGGGTCGGTCATCCGGTCGTAGTGGAAGGAGAGACCGACGAGCGCCTTGTCGGTGAGCAGGTAATCGACGCCTGCCGACACCATGCCGAAGCTGCCCCATTTGCTGTCGTTCTGGCCACGGTTGTGCTTCATGAAGGTGCCGTCGATCCAGACATTGAATGGTGCAGGATAACTGCCGCCCGAGACGCCATCCGCACCGTTCCTTGCCGCTTCAAGTTGGGCAAGGCTGGTGGAGAAGCCGAGCGTCATGCCCCGCTCCGATGGCATCATGCGCGCCGTCACCGGATCGGTCGACGCTTCCATGCGGCGGCGTTCCATGAGGCCGGGAACCTTGATCGTGGAAGCGATCATGCTCTGGCGCGACTGCACGAAGCCCTGCACGAGGCTGTCGATATCGGTGGCGACCTTGCCGGCGTCATAACCCAGATTGTAGGTGACGGTTCCGATGTTGGAGATGCCGAGCGCACTGTAGAGGCGGAATCCGACCCGTACCTGGCCCGAATAGGCGGGGTTGGGCGTGAACTGGAGATACCAGCCCACCGGCGTCACTGGCGGGCCTGCCTGCGCAAGCTGGCCCCGGACGATGGTCGCGGTTCCTGCGTTGGAGGGTTCCACATAGGTCGCTTCGGCCGAGACGAATGGCCCGCCGGTCGCACCTTGATTGAGATAGACGTCGACGGGCGTAGAGCCGGCTGGAACGGTCTGCACCTTGTCGGTGACGGTAACGGCGCGCACCTTGACCTCGAGCGTATAGCTGGTTGTCGCCATCGCGTTGTTGGCATCCTTCACCTGGAGGGTGAAACTGTAGTTGCCTCGCGTATTGGCATCGAGCGGGCCAGTCAGTTCGCCGGTGGAGACGTTCAAGACCATGCCGGCGGGAAGCGCCCCGGAGGCCACGCTGTAGATCAGCGGAGCCGTGCCGCCCGTGGCGGTGATCGGCTGGCTGTACGCCTCGCCTGCCATAGCGTCCGGCAGTGCACCGCCCGATGGCGAGAAAGTGAAGGAAACGACAGGCGCGGCGCCGACCGCGATCAAATAGGAAGCCGAGCCCGTATTCGCCGGGCTGACACTATCGGTCGCCGTGATCGTGAAACTGTAGCTTCCCGCCGTGGTCGGCGTGCCTGACATCGCGCCCGTGGAAGCGTTCAGTGTCAGACCAGGAGGCAAGGAACCGGAGGTGACTGCGTAAGAGTATGGACCGGTGCCGCCGGAGGCCGCGACAGTCACGCCGGCATAGGCCGTATTCACCATCGCTGCCGAAAGCGTTCCCGCAGCAGGCGAGAGGGTGAGGGCAACAACCGGCGCAGCTGTGACCGTGATCGCCACTGTTGCAGCGCTGGACGCGCCGCCGGCGTTGGTCGCGGTATAGGTGAAGCTGTCGGAACCGGAATACCCGGCGTTCGGCGTGTAGGTGATCGAGGTTCCCGAAGCCGTCGCAGTGCCATTCGCCGCCTGTGTGGCGACCGCAACGGAGGTTGCCGCCCCGCCGGAGAGGCTAAGGGAAACGGCGTTGTTCGTGGAGTTCGCCGCAACCGTTGCCGTCACATTGCCCGCGACCGGAGCCTGAGCCGCGACGGCGAGCGTGTAGACGGCCGAACCGGTCATGCTGTTGGCATCCGTCGCCGTGACGGTGAAACTGTAGCTGCCTGCTGCGGTCGGCGTACCGCTGATTACGCCCGTCGAAGCATTCAGCGTCACGCCGGACGGCAGGGATCCGGACGTGATGGTGTAGGTGTAAGAACCCGTACCGCCCGTGGCCGCAATCGTCACGCCGGAGTAGGGCGTACCGACCGTGCCGCCACTCAGCGCGCCCGCCACTGGCGAGAAGGTGAAAGTCGGAGCAGAGACCAAGACGGGCACGGCGGTCGAGGTTGCTGTGGTGTTGTTGGTGTCGCCGCCATATTCGGCAGTGATCGAATGGTTGCCGACGGCTAGCGCTGACGTGGAGTAGGTCGCCGTGGTACCGGAGATCGTTCCGGTTCCGAGCGTGATCGTACCGTCCTTGAAAGTCACGGTTCCGGTGGGGGATGCGCCAGCCGAAAGCGTCGCCGTGAACGTCACCGAGGTTCCGAAGGTCGGGCTGGCCGATGAGGCGGAGAGCGTGACCGTCGGGGCGGGCAGGGCCGTATAGGTGAACGCGCCTGTTACAGTGTCCGAACCCGCAGGTGTGGTGACGACCACATCGGCAGCGCCCGCTGTGCCTGCCGGTGTTGTCGCAGTGACCTGCGTATCTGAAGCCACGGTCACATTGCCTGCCGCTGCACCGCCGACGGTCACATCAGTCGCGCCGGTGAGGTTCGTGCCGGTGATGGTGATCGATGTGCCGCCCGCCATGGAACCGGAGGCCGGCGATACTGAGGTAATCGTCGGTGCGGCCTGGGCGACCGTGACGGACACGGGGGCCGAGGCTGCCGTGGCGTTGTTGGTGTCGCCGCCATATTCGGCGGTGATCGAATGATTGCCGATGGCAAGTGTCGAGGTGGAATAGGTCGCGGTGACGCCGGAGATCGTTCCGGTTCCGAGCGTGGTCGTACCGTCCTTGAAAGTCACGGTTCCGGTGGGCGATGCCCCGCCGGAAAGCGTCGCCGTGAAAGTGACCGGGGTTGCAAAGGTCGGGTTGGTCAGCGAGGCTGAGAGCGACACCGTTGGGGCGGGCAGGGGCACGTAGGTGAAGGCGCCAGTTGCCGTGCCCGAACCCGTAGGTGTGGTGACGGCCACATCGGCCGCACCCACTGCTCCTGCCGGTGTCGTCGCGGCGACCTGCGTATCCGAAACCACGGTCACATTGCCTGCCGCTGCACCGCCGACGGTCACATCAGTCGCGCCGGTGAGGTTCGTGCCGGTGATGGTGATCGATGTGCCGCCCGCTATGGAACCGGAGGCCGGCGATACCGAGGTAATCGTCGGTGCCGGAACAACATAGGTGTAGGCGTTGCTCAACGTAGCCGTCTGGCTGTTGACCGTCACGGAGACGTCAACCGCGCCAGCCGAACCGGCAGGCGTCGTCACGGTCAGCTGGGTCGCGTTTGCCGCGGTGACGGTCGCGTTTGCCGTACCGAACTTCACGACGTTGCTGGTAGTGGTCGTGCTGAAATTCGTTCCGGCGATGACAACTGAAGTGCCGCCTACAGTTGTCCCGGATGTCGGGGAAACGGACGTGATCGTCGGGGCCGGCGCTGAACAGGAGACCGTGGCTCTAACCTCGGTCGCAGAAGAGAGAGACGATCCCCACGCATAGACAATGTATTTGTTGCCGGTGGCAGGAACGGTGAACGTCGAATTCAGATTCAGTTCGTTGCCTGAAGTTGCGTATGCTTCGAGGTAGATCGCTGCGCCGTCGTTGCCGTAAATTGCAAAGCCGCCGCCTTGGCTTGACGCCGAGTTGGTGCTGCCGACGGAGGTAACGACGTATTGCAGGGTTTCCCCTGCTTCAAGCGTCAAGTTGTCGAGGTAACGTTCGGTGGGATACTTCGCGGTAAAGCCAGAACCATAGTTTGCTTGGATTGCTGCGCATCCACTGGATGCGGCGAGCACGGGCGTCACCGTCGGAACCGAAACGGCAATAGTGCCGACAGTCAGAAGCAGCAAGGTTTGAACAACCGCCAGAAGGCAGTTCGTTGAACACCGAACAAAAACGCCGAAATTATCGAACATCATAAATCTCGAAACGGCTGAACATTCTGCTCTCCGGTCACCGCCGCCATCGCGGTCAGGCCATTCCTGAAAACATCTGGATTTTGTCCGGGATCATAGTTTATGTTACACTTTACTGTTATTGGAATAGTGTCACGTGACGCTATTAATCAAGGTTGTGAAAATGCTCCTTCAATCGCCTTGGGCGCCGCGCCTTGCGGACATCGATGCGAGTGTCGCTGAACGGCTGGTGCTTGCCCTGGCGGATGACATCATCGAGGGGCGCCTGAGGGGAGGCGAGCGTCTGCCTGCTCATCGCGATCTGGCGTGGAAACTGGGTATTGGCCTTGGCACGGTAACGAAAGCCTACGCCGCGCTCGAACGGCGAGGTCTGGTGCGCAGCGTCAAAGGCCGCGGAACGTTTGTAGCGATCCACCAGGCACATGAGGATCGGCAGATCGATCTCTCGTCCAACGCGCCGCCGGCGATGCTGACCGCCCATCTTTTGGCAAGGACATTGACCGGGGTTGCACGCAAGATCGACGCGGATCATCTCAATTTCTATGCCCCGCCCGCCGGGCACCTGGAGCACCGGCGCCTTCTGGCTCGATGGCTCGAAACACTCGGCGTGATTGTCGATCCGTCGCAGTTGGCGCTGACGAGCAATGCTCGCCAGGCCATTTCGCTGGCCTTCGATCTCGCCTGCGGCCCGCAAGGGGTGATCCTGACGGAACGCATCACTTATCCTGGCGCGATCGCGTTGGCCCGGCGCAAAGGCTATCGGATGCGCGGCGTCGAGATCGACGCGGAAGGGATGGTGCCGGAGGCGCTTGCAGACGCCCTCGACGGCATGGCATCGATCGCTAGCAGGGCAGTCTATCTCACGCCGACGCTTCACAACCCGACCACCGTCACGATGGGCGCGGCGCGAAGGCAGGCTATCGTCGATATCTGCCGACGGGTGGGTGCCTGGATCATCGAGGATGGCGTCTACGCGCTGGCACCGTCACTTGCGCCGCCGCTTGCGACATTGGCTCCTGAGATCGTCTTCCACATCAATGGCCTGTCGAAATCCCTCGGTCCCGGATTGAGGATCGGTATACTCACACTGCCGGCTCGGATGAAGGAGGCGGCGGAAGAAGCGCTGCAAGAAGTGCCGATGGCCCCATCGCCCTTGTCCTGTGCAGTGGTGGAGGAATGGCTGTCCGGCAGCGTCATCGCGTCGATCCAGCAGGACCTGCGCCATGAAGCGCGACGCAGGTCGAACCTGGCCGTCTCGCTCCTCGACGCCGCCGAGCTTGTTTCACATCCAGATGCCTATCACGTCTGGCTGCCCATGGGGCGTGACGTCGCCGATCGCGTCGCGACGGCCGCTGCCGCGGTCGGCATCAGGGTAACCTCGCCAGAATCCGTGATGGTGGATCGCAATGATCAGGCGGCCGGAATTCGCCTTTGCCTCGGTGGCCCGTCCTTCGAAGACTTGACGGAAGCACTGACTTTACTGGCGAGGCTTTGGAGGAACAACCTGGACAGCGCAGCCTGATCCGAAATGAAGCTGCACGGCATCGGTTCTACCCGACGGCCTCCAATGGTGACGCGTCGCTGCGCATCGCCAACTCGGCCAGAACAAGCGCGCTGGCGCCGAGGAGGAAGAAGCCTGCCGAGGGGTTCATCACCGTGCCGTCGTAGAATGCGCCGAGCCCGATGGCAAACAGCGTCGCAACGAGGCTCGACCCGGATGCGATCAGTGCAGCCTTCGCGAAGCTTTGATGTTTGATCACGGCGACGCCAATGTGGAGGAGATCTTTCCACTGCATCAATGCAGAGGTGTTCCATAACATATCTTATGCGATCTTCGTGTGTAGCGGCATTTTAGAAATGCGACGTATAGGCCAGTTAGAGATGCGACAGTCGTCGCCTCTTGGGAGGCTGGTCGAAGGTCAGCGTTGGGAAGCAAGATCAGCGACTTGCATCGTGGC
>NZ_MBSO01000037.1 GCF_001695835.1 Ensifer sp. LC11 | reverse complement strand
CCGACGATGATCAGGCCCGGCTGTTCGGCCTCGGCGACGCCCTTGACGATCTTGGCGACGGCGAGCGGCTCGACCTGGTCTTCGGTCTCGACCAGGATGGCGCGGTCAGCACCCATGGCGAGCGCCGTCCTCAGCGTCTCTTCGGCCTTGGCCGGGCCGACGGAGACGACGACGACTTCCTCGGCCTTGCCGGCTTCCTTCAGCCGGAGCGCCTCTTCGACCGAGATTTCGTCGAACGGGTTCATCGACATCTTCACGTTCGCAAGCTCGACGCCCGAACCGTCTGCCTTCACGCGGATCTTGACGTTGTAGTCAACCACCCGCTTCACCGTCACAAGTATTTTCATGGATTCTTCCCTCCAAGAGCTTTCGCAGGAAAATGCGCCTTAACGGAGCCGCCTGATTGTCGGTTGGCGACATCGATACGCGTTTTTTCTCCAATTACAATCGCTGTGCATGGCGCTAAATCGATATAACCCCGAGAATTGGAATGACGTTTACGTACACGTAAGAAAGACCGAAGGCAAGCCACTTCAATGGTCGTTCTGCTCCGGCGGTTCCACAGAAGGGCGAAGGGAAGCAAGCCCTTGAAATCCTGTGTTATCCCCGCCGACTGCATAGGAGCAGGAGCCGATTTCTCAGGTCTGGCGACCCCAGGGCATCGGCGGTTTTGCCGCATCGGGCAGCGGCTGTTGCCCTGGTGTCGCCGGTTCTGCCTTGTGCCGGACGGCGCGCGGCGTGACGATCGTGCGGTCGAAAAGCGGCACATCGCGGCGTCGCAAAACGACCACCAGCACCAGGCCGGCGACGATGCCGCCGACATGGGCGCTCCAGGAGACGCCGCTGCCGGGATCAACCACGAGCATGAAAAACTGCTGGCCGATCCAGAAGGCAAGCGGGATGGCGGCAGGCAGGGGCAGCGGGATGCGGAAGAACACCAGAACCCAGACGCGCACCTTCGGATGCAGCAGGAAATAGGCAGCGACGACCCCTGAGATCGCGCCGGACGCGCCGATCAGCGGAGCTTCGGAGGCCGGGTCCAAGAGCCCGTGTGCCAGCGCCCCGGCGGCAGCGCAGAGCAGATAGAAGACGAGGTAGCGGAAATGTCCGAGCGCATCCTCGACGTTGTCGCCGAACACCCACAGGAACAGCATGTTCATGGCCAGATGCATGAAATCGCCATGCAGGAACGAATAGGTGACGAACGTAAACCCGTCGGGAACGACGACGAGCGAAGGATCGAGCTGGGCATAGTCGAAGATGAGCGCCGGGATGTAGCCGAAGCCGAGCAGCGCGGCGTTGGCGAATTCCTCGGATGCGATCGGCCCAGTGATCAGCCACACGACGATGTTGATCGCGATCAGGCTGATCGTGACGTACTGAACCTTGATGTGCTTCAGGCTGTTCGTGTCGTGAAGCGGTATGAACATTCTCTCTCCCGAAGCGTTCGACGCGGCCTTTTTGCCTCGCCCCAACTGGCTCGGGCGACGATGCCAAAGCCAACGTTATCTGTTTTTTCCGGGAATCCAAAGGACGTCGGCTTGCCCCTTGTCATTTGCTGAGCGCGCCGCGACGAACAGGAAATCGGAGAGGCGATTGATATAGGCGATCGCTTCTGAACTGACGATTTCGCCGGCGACATTGGCGAGCGCCACCATCTGCCGTTCCGCCCGCCGTGCGACGGTGCGGGCGACATGAAGCGCAGCCGAGGCGGGGCTGCCGGCGGGGAGCACGAAAGAGCGCAAGGGCTCAAGCTCGGCGTTCAGCCGGTCGATCTCGGTTTCTAGCCAGGTTACCTGCGCCGCCACGATGCGCAGCGGCTCGTATTGCGGCGGCTCGCCGGTGTCGGGGGTTGCGAGATCGGCGCCGAGATCAAAGAGATCGTTCTGGATCCGCATCAGCGCCGCGTCGAGATCGGCGATGCCGGCTGTCTGCTGCCGTGCCAGGCCGATGAAAGCGTTGGTTTCGTCGACGGCGCCATAGGCATCGACACGAAGGTCGCTCTTGAGCCGGCGCGGACCTGCGACGAGCCCGGTGGTGCCGTTGTCGCCCGTCCGGGTGTAAATCTTGTTGAGCTTCACCATCGCGTCGTCGTGATCCTTTAGAGCAATTCCAGGAAAGGTGTGGAATTGCGTCATTTAGGTCGGGCGGCCGCCACCGGTGATCCAAAGCGTCACCATGATCAGGACGATCGCGATCGCTTGCAGCAGCACGCGGGCCTGCATCAGCTTGTTGGAGGTGTTGCCGCTGCCGCCCCTGGCCATGTTCAGCAGGCCGCGGATCAGGACGATGACGACCAAGCCCATGACGAACAGGGTCAGGCCGGTAAAGAAGCTGGACATCGAACTCTTCCTTGCAAAGTCTACTTCAGCCAAATCGGCCAATGATGCGATAAAACAACGCCGCCGGCAGGAGCTTCTTCAAAAGCGCGCCCTGCTTTGCGGGTCTTGTTACAATATAATGCGGTTTCGGTCTCTTTGCCGTAAGCGCGTGCTTTAAAACTGCATAAACCGCATCCGGACCGAGTTTGCCCGACGCAGGTTTGCTTTCGCCCCTGAGGCGGCGCATCTGCCGCTCATATTCGGCGCGGTGCACGGAGTTCTTGAGGTCGATGAAGCGCTCGATATAGGGGATGGCGTTGGTGGTGAACTTGGAGGCGATCGGTCCCGGCTCGATGAGGCTGACCTCGATGCCGCTGCCGGCCAGTTCCATCTTGAGGGTCAGCGACAGGCCCTCGATCGCAAATTTGGAGGCGTTGTAGGCGCCACGCCAGCGATAGGGCACGATGCCGAGAATGGAGGAGCACTGCACGATGCGGCCATACCCACGCGCCCGCATCGACGGGATCACCCGTCGCGTCAGGTCGTGCCAGCCGATGACGTTGGTCTCGAGCTGTAGCCGGAGTGCTTCAGCCGGCAGGTCCTCGACGGCACCTGCCTGGCCGTAGGCCCCGTTGTTGAAAAGCGCGTCGATGCGGCCACCGGAATGTGCAAGCGCTGCATCCGCAAGTGCTGCGATCGTTTCCGGCTTGGTGTAGTCCATCAGGAAGGTCTCGATGCCGTCGCTTTCCAGCGCCTGGCGATCCTCCTCCCGGCGCACGGTGGCAAAGACCCGCCAGCCGTCAGCCTTAAGGGCGCGGGCGCAATAGGCGCCGATCCCGGACGAACATCCGGTGATAATGATTGTGGGGCGATCAGTCATCCGATCGATTCCTGTAGAAATTCTGCCTCCGTTTCCCATATTCATCGGCGGGATACAATTGAATTGCGCCGGCTGGAACCAGCCTGCGTTGCTGCGCGCAGAATTGTGGCGAGCCCTTGGAAGAACGCTTCGGTCGTCGTCTTGGGGCCGATCTCGGCGTGTAGCAGGAATGGAGTGGAATGCCGGCGTTTATACGCATCACCTGGAAAGTCGTGTTCGATGCGCTCTGGCATTTCAGCCTCGACGACGGTTGGGCGATGGCGAGCCACGTGGCGCTGTCGTCGCTGCTCGCCGTCTTTCCCTTCCTGATTTTCGGTACCGCGCTCGGCAGCTTTCTCGGCGCTGACCAGTTTGCCGAAACGGCGGTGCATCTGATCTTCGACGCCTGGCCGGAATCGATCGCCAAGCCCGTCGCCGGCGAGATCGTCAGGGTACTGACGATCCCGCGTGGCGGGCTGTTGACCGTTTCGGTTCTGGCGGCCGCCTATTTCGCCTCCAACGGCGTCGAGGCACTGCGTGTCTCGCTCAACCGCGCCTATCGTGTCTCTGAAAGCCGCTACTGGTATGTGACCCGGCTTGCGAGCCTCGGCTTCGTGCTTGCGGGCGTCCTGATCCTGGCGGCGCTCAGCATCCTTCTGGTCGCGGTACCCTTGGCGGTGCGCTATGCCGGCGAGTGGTGGCCCTGGCTTGGCGACGTGCTGGCGACGGTTGATAACTGGAGCCTGCCGCTTGCCTTGATCGTTCTGACCGGCGGGCTGCTGGTGTCGCATCTCTGGCTGCCCGACGGTCACCGCAAGGTGATCGACGTTCTGCCCGGCATCGTGCTGACGCTCGTCTGCTGGACGATCGGTGCCTATGCCTTTGCGTCCTATTTGACGACCTTTGCCACCTATGTCTCGACCTATGCGGGCCTTGCCTCGATCATGATCGTGCTCGTGTTTCTCTACATGATCGCGGCGATCTTCATCATCGGCGCCGAGATCAACGCGGCGATCCTCAAATACCGGGTCAAGCGAATGGTGCGGCGCAGCTTTCAGCTGCGCAATGGCAGTGAGGCTAGTCGTGACGAACCGGATCTAGCCGATTAGGGCCCGGACCTCTGCGGGCGTGTGGCCCGCGGCGCGGAACGCCGCGATGCCGGTATCCTGATTGCTCTTGGAGAGCTTGCGGCCATCTGCGCCAAGGATCAGCCGGTGATGGTGATAAAGCGGCTCCGGCAGGTCCAGAAGCCGCTGCAGCAGCCGGTGAACCGCGGTTGCGTGGTAGAGATCACGGCCGCGCACGACATGGGTGATGCCCTGCAGCGCGTCGTCGACGACAACGGACAGATGATAGCTCGACGGCGCATCGGAGCGCGACAGGATGACGTCACCCCAGGCGCCGGGATCCGCGACGATGGTGCCGGCTTCGCCGTCAGGGCCGCTGCCGCTCTCGATCCAGGTCAGGCGATCCTCGCCCAAGAGGCCGAGCGCCTTCTGCATGTCGAGCCGCCAGGCATAGGGCTTGCCGGTTGAAAGCAGAGCGGTACGATCGGCAGGTGGGAGAGCACGCTCGCGGCCTGGATAGAGCGGGCTACCGTCCGGGTCGCGCGGCCAAGGTTTGCCGCCGGCTTCGGCTTCGGTGACCGCTGCCTTGATCTCGCCGCGGGTCATGATCGAGGGGTAGACGACGCCGAGTTCGTTCAGCCGCGTCAGTGCCGAGGCATAGGCGTCGAGATGGTCGGACTGGCGGCGGACGGGCTGCTCCCAGTCAAGGCCGAGCCAAGCAAGATCCTCGAAGATGGCCGTCTCGAACTCCTGGCGGCAGCGGGTCTGGTCGATATCCTCGATGCGCAGCAGGAACCGACCGCGGGACGCTTTCGCCATGTCGTGGTTTACGACCGCAGACAGCGCATGGCCGAGGTGGAGCAGGCCATTCGAGCTGGGGGCAAAGCGGAAAACGGGTGGCGCATCTGGCATCCTTTCCCTTTGCCATGGAAGGGGTATAAAAATCATCCGCTTTGTGGAGGCGTCATGCGGATCATCCGGACACATGAGGATATCGAGGCCGGGCTCTGCGGTCTGGTGATGCTCGATGCGCGCCTCGGACATGTCGTCGCCCGGGCCGGGCCGGTACCGCTTCGGCGGACCGATCCCGGCTACCGCGGCCTTGCCAGCATCATCGTGTCGCAAATGGTCTCGAAGGCGAGCGCGGCGGCGATCTGGCGGCGCATGGAGGAAAAGCTCGGAAACGTTACCGCCACCGGGGTGCTGTCGCTTTCCGACGAGGACTGCCGGGCGATCGGGCTGTCACGCGCCAAGGCGGACGCGTTGCGGCGGGTGGCGGAGGTGGTGGCTGGCGGTGACATCGATCTCGATGCGATCTGCAATGTCGATGCGGCGGAAGCAATTCGGGAACTGACGGCGATCAAGGGGGTGGGGCGCTGGACGGCTGAGGTCTATCTCCTGTTCTGCGCCGGTCACCCGGATGTCTTTCCCTCCGGCGACATCGCGCTGCAGAACGCCATTGGTCACGGGTTGGGCCTCGACCTGCGTCCGACGGCCCGCGAAATTGATTCGCTCGCCTCCTCCTGGTCGCCCTGGCGCAGTATCGCTGCCCGTCTGTTCTGGGCCTATTATGCGCAGGAAATGCGCCGCGATGCTGCTCCCGTGACACCTTGAAGGAAAAAGCGAATCCAGCGCACGCATTTTTGTTTCCGGCTTCACAATCCTGTTGCAACGGGCCTAATATAGAAGGTGCAGATGCCGAATCGATCAGGAGAATACGCTTGACGATTGCAGTCTCACCTCAGGCCTTACCAGCGCTCGTCTTGAACGCTGACTATCGGCCGCTCAGTTACTACCCCTTGTCGCTTTGGTCCTGGCAGGACGCGATCAAGGCCGTCTTCCTTGACCGCGTAAATATCCTTGCCGAATACGAACATTCGGTGTCGTCTCCGAGTTTCTCGATGCGACTGCCGAGCGTTGTTTGCCTCAAGAGCTACGTGCAGCCGTCACGCCACCCGGCCTTCACCCGGTTCAACGTGTTCCTGCGCGATAAATTCGAATGCCAGTATTGCGGTTCGCCCGACGATCTCACCTTTGATCACGTGGTGCCCCGCGCTCACGGCGGCCAGACGACCTGGGACAACGTCGTCGCAGCCTGCTCGCCCTGCAATCTGCGCAAGGGCAGCAAACTGCCGAAGCAAGCCGGCATGTTCCCGCACCAGAGGCCTTTCCAGCCGACGGTGCAGGACCTGCACAACAACGGCCGGCTCTTCCCGCCGAACCATCTGCATGAAAGCTGGATGGACTATCTCTACTGGGACGTCGAACTGCAGCCCTGAAGCTGTTCGTATCCTCTTGCCGGACCAGGCCCAAAGCAGGGTCAGGCGAAGTGTGCGCGGTCGTCAGCGCGCCTTGGCAGCGCCGCGCAAAGCGATCGCTGCGAGGATGAGGCTGGCGATTACGTTCCATCCCGCAAAGGAAAGGCCGAGCACCCGCAGGGCGGCTTCGGTGCAGGACGGGGCATGCTTCGAATCGAGGTCGCCGAGCAGGTCGCCGACGTTGGACGAGACGCCCTGTGCCGTGGTGGCGCAGGTCGACGGCCCTTCCCAGAAGCCCCATTCGGCGCCCGAGTGATAGACGCCCATGCCGGCGCCGACGAGCATCAGGATGCCGACGGCCAGAAGCAGAGTGCGCGTCGTCCACGCAGGCAGTTTCAGCGCGCTGGTGATCACGGCCAGAACACCGAGCGGAATGCCGTAGTAATAGGGATCGCGCTGCAGGAGGCAGAGCGCACACGGGATGTAGCCGCCGACATGTTCGAAACCCAGCGCCCCGCCGACGGTCACCGCCATGCCGAGCGTCACGAGAACGGCGAGGAAGAGATGGTGGCGGGAGGTGGTGGCGGCGTCGATCATCTATACCTCGCGGGCGGCGGGCCTTGGGTATGGGGCCATGCCGCAATGCAAACTGGATGGCGCCTTCTTAGGCAGGATCGGCCACGCTGTAAATCGCGCTGGCCGCGACAGGTCCGCACGCTTTCGTGATTGTCTTCGGACATCCTGAAAATGATGGTTGACCGCGGCGAAATCCTTCGTGTAAATCCGACCCGCTGATATCGCACTTCCCTGAGCCCCATTGGCGGAATTGGTAGACGCGCTCGACTCAAAATCGAGTTCCGAAAGGAGTGCTGGTTCGACCCCGGCATGGGGCACCACCACACGGCATTCACGTCACAAAATACCATTTCGTCGCTGCTGTTGCTGCCAACGCTACGCGCTGCGACGGCGGCGTGTCCTGATCGTTGAATTCTCGATCGCTCCGGCCATCGTTGTTCTCGTCGGCCAAACTGCCAGCCGTTGGCCACCTCTGATTACCCACCTTGCTCACCGTGCTGCCGATTTGTCGCAGTGACATCCGCCCTCAATTCGACAACAAACAGAATGATCTTTTTGTTTTGGAGCTGGCGATGCTCGATTTGATTTTCCCTTTTTACCTCTGGATCAAGGCGGCGCATGTTGCTTCGGTCACCATCTGGCTCGGGGGACAATGTCTGCTTGCTGCTCAACTCGGCAACCACCGTCAGGTGCTCGTGCTTGGCGGCAGCGCGGACCTGTTGGCTGTGGCTGAGCAGCGCAGCCTGCGCCTGGTGGTCAACCCGGCAATGCTGGTTGCCCTACTGTTGGGCGCAACGTTGTTTTTCCTGCGCGGACCGGAAACGCTGGGTGAGCCCTGGTTTCAGGCCAAGCTTGCCTGCGTAGTCGCAATGACTGGGTTGCACGGCGCTATCGCGGCAACGGCCTCTTCGCTGCGCCGCGCCGACCGGAATGTTTCGGCCGTTCGCATCCGCGTCCTGCAGCTTGCCGGCCTGTTGCTGACCATCGCCATCATTTTCATCGCCATCATCAAGTGAGATCGCTTATGTCCGAACAGGAAACCCGCCACCAAGTCTCCCGCCTGCTGCGCATTGCCGCGATCGGCGAGGGAACCACTCTGCTCTTGCTCGTCTTTGTTGGCGTGCCACTGAAGCACGGTTTCGGTATCGCCGAGGTCACGCGTTGGCTCGGCCCTCTGCACGGACTGGCCTTCCTCACCTACATCTGGGCTGTCATCAATGAACTGGCATTGCGCGATCAACCCCGTGGCTGGGCCGGCAAGGCGGTGCTGTTCAGCTTCCTGCCGGGCGGGACATTCTGGTACTTCCGGCGTTCGATCACATCCGGGAGGTAGGCAAAGTGGGTTACGACAAGGGGCTTCGCACGCGGGAGGAGATCCTTGACGCGGCCGGGCGGCTGGTTTTCGTTCGCGGCTACGCAGCATCCTCCTTTTCAGAAATTACCACGGCGCTCGGCATATCGCTCGGCAAGATCACCCATCACTTTCCAAACAAGGCCGCCCTGTTCGAAGCGCTGTTCGAACAGGCGGTCAGGTATTTCCGCACCGAGACGCTGCCGATCCTCGAAGACGTCGAGCTCTCGCCGTCACAGCGGATCGAGCGGGTGTTCTCCGAGATCGAAACTTTTTACGCGGCCCAGGGGGACATCATCGGTTGTCCGGTGGGGCAGACGATCGGCGACCCCTTGACGACGACTGCAGCCATGCGGGACCTGGCGGCTGCAGTCCTTGCGGACACCGAAAGGCTGCTTACTAAAAATCTCGTCGAGATGGGGTGGCAGGCGGAGCAGGCGGCCTCGCGCGCTGCGATCGTGACGGCGGCGTGGCAGGGGGCGGTACTGTTTGCCCGCGGCGGAGGTGGGATCGACGGCTTCCGGCGCATTCTGAGTCACATCAGGGCGCTTCTCGCCGAGGCGCCGCGGGGCTGAAGCAGCGGTGGTGCGCTTCTCTCCGGGCAGTGCCCCAAATGTTCTTCACTTGCGGCAAGACGGACAGATCGGTGTCGGCCGGTGATTGAACAGAGGTCGGCGAAGGTGTTAGGTGCGCTGCAGCACAAAACTGTCATGGCAGCGTCATGTTACCGAGAATAGAGACCTACGACGAACTCTACCGCGCCTTCCAATGGCAGATCCCGGAGAGGTTCAACATTGGCGTCGCCGTCAGCGACGCTTGGGCGCTGCGTGATCCGGAGCGCGTCTGTCTTCAGCATTTTAGTCCCGATGGCGCGCATCTGGCGCTGACCTATGGCGAATTCGCCCGGCAATCCTCGGCCTTTGCAAAGGGGTTTGCGGGGGAGGGCATAGCGCCGGGCGAGCGCGTCGCGATCCTGTTGCCGCAGGGCTTCGAAACCGCGATCGCCCATGCGGCGATCTACAAGCACGGCGCGATTGCCCTGCCGCTCGCGCTGCTCTTCGGCGTCGAGGCGCTCGAATACCGGCTGCGTGACGCGGGCGTTTCGGCTGTTGTCACCAACGGCTTCGGTTTCGAGCGCATCGCCGAAATCCGCGACCGGTTGCCGGAGCTGCGTCTGGTGGTGCTGGCGGAGGATGTGCCCCATCCCGGCACGATTGCTTTTTCAGCGCTCGCATCCGGCGACCCGTCGGGTTTTGTGCCAGCCGATACCGGCCCCGACGACCCGGCATTGATGATCTACACGTCCGGCACCACCGGTCCGCCGAAGGGCGCGCTGCACGGGCACCGGGTGCTGCTCGGCCACCTGCCGGGTTTCGAGTTTCATCATCACTTCCTGCCACAACCGGGTGACCGGATGTGGACGCCGGCCGACTGGGCCTGGGCCGGGGGCCTGCTCAACGCGCTGCTGCCGTCGCTGCTTCATGGTGTTCCGGTCGTGTCGTCGCCGGCTCAAAAGTTCGATCCGCATATGGCATTTCGCATCCTGGAAGAAATGGACGTGCGCAATGCCTTCATTCCGCCGACGGCGCTCCGGCTGATGAAGGCGGTGGAAAAGCCGCGTGAACGCTACCGGCTCAATCTCAGGACCATCGGTTCGGCCGGTGAATCCCTCGGCCGCGAAACCTATGAATGGGCGAAGGCGGCATTGGGGCTCGACGTCAGCGAGTTCTACGGCCAGACCGAATGCAACATCGTCATCTCGTCGGCCGCTGATCTCGGCGTCGTCAAACCGGGATCGATGGGCAAGGCGGCACCCGGTCATCGGGTGGCGATCATCGATGGCGAGGGCCGGGAACTGCCGGCCGGGAGCGTTGGCCAAGTGGCGGTGAAACGGCCGGATCCGGTGATGTTCCTCGGCTATTGGGGCAACGAGGCGGCGACCGAGAAAAAGTTCATCGGCGACTGGATGACGACGGGCGATCAGGGCGTGATGGACGAGGAAGGCTATTTCACCTTCTTCGGCCGCGACGACGACGTCATCACCTCGTCGGGCTATCGCATCGGCCCGGGCGAGATCGAGGATTGCCTTGCCGGTCACCCCGATGTGCAACTGGCCGCCGCCGTCGGCAAGCCGGATCCGGTGCGCACCGAGATCGTCAAGGCCTATGTGGTGCTGCGGCCCGGTGTTGCCGGCGACGAGCGCGTCGCGATGTCCATCCGCGAATGGGTGAAGACCCGGCTTTCGATGCACGAATATCCGCGCGAAATCGCCTTCGTCGACAGCCTGCCGCTGACGACGTCGGGCAAGGTTATCCGCCGGTTCCTGCGCGAGCAGGCGGCAGCGGAAGCGCGCGGCGACGGCGTCGGCACGCCGGTGTCGTGACGCCGCTTTTACGCTTTGACGTGAACCGAGGGCGCCCTAGCGTCCAGCCAGCGCCTTGATCTTGTCACGCAGGATCCGCGCCATGTTGCGGGTGTTGCGGTAGAGGTGGAGCTGGGCTGCCACCTGGCGCACTTCGCGGTCGCGGGTCTGTTGCAGGCCGATCACCAGCGTGCCCATGTCCTCGCGTTCCTGCCAGAACCGGCTCATGATCGGGTGATCGGGCACGGCACAGGAATCGGAGCGGGCGATGTTGGCATCGTCGAGGTGCCATTCCGTCAGCTCGGCCAAGAGCAGCTTGCCCGGCGAGAACTTGGCATAACGCTCGTCATAGGCGGTTTTCCAGGTATAGGCCTCGCCCGACATCAGGAACACGACCATCGAGGCGATCGCCTTGCCGTCCAGATCCAGCGTATGGATGCGGACGCTGTCGCCGTCGGCGAGATTGGTGATCGCCTCGCGGGCAAAGGCCGCGCGGAAGCGATCGAGCACCATGGCGCTGCGGCCCTTGCCCTTCCACCCGGATGCTTCGAGCGCCAGGAACTCTTCCATGCGCAGCCGGACCTCTGCAGGCTGCCGGGCGACCGAGTAGGTGAGTTCACCCTGTTTTTCGAGATTGTTCCACTGCCGGCGCAGCTCGCGGAAATGCGCCGAACTGATGGCGTTGCGCAGGTAGGTCGGGCCGTCGAGCAGGCTTTCGAGCATCGGCCGGCTGAAGGTGTCGGTCACCGTCAAAGGCAGGTTGCGGCCGATAGCGACGGCGCGGGTGAGGCGGGCGACCTTGCCGTTGAGGCGCATGTCGGGAAGCACCAGGATCGATGGCAGGCCCGTCGCCGGTGCTGCAAAGGCTTCGAACAGGTTGTCGATGGTCTCGGCCGCGTCCTCGGCGTCGAGCAGCGGCACGCCGAGCGGGCCGAAGGGGTTCGACCAGGCGCGGATGATCGGTGCGCCGATCGAGAAGCCGGGCTTTTCGATCGAAAACGGCATCAGGAAGCGCAGACGACTGCGGCGCTCGTCGTTGTCGCGCATGATCGCGAGCCGGATGACGCGCTCTTCGAGGCGCGGCATTGCGGGAGCAAGGAAGCGGCCGGTGAAGAAGACGTTTGGTTCGAGCGCCCGGTTGGACAGGAAGTCGAGCTCGCGCTGCAACTCGTAACCGGCCTTGGCCGGGTAGATGGCAAGGTGGCGACCGGGGCGGCCGACCTCGATCATATGCTCCGCGATGGGGCCGCTGTCGCCACCCTGCTCCAGTCCGCCCAGAACCCGTGCGGCCCGGCTGTTTGCATCGCTCGGAAGGTTGGTATTGCCGATCATGGATGGACAGCCCCGTTGTTATCATTGCCGGCCCGGGCACTTGCGAAGGCGAAGAGCGCGAAGCCGAAAGTATGTCGGACGGCGATATGCAGCAACATCGCCTCGATAAACATTGCACCAGCGGTTGCAAAAGCAGCGCCGCTCAGTCCGAACTGAGGGATGAGGCTCAGATTGAGCGCGATGTTGGCCAAAAGCGCGCCGGCGTAAAGGACGACGCAGAGCGTCTGCTGGCCCGCCATCGTCAGCAGCGTCTCGGCCGGGCCGACGAAGGCCTTGGCGAGGATGCCGGCAAAGAGGATCATCATCAGCGGCAGCCCGGTGACGAAGGCGGGGCCGAAGAGCGAAAGCAGGAGCGGCCCGGCCAGAAGGACAAGCGCGCCGACCAGCAGTGACGGCCAGAAGGCCCAGCGCGCGCTTTCTATGGCGATACCGGCAATCTGGGAGGGATCGCGGGCCATGGCATTCGAGACGCGCGGGCCGGCCGCCGCCTTGACGGCAAACATGACGAAATGCACCAGCGCCATGGTCTTGGCGGCCGCGAAATAGATGCCGACGTCATCCGGTTCGAGATAGAGGCCGACGATCACCACATCGGAATTGGTCAAAAGGAAGCCGAAGCCGTCGACCATGAAGACGGGGATCGAAACCTTGAGCCAGCGGCGAAGCTCGATGCGTCGCGGTCCTTGCACATAACGCGAGCGCAGCCGATAGGTCAGCACCAGGAATTGCGAGATGGTGGTCACATAGGTCGCGGCCATGGCCGCGACCATGGCGGTCTTAGCCGTGTGCGGCGCGCCCGCTACGACGGCCAGCACCATGAAGATGAGGACCAGCAACGGTCGAATGATGAAGGTGGGGCTCAAGGCGGAGAGCGCCCAGCCATGAGCCCGCGCCGTCCCGTCCATGACATCGCCAAGCGAGATCATCGGCAGGGTGAACAGCCCGAGATAGAGAGGCACGAGGTAATAGGCCTCGATGTGCACACCAAACAGCCAGAGGCCGATCAGCCCGACGATGGCGACCGCAGTGGCGGAGGTCAGTGCGAAGACACGCACCGTCGTCGTTACCCCACGGATCTCGTCCATGGCCGCCGTTGCCTGATACTCCGGCAGGAAGCGGATCACGACGGAGTGAAAACCGACGCAGGAAAGGCTGCCGAAAAGGATGACGAGGACCCAGACGAAGACGAAGATGCCGTATTCGAACTCACCCATCAGCCGCGCGAGAATGATCTGCGACAGGAAGGCGATTGCAGCGCTGACGATGCGGACGGTGAAGGCGACCAGCGCCATGCGCCGAGCCGTGCTCTTTGCGTCGGAACCGGTCAAAATCGCGACGAGCCCGCCAATCAACGCACAGAGGCGGTGTCTCAGCGCCGACGGCAGCATTCGTCCGGCCGTTTGACATACCGCCATGAACACGAGGACACCCTGAGATTACGCAATACAGGGTCTCAGTACTGCCAGAACAGCGTTAACAAACGGTTCAGTGCGGTTGTAGCAAAGGGCCAGACATGCCGATTGACGGCGGTGGCAGCAGGCGCCCTAATTGCCGTCAACCTTAGTTGACAAGGCGGGTATCGTCAACTAAGGTTGACGCATGGTTGACCTGCACGACATTACCGTTCCGACCGACCCTGACGAAGCGCTCGCCGCTGTCGTTGCTCTGCGCCGACTGGCGGACCGCATCGAGCGCCAGGCCGTGCGATCAGCGCTGCGCCAAGGCTGGCCGTGGTCCAGGATCGCCCAAGCCCTCGGGATCACCAAGCAGGCCGCCCACAAGCGACTTTCGGACGTGGCGGCGGACGACAGTTCCACATAAGGGGATTTGCGATGTTCCAAGCAATCAAATCGAAGCTCAGTAACATGAGCACCATCAAGCTTCTCTGCGAGCGTGCGGAAACCTACGCCTTGCTGGACCAGCAGCGGGAACCCGGGGCCGAGCATTTCCTGTTGGCTGCGCTCGATCTGCCTGACGGTACTGCGCGCCTCGCCTTCGAGCAGTCGGGTGTAGAGCCTGACGCCTTGAGAGCCGCGATCGAACGGCAGTATGTCGATGCCCTTCGCTTGATCGGCCTGAAAGCGGATACACCGGCCGACATGCCGATTTCGGCAAGTCCGGGTTTCTATCAGGCTGCTTCCTCGGGCCGGGAAATCATGCAGGAACTGGCGGCAAGCCGGAAGGATCACCGCCCGCTGCTCGGTGCTCATGTCGTCGGAATCGTCGCAGGCATGTCGCATGGTGTGGCAGCGCGAGCGCTCCGCGCCCTGGGCGTCGATGCCGTCGTCCTGAGATCCGCGGCCGATGCGATCGCTGAAAACGGCCACGCGAAGGCATAGATCAGCAAGCAGGCTTGAAAATGAGAATGCCGCCATAGAGGCGGCATTATCCGATTGAACAAGGGTGCGGAAAAAAAGGCTTCGCGCACTTTGGCGTCTGTTACGCCTCGTAGATGCCGTGGCAGTGCTTGTACTTCTTGCCAGAGCCGCAGGGGCAGAGCTCGTTGCGCGAGACCTTGCCCCAGGACAGTGGGTTGGTCGCGTCGCGCTGCACCGGCGGTGCGGCCAGAAGCGTTCCGCCGCCGAAGTCGTCCTCACCGGTCAGCGGGTCGATATGGTGACCGTGCATCGCCGGCGGGACCGGCTGCGGCGCTTCGGCTGCTTCGCGCACCAGTTCGACGCGCATGAGTTGTGCCGTCACCGCCTGACGCAGGTTGCCGAGCAGGGCCTGGAATAGCTCGAAGGCTTCGGACTTGTATTCCTGCAGCGGATCACGCTGGGCGTAGCCGCGGAAGCCGATGACGGAGCGCAGGTGGTCGAGGTTGACGATGTGCTCGCGCCAGAGATGGTCGAGCGTCTGCAGCACGACCGAGCGTTCGACATACTGCATGATCTCCGGGCCGAAACGCTCGGCGCGGTCGGCGGCTTCCTTCTCGGCAGCGGCGGTAACACGCTCGAGGATATCGTTTTCGTCGATGCCTTCCTCTGCCGCCCATTCGGTGATCGGCAGGTCGAGATTGAGGTATTGCTGCACGTCGGCCTTGAGGCCTGCAACATCCCACTGCTCGGCATAGGCCTTTGCAGGGATGCGCTTGCTGACCATGTCCTCGACGACGTCGGTGCGCATGTCGGTCACGGTTTCAGTGACGCTGACCGCATCCATCAGCTCGATACGCTGCTCGAAGATCACCTTGCGCTGGTCGTTGAGAACGTCGTCGTATTTCAGTAGGTTCTTTCGGATGTCGAAGTTGCGGGCTTCGACCTTCTTTTGCGCCCGTTCGAGTGCCTTGTTGATCCAGGGATGAACGATCGCTTCGCCTTCCTTGAGGCCCAGCTTCTGCAGCATGCTGTCCATGCGGTCAGAGCCGAAGATGCGCATCAGGTCGTCCTGGAGCGACAGGTAGAACTTCGAGCGACCGGGGTCGCCCTGGCGGCCGGAACGGCCACGGAGCTGGTTGTCGATGCGGCGGCTTTCGTGGCGCTCGGTCGCCAGAACGTAGAGGCCGCCGGCGGCGAGCGCCTGCTCTTTCAGCTTCTGCACTTCGGTGCGGATCGCTTCGATGCGCTGGTCGCGTTCCGGGCCTGGCTCGACCTCGGCAAGCTCCTGCTGGATGCGCATGTCGATGTTGCCGCCGAGCTGGATGTCGGTGCCGCGACCGGCCATGTTGGTGGCGATGGTGACGGCGCCGGGTACGCCGGCCTGGGCGACGATGAAGGCTTCCTGCTCGTGGTAGCGGGCGTTCAGCACCTGGAAGTTGGCAAAGCCGGACTTTTTCAGGAGATCGGCAAGCTGTTCGGACTTTTCGATCGAGGTCGTGCCGACCAGCATCGGCTGGCCGCGCTCGTGCGCCGACTTGATCTCGTCGATGATGGCTTTGAGCTTCTCGCCCTGGGTGCGGTAGACCTCGTCGTCCTCGTCGATGCGCTTGATCGGCAGGTTGGTCGGAACCTCGATCACTTCGAGCCCGTAAATGTTGCCGAATTCTTCCGCTTCGGTGGCAGCGGTACCGGTCATGCCGCCGAGCTTGGAATACATGCGGAAGTAGTTCTGGAAGGTGATCGAGGCGAGTGTCTGGTTCTCGGGCTGGATCTGCACCTTTTCCTTGGCTTCAAGCGCCTGGTGCTGGCCTTCGGAGTAGCGGCGACCGGGCATCATGCGGCCGGTGAATTCGTCGATGATGACGATCTCGCCGTTGCGCACGATGTAGTCCTTGTCGCGCTGGAACAGCTTGTGAGCCTTCAGCGCGTTGTTGACGTGGTGGACGATCGCGACGTTTTCGATGTCGTAAAGCGATTCACCCTTGAGCAGGCCCGCCTCGCGCAACAGGTTTTCCAGCTTCTCCGTGCCTTCCTCGGAGAAGTTGGCCGAGCGCTGCTTCTCGTCGATTTCGTAGTCCTCGGGCGAAAGCAGCGGGATGAATTCGTTGATCGTATTGTAGAGATCGGAGCGGTCGTCGAGCGGACCGGAGATGATCAGCGGCGTGCGCGCTTCGTCGACGAGAATCGAGTCCACTTCGTCGACAATGGCGAAGAAGTGGCCGCGCTGCACCATCTGGGAGCGCTCGTACTTCATGTTGTCGCGCAGGTAGTCGAAGCCGAGCTCGTTGTTGGTCGCGTAAGTGATGTCGCAGGCATAGGCGTCACGGCGCTGCTCGTCGGTCAGCCCATGGACGATGACGCCGGTCGACATGCCAAGGAAGCTGTAGACGCGGCCCATCGTGCCGGCGTCGCGCTGGGCGAGGTAGTCGTTGACCGTGACCACGTGTACGCCCTTGCTGGCAAGCGCGTTCAGGTACACCGGAAGCGTTGCGACGAGCGTCTTGCCTTCACCGGTCTTCATTTCGGCGATCGCGCGTTCGTGCAGGATCATGCCGCCGATGAGCTGGACGTCGAACGGGCGCAGGCCAAGCACGCGGCGGGCCGCTTCGCGGGCAACCGCAAAGGCCGGAACCAGCAGGTCGTCGAGCGTCTTGCCCTCTTCCAGTTGCTTGCGGAACTCCGCGGTCTTGGCGGCGAGTGCCTCATCCGACAAAGCCTTCATGTCGGCTTCAAGTGCGTTGATGGCGTCCACTCTGGCCTTGTAGCCACGCACACGGCGCTCGTTGGAAGAGCCAAACAACTTGCGGGCTAGGCCGCCGAGACTGACCATACGAATGGTCCTTTCTTTTTTGTTGCCTAAGGTCTCATGGCCGCGCCGTGAAAAACCGCGCAATGCCGTGAAACGCCCGGAAACTGTTCTGGACGCGAGGTTGCGTGACAGATAAGAGGGGGGTCGAATTATGTCAACGCACTTGCACGGCCGGACGGCTACAGAACCGCCACATTCTGGTGGTGTGCAGCCGCTACGCGCTTGAGGCAATTGCGCCGATGGCCAATGTGAAAGGTTAGTGAGCATGTCCAAGTTGAAAACCCTGGCCGCCGCGGCACTGGTTGCGGCGATTGCCGTTCACGGCGCGCGGGCGGAAGATGCCGATCCGGTGGTCGCCAAGGTTGGCGGCCAGGAAGTGCGCCAGTCCGAACTCAACCTGGCGCTTGGCGGCCTCGACCCGCAGCTGCAGCAGATGCCGGAGGAGCAGAAGCGCGCCGCAGCACTTTCGGCGATCATCGATGTCAAGCTTCTGTCGAAGACGGCCGAAAAGGAAGGCCTGCAGGACGATGCGACCTTCAAGCAGCGCGTCGCCTACCTGACCGAGCGCGAGCTGCACAACGCCTATTTCAAGAAGCATGTCGTCGACGCCATCACCAAGGAAGAGGTTAAGGCGCGCTATGACAAGGAAATCGCAGCGATCCCGGCCCAGGAAGAGGTGAAGGCGCGCCATATCCTGGTCAAGACCGAGGACGAGGCCAAGGAAATCATCAAGGAACTCGACGCCGGCAAGAGCTTCGTCGAGCTTGCAAAGGCGAAGTCGTCCGATCCGAACAAGGATGACGGCGGCGACCTCGGCTACTTCACCAAGGGCCGCATGGTGCCTGAATTCGAAACGGCAGTCTTCGCTCTGGAGAAGGGCGCCTACACCAAGACCCCGGTCAAGACGCAGTTCGGCTTCCACGTCATCCTGGTCGAAGACAAGCGCCCGCAGGCCCCGCCGCCGCTGGAGCAGGTCGAGCCGCAGGTTCGTCAGCTTGTCATGCGCGACAAGTACGTCGAGCTGCTTGCCGCCGCGAAAAAGGATGCCGGCGTCGAGATCTCCGATCCGGCGCTGAAGAAGGCCTATGACGAGGCCAACAAGGCGCAGGAAGCCCAGCAAGCCAAGTAATTTCGATCGGCAGGTCCTGTCTGTGACGGGACCTGCCGTCACCGCTTTTGTCGATGCCCGGCGGTGAAAACCGTTCGGGCATTTGTTGCAAGGTCGCAGTATGAAGTTGTAGCGGGACGCGGGCGGGTAACCGCACGCACGTTCCTTGCCCCGCTCTAGGCCCAATCTTGTCAAGGCAGGTTCCCATGTCCGGCTCCGTTTCTCCGCTCGCTCCGAAAACCTTCGCCGAAATGCCCTCCGTGCGCGGTGTGCGCATGGCAACCGCAGCCGCCGGCATCAAGTACAAGAACCGCACCGACGTGCTGATGATGGTCTTTGACCGGCCTGCGGCCGTCGCTGGTGTTTTCACCCGTTCCAAATGCCCTTCGGCTCCGGTCGACTTTTGCCGCAAGAACCTTGCAGGCGGCATCGCGCGCGCCGTCGTCGTCAACTCCGGCAACGCCAATGCCTTCACCGGCAACAAGGGGCGCGAAGCGACCGAGCTTACGGCTAAATCGGCTGCGAAGGCCGTCGGCTGCTCCGAGAGCGAGGTGTTCCTCGCTTCGACCGGCGTCATCGGCGAACCGCTCGATGCGACCAAGTTCGCCGGCGTGCTCGACGATCTCTCGGCGAACGGCACGGAAGATTTCTGGTTCGAAGCCGCCAAGGCGATCATGACGACGGATACCTATCCGAAGGTCGCGACCCGCAGCGCCGAGATCGGTGGCGTCAAGGTCACGATCAACGGCATTGCCAAGGGCGCCGGCATGATCGCGCCGGACATGGCGACGATGCTTTCCTTCGTTGTCACCGACGCCGACATCGCCCCCGTGGCCCTGCAAGCTCTGCTTTCGGCTGGTGTCGGTCCGACCTTCAACTCGGTCACGGTCGACAGCGACACCTCGACCTCCGACACGCTGATGCTCTTCGCGACGGGCGCTGCGGCCGCCGACGGACAACAGACGGTCTCCGACGCGGCCGATCCGCGGCTCGAAAGCTTCCGCCTGGCGCTGAACGACCTGCTTCGCGATCTCGCACTCCAGGTGGTGCGCGATGGCGAAGGCGCGCGCAAGATGGTCGAGGTTACGGTCGAAGGTGCGGAAAACGACGCAGCCGCCAAGCGCATCGCGCTGTCGATCGCCAATTCGCCGCTGGTCAAGACCGCCGTTGCCGGCGAGGACGCCAATTGGGGCCGCGTCGTCATGGCTGTCGGTAAATCAGGCGAAATGGCCGAACGGGACCGGCTGGCGATCTGGTTCGGCGATGTGCGCGTAGCCGTCGAGGGCGAGCGCGATCCCACCTATTCGGAAGCGGCGGCCACCGCCATCATGAAGGCAGAGGACATAACAATCCGCGTCGAAATCGGTCTCGGGTCCGGTCGCGCCACGGTTTATACCTGTGACCTGACAAAGGAATACGTCGAAATCAACGGCGACTACCGGAGCTGAGGCTTCGGTCGGGCGATGGTAAACAGCCTGGCGTTCCGGGTTGGCAAAGGTAGCAAGATGACATCGAGTGATATTCGGCCGGCACCGGGCGATGTTGTGGTCGAAGGTGGGGAAGTGGCAATGGTGGATCTCCCGAGCGTGCGCCGTCTCGAGGCCGTAGGCTTCCGGGCCTGGCCGGCAGCGTCGGTGCAGTATGATGGCAGCTGGCTGATCCGGCTCAACGCGGGTCACGATTCCAAGCGGCTGAACTCCGTCAATCCGCTCGACCCGTCCGACTATCGCGACATCCCGGTCCGCCTCGAAAAGGCCGCCAAGCGCTTTGCCGACTACGGCCGGCCGTTGACCGTGCGCCAGACGCCGCTGACGCCGCCGCAACTCGTTGCCCACATGGACGCTGAGGGGTGGTCCGCCTTCAGCCGCAGCCTGGTGATGACGGTTGACCTTGCCGAGCGCGAGTTCGGTGATGGCATCGACCATCTGCCGATCAAGGATGTCGGCCGCTTCGTCGATGCCTGCATCGGCATCGGCAAAAGCGACCCCAAAAAGAAGGCGGCACTTGCTGAGATCATCAACGCGATCAAGCCGGAAAGCGGCCTGTTCCTGTTCGAGGACGCCGAGACAGGGCCGACCGCCGTGGCGCTCGTTGTGCAGGACAACGACCTTGCCGGTATCATGCAGTTTGCCGTGGACGAAGAGGTTCGCGGACGGGGTGTCGGCAAGGCGATGCTTGACGTCTGCCTGCGCTGGGCGCGTCTGCGGGGCGCCAAGAAGGCGTGGCTGCAGGTCGAGGCGGAGAACAGCGCAGCGCTGGCGCTCTATCGCGGCGCCGGTTTTTCGGAAGTCTACAGCTATATCTACAGAACGCCGAGGGCTTGAGGGCCATGGACGCCAGCGGAAAGAAGATCGTCCTCGTTGCCGCCTGCGCTCTCGTCGATAGCGACGGTCGCATCCTGCTTGCGCAACGGCCGGAAGGGAAATCGCTCGCCGGCCTCTGGGAGTTTCCCGGCGGCAAGGTGGAAGCCGGTGAAACGCCCGAGGAAACCCTGATCCGCGAGTTGGACGAGGAACTTGGCATCCGCACCAAGGTTGCCTGCCTTGCGCCGCTTACCTTCGCCAGCCACACCTATGACGATTTCCACCTGCTGATGCCGCTCTATGTCTGCCGGCGCTACGAGGGTGTGGCGACCGGAAGGGAAGGCCAGGCGATCAAATGGGTTCGGCCAAAGGCGCTGCGCGATTATCCTATGCCACCGGCCGACGAGCCGCTGATCCCATTTCTCATGGATTTGCTCTGAACCTACCCGAAAACTGATTGATTATTAATCGATCGTTTATCTCCCTCGCGCAAAGATAGTTTCAATTCAGTTTCGGTACGTATCGTTCGCAAACGGCGTGCCGATTTCAGGCAATGCGGTGGAACCAAGCTAGGGAAGGGCGCTTGCGTCCGCCGTGTGTTGCGCGTTTGTGAGGCTGGGATGGTGGACGACGATTTCTGGAGCACGGTTCAGGAAAAGGACTTGGTGACGAGCCAGTCCCGCCGGACGGGTGTGCTCAATCTGTCGCTGTTGTTCGGAACTGCAGTGATCGCGCTGACACTGATCCTGACGCCGATGCTTTCGTCCAAGACCGACAAGCGCATCATGGCCAACACGCCCGTCGATTATGATAACATCTCGACCGGCTCGATCCCTCCGAAGGGAACCACCAAGCGCTACACGGTTCGTCGCAGCGTCCTTCAGGAAATGCCCGGGGCGGTTTGCATCATCGATGCCGACGGCCGCAAGAGCGGTTGCTGAAACGCGCGGCTGGGCGAAGGCGATTGCCGCCGCGCATTGACACGACCCGACGCAACGCCCTTTGATTTCTCGCATGTCATGATCGCAAGGTGCGCCGCAGCGCTTGCGCCGCCGGCGTTACAGGGGCTGCTCCTTTGTGCCGAGTGCTGCCGAAAGCCGCTGTTTTGCCGATCCCGGTTTCAGCGGTTTCTGCTGGCTCTCGTGCGGTGCCCAGCCAGACAGGTAGATGATCGAGAATGTCGCGCGAACGCGACCGTCCGGATCGGAGAAGCGCTCAGCGTAAATTTCCGCAGCTCTCAGGAAGAAGCGCCGGGAAACGGGTACGCGACTGCGTGCTGCAAGCGGGCTGGTCATGCCCATGGCGCGCAAGTCGCGGATCAGAGCGAACAGCGAATCGTAGCGTACCGTGTAGGTCTCGGTGTCGGTGACCGGCAGCGCAAAGCCGGCCCGCTGCAGAAGGGCGCCGACATCACGGACGTCGGCAAAGGGGATGACGCGCGGGCTGGCGCCGCCCGTCAGCTCCGCTTCTGCGGCAAGGAGCGCCTCGCGCAATTCCTGTAATGTGCCGGTGCCGGGGATCGCGGCGAGGAAGAGCCCGTCCGGCTTCAGCGCGCGGCGCACCTGGATGAAGGCGCCCGGCGTATCGTTGGTCAGGTGAAGCGAAAGGGGAGAGACGATCAGGTTGAAACTCTCGGGTTCGGCCGGAACCTCTTCCAGGGATGCGATCGTCACAGGGGCTTCGGTCGAGCCGAATCGTGCGTCCGTTTCCACGCGCTCGATGGTGTCGATCTTGCCGGTTGCCATCAGATGGCGGCCCGTTTGCCCGGTGTAACCGTGCAGCTCCAGCGCACGATCAAAGTGGCGCTCGACCACGCTGACGCGCTCGGCAAGCTCCTCGGCAACGATATCGAGAAGAAAGCCGGCCTTCGGGTCGGCGTTTGCAAGGGCCCTTGCCCGGTGCGCCTCGACGAGGCTCTGGTCAAAGATTTTTTCCACGATACTGTCTCCGCGAGATCGCCAGCAAAGAGACCTTCGGAGGTTCAAAGTCAACCGCATGGCATGGAAGAGGTGGCTTAATCCGGAGGAGGGGTGGGGACGCGTGCTCGGAGGGCTTGCGTCCGGAGCCGCCGATCTCGTCTATCCGCCGGTCTGCTGCGGCTGTGGCCGGCTGATCGGCAGGCATCGCTCCGTCTGTGCCGCCTGCTGGGCAACGCTGCCGCTGATTGAGCGTCCCTTTTGCGATATTCTCGGCACACCGTTTTCGGTCGATCACGGTCCGGGCGCGCTATCGCCCGAAGCGATCGCCAATCCGCCTGTCTTCGACCGGTTGAGATCGGTGGCCATCCATGAGGGCATCGCCCGCGACCTGGTCCACGGCCTGAAGTATCGCGACCGCACCGATCTCGCGCCGATGATGGCGGAATGGATGATCCGGGCGAGTGACGGCGCCGTCGCCTCAGCGGATGTGATCATCCCTGTACCGCTGCATGCTTTTCGGCTCTGGGGGCGGCGGTTCAACCAGTCGGCGGAGCTGGCGCGCGCCATCAGCCGGCTTTCCGGCCGGCCCTATCAACCCGTTCTCAAACGCATTCGGCGCACGAGCCGGCAGGTTGGCCTCGGACTGCGCGCCCGCGAGGAGAACGTGCGCGGCGCCTTCTCCGTCCCCGAAAGCGGCAAGCCAGGTCTCAGCGGGAAAAGCGTCGTTCTCGTGGACGATGTATATACGACCGGTGCAACCGTTTCCGCCGCGACCCGGGCGTTGAAGCGGGCGGGGGCCGGGCCGGTCACGGTTTTGACCTTTGCAAGAGCCATGTCCGGTCTTATATGACAATCGGATGTTCGGCACGGTTGCCGGCGAAGGAGCGATTCAGGATCATGGCTTCAGTGGTCATCTATACGCGTCAGTTCTGCGGCTATTGCTCGGCCGCCAAGAAATTGCTGGAAACCAAGGGCATCCCGTTCCTTGAGCACGATGCCACCTATGATCCGAAGGTTCGCCAGGCGATGATCGAGAAGGCGCATGGCGGCTCGACCTTCCCGCAGATTTTCATCAACGACATTCATGTCGGCGGCTGCGACGACCTGCATGCGCTGGAGCGTGCGGGCAAGCTCGACGCATTGCTTGCCGCCTGAGGCGCATTGAACACGCAATCGCATGAATGCCGCTGGTGGGGCGTGTCGCTTGTTCGTGGTGCGCGTCAGGAGTTGGACGAAGATGACTTTTAAAGCCGCCGCTATTCAGATGTGTTCCGGCGTCGATCCGTACAAGAATGCGGAGACGATGGAGCGGCTTGCGCGCGAGGCTGCGGGTCAGGGCGCCATCTACATTCAGACCCCGGAGATGACCGGTGCGCTGCAGCGTGACCGCGCGGCCTTGCGCGCGATCCTCAGGGACGAGGCGAACGACATCATCGCCACAGCGGCGGCGAAGCTTGCCGGCGAACTTGGTGTCCATTTCCATGTCGGTTCGACACCGATCGCGCTTGCTGACGGCAAGATCGCCAATCGTGGCCTGCTCTTCGGGCCTGATGGCCAGAAAATCTGTCACTACGACAAGATCCACATGTTCGACGTCGACCTCGACAATGGCGAAAGCTGGCGCGAAAGTGCTGCCTATCAACCAGGCAGCAACGCGCACGTGGCCGACCTCGGCTTCGGCAAGCTCGGCTTCACCATCTGCTACGACGTACGCTTCCCGGAACTCTTCCGGCAGCAGGCGGTTGCCGGCGCCGAGATCATGTCGGTGCCTGCCGCTTTCACGCGGCAGACCGGGGAGGCGCATTGGGAAATCCTGCTTCGCGCCCGCGCCATCGAAAACGGCCTCTTCGTCATCGCCGCCGCGCAAGGGGGCGTCCATGAGGACGGACGCGAGACATTCGGCCATTCGATGATCGTGGACCCCTGGGGCAAGGTGCTTGCTTCGGCCGGCCCGGCCGGCGAGGCGATCGTGCTTGCCGAAATCGACGTCGCAGCCGTGCATGCGGCGCGCGCGAAAATACCAAATCTGAAGAACGCCCGCAGTTTCGTGCTCGATGAAGTGGCGCCGACCGGGAAGGGAGGCGTTGCCGCTTGATCCGCTACACGCTTTCCTGCGACAACGGCCACGCGTTCGAGGGCTGGTTCTCGTCGAGTGATGATTTCGACCAACAGATCGAACGCAAGCTGGTTTCCTGTCCGAGCTGCAATTCCACGTCCGTTGCCAAGCAACTGATGGCGCCCTCGGTTGCGACCGCGCGCAAGAAGGAGGCGACGCGGGCGGTGATCATGGATCAGGCGCAGAAGGAAACGATCGCCAAGATCCGCGAACTGGTGAAGACCGTGCGCGAGAACGCCGAGGATGTTGGCGAGCGCTTCCCGGAAGAGGCGCGCAAGATCCACTATGGTGAAGCGGAAGAACGCGGCCTGATCGGCAAGGCGACAGCGGAAGAGGCCGTGGCGCTTCTCGAAGAAGGAATTGCCGTCGCGCCGCTGCCGATCCTTCCGGACGAGGTCAACTGACCCGCGGTCTGTTGGCGCCTCGTTCGCGATACTTGTTTCCGGCTCTTTAAAAACAACGTCTTGCTTCCCATCTGGCGGCTTCGCAATGGGAGATTTTTTAGTCAATGACATTGTCCGAGCTACGCATTTTCACCGATCGTCTCGTCATCAGGTCCTTCGCACCCGACGATTTTCCAGCCTTCTTCGCCTATCACCGTCTGCCGGAAGTCTATCGCTATCTCTATCAGGAACCGCTGGACGAGAAGGCAGCGCGGGCGAAGTTCGCCAAGGCGTCGATGCCGCGATTGGATGAGGACGGGGACGTTGCGGTGTTTGCGGTCGAGCGACAAGAAGACGGCGTCCTGATCGGCGAGGTCCTGTTGAAGCTCGCAAGCAAGGACGCGAAGCAGGCGGAGACTGGCTACATCTTCAATCCTGCCTTTGCCGGCAAGGGCTACGCGACCGAGGCCATGCGGGTTGTGCTCGATCTCGGGTTTTCGACGTTGAACTTCCACCGGATCTTTGCCCGGCTCGATGCGCTCAACAGCGGATCGGTCGGCGTCGTCGAGCGTCTCGGCATGCGCCGCGAGGCGCATCTGATCGAAAACGACCGGTTCAACGACACCTGGGGCGACGAGTTCGTCTATGCGCTGCTGAGACGCGAATGGCAGGCGAGGTCGCAGGTCGGATAGGCTCTGCCCGTCGACGGCATGACGGTCACCTCAGAGCGGCCGCTTGGCGACGATCATGTAGTTGACGTCCATGTCCTTTGACAGGTTCCACTGGTTGGCGAGCGGATTGAAGAACACGCCGGTCCGCTCGGTGACTTCCATGCCGTTCGCCGAGAGTGGCTTTTCCAGTTCTTCCGGACGCACCAGCTTCTCGTATTGGTGCGTGCCGCGCGGCAGCCAGCGCAGAACGTTCTCGGCGGCAAAGATCGCGAGCGCCGCCGCCTTCATGGTGCGGTTAATGGTGGCGACGAACATCAGGCCGCCGGGGCGAACCATGTGGGCGCAGGTGGTCATGAAGAAATCGACATCGGCGACGTGTTCGACCACTTCCATATTGAGCACGATGTCGAAACTCTCGCCGGCTTCGGCAAGCGCTTCCGCTGTCACTGCACGGTAATCGACCGCCACACCGCTGCCGGCCGCGTGCGTCTTGGCGATGCCGATGTTCTTCTCCGAGGCGTCGGCGCCGACGACGTCCGCGCCCATGCGCGCCATCGGCTCCGACAGCAGGCCGCCGCCGCAGCCGATATCGAGCAGCCGCAAACCTTTCAGCGGTTGCGGACCCTTGGCATCGCGGCCGAAATGCTCCGCGACCTTGTCGCGGATATAGGTGAGGCGAACGGGATTGAACTTGTGCAGCGGCCGGAACTTGCCGGTCGGATCCCACCACTCCGCGGCCATGGCGGAAAACCGGTCCACCTCGCTCTGGTCGATGGTCGTGCGTGCGGTCTCGCTCATGTCGCCGTCTCCTTGCATCTTCTGTTTGAAGTCGGACGATCGGGCAGGGATGTCAAGAGGTTCCGATGGGCCAGATGAGCGCAGGCGGAGCGGGGGCAGGGCGTTCCCTGTCTGGTTCTATCAGGTTGCCGTGGCGTCCGCTTGCGGCTGGTAGTGCAAGATGACCACGCCCGATTTCAGCGGGCGTGCATGGGTCAATTTGAGCTTCGTCCGCTTCGGCCGCGGCTTGAACAGTGGCACGCCCTTGCCGAGCAGCACCGGATTGATGCCGAGGCGATATTCGTCGACGAGCCCCTTGTCGATCAGGCCAGCCGCGAAATCGGCGCTACCGAAGATGAAGATCGTGCCGCCATCGCGTTGCTTCAGGCGCTCGACTTCCTTGGCGGCGTCACCGGTCACGAGCGTTGTCTTGTTCCAGTCAGCGGATTTCAGTGAGCGTGAGAAGACGAATTTCTCGACTCCGTTCATGAAGGTGGCGATGTCGCCCTCGGCGGACGGCCAATAGGCGGCCATCATCTCATAGGTCACGCGGCCGAAGAGCAAGGTGTCCGCCTCGAGTTGTGTTTCGCCGATATAGGCGGCGAGTTCGTCCTCGAAGACGAACCATTCAATGTCATGCCCCGGCGCTTCAAAGAAGCCGTCGACGCTGACCATGTCCCAAATGATGACCTTGCGCATTCTCTCTCTCTCCCGGTACCGCACGTCTGTCGCGGAAAGTTTGGCAAAACTGATATCGACTTGCAAGTGGTTTATTATTTGCATCAGATTGCCTCGCGTGAGTGTTAGCCTCCGTGATAGTTTCGCGGGATCTGGAAGGTCGGGGGGATTTTGATGTCACAGGACAGGATCGCGTGGGCGGTGGACGTCGTCGCGCCACAGGCTTCGGAGCAACTGCTCGAAATCGGCTGCGGTCACGGCGTTGCGGTGACCAAGGTTTGCGAACGGCTCGTTGATGGGGCGATCCTGGCCATCGACCGTTCGGCCGCTATGATCGCGGCAGCGGAGCGCCGAAATGCTGAATACGTTGCTGGCGGTCGGGCCAACTTGCAGGTCGCAAACCTTCATGCGCTCGATCCCGGTCATCGTCGCTTCGACAAGGCGTTTGCGATCCGCGTCGGCGTCTTTACGCGGAGCGATCCCACGCGTGAGTTTGCTGCGCTGCTACGGCTGTTGAAGCCGGAAGGGCGGCTTTTTCTGTTTCACGACGAGCCGTCCACGGGTGCGGACGAAGTCGCGGCGCGGCTCGAAGGGGCAGTTCTTCGCCACCGGTGGAACCTTGAGGCTCGATTGACGCACGTCTTCGATGGCGGCGAGCTCGCCTGCGTAATCGCCCGACCGCCTTCCTGACTGAATTCAGGAAGGTGACGCCCGCTCGTCGCGGGCGTCACTGCTGATGGTCACGGGTTCGCCTGCGCGACCGCTACCCAAGCTCGCTCGCAGCCGCAGAGGCGAAGAAGTCCTCGGGATCTTCCACTTCGACAAGACGACGCCTTTCGATCAGCCAGAAGCGATTGCCGACATTGCGCACGAAGCTGCGATCGTGGGACACCAGAAGGCAGCTTGTCTCATGCTTCAGCAACTCTGCCTCGAGCGCCTCCTGGCCCTCGATGTCGAGGTGGTTGGTCGGCTCGTCCAGCAGGTAGAAGTTGGGTTCCTTCAGCCTGAGCACCAGCATGGCGAGGCGCGCCTTCTGGCCGCCGGAGAGCCTGCCGATCACTTTTTCCTGCATGTCGATGCCGACACCGGCGCCGACGAGCAGTGAGCGAGCCCGCTGGTCGCCCAGCGAGAAGCGACGGGAGAGCGCGGCACGCGGGGTCTCCTCGTCCGACAGTCCCGCAAGCGCCTGATCACTGTAGCCGAGCACCAGCGAGGGCGTTGCCTTTAGTGCTTCGGGCGCGCGGCCGGGCTCCTCGATCGCCGTGCGGATCAGGTTGACGAGCCGGGTCTTGCCCGCGCCGTTTTCGCCGAGCAGTACGATGCGGTCCCCCTGGCAGATCCAGCGCTTGCCGGTGCGGAAGAGCGCGGTGCCATCGGGGGTCGCCACTGTCACGTCGTCAAGCGTCACCAGGATCTTGGCATGGGTGCCGCGGTTGGCGAGCCGGATCGCGCCGGCAGAGCGTTCCTGATGGGCGGGTTTCGCCGCATCCTCCAGCCGCTCCGCCCGCTGCCTCAACTGTTTCGTCTTCACGGTCAGCAGATCGCTGCCGGAATTGATACCGATGTTGTTGAGCTTGGCGGCCTGGCGGCGAAGCTGCTGCGCCACCTTCATGTCGCGCTGGTAGCGCCGCTCCTCGGAAGCGTCGACTTCATCGAGGGCTTCGCGCGCCCGCGAATAGGGCAGTGCGAAGATCGGCGATTGCTCGGGCCTGAGAAACAGCGTGCGGTTGGTGGTGGCGTCCAGGAAGGCGCGGTCGTGGCTGGCAAGGAGCACCGGCACGTCGCGCGGCAGGGCATTCAGCCAGGCTTCGAGCCGGGCGATCTTGGCAAGGTCGAGGTGGTTGGTCGGCTCGTCGAGCAGCAGCGCATCCGGATCGCTGACCCAGATGCGGGCGAGAAGCATGAGCCGTTGCCAGCCGCCGCTCAATTCGCAAACCGGGCGCGGGCGCAGGGCTTCCGGAACGTCGAGCGAATCGAGCACGATGTCGACCCGCCAGCTTTCATTTTCCGCCTGATCCGCCGGAAGTGCCGAAAGGACGGCGTCCTGGAAGGAGAGGGGCAGCAGCGATGTCGGAACGTTCTGCTCGACATGACCGACTGTCAGGCCGCGCGAACGGGTGATCTCCCCGACCGTCGGATCGAAGCTGCCCGCGATCGATTTGAGCAGGGTCGACTTGCCGCGCCCGTTTGCGGCGACGATGCCGATCCTGTCACCGGCGGCGACGGAGATATTGAGGTTGGAGAAAAGCGGTGCGCTCAGGCTGACGCCGAGGTTGCGGATATTGATCAAGGCCATGGTCGTTCTCTGGACTGTACGAGCGGCGACTGGACATCCGTGGGCGGCAAACCTGATGCCGGGGTTTTCGGATGCTTGGACCCGGAACAGCAAACATGCTGTGCGCGGGCCGCGTCGGCTCGGTATTGGAAGACGATGCAGACGTTCGAACCGGGGCGGTTCCGCACTGCATCACTCTGGGCAGACCAGGAAGTAGGTTTCGCGTGTTGCGAAGATTGTGCTGGTCAGCCCTGCAAACGCATCTGCAGGGCTTGGACGGGGCCACGCTGGCGGTGGTGCCGGAAAAATGTCATCACGTGCAGCCCCCCTTTCTCGAATTCAAGTTGCATCGCGTGTTTAGCATCGACGGCAGTAATTTTCAACGAGACATGGCGGCATCTTTCGATGCGAATATTTCCATCGCGCCACGTCTTTGGCAATATTATTGCGGAACGCACCCGTTCGGGCTGATGGCGCGGTCCGAATCTGTGTCCGCGTGCCATTGCGTGCGGCCCCCTGATCCGCTAAGAGACGCCGCGACTTTCCGCTCCCCGAAGCGGTGACTGCCGATGTGCGAGAAGTCTCCCAAGCTTTTTGACCGTCGGGCGCCGGCGGGGGCTTTCCTGTCACGCGCGCCAGCGCGCGCAAAATTGGGTACCGGTAGAGGCACATGGCACGCATCGTGATGAAATTCGGCGGAACCTCCGTCGCTGATTTGGACCGCATCCACAATGTCGCCCGCCATGTGAAACGCGAGGTCGATGCCGGCCACGAGGTTGCCGTCGTCGTTTCCGCCATGTCCGGCAAGACCAACGAACTGGTCGGCTGGGTGCAGAACATGCCGAAGGCGACCGGAGCCAACTCGCCGTTCTACGACGCGCGCGAGTACGACGCGATCGTCGCTTCCGGCGAGCAGGTCACCTCCGGGCTGCTGGCGATCGCGCTGCAGTCGATGGGCATCAACGCCCGCTCCTGGCAGGGCTGGCAGATCCCGATCCGCACCGACAACGCCCATGGCGCCGCCCGCATTCTCGATATCGACGGTGCCGAACTCATCCGCCGCATGGGCGAGGGCCAGGTTGCCGTTATCGCCGGCTTCCAGGGGCTTGGGCCCGACAACCGCGTCGCCACGCTTGGCCGCGGCGGCTCCGACACCTCGGCCGTCGCGATTGCCGCGGGGGTCAAGGCTGACCGTTGCGACATCTATACCGACGTCGATGGCGTCTATACGACCGACCCGCGCATCGAGCCGAAGGCGCGGCGGCTGAAGAAGATCGCGTTCGAGGAAATGCTGGAAATGGCATCGCTCGGCGCCAAGGTGCTGCAGGTGCGCTCGGTGGAGCTTGCCATGGTGCACAAGGTTCGCACCTTCGTGCGTTCGTCTTTCGAAGATCCCGATGCGCCGGGCATGGGTGACCTTCTCAATCCGCCCGGTACGCTGATTTGTGATGAGGATGAGATCGTGGAACAGGAAGTCGTAACCGGCATTGCCTATGCCAAGGATGAAGCCCAGATTTCGCTGCGCCGTCTCGCTGACCGGCCGGGTGTCTCCGCTGCGATCTTCGGCCCTCTGGCTGAAGCCCATATCAACGTCGACATGATCGTCCAGAACATCTCCGAGGATGGCTCGAAGACCGACATGACCTTCACGGTTCCGTCTGGTGATGTCGACAAGGCGCTGAAAGTGCTCGGCGACAACAAGGAAAAGATCGGCTACGACGTCGTTCAGTCCGAAGCCGGCCTCGTCAAGGTGTCGGTGATCGGCATCGGCATGCGCAGCCATGCCGGCGTTGCGGCCTCCGCATTCCGCGCGCTTGCCGACAAGGGCATCAACATCAAGGCGATCACCACGTCCGAGATCAAGATTTCGATCCTGATCGACGGTCCCTACGCGGAATTGGCGGTTCGCACTTTGCATTCCGCTTACGGTCTCGATAAGAGTTAATCGACAGGCGACTGATTTGGGATTCGCAGCGGTTTCGCTGCGCCTCCCGTTGCCGTCGTGTACTCTATTTCGGGAGACCCTACGCGATGAGAGACCTTTCCGCAGGTCCGCGCGTTCTCCTCAAGCGGTTGCGCGAGTTGATGGCGGAACCGCTGGAGCCGCAGGAGCGCCTTGACCGTATTGTGCGCCAGATCGCGCAGAATATGGTCGCGGAAGTGTGTTCGGTCTATGTGCTGCGCTCCGACGGCGTACTCGAACTCTACGCGACGGAAGGTCTGAACAAGGCCGCCGTCCACCTGGCGCAATTGAAGATGGGGCAGGGCCTCGTCGGCACGATTGCCGCTTCGGCACGACCTCTCAATCTCTCTGATGCCCAGTCGCATCCAGCCTTTACCTACCTGCCGGAAACCGGCGAAGAGATCTACCATTCCTTCCTAGGCGTGCCGATCCTGCGCACTGGCCGCGCGCTCGGCGTTCTCGTCGTCCAGAACAAGGCGATGCGCAACTATCGCGAAGACGAGGTCGAGGCGCTCGAGACGACTGCCATGGTTCTCGCCGAGATGGTGGCGACCGGCGAGCTGAAGAAGATCACCAAGCCGGGCCTCGAACTCGACCTGTCGCGTCCCGTCTCGATCGACGGCAACAGCTATGGCGAAGGCATTGGCCTTGGTTATGTCGTGCTGCACGAGCCAAGGATCGTCGTCACCAACCTCCTGAACGAAGACACCGACCAGGAACTGCAGCGCCTCGCCGAGGCGCTCGGGTCGCTGCGCATCTCGATCGATGACATGCTGTCGCGCCGCGAAGTGTCGATGGAGGGCGAGCACCGGGCGGTGCTCGAGACCTACCGCATGTTCGCGCATGACCGCGGCTGGGTGCGCAAGCTCGAAGAGGCGATCCGCAACGGCCTGACGGCGGAAGCGGCGGTCGAGCGCGTGCAGAGCGAGACCAAGGCACGGATGATCCGCCTGACGGATCCGTATTTGCGCGAGCGCATGCACGATTTCGACGATCTCGCCAATCGCCTGCTGCGTCAGCTTTCCGGCTACGGCGCCAAGCTGTCGGCCAGCGACTTCCCGACCGACGCGGTGATCGTTGCACGCGCCATGGGCGCTGCCGAATTGCTCGACTATCCGCGCGAGAATGTGCGCGGCCTCGTGCTCGAAGAGGGCGCCGTCACCAGCCACGTGGTGATCGTCGCCCGCGCCATGGGTATTCCGGTCATAGGTCAGGCGACCGGCGCGGTGGCGCTTGCCGAAAATCGTGACGCGATCATCATCGATGGTGATGATGCCAAGGTGCACCTGCGTCCGCTCGGCGACCTGCAACGGGCGTATGAGGAAAAGGTCCGATTCCGGGCGCGGCGCCAGGCGCAGTTCCGCGCGCTGAAGGACGTCGAGCCACTGACGAGGGACGGCAAGCGCATCACGCTGCAGATGAATGCCGGTCTGCTTGTCGATCTGCCGCATTTGAACGAAGCGGGCGCGGAAGGCATCGGCCTCTTCCGTACCGAGCTCCAGTTCATGATCGCCTCGACCATGCCGAAGGCGGAGGAGCAGGAAGCCTTCTACCGCAACGTGCTGAAGCAGACGGGCGGCAAGCCCGTGACGTTCCGCACGCTCGATATCGGCGGCGACAAGGTCGTTCCCTATTTCCGCGCGGCGGAAGAGGAAAATCCGGCGCTTGGCTGGCGGGCGATCCGGCTTTCGCTCGACCGGCCCGGGCTCTTGCGCACGCAGCTGCGCGCGATGCTGCGCGCGGCGGCGGGTGCCGAGCTGAAGCTGATGCTGCCGATGGTCACGGAGGTCTCCGAGCTCAGAATAGCGCGTGATCTGCTGCAGAAGGAAATCGAGCGGCAGTCGAAGCTTGGCGAACAATTGCCGCGCAAGCTTCAATTTGGCGCGATGCTGGAAGTGCCGGCGCTGCTCTGGCAGCTCGACGAACTGATGACCGAGGTGGATTTCGTCTCCGTCGGTTCCAACGACCTGTTCCAGTTCGCGATGGCGGTCGACCGCGGCAATGCCCGCGTCTCCGATCGCTTCGACGTGCTCGGGCGGCCATTCCTCAGGATCCTGCGCGACATCGTGCGCGCCGGCGAGAGGCACGACACACCGGTGACGCTCTGCGGCGAGATGGCGAGCAAGCCGCTTTCGGCCATGGCACTGCTCGGCCTTGGCTTCCGTTCGGTCTCGATGTCGCCAACGGCCGTCGGACCGATCAAGGCAATGCTTCTGGGGCTCGACGCCGGCAAGCTTGGTGCCGTGCTCAACACGGCGCTGGACGATACCCGCGACCAGACGCCCATCCGCCAGATGCTGGTCGATTTCGCTGCGGAAAACGGCATCCCGGTTTAGACTGATTTGAAGCGTCGTGAGCCTCGCGCGGACTGCGATCCGGGCGGGGAGAAGCGCATTTGGAGTGACACTTGGCAAAGCTTCCCGTTGAAAAGATGCGCGAACTGGAACGGCGGTTCGGCGAGATCGAGGCTCGTATGTCCGCCGGCCCGGCCGCGGACGTCTATGTCAAACTCGCCTCGGAATATTCCGAGCTGCAGCCGGTCGTGACGAAGATCCGCGCCTATGAGAAGGCGACGACTGAGCTTGCCGATATCACCGCCATGCTCTCGGACAAATCGACCGACCGGGAGATGCGCGATCTCGCCGAGATGGAGAAGCCCGAGGTCGAGGCGGCAATCGAAGTGCTCGAGCAGGAGATCCAGATCCTGCTCCTGCCGAAGGATGCTGCCGACGAAAAAAGTGCGATCCTCGAAATTCGCGCCGGCACCGGCGGATCGGAAGCCGCGCTCTTTGCCGGTGACCTCTTTCGCATGTACGAGCGCTATGCAGCCGGAAAGGGCTGGCGCGTCGAGGTGCTTTCGGCAAGCGATGGCGAGGCCGGCGGCTTCAAGGAAATTATCGCGACGGTTTCGGGGCGCGGCGTGTTTTCGCGCCTGAAATTCGAATCCGGTGTCCATCGCGTCCAGCGCGTGCCGGAAACCGAAGCAAGCGGCCGCATTCACACCTCGGCGGCAACTGTTGCAGTGTTGCCCGAGGCCGAAGACATCGACATCGAGATCCGGCCCGAGGATATCCGCATCGACACGATGCGCTCGTCGGGCGCCGGCGGTCAGCACGTCAACACGACCGATTCTGCCGTGCGCATCACCCACCTACCGACCGGGCTTGTCGTCACCAGTTCGGAAAAGTCGCAGCACCAGAACCGCGCGAAGGCGATGCAGGTCCTGCGTTCGCGCCTCTACGACATGGAGCGCCAGCGCGCCGACAGCGAACGCTCGGCCGACCGCAAGAGCCAGGTGGGGTCCGGTGACCGCTCCGAGCGCATCCGCACCTATAATTTTCCGCAGGGACGCCTCACCGACCATCGCATCAACCTGACGCTCTACAAACTCGACCGGATGATGATGGGTGAGATCGACGAGGTCGTCGATGCGCTGCTTGCCGATTACCAGGCGAGCCAGTTGGCACAACTCGGCGAACAGCGGGGCTAAGCCATGGCCGAGACGCTAGCGAGCCTCGTTGCCGAAAGTCGCGACCGCCTGCAGGCGGGCGGCATCGAGCATGCGGCCCTCGACGTCCGGCATCTGATCTCGGGCCTGCTCGACATGTCGCTGAGTGCGGTCGTGTCCCGCGGCAGGGACCCGGTTTCGGATGAGGACGCTTCAAGGATTCGCGCAGCGGTCGCGCGTCGGCTGGCACGCGAGCCAGTGTATCGTATTCTCGGTGAACGCGAGTTCTTTGGTCTGCCCCTCAAGCTTTCGAAGGAAACGCTGGAGCCGCGGCCGGACACCGAGACACTCGTCGATCGCATGCTCCCCTATTTGCGCGAGGTGGTGACCCGAAAGGGAAGCTGCGAGATCATCGACCTTGGGACCGGCACCGGGGCGATTTGTCTGGCGCTGCTTTCGCAGATCCTTGAAGCCCGGGGCACGGCTACCGATATATCCAAGGACGCGCTGTCGACCGCGACAGCAAACGCGGTCGCTCTCGGTCTGGCGGATCGCTTCCGACCACTTCTGAGCAACTGGTATGAGGCAGTGGATGGGCGCTACGACATCATCGTCTCAAATCCGCCGTATATCCGGTCCAGTGTCGTTGATGAGCTTGAGCCGGAGGTGAGACTTCACGATCCGGCCGCCGCGCTCGATGGCGGAGATGATGGGCTAGATGCCTATCGCGCCATCGCTTCTCAGGCTGGTCATCATCTTGAGACAAACGGCGTGATAGGCTTGGAAATCGGTTTCGACCAGAAAGAGGCGGTGACGGCGTTATTTGGCGCCGAGAATTTCCGTCTGCGTGAAGAAGCGAAGGATCTCGGCGGCAACGATCGGGTCCTGATCTTCGAACGCGACACAAACCGTTGAAAAAATGCTGCACTGGCGCATCTTCTTTCTTGCAGAGGCAAAGAAAGGGCTTGGAATCCCAGAGGAAGCGGGCTAGTTTGCCCGCGCACTGGGCAGAAGGTCATGGACCTAAGATTCGTTCCGGTATGACCTGGCCACGGGGATTGCTCTCAAGAAAGAGTTGCTAGGGTTCAACAAGTGCCTTGTGCGGGTACCTGTTAATTTGACGTCAGTCGGCGCCGAAGCCGCTGTTGTGCGAGCACAACAGCGAGCGTTCTGCCGGGCGCGAACGGATCCGGCCGGAAGACGAAACCACATGATCATCATTATCAAGAGAATTCGGGTGAATGTACTATGAGGCCAGGACAGCAAAACAAGCGCGGCCGCGGGCGGAATAACAACAATAATAACAACAACAATAACAACGGAAGCAACCATAACCGCAAGGGCTCGAATCCGCTGACGCGGACCTATGACAGCTCCGGCCCGGACGTGAAGATTCGCGGCACTGCCCAGCACATCGCCGAGAAATACGCAGCGCTTGCGCGCGATGCCCAGAGCTCCGGCGACCGGGTTATGGCAGAAAACTACCTGCAGCATGCCGAACACTACAACCGCATCATCGCCGCTGCGCAGGCGCAGATGCAGGATCGGTTCCAGCGCGACGACCGTCAGGACTTCCGCGGTCATGACGCGAACGAGCAGGACCAGGATGATCTGGATCAGGGCTATGCCGACGATATGCCGGTTCCCATGGTCGCAGCGCCGGCACCAGCTGCCGAGCCGCAGCCGGTCGTTATCGACGGTACGGGCCCGCAGCCGGTGATCGAGGGCACGCCGGCGGAAGTGGCAATGGAAGAGGAAGCACCGGCCGCCTCTGGCCGTGCCGCGTCGCGCCGCCGCAACGCCCCCCGTCCGCGCCGTCCGCGCCGCAGCGCACAGGAAGGTGCGGCCGACGATGCTCAGCCTTCGGATGACGCTGCTCCGGAAGCGCCGGCTCTCGCCGCCTCGGAGTAAACAAACTCGCTATATCGCCCGTCTCAGACAGGCATCAAGACCCGGCCCTTCGCGGCCGGGTTTTTCTTTGTCGGGTTTTCGACCCTCAATCGTGGACGCTGTCGACTATCAACGCCGCAAGATTGGCAGCGGCGGCGGTTTCGTTGGTCCTGCCGCGGATCAGTTCGCGGCCGATCGCCTCGGCGGCTCCGGCAATGCCGGCACAGCGCAGACGCAAATCGTCATCGGAGACCTTCGAAAAGGAGCCAAGTGCCCCTTGGACCATGTCAACATAATCGTCGGCCTGCCGCTGCTGCGTGGCAATCATGTCGGCATTGCCGCGAAGAGCGCCGGAAATCGCCTGCCATTCCTCACCGCTTTCGACGGCGCAGTCGATGTAGACGGAACTGATGATGCTTGCGACCGTGTCGAGTTTTTTTGCTGCCCCAGCGAGTGCTGCCTTCAGTTTCGCTGCGTGTCGGTCCTCGATCTCCTGGGACAATGCGATCAGCAAGCCTTCCCGTGTGCCGAAATGCTCATAGGCGATCGGCTTGCTGACACCGGCCCGCTCGGCGAGGTGTCCAAGTGTGAGCGCGTCGGCGCCGCTTTCGCGCAAGATCTCCTTGGCGGTTCCGATCAGTTGAGCACGTCGTTCCGGCTTGGTGAGCTTTCGGCTTTTCGTCGGTGCCATCGGTCGCATTCCTCTTTTCGCGTCGGCGCGGCCTCTTGAAAACGATGGTCGGCAACTTATCTACTGATAGTAACTTACTATTGGTAAGTTCGGCAATCGGCCGGACACCTTTCGTCTAGGAGATAAGAAGATGTCGAGCAAGTTTCAGCCTGTTTTGATCATCGGCGGTTCCGGTGTCGTCGGCACACAGGCAGCGAAGATCATCCGCCGGCTGCATCCCACTCTGCCGATCGCCATCGGCGGCCGTGATCTCGGCAAGGCCGAAGCGGTCGCGCGCGAGGTCGGCAGTGCAATCGGCGTCAGCGTCGATCTGGGGCGGGCCGATCTTGGTCTCGGCGATGAGGCGCGTTTCGGCGCCGTCGTCATCTTCTTGAAGGACGAGAAGCTGAGTTCGATGCGTTATGCCCAGCGTCATGGCATACCCTATATCAGCCTCTCCAGCGGCACCTTCGAGGTTGGGCCGGAGATGGCGCAGTACATCCACGCACCGGACAAGGCGCCGATTCTGCTTGCCAGCCACTGGCTTGCCGGTGCGGCCATCTTTCCCATCCTCGAATTCACCAAGGTTTACGAGGCGATCGACACGATCCGCATCGGTGCATTGCTTGACGAACAGGATATGGGTGGGCCAGCGGCACTCGCCGATTACAATCGCATCACCGGCCTGGCACCCGCGGCCTTGACCGTCAAGGACGGCAAGCTGCACTGGGCTGGTGGCGAGGATTCCAAGGCGCGTTATCGAAGTGTCGATGGTGTCGAACTCGACGCTGTTGCCTATTCACCCTTCGACGTCATGGCGCTTGCCGCCCGCACCAACGCCGGCAACATTCGCCTGGATCTGGCCTATAGCGAATCTGCCAGCAGACGCCGCGGCGAAGCGTTTTCGACCGAGATCGTCATCGATCTCGTCGGACGCGGACAGGATGGCCAGCCTCTCGAGCGTCGCCATGAGATCGTGCACCCCGAGGGCCAGGCGCCCCTGACCGCCCTTGGTGTTGCGCTGGCAGTCGAACGCATGCTCGGTCTTGCGGGCGGCGAAGCGCCGACCCCCGGCCTCTACCTGCCCGAGGTCCTGATTGACCCGGCTTACTACGTGCGGCGCATGGAGGAGTTCGGCGCCTCGTTCGCCGTGTGGCCGGAGGCGGCCGAAGCGGCCTGAATTTGTGGGCGGAACCGGCTGAAAGGCCGGTGGCGAACTGACAACGCAACGCCCCTTGCTGTCGATCGGCGGCCGCGCAATTCCACCGAAGCGCGGCCGCATTTCCCGGTTGCAGATTTCCATTCGCAGGCTTCGGATGGGCCTTTAATTTCCGGAATCGGTGCCCCATATTCGCTTCGGACGCGTTGATCCGGCGAAAGCGCGGGGACCGCTCCACACTGACAGGCTTGCCGAATGCGGGAGCCTGATCCTGAAACACCGACGGGTGCCGCGAGATGGGCCTGCCGGGCTATGGAGGTAAAGCATGAACATCGAAAAATATTCCGAGCGCGTGCGCGGTTTTCTGCAATCGGCGCAAACCTATGCGCTGGCGCAAGGTCACCAGCAGTTCGCGCCCGAGCATGTGCTGAAAGTCCTGCTCGACGACGACCAGGGCATGGCCGCTTCCCTGATCGAGCGCGCCGGAGGCGACGCCCGCGAGGCGCGCGCCGGCAATGATGCGGCACTCGCCAAGCTCCCCAAGGTTTCCGGCGGCAACGGGTCCGTTTACCTGTCGCAGCCGCTTGCCCGCGTCTTTTCGAGCGCCGAAGAGGCCGCCAAGAAAGCCGGTGACAGTTTCGTCACTGTCGAACGGCTGCTGCTCGCGCTTGCGATCGAAAGCTCGGCCGCGACCTCGGGTGTTCTCGCCAAGGCTGGCATCACCCCGACCAAGCTCAACCAGGTGATCAACGACATCCGCAAGGGCCGCACCGCCGACAGTGCCAACGCCGAACAGGGCTTCGACAGCCTCAAGAAGTATGCGCGCGACCTGACGGCCGATGCCCGCGAGGGCAAGCTCGACCCGGTGATTGGTCGCGACGACGAGATTCGCCGCACCATCCAGGTGCTGTCGCGCCGCACCAAGAACAACCCCGTGCTGATCGGCGAGCCCGGCGTCGGCAAGACCGCCATTGCCGAGGGGTTGGCGCTGCGCATCGTCAATGGCGACGTGCCCGAAAGCCTCAAGGACAAGCGGCTGATGGCGCTCGACATGGGCGCGCTGATTGCCGGCGCGAAGTTTCGCGGCGAGTTCGAGGAGCGGCTGAAGGCCGTGCTCAATGAGGTCCAGGCCGAAAACGGCGAGATCATCCTGTTCATCGACGAGATGCACACGCTGGTCGGTGCCGGAAAGGCGGAAGGGGCGATGGACGCGTCCAACCTCTTGAAGCCTGCGCTTGCGCGCGGCGAGTTGCATTGCGTCGGTGCCACGACGCTCGACGAATACCGCAAGCATGTCGAGAAGGATGCAGCCCTTGCCCGGCGGTTCCAGCCCGTCATGGTCGAAGAACCGACGGTCGAGGACACCATCTCGATCTTGCGCGGCCTGAAAGAGAAATACGAGCAGCACCACAAGGTGCGGATCTCCGATTCAGCTCTGGTTGCAGCTGCAACGCTGTCGAACCGCTACATCACCGACCGGTTCCTGCCGGACAAGGCGATCGACCTGATGGACGAGGCTGCGTCGCGCCTGCGTATGCAGGTCGACTCCAAGCCTGAAGAGCTCGATGAGCTCGACCGGCGCATCATCCAGCTGAAGATCGAGCGCGAGGCCCTGAAGAAGGAAACCGATGTGTCGTCGAAGGATCGGCTGGAGAAGCTCGAGTTCGACCTTGCCTCACTTGAAGAGCAGGCATCGGCCCTGACGGCCCGCTGGCAGGCGGAAAAGCAGAAGCTTGGCCGCGCCGCTGATCTGAAGAAGCAACTTGACGAAGCCCGCAACGAACTGGCGATCGTCCAGCGCAAGGGCGAGTTCCAGCGCGCCGGCGAACTGACCTACGGTGTCATTCCGACGCTCGAAAAGGAGCTCTCGGATGCCGAAAGTCAGGAAAACGCCAATGCCAATCCGATGGTGCAGGAGGTCGTGACCCCCGACAACATCGCGCATGTGGTCTCCCGGTGGACCGGCATTCCTGTCGACAAGATGCTGGAAGGCGAACGCGACAAGCTGCTTCGGATGGAAGACGAGCTGGCGAAGTGGGTCGTCGGTCAGGGCGACGCCGTGCAGGCGGTCTCCCGGGCGGTGCGGCGCGCGCGTGCCGGGCTTCAGGATCCGAACCGGCCGATCGGCTCGTTCATTTTCCTCGGACCGACCGGCGTCGGCAAGACGGAGCTCACCAAGGCGCTTGCCCGCTTCCTCTTCGACGACGAGACCGCGCTGATGCGCGTCGACATGTCGGAATACATGGAGAAGCACTCGGTCGCCCGGCTGATCGGGGCGCCTCCCGGTTATGTGGGTTACGAAGAAGGTGGGGCGCTGACCGAATCCGTCCGGCGTCGGCCCTACCAGGTCGTGCTGTTCGACGAGATCGAGAAGGCGCATCCGGATGTCTTCAACGTGCTCTTGCAGGTGCTCGATGACGGCCGCCTGACCGACGGTCAGGGCCGTACCGTCGACTTCCGCAACACGATGATCATCATGACGTCGAACCTCGGCGCAGAGTATCTGGTCGGGCTTGGCGAAAACGAAGACAGCGATGTCGTTCGCGACCAGGTGATGGAGGTGGTGAAGACCGCGTTCCGGCCGGAATTCCTGAACCGGGTCGACGAAATCATCCTGTTCCATCGGCTGCGCCGCTCGGAAATGGGCGCGATCGTCGACATCCAGCTGGCACGGCTGCGCAAGCTGCTTTCCGAGCGCAAGATCACGCTGGAACTCGAGGACGACGCCCGCGCGTTCCTGGCCGAGAAGGGTTACGACCCGGCCTACGGCGCCCGTCCGCTGAAGCGGGCGATCCAGAAGTACGTGCAGGATCCGCTCGCCGAGAAGATCCTGCAGGGCGAGTTTCCGGATGGATCGACCGTCAAGGTGCTCGCCGGTTCGGATCGCCTGAACTTCAGGCGCGGAGCGTCGGCGGACAAGGAAGCCGCCTGACAAGGCGAAAAAGCAGAAAGCAACGGCCGCCCTTTTGGGGCGGCCCAGACCGCTGACAAACCCGTCGATTTTTCGGCGGGTTTTGTTTTGTGGATTTGGTGCTGACGTTGGGGCGGGTTTCCGGGTGGCAAAAGTGGCGGCCTGCGCTCACGCCGGTCTCG
>NZ_MBSO01000036.1 GCF_001695835.1 Ensifer sp. LC11 | reverse complement strand
TTCGTCGAACGGGTTCATCGACATCTTCACGTTCGCAAGCTCGACGCCCGAACCGTCTGCCTTCACGCGGATCTTGACGTTGTAGTCAACCACCCGCTTCACCGTCACAAGTATTTTCAATCTATGCAACTCCTTGATGTTGCTCAGCTCTCACAGACCGGCGGCCCTCAAGTCGAACCGCAGGCCCGCTCCATCTTCTTGTTTTCACCTATTCCGGATCGAAAGTCGCTCCGGACTTTTGCTGGAAATGCTCTACAGCGCCGAGCGTCTTGTCAGACGCGAAAGTCGCTGTAGCACCCTCAATTGCTGCATGTTCTTGTCCTTAAATCGGCTACGATTTAAGGAGCGGGCGGTTGAGCGACTATCATTGGCGTGTGGCGGCCCCGAAGACATCGAGGCAGCTCCGCTTCAACTCGTCGAAATCTTCCTGGGTCATCAGTCCAAGATCGGAGACCGTCTGCGCTATCGTGCGGCCACTTTTCCCGGCTATCGCCGCGACCCTCGCGGCACTCTCGTAGCCGATACGCGGCACCAGGGCGGTGGCCAGCATCAGACTGTTGCTCACCAGCTCGTCGCAGCGATCGACATCCGCCTCTATCCCTTCGACGCAACGCTCCGACAGCACGGTGATCGCTCTGGTCAGGATGCGGATCGACTGCAGCACGTTGAACAGCATCACAGGTTCCATGGCGTTGAGTTGGAGCTGCCCTGCTTCGGCAGCGAACGTCACCGTCAGATCATTGCCGATCACCTGATAGGCGACCTGATTGACGACCTCAGGAATAACCGGATTGACCTTTCCAGGCATGATCGAAGATCCGGGCTGCACGGCCGGCAGCTTGATTTCCCCGAATCCGGCACGCGGTCCGCTGCTCAGCAGCCGCAGGTCATTGGCAATCTTCGAGAGCTTCACCGCCATGCGCTTCAGCACGCCCGAGAACGTCACGAAAGCGCCGAGGTCCGAGGTGGCCTCGATCAAATCCTTGGCACGCACCAGCCGCTCGCCACTGATCTGCGAAAGATGAGCGACGGCGATCGGCCCGTAGCCCGCCGGCGTGTTGATGCCCGTTCCGATCGCCGTGCCGCCCAGGTTCAACTCTCTCAACAGCTCACTGAGCTGGTAAATTCGCTCAATATCCTCTTCCACGGTCACCGCGAACGCGGCAAATTCCATGCCGAGCGTCATCGGCACTGCGTCCTGCAGTTGGGTACGCCCGACTTTGGCGATGGTGGCAAACTCGCGCGCCTTATCCAAAAAGGCTCTACGCAGACGTTCCTGAGCCCGCGTGAGCGCGCCACATTGGCTGAGGACGGCAAGGCGCATCGCCGTCGGATAGACATCGTTGGTCGACTGCGAGCGATTGACGTGGTCGTTCGGATGCAGGTGCTGGTAGTCGCCCGGCGCATAGCCAATGTTCTTTAGGGCGACGTTGGCGATCACCTCGTTGGCGTTCATGTTCGTCGACGTCCCTGCTCCGCCCTGGATCATGTCAACGACGAAAGACTGATGGTGCCGTCCAGCGATGATCTCGTCGCAGGCGGCGACAATGGCCGCGGAGACATCCGCATCGAGGGTATGACATTCCGCATTGGCAAGGGCGCAGGCCTTCTTCACCTGCGCGAGAGCCACCACGAGTTCCGGGAAGTGGCTGAGCGGCACATCCGTGATCGAAAAATTGGCAACGGCGCGCGCCGTCTGGATACCGTAAAGGCTGGTGGCGGGCAGCACGATCTCGCCGAGAAAGTCGCGCTCGGTTCTGCAGGGTTCCACGATTTCCAGGCTTTCCAATTAAATGTCGCGCGTCGCGGCGACGTAGCTTTTGCTGATCCGGTCGCTCACGATCGTCCACAGGACAGGCGTGCCCTTGGCGATGATCCAGCTGTCACCGGGGTCACAGGAGATCGTCTGACCTGTTATCTCGTCGGTCAGCTCCAGCCGTCCCGACAGCAGTGTCGCATGTTCGTGGAACGCATAGACGAGGCGATACTGCCCGCGTGTTGCGACAAACACACCACCGAAAACCTCGCTCTGCGGCGACCCCAGATCGAAACGGCCCGCGACACGAACGTCGCCCTCGACCGTCACCGCGCCAATGTCCTCCGGCTTCCCCCAGTCGGCTAGCCCGGACTCCTCGCCAACCGGGTTATACAACTTCATCATGCTGTTTCTCCTATCCTTGAGGCCTTGGTGGCATGGCGAAGCGGTGCGGACGATCGCGCCATGCCGCCATCCTGGCATCGACGACGGCGCAGCGTGGTCGGCTAGGCAAGTCCGGGAGCAGGTCGCTTTGTAGCCTTTCGTAATCTCGCGCCTCTTAGTTTTAGGTCGATCGCGGTGTCAGAAAACAACAGTTTGCTTTTTCCCGGCTTAGGAGACTCCTAATTAATATCATGCGGTCCTTGAGCATAGACGACGGCATCGGGTGGTTTTGCTGGATTGCGTCGTGGGTCCAATTGCACAAAGACTTGCATTCGCCCAACTCGACGCGTCGACATCGACGCTTGGGCACACTGCGATGCCGGGACGGAGGCCGCCTCCACCTCTCAGGTCAAGGGAGCACCGCTAATTCGCGAACGGGACATGGCCGTGGCGGCAGCGCACAGCCAGCCGCCCAGTTCCCGGCTCACGGCGAAACCCGCCCTTCGCCGATGTGCGAGGTCCTTGCCTAGAGATCCATTTCGCTTTTGCGCGACTTAACGCTCCATGCCACAACACTGACATGCTTGTTTTCACTTTGCCTGCGCCAGCGGATGTACCCGCCGGCCCTGAGCGGCACGTCGCAGCGCCGTTTTAACGTATGACAATCGATTTCGTGGCGCTCGTTCGTCGTATTACTCTTTCTTCCTTCCTCAGTGTTCTGCAAGGTATCCATCAACGGCGACCGTTCCCCACAGGTTGCGATTGGCTTGTTCACCAATGCGGCATTACGCCAAGGCCGATAGCGACGCTATCGATGCCGCGATCACAAAGGCAGCCGAGAACGATGCTCGAGCGTTCTATCGCCGATGACGGGCGTATCCTCGGCAAAACGAAGCACCCAGACCGGTCCGATCATCTCCTCGGTCGCGTCCTTGAAATCAAGCAGCGCCGGCTTAGCAATGGTAAGCCTTGAAGGGAGTCGAACCGCAGACCGCCAAAACATGCATTCTGCAGCGTTACTCGTCGCCGAATTCGAAGGGCCAAATCTGGGCGCCATGCAAAATCCGAAGAATGCGGATCCGATCCGCCATCAGCATATAGGCTGCGATGTAAGGTGTGCGCGGAATTACCAACTCGCGTGTTCCCTCAATTCGACCAGGTCGGCCACTTTCGGGAAAATCGAGGAGGCGCCGAACGGGTCGCGCAATTTCCTCGTCGACGTGGACCGCCGCCTTCGGGTTCTCACTTTCAATGTAACTGAAGATGGCATCACGATCGTCAAGCGCATGGTGCGCCCAGACAAGCCTCATCGGTCTCCTGCTTTACGCGCAGCCGCCGCCCGACGCTCGCGGAATCTAGCCTCAACGTCGACATCCTCGAAATCGGGTCGCGTGTCCTCAAGAGCCTGCAACACTTTTGCGCGGAACCAGGCATCGTGAGCGTCAGTGCTGCCAACCAATTCCAGCGGCAGCGAGCCTTCGTTGGCCGTCCGGGTTAAAAGAATTCGAACAGCGTCTGAAACCGTCAGACCCATGTTCTGTAGCACGGCGGTTGCGCGGTCACGAATGTCGGGATCAATTCGCGTCTGAACGAGTGCGTTTGAAGCCATCGCAAATCTCCTTTACCGAGCATTAATGTAATGCGGTTGCATGACAAAATCCAGTCGAGCGACTGCGGATCTGACGTTCCACTTGATACATTATGCGATCTTCTGTAACGGGCTGTTCTTCAATCCCTTGCGCGCTTAATCCCTCGCCGAGGGCTAGCTTCTGTCCGCAGTCGGCGCTTTGCCGCTGCTCTATGGTGTCTGCCAAGGACCGGCTGGCCAATCTTAGAGGCGCAGTCATCGCGTGCTGCTGATCGCATAGCGGCCAAACCCATCCATCGTCCCGGCGAAGGGACCTTGCTCCGGCAGGCGGATGGCTGTGCCCGTCCGAAAGCCTGTGTTGTCGTCTTTTCCCTCAAATCGCCGGAGTGGGCGCTCCCTTATGAGGAATGAAGGTGGTTCTGTCCCTGAGCAGGCAATGCAACACCACCGCCAGCTTGCGGGCCAGCGCCACGCGCACCTTTTTGGGACCGGCCCGTCTGGCGACCGCCAACGCCCAGCCCTTCAGATCGGAGCCTTTGACCGGACGCGTCAGGATGACGTGGGCCGCCTCATAGAGCGCGGTTCGCACGCTGCCATCGCCGATCTTCGAGATGCGACCGCTATGATCGGTCTCCCCTGATTGATATTTCCTTGGTGTCAATCCGAAGTGCGGCCCCACAGCGCGGGAGGAGCGGAAGCGCTCCGGCGCATCGACGGCCGCCACAAACGTCAGCGCCACCAGGACGCCAACGCCGGGCGTCGTCATCAACCGAAGGGCGTTGTCATCCTGACGGGCGATGGCGCGCAGCGTGCGCTCAAGACCTGCAAATTCCTGCACCAGCGCGTCGGGCACCTTCAAGAGTGCCGTGGCGATCGTTTCCAAGGTCGAATGGCCTGCAATCAGTTCGCGAATGCGCCCCGCGTACGTGCGCCGCGTCGTCGGCCCCACCTTGAGGCCGAAGCCGCGCAGGATGCCCCGGATGCTCATCTCGACGTCATGAAGCTTGCCCTGAATAAGCTTGCGGGCGGTCAGCAGCGCACGCACCTCCTGGGCGGCCAGCGATTTGCAGTGGACCGGTCGGAACCAGCCCAGCCGCATCAACTGCGCAATGCCGCGGGCGTCCTTCCTGTCGGTCTTGACTGGCATTGTCTTGAAGGCTGCACGCACATGGCGCGTCTCGATCAGCTCGACGGAAAGACCTGCTTTCACCATGCCGGCATGGAGCCACTGCGACAAAGGGCCGGCCTCCAGTCTACTGAAACTCGTTTGCCTGTTCGAGCACGTTGAGCGCGCGGGCGATCACCGGCGCGTCGACCATGACGCCGTTCAATTCGAAGGCGCCCTGTCCCGTGGCCCGCGCTGCGGCGATCACGGCTTTTGCCCAGGCAATCAACTCGGCCCTCGGAGAAAAGGACGCATTGAGCACGGGAATCACGGACGGGTGGATACAGCTCGCACCATCGAAGCCATGGGCCTTCGCCTCGCGGGCAGCCGACTCTATGGCGTCGAGCCGCTGGTAGTCGGCAATTGTCAGAAGCATACCAAAGGAGAGCTTGCCCTCGGCCTTGGCTGCGAGGTGGACCAGCAGCTTCGGAAGGCGCAGCACCTCCGGCAACGGCTCCGCTCCCAGGCTGGTCGCGATGTCTTCACCGCCTGCCGCAAGGCCGATCACGCGCTGAACGCGAGCGATCGCGCGGGCTTCGAGAACGGCGCTGGCATCTTCCAGCAGTGGCACGAACGCCATCGGCGCCCGACCGATCTGCCGTTCGATCGGCGCGAGATGCGCGGCGAGTGCGTCCAGCTCTCCGGGCAACTCAGTTTTCGCGACATAAAGCCCGAAGGCTCCGGCAAGGCAGGCTGCTTCGGCATCGGCCATCCGCATCTCCGGGGCCGAATTGACGCGGACGAAGACGGTCGCGCCGCCGCGCCCTACCCGCACCACCGCCTCCTTCAACCCGTCCCGCGCCGCCTGCTTCTGGTCCGGTGCAACCGAATCCTCAAGGTCGAGGATGATCGCATCCGCGCCGCGCTCATGCGCCTTGGCGATGAAGCGCTCGGACGACGCCGGCACATAGAGAAGGGAGCGCAATCTCATGCCGCCTGTCCCTCCAGAACGCGCTCGATGGCGCCTGCGTCCAGCCCCGCTTCCGCCAGGACCTCGGCTGTGTGCTCGCCAAGGGCTGGCGCTGGCCTGCGCCAGACACCTGGCGTCTCCGAAAGCCGTGGCACTATGTTGTGCATCGGCAGGCTGCCGAACTCGGCGTCCTCCACGTCGACGATGATCTCTCGTTCGGCAAAGTGCGGGTCGGTGCTCGCATCGGCGATGTTGTAGATCGGCCCGACCGTCGCGCCGGCGTCACGCATGATCTGCAGCGCCTCGTCGTGGTCGTGCCTAGCGAACCAGTCGCCGACGGCCTCGTCGACCAGGTCGCGGTTCCTGACGCGTTCGGAATTGGTTGCGAAGCGCGGGTCCTCGTTCATGTCGGCGCGGCCGATGATTTCAAAGATGCGCCGGGCAACTTGCGGCGTCGAGCCGGAAAGTGCGACGTATTTGCCGTCGCGGCAGCGGTAGACGTTGCGCGGCGCAGCCGTGTTCGAGGCGCTTCCAACGCGCTCCTTGATCTTGCCGGTCGTCTGATAGATCGCGGCTTCCGGTCCAAGCACCGAAAACATCGGCTCCAGCAGCGACAGGTCGATTACCTGTCCTTTTGCGTAGCCGCGATCGCGTGCCAACAGCGCCGTCACGGTCGCAGAACTTCCGTAGACGCCGGCAATCATGTCGGCAAGCGCCAAAGGCGGCAACACAGGTTCGCGGTCGGGAAATCCGGTTCGATAGGCAAAACCGCTCATGCCCTCGACGATCGTGCCGAAGCCGGGGAACTGCGCGTAGGGACCGGTCTGGCCGAAGCCCGAGATACGCACGATGATCAGGTTGGGGTTGCGGGAATGCAGCGCTTCCGGTGAAAGTCCCATGCGCTCCAGTGTTCCTGGCCGGAAATTCTCGATGAAGATGTCGGCTGTCTCGATCAGCGCCCAGAGTGCTGCCATCGCCGCCTCCTGCCGGAGGTTCAACACGACGGAGCGTTTGTTGCGGCTATAGGTTTTCCAATAGAGCGAGTGGCCGTCGTCCTTCCAGTCGCGCAGTGGATCGCCCGCCGGCGGCTCGATCTTGATGACGTCGGCACCGGCATCGGCAAGCTGCAGCGACAGCATGTTGCCGGCAACAAGGCGCGACAGATCCAGGACGCGGGTGCCGGCAAGCGGCCCCTTGGCGGCGGGGTCGAAATGTCGCTTGGAAAACCCGCTCATCGGATGCGCTCCCCGGTTTCCTTGTCGAAGAGCAGCACCTTCTCGACGTCTATCCCGAGCATCACTTGCTGGCTGGCCGACAGCAGCTTGCCACCATGGACCACCACTGAGATGTCCTCGCCGCCCACGTCGACGACGATTTCCTGGTCTTCGCCGGTCGGCTCGACCAGGCTGATACGGCCCGGAACGCCCGTAGTTCCGAGCGTGATGTGTTGAGGACGGATACCACAGACGATCCGCCTTCCCGGTTGCACCCGTCTGCCAATAGGCAGGGACACGCCGCCGCTTGTCAATGCCGTCTCGCCCTCGGCGATCGCTTCGATGAGATTGATCTCGGGCGAGCCGATGAAGCCGGCAACGAACAGATTGGCAGGATCGTTGTAGAGATCGAGCGGCGCGCCCGCCTGCTCGATCTTTCCGCCGTTCATCACCACGATCTTGTCGGCCATGGTCATGGCCTCGGTCTGGTCGTGGGTGACGTAGACCATCGTCCGACGCAGCCGCTGGTGCAGTTTCTTGATCTCGCTGCGCATCTTCACCCGCAGCTTGGCGTCGAGGTTCGACAGCGGCTCGTCGAACAGGAAGGCGCGCGGATCGCGCACGATCGCCCGGCCCATCGCGACACGCTGGCGCTGGCCGCCGGAGAGTTCGCGCGGCAGGCGGTCGAGCAGTTTTTCGAGACCGAGGATCTCGGCCGCCTCGGTCACGCGCTTCTGGATCTCCACCTTCGGCGCGCCGGCGAGCTTCAGCGCGAAGCTCATGTTTTCCGAGACTTTCATGTGCGGATAGAGCGCATAGGACTGGAAGACCATGGCGATGTCACGCTCCTTCGCCGGCATGTCGTTGACGACCTTGCCGCCGATGGTAATCTCGCCGGCTGAAATATCCTCCAGCCCGGCGATCATCCGCAACAGCGTGGACTTGCCGCAGCCGGACGGGCCGACGAGCACCACGAATTCTCCATCGCCCATTTCCAGCGAGATGTCATTGAGCACGGCGACACTGCCGTAGCTCTTACCGACACTTCTGAGCTCTATCTCGGACATGTTTCCTCCCTTTCTTTCCGCCTCGCGCGGTCAGCGCTCGGCGACCTCGATCCGGCCGATCGACATGCGACCGGCCGACGCCATGCGCAGGCCGCCCATACCGTAGCTAAGCGTCGCATCGTCGGCCTGCAGCACCCGTTCGCCATCGACGGTTAGCATCAGCTTGCCGCCTTCGACCGTGAGACCGACCGCGTAGCTCCGGCCGTATTCGATACGGAACGGACTGCGGGCAAGGAACGTGGTGCCGTGGTTTTCCAGAAGGATCACCACTTCGCCGTTCTGGAATCCGGCCGCATAGAAGCGGCTGGTCCCTTGTGCCCGCGCAACGACCAGGTGAGATACGCCGGAGAGCGGCTGGAGCTCGGCGGTAACGCTCACATCGCGCAGATAGGCATTGCCCGTCCACGCATCCGCATCGGTCGCCGTATGCGCATGGATACGCCCCTGCTGCAGGCTCCAATGGCCGCGGTTCCAGGTGAAGCGGGTTATGCCGCCCCATTCCTGGGCTTCCTTCGCCGGATCGATCACGGCGCGTCCCTTGCCGGAGACGGAGAAGTCTCCGAGGAACAAGCGACCGAGAAATTTCAGGCGACCGAAATATTCGACCAGGATGCCGATCTCGTCGACCGCCTCGCCGTTGCCGTCGGGGATGGTGAACTCATAGTCCTGCCAGCCGCTCGCGGACGGCACGTGCCAGGCGCCCGTTTCCTGGATGGCGCCGCTCATGGCGCGGCGAACATAAGGCGCCACCCGCAGGTTGCCATCACCGTTCCACGGGTCGAGCCAGAGCTTGAACCTCACCGTCTGGCCGTCATCGGCAAGGGGTGTAAACATCGGGCGGTAGCGCTCGTCGTCGAAATCGGAGCGGCGATAGAAGGGCTTCCAGAAGATGCGTCCGCCCTGCCCGCGCTCGAGCCGGTCGAGCAGGATTTCCAGCGATCCCTTGGCATTGTCGGTATGGCGCTCCACTGAGGCCTTGACGGCAATCTGGTTGAACGGCTCGGTGCGGAAGCCATGGGTGGCGCCGGGGGCATCGAAGTCGAAGCGCACACCGCGGCGCTCGAAATCCTCGGCCCAGAGCGCCGGAGGCTCCCGGCCCTGCAGCCGGAGCGCAAGTACGGTCAGCTCGCGCGCGAAGGAGGGAATGTCGACAACGTTGATCGTGCCGGTGATGCCGGAAGCGACGACGAAATCGTTGATCGGTTTGCGGTACTTGGCCCAGCCCGGCTGAGCCTGCTGCAAGGTGCCGACGATCGCGCCGGCATTGCCGGCATTGCAGTCCGTATCCCAGCCGGCCATGGTGGCGATCTCGACCGTGCGCGGCAGGTCGCCCTGACCATAGATCAGGCTCATGACGAGCACGCCGGCATTCGGGATGATGTGGCAGACGCCGGGATAACGGTCATAGCCCCAGTCCGCCGTCAACATGTCGCGGCAGGCGCGCCAGTCGTTCCGGTTGGCGTCGTGGAAGCGGAGCACCGCGCGAGAAACCTTGGCATAAAGGGAGTCGGCCGGGATTGTCGCGAGACCCGTCTCGATGACCTCCTCGATGTTCTTGGCAACAAAGGCCTGGGCGATGGCCGCGGCGCAGAAACGGGCGCCGTGCAGGCCCTCGCCGTCATGGGCGACACTTGCTGCACGGGCGGAGGCTTCCGCTGCCTTCTTCGGGTCGGCCGGATGCACCCAGCCCCAGCTATCGATGAAGATCTGGCCGCCGATCTGCTCGGCAACCGTCGTGCCGTTCTGGGCGATCGAACCGGATTGCGGCGCCGGGATGCCGGCACGCAGGTTCTGGTAGGCGGTGTGTTCGGTCGAGTTGCCAAAGCCGCCCCACCAGTACATGCCGTGTTCTTCGGCCGCATAGTTCAGCCAGGTCTTGCCGACCTCCTCGGCGGTCGCGCCGAGCCCGTAATCGCGCAGCGCCCGGATGAAATAGACCGGGCCGTTGGTGTCGTCGTCGGCAGCGAAATTCTTGAAATCGCGCAGATATTCCTTCACCTCGCCATAGGTGTCCCGGATGCGTTCATAGCTCCAGATCGTCGGTTCGACGGGTGCGCCCAAGCGCACGCCGATCGCCTTGCCGATGAAGCCGGAATAGATACGCTCGAAGATTTCTGTGGTGCTGAGCATTGGATACTTTCAAGTTCTAGAGACTGGAAACCTGGGTGAGGTCGGGCACTGAAAGGAGCCCCGCCCGCGCCCGCGCCCGCGCCATATCGCGTTTGTAGTCAGCCGCCTGGATCGCGGTCACCGTTTCGGTGAAGGCATCGGCAGAGCGGAAGAGGTCGAGCCTGTTGACGCGGTCGAGCTGGGAGGCCATCGCCCGGTCAATGATGCTCTCGCCTTGCATGGCGCCGAGGATCGCGCCGGCCATGACGCCGATCGAGTCGGTGTCGCGGCCGGAATTGATGCCGTCGACGATCGTCTTGTAGAAGTCGCCGTCATTGACGACGGCAAAACCGAGCGCCAGCGGCAGCTCCTCGATCGCGTGGAGACGTGATGGCTGGTAAGCGTCCGTGGCGATACCGGCCTTGTGCGGCGTGTGCTGCACGTTGTCGCCCATCGGCGAATAGCGGGCGATGATCCGGTGGAATTCGGCGACGACCGCCTGGTGTTCGGCGCCCTTCAAGGAGTTCGCCGCCTCGACAATATCGGCGATCGCGTTGCGCGTGCCGTCTTTGGCAACGGCAAGCGTTTGCTCGATGACTGTGTCGAGCGTGGTCCCTGGCACGAACGCGGCGGCCACGGCAGCCGCAAGCACGCCGGCTGCCTCCAAGCCGAAACTCTGCTGATGGCCGGAGGCAAAGGCGATCGCCTCGTCATAGGCGGCATTCGGATCGCAGGCGTTGGCCACACCGACCGGTGCGATGTACATGGCCGCGCCGCAATTCACCATATTGCCGACACCGCCTTGGCGCGGGTCGCAACCGGAAAGCTGGTGGCGCTGGAAGATCCACTTTTCCGGATAGAACAGCCGCTCGATCAGCATCGTTTCGCGCTGCAGTTCCGGCACCCAGCGCGGCGTCCAGGCGATCTCGCGCACCATGCCGGAAGCCATATCCCAGGCATCGAGGTGACGCTTCACGTCGCCATAGATCGACATGACGCAGAGCGTCATCAGCGTGTCGTCGGTGACGATACCGCCGCCACGGACGCGGCCGTTGCGGGCCGCGTCGTTCTGCTTCATGCGGTGCCACTCGGTATCGAGCGACGTCACCCGACCGTAGCGTTCGCGGATTTCCGCAGCGGAGAGTTTTTCGACCGGCGCCCCGATGGCGTCGCCGTAGGCGACGCCAAAGAGTAGCGCCCGAACCCGTCCCCGAAGGGAGAGCCCTTGAGCATCATTTGTCATTGAGAACCGTCCTTGCATATTCGGTCATTTTCTCGCCGCCGGCAGCGTTCCACTCGGAAACGAACTGGTCCCACTGGTCCATTTTGGCTTCGCCGGAGACGAACTTGTACACCCAGGCCCGGTAGGCGTTTTCCGTGGCATCGATGTCGGTGGCGTATTCCGCAGGCCAGACGAAGGCGTTGTCCGGCTTGAAGTCGGCGGAGATCGTCGTCAGAGATTGCTGCGCGGCCTCGCTCAGCCACTGCACCGGCGGCTGCCAGTTGGCGGCGACGAGGAAGCGGGCATACCAGGTGGCGAGCTTGTCGGTCGGTTTGATGGTTTCGCCGTCCTTTGTGTACTGCTCGCCCTCAAAGCCGAGCCGTTCGATCGCCTGGCCCTCGGGGCTGGCGATGAAATCGAGCAGCTTGACCACCTCTTCCTTGTGTTCCGAGGTCGTCGCGATGGCGAGGCCGCGGGACTCCTTGGATACGTCGAGTGCCATGAGGCCCTGGCCCGCAGGTCCCTTCGGCGGCGAAAGCAGACTTAGCTTTGCATCAGAGTGCGCCTGACGCATCTTTCCGCCATAGATGTCAATGACTTCGGCGGAAGACCCGAAGATCACGCCGGCACGGCCGGAATAGAACTTGTCTTCCTTGACGTCCCACTTGGTGGTGATGAATTCCGGATCGTAGAGGCCCTGCTCGCGGAGCGACGCGTAGAAGGCGATCTTCGCCTTTTCCGCGGCCGAAACGCGGGCGTGGATCCACTCGCCGGCCTCGTTCTTCACCCAGGTGCCGGTCACGCCGAAGGCCTGGTTGAAGATGGCGTCGAGTTCCTGGGTGTTGTCGGCGGTGGTAACGCCGTAGCTGTCGGCCTTGCCGTTGCCGTCGAGGTCACCGTCCTTGATCGCCTTGAAGAGAGCGACGTAGTCGTCAGTCGTCTTCGGCGCCGGTACGCCCGCCTTTTCGAGCCAATCCGTGCGGATCACCGGCTGCGGCATGCGCGGCGGGTAGACATAGAGCAGATAGGGATAGTTCTTCAGCCGCTCGACATTGTGCGGGAAGAGCGCGTCTTTGAGATAGGTCGTCTTCGGCAGCCAGGTGTTCCAGTCCTCCAGAACGCCCTGCTCCGCCATCTTGGCGTCGCCGCCCTGGAAATAGATGAGATCAGGAATATCGCCTGACAGAAGCATGGCGCTGAGCTTGTCGGCATAGCCCGAGGACGGCAGGTCGATGACCTGGATGTGGATGTCGGTGCCCTTGGCCTTCAGCGCCTCCTCATAGGCCTTCATCAGCTTCACGTCGTCGGGATTGCTCGTGGTGAGGTCCTTCGAGACGACGCGGATGGTCACCGGATCGGCGAAGGCGGGCATGGCGACGCTCGCCATCAATGCCATGGCGGTGGTTGCGCCCAGGATCAGTTTTCCAAGCATGTTTGTTCCTCCCAGTATGCTTTGGCTTTTCTGTTTCGGTTCGGCATCGTCAGCCCTTCAGCGCACCGCTCATGGTGCCCTTGGTGAAGAACTTCAGGATGAGCGGGTAGATCGCGAGGATCGGCGCGATCGTGAGCAGGATCATGCCGGCCTTCAGCGCGCGAATGTTGATCTGGCTGGCACCGGTGTAGTTGTTGCTGTCGACCACGCCGACCATGGCAAGCTTGTCGCCCTCAACCACGAACTGGCGCAGCACGACCTGCAGCGGCCATTTCGACTGGTCGTTGAGGTAAATCATCGCCCGGAAAAACTCGTTCCAGTGGAAAACGAAATAGAAGAGAGCGATGGTCGCAAGCGCCGATTTGGCGAGCGGCAGCGCCACATACCAGAAGATCTGGAAGGGATTGGCGCCGTCGAGCTCGGAGGCCTCGATCAGTTCCTTCGGCACTTCCTCGAAGAAGCGCACGAGGATGATCAGATACCAGGCGTTGACGACCTTGAAGAGGATCAGCGACCAGTAGCTGTCGATGAGGCCGAGGCGCTTGTTGATGAAATAATCGGGAATGATGCCGGGCTCAAAGACGATCGTGACCAGCACGAAGACGAAGATGACGCGGCGCCCCGGCAGACCGGGACGCGAAAGCGCCCAGGCCATAAGCGCTGTAAGCACGACGCCAAGGACGGTGCTGACCAGCGTGATGAAGATCGAGTTGAAGAGCCCTCGCTGAACGGCGGAATTGTTGATCAACAGGTCCCAGACCTCGGTCGAGAAACCATTGGGAATGACCGTCAGGCCGCTCATGCCGGCGACCTTGCCGGGATCGGAGAACGAAATGGCCAGCAGGTTGAGGAGCGGCTGGACCGTCAGCACGACGAGAAACAGCAGCGTCGAAACGATTGTCGCATATTCGAGCCGCTCGAGCGGCGTTCTGCGGACGTTGTGGGCGGCCATCACCATACCCCCTTGCCGGTAAGACGTTTGGAAAGAAGGTGGGCTGCGACGATCATCAGCATGCCGAGCAGCGCCTTGAAGAGGCCAGCGGCCGTCGCCAGCGAGTACTCGCCGGTCTGCAGGCCGATGCGGTAGACATAGGTGTCGATGATATCGATCTTGCTGCGCACCACGTCGTTGGAGAAGTTGATCACCTGATTGAGATCGGCATTCAGGAACATGCCGGCGTTCAGGATGAAGAGCGTTGCGATCGTTGGAACGATGCCGGGAATGGTGACGTAGCGGATTTTCTGCCAGCGGTTTGCGCCGTCGATCTCGGCCGCGTCATAGAGTTCCGGATCGATGGCGATGATGGCCGCGAGGTAAAGCAGGCTGTCCCAGCCGGCCGAACGCCAGATCTCCGAAAACACCAGCACCCAGCGGATCGAACCGGTATCGGTCATGAAGGAGACTGGCTGCATGCCGAAGAAGCCGATGATGTCGTTCACTGCGCCGTCACTCGGCGACAGCACAGCAATGAAGACGCCGGCGATGACGACCCAGGACAGGAAATGCGGCAGGTAAATCGCCGACTGGATGAATTTGCGGAAGGCGCCACCACGGATTTCGTTGAGCAGCAGCGCCACGATGATCGGGATCGGGAAGAAGAAGACGATCTTCATCGTCGACAGGATCAACGTGTTCGCCAGCACCTGCCAGAAGATCGGCGACGAGAAGAGTGTCTGGAAATGTTTGATGCCGACCCAGATGTTCGGCGGGATGATGCGCAACTGCTCAAAGGCGATCTTGGCTTCCCAGATCGGCAGGTAGTGGAAGATCACGAAGAAGATCAGGCCCGGCGCCATCATCAGGTAATAGGGCCACCATTGCCGGAAACCTCTCGCAAGATTTCGGCGTTGAATCTTGGGAACGTTCCCATTTCTTGGCATGGCCACGCTGGTCGCCAGATCGTTGCTTACGGTCATGTTTACCTCCCAGCCGCCACCCGAATGGGTGCGGAGGCCGAAACGTCGGCGAGCGAGCCGCGCTCCACCAGGCGGCACGGCAGAAAAATCCGGCCGTGCTCGGGGCGGCCGGCAATTTGAGCGAGCAGGCATTCGACCGCGCGAACGCCGATCTGGCGGCCGGGCTTTTCGATCGTCGTCAGGCCCGGCCACGAGAATGCGCCCGCGGGAATGCCGTCAAAACCCAAAATGGAAATGTCTTCCGGGCACCGGAGGCCTGCTTCGCGAACGGCGATCATGGCACCGAGCGCCATCAGATCGTTGGCGACAAAAACGGCGCGACTGCCTCTCCATGTCCCGGCGAGCAAGCGGCCCATTGCCCTTCGGCCGCCTTCAACCGTGTAGTCAGATTCTTCAACCAGGAGGATCTCAGGATCCACGTCCCGTGCAACGCAATGCTCGTGCACGGCACGTAGGAACCGGGCGCGCGCCAGGCGCGACCGTGGGCCGAGCATCAGAGCCGGCGCGGGATGGCCCCGCTGCAACAGAATATCCATGCCGAGACGAACGGCCTGGGCGATATCCGACCCGACACTCAAGGTGTCCGGAAACCGCTCGGCGCTGGAGCCGATGAAGACGAAGGGCAATCCGAAACGATCCAGATCATCGAAGTTGTCCGCGACGGGATTGATGATCGCGCCATCGACGCGCGCCCGGCGCAACGCGCGCAGATGGGTCGCTTCTTTGCCCGCATCCCAATCGGACGAGAAGACGAGGAGCGAAATGTCGTCCTTCGCTGCGCGGTCCTGTGCGCCGCGGGCAACCTCGGCCCAGAAAGGGTTGGTGATGTCTGGAATGACGAGGCCCAAGAGACCGCTGCGGCCCGAACGCATGCCGACGGCCAGATGATTGCGCTCGTAGCCCGTGGCCGAGACCGCCCTCAGCACACGATCGCGCGCTTCGTCGGAAATATTGCTGGAGCCGGCAAGGACGCGCGCAACTGTGCTCTTCGAAACTCCAGCTCGTTCCGCCACGTCGATAATGGTCGCCCGCTGCCTGGGTCCGTTCTTCATGTTTCCTCCCGGACGGAAGACCCGCATGCGAGGAACTTCGATCCATGGGAACGTTACCATGGAGCTTTGCTGCTTGGCAAGACCGGAATTGTCCCAGGCTCAACGATCCATGATGCGATGAGCTCGAGTTCGCACTTCTCCTGGACGGGCAAGAAAAACGAAGCTGTAGGGATGCCATGCCATCATCAGTGGAACGACCCTGAAGCGCATTGAGCCGCACCGGTTGGTGGCACTTGTTGTTGAAGACGTCGGCCCACAATCGAAAATCGGAGACATTCACAAACGAGCTGGTCTTGAGATTCCGCGATCGCGAATTTGAGGGAGCGTCGAGCAACTTGTAAGAGATGGCACATTCGCTAGGCGTTCGGAGTGGGACACGTTACGGGCTCCCGTAATTTGGCTCAAAACGAGGTGTATCGATCGGGCATGCACCAAAATCATGCGCCAAGCCGACCACATAGGCATTTTAACGCCTTGAAAATTCTATACTTTTTGTTCAGCTCCATAAACCTTCTTCCGGCGCCGAGACATCAATTCCGGGTTTCGGCAGGTTCAAGGTCAAGGACACGCCGGAGCGCGAGGCACGCAAGCCGGCCACTGGTGCGACGATCAAGGTTGCTGCTGCGAAGAAGCTCACCTTCGCGCCGGCCAAGGCCCTCAAGGACGCGCTGAACGGCTGATGCAAGATACGAGGTCCGGGCCGCGCAGGCGGAGAGCCTTCAACGGCCCGGCCGCGCCAAAGACCGAGCAGTATCGATGATGTCATCGCGTGAAGCCGTTGGCGCTGCATGCGCCGCTCGGCGTCGATCTGATTGTCGCAGTCAATGGCTCGACGCCATTGACCTTTGCCGTTTCGATGAGCGAGTCGTTGATCACCCAATGCTCGGCTCATGCGAAGTGCGGCCGGTCTTTCTGTTTCACTCTACCGCGCGCCAGTCGCGGATATGCGATATTGCGAACCTCATCTGCAGCCCGCGATACTCAACGACAAGCTTGTCTGCTTCCCGGCGCATAACTTTAGCTACGTAGTTGCGAACTGCCCCAGCTTCGTCGACCACTTCGAACACGTAAGTCATTGCGTGAACCCCCACAGTTCTGGGGGTTTTTGCCTGCTTCTGCTTGAGTGAAACTTACAGTCCGCCCTCCCCGATGATCCGGCACGGCCCGACGTAGAACACCGCCCCTGCCCTGGTCAGCCCGCCGTGTCGAGCGCTCCAGCAGTCGCACACCGAACTCCTTCTCCAGCGCCTGGATGTGGCTGCTCAACGCCGGCTGGGCGATGTGCATGCGCATCGCTGCCCGATGGAAATGCAGTCGCCCAGGTGAATGCATCGGCGCCGGCTTTTCAACACGGCTGTGGCGCGGGTTCAACTCTGCCTCGAACTTGTTCTTCGGCAGTGCAAAATCAATTTTGTATACAAGACATGATGTCAATGTTGACAATCGTGTATTTTAGGATTTCCTTAATCCATCCGCATCGCCAAAGCGCGCCGGATGCAAAGATGGGGAGTGAAATGATCAACAGACGCTCTGCATTGAAATCGCTGGCGCTCGGCGCCGTTTCATTACTGGCTATCGCGGCGGGCACCTTTTCCGCACAGGCCGAGAACAAGGAACTCAAGATCGGCTTCGTCGGCGTGACCAGCGGTCCCGCCGCGGCTTGGGGCACGTCCAACGTCCGCTCGATGCAGACCCGAGCCGACTGGCTCAACGAGACGGGCGGCGTGAAGATCGGGGACGACACCTACAACATCACCATCGTCACCTTCGACGACCAGAGGGACCCCAAGCGGGCCATCGCGGGCATGGAAAAGATGGCTCAGGAAGGCATCCACTATGTCGTCGGGCCGAATGTCGATGACGGCGCAGCCGCCGTCCGCCCGGTCGCGGAATCCAAGGGAGTCATCTATTTCCCCTACGCCTTTCCGAAGGCGCTCTACACGCCGCCGGCCTCGAACGCCGTGCTCGGCATGGTCGCCAACTATCAGTCGGGACCGGCCATCTATAAGTATCTCAAGGAGAACAAGGGCGTGAAGAAGGTCGCCTTCATCGCGGCCAACGAGTCCGACCCGCTCAGCCAGCGTGACAGCGGCGTAGCCGCTGCCAAGGAACTCGGCCTCGAAGTCGTCGCCGAGAAGGATACCTACCAGAACGACACCCGCGACTTCACGCCGGTGTTGACACCCATCGTTCAGTTGAAGCCGGACCTGTTGGTGCTCTCGGGCGTCGCGCCCGCCAATGCGCCGCTCCTGATCCGCGCGGCGCGCGAACTCGGCTATGAGGGCCTCATGTCGGCGGAAACGGCGCAGGATGCAACCGTGCTGCAGGAGGGCGCAGGCGAACTCGCCAACGGCTTCATTTCGGTCGGTGGCGCCTCCACCCCGGAGATCCGGACGCCGGTGATGGAGGAATTCATCGACCGCTACACCAAGAAGTTCGGCGAATACAACGACGAGTCCAACACCAAGGTCTATGCGCTCGAATACATCGTGGAAACGCTGAAGGCGAACCCCAAGGCGATCGACAATGTGGAGGAGTTCAAGAAGACCATTGACGGCTTCTCCGCGCCCAACCCTTACGCCAAGGACAGCACGCTGAAATATGTCGGCGCGACCTCGTTCGGCCAGAAACGGCAACTTTCCGTGCCCATGGTGGTGACAGAGTTCAAGGACGGCGCCTTCCAGACGCTGTTTGTCGGCGAAGTGGACTGACATCCGCCGACCGACGACAAGGGCGCGGCCAGCAGCAGCCCGTGATGTCTTTTGACCGCGCCCAGAGAGTTCAACCGAGGTTCGGGCAACCGGACCTCCGCCGGATCCGCCGCCATGGAACAGGTGATCGCCAACGGACTTTATCTCGGCGCCCAGTACGCGCTGATCGCACTTGGATTGACGCTGATCTTCGCGCTCATGAACGTGCTCAACTTCGCGCATGGCCAGATGTATGTCCTTGGCGGCTTCGTCACCTATACGATCTACGGCCAGCTCAAGCTGCCTTTCGTCGTCGCCCTGATCTGCTCGGGCGTGACACTCGCGGTCATCGGCGCATTGATGGAGAGGTTTCTCTTCCGAACGGTCGTCCGCCGCAGCAAGCGCGAGGAAAGCACGATGCTTCTGGCGGCCGCGACGGCGTTCTTTCTCGATGCCGTGATGTTGCTTCTGTTCGGCGAGAAACAGCGCGGCGTCCCGAAGATTGTCAGCGGCGTCTTCGCCTCGGAGGGGGTGATCCTGCCGTACGACCGCATCATGGTGGGCGTGATCGCCATCCTGATGATCGCCACCTTCATGCTCTTCATGCAGTACAGCAAACCGGGCCGCGCGATGCGGGCACTGGCACAGGATCGCATTGCCGCACAACTCATGGGCGTCAAGGTGGAACGTTACTCGATGATCGGCTTTGCACTCGGAGCCATGCTTGCAGGCATCGTCGGGGGATTGCTGGTCAGTATCACCGGCGTCAATTCCGGCATCGGTGGGCCGATTTCGATCAAAGCCTTCCTGATGGTGATGATCGGCGGGGCCGGCGTCGTCGGAGGTGCGATCGCCGGCGGCTTCATCCTCGGCATGATGGAGTCAGTAGGCCTAGCGACGCTACGCGAATATGGCGACGTGACCTACCTCGTCATCTTCGCGCTTCTGATGATCTTCTTGAGCATCCGCCCAAACGGGCTGATGGGCAAACCGTGGGGCTGATGCGATGCGTACGTCACAGGCCACCACGGTCAGGATCATCGCGAGCGCCCTTTTCCTTCTCGCTCTGCTGGTCGCAGTGCCGTTGCTGATCGAGGCCACCGGGCGAACTGACCTCTATTACACGCTGACCTCGGTGGCGCTGCTCAGCATCATCAGCGCGGGCGTGTGGATTACATTCTATATCGGCCGCATCAATATCGGCCAGGGCGCCTATGCGCTGATGGGCGGCTATGTCTCGGCCATCCTGGTTACGAGCTACGGCATGTCCTTCTGGCTGACCCTACCGCTGGCCGGTCTCTTCTGCGCCGCGGCGAGCGTGCTCATCGGGCTGCCAATCCTGCGCCTGCGCGGCGTCTATTTCGCCATGGTCACATTGGTTTTGACCGAAGTCGCCCGCCTGCTTGCCCTTGCGCTGCCGGTCACCAACGGCGCCAGCGGCATCGTCAGCATTCCGCTGCCGTCGGGCATCAGCTTCTTCGGTGTCACGCTCGTTCCGGATTTCGCAACGCTGGCGAACCCGCGCCTCGCCTTCTACATTGTCGCCGTGCTGCTGATGGCATTGTGCTTCCTCAGTCTTTACCGGCTCGCCCACTCGCGCACAGGGCAGCTTTGTCAGTCGCTGCAGCAGAATGAGGAACTCGCCTCGTCGATCGGCGTCAACATCGCTTATCTCCGCGTCATTGCCTATGCGCTCTCCTCCTTCTTCGGAGGCGTCGGCGGAGCAATGTTCGCCGCGATAGCGCAGTCGATCTACCCCTCGAGCTTCACTGTCGCCGATTCCGTCAATTTCATGCTCAATTGCTTCCTTGGCGGCCTCGGCTACGTGCTCGGACCGATGCTCGGCACTTTTGTCCTCTACTTCGGCTGGGACCTCCTGTTCCAGACGGGAGAATTCCAGCTCCTGATCTTCTCGACCGTGCTCATCGTGCTCATGCTCGCGCTGCCCAACGGCCTCTTGAGCCTCGCCATCCCCCGCAAGAGGAGCGTCTAGCCATGCCGGATCTCCTGGAAGTCGTCGGGCTCACCAAACGCTTCGGAGGCCTCGTCGCCGTCAACAATGTGTCCTTCACCGTGCGCGATCGCGAAATTCTTTCTGTGATCGGGCCGAACGGTGCCGGCAAGTCGACATTGTTCAAGCTGATCTCCTCCTTCCTGCGGCCGACGAGCGGCGAAGTGCGCTTCAAGGGGGAGCGCATTTCGGGGCTCGCCCCGCACGTCGCGGCCAGGAGAGGAGTGGTGCGGACCTTCCAGGAAACGACGATCTTCAAGAACATGACCGTACTCGACAACGTCGTGACGGCCCACCATTTGCGCTCGCGCGCGAGCCTGGCCGGCTTTTATTTCGGCAGCGCGGCGGCACGCAGCGACCTTGAGGCCTTCGGCGCCTCGGCGGACGAGATCCTCGCCTTTCTCGGCCTGGCAGCTATGCGTGACGAGATCGCCAGCAACCTGCCGCATGGCCACCTGCGCGCGCTCGGCATTGCGATCGCACTTGCCACCGATCCCGCTGTCATTCTTCTCGACGAGCCCTTCGCCGGCATGAATTACGACGAGACCCGCCGCGCGCTCCAGATCGTGCGCAAGCTGCGCGAACGCGGCATCACGGTGCTTCTGGTAGAGCACGACATGTCGGCGGTCATGAACATTTCCGACCGTATCGTCGTGCTCAACTTCGGCCAGATGATCGCCGAGGGCACGCCGGCCCAGATCCGGCAAAACCCGAAGGTCATCGAAGCCTATCTCGGTGTCGAAGACGAATCGATCGGACTGTAGGCCATGGAACCACTGCTGAAATTCGACGATGTAGAGCTCTACTACGACCACGTCTACGCCCTCAAAGGCGTCTCGATCGAGGTGTACGAGGGCGAGACCGTCGCGCTGATCGGCGCTAACGGTGCGGGCAAATCATCGATATTGCGCGCCATCACCGGTCTGAGAAAGATCCGCACCGGGCAGATCCACTATCGGGGAAAGCGCATCGATGGCATCAGCCCAGATGAGGTTGTCCGCATGGGCATCTCGATGGTGCCGGAGGCACGTCGCGTCTTTCCCTTCATGACCGTTCGCGACAACCTGTTGATGGGTGCCTTCAGCCGCACCGACAAGGCCGAGATCCGACAGAGCATGGAGATGGTGCTGACGCGCTTTCCACGTCTGAAGGAGCGCTATTCGCAGCAGGCCGGCACCATGAGCGGCGGTGAGCAGCAAATGCTCGTCATCGGCCGGGCGCTGATGGCGCGTCCGCGCCTTCTGTTGCTCGATGAGCCGTCGCTCGGAGTTGCACCGAAGCTGGTGCAGGACATCGCGCGCTCGATCGTGGCGATCAATCGGGATGAAAAGGTGAGCGTCCTCCTTGTCGAGCAGAATTCGCGTATGGCACTGCGCATCTCCCAGCGCGCCTATGCGTTGACGATTGGCAAGGTTGCGCTCAGCGGCAATTCCGCCGAACTGCTGACCGACGAACGCGTCAAGCATCTCTATCTCGGCGGTGAAATCTAGGCGGCCCAACGTGCGTATACTCGTCATAAACCCCAACACGACGACTTCGATGACCGGCAAGATCGGCAAAGCCGCTCAGGCGGCAGCATCGCCGACGACGCAAATCGTTGCCGTCAATCCTCAAGACGGCCCGCCGAGCATCGAGGGTTACTTCGACGAGGCTTTCGTCGTCCCAGGCATCCTCGCGGAAATGGCGAAGGCAGGCGCCGTAGACGCCTATGTGGTTGCCTGCTTCGACGACACCGGGCTCGACGCGGCACGTTGCGCCACGGAGGCTCCGGTGATCGGCATCGGAGAAGCAGCCTTTCACCTCGCCACGCTGATCGCAGGCAAGTTCAGCGTTGTTACGACGCTGGCGCGCTCGATTCCGGCGATTGAGCACAACCTCTCGAAATACGGCCTCGCCTCCCGTTGCGCCAAGGTCCGCGCTTCCGATGTTGCCGTGCTTGACCTCGAATTGCCGGGCTCGGACGCACGCCGCAGGGTCTCCGCCGAGATCGCGCGCGCCGTCAGCGAAGACGGGGCAGAGGCGATCGTGCTCGGTTGCGCAGGCATGGCGGATCTTGCGCACGCACTCTCGCTTGAACACGGGGTGCCGGTGCTCGACGGCGTTGCCTGCGCGGTGAGGCTTGCGGAAACAGTCGCGGCGCTGGGGCTCAGGACTTCGAAGAAAGGCGGCTATGCCGCGCCGCTTGCGAAGCAATTTGCCGGATACTATGCGCCCTGGTCTCCAAAGGCGGACTGAGGAAGGGCGCAATGTTCCCGCCCGCATCGAACGCCGGGTCCAGCGACGGCCGCTCGCCACGATCGACGCGAGCGGCAGAGCCGATTGACCGAAGGGCGGGCTCTGTGAGAATTCATTGGGCGAATGAGGCAGCCGCGGGAACGGTAAGTTCGCCAGAAGCGATGAACATGTTGACGACACTCAGGCCTGAAAACGATCACGAGAAACCGGGAGCGCGCTGGTCGCCGATCTATCACGGTCTGCGCGATGCCATCGTCAGCCACCGCCTCGCGCCGGGCACGAAACTACCTGAGGATGAGCTCGCCTCAATCTATTCGGTCAGCCGGACCGTCATCCGCGCCGCCCTGCAGGCGCTCTCGCACGACGGGCTGGTCCGGCTGGAGCCCAACCGCGGCGCCTTCGTCGCGCAGCCGTCGCCCAAGGAGGCGCGCGAGGTCTTCGACGCGCGCGCGCTGATAGAGCCGAAAGTGGCCGCGCTCGCTGCCGGCATCGCGAAACCCGACGATGTGCGCTTGCTGCGCAGCCATCTGGAAAAAGAGCACGACGCGCTGCATGCAGGACGCGACAGTGACGCCATCATGCTGTCCGCCATGTTCCACGTGGGCATTGCCGAGATTGCCGATCAGGCTATCTTGACCGGCTTCGTCCGGGATCTCGTTTCCCACTCCTCGCTGATTATCGCCCTCTACTGGCGGCGGCGCGAGACCACGTGCGAGAGCCACGCGCACCATGCGCTCGTCGACGCCATCGAGGCCGGTGACGCAGACAAGGCCGCACACTTGATGACGGAACACCTGCTCGACCTGCTTTCCGGCCTCGACCTCGATCACGTCGAACGAAAACGGGAAAATCTCGCCGAAATTCTGCGCTGACTTTGCTGCAGGAGGCGTGCGGCTGATCTGCCCCGGACCTGGCCGTTGCTCCACGCGAACACGATCGCATGCGGCGGCCACCGGCAAGCATCGAGGCCATGCCCGAAACTACGACGTCTCTGGAAGATGCTCCGACCGTGCAGATCCCGATCGCATGCTGCAGGAAAACCGTCAGTTCATATGCGTCGCCACGGCGGACAACTTGGCGCAGAGAAGGCGGCCGAACATTTTTTGTACATGATGCTAGTGGTGAAGAGGCTGTTCATCGTCCGCGAAAATACAGCATGGCACCCGGCAGGCGACCAATCCAGGCGGCGTGGTTTGATCTCGTTTTTCTCGTCCCGTTTTTGTCCGGCGCACGGGCGGAGCTAGTTCCATCCCTACGTGTAGGGAGAGGGTGACGGCCTTTAAGGGAGCAGTTCGGGTCCGTACAGAATGGTAGGGAGGAATCCGATCCATTCGGATCGCACGTTCGGTTAGGATCAAGAGAGCTATGTCATCCGGAAATTGGAGACGATTGTATGTTCTCTCGCCACCAGAATACTGTCCTCGCTATACCTCGATGCAACGAGATGTCGGCCTTCCAGCCGAACAACTCCGCTGCCAAGGCTGGAGAAGGGCACAGATCGACGTCATCGGAACCGCGCGTCGGAAGAAGCTCGATCAGAGCCGGATCCGCACCGGTTGCTGCCACGATTAGCGCTGCGACTTCCCGCATGGTCGGCGCGTTGCCCGAGGCAATATTGACGATTGATGCCCCTTGCAGGCGCGCCATCGACAGACGGTACATTGCCTCCACGGCATCGTCGACAAACAACAGGTCTCTTTTCTCGTTTGGTCGGCGGATGATTGAACGCTCACCGCCAAGGCAACGCCGGATCAATGACGGGATAAGAAACGCGTCTGACTGGGCAGGCCCGAAGACAAGGGAAAGGCGGGCCGTCACGATCGGGAAAGGCAATCGCGGCTGTAGCGCGTCGATGTAGTGTCCGCCGGCTACCAATGCCGCAGCGTAGGTTGTTTTGGGCACTTCTCGCTGTGTTTCGACATGCGGCAAGGGCGTGCCGCCGTAGGCGGCCAAGGTACCGGCTCGAACGAACGCGACCGGGGGATGTTGTGTCTCTGCGGCAGCCGCGATCGTTGACAGCAGGCCGATCAGATCCTCCTGGACGCTTGCAAAGGCATCGCCAAGCCTGGCTTCTTGCTTGCGCCGCGTTGCAGCGGCGAGATAGTAGACGTAATCTGGCCGTGTTGCCGCAAAACACCGCTCAAGTGCGCTACGGTCGTCCAAGTGCAAAATGTGCAGCTGAGCCTCAAGATCCGCGCGTCTCAAGCGGTGCACATTGGTTTCAGGGCGCACCAACACGTGGACAGCGTGCCCCTCCTTCACACAGCGGGCCACCAGGTGCGAGCCGATAAACCCGGCACCGCCAACGATCAGCACGTTCGGCATCGGCCTCCCCGACATCTCACGTTATCCTGGGCAGGATGAGCGGCGTGACTGCAATGAAGCAACCTCCCAACGTTACAATTGGCGCGTCGTGGAGCAACTCACCTTTTTGGATTGGTCGGTTAACCGGTTTGAGCTAAACCGGGCCCGAGGTCGGGAGCATACCTCCGTTCGAGTGCGAGTGTCTCTGTACAGTGCGGGGCATCCGATCCACTCGCCTCGATCCCATGCCTTCGCGTCCTGTTGGATTTGTCGTAGAGTAGTCCTCCCATACGGCCTGGTCGAGATGATGTGCGTCGCACTCGGGTCCTATCCTGCCGGCTGCAATGGAATTGTGCAGGGGAACGATGGAGAAGGCCCAACAACGCTACTTCCGCGTTGTCGGCTGCACATCGCAAGCCGCAGATCAGCTCATCCTGCTGTTTTGGGACCTCAATGAACGGCAGCTCAGTAAACAGTTCCTCACCCCCTACCGCACCGGTGGAAGACTGGTCATCGGCCAAAAACACGTCAACGTCTCAGACCTCGTGGCCATCAAGATTATCGAGACGCCACAATCAAAAAACGAAACGCTTAAGGAACTCCAGGAAAAAAGCCTCAAGGCAATCGAGCAGCGAAGTGCATTATCAGTTTGGCCGACCGCGGAAACCTTGGCTTACGGTTGGAACGATGAAGACATCGTCTATGCCGAACGTGATGTGACGGAACGCTACATCACTGGTGGACCTGGATCTTCGTCGTGGCCGCGACGAGTTCTCCACAGTCGACGATTGCTGATTGTTGGCGGCGCTCTGGCCTTGCTCGCGGTCAGCGCTTGGATCGATGCGTGATGGGAGCATACCTCGCGGAGAGAGCGAAATCTGGCGGAAGGTTGAGGTCGACGATTATCTGTTCCTTGTCCGGGCAACCCCGCCCGGCTGATTGGATCTGGATAACGGCAGGTCTCCTGGCTCTCATATGTGCCGGCTATCCGCCTTCCCGACCCCGAGGCCGGCGACGTCAGTATCCCGATAGTGATGATCAACTTCCGACCACGGACAGACCAGCTATTTCCATCTATCGAGCCCGACGACTTTCACGGTGCCAGAGATCTCACCCGCTACCTGCTTGAACGGCGGCATCGCAGGATCGGCTACATCAGGCTCAATCCCGTTCTCGTCGGCGCGGAGCTGCGCCTCAACGCCTTCCGTCATACCGCGAGCTGCTGCGACAAAAGGAACGACCGACCGCGATCGTGAGCGGTAATGACGAAATGGCGATCCAAATATACATCGCTGCGTTGTCCCTGGGATTGCGGAATCCCCAGGATGTTAGCATCGTCGGCTTCGATGATTTCCGAACGGTTTCCATGGTGCTGAAACCGGAACTGACTACAGCGGCATTGCCATACTATGACCTCGGCTTCCAGGGGCGGCATGGTTGAATGGAGTGGTCGCAGGCGACGAGGTTGCCCCCTTTAGCTGCGTTGCACCCTGCCGACTTGTCGAGCGCACTTCTGTTTGTTCGGTGTGAGCCACTGCGCATTGCGATACTGACGTCCTTCGCCTTGATGGTATTTGAACAGCTGGCACGTAAAGCTGATACGCAATATTTGGGGGGCGGCTAGGGCGGCATCGCCGGTTCGGGAGAATCTTGCGGACGGTTATGCCAGATCTCCTGAGTGTGAGCACGTCGGTGTTGGTGCTGGCGAAAGTACAAATGGTTGCGGGGCAGGCTTTGAACCTGCGGCCTTCAGGTTAGGAGCCTGACGGTTACCCTGGTGATGCCGTCGGCCATGTTTCGACCGGTGGGTGGAGTTGCAGGCATTTGGATGTTGGTGCCGAGGTCGAGAAGTCGCGAGGTCACCGTAGCCACGATCCCCGCCCGGTCGTCACAGGTCAAAGTGAGGACGAACGGTCGCATTTGGCGGGTCATCGTGCGCCAGCCTGCATCTGGCGGGCCTCCCGATAGTCATCAAGCCAGGTAAGCGTCTTTTCCCACCCGCCAAACGGAAAGAAATGAAGGTGTAACGGCGTAGGCGGGTTAGGATAGGTCGACGCAATAGCGGCGAGCACGTCGCCCGGATTACGGTCTGCGATGATGTTGAGAAGACCGCTCGCCGAGCGCCTGAGAGTGGCCAGCGAGGGCCCCACGCCGCACATGGCGGCAAAGCGGATCAGTTTCGTCAAACTGGTGACGCCGGCCGAGCCCCACATGAACGGGTACCTCCGGGTAGTCGCGGTGCAGCTGCTTTGCTCAGGCGCCGATCATCCCGCCGTCGAAGGCAAACTGTGACACGATCCGAGGCTCAAGCGACCGACGCGCGCAGGTCTCAAGCTTGCGCTTAAGCGCATCCTTCAGCTGATCCGCCGGAATGTTCGGATGCCCCTCCGGGTAGCCTGCGACAAAGGCGGTCCGTATCGCACTATCGGCCAACACCGGATGAGCAAGCAGTTCGGCGGATTCACCGAGCGGGCCGGGCAAAAGCGCCGGATTGCCTCCGGCCGATACGCGAAAGCAACCAGCACGCCGGTCGTTGCCGGATACACGGTTCCGATTCTGATCGTGCGAGCCGCCTTGCCGGCGACCGACCGCACCACCTTGGCCGGCAGCCCGACTTCGCCGAGGATCCGGACCGCCCGATCGTAAAACATCCAAGAGACGCGAGATTAATCTAGCTCAGCCGTTGTTTACGATCTCCTGTTCACGCTGAAACCCACCGAAGGGTGATATTGCTCATGTCATTTGGCGCCAGCTGCTTGTCGACGTCCTTTTGCGCTGAAGATATGCGCCATGCTCCTTGCCGCCAACGAGAGCACCATCACGCACGATCGTGCGGCCGCGCACCATGGTCAGAACCGGCCAGCCTATGATCCTCATGCCCTCATACGGCGTATAGTCGGAGCCGTCTTTCAGCAGCTCGTGCGAGATCGTGACCTCACGTTCCGGATCCCAAATGGCGATGTCGGCATCGGCTCCGACCGCAATGGTTCCCTTGCGGGGATAGAGACCGTAGGTCTTGGCGTGATTGGTCGAGGTCAGGGCGACGAAGCGGTTGAGATCGATTCGTCCTTTGACAACCCCTTCGGAGAAGAGGATCGGCAGACGGGTGGCGATGCCCGGAATGCCATTCGGCACCCATCGGAACGACGTTCGTCCCTTCGCCCTGAGCTTGCCTTGCGGGTCATTGTAGCGGAACGGCGAGTGATCGGACGAGAAGACCGAGAATGTCCCCGATTGCAGCCCCTCCCAGCAGGCGATTTGGCTTGCCTCGTCGCGCGGCGGTGGCGAACAGACATATTTTGCCCCCTCCATATTGAGCCCGTCCAGATCCTTCTCCAAGAGCACCAGATATTGCGGGCACGTCTCGCCATATACCTTCAGCCCCTTGCTCTGCGCGCGGCGGATTTCCTCCATGGACTCCCGGTTGGAGACATGGACGATCATGACCGGGACGTCGACGATCTCGGCGAGCGAGATCGCGCGATGGGTCGCTTCCCGCTCGACCGCGATCGGCCGCGACGGCCCATGGTAATGGGGCGCCGTTTTTCCGGCCCGTTCGAGACGATCGGTCAGGAAGCGGATCGCATCATAGTTCTCGGCATGAACCATCACCAGCGCGCCGGTCGCGCGCGCCACGTCCATGACTTCAAGCATCTCGCGGTCGGAGAGTGCCAGTCCCTCGTAGGTCATGAACACCTTGAACGAGGTGTAGCCATCTTCGACCAGTGCCGGCAATTCCTGCCCGAGAATGCTCGGAGTCGGGTCGGTCAGTATCAGGTGGAAGGAAACGTCGACGTAGCAATTGCCCTCGGCGAGCGCATGATAGTCGCCGACCGCCTGACGCAGAGACTGGCCCTTCTGCTGCATAACGAACGGCAGCACCGTGGTGTTGCCACCGAAGGCGGCGGAACGCGTGCCGCTCTCGAAGTCATCGGCCATCACGGTTTCGTCGCCGGTCGGCTGGGCGAGGTGCACGTGGCTGTCGATCCCACCGGGAAGAACAAGCTTGCCGCTCGCATCGATCACCTCTTCCGCTGGGCCCAGGTCGTGGCCAAGTGTGGCGATGACGCCATCGCGGATGCCGATGTCGCAACGAAAGGTATCGGCAGCCGTGGCAATGGTTCCGCCGCGGATCACGGTGTCGAACGGTTTCATGCCAATACCCCGCCCAGGATCGAGCCATTTGGCAATCTTGTCCGGTGCTCGATCCGGTCTGCGAGGGGCCCTTCGATACCAACGGTCGGCTTCGGCTCGGGGCGCCGGAAAGTGCCCGCGATCGCCTTGCGCGGCTTGAGCGCGACGAGGGCTTCCGCTTGTTTTACTGCTGCGGCGATCTGGTCCACGACCGGCACGGGGATACGATCGCGCACCTTGGCGGCAAGGCCAGCGAGTGGCGCACCGGCCAGTATGACGACATCTGCCTCGTCCTCCTCGACGGCACGATTGGCAAGCTCGACGAGTAGCGCCTCCTTCTCTTCTTGGACGCTGGAGATCGAGCCGAACGTGCCGTCAAGCATACGGATGCCGGCGCAGCGGTGTTCCAGCCCGTGCATGGCCACGCACTCGTGGTACCAGGGCCCAAGCGCCCGCGCGAAGGTCACGATCGCGAAACGGCGGCCGAGCATGCAGGCGCTGAGCATCGCTGCTTCCGCCATTCCGACAACGGGAATGTCGAAGAGTTCGCGCGCGCCGAGAAGACCCGGGTCACCGAACGCCGCGATAATGGCGGCGTCGACATGGTCGTGATGTTCCGCCAGCATTTCGAGCGCAATCGCACCGCCGATCTGTGCCTCGGCCCGGGTCGAGATGTAAGGCACGCCGCGGCTCGCCGTTAAGGGCACAACCGTGGTGCCGGGCGCCGAGACCTGCTGGCCGGCCGCAAGCAGAAGATCGGTGACGCCTGCGGAGGTATTGGGATTGAGCAGAAGAATTTTCATGATTTCTACCAGTTGGTTGTTTCAGGCGCCGACGGCATGGTTGATGGGGCTTTCATCCGCGGCATCCACTTGCGTCAGCAGGACGTCACGAACGACGTCGCCGGTCCGCGTCACGTGGTGGGCCAGGATCTTTCCGGCCATGTCGCTGTCACGTTCCTCGAGGGCCTTCAGCAACAGGCGGTGTTCCTCGACGGATTCGTCCCAGCGTGCGGGCGATGAGAGGGCGAAATAGCGAGCGCGCTCGGCGCGCGAAAGAAGCGCCTCGTGGGTGGATTTGAGCGCGTTGTTCTTGGCGCCGGCGACGATGAATGCATGGATTTGCTGATTGAGCTGGAAGTAGCTCTCGAGCTCGCCGGCCTCGTAATGGCGCTCCATGCGATCCTGCAGGGTTCTGAGACGCTGGAGGTCCCGCCTCGTCATGCGTCGTGCCGCGAGTTCGGCTGCGGCGCGCTCGATACAGGCGACAGCTTCGAAGAGATCGGCCAGCTCCTCCGGCCGCAGCGGCGCAACCACGGCTCCGCGATTGAGTCGCAGCTCCACCAGCCCTTCGGTGGCGAGAAGTTTGAGCGCTTCACGCAATGGCGTTCGCGAGACTCCGAGCGCTTCCGACAGATCCGCCTCCGTCAATTGCAGCCCCGGCTGGAGCTCACCGGTCACGATCAACGCCCGGAGCCGCGTCGCCGCCTCTTCATGCAAGCCAGCACGCGCCACACGCAGGCGGGCCTTGCTTGTCCTTGGCAGTTTCAGCGTCCTGGTTTCACGTGTCATCGATGAAGTCCCTGTTTCCGGCGGATCATGGCTTGCCATGGCATGCATGTTAGGCATTTTCGAACGCACGAAACAGTGAGCCCCAGCCCTGAAGGCGTGTGGTATCCACACCGGCAAGGGAAAGGCTTTTCCAGACCGTCGTCGCGATCGAGTCATAGACCGGAATGCCGAGTTCCCGCTCCAGCGACGTGACGGAAGGCGCCGCGCGCATATTGGTGCAGACGATCGCCACGGCATCGCAGCCTTGGCGTGCGACTGCGCGCACCATCTCTCGAATCTCCGCGTCGGTGACCTTGGCGAAGGAGAAATTATCCTGTAGACCGCAGTGCCGTTCTGCGTGGCAGGCGAAGCCGGACGCGCCCCAATTCGCAGCGATCCTTGCCTGCACGTCGTCGATGTAAGGTGTCACGAGGCCAATCTTCTCGACGCCCTTCACCTGGAAAATTTCTCGGAAGGCGAGGACTGACGTACAGGCGGCGATGCCCGTCGCCGCGATGATACGCTCGCAGAGCCGTTCGTCGCGGTCGAAACCGAGCCAGCTTGCCGATGTCCCGTTCCAGGCGATCACGTCCACCTTGGCGTGGGCGAGCAGTTCGGCCGCTCGCAGGATTTCGCTGTCGTCGAACTGGCCAAGTGCCTGTGTGGACAGCGCGATCTCGGTCACCTTGAAGCGCGAAAAATGAGCCGTGACTTCGGATAAACCGGCAAGCATTGCTGTTGTCACGGGTTCGAGCACAGTGTTGGACGATGGGGTCAGCATGCCGAGCCGGATAGTCTGGGTCATCTCACTGGATCCTTTTCTGTTCGTGATGAGAGGCATGGCCCTCCGGTGGAAAGGCCATGCCGTGCTGCCTTAAACCGGCAGCTTCCGGCTGTAGTCGATCGCGGTCGAGCACGCGAAGAGCGCGACACCAGCGGCTGCAAAGAACATCATCGCGAGGAAATAAGATCCGGTGAGTTGCACGATGAAGCCAACGATGATCGGAACGCTGATGCCGGCGATGTTGCCGCCGAGATTCATGCAGCCACCGAGGAACCCGGCGCGGTCACGGGTCGCCAGGATCGAGGGGATTGCCCAGTACATGCCGCACCAGCGCAGGAAGAACAGCGTGATGGACAGGAGAGCAACGACCGCGATCGCATTGCTGACGAAGGCGACGGAGAAGATCGAAACGGTTGCGACCACGGCGGCAATACCGAAGAGCGTCCTGAAGACGAGATTTGGCGAACCGCCGCGCGCACGCCAAGTATCGGCAATCCAGCCGCCGGCGATTTCGCCGACGAAGCCGGAAAAGAAGATCACGAAGGTCGCCCCGCCCAGCGCCTTGATGTCGAGGCCGTGCACCTTGAACAGGTAGTTCGGCAGCCACGTGAGAAGTCCGTAAAAGACGGCGTTGAAGAACATCCAGCCGCAGCACATGAACCATACCGAGCGGTGCTTGAAGTAGGCAGCACGACCCTGGCCGGTCGAATGCGGCGACGCGGCGTCTTCAGCGGCGTGGGCCTCCTCGATGTAGCGGGCCTCGGCCTCATTGACTGAGGGATGTTCGCGCGGCGAGTTGCGGATGTACCACCACGCCCACAGGCCGCAGACCATCGTGCCGGCGCCTGCGACGACGAAAGCCATGCGCCAGGAATCGAAAACGGCGATAAGCCACGCGATCACGACCGCGCCCAGCGCCGCACCCAGCGGGGCACCGCCATCGAGCAGCGTCGCGCCGCGCCCGCGCTCGTTCTGGGTCATCCACATCGCATTGAGCTTGCCGCCGGCCGGATAGATCGGGGCCTCCGCGGCGCCGAGGCCGAGGCGGGTCAAGACCAGAACGAACCAGCTCGGAGCCATTGCCGCAACGGCCTGGAAGAAGCCCCAGCCGACCGTTGCGGCGGCAATGACAGCGCGCGGCTTGAAGCGATCGGCGAGCATTCCGCCCGGAACCTGCATGAACGCATAGGTCCAGAAGAACGAGCTCAGGATCAGCCCTTGCGTTGCCGGATCGAGATCGAACTCCTTGGCGATGATCGGCATCGCAACGGAAAGCGACGCGCGATCGATGTAGTTGATTGAAATAAGAAACAGCATCAACAGAAAGATATTCCATCGAACGCTGCTGCGTTTGCCTCCGATTTCACCGGCGGCCGTTGTAACAGTCATGCTCAAGTCCTCCCTTGGCCCGTTGAGATCGCGACGCGGCTCCTCTCCAGCATCGCAATTCAAGCAAAAGCTAAACCGAGGCGCGCGGTTCGGCAACGCAATTTTGCATTCTGCATGCAATTTTGATTTAAATTTTTGATATTGCTAGTTTATATCAGCGTCAATATTGCTGAAATCGGCTCAATCGCGGCCCATACTCTGCCGCCGTCAGCGCGATCATGATAGCTGAAGCACTTCGATTTGAATGGCCGGCACGAACACGAACAGCCGCTACTGCATTCGCGTAGCGGCTGTCGAGGACGCGTCAAGAGGCCCTTGTGCGCGCATGGGATCCCAGAGCGCCGTGCGTTCAGATGAACGCTCAAGGAGGCCCCGGCACTTTGATATTAAGGCGTCTTCTCCGCTGAGAGCGGAATGCTCTGGAGAGCCGAGCGAAACAGGAATCGCACTTGGCCCATCTGCTCAGGTGAAACGCAACGAGGCGCTTCCAATTCCAATGAATTCCGCCTTCACCGCGGCGCGTGGTTCCACGAAAACCATCCCGGCGTAGGAGCCGGTCGTCACCAGTGAACCGGCCTTGATGCCGCCGCGTTTTCTCACGCAATGGTCTACGAGCCATAGCAGAAGCCAGCGTGGATCACCGGCGGGATTGCCACCGCGCTGATCGGCTTTCACGACGTCGTTGACCGTCAGGCGCACATGGGCATCGGCGAGCCCCTCGCCGCCCCAGGCGCTTCCTGCGGGATCGTAGACGAAGCCGCCATTGCTCTGATTGTCGGCAAGTTTCCAGAGCGGATCGGCAGTATCCCAATCCACCAGCCTTGTATCGACGATCTCGATCGCCGCGTGGATCGAGGCGACGGAGGCATAGACCTCGCTTTCGCTCAAAGGCTCGCTGCGCGGCTCAATGTCGCAACCGATACGGAAAGCGATCTCTGGCTCGATGCAGCAGATGTTGAGGTCTGATGACGACCATCCGGTCGAGCCCGCCTTTATGAGGTCCGTAAGCAGAGGGGCTGCGTTCGGCGTGGCATCTGGCGACTTTGCGCCCACCTTCCAGCCGCCAACCGGTCCGAGTTGGTGTGCGACGGCGTCTTGCACCAGGTAGGCCTCGTCGGCATCGCGGGGGCCGGGCGGGAGAACCCGCGCCAGTTTTCTTGCTCTCCTGCTGTCGATCAGCGCCGACGCTGCCGCTTGGATATTGAAGGTCATGATGGTCTCCGGAACTTGGAAATAGTTGTCAGCCGATCGGGGGCCAGCGATCGGCCCACGGATGGGCGCGTTCGTATTGTGCCGCCACGCGAAGCAATTCCTCGTCATCACCGAACCGGCCAACGAGCTGGAAGCCGATCGGCAGACCGGAATGCGCTGGTGCACATGGAATGCTCGCGCCGGGCAGACCGCCGGCATTGGCAAAGGCGGTGAAGACAGCGTGCCCTCGAGGGCCGACCGGCGTGCCGTCGATCCTGTCGGGATGGCTTGTCTCTGCCGGCCAGGGAAGAGCTGCGGCGCTTGGCGTCAGGATCAGGTCATAGGATTGGAAGAACTCCGCCAAAATCGAGCGCATTCTGGTAACGGCATCGAGCGCGCCGACATAGTCGGCGGCCGTCAGCCTCGCGCCATTCTCGGCCATTTGCCGAATTGGCGGTGAGATCTGCGACAGATCCCTACCGTGCATCAGCCAGGCAAGTCCCGCCGGCCCGACGACCGACCAGATCCGGTCCAGCGCCTCCAGATCGACGGGCACCGATCCTTGATCGACTGTATGCCCGAGCTCCTCGAGATTGGTAGCGGCCGCCGCAACGCTCGCCGCAATCTCCGGATCGACAGGAGAACCGCCGAAGTGCTGCACGAAAAGAATACGCAGTCTTCTCGGATCACGAGCGGTATCAACTTCGGCCCGCGCAAAAGCCATCGATGCACCGTCGTGCGGATCGGCGCCGCTCATGGCACAAAACACCAGCGCAGCATCCGCTACCGTGCGCGCGATCGGCCCGATCGCCTCGAAATCGTGGAGGATTACCGGCAAGCCGTGGGCGCGCGCCACCCGGCCCGGCGACGGCTTGAAGCCGAACAACCCGGTGTGGGAGGCCGGCCGACGGATCGAACCGCCGCCATCCGTCGCGATCGCGACCGGTCCGAGACCCGCCGCGACGGCAGCGACCGCGCCGCCGCTCGAACCGCCTGGGGTCAACCGCGCGTCCCAGGGGTTTCTGGTCGGCCCGAACAGCGGGTTGTCCGTGTAGCCTTGAAGCGTGAATTCGGGGACATTCGTCTTGCCGAGGATCACCATGCCCTCGGCCCGCAGCCTCGCCACCGGAAGCTCGTCCTCGTGAGGGACATGGCCGGCGAACAGCCGGCTGCCCCAAGTCGTCCGCATCCCTCTGACGGGAATATTGTCCTTGACTGTGAGCGGCACGCCGTCGAGCGGGCCGCGCGCCTCTCGGTCGCGCCAACGGCGTTCGCTTTCGGCGGCCGCCCGCGGCGCCCCCTCACGATCAAGCGTCACAATCGCATTGAGACGCGGGTTGACGTCCTCGATCCGATCGAGAACGGCGTTGACGATTTCAACCGGCGAGATTTCGCGGGCGGCAAACGCCCGCGAAAGAGTTCCGGCTCCAAGTGACCACAAGGCAGCAGTTGTCGGCATCAGTTCATGTTCCTCGGCAGCCACAGGACAAGCTCCGGCGCAAACCAAAGGAGCACGGTAAAGCCGAGCATGATCGCCACATATGGCCAGACTCCGGCGATGACATCGTTGATCGAGCCGCCATCCTTGCGGATGCTTTGCACGACGTAGAGATTCATGCCGACCGGTGGGGTGATCATCGCGATCTCGCTCATCAGAACGATGAAGATGCCGAACCAGATCGGATCCACGCCAAGATGTGTGACGATCGGATAGGCGATCGGGATCGTCGTTACCTGCATCGACAGTACCTCCAGGAAGCAGCCGAGGATCAGGTAGAACACGATCAGGATCAAAATGAACTCCGTTGGCCCGACCCCGAGCGAGGAAACGAACTTGGTCAGCTCCTGCGGAATGTTGAGGAAGTTGAGGGTCACGTTGAGGATGAATGAGCCGCAGATGATCAGAATGATCATGCCGGTGATTGCCGCTGTGTTGCGGAAGCACTGATGCAGCGACGAAAGATCGAAGTGCCCGACCGTGAGCGCGAAGCCGATGGCGATGACGACGCCGAGCGAAGCCGCTTCCGTCGGAGTGGCCCAGCCGAGATAAAGGCTGCCCATCACAACGCCAAAGATGACGAAGGGCGGTACGAGGTGACGGGAGAGATTGAGCTTATCACTGAATGACAGTCGCGCTTCGACGAGACCTGCCCCTCTCCAGTTCGAATAGGCGATGTAGCTCATGAAGATGAGGGTGAGCAGGATACCCGGGATGACGCCGGCGATGAATAGCTTGCCGATCGAGTTGTTGGTGATCGAGCCATAGACGAGCATCGCGACGCTCGGCGGAATGAGGATGCCCAGCGTGCCGCCAGCGGCAAGCGAGCCGAGCGCCTGGCGCTTGTCATAGCCACGCTCGTGCAGTGCAGGCAGTGCTACCGTGCCGATTGTCGCAGCAGTCGCCACCGACGAACCACATGTTGCCGCAAAAAGAGCGCAGGACGCCATGTTGGAATGGAGCAACCCGCCGGGCAGTCGACCCAACCACGCCGACAGCGAGACAAACATCCGGTCGGCAAGACCGCTGCGGAGCAGGATTTCGCCAAGCAGGATAAACAGCGGGATCGCGGTCAGGAGATTTTCGTTCTGAACACTCCAGATCACGCTGCCCATGGATTCGATCATGGGCAGGCCGACGATCGCTAGACCGCCAATAACGCCTGCACCGGCCATGACGACCGCAACGGGCACGCCCAGCAAAAGGACGCCTAGAGCAACAAGAAAGGCTATGGATATCGTTGTGATGCTCATCAGATTCTCCTACGTCGCTCAGCGGCGGTCCAGGTCCTGCAGTTCATCTTTGATCTCTTCGACGGTTTCACGCGGGCCGTAGGTTCGGTTGAGAACGCTCGCCTTACCCGTCAGCAGCAGTGCGGTAGCGTGAAGGGCCATGGCGACCGCAACGACGGCAAAGACCACGAGCGATGCGTACCAGACACCCTGTGGGTAGATCAGAGGGGTGGCCCATGGCGTCGGTGCGGTACTTTGATAGGTCAGCGTGTCGAGGAGAATGGTCAGGCACACCCAGGCGAGCATAACGCCGAAACCGGCAAGGAGAACGATCGAGAGCCAGTTCAATAGCGTCTGCAGGACCTTTGGCAACTTCAGATGAAACAGCTCGATGCGAATATGTGCGCGGTCGACCAGTGCAGTCGTAAAGGCGAGCGAAGAGCCGACGGCAAGCGCATAGCCGCCGAGCTCGTCGACGCCCTGGAGCGAGAAGCCAAAGAGCTTTCGGCCCAGCACCTCGAGCAAGACCAAAACTGCAAGTGCAAGGAAGATATAGCCGGTAATGTTGGCAAACAGTGCCCCAATTGAGCGCAAAGCGTCAGAGAAATGCGCGGTCTTTGCCGGCGGAGCCGAGTCGATCGTCGTGGGTTGGGTATGTTGCATGGGATCCTCCATCCTCTCTCATCGATGGCAAAAAGGCCTCCCGCAGGGGAGGCCTTCGCGTGTTGCGATCACTGGAGCCCGATGGTCGGCCCGACCAACTTCTTCCACAGCTCGCCGCAGCCGGGATAGGATTTCTCGCACACTTGCGACCATGCCGGGAACGAGACCGTCTGGACGGCGCCCTGCACCGTTTTCAGGTCCTCGTCCGTGACCGGCACTTCGGTCATCGCGAACTTTTTCACGGTCGTGCAGGGTTCCCTGCCGACATTACAGCGCGAAGCGTCCTCGAAGAGTTCTTTCGAGTAGCCCCAAATATCGTCCTCCAACGCCTTGAAAGCCTCGGTCAGCTTTGCCTGCTGCTCCGGCGTAAATTTGTTCCAGCTATCGAGATTGATGGCATAGGCATTGAGAGCAATCTGAAAGCCAAGCGGCATGAAGTGTGTCGATACCTCGGGCCAACCCGCCGTGTTTGCCGAGCTTGGGCCGGTGATGGCACAGTCGACGACGCCCCGCTGCAGCGATTGCTGCGTCTCACCGAAGGAGATGGTGACGGGAATGCCACCGATCTTTTCGATGAACTGGGCGAGCGACTGGTCGTAGACGCGTACCTTCTTGCCCTGCAGATCGGAAAGCCCATGAATTTCAGCGTTGCAGAAGACCACCTGCGGACCGAATGGCCAGATCGCCAGCAGCTTGCCGTTGAACTGGTCCTGCAGCCGCTTGTCGAACTCTTCACGATAGGCGTCGACGACCTTGCGCGCCGTCTCGTAATTGGCATTGACGCCGACCAGGTCTGCGCCGAGCAGGAACGGTTCATCGCGCGAGGCCTGAGCGATACGCAGGGTTACGATGTCGAACAGACCTGACTTGAGGACGCGCAGTCCCTCGCTGTCCTTGATACCGATAACGTCCATCGGCTTGTAGTCGACGGCAAGCGGCAGGCCTGTCGTCTCTGCCAGATTCTCGAAGAACGGCTTTTCCTTGTTCTGCTGAATAAGACCTGTGGCAAGCAGGTTACCGGCAACGCGCAATGGGATGTCCTCGGCACTGGCTGCGCCAGCGAGAAGACTTAACCCGAAAGTAAGAGAGAGAAGCTTTCGCATGATTTTCTCCATTGGTTCCCTACTGGTGGTTTGTTCGGCGCCGGTTGACCGGCGTTCTCGCGATGACTGGCCGCCTTTGTCTATTCTGCGGCGTGCGCCACCGATCCCGCATTTCCATTGAGGTATTTCATTGCCGCCTCGACGCCGCCCGACCGGTGCGGGATGCCGCACACAGCCAGGCCCATCTCGACGCCGGCAAGCGTGCCCATAACCATCAGGTCATGGAAGTCACCGAGGTGGCCGATCCGGAACACCTGGTCGGCGAGCGGTCCGAGACCATTGCCCAGCGACATGTTCGAACGCCTCAGAATCTCGGCGCGCAATCCATCCGCCGAGTGTCCTTCCGGAAGGCGCACTGCCGTGAGGGACGAGGAATATTCGGCCGGGTTCCGGCATTGGATTTCCAGGCCCCAATGGATAACCGCGCGCCGCGTTGCCTCGGCCGCCCGGTCATGTCGGGCAAAGACGTTGTCCAACCCTTCCTCGTGCAGCATGTCCAGCGCAACCTTCAGGCCCTGAAGCAGGTTTGTCGCTGGCGTGTAGGGGAAGTAGCCGGTTTTGTTGGCCGCAAGCATATCTTCCCAGTCCCAGAAGGAACGCGGAAGACGCGCCTTCTTCGCCGCCGCCAGCGCCTTTTCCGAGATGGCGTTAAAGGAAAGACCCGGCGGCAGCATCAATCCCTTTTGCGATCCGCCGACGGTTACGTCGACGCCCCATTCCTCGTGGCGATAATCGATCGAGGCCAGCGAGGAGATCGTATCCACCAGAAGCAATGCCGGGTGGCGGGCGTTGTCGATGGCGCGCCGGACGGCGGCGATATTCGAGGTGGCGCCCGTCGAAGTCTCATTGTGAACGACGCATACCGCCTTGATAGCGTGGCCCCTATCCTCCCTCAGGCGTGCCTCGATGAGACCAGCATCGGCGCCCGAGCGCCAATCCCCCTTGAGGAATTCGGCGCTGATGCCAAGCCGTCCGGCCATCTTGTTCCAGAGCGTGGCGAACCAACCTGTCTCGAACATCAGCACATGGTCGCCGGGCGACAGCGTATTCACCAGCGCCGCCTCCCACGCGCCGGTTCCAGAGGCCGGATAGATGATGACAGGACCGGACGTCTTGAAGACGGAGCGGATCCCGGCCAGCACCGCCTCGCCCAGCTTCTGAAAGTCCGGCCCGCGATGATCGATGGTCGGCTTGGCGACGGCCGCCAGCACCGGCAAAGGCGTGTTGGTAGGACCTGGGATCTGCAAGAAGTGTCGCCCGCTATGCGTCATCGTATGAAACTCCTCCCTTTGAATGCCTCAATGTTAGACATTTTGCATACAATTTATCGACTGGCAACGGCAATTTTGCATTCGAAGAAAACTTGCGCAGTTTGGCCCAGCATGGGATGATGCCTAGACCAAGAACGGCATCGGCGCGGTTCGTGCCGTCGAACCACTTGATTGCGACCAGCCATTGGTTATGAACGATGCAGGAGCATCGGGAGGAAGATGTGGAATATGAACAGCCGCAAGCGGCGACAATTTTGAATGCAAAAATCGATGAAGAAGTTGAAAGCCTGCACGATGGAATTTTGAGCAAGCTGCGCGATTTCATCGTCGAGGGTCATCTTCGCCCGGGCGACCGTGTCCCTGAACGGCAACTCTGCGAGAGCCTCGGCGTTTCCCGCACGCCGTTGCGCGAGGCACTCAAAGTCCTGGCCGCCGAGGGTCTCATCGAACTTTTGCCAAACCGGGGCGCTCGCATTCGCGAGTTCACGCCCGACGACGTGCGCGAGTTCTTCGAGATGCTGGCGGGCATGGAATCAACGGCCGGCCGGCTGGCCTGCGAACGCATAACCGAAGCGGCGATCGAGCAGATCGAGGCGCTACACTATCAGATGTACGGGCATTACATGCGCCGGGAACTGCCCGAATATTTCCGCCTGAACCAACTCATACACGAACGTATCGTCGCCGCTGCGGGAAACCACGCGCTTGAGACTTATTACCATGGACTGACCGCGCGTATGCGCCGGTTGCGCTACTCTGCGAACACGATCAAGCGGGATCGATGGGGCCAGGCCATGCGCGAGCACGAGCAGATATTGGACGCGCTCAGACGTCGGGACGGTCGGGAACTTGCCGAAATCCTCTATGAGCACCTGATCCATAAGTGGAGCGCGACCTCCGAAGCATTGGGGACCGCGGAAGCGGAATGAACGCAGCCGCTGTCAGGGCAGTCGAAACCCGCACGGCACACTCTTCCAGCTTCAGAGCGGCGTTGATTTAAGCGCGGCCATCCGGGCAAGGGGAGTCGCGACCTGATAGAGGGCATCCGTCGGAGCGGCACGCATATCCAGTGTCGTCTATTTCGCGATGCAGGAGCGTTCATTTGGGGCAGGACAGCGGACGACGCAGCAAGGGCCAGTTGGGGGACGTGAATGCTTGTGAAGATTTTTCGTAGCCCTGTTGCTACGGCATGGATCGGCTTGTGTTTTGCCGAACCCGCCTTCGCCTCACAGAGTGGCCTGCCCGGCGCTGCAATGTCCCTTTGGTGGGCCTTGCCATTTGCCGGCATGCTGCTTTCCATCGCAACCGGCCCCCTCCTCTATCCTCACTTCTGGGAACGTCACTACGGCAAGATCACCGTCGGCTGGGCGATGCTGAGCGTGCTGCCGATGTTGCTCTTCCATGGCCCGGTAGTCTCGGCTGAAGCGGTACTGCATGCCCTGCTCGTTGAATACATGTCCTTCATTATATTGCTGTTTGCGCTGTTCACGATAGCCGGCGGCGTCCTGGTGGCCGGGAACATTCACGGCTCACCGCGCAATAATGCGGCGCTGCTTCTGATTGGAGCTGCACTTGCCTCGGTTGTCGGAACCACCGGCGCCTCGATGATCATGATCCGCCCAGTGATACGGGCCAACGACAATCGTCGCTTCAATGCGCATGTCATTGTATTCTTCATCTTTTTGGTGTCGAACATCGGCGGCTCGCTGACCCCGCTCGGCGATCCTCCGCTTTTCGTCGGTTTCCTGCGCGGCGTCGATTTCTTCTGGACCACGACCCATCTTTATCACGAGACCTTCCTCGTGGCGGGCATTGTTCTCATGATCTTTGTCGCGATGGACTGGATGCTCTACAGGCGAGAGAGACCGCTCGCCAGATTGAAGGACCCGACGCCGGATTCGCGCATACGCATTCGCGGGCGCCTCAACTTCCTTCTGCTTGCCGGCGTCATCGGCGCAATCCTGCTCTCGGCCGCGTGGGACCCACACGTATCGTTCAGCATTCTCAGCGTCGAAGTCGAGCTGCAGAATCTCATCCGCGATGCCCTCATACTGGCGCTGGGCCTTCTTTCCCTGCTGGTGACAAAAACGGAATACCGCGACGCCAACAGCTTCTCCTGGGGACCGATCCGTGAAGTCGCCAAGCTCTTTGCCGGCATTTTCGTTTGCATTGCGCCGGTCATCGCCATGCTGCGCGCCGGACCCGATGGCGCGTTCGGCCCACTGGTGTCGTTGATTACAACGGAATCGGGCGCGCCAAATGATCTCGCCTATTTCTGGCTCACTGGATTGCTTTCTTCGTTTCTGGATAACGCGCCGACCTATCTTCTCTTTTTCGAATTGGCCGGCGGAGATCCGCATGTCCTGACAACGACGCTGTCCAGCACCTTGACCGCGCTCTCGACAGGTGCGGTGTTCATGGGGGCGAACACCTATATCGGAAATGCACCCAACTTCATGGTTTACGCCATAGCTCGCGAACGCGGCATCAAGATGCCGAACTTCTTCGGCTACATGCTCTGGTCGGGGGCGGTATTGATTCCGACTTTCCTCGTTGCGAGCTACGTCTTCTTCAGCTAGGCGATCGCCTGGGCTGTATGAATGGCCGCGATGCGCGCAAAATTGCAAAACACCGTCGGTGAGCGGAATACTCGCGGCCATCTTTGGCGTCCGAACATGGGCGAACGTCTCTCATTGCCTTGAGATCACATCAGGGGTGGATAGTGGCCTGCACCAGCTTCGATTTTCTTACCCTCGGCCCGGCGATGTCCGGACGCGAGCTCGAGCAAAGCCTACTTGAACATCTACGCTCCTTAATCCTCGAGCTCGGAAAAGGCTTAGCCTTCGTCGGCAGCCAACATCATCTCGAGGACGGCAGCCAAGCCTACAATACGACCACGCGCTGGTTCCCATCGATCCATTATGCGATCCTAGACGCACAAAGCCGGAAATACCATTTAACTCGGATAATTCTTCATGAAAATTGCGTATACTTCTATCACTCATGGCAACCCCTCTTCCCTACAGCGATCATGAGAGTAAATATTATTACAGCAGCGGAAAACCATCCGTATGACATGAATGTAATTACGTTCATACGGTCCGGAGTTCCAAGTATTTCTGCGATATACGCGCATCTCCCTAAGCACTTAAATACTTGATAAATCGAGAAAATAGAATCAACGCCGTATAGTACGGCAACGATAATAAAGCCGTAGAAAAAAGCCTCTCCTTTGAATTCCATTGAATCACGAATCCGTCTTCGTATTATTGCGTCACCAGCGATTAATCCTGACGTAAGTAGAACTAATAAATATCCAGCGTGTACTCTATAGAAATGACCATAATCTCTCATAATCAAATATGTAAATATTAGTGAAAAGCTCGACGAAAGAAGCGTTCCCCAATAATACTCTACATCTGATTCAAACAGAAAACGTTCTTCCTTATCTCGCCTATAGGCTCGAACATACTTATACAATGAAAAAAAGAACACGATGTAGTAGATAACGCCGGCTTGGCCGATTATCGAGATAGAGTAAAAATCCATGCTGGACCTCGACCGCCCCCATTTTGGGAAGCTGCTCTTCTGTAGATACTACCGCCGGGATATCAAGCGCCGCATGCGCCAAGAACACCGCCGTTGGACAACGGCCGAGAAGGTTGCCATCGTCCCGAAGACCGATGAACGGGACGAAGCAAACGCCGCTCCCTCCCGTTTCACCGCCACATCATCCAGAATTGTGGGAGGCTCACCGATGTATCCCATAACCACGCCCTCGAATTTCGACAAAAAATCCACCGCCTGGGCGTCCACAGTCCGCTCAGCAATCTATTCAGATCTTAAAGCATCGTTCGATTTAATCGACTCGCAGAGATTCCGTTGTGATGGCATCTGTGATTCACGTCTGCGTGGAGGTGTTTCATGGGCAAGTTCCATTCGTTGGATATTCGCGACCGTGT
>NZ_MBSO01000035.1 GCF_001695835.1 Ensifer sp. LC11 | reverse complement strand
CCGAGACCGGCGTGAGCGCAGGCCGCCACTTTTGCCACCCGGAAACCCGCCCCAACGTCAGCACCAAATCCACAAAACAAAACCCGCCGAAAAATCGACGGGTTTGTCAGCGGTCTGAACCTCCACCTCTGGTGGAGGTCATGACTTTGTTAGACCGCCGGGTGCCGGAGCAACCGGTATGCCCGCACAATCGTAGATCTGCCAAATCATTTGGCAGATTGTTCGAAGTTGTATCGAAAACTGCCGAAGACTTGATCGCTTTCCGGTTGTCGTGCCTCGTTCTGCGCCAATTGACCCATAGTTTTTATCTTCTGAACGATAAGAATAATAAATTTTACTTACAGGAAACCGCTGCGCAGAATGTTTCCCGAAGCCGATCACATCAGGGCAACGACAAGATTGCCCGCCGCGCTTCCCCGGTTTTACCAGGACCTCAGAGGAGAACTTCAATCATGAACAGACGCATGCTCTTTATGCTTGCCGGCACCGTTTCCGCTGTGCTTCCTGCCATCGCTTCGGCTGAAACCCAACTGACGGTCTACACGGCCGTCGAAGCGGTCGACCTCGACCGCTACAAGGCGACCTTCGAGAAGGCCCATCCGGACATCAAGATCAACTGGGTGCGCGATTCCACCGGCGTCATGACCGCCAAGCTGCTTGCCGAGAAGGACAATCCGCAGGCCGACGTCGTCTGGGGGCTCGCTGCAACCTCGCTGCTTCTGCTCAAGACCGAAGGCATGCTGGAGCCTTACCAGCCAAAGGGTGTCGAGGCGCTCGACCCGAAATTCGTCGACAAGGACACACCGCCGAGCTGGGTCGGTATGGACGCTTACGTCGCAGCGCTTTGTTACAACACGGTCGAGGGTGAGAAGCTCGGCCTCAAGCCGCCGACGAGTTGGAAAGACCTGACCAAGCCCGAATACAAGGGCCATGTGGTGATGCCGAACCCGGCATCCTCGGGTACCGGTTTCCTCGACGTCTCGGGCTGGATGCAGATGTGGGGCGAGGAGAAAGCCTGGGACTTCATGGACAAGCTCCACCAGAACATCTCTGCCTACACCCATTCCGGCTCCAAGCCGTGCAAGATGGCAGGCGCCGGCGAGGCGGTGATCGGCGTGTCGTTCGAGTTCCCGGGCGCAAAGGCCAAGAGCGCCGGCGCACCGATCGACATCATCTTCCCCGCGGAGGGTTCGGGCTGGGAGGCGGAGGCAACCGCGATCATCGCCGGCACGGCAAATCTCGACGCCGCAAAGACGCTGGTCGACTGGTCGGTCACCAAGGAAGCCAACGAGATGTACAATGCCGGCTATGCCGTGGTTGCCTATCCAGGCGTCGCCAAGCAGGTCGAGCACCTGCCCGACGACATCGCTTCCCGGATGATCGTCAACGACTTCGAATGGGCCGCCAACAATCGCGCGGAGATCCTGAAGGAATGGCAGAAGCGCTACGACGCCAAGTCTGAACCGAAGAGCTGAGCCTGATCGGCCGGGCGTAGCGCCATCGCGCTGCGCCCGTTCGCATTTCTCCCAAAATCCCTCAAGCCAGCGGAGCTTGCAGATGAGGCATGCCCTGTCGATCGAACCGACGCCTACCAGCCGTCAGCACTTCGCCGATGACGCGGCGGCGGAACCGGCTCCCTATCTGCAGATCTCGCATTTGTGGAAGACCTATGGCGATTTCGTCGCGCTGCGCGACATCTCGCTCAGCATTGCCAGAGGCGAGTTTGTCTGTTTCCTCGGCCCATCCGGCTGCGGCAAGACAACGTTACTGAGGGCAATCGCCGGTCTCGACCTGCAGACGCAGGGGACCATCCTGCAGGACGGTCGCAACATCTCGACACTGCCGGCCTCCAGTCGCGACTACGGCATCGTCTTCCAGTCCTATGCGCTCTTTCCCAATCTCACAATCGAGCAGAACATTGCTTTCGGCCTGGAAAACACCGGCCGCTCGAAGGCGGGGGTGGCCTCCCGTGTCGCCGAGCTGCTGGAAACGGTCGGCCTGTCGGCGCACGGCAAGAAGTATCCGGCCCAGCTCTCCGGCGGCCAGCAGCAGCGCATCGCGCTTGCCCGCGCCATCGCCATCTCTCCGGGGCTGCTGCTGCTCGACGAGCCGCTTTCGGCGCTCGACGCCAAGGTCCGCGTGCATCTTCGCCATGAGATCAAGGCGCTGCAACGCAAGCTCGGCGTCACCACCATCATGGTCACGCACGACCAGGAGGAGGCGCTTGCCATGGCCGACCGGATCGTCGTCATGAACCACGGCGTCATCGAGCAGGTCGGCTCGCCGACAGAAATCTACCGCCATCCCGAAACGTTGTTCGTCGCCGACTTCATCGGCGAGACCAACCAGTTTCCGGCACACGTTCTTGGGGATGGCGAGGTCGAGATCGGCCATTCGGCTTTCTGTTGCTCGACGGAGGAGTTTTCGGCCGGCCATGCAGCAACGGCCGTCGTCCGTCCGGTTGATATCATCCCGCACGGTGCCGATGCCCATGCCGCCAACGCCATCGACCGGCCGGCAACGCCGCAGAACCTGATCGACGCCGAAGTGCGGGAAATGGAGTTCCTTGGCATGTTCTGGCGGACGCGCCTGACGGCGCCACGCCTTGGCGAGCGCACGCTCGTTGCCGATTTCTCGGTCAATGCAGTCCGGCGTCTCAGGATCGAAACGGGCGGCGCCATCCAGGTGGAAATACCGCGGGAGCGCCTGCTGCTCTATCCAAGGGGTGCGTAACGATGAACATGGTCCTCGAAGCACCCCATCTTCCCATGATCCGCAAGCGCTTGCGCCAGGAGGCCTCGCGGGACGACCGCATCAAGCTGGGCTTCATGGCGGTCATCGGGCTTTACCTGATCGTCGCGCTCGGCGCGCCGCTCTCAGTCATGCTGTCGAAGTCGCTTTCGACTTACCGGTTCGACCTCGCTGCCTTCGAGTTTCAGGTGAGCGACGAGACGGGCGCGAATTGGGGATCGGTCGTCAGTGCCGCGGACCTGAACCGGGAGCTCGGGGCGGTGACAGACAACGAGCTTTCCAGCAGTTCCGACGGACGGCTTGCGGCGACGAAGTTCTTTCCGGACTTCAAGTTCCGCAGCCCCGTTCACTACCGCGTTCGCGGCACCACGGATGATGTCGCCTTCCTCGTCGGCTCTACCCTGGAAAAGGGGACGGAGTGGCGCGAATACGATTCCGGTACGTTTCGGCGCGTGGTGCTGCGCCCGGCACGCAGCCTCGGCTTTGAGAATTTCACCACGTATTTCTCGACGCCGGCGCTTGCGCAGTCGATCTACAATTCGGTGCTGATGGCGATTGTCAGCACCGTGTTCACGATCTCGATCGCCTTCGCACTCGCCTACGGGCTGACGCGAAGCTGCATGCCACTCAAGGGTCTGTTCCGCGGTATCCTGACGATCCCGATCCTTGTGCCGTCGCTACTGCCCGGCATTGCGCTCGTCTATCTCTTCGGCAATCAAGGGGTATTCAGGGATTGGCTGCTGGGCTACTCGATTTACGGTCCGATCGGCATCGTCATCGGCTCGGTCTTTTTCACCCTGCCGCACGCCTTTCTGATCATCCTGACGGCGCTCTCCATTGCAGATGCCAGGCATTACGAGGCGGCCGCTTCTCTTAAGGCCAGCAAGTGGCGCACCTTCACGACCGTCACGGTCCCGGGCGCGCGCTTTGGCATCGTCTCGGCGGCCTTCGTCGTCTTCACGCTTGTTATCACCGATTTCGGCTTGCCCAAGGTGATCGGCGGACAGTACGGCATGCTGGCGGTCGATATCTACAAGCAGGTGATCGGCCAGCAGAACTTCGAGATGGGCGCGGTCGTCTCCGTGATCCTGCTGGTGCCGGCCGTGCTTGCCTTTGCCGTCGACCGGCGCATGCAGAAGCGGCAGGTGGCGCTGCTCTCCGCGCGCGCCGTGCCCTATGCGCCGAAGCCCAACGCGCGCATGGACGGGCTGTGCTTCGCCTTCGCCTGTCTCGTCAGTCTCTTCATCCTCGGCATGATTGCCATGTGCCAGATCGCGGCGATCGTTAAGTTCTGGCCCTATGACCTGACGTTGACGACCAAGAACTTCGCCTTCGACCTGATGGACGGCGGTGGCTGGGCGGCCTATGGCAACTCGATCCGGCTCGCGCTGCTGACGGCACTCTTCGGATCGGTCGTCGTCTTCGCCGGCGCCTACATGGTCGAAAAGGCCGACGGGTTCCGCTTCGGTCGCGGCGTCTTTCATTTTCTCGCGATGATGCCGATGGCGGTGCCAGGCATGGTGCTCGGCCTTGCCTATATCTTCTTCTTCAACAACCCGGCCAACCCGCTGCACCCGATCTACGGGACGATGACGATCCTCGTCGTCTCGACGGTGACGCATTTCTACACCGTCGCGCACCTGACGGCACTGACGGCGCTGAAGCAGATGGACCCAGAGTTCGAATCCGTCGCTGCCTCGCTCAAGCAGCCCTTCCACCGGCTGTTCTTTCGGGTCACGGTACCGGTCTGTCTGCCGGCGATCCTCAACATCGCGATCTATCTCTTCGTCAACGCGATGACGACGGTCTCGGCCGTGGTGTTCCTCTATGCGACGGACACCAAGCTCGCCTCGGTCGCGGTGCTCAACATGGATGATGCGGGCGACATCGCGCCGGCCGCGGCCATGGGCATGATGATCTTCTACACCAATGTCGCGGCCAAGCTTGTTCATGCGCTGATCGCGCGTGGGCTGCTCGCTCGCACCCAGGCGTGGCGCTAGCCCGTTTCCGACCAGGCACTTCGTTGCGCCTCCCTTCGCTGCCGAAGGGAGGCGCCGCCTTTACGGCGTCAATCTAAGCCACGCGAAGCTCTGCCATCGCCGCTTTACGGTCGCTTCCGGCGCGAAGGCGTTCCATCTCGGCCAGACGCGTGCGCTGCGGCGTAAGTCCATAGCGCTCGCGGTAGGTGCGGGAAAAGTGCGAGGCGGTGGAGAAGCCGCAGGCCACCGCAATCTCGATGACGGGAAGGGATGAGGTGAGCAGCAGAAGATGGGCGCGCTCCAGCCGCAGGTCGAGATAGTAGCGCGCCGGTGTGCGGCCCATTTCCTTCCGAAACAGGCGCTCCATCTGGCGCCGCGAAAGGCCGGTCGCCGGCGACATGTCGGCAAGCTTCACCGGCTCGGCAAGGTTTGCCTCCATCCGCTCGATGATCCGGATCAGCAACGGGTTGTCGATGCCAAGGCGTGCCTGCAGCGGAAGGCGCTGGCGCTCGCCCGTCTCGCGAAGCCGCTCACAGAGCGCCGCCTCGCAGATGCGGTTGGTCACGTCCCGACCGAGGTCCGCTTCGATGATGCGCAGGAACATGTCGAAAGGTGCATTGCCGCCGGCGCAGGTGTAGATGCCGCCGTCGACCTCGAAGGCGGTCTGGCGCGCGCCGGCAATGAAGAAGCGTTCGGAGAAGTCCGGAAAATGTTCCCAGTGAATGGCGCAGCGACGCTCGTCGAGCAGCCCCGCGCGCGCCAGGCAGTAGACGCCGCCGGCAAGTCCGGCGAGGCGCGCGTTGCTGCGAGCGATTGACCGAAGCCAGGCCTCCAGAGCCCTGTCGGCGGGCGGCTTCGTGCGGCTGCCACAGACGACGGCGAACCCCGGCTCTCCGCTTCGATGGAACCGGCCACGTTCATCTGAGAGGCGGCCGGCCGCGGCGATACGGGTGCCGCAGGATGAGACGGCGGGTAAGCCATCCGCCGTTACAAAGTGCCAACCGTAAACCGGGCGACCGGCCACGTCATTGGCGAGGCGCAGCGCTTCGAGCGCCGCGGAAAAGCCATGCAAGGCGAAGCCGTCGAGCAGATAGAAGGTGAAATGGTGGCTGCGTGCGCATGCCTGCATCGTGTCCCCCTGGTCGCGAAAGAAACGTCCATATGTGGATGGAAGAATTAGTTACATTATGCAACATAACGGGACATTGCCAAGCGCATTTCAGAAAAAGATGCGCGAAGTGCGAGCGATTCCGTAATCGAGCGGTACGTATCCTGCTTCCCGATCGGTGAATTTGACGCTCGGCTTGTCAACGAGACAAAAATGGACACAGATAGTCACATGTCAGACTCTCAAAGCGCCCGCGCTCTTGCCCCCCGCCGCCACGGCGAAATCCTCAGACGTCTTGCTGCGGATGGTACCGTGAGTATCACTGAGCTCTCGGACTTCTTCGATGTTTCGCGCCAGACAATAAGGCGCGATCTGAAGCTGCTTGCCGATCGCGGCCAGCTTGATCTTGTGCATGGCGGCGCCACTCTGTTCGAGCCGACCGAAGCGGCGTTTGTCGAGCGCCGCGAGGAAAATGCCGGGGCGAAGGCGACGATCGGCCGGACCGCGGCCGGCCTGGTGCGCGACGGCATGGTGATTTTCCTTGATTCCGGCACGACGACGCTGGCCGTGGCCCATGCATTGATCGAAAGAAAAAACCTAACGATTTGTACGACTTCGCTATCGATCGCTCTGTTGATGTGTCGGCAGCCGGCGGTGCGGGTGCACATGCTCGGCGGCGAGATCGATCCCGATGAGGAGGCCGCCGTCGGCATCGATGCGCTTGAGGCGATTGGTCACTTCCGCGTCGATGTCGCGTTTCTTGGCGGCGGCGGGCTCTCGCCGGACGGTGAGGTGACCGACTTTACCCGCAGCGGCGCCGAGCAGCGCTCCCGCATGGTGGCGACGGCAGCCAAGGCCTATTTCGTGCTCGACAGCTCCAAGTTCGGTCGGTTGACGCCGCTGCGTATACCGCGGTTCGAAGTCGCAGCCGGCGTGATCGTCGATCGGCGTCCGCCGGAGGCGATCTGCGAGGCGCTCGAGCGCAAAGGTCCGACCTTGATCGTCGCCGAACAATGAAATGTAATATTTTGTAACTTTTTGTCTTGTTCTTTGTCTGTGTTTTGTTACCGTACGACCTTCCATGGTTTCGGGAGGTCGTTTCATGGCGCAGGAATTTCCAACACAGGCACAGGTCGTCATCGTCGGTGGCGGCATCATCGGTTGCTCGGTCGCCTATCATCTGACGAGGCTCGGCTGGAACGACGTCGTCCTGCTGGAGCAGGGGCAACTGAGCGGCGGCACCACCTGGCACGCGGCCGGTCTGGTCGGCCAGTTGCGCAGCCACGCCAATATGACTGGTCTCATCAAGTACTCGACCAAGCTCTATAGCGAGCTGGAGTCCGAGACAGGCCTTGCCACGGGCTGGAAGAATTGCGGCTCGCTTTCGGTTGCACGCACGGAAGACCGGATGACCGTGCTGAAACGCACCGCGGCTTCCGCCCGCGCGCAAGGGGTCGAGATCGAAGTCATCTCGCCGAGGCAAGCGCAGGATCTCTGGCCGGTAATGGCCATCGACGATCTCGTCGGCGCCGTCTGGCTGCCGGGTGATGGCAAGGCCAATCCGACCGACCTTACGCAATCGCTTGCCAAGGGCGCGCGCAGCCGCGGCGCCCGTGTCATCGAGCGCGTGCGGGTCACGGGCATTTCGACCAAGAACGGTGCCGTCACCGGAGTTGAAACCGATCGCGGGGCCATTGCCGCCGAGATCGTCGTCAACTGTGCCGGACAATGGGCGCGCAAGGTCGGCCAGATGTGCGGCGTCACGGTGCCGCTGCACTCGGCCGAGCACATGTATATCGTTACGGGCCGGATCGAGGGCGTGCATCCCGACCTGCCCGTGATGCGCGATCCCGACGGTTACATCTATTTCAAGGAGGAGGTCGGCGGCCTCGTCATGGGCGGCTTCGAGCCGGAGGCCAAGCCCTGGGGCATGGCGGGTATCCCTGACGATTTCGAGTTCGCCCTGTTGCCGGATGATTGGGACCAGTTTGAGATCCTGATGCACAACGCGCTGCAACGTGTGCCGCAGCTCGCGACATCAGAGGTGAAGAAGTTTTATAACGGACCGGAGAGTTTTACCCCGGACAACAATTTCATTCTTGGTGAGGCGCCGGAGTTGAAGAACTTCTTTGTCGGCGCGGGCTTCAACTCCATGGGGATCGCCAGTGCCGGCGGGGCAGGGCGGGCACTGGCCGAATGGATCGTCAACCGCGCGCCGACGATGGATCTCTGGCCGGTCGATATCCGTCGCTTCGCCGGATTCAACAACAATCCGCGCTGGCTGCATGATCGCGTCAAGGAAACACTGGGCCTGCATTATGCCATGCCCTGGCCGAACCGGGAGCTGGACACGGCGCGGCCATTCCGCCGTTCGCCGCTCTACGACCGCCTCGCCGCCAAGCGCGCCTGCTTCGGCTCGAAGATGGGGTGGGAGCGTGCCAACTGGTTTGCCACCGAGGGCGAAGAACCCGTGACGGAATATGCCTTCGGCCGGCAGAACTGGCACGAAGCGGTAAGGCGCGAAATGAAGGCGACGCGCGAGGCAGCCGGCATCTTCGACCAGACCTCCTTCGCCAAGCTGCTCGTCCAGGGGCGGGACGCCGCGGCAGCGCTTAATCGCATCTGCGCCGCCGAGATCGACGTGGAGATCGGCCGCTCCGTCTACACCGGCCTTCTGAACGAACGCGGCGGTTATGAGAGCGACCTGACCGTGATGCGTCTTGCGGCTGACCGCTTCCTGCTGATCACCGGATCGGCGCAGGCGGTGCATGACGCGGACTGGATTCGCAAGAACATTGCCTCAGACGCCCACGTGACACTCACCGACGTCACCTCCGCTTACTCGGTTCTGGCTCTGATGGGGCCGAGGTCGCGCGATGTTCTCTCTCGTCTGACTTCGTCGGATATCTCGAATGAGGGCTTTCCCTTCGCGACGATCCGCGAAATCGATGTCGGCTATGCCACGGTCTACGCAAACCGCATGACCTATGTCGGCGAACTCGGCTGGGAACTGATCGTGCCGGCGGAGTTCGCTGTCGGCGTCTATGAGGCGTTGCACGAGGCAGGGCGCGATTTCGGGTTGCGAGATTGCGGTTATTACGCGTTGGAGGCGCTCAGGCTGGAAAAAGGCTATCGCGCCTGGAGCCGCGAATTGACGCCAGACATCAATCCTTACGAAGCGGGTCTCGGCTTTGCAGTGGCTGCCGACAAGGTCGGTGGCTTCATCGGCCGCGAAGCCTATCTTGCCGCAAAGGCGAAGGGCGCACCCGCTCGCCGCATCCTTCAGTTCACCGTGGACGATCCCTTGCCCATGCTCTGGGGTGGCGAGTTGATCCTTCGTGATGGGAAACCCGTTGGCGAGGTACGCTCGGCCGCCTACGGTCACACACTTGGCCGCTCGGTTGCGCTCGCACTCATCGAACATCCGGCTGGTGTGGACAAGGCCTTCGTGGAGTCCGGCAGCTTCGAGGTCGAACTCGCCGGCGTCCGTTTTGCTGTCTCCGCTCACTTTACGGCCGCCTACGACCCCAAGGCTGTTCGCGTCAAGGCATAGAGCGAGGCGGCGCCGAAGCACCCGGCCGCTCAGGTGGCCGGGTGCAGATCGCCGAAGACGGTCGGGATCAGCTCCGATATGGTCGGATGGATATGCACCGCGTGGGTGATCGTCGTGTAGGGTTTCCCGGCATACATGACATCGAGGATGCTCTGCACGGCCTCGTCGCCTCCGGTTCCGAGGATCGAGGCGCCGAGAATTTCCTTGCTGTCGGCATCGACGATCACCTTCATAAAACCCTCGGTTTCGCCCTTTTCGACGGCGCGGCCGACGCGGGTCATCGGCCGGGTGCCGACCAGCAGCTTGCGCCCTGATTTGCGTGCTTCGGTTTCCGTCATGCCGGCGCGGCCAAGCGGCGGATCGATGAAGAGAGCATAGGTCGGAATGCGGTCGCTGACCTTCCGGGCCTCGCCATCGATGAGGTTGGCCGCGACGATCTCGAAGTCGTTGTAAGCGGTATGGGTGAAGGCGCCGCGGCCGTTGCAATCGCCCATCGCGAAAATGTGCGATACGTTGGTTCTAAGCGTCTCGTCGACCTCGACATAGCCGCGGGCATCGGTCCTGACGCCGGACCGTTCCAGATCGAGGTCGTCGGTGTTCGGTCGCCGGCCGGTCGCCAGCAGCAGGTGCGAGCCGACGATTTCGGGCGCGCCCGCCGTGCAGTCGACACCGGCGACGACATCGTCGCCACGCTTGGCAAAGCGGATGCATTCGGCATTGAGCCGGAACTTTATGCCTTCTTTTTCCAGGATCGCGAGAATGGCATCGGACACGTCCGCATCCTCGCGGCCGATGAGGCGCGGGCCCTTCTCAATCACCGTCACCTCAGAGCCGAAGCGCCGAAACATCTGCGCGAATTCAAGTCCGATATAGCTGCCACCCACAACGATCAGATGGCGAGGCAGGGTGTCGAGATCCATGATCGAGACATTGGTGAGATAGGGCACGTCCGCGACGCCGGGAAAATCAGGCGTCGCGGCGCGCCCGCCGACATTCAGGAAAATCTGGTCGGCTGACAGCAACTCGTCGCCAACGCGGACCTCGTGCGGGCTTTCAAAGCGTGCATGGCCTTCGAACACCGTGATGTTCGGCATGCCCTTCAGCCAGCCTTCCACGCCCTTTCGCGAGTTGAAGCGCACCGTGTCCTTGCGCGCCATGACGCGGACAAAGTCGATGGTGACGGGGCCGGTGGTAACGCCGAAGTCCGCGCCGCGGCGCGCCAGATGTGCGGCGTAGGCGCTCGCGACCATCGCCTTGGTCGGCATGCAGCCGGTATTGACGCAGGTGCCGCCGAAGTGCTTGCGCTCGACGAAGGCGACGGTCCTGCCGGCAGCCGTGAGCCGGCCGGCAAGCGAAGGGCCGGCCTGGCCGGCCCCGATGATGATCGCATCGAAATGTTTCGTCATGACACCGAGGACACCACCCAGAGTGCGAGGAGAACGGCAACGGCATCCTCGAGAAGCGCGATCGGCAGATCTTTGCCGCCGATGGCTGCAACGAGGCGCTTGCGGGCTTCATAGCCGCCGAGCGTGCCGATGACGGCACCGATCACGCCGGCGATCAGTCCAGCCAGCATAGCACCTCCGGCGGTGCCGAGCACTGCACCGCAGAAACCGCCGCTAACGATGCGGGCGCCGAACTGCTGAGGCACCTTGCGGCTCGGCGTGCTCGGCAGCTGATCGGTGACAAACTCCACAACTGCCAGCAGGCCGAAAATATAGGGTGTATAGCGAAAGCCCATGAACGCGGCCCAAGTGCCGCCGAGCGGCAGCCAGCCGGCTGCGGCGGCTATGCTGACGGCCGCGGGTGCAGTCATGGTGCGAAGGCCGGCGACCACGCCGATGAGCAGCGCCAGAAGATAGATCGACATGAATTCCCCGAACGTTCGCCGGGCGAACCGAAGCCACCAGCCCCCAGGCGGTTCGGGTCGAGCGGCATCGCAACCAAGAGTGAAAGCGGATGTTTCTGGCGGGCCGGGATCAGAGTGGCCGACAACGCCGCCGATTGCAACGTCCAATCGCATGCGGCCAGGCGTAGTAGTCTAGGCTTTCAATGGTGTTAGTAGATGTTGGAATTTTTCGCTCGTCGCGCTCTACGCGCGCAACCCTATTTTTTGCCGGGGGCTGACATATATGGAATGGCTTGCCCCGACGCAGCGGGCTTTCCGTGATCAAACTTGCGGAACGAAATTCGAGGGAGAATCCCATGCGCCTGACCAGACTGCTTATCGGAACCGCCTTTGCCTTTACCTTGACTGCAGCCGCGGCGAGTGCCGACGTGGTTGTCTCCTCGAAGATCGACACCGAGGGCGGCGTGCTTGGCAACATCATTCTTGCGGTACTGAATGCCAACAACATCAAGACTGTAGATCGCGTCCAGCTCGGTGCGACGCCGGTCGTGCGCAAGGCGATCGCCGCGGGCGAGATCGACATCTACCCTGAATATACCGGCAACGCCGCCTTCTTCTTCGAAAAGGCCGACGACCCGGTGTGGAAGGACGCCGCCAAAGGCTACGAGACGGCCAAGAAGCTCGATTACGACGCCAACAAGATCGTCTGGCTGACGCCTTCACCGGCAAACAATACCTGGGCGATCGGTCTGCGCAAGGAAGTGGCCGATGAGAACAAGCTGAAGACGCTCAGTGACTTCGGCAAATATGTTGCCGGCGGCGGCAAGGTGGTGCTCGCCGCCTCTTCCGAGTTCGTGAACTCGGCCGCAGCGCTGCCTGCTTTCCAGACCACTTACGGTTTCACGCTCAAGCAGGATCAGCTCATCACGTTATCCGGCGGTGATACGGCCGCGACCATTGCCGCTGCTGCCAACCAGACGAACGGCGCCAATGCGGCGATGGTCTACGGCACTGATGGCGGCATCGCGCCTTCCGGTCTTGTGGTACTTGAAGATGACAAGGCGGTGCAGCCGGTCTACCAGCCGACGCCGATCATCCGCGAGGCCGTTCTGAAGGAAAATCCGCAGGTCGAGGAACTGTTGAAGCCGGTATTCGAAAAGCTCGATTTGGTGACGCTGCAGGATCTGAACGGTCGTGTGCAGGTTGGCGGCGAGCCAGCCAAGGCCGTTGCCGAGGACTTCCTGAAGAAGAACGGCTTTCTGAAATAAGTTGACGGACAACCGGGACGCTGGTCGGATGATCGGCGTTCCGGGGTCTGCCTGCAGGTGCCGGCGGCGCGCCGACACGGCGGGGAGGGAATCTGGTTTGAAAGCACTCCGCTTTGACAAGCTCGGAGCGATCATCGCGGCTTTGGCTCTGGGCGGCGCGTTCATCGCGCCTTTCGCCACTTTTCGTGCCAATCGCATCGTCGCCGGTGAGGCAAAGACGATCATCGAGGCCTTGCCGCTCAATTGGAGCACCGGACTGCTGCTTGTCGTTCTGGCCGCAGCGGCGGTTGCCGCGTTTCGATCCCCGGTGCCTTTGCGTCTCGTTGCATTCGCCGCACTGGCCGGGCTGGCGTTCGCGATCGGTGTTGCGGCCGGTTTCCTCACGCCCGCAGGCAACAGCTATGCCCGCATCTCGCCCGCCTCTGGTTTCTGGGTCATGCTTTTTGCCTTCGGGCTGCTGGCCGCCGATGCGCTGACGCGATTGCGGCCGGCGCCTTTCGTGCGGATCGCGGTGCTTGTCGCCGTACTCGCCTTTGTCGGGATCTTGTTGCTTTCCGGGAGCTGGGACGGCCTCTCCCTCCTCAAGGAATATGCGAGCCGGGTGGACACTTTCTGGGCGGAAGCCCGCAAGCATGTGACGCTGGCTCTCGGCTCGCTGGTTGCGGCAACGATCGTCGGAATCCCGCTCGGCATTCTCTGCCACCGCGTCACCCAATTGCGCGATGGCTTGCTGGGCGTCTTGAACGCCATCCAGACGATCCCGTCGATCGCACTCTTCGGCATTCTCATTGCACCGCTCGGATGGATCGCGGCCAATATCCCGGGCGCCGCGACGATCGGCATCCGTGGCATTGGCGTGGCGCCGGCCTTCGTCGCGCTCTTCCTCTATTCGCTGCTGCCTGTGGTCGCCAACACCGTCGTCGGCCTTGCTGGCGTGCCGCGAGATGCGAATGACGCTGCGCGTGGTATCGGCATGACCGATTGGCAGCGGCTGGTCGGCATCGAATTTCCGCTCGCCTTTCCGGTGATCCTCACCGGCATCCGCATTGTGCTCGTCCAGAACATCGGCCTTGCCACCATCGCGGCGCTCATCGGCGGCGGCGGCTTCGGCGTCTTCGTCTTTCAAGGCGTTGGCCAGACCGCCATGGATCTGGTTTTGCTCGGCGCCGTCCCGACCGTGGTGCTCGCCTTCGCGGCGGCGATCGTGCTCGATGCCGTGATCGAAATGGCCAAACCCAACAACAGGCAGGCAGAGGCCCGATGATCGAAATCGAGAACATCACCAAGCGCTACGGCGAAACCGCTGTTGTCGACGATGTCAGTCTGACAATCGCACCGCGCACCGTCACTGTCATCGTCGGCACCTCTGGCTCGGGCAAGACAACGCTTTTGCGCATGGTCAACCGGCTGGTGGAGCCGACGTCGGGAGCGATCCGCCTCGACGGCGAAGACAATCGTTCGCTGCCGGGCTACGAACTGCGCCGGCGGATCGGTTACGCGATCCAAGGACACGGTCTGTTCCCGCACCGAACCGTTGCGCAGAACATTGCAACCGTGCCGACGCTGCTCGGTTGGGAGCGCTCACGCATCGATGCCAAGGTGGAGGAGCTGCTGACCCTGTTCCAGCTCGACCCGGCGGCCTTCGGGCCACGCTTTCCGCACGAGCTTTCCGGTGGTCAGCAACAGCGCGTCGGCGTCGCTCGCGCGCTCGCCGCCGAGCCGAAAGTCCTCTTGATGGACGAACCTTTCGGCGCTCTTGATCCCATCATCCGCGCCAAAGCCCAGGACGATCTGCTCGCAATCCAGAAACACTTCGAGACGACGATCATTCTCGTCACCCACGACATGGAGGAGGCCTTCCAGCTCGCCGACCACATTGCCGTCATGGATAAGGGCAAAGTGGTGCAATATGCGACGCCCTCGGAAATGCTGCTCAAGCCCGCGACCTCCTTCGTTGAAAGCCTGATCGGGGTGGGCGAGCGGCCCTACCGTCTGCTGGCGATCGCCCCGGTTGCAAGTGCCGTCGAGCCAGGTGCGGCCGAGGGGGCGCCGATATCGAGTGCCCTTACGCAAAGAGAGGCGCTTGCCGAACTTCTCTGGTCCGGTCGCAACGCTTTGCCGGTCGCAGGCCCCGATGGCGCAATCATCGGCAAGATCAGCCTTGAGGGGCTGGCGCGACGGGCGGCCGGGCCAACATGATGCCGAAGCTGCCTGTCTTCCTGCGCCTTGCCGCTTTCGCGTTGCTGATCGCCTTCCTGCTCCAACCCCAATGGTTCGAGCCGCTGCTGAGGCCGCTGGTTCAGGACAATGCGCCGGTCATCTACAATCAGGGCAGCCTGCTGCAGCTGACGCTTCTGCATCTGCGCACCGTTGCAATGGCAACGGTCGCAGCGACGGTGGTGGCGATCGCGCTTGCCATTCTCGTGACGCGCGCTTCGGGTGCGGAGTTTCTGCCGCTTTCGCGCAGCCTGGTGAATATCGGCCAGACCTTTCCACCGGTTGCGGTGCTGGCTCTCGCCGTCCCCATCTTCGGCTTCGGCGAAAAGCCGACGCTGATCGCGCTCTTCCTCTATGGCTTGTTGCCGATCTTCGAGAATGCCCTGACCGGGCTGACGACATTGCCGCCCTCGGTGATGGAGGCAGCGCGCGGCGCGGGCATGACCGGTGGTCAGCGCCTCGTCAAGGTGGAACTGCCGCTCGCCATGCCAGTGATCCTTGCCGGTATCAGGCTATCGATCGTCATCAGCCTTGCAACGGCGACAATCGGATCGACCGTTGCGGCAAAGACCCTTGGCGAAGTCATTATCGCCGGTCTGCAATCGAACAATCTCGCCTTTGTCGTTCAGGGCGGCCTGATCGTGGCGGCGCTCGCCGTCCTGCTGCACGATGGATTGCAGGCAGCCGAGAGAAAGCTCGTCGCCCGGATGGGCCGCTAGATCCTCATTGTTTCATCAAAACGATGAAATGATCCAACGCGTTGAAATCGCGCAATTCCGGTTGGAAAACCGTCTTGCCCTTCCTTGGAATTGCTTCAGCCGCCAGCTTAAAGACACGGCACGTCGACGACGGGGTCATTCATTCATCGTGCCGCGATGGCGCATGCTATTATGGCGGATGCTCTACCGAGGCGCCAAGAGTCCGATTGTCAGGGATATGGGCGGGTTCAAGGCCAGGCTCAATATGCCGGGCTGGCTGTTGCCGTGGCCACGCGACCATGGTTACGGGCCGCTGGCAATGGTGGTCGAGTCGATGCTGGACCCAGGCAGGCTGATTGCCATGCACGAACACCGGAATGATGAAATCCTGTCCTGGGTGCCGGATGGGGTCATGCGCCACGATGACCGTGCGACCGGCTCCCTGATCACGGACAGCGCCCACTTGATGGTGATGAATGCCGGAAAGAGTTTTTGGCATTCGGAGGAGACCTTGCCCAGCGACCCACCGCTACGCATGCTCCAGATCCTCGTGCGCCCGCACAGCCCCGACCTGCCGCCCAACATCCAGCACGGCCCGATCGCAGCGGTGCCCGTCAATCGTTGGCGGCATCTGGTCGGGCCGGAGGATGAAACGGCGCCATTCTTCGTGCGCAATACCATCGACGTCTTCGACCTCAGGCTTGAAGCCAACGTCGACACGACGTTTCCCCGGGCGGAGGCGAGGCATCTCTACTTCTATGTCTTTTCGGGCACGGTGGAGGCCGGCGGCGTCCGGTTCGCCGAGGGAGATCAGGGGCTATATTCGTCGGACGAACCCTTGGCACTTCGTGCCGCCGGCAATGCGCTGATCGTTGCGTTTCTTATTGACCCGCACGCGCGGGTGGCGCGGCAAGGGACGGTCGGGGACCATCCGAAGATCCCGTCTCCCTACTTCGCGCGGCCATTGCTGCGGTTGCTGCACTGGAGCAATCGTCTGCGTGGAAGAGGCTGATTGGATCAGCAACCCTTCACGCAACGTGCAGTGGTCTGGACCGCTTTCCTCCTGCCGTAGAGTTGCGACTACCGCACTCTCCTTGGTTGTCCGTGAATTGCCTGCTTTGTCGGCATCTGCCTTCCATTATGAAAATGAATTTCACAATTTTACAAAATATGCGGATTTGAGTTGACGGCCTGAAAAAACTGTCCCAGTCTGCGAAAATAAATTACGCCAAATGGCAAGGGAACAGCACGAGCATGAAAGTCGGTATCATCGGACTCGGATTCCGTTTGGGGTATCTCGGCTACGTCTTCAAGGCTATGGACGAGAGCTTCGAGATCGCAGGTTATGTCGATCCGAACCCGGCTGGACTGCCGACGCTCATCGAAAAAGGCATCTCGGCCGGCAAGGTCTACGCGACGCCCGAAGAGCTGATCGCCAACGAGAAGCTCGATCTCTTGATGATCGGCTCTCCGAACCACATGCACCTCGACCATATCCGTATCGGTCTCGAGGCTGGCCTTAAGGTTTTCAGCGAAAAGCCGATCGTCACCACGGTCCAGGAGAGCCTGGAACTCGCCGGCCTGATGGCGAAGTTCGGTCATGAGCGGCTGATGGTCGGCCTCGTGTTGCGCTATGCGCCGATGTATCGCGACCTGCGCGCGGCCCTTGCCGAAGGCAAGCTGGGCCAAGTGGTCTCCATCGAGGCGGCCGAGCATATCGAGCCCTATCATGGCGCCTTTTTCATGCGCGACTGGCGTCGCTACGAGCGTTATTCCGGCAGCTTCATGCTGGAAAAGTGCTGCCACGACCTCGACCTCTATAATGGCGTCGTCGGCGCCCGGCCGGAACGGGTCGCGAGCTTCGGTGGCCGCAAGAGCTTCATTCCGGCCAATGATCCGGCGCGCGAGGGCATCAACGATCTCGATCTCTTCCACCGCAAGCCCAGCGGCTGGATGGGGTCGGACAAGGTCTTCGACAGCGACGGCGACATCATCGACTATCAGGTGGCAATTGTCGAATACGCCAACGGCGTCGGCATGAACTTCCACACCAATCTCAACGTGCCGGACCAGTTCCGCCGCTTCTGCATCATGGGATCGCGCGGCATGGCCGAGGGCGACTTCATCCGCGGCTATTTCGACGTGCACGAGATGCTGACCGGCAAGAAGGTCATCGAGAACAAGTACGCGGCCACCGAACTGTCGCAGCATTACGGCGCCGACGAGCAGATGGCGACGGATATCATTGGTCACGTGCGCGATGGCAGGCCGCTGCCGGTTTCGACCATTGATGCGTTGGAGGCAGGCATCCTCGCGCTGTCGATGGATGAGGCGCGCCGCAAGCGCAGCGTGATTGATCTGCGGCCCATCTGGGACCGTTTCGACGAAGCCCTGCATTCCCGCGCGGCTTGAGGGGGAAGCGGGATGAGTGTTCAACGCAGCACGGTCATCTTCGCCTGGATCCTGCTTCTACCGGCTCTGCTCTACGTCACGGTGATCGTCGCCTATCCGCTGGTCGATACCTTCATCCTGTCGTTCACCGACGCATCGCTGAAGAAGACGACCAACTGGGTCGGCTGGGCCAACTACGACAAGATCTTCAACGAGACCTTTGCCGAGGTCATCTTCCGGACCTTCGTCTGGACCTTCTTCTCGGTGTCGATCAAGATGATCATCGGCGTCTTCGGCGCGACGATGCTGAACGCCGCGGTGCCGGGGCGTGCGCTCTTCCGCGTGCTGACCATGCCGCCATGGATCGTGCCGATGGCAATCGGCATTTTCATGTGGGGCTGGATGTACAATGGCCAGTTCGGTATGATTTCCGGGATGCTGCAGAACTGGGGCATCGTCGATGGACCGGTCGCCTTCCTTGCGCGCGGCGAGACCGCTTTCTGGGCAACGATCATCACCGACGTCTGGATCGGCGTGCCACTCGTGACGCTCTACATGCTGGCGGCGATGCAGGCGATCCCGCAGGATCTCTATGAGGCCGCGTGGACCGATGGAGCAGGGCGCTTCTATCGCTTCCGTCGCATCACCCTGCCACTGCTGGTGCCGTCGCTGATCACAATGTCGATGCTGTCGCTGATCGCCACGTTCAACTCGTTCGACATCATCTGGATCCTGACGCAGGGCGGGCCGAACGGTGAAACGACGACGATGATCATCGACACTTACCGTACCGCGATTGGCTCGAAGAAATACGGGGAAGGGGCCGCGCGCGCTGTGCTTATCTGCATCTTCCTGTCGATCTTCTGCCTCGCCTACTTCCGCGTCACCAGCCGCCTTGCCTCGGGAGAGAGCCGATGAGCCAGCCTGCCATGATCAACCGCTACCGCTGGTACGAGCTGGTCGCGATCTATTGCGGGATCTTCGTCTTCCTGGCGTTTATCCTGGCGCCTTTCGTTGAAGGGTTCCTGGTGTCGCTGAAGCCGCTCGGCCTCCTGTTTTCCTCGCCTTATAAATTCTGGCCGCAGAACGGGTCCTTCGCCGCCTACAAGTCCATGTGGGTGAGCGTGCCGGGTTTTGCCCGCTACATCTTCAATTCGTTCTTCATCTCGTCGATCGTGACGGCGATCGTCCTGGTGCTGGTGGTGCCGGCGGCTTACGCCTTCGCGCGCTTCAAGTTCCGCGGCAGTGGGGCACTTCTGGCGGCGTTCCTGGCGGTCAACATGTTCTCGGGCGCGGTGCTTCTCATCCCGCTCTTCCGGCTGATGCGCAGCCTCGGCGTGCTCAACACCTATTTTGCCATGATCGTTCCGGGCGTCGCCTTCCTGATCCCTTCAGCGATCTGGCTGTTGCGCACCTACATGATGCGCATTCCGCGTGAACTTGACGAGGCCGCCTTCGTCGATGGCGCCAGTCACTTCTATACGCTTCGTCGCGTCATCCTGCCGATCGCCATGCCCGGCATTACGGTTGTCGCGATCACCACCTTCATCGGGTCCTATGCCCAGCAATTCATCTTCGCGCTGACCTTCAACTCGAAGACCGAATACATGCCTCTGCCGGTCGGCCTCTTTGCCTATTTCGGCCGGCAGGAAGTGATCTGGAATGAGCTGATGGCTGCAAGCTTCGTCGGCATCGCGCCAGCCGTCATCCTCATCTTCCTGATGCAACGCTATCTCGTCGCGGGCCTGACCGCCGGCGCCGTGAAACAATAACCGCAACAACGAGCTTCATAAGCAAGGGGAACCACCATGAAAAAGCATGCCTCATTGATTGCAGGAACCTTGGCGCTGCTCGCCACGACGGCGCTGCCGTCGCTGGCGGCCGACACGGAAATCAGCTTCATCGCCTGCGGCGACAAGATGCAGCCCGCCCATGCCGAGTTCATCAAGAAGTGGGAAGAGGCCAATCCCGGCTACAAGATCGCCTCGGAAGTGGTCGGCTGGGGTCAGTGCCAGGACAAGGTGACGACGCTTGCCGCTTCCGGTACGCCGGTCGCGCTCGCCTATGTCGGCTCGCGCACGCTGAAGGAGTTCGCCGATAACGAACTGATCGTGCCGATCACCTTCTCGGACGAAGAAAAGAAGGCTTACTACCCCTATATCATGGATACGGTCACGACCAGCGGCAAGCAGTGGGGTATCCCGGTCGCCTTCTCGACCAAGGCCCTCTATTGGAACAAGGCGCTGTTCAAGCAGGCCGGTCTCGACCCGGAAAAGCCGCCGACAACCTGGGCGGAAGAACTCGAATACGCCAAGACGATCAAGGAAAAGACCGGTATTGCCGGCTTCGGCGTGGTCGCCAAGACCTTCGACAACACCATGCACCAGTTCCTGCATTGGGTTTACACCAATGACGGTTCTGTCATCGATGCCGACGGCAAGATCACGCTCGACAGCAAGCAGAACCTGGAGGCGCTGACGGCGCTGAAGGACATCGTTCCCTACGCCGAAGAAGGCCCGACCTCCTACGAGCAGAACGAAGTGCGTGCGATCTTCCTCGACGGCAAGCTTGGCATGATCCAGGCCTCGGTCGGCGCGGTCAACCGCCTGAAGGAAACCAAGATCGACTGGGGCGTCGCTCCGCTGCCGCTCGGTCCGAGCGCCAAGGGGCCAGGCACGCTCCTGATCACCGACAGCCTTGCCGTCTTCAGCGGCACCGGCGTCGAGGAAAAGGCGATCGAGTTTGCCAAGTACCTGACGAACCCCGAGAACCAGCCGGTCTATGAAGCGCAGGAAGGCCTGACGCCGCTGCGCCCGGGTAAGGCCGTCGACGACATGGTCGCCGCCAACCCCTATTGGAAGCCGTTTATCGACGGTATTTCCAACGGTGGCCCGGAGCCGCTCTTCACCGACTACAAGGGCCTGCAGAACACCATGATCGAAATGGTCCAAGCGGTCGTGACCGGCAAGGCCGAACCCGCTGACGCCCTGAAGAAGGCGGCGGCCGACCTCGAACAGTACAAGTAGGCCACTGGGCCGCGCGCTCCGGGGTTCGCGGCCCTGACCTTGTTCTGCTCAAATGGGATGCGTGCGGTTCTCCGCCCGCATTCCGCCCTAACGATTAGAACCGATCGCGTTTATGATTTGGGTCGAAGAGGCCCAGATCATCGGGATCTACGAAAGAGCCGCTTCTCGCCGGTGGCCGGAGACAATTTCTTGGGACAGCTCAATCTCAATCGGGTTCAGAAATTCTACGGGACGTTCGAGGTGCTGAAGGGCATCGATCTCGAAGTCAGGAATGGTGAATTCGTCGTTTTTGTCGGACCCTCCGGTTGCGGCAAGTCGACCTTGCTCAGGATGATAGCCGGTCTCGATGAGACCAGCTCGGGGGACATCCTGATCGAGGGCAAACGCGTCAACGACCTGCCGCCGGTCAAGCGCGGGATCGCGATGGTCTTCCAGTCCTACGCGCTCTATCCGCACATGACCGTCTTCGAGAACATTGCGTTTCCGCTTCGCGTGGAACGGATGGCCGAGGAGAAGCTGAAGGCCAAGGTGGAGAACGCCGCGCGCATTCTGCACCTCGACCAGCGCCTTCAGCAGAAGCCCGGCATGCTGTCGGGTGGTCAGCGCCAGCGTGTCGCGATCGGGCGAGCGATCGTGCGCGAGCCGAAGATCTTTCTCTTCGACGAGCCGCTGTCGAACCTCGACGCAGCGCTGAGGGCCGACATGCGCATCGAACTGGCGAAACTGCACCGGCAATTGCAGGCAACGATGATCTACGTCACCCACGACCAGGTCGAGGCGATGACGATGGCGGACCGGATCGTCGTCCTCAATGCCGGTGAGATCGCCCAGACCGGTGCGCCGCTCGAGCTCTACCACAAGCCGGCCAACACCTTCGTTGCCGGCTTCATCGGCAATCCGAAAATGAACTTCCTCCCTGTGACCTGCAAAGGCGTCAGCGATGCGGGCGTCGAAGTCGACTACAAGGGACAGACGGCGATCATTCCCGTCACCCCGCATAGCGACCTCGTCGGTCGAGCGCTGACGCTGGGCGTCCGCCCGGAGCATATCTTGCTCGGGACGGGAGACCTGAGTTTGACAGTGAGGCCATCGGTCATCGAACGCTTAGGCGCCCATACGGTCGCCTACGCAGCGATTGGGGGAGAAGGAGAAAACTTCTGCGCCATGCTGCCCGGAACAGCGGCGATCCGGCCGGAGGAAGTGGTTGAGACCGGTATCCGGACCGCCGATTGCCATCTGTTCGATGAAAAGGGCATCGCGCTCGAACGCCGCGTCGAACTGACCGACATCGACTTGGGCGTGCTCGATCCGGCTGCGGCCTAAGCGCTGTTCAACACCAATAAGCAAGACCGCTGTCCTTCGCAGGCCAGCGGTCTTGCTCATCGTATTACTGAACTCCTTGCGTCGCTGCCGCGCGCGTAGACCGGACGCAGGCGGCTGCGTCAGGCTTTTCAGGGGGCGGTTCAGGCCGTACTTGCTACGCTGCGTGCGGATCGGCGACCTTCGGCCAGATGTTCTTCGGTGCCCGCTTGTAATTGGTCTTTGCCGGATTGTTCGGGTAGGGCGTGCCGGCCGAGCAATAGAGGATCTCGGACGCGATCTTCGAGAACGACGCATAGAAATGGTTGGTCGACTTGATGACCAGGATCTTCTTTGCCGTCGGATCGATGCCCATCACTGAGAAGAGGCTCGGGTCGAAGCTCTGCGCGCGGGTCGAGTTGAGGATGATGTCGATGCCGCTGAAGCGGATGTGAGCTGCATCGCCGAACGGGGCGAAACTTTCGCCGAAGCGCATTTCGGCGTCGCGCACCAGCTTGACCACCTTGACCGTGCCGTCGACCGGGTTGCCGGTTCCGGGTGCCGACTTGGCGCCGAAGCGCAAGGGGATTTCGGCACCTTCGCCGGCCGCCATGCAGATCTGCACGGCCATCGGGTCCCAGATCGTGCCGACCGCGACATCGGTTGCGCGGCGCGCCAGCAACTCTTCGAGCAGCACCGTGGCGTCACCTGCAGTGCCGCCACCCGGATTGTCCCACACGTCGGCAATGACGACAGGCCCCTTCGTCGCGGCGAGCGCCTCGTCGACCGCCTGCTTCTCGTCGATCTGCGGCATGATGAAGGTGCCGCGGTGGGAGAAGAGTTCTAGACCCAATTCACGCGCAAGGCTCGCGCCCTTTTCCGGCTTGCCGTTGGTGACGGCGAGCAGCTTGGTGCCCATTTCCGGGACGTCGCCGGCCATGAAACCATGGATGGTGGAAAGCGAAAGCACGTCCGCGTCTTCCTTTTCGATCCGCATCAGCTTGTCGACGAAGGAGCGCATCGGATCGCGCGAGGTGGGGTAGACGTCGATCATCCGACAGTCGAAGATCGACATGACGGGCGTGACGCGTCCTTCGAGCGTATCGACCGCGATCCGCCAGAGATCCTCGGCGCGATCGACGAAGTCGGTGTGCGGAAACTCCTTGAAGTAGACGAAGAAGTTCGACGCCGCGGCGCGCTTGGCAGTCAGGTGGCTATGGGGATCGAGCTCGGCGCAGACGAGGATGTCGGGGCCGACGATCTCGCGGACGCGCGTCAGCAGGTCGCCTTCGGGATCCTCGTAGCCGTCGGCGACCATGGCGCCGTGCAAGCCGAGGACCACGGCGTCGACGGGCATGGCAGCGCGCAGCTGGCCGAGGATTTCGTCGCGCAGGCTCTCATAGGTCTCGCGGTTGACGAGGCCGGCCGGATCGGCCCAGGTCGCCGTTCCCTCGATCAGCTGCCAGCCCTTTTCGGTGCATACGCGACGGCCGACCGTGATCGGCGCGGTACAAAGCGTCGGCGTTTCCGGATGCTCGCCGGGCGGTGCATAGAGCGAAGCCTCGAAGGCCCGGCGGTCGATGCAGATCGGGGAGAAGGTGTTGGTTTCGGTCGCGAGCGCCGCTGTGAAGATCCGCAATGCCGTTGCCTTTTTATGTCGCGTCTGGCTTAAGCCGGGCCCATCGGGTTCGGTAGGTAACCGGTAAAGCCGGCAATCTTCCAGCGTCCCTGATGCAGGCGGCAGTAATAGACCGTCTGCCATTTCAGGATGTCGATGCTGCCGTCGGTCTTCTTGAGGCTGCCGTCGAACTTTTTGCGCGCCAGCGCCTGGTCGCCGTTGATCTCGATGTCCTCGAGTGTTGTCGTCGTGAAAATCGCGGTGCGCGGGTCTTCGGCGAAACTCTGCGTCGCAAAGTCCTGCGCCTGACGCAGCCATTCGTCGCGATAGGCCACAAGCGACGGGAAGGTCAGTCGCCAATTGTCCGGATTGGTCTCACGGCGGCCGTCGATGCCGATGAAGCCTTCTTCGACGAAATCGCCCGCGACCATCGACCAGTCTGCGGCCAGAAAGGCAGTAATGTCACGAGAGACGAGCATCTCCCAGATCGAATGGCGTGCAGTGTCGGAGGAGGGGAATGGATTGAGAAAAGGATCCCGCATATTCGCGCCCTGGATTGAAATTCTTTTCATGAATGGTGTTTTTCGCTAGCCAAATTCTGCTTTCTATGGTCACTTGTCAACGATCTAAGAAAATAATTTGCACGAAGGCTCACATGACCATCAAGAGATACGGTGCGGAGCAGGTCGGTGCTGGCGGCAAGCCTTTGCCGTTCGCACGCGCGGTCGAGGCGGACGGCTGGCTCTATGTATCCGGCCAGGTCGCCATGGAAGACGGCGAGATCATCGAAGGCGGGATCATCCCGCAGACGCACAAGACGATCGCCAACGTGCTGGCCATCCTGAAGGAAGCCGGCTACGGTCCCGAACACGTGGTTCGTTGCGGCGTCTGGCTCGACGATCCGCGTGATTTCTGGACATTCAACAAGATCTACCAGGAGTATTTCGGTGCGCATCCGCCGGCGCGGGCCTGCGTCCAGTCGTCGATGATGGTCGATTGCAAGGTCGAGATCGACTGCGTCGCGTACAAGCCGAAGGAAGACTGATCATAAGCAAGGCATAAGCTGGCGATGGACATCTTCGCGACACTGCAGGAAGAAAAAGGGCGGCTTTCCCAGTCGGAAAACCGCATTGCGGATATCCTGCTGAACGATTTCGAGTTCGCAGTGAACGCCTCCATCATCGAGCTGGCGAGCAAGGCCGACGTTTCGCCGCCGACCGTTACCCGCTTCTGTCGTCGGCTCGGCTGCGACAGTTTCTCCGATTTCAAGGTGCAGCTCGCCCGTACGGCCTATATCGGCATGCGCTATCTGAAGCCGGAGCCGAAGAGCCGCGAGACCGGCGACGTCGCGCAGGACATCATCACCAAGTCGCAGAACGCGCTTTTTCTTCTGCATCGTTCGCTCGACCTTGCAGCGATCGAGCAGGCGGTCGAGCGGATCGCCGCAGCGGAAATGATCTACGCCTTTGGTTCCGGTGGTAATTCCTCGATGATCGCCGGCGAGCTGCAGAACCGGCTCTTTCGCTACGGTCTGCGCATTACCTCCAGTTCCGACCATAGCATGCAGCTGATGATGGCGGCGGCGGCGCGGCCGACCGACGTGCTCATCGGCTCGTCCTTCTCCGGTCGCAACGCCGAGCTCGTACGCGCCTTTACGCTCGCTCGTGAACTGAAGGTGCCGACCATTGCGTTGACGCAGAGCGGCAGCCCTGTGGCAGCGGCCGCCAGCATCACCGTCCCGGTCGACCTGCCTGAAGGCAACAACATCTATCGCCCCACCTCCACCCGCATCGCCTATCTGGCGCTGCTCGACATCCTCTCCAGCCTCGTCGCCTATCGCGTTCAGCCACAGGCGACGACCACACTTCGGCGCATCAAGCAGCAGCTGGTGACGCACCGCGATGGTGACGACCGCCAGCTTCTGGGAGATTGACGTGCCGCGAAAGGTCAGCGCATGACGCAATCACTTGCGATTGTCACCGGTGCGGCCGGTGACATCGGCCGTGCCATCGCCCGGCGGCTTTCCGACGACCATGACGTCGTCCTGCTTGTGGATATCGATCTCGATGCGGCGGAACGAGCGGCGCGCGAACTTGGCGACGGCAAGCGTTTCGTCGCCGCGCCATGCGACGTTACCGATGCCGAGAGCGTTGCTGCGATGGCTGCCAAGGCCGCGGAGATGGGCGTGGTGCGCACGCTCGTCAACAATGCCGGTGCTGCCCGCGCCGTTAGCCTGCACGATACGACACCTGAGATCTGGCGCAAAGACAACGCACTGAACCTCGAAGCGGCGTTCCTGTGCTTTCGTGCCGTCGAGGACATGCTGAAACAGAGCCGCGGATCGGTGATCAACATCGCCTCGGTCAACGGCATGAATGTCTTCGGTCATCCAGCCTATAGCGCAGCGAAGGCCGGGCTCCTGCATCTGACCCGGCTGATTGCAGTCGAGTATGGCAAGTTTGGCATTCGCGCGAACGCCGTTGCACCCGGTACCGTGCGCACCCAGGCCTGGGAGGCGCGGGCGGCCGCGAACCCGGATGTCTTCGAGGAGGCGCGTCGCTGGTATCCGCTCCAGCGGATCGTCAATCCAGACGATGTGGCCAATGCCGTGCATTTCCTGGCGGGGCCGCTGGCGGCAGCGATATCCGGCGTCTGCCTGCCCGTCGATTGTGGCCTCACCGCCGGCCAGGCGGAACTGGCGCGCACATTCTCGCAATCAAGCCATTACTGACAGAAGCATTCGGAGGAAGAGCATGCATCCGGTTTCCTATCGTCTCGAGGCGTCCTGGCAGCCGGACGGCGGGCCGTTCGGCCGGTTCACCTTCACGCTGTTTAATTTCTCCGGGGGGCCGCTTGCCGGTTTCAGGATCGTCTATACCTCGCTGACGCGCGTCATCGATCCGAAGGCCTGTGACAATGCCGTCTTCCTGCGCCGCAATGCCAATTTTCATGAATTCGCGCCGCCTGCGGGCCTGACAATCGAAAACGGCGGCAGCTGGACCTTCACCGTCAGCGGCCTGCACCGCAATGCGCGTCACTCTACCGATGGGGCGAAATCCGCCTATCTGACCCTTGCAGACGGCAGGCATGTGCCGGTCGCCGTTTCCGATCTGCTTCTCGAAAATGCCGTCAGCGAGCCGCCGCCGGTCCGGCTGCCGGAGGGCAGGCTCGATCAGCCCTATGCGCTGCAGCCCTGGCCGGCGAAGCTCGATCTTCGCGCCGCAGCAGGTTTCCCCGTCGCCCTCTATCCGGCTGCCGGCAGCCGCGAGGGCGATGTCGCAGCGGTCGGCACGGTGCTGTCGCTGTTCCAGCGATTGTTCCCTGCGGCGCATGCGCCCTTCAGCCTCGCCGCCTCCGGTCAGGGGCGGCCGATCGTATTTGCAGAAGACGAGGCTCTGCAATCTGAAGGCTATCGCCTTGATTTCTCCGAGACTGAGATTCGCTTGGCCTTCGGCGGCAGCGCCGGACGGCAATACGGCCTGACGAGCCTCGCGCAACTGCTGGATGGCGCGCGCAATCATCCCGGCAAATTCCGCTTCCCCGTGAGCGGCACGATCTCGGACGCGCCACGCTATCATTGGCGCGGCTGCCATCTCGACGTCTCGCGACAGTTTTATCCGACGGCCGATGTGGCGCGGCTGATCGACATTCTCGCCTGGTTCAAGCTGAACGTCTTCCACTGGCACCTGACGGACGATGAGGCCTGGCGCCTTGAAATCAAGGCATACCCGGAGCTGACGACACTCGGCGTGCTGCGTGGCCCGGATGAGCCGCTCTTGCCGCAACTCGGCAATGGCGCTGAACCTGTGGGCGGCTTCTACAGCCAGGCGGACGTGAAGGCGAGCGTCGCTCAGGCGACCGCGCTTCATGTCGATGTCGTGCCGGAGATCGACATTCCCGGGCACAGCACGGCGACGCTCGTGGCATTGCCTGATCTGACCGACGGCCAGGAAGCGCCGGAGAGCTACCACTCGGTCCAGGGCTACCCGAACAATGCGCTGAACCCTGCCGTCCCCTTCACCTACGAATTCCTCGAAAAGGTGTTCGACGAGATAGTCGAGCTTTTTCCGAGCGAATACCTCCATATCGGCGGCGACGAGGTGGCGAACGGCTCGTGGCTTGCCTCGCCGCTCGCCAAGAAGCTCATGGAGCGGGAAGGCATGTCCGGGACCTTTGCGCTGCAATCCTATTTCCTCAGGCGCGTGAAGGCGATGCTGACGGCGCGTGGCCGCAAGCTCGCCGGTTGGAACGAGGTGGCGCATGGTGGCGGCGTTTCGGCGGAGGACACGTTGCTGATGGCCTGGGAGCGACCGGAAGTCGGGATCGAACTGGCGCGCGAAGGCTATGACGTGGTGATGACCCCTGGACAGGCTTATTATCTCGATATGGCGCAGGCCGATGCCTGGCAGGAACCCGGCGCGAGCTGGGCTGGCACGGCGACACCCGCCCACACCTATGGTTACGAGGCCGCGGGAGAGTTTCCCGAGGAGTTGAAGCCCCGTCTCAAGGGCGTACAGGCCTGCATCTGGAGCGAGCACTTCCTCTCGCGCGGCTATTTCAATCGCCTTGTGTTCCCGCGGCTTCCGGCGATTGCCGAGGCAGCCTGGACACCGAAGTCGGCGAAGGACTGGCTGCGGTTCGCGGCGATCGCTCCGCTTAGCCCCAATCTCTGAGAGGAAAGCCCATGCGTATCGCCGTCGGCGGCATCCATACCGAGTGCAGCACCTATTCGCCGGTCCTGATGGCCGAAGAGGACTTTGGCGTGCTGCGTGGCCAGGCGTTGCTGGACGCCGACTACTTCAGCTTCATGAAGGCCGAGGGCGTCGAGCACCTGCCACTGCTGCATGCACGCGCCGTACCCGGCGGCCCCGTGTCGCGTGCGACCTACGACGCCTTCAAGGCGGAGTTCCTCTCCCGCCTCCATGAAGCCCTGCCGATCGACGGACTCTATCTTGCCATGCACGGCGCTATCAAGGTCGATGGCATGGACGACGCCGAGGGCGACTGGATCTCGGCTGCCCGCGCCGTCGTTGGCCCCGATTGCCCGATTGCCGCGAGCTACGATCTGCACGGCAATGTCAGCCAGAGGATCATCGATCAGCTCGACATCTTTGCCGCTTACCGCACCGCGCCGCACATCGATACGCCGGAGACCATGACCCGCGCCTGGTCGATGCTGGTCGCTGCGCTTCGCAGCGGCACACGTCCGGGCGTCGCCTGGGTACCGGTGCCCGTGCTTCTGCCCGGCGAATGCACCTCGACCGAGGACGAGCCGGCACGGTCGCTCTATGCGCAACTGCCCGAGATCGACCAGCGGCCCGGCATTCTCGACGCCAATCTCATGGTCGGCTACGTCTGGGCCGATGAGCCGCGGGCGACCGCCTGCGCCGTGGTGACCGCCACCGACAAGGCGGCGGCCAGGCGGGCTGCGGAAGACATTGCCGCGGGCTATTGGTCGGAACGCCGAAACTTCCGCTTCGGTCCGGTCACCGGGCCGCTCGACGCGATGCTTGATATCGCCGAGCGTGCGACCACGACACCGATCATTCTTGCCGATTCCGGCGATAACCCGACGGGTGGCGGCGTGGGTGATCGTGCCGATGTTTTGAAGGCGCTCCTGGCCCGCGGCTGGCGTGGCGCCCTGATCGCAGGGATCACCGATCGACCGGCGGTGGAAGCCTGCTTTGCCGCCGGCGCCGGCGAAACGCTGATGCTCAAGATTGGCGGCAGCCTCGATCCCGCGAGCCCTTGCGCGGAAATGCTGGTCGAGGTGGTGAGGCTTGACGATCCGGGCGCTGCCAAGGAGCGGCAGGCGGTGGTGCGCGTCGGTGCCATCGACATCGTCATCGCCGCGCGGCGCAGACCGTACCACAACATCGACGACTTCCGGCGGCTGGGTCTCGACCCGCAGGCGGTGCGGCTGCTCGTCGTCAAATCGGGTTATCTCTCGCCGGAGTTGGCGCCGATCGCCAATCCCAACCTGATGGCGCTGACCGAAGGCGTCGTCAACCAGGACATCGCCGGCCTTGTCAGCCAGCGACGTCCGCGGCCGACTTTCCCCTTCGATCAGGACTTTGCCTTCGAACCGACAGCGCCCCTCTCGGCGCGCTGGTCGAGCGGCGACTGAAATCTGGCGATCTTAAAATTGCCGGCCCGGTTCACGGGTCGGTTTTGCGTTTCCAACCTCATCCACTTCGTGGACACCCCTTGTCATGACTTCCACTATCCTGAGCGCCATGCGCAACCCGGCCATGCGGGTCAGCATGCTGGCCATCTTCCTGTTCGGCTTCGCTGGCGCCGCGACCTCGCCCTACCAATCCGTAGTCGGCATCAACGAATTGGGCCTGAGCGATGCCGTCTATTCGCTGCTGATCCTTCTAGCTTCGACCGTCAACGTTATCGTCAGCGTTTCGATCGGTATTCTGGCCGATCGCGTCGGCAACTACCGGCTGCTGATGTCGACAGCGATCCTGTTTGGTGTCGTCGGCTATGGCATCGTCTATGTCCTGCCGTATCAGGCGAGTTTCGTCGTCAGCGTGCTTTTACTGTTGCCGATCTACGGTGCGCTTTACACGCTACTCTTTGCCAATGTGCGCAGCATTGCCCGCCGCATGAGCGGCCACGACGCAGCCGCGCTGACAACCGGTGCCCGTGCGGCGATATCGGTGTCGTGGGTACTGGTGCCCGGACTGGTCGGCTTCGCGCTCGCGGGTGGCGAGAGCATGCTGCCCGCTTACCTGCTCGCTTGCCTCGGCTGTCTTGCCAATCTGCTGATCGTCTATTTCAGACTGCCCAATGAAAGCGGGGCCGACGCTTCGCTCGGCAAACGGCTTTCCTACTGGACGTCGTTCCGCGAGATCCTGACGCCGCGCATCCTTCTGCGGGTGATTGCCGTTGCCACCATTACCTCGACGCTGCACGTCAACGCAGCGGTGCTGCCCTTGATTATGACCGACGAGGTCGGCGGCAGCGTTACCGATATCGGCATCATCGTCGGTATCGTTGCCTTCCTCGAAGTCGTCTTCATCTTCGCCTGGGCGCGCATCCAGTTGAGCCTTGTGCCGTTCAAGGCGCTGGCGCTCGGAACCGCGATCTATATCGGCTATATGGTGCTGCTCGGCTTTTCCAATGCGGCCTGGCAGATCTACGCGCTGACGCTCATCAGCGCCTTCGGCGCGGCGGCGCTGATCACCATTCCGATCAGCTACCTTCAGGATCTGATCGCCGACCGGCCGGGGCTCGGAAGCTCGCTGATCGCCGTCAACCTGTTCCTGAGCGGTGGTCTTTGCGCCGGGCTATTCGCCCTCGGCACGCGCATCAGCGACTATTCCGGTACGGCTCTGCTTGGCGGTGTCGGGGGATTTGCCGGGCTGGTGCTGCTGCTCGTGCTCGACGGCGATCGGACAGGAAAGAGGACGGTTCGCCGTTAGCTGGTCTAGTCCCAGGGCTCGTCGACAAATTTGCAGGTCAATTTTGTTTGGTTGTCTTGGAGGCATCTCTTCTTCTGATCGACGAGGATCATGATCCGGGCGATGAAGCGCGAGAAGTCGGCTTTGCTCGAGTTGAAGGTGCCTATCCCCAATGCATGTGCCTGGGCCTGAGCCACGCAGGTCGCTAACTCCTGATCGGGGACGTCGCTGTTTGCAACAACCACAGCTCTCTCGAAACGTCCCTCGGCGGAATAGTTTACGGCAGAAGCGCAGTTTCCTGCACCAGTTGCCGCGGTATCGTTGAGTAGCTTCTCGTAGTAAGGGTCGAAGCCGAAATCTTGAATTTTGCTGACATCGACCCGGCCATCCTGGACGACGTCTTTCCTGAATATCACGCCGATGGTGTTTCTTCCGAGGCCCGGTTGGGCTCGCACCTCTATTCCTGCAGTGATGGCGAGCATTTGAATTGTCGAGTAGACCACGTCCCGCTTCTTTGTCTCCCCTTGGCTCATTCCAATGCCGATATATTCCGGGAAGGCCGTGAAATGCCGCTCGCCGTTGCGAATGGGGCCGAAGAAGCTCACGGGCTGGGCGGCCGAAGGCGATGCAATAAGGACGCTCGCAAAGAGTCCGGCAGCGAACTTAAGATGTCTGGTGGTTCTTCTCTTGTTTCTGCCTTCAGACATGAAGCCTTCTCATAAAAAACAGCGGTCACTTGAGCGAAACGCCGCCTTCTGCAACGTGTCTCCAGCAATGCGATGGCATCTCTATTTTTCTAGCATTGCTATCAACGGCTGCAAGGCGCCGAAACCAGGAAGACGCGGTTTTGATCGCATCCTGGTCATGTCTCATCAAAAAGTGATTGGGGCGCCTTTCGGCGCCCCAATCAGTCTGTCCGTTGAGTATGTCAGTCGGCAGCGTATCAGTTGCCGAGAATGCCCGGCAGGCGCAGGCCCTTCTCCTTGGCGCAGTCAAGCGCGATGTCGTAGCCCGCATCGGCATGGCGCATCACGCCGGTTGCCGGGTCGTTCCAGAGCACCCGTTCCAGGCGCTTGGCCGCATCGTCCGTACCGTCGGCACAGATGACGACGCCCGAGTGTTGCGAGAAGCCCATGCCGACGCCGCCGCCATGGTGCAGCGACACCCAGGTGGCACCCGATGCGGTGTTGAGCAGGGCGTTCAGCAGCGGCCAGTCGGAGACCGCATCCGAGCCGTCCTTCATCGCTTCGGTCTCGCGGTTCGGTGAGGCGACGGAGCCGGAGTCGAGATGGTCGCGGCCGATGACGACGGGTGCCTTCAGCTCGCCGTTCCTGACCATTTCGTTGAAGGCGAGGCCGAGGCGGTGGCGGTCGCCGAGACCGACCCAGCAAATGCGTGCCGGCAGGCCCTGGAAGGAGATGCGCTCACGCGCCATGTCCAGCCAGTTGTGCAGATGCTTGTTGTCGGGCAGCAGTTCCTTGACCTTGGCATCGGTCTTGTAGATGTCTTCCGGATCGCCGGACAGAGCCGCCCAGCGGAAGGGACCGATGCCGCGGCAGAAGAGCGGGCGGATATAGGCCGGGACGAAGCCCGGGAAGGCGAAGGCGTTTTCGAGACCTTCTTCCTTGGCGACCTGGCGGATGTTGTTGCCATAGTCGAAGGTGGGGATGCCCATGTCCTGAAAGGCGATCATCGCTTCGACATGCTCGCGCATCGAGGCGCGTGCGGCCTTTTCGACAGCCTTCGGGTCGCTCTCGCGCTTGGCCTTCCATTCGGCCATGGTCCAGCCCTTCGGCAGGTAGCCGTTGACCGGATCGTGTGCCGAGGTCTGGTCGGTGACCATGTCGGGGCGGATGCCGCGGCGGACCATTTCCGGCAGGATCTCAGCGGTGTTGCCGAGCAGGCCGACCGACTTGGCCTCGCCGTTCTTCGTCCAGCGGGCGATGATTTCCATCGCTTCGTCCAGTGTTTCGGCCTTCTCGTCGAGGTAGCGGGTGCGCAGGCGGAAATCGATCGAGTCCCGGTTGCATTCGACGGCAAGGCACGAAGCGCCGGCCATGACGGCTGCGAGCGGCTGGGCGCCGCCCATGCCGCCGAGGCCGCCGGTCAGCACCCACTTGCCCTTCAGATTGCCGCCATAGTGCTGGCGACCGGCCTCGACGAAGGTCTCGTAGGTGCCCTGGACGATGCCCTGAGTGCCGATGTAGATCCAGGAGCCGGCGGTCATCTGGCCGTACATGGCGAGACCCTTCTTATCCAGCTCGTTGAAGTGATCCCACGTCGCCCAATGCGGCACGAGGTTCGAGTTGGCGATTAGCACGCGCGGTGCGTCCTTGTGGGTGCGGAAGACGCCGACCGGCTTGCCGGACTGCACCATCAAGGTCTCGTCGTCGTTCAGGTTCTTGAGCGTCTCGACGATCTTGTCGAAATCGGCCCAGGTGCGCGCCGCGCGGCCGATACCGCCATAGACGACCAGTTCGTGCGGGTTTTCCGCCACGTTCGGGTCGAGGTTGTTCATCAGCATGCGCAGCGGCGCTTCTGTCAGCCAGCTCTTGGCGTTGAGCGTCGTGCCCTGGGGGGCGCGCACGTCGCGAATGTTGTGGCGCGGATTGTTCATGGTCATGCCTCGCTCCCTATCTGTCTCTTGAGGTCAAATGCGATGTCTTCGATGCGTTTCAGAATGGCTTTCAGTGGCTCGCGCAGCAGTGCGGAGCGGCCGGCGTCGAGCGCGAAGGGCGGCTCTTCCGCCGCCAGGTGGGTCGATTGCGCGAGCTCCATCTGGATCGCGTGCACCCCGGTTTCGGGACGCCCGTAGTGGCGGGTCGTCCAACCACCCTTGAAGCGACCGTTGAGGATGCTGCTGTAACCCTTGGCGGTAGTAGTGATATCGACGACCCCTCGCTCAATCTCAGGCGCGCAGGTCTTGCCCATGTCGGTGCCGATATTGAAGTCCGGCAGCTTGCCTTCGAACAGGAAGGGGATATGCGAGCGGATCGAGTGGCAGTCATAGAGGACGGCTACGCCGTGGATCGACTTGACGCGTTCGATCTCGGCCGCAAGCGCCGCATGGTAGGGTGCGTGGAACGCTTGAAGACGTTCGGCGACTTCGGCGTCGGTCGGTTTCTGTCCGTCCTTCCAGATCGGCTTGCCGTCGAAGTCCGTTTCGGGAACGAGGCCCGTTGTGTTCTGGCCGGGATAGAGGCTGACTCCTTCGGGATCGCGGTTGGCGTCGATCACGTAGCGATGGAAGGTGGCGCGAACGACGGTTACGTCCTTCAGAAGCCCGTCATAGAGTTCGTGGATGTGCCAGTCCGTATCGGCCAGAATCCGGCCATTGTCGTTCAACCGATCCCAGACCGCGCGCGGCACTTCCGTGCCGGTGTGCGGAAAGCCGAGAATGACCGGCGAGTTGCCTCTTTTGACTTCAAAGACCGCCATCTCAGGCCTCCAGGCCCGGAAGAATGTTGGCGGTGACAGCAGCATTCAGGCGTCCAGACGCAATGAGGTCGCCGGCGGCCTTGAGGTCATTGGCCATGTAGCGGTCCTCTTCGATCGTCGGCGAGACGGCGCGAAGGGCTGCTACCGCCTTCTGCAACTCGGGGCTCGTCGCGAGCGGCGCCCGGAACTCGACGCCCTGGACCGCTGTCAGCGCTTCGATGCCGACGATCGAGAACAGGTTTTCGGTCATCAGCAGCAGGCGGCGCGCACCATGGCAGGCCATGGAGACATGGTCCTCCTGGTTGGCGGAGGTGGGTGTCGAGTCGACCGAGGCCGGGTGCGAGAGCTGCTTGTTCTCCGACATCAGGGCGGCGGAGGTAACTTCGGCAATCATCAGACCGGAATTCAGGCCCGGCTTCTTGGCGAGGAAGGCTGGAAGGCCGTAGGAGAGGGCCGGGTCGACGAGCAGCGCGATGCGACGCTGCGAAATCGCGCCGATCTCGCAGACGGCGAGCGCGATCTGGTCGGCGGCAAAGGCAACCGGTTCGGCGTGGAAATTGCCGCCGGAGACGACGGAGTTGTCCGAAAGCACCAGCGGATTGTCGGTGACGGCGTTGGCTTCGATCTCCAGCGTACGCGCAACCGAACGGAGGATGTCGAGGCAGGCGCCATCGACCTGCGGCTGGCAGCGGATGCAATAGGGATCCTGAACGCGCTCGTCGCCTTCGATATGGCTTTCGCGGATGGCCGAGCCTGCAAGCAGCGCGCGCAGAGCCGCGGCCGTATCGATCTGGCCGCGATGGCCGCGCAGCGTATGGATATCGGGATGGAAGGGCGCAGACGAGCCCATGGCGGCATCGGTCGACATGGCGCCAGTGATCAGCGCAGCCTGGGCTGCGCGATGGGCGCGGAAGAGACCTGCCAGCGCCAGAGCCGTCGAGGTCTGGGTGCCGTTGATCAGCGCCAGGCCTTCCTTGGCCGCAAGCACGACCGGCTTGAGGCCGGCAGCCGAAAGCGCCTCGGCGCCGGACAGGCGCTGTCCTTCGAAGAAGGCTTCGCCATGGCCCATCATCACAGCTGCCATATGGGCGAGCGGCGCAAGGTCGCCGGAGGCGCCGACTGAGCCCTTTTCGGGGATGACCGGGATGACGCCCTTTTCGAGCATGGCTTCGATCAGCCGCACAAGTTCGAGGCGGACGCCGGAAGCGCCGCGGCCGAGCGAGACCAGCTTCAGCGACAGAATGAGGCGCACGATGTTTTCGGCCAGCGGCTCGCCGACGCCGCAGCAGTGCGACAGGATCAGATTGCGCTGCAGCGTCGCGACGTCGGCGCTGTCGATCTTGATCGAGGCGAGTTTACCGAAGCCGGTGTTGATGCCGTAGACCGGCGCGTTGCCGGCGACGATTTCGGCGATGCGCGCTGCCGCCTTTTTGATGCCAGCGTCAAAGGACGGGTCAAGGCGGACCGGCTCTCCGGTCCAGTAGATGGTTTCGAGGTCGCGAAGGGGCACGGAGCCCGGATGTAGAATAATGGTCATTGACCGATCCTTTGCCCTCTGAAGATGCGTTCATGTAGCGGGTTGAAGCCGATCCGGTAGACAAGTTCAGCCGGATCCTCGATGTTCCAGATTGCAAGATCCGCCGACTTTCCGACCTCAATCGTGCCGGTTTCGCCAAGCAGGCCGAGGGCGCGCGCGGCTTCGCGCGTCGCGCCGGCAAGGCACTCGGCAACCGTCAGCCGGAAGAATGTCGCCGACATGTTCATGGTCAAGAGCAGCGAAGTCAGCGGCGAAGTGCCCGGGTTGCAATCGGTCGCGATTGCGATCCGTGCACCGGCATCACGAAGCGCCTGAACCGGCGGCAGCCGCTCTTCGCGCAACGCATAGAAGGCGCCCGGCAAGAGCACGGCGACGGTGCCGGATTTGGCGAGTGCGGCGGCCCCTTCCGCATCGAGATATTCGAGATGGTCGGCCGAGAGCGCGCCGTAGGAGGCTGCGAGCTTGGCGCCGCCGAGGTTCGAAAGCTGCTCGGCATGCAGTTTGACCGGCAGGCCGAGCGCCTGGGCGCGGTCGAAGACACGGGCGATCTCGGCGGTCGAGAATGCAATGCCCTCGCAGAAACCGTCGACCGCATCGACCAGCCCCTCGGCATGCGCGGTATCGAGACCCGGCAATACGACTTCGGAGATGTAGTCGCCGTTTCGGCCCTTGTATTCCGCAGGCGTCGCATGGGCGGCGAGATAGCTGGTGACGACGCGCACCGGACGCAATGCTTCGAGCTTGCGGGCGGCGCGCAGCATGTTGAGTTCTGCCGTCACGTTCAGACCATAGCCGGATTTGATTTCGATGGTCCCCACACCTTCGGAAAGGAGCGTGTCGAGCCGCGGCAGGGCGCTTTCGACAAGCTGATCGACGGTGAGGGCATTGGTCGCCTTTACCGAAGAGACGATGCCGCCGCCGGCGCGCGCGATCTCTTCGTAGGTGGCGCCTTCGAGCCGCATCTGGAATTCGCGGGCGCGGTTGCCGCCGTGCACGAGGTGGGTGTGGCAGTCGATAAGCGCGGGCGTCATGACGCGTCCCCGGCAATCGGTCGCCTCGAGACTGCGGGAAAGCTCGTCTGCAAGATCGTGGGCGGGGCCGGCATAGGCGATGCGACCGTCGACAACTGCAACGGCTGCGTCTTCGACAATCCCCAGCCCGTCAGCGCCTTCGCTGAGCGTTGCGAGGCGAATGTTGCGCCAGATGCCGGATGCTTGCTGTCGGGTCGAGAACTGGTTCATTGCGATCGCCTCCACTGCTGATAATGTATATACATATTAATTCGAGTCACAAGTGGAAAATTGTGAACCCTGCGGAAAAGGAAAGAGCGGCTGCCCCTTTATGAACGCATACGGTGCTCTGCTCATTTCTAAGGAGATCACGCTAGTCAGCTGATTTTCGCGAATATTTAGGTCGGGGACCGCGCAATCAAAAAAGCCCCGGACGCACGGTTTCGGGGCTTTCAATTGTCAGCGCGAAGTCAACTATGTGTTCGCCGAGCGGCAGAGCAAGCCGAATGCGATCTGCTTCCGGCGGTCGTCAGGCGGCGTGATCCGCCTTGACGCGCAGGCCCTCGACCAGATCAACGAAGCGGCTGCCGGCGACGTCGAGCCTGCCGCTATTGTCGATGACGCTGACACCGGGACCAGAGGTAACGTCGGGAGCCTGGCGACTGAGCCGCCGCAAGACTTCTTCCTCGCTCTCGCGTCCGCGCTCGGCGAGCCGCTTTGCGAGCACCGGCGTCTCGGCCGTGACGACGACGACGGCAATTTCGCCGAAGGCCTCACGGAAGGCCGGGAGAGCACCGCGGCTGCCATTGACGATCGCCGTCATGCCGTTCCTGACATTCTGGAGCACCGTGGAGGGGATGCCGTATTTCAGGCCATGCGCGTCCCAGAAGACGGCGAAGGCACCGCTCTTCTGCATATCGACGAATTCATCTTCCGAGACGCTTTCATGCACCTCGCTGCCGGCATCCGACGGGCGCGTGATGACGCGCCTGACAAAATGCACGTCGTGACAATCGGCAAAATGCCGGGCGGCAAAGCCCATGACGCTATCCTTGCCGGCGCCGCTTGGGCCCACGACGACGACGAGCGCACCTCCCTGTTCGCTCGCGCTCATGCGACACGCCGTCCTTCGCGCCAGACGGAGCGCACGACCGGAATGCCTTGCTTGCGGTAAACACGGGCGATGTCGGCGCGCAGACCGATTGCGATGCGGCCGCGATCATCGAGGCCGACGGTGCGGGCTGGGGTTGCCGTTACCATCGAAATTGCCTTCGGCAGATCGATCGATTCGAGTTCATCGGAAAGGACGAAGGGCGCGTGGATCAGGCTGAAGGGCACGTAGTCCGATGACAGCACGTCGAGGACGCCCCGCTCCGCCAGATCACGGGCAGCGATGTTGCCGGAGTGCGACTTGCCGCGCACGATGTTCGGCGCGCCCATGAGCACGCTCAGGCCCGCGCGATGCGAGGCTTCCGCAGCCTCGAAGCTCGTCGGGAACTCGGCAAGCTTGATGCCGAAGCCGATCGATTCTTCGACATGGTCTACCGTCGCATCGTCGTGGCTGGCAATGGTGATGCCGCGGGCGGCGCAGGACTCAGCCAGCGCGGTGCGGTGCGGGCCGGCATATTTTGCAGAGAGTGCCTGTTGGCGCTCGACGAAGCGGGCGAACTCTGCGTCGGAGAGCCCGCGCTTGGATTTGTAGTAGAGCGTGTACTGGTCCATCGTCTGGAACTGACGCTGACCTGGAGCATGGTCCATCAGCGAGACGAGCTTGACCTGCGGATCGTTCTGGAAGTCCTCATAGTGATCGAGAACGTCGGAGGTGGATACCTCGCAGCGCAGGTGGATCAGGTGGTCGGCGCGCAGCCGGCCTTCCTCCTTGGCCTGCGCCAGGGCATCGGCCATGCTGCGCATCTCGCCCTTCTGGAAGCCGCCATCCTCGTCGGAGCCGAGCCGCAGGCAGTCGAAGACCGTGGTGATGCCCGACGTCACAACCTGCGCATCATGCGCCTGGATCGCCGCGATCTTCAGCCAGCGCACGCCCGGGCGCGGCGAATAGTGGGCTTCCAGGTGGTCGGTGTGCAGTTCGATGAGGCCGGGGATCAGATAGTCGCCTTCGAAATCCTCGCCGCCCGCAACCGTGCCCTCGGAAATATCGGCAATCTTGCCGTCGCGGATCAGCACCGAGCCGTCGAGGATGCTATCCTCGAGAACGATGCGGGCGTTGGTCAAAACCTGTTCTTTGCTCATCTCATGCAATCTTTCGTTGGGTGTCGCTGCCAAGCGGCAGCAGGGAGCGGACAGTAAAGGGCGCGCCGCGCTCCGGTTCGACGAAGAGCGCGACTGACGTGACGTGAAGCGGTTTGCCGATGTGCTCGGCGAAAGTGGTTTCGAGTGCCGAGCGCATGATGCCGCTCGTCTCGGCGGGCACCGGGCCTGTCAGGGTCAGATGGAACTGAAATTCTTCGAACACATAGGGATAGCCCCATTCCCTCAGGTATCGCCGCTGGCGATCCGGCAGGGTTTCGGGCTTGCGGCGGGCAAGATCGGCGTCGGACAGCGGTGCACGGAACGGGTCGAAGCGGTGAACGGCGTCTTCTGCCAGATCCTGCAGGTCAGCCGACGGATCGGACGGCACCAGGGCAAAGAACGGGCCGAGCTGGTGCAGAACGATCTCGGGGATTTCGAACGGATCGAGGTCTGCGGCGAAGCACTCGAAGATGCTGAGAAGCTCGTCCTCGCTCCGGCCTTCGGCCAGCTCGAACGGAGCTTTCAGGGTGCCATGGAAGCCGTAGCGTCGCGGATCGGCGGTCAGTGCGTGCTGCAGCCCCTTGTCGATACCTGCGATCGGCGCAGGCTCGAGGTTCTGGCCGGAAAAGGCGTCACGGCCCAGCCAACGGGAGGCGACCTGCGACAGCCGGTCGTCCGCCGGCGGCGCGAAATAAATTGCATAACGCACGGTCTTCACTTTCTTGTAGCGACCGGCCCGCCGGGGCGGCGGGTCGATTGTTTGCGGGATGCGATGCGCAGCTAGCCGATTTCCATGACAACATCATGATGGCGGACGCGCAATGTGCACGCCTGTCGTCAATGTGCCCTGCGCCCCATCAGGCGCGACCGGCACGCGTTCGAGATGCTGTCGAAAATAAAGACAACCAGCAAGATCAGAAACACCATGTAGGCAACATTTTCCCAATCGGAATTGGTGCGCATCGCTTCCCACAGTTTGAGGCCGATGCCGCCCGCGCCGACTGCGCCGATGATCGTCGCCGAGCGGGTATTCGATTCCCAGAAATAAAGCGCCTGGCTGGCAAAGACCGGCAGAACCTGGGGCAAGACGCCGAAGCGCTGCACGGCAAGCGGTGCGGCACCCACTGACTTCACCCCCTCGCGCTGCTTGTCGTCGATGTTTTCCAGCGCTTCGGAGTAGAGCTTTCCGAGCGTGCCGGTGTCGGTGAAGAAGATCGCCGAGATGCCGGCCAGCGGTCCCGGACCGAAGGCGCGGGTGAAGAACAGCGCCCAGATGAACATGTCGACCGACCTCAGGAAATCGAAGAAGCGCTTGACCAGCTGATTGGTCAGGAAGCTCGGCGTAATGTTGCGGGCGGCAAGGAAGCAGAGCGGGAAGGCGATCAACGACGCAAACAGCGTGCCGACGAAGGCCATGACGACGGTCTGCAGCAGCTTCGTCCAGACGTCGAGATGCTGCCACTCGGCATTGTAGAGGATGTTGTTCCAGGCAAGCGAGAGGTTCGAGCGGGTGGGATCGATGCGCTCGCCGGAGACGATAAGCGAGGCGACCTCGCCATAGCTCTTGCCGAAGAAGGGCGAGTTGGTGTCGAAGAGGAAATTCGCCCAGCCGAAGAAGCGGTTGCGAACGGAGACTTCGTCGCCCTCGACTTCCGCCCAGCCGGTCGCGCCGAAAGCAAGCACGATCTTTTCGCCGGGCCGCTTCTGCGTCGCCCATGCGGGCAGCACGCCCTGTGGTGTCACGGTGTCTGCGCCGTCAACGGCCATGACCAGGGTATCGCCGCCGTGCGTCGCCTTCACCAGGCCATCGGCGATCTCGATCCTGGTCGAGCGGTCATAGGTGACGGCCACCCGCGTCAGGACCTCTTCCGTTCGCGTTTCTACGCGGCTTTCCGCCTCGGCCATCGCGCCGCCGCCAAGTGCGGAGCCTGGCGTCATGAAGCTAAAGGACGAACTCGCCTTCGGTTTGGCGGTCTGGGTGGTCGACGCCGGAATATCGACCTGGCGCGTCACCGTTTCCCTGTCGAGCTCCACCCAATCCGGGTTGGGGTTGCGGCCGAGCGGCGAATTGCGCTGGTAGGTGAGGCTCATCGTCCGGTCAGGTGCGACGTGGATTTCCGGGCGAACCTCATAGGACACCCAATCGGCGAGATAGGTCCCGGCAATGCCCCAGTTGGCGTTACCGAGAACCTGGCCGATCGAGAAGAACCACCAGCTGAAAACGAGGTAGGCAACGACGCCACCGGTGATCGCTGCCGCGCGCAGGCGCTTGGAAGCGGAGGATTGCAGTAGTTCCGGATGGCGGGAGGCGATCGCGTCCATTTCCATCGGGCTCAATCGTGTGGTCGTGGTCATGGTGCGCACCTATTGGGCAAGCTGGAAGGCCTGCTCGCCCACAAGGCGGCGGCGAAGCCAGGCGGAAAACTGGTCGACGGCGAAAATGGTCGCGAAAAGCAGGATGACGATCGCAAGGGTCTTTGCCTGATGGCCCTGGCCGATCGACAGGCGCAGCAATTCGCCGATGCCGCCGCCGCCGACAGCGCCGATGATGGTTGAGGCGCGCACGTTGATTTCGAGACGCAGCAGGAAATAGCTGGTGAAGTTGGGCAGAACCTGCGGCACCATGCCGAACCAGACCCGCTCGATCCAGTTGCCGCCGGCGGCACGCAGGCCTTCGTCCGGTTTCATGTCGGCGTTCTCGACCACTTCGTAGAACAGCTTGCCGAGCGCGCCGATCGTGTGGATCGAGACCGCGGCGATCGCGGGAATGGGGCCGAGCGACAGGATGGCCAGGAAGAAACCGGCGATCACCACCTCAGGGAACGCACGAAGAATTTCCATGATGCGGCGGACGGCACCGCGGATCCACGGATTGGGCATCAGGTTGCGCGCAGCGAGGAAGCAGAGCACGAAGCCGAGTGCCGTGCCGATGACGGTTGAGAAGATCGCGATGTTCACGGTCTCCAGCATCTTGTGCACGTATTCGGGGATGTAGAAGTTCTCGGTCAGGTAGAGCCGGCCTTCGGGGTAGTTGTACTTGAAGCTGCCGTCGTCATAGGGCGAGGGCAGGTCGAACATGGCGCGGAAGATTTCCATGCCGTCGCGCGGTGCGAGATCGCCGACGAAGTCGAAGAAATGCGGCAGGCGATCGAAGAACTTGCCGGCGTTGGAACCGTTGGCGAACCAGAGCGAACCGGAAAGCGCCAGGAACAGGACGCCAAAGCCGAGCCAGGAATAGAGCCGGCGGCGGGAATTGAGTTCCTGCCAATGGCGCTCGACGAGCGCGCCGTTGTCGCTCAGGTGCCGTGGGAGCATGGAAGTTGCCATGAATGTTCCGGCTTGAGCCGGCCTCTGGGAAAGAGCGAAAGGCACCCGTTCAAACGATGAAACGCTGGCCGTTTGGGCGGCCAGCGTTCCCGGGTGAAGCGGTCAATCAGCCGCCGATCGTTGCCTTGCGGGCGTCGATGATCGGCTTGTAGAAGTCGGAGTTGACTTCCGTGTAGCCGGTGAAATCACCGCCCTGAATAGCGGAGAAGCAGGCAGCGTCGGTCTTCGGCAGGTCGACCATGAACTGCTTGAACTTCGCCTTCATGTCGTCGTTCATCGAGGTGCGGACGACGATCGGGCCGTTCGGGATCAGCGGCGACTTCCAGAGCTCGACGAGGTCGTTCATGTCGAGGATGCCCTTGTCGACCATCTTCTTCAGGTTGCCCGAGGTGTAGCCGTCCTTGAATTCGCCAACGCCCGAGCCGAACGTCGTGCCGGCATCGAAGGTGCCCTTGACGACTTCGAGAACGAGGTTTTCGTGACCGCCGCCGAAGCCGGTTTCAGCGAAGAATTCCTTGACCGGGGCGCCGATCGCTTCCGGCAGGGTGACGAGCGGAACGAGGTAGCCCGAGGTCGAGTCCGGATCGGCGAAGCCGAGCTTCTTGCCCTTCAGGTCTTCGAGCTTGGTGATGCCGGAATCCTTGCGGGCGACCATGATCGAGTGGTAGCCGGTCGAGCCGTCGGTCTGGACGGTCGTCAGGATCGGCTCGACGGCGTCGGCCTTGGCGAGGTAAATCTTGGCATAGCCGGAAGCGCCGAGTTCGGCGTAGTCGAGCGTGCCGCCGAGCAGGCCCTGGATAACGCCGTCATAGTCGGCGGCCGGGAACAGCGAGACCTTTTCGACGCCGATAGCTGCCGGCAGCTTGTCGACGAGGCACTGGAAGTTGCGCAGGCGGTCGGCTTCGTTTTCGCCGCCGAGGATGCCGATGCGGAATTCCTTCAGGTCTTCAGCCTGGGCGTGGCCGACGAGGGCGAGGAGCGCGACGGCGCTCAGAAGAGCTTTCTTCAGCATAAGGTTCTCCCGTGTGTCCGGCTTGGCCGGATCCTATTCGGTTTCAAAGAGGTGCCCTTGACGCGGGCTTTCGATCCTGGCGGGCGTCAGATGCCGGCCAGTGCCAGCGGCTTGAGGCCGGCCGATGCCGTTTCTTCCTGCGGTACGGCCGCCGGAATGTTGATGCTGGTGGAGGTCATCGATTCCTCGATGCCTGTATCGGCGCCGTAGATCTCGGCAACCGCTGCCGCCGTCAGATCCCTGGGCTGGCCATCGAAGACGACGCGTCCGTGCGCCATGCCGATGATGCGTTCGCAATAGTTGCGCGCGGTATCGAGCGTGTGGAGGTTGGTGATGACGGTGATGCCGTCGCGTTCGTTGATGTCGCGTAGCGCATCCATGACGATCTTGGCGTTCAGCGGGTCGAGCGAGGCAATCGGCTCGTCGGCGAGCAACACCTTCGGCTGCTGCATCAGGGCGCGGGCGATCGCGACGCGCTGCTGCTGGCCGCCCGAAAGCGTGCCCGCCGGCTGAAGCGCTGACTGTTCGATGCCGAGACGCTCGAGAGCGCCGATCGCCATGATGCGCTCTTCGCGGGTGAACATGTTGAGGATGCTGAGCACCGTCGAACGGTGGTTGAGGCGGCCGAGCAGCACGTTGGTCAGCACGTCGAGGCGCGGCACCAGGTTGAACTGCTGGAAGATCATGGCGCAGTCGCGCTGCCAGGTGCGCAGTGCCGCGCCGCGCAGCGACGAAACTTCAGCACCGTCATAGGCGATCGAGCCCGACGACAGATCGACGAGGCGGTTGATCATGCGCAAAAGCGTCGACTTGCCGGCGCCGGAGCGGCCGATCACGCCGACCATCTGCCCCTGTGGAATGTCGAAGGTAACCGAACTCACGGCTGTCTTCTTGCCGAACTGGCGGGTTACGTTCTTCAACTGAAACATGTCTAGCAGGTCCTCTCCAGGGGAGACCGGTCATCGGTATGACACCTGCCATATCGGCGCTTCATGAAAGCGAAATGTCAGTTTGTTGTAAGTTCTGTTACAGTTCACAGCCGGGTGGACTGGGTTAACCAAAAGTGAATGCTGTCGCGCGAACGGATGGACGATTGGCCGCCTTCTGGGGAGGCGCTCTATCTTCCGACGCCGAATGTCTCCGGTTTGCGATCGTCGCCTGGCCGGGAGTGTCGCGAGAGTTGCGGGCTAAACCACCGTTCTCATCGCGTCGAGAGGCCGTCGAGCAGAACGTCGAGGCCTTTCCGGAAGGTTCCGTCCCAATCGCTATCCAGAAGCAGACGGGAGCGTCCGATCGTCGGGTAGCTTTCGGCCAGATGTGTAAGGCGTTGCTGCGCGGCCGCCCTGTCCTCATCCGATCGATCAAAGTTCGCCCGGGTGATAGTCGCGCCGATCACGAAGTTCCAGAGCGACCATATCGCGACGTTGAGGTCTTCGTCCGCTACACCGGCCCGGGACAACGTCTCGCTGAGCAGTTCCAGCCGGCCGAGGATGTTCGGGCCGAGCGCCCTGCGCGGCAACAAGGATGCCGACCAGGGATGACGCAGCATGCTGGCGCGCCAGTCTTCGAGCATGTGGACAAGTTCCTTGCGCCAGTCTTCAGGCGCGCTGTTTTGTAAGGGGCGGCGATATTCCAGTACCTGGTCGAGTGCCAGATCGAAGACCTCCTCCTTGTTGCCGACGTGCCAGTACAGGCTCATGGCGCCAGCCTCTAGCCGGGCCGCGAGCCGGCGCATGGTCAATCCCTCGATCCCTTCGGCGTCGAGGAGTTCTACCGCCGTCGCCACGATACGATCCAACGAGAGAGGCGCGTCACTGCGCAGCTCATGCTTGGACTGCAGCGGCGCTTTTTTCCGCCGAGGCTGCTTGCTCCGCTCGCTGCTAGGTTTGACTGCCATCCGTAGTCCTTGCTGATCAAAGCGCCGAATCTGGCTGACAATGCGATAAATCTCGATCTTGAGCAATTGACTCGTACACTGTACGATGCGAATAGATCGTACAGTGTACGAGTCACCCACGACGTTGTTCACCGGCCGGCCACGGGCTCATGGCTCGTCGTCCTCAATGCCAAGAGGAAACTATGTCACACGCAATCAAGCATCTGCTTATCGGAGGGCTAATCATCATGACCATGGGCGTTCCCACAAAGACGACGGCGAATGAGAATGATCTCAAGCTGACCATCGTCAATCCGCGAAACCTCTACGATCCGACGCCGAATGGCTACAGCACGGCCGTGATCGTGCCGCGCGAAGCCCGACTGGCCTATATCTCCGGGCAGGGCGGACAGGACAGCACCGGGGGCCTGTCACCTGACTTCGCCGTCCAAGTCAAGCAGGCCTATGCCAATCTGGCCGCGGCCCTGGACGGGCTCGGCGCAAGGCGGGACCAGGTGGCCAAGCTCACGGTCTTCGTGGTCGATCACGACATGGCGAAGCTTGGAGTCCTGACCACGACCGTCAAGGAAATGTTCGGTGACGCGCTGCCGGCGCAGACACTGATCCCCGTGCCTAAGCTGGCGGTCGACGGCATGTTGTTCGAGGTCGAAGCCGTCGCTGTCATCGACTAAGAGGCAGTGTCGCGGCGCGATCACGCGATGGGCACGCCACGGCCTTTGCAGGCGGCCCCGCCGATCTGTCGCGGAAATCCAGCGAGCCCGCGGCGCTTTGCCGCCGCGGGTTGTCTAGCTCTCTGTTCCGGGTCCCAAGGACGCTCCCGGAACATAAAGCGCAATCGGCCGGATCTCGTAAATTGCCGTCGGATTGGTGCGGCGCAGCGCGCGCGCCGCTTCGATTGCCGCGTCGATCGTCGGAAAGTCCACGACGTAAAGGCCGAGCAGTTGCTCCTTGGTCTCAGCGAACGGCCCGTCAGTGACGATACCCTCGCCCTTGCCCCTGAGGGTGACCGCGCCTTCGGTGGGCCCAAGGCGCGCGGCCGGGCCAAAGACCTTCTGTCGGACGAAACGATCATGAACCTGGAGAAGCTCGGACATCAGCGCCGCGTCCTCCTCCTCGCTCCAGGATTCGACCACGCCTGCGGTATGATAAGCCAAGATCGCGTAATACATGAACCGTCCTCCCGGACGTATTCCTGTCAGGTTTCGCCGATCGCTTCAATCGGGTCGCGTGCTTCCTTAACCGCCGGAGCAACCGATTCCGGCCGCCTGGCCGCTGCGCGGGCTACGAGCTGACTAGGCTTCCAGACGCACAGGGCTGAACTTCGAGGGATCGAGGCCGGCCGCTTCGAAGCTATCCGGTGCCGCTGCGCCGACCAGAAGGCTGGCAGCCAGCGCGCCGAGCGCGGGTGAGGTCAGGATGCCGTAGCCGCCCTGGCCGGCGAGCCAGAAAAAGTCTGGTCGCTCGCGGGCAAAGCCGATGACCGGCAGCCTGTCCGGCGCGAAGCTTCGCATGCCTGCCCAGCTCTTGAAGATGCGGCGCACCGAAACGGTCGTTGCCTCCTCAATGTAATGGGCTGCCCAGGCGACGTCGATTTCTTCGGGTTGCACATCGGCCGGATCGCACGGTGTTGCGTCGGCAGGCGATGAAAGCAGCCGCCCGCCCTCGGGCTTCATATAGAAGTCCTCGTCGATCTCGTTGATTTCCGGCAAGGTCATGGCGTCGATGCCATCGGGGAGATCGACGGTGATCGCCGTGCGACGGTGCGGCACGATGCCGACGGGGGCAACGCCGAAAAGTTCGGCAACCGGATCGGCCCAGCCGCCCGCGGCATTGACGATGGTTCTGGCGCGGATGTCACCGGCAGCCGTCGTGAGCACCCAACGGTCGTCTTCGCGGCGCGGCGCCAGCACGTTGCTGCGCTCGACGATGACGGCGCCGTGGCGGCGGGCGCCGCGCACGTAACCTTGCAGCAGGTTCTCGACTTCGATGTCCCAGAAGTGCGGGTCATAGTAGGCGGCCGCAACATAGTCGCGCCTCAGGATCGGCACGCGGGCGATCGCTTCGTCGATGGTCAATCGATGCAGTTCGGGATTGGCGCGAGCTTCCTCGGCGAAGACTTCTTCGAAGCGCGTCACCTTCTCAGCATTGGCGATCATGACGCCGCCGCGCTGCTTGAGCAGCGCGACTTCGGAGAAACCCTCCGGCGGGTTGTCGAAGAAGCTCTTGGAGATCGCCGCCAGCGCGCAGACTTCCGGCGCGTTGTAGCGCAGCACGAATTCCGCCGCCGAACGGCCGGTGCTATGGTAGCCGAGCCCTTCCTCCCGTTCGACCACGATGACGGAGCGGTGCGGCGCCAGGAAATAGGCGAGCGACAGGCCTGCTATTCCACCGCCAATGATTGCCACATCGTAGTCGCGCATGTCCCACCCCGCTTGCTGTTGGCAGGACCATAGGCAAGCCGGTATCCATGCTCAAATTTATAACGGGAAAGGCGACTATCAATTCTGATGATGACCTATTATTGCCCGTCGAGGCAATGGTCCAGCGGTTCGGTGTCGGCGACATGGGCCAGGAAAGCGGCCTCGGCCGGATTGAGGATCGCGTTCGGGTTGGAAATCCGGAAAACATCGGTGGTCGGCAGGTCGAAATAGGGCGGCAGTTGCCAGAGCTGGCCGACCGCAACCGCCGGGGCCGCCAGATGATCGGGCAGCATGCCGATGCCGACGTTGGATGCGATCAATCGCATCACCTCTTCGACATTGCAGGAGACGGCACGGACCTGCTGGCCGAAGGAGCCGAGCGCACGAACCGCGGTCACCGAGTTCATGTGCTGGCCGCCGAGCACATCGGCGATGAAGGCGATATAGGGATTGCCCCTGAGGTCGTTGAAATCGACGCCCTCGACACCGAAGAGCGGATGGCTTCGGCCGCAGTAGAGGGCATACCGTTCGCGCACGTGAAAATGCTTGGTGAGCCAATCGGGTATGTTGCCGTCGCAAAGGCCGATCGTGGCGATGTTGCGCTCGACCGCGCTCAGCACGTCGACGGTGGTGGCTACAGTCACCGACAGCGTCACCTTCGGGTGCAGACGGAAGAAGCTTTCGAGCTTCCGGTCCCAGGCAGAATTATGCGCATGGCTGACCGAGTGGATGTTGAGATGGCCGGTGATCTCCTCGCCGGCGGTTTCAAGCACGTTCGGCAACCGGATGACGGCCGCGAAGATATCGCGGCACTGGGCATGAAGGCGCGTGCCGGCGTCGGTCAGGTTGAAGCGTCCGGGGCGTCGGTCGATGAGCTTTTGGCCAACGGTCTGTTCCAGTCGCTTCAAGGCCATGCTGACGGCCGGCTGCTGCAGGAGAAGCCGGTTGGCAGCGGCCGTGATGCTGCCCTCCTCGACGAGCACGACGAAGGTGCGCAACAGGTTCCAATCGAGATTATGGGCGAAGCGTTCGAGGCGGTCATTGGCCATGGGAGCGGGCTTGCTGGTCTACTTCTGGCGTTGGACTCGGCCTTTCGCTCAAGACTGGCTGGCAGGCGGCCGCAGAACCCTCTGAACTTGTCGTCATATTTCAGCAAATTTGCAACATGCGCGCCGAGACGAAACCGGAGGTCCATTCCCTGGGCGCATGAGGCGGTGCCTCAATTTCGTTTGAAACCGCATGCACCCCTTGCAATAACGTGAGCCGACATATCGATGGGAGAGAAACATGGCCGGCAAGACGCAATTTCAATGGGATGATCCGTTCCTCCTCGACGATCAGCTGACCGAGGACGAGCGCATGATCCGCGACACCGCGCGGGCCTATGCGCAAGAGCGGCTGCAGCCGCGCGTCATCGCCGCCTATCGCGAAGAATCGACCGATCCGGAGATCTTCCGCGAAATGGGCGAGCTCGGCTTGCTCGGCGTGACCGTATCCGAAACCTATGGCGGCGTCGGCGCCTCCTACGTGGCCTACGGCCTCGTTGCCCGCGAAGTCGAGCGTGTCGATTCCGGCTACCGCTCGATGATGAGCGTGCAGTCGTCGCTGGTGATCTATCCGATCTATGCCTATGGCTCGGAAGAGCAGAAGCAGAAGTATCTGCCGAAGCTGATCAGCGGCGAATGGATCGGCTGCTTCGGCCTGACCGAGCCAGACGCCGGCTCCGACCCGGCCGGCATGACGACCCGCGCTGTCAAGACCGAAAACGGCTACCGCCTAATCGGCTCGAAGATGTGGATCTCCAACGCGCCGCTCGCTGATGTCTTTGTCGTCTGGGCAAAGTCGGAAGCCCATGGCGGCGCCATTCGCGGCTTCGTGCTCGAAAAGGGCATGAAGGGGCTCACCGCCCCGAAGATTGCAGGCAAACTGTCTCTGCGCGCCTCGATCACCGGCGAAATCGTCATGAACAATGTCGAAGTCAGCGAAGAGGCGCTGTTGCCGAATGTCGAGGGCCTGAAGGGCCCGTTCGGCTGCCTCAACCGCGCTCGCTACGGCATTTCCTGGGGCGCGCTTGGCGCTGCCGAATTCTGCTGGCACGCGGCGCGCCAATACGGCCTCGACCGCAAGCAGTTCAACCGGCCGCTCGCCCAGACGCAGCTGTTCCAGAAGAAGCTTGCCGACATGCAGACGGAAATAACGCTCGGCCTGCAGGGCTCGCTTCGTGTCGGCCGCCTGATGGACGAAGGTCGCATGGCGCCTGAGATGATCTCGCTCGTCAAGCGCAACAATTGCGGCAAGGCGCTCGACATTGCCCGTATGGCCCGCGACATGCACGGCGGCAACGGCATTTCCGAGGAATACCAGGTCATGCGCCACATGGTGAACCTCGAAACCGTCAACACCTATGAAGGCACGCACGACGTTCACGCGCTGATCCTCGGTCGCGCCCAGACCGGCCTGCAGGCCTTCTTCTGAGCGGTGTGATCATGGAAGCGCCGCTGAAGGGCATTCGCGTGCTCGAACTCGCCCGCATCCTCGCGGGCCCCTGGATCGGCCAGACGCTGGCCGATCTCGGTGCCGATGTCATCAAGGTCGAAAGCCTGGCCGGTGACGACACCCGGACCTGGGGCCCGCCCTTCGTCGCGGGCGAGGATGGGGAGAAGCTCGACGCTGCCTATTTCCACGCCTGCAACCGCGGCAAGCGCTCGGTCGTGCTCGACTTCACCACTAAGGAGGGGCAGGAGGCCGTGCGCCGGCTTGCGGCGCAATCGGACGTGCTGCTCGAAAACTTCAAGGTCGGCGGGCTCACCAAATACGGGCTCGACTATGAGAGCCTGAAGAAGATCAATCCGCGGCTAATCTATTGCTCCGTCACCGGTTTCGGCCAGGATGGACCCTATGCCCATCGCGCCGGCTACGATTACATCGTCCAGGGCATGAGCGGCATCATGGACCTGACCGGCGAGCCCGATCGCGAGCCGCAGAAGATCGGCGTCGCGTTCGCCGACATCTTCACCGGTCTTTACGGCGTGATTGCCGTCCAGGCAGCACTTGCCCAGCGCGAGCGCACCGGCGAGGGGCAGCAGATCGACATGGCTTTGCTCGACTGCATGACCGGGGTTCTCGCCAACCAGGCGCTGAACTTTCTCGTCTCCGGCAAGGCTCCGCGCCGCCTCGGCAACGCCCATCCAAACATTGCGCCCTACCAGGTTTTCCCGACCGCCGACGGGCATCTGATCGTTGCTGTCGGCAATGATCGGCAGTTCGTGAAGTTCTGCACATTGCTCGGGAGAGCCGATCTCGCAGCCGACGAGCGTTATCTGACCAACGCGTTGCGGGTGCAGAACCGGGACACACTGACGCCAGAGCTTACTGCCGAAACCGCGAAAATTAAACGCGACGTGCTGTTGACGTTGCTGGAAGATGCCGGCGTGCCCGGCGGTCCGATCAACACTGTCGCCGACGTCTTTGCCGATCCGCAGATCGCGCATCGGCAGATGCGTGTGGATACGCCGCATTTGGGCGCTGCCACCGGCACATCCCCCGGGGTTCGGACACCGATCCGCTTTTCTGACGCCGAGCTCGCACTCGAACGCGGCGTGCCGCGGCTCGGAGAACACACGGCCGAGGTTCTGGCCGAGATCGGGATGCACGTCCCGAAGACAGGCTAACGCAACGGGAAGTTCCGGAGCCGTTTGTTAAGGCATCGCTGAAGAAACAAAGTCATGACCTCCACCAGAGGTGGAGGTTTGAAACGCTGCGCTTGAACCGCTAGAAGCGGTTTTGCTATAGGTTAGTAGCTACGGTTAAAGAGGTCGGCAAAGTCGGAAGCTTTGTC
>NZ_MBSO01000034.1 GCF_001695835.1 Ensifer sp. LC11 | reverse complement strand
ACCTTCGACACGCTCTCAAACGCCCTTGGGTCCATCTGCAACCTCTTCAACAGAACCGAGTGCTGGAACTATCTCAAGGCGGCAGGGTATGCGTCTGATTAAACGTACGATGCTTTAGCGATATCAGAAAAGAATGGCTCCTTCGGGAGCCATTTTCGAACCGTCCCATGCTTTGCCCGGTTGGCCGCGATCGGCAGGCTAGAGGCAGTTTGCCAGGCGACAGAATTCGTCCACCGAGAGCGTCTCGGCACGCCGTTGCGGGTCGATATCGGCCTTTGCAAGCAGGGCTTCACCACCGAGCGGCTTCAGGCTCTGGCGCAGCATCTTGCGGCGCTGGCCGAAGGCGGCATGCGTCACCTTTTCGAGCGCCGCAACCGAGCAGGGGATTGGGCTCTCAACCGGCTCCAGATGGACGACGGACGACGTCACCTTGGGCGGTGGGGTGAAGGCCTGCGGCGGCACGTCGAAGGCCATACGTGCCCGTGTGCGCCAGCCACAGAGCACGCCGAGGCGCCCGTAGTGATCATCATCCGCCTCGGCGACGATCCGCAAGCCCACTTCACGCTGGAACATCAGCGTCAGCGATTGCCAGAAGGGTGGCCAGAGTTGGGGCAGCAGCCAGTTGACCAGCAACTGCGTGCCGACATTGTAGGGCAGGTTCGCGATGATCTTGACCGGCCCACCGTCGGCGAGTGTCTCGAAGTTCGTTTTCAACGCGTCGCCTTCGATCACCTGCAGCCGACCGGGATAGTGTGCGCCAATCTCGGCAAGCGCTGGCAGGCAGCGCGAATCCCGCTCGATCGCGATCACCTTCTTGGCCCCGAGAGCGAGGATCGCACGCGTCAGGCCACCCGGTCCGGGGCCGACCTCGATGACTGTCACCCCCTCGAGGGAGCCGGCGGTCCGGGCAATTTTCTGTGTGAGGTTGAGATCGAGCAGGAAGTTCTGGCCCAATGCCTTCTTGGCATCGAGACCGTGGCGCTGGATCACGTCGCGCAAGGGAGGGAGACCGTCAAGGGCGGCCATCAGCGGCTGTCTCCTGGCATGTTGGCCGAAAGTGTCGCGGCAAGATCGAGTGCCGCCCGCAGGCTGTCGTCACGGGCGATGCCTTTGCCGGCAAGGCTGAAGGCCGTGCCGTGATCGGGCGATGTGCGGATGAAGGGAAGGCCGAGGGTGACATTGACGCTGTCGTCGAAGCCGAGCGCCTTGGCCGGGATCAATGCCTGGTCGTGATACATGCAGATCGCCACGTCGTAGCTGGCACGGGCGCGATCGTGGAACATCGTATCGGCCGGTAGCGGTCCGACCGCGTCGATCCCCTCGGCACGCAGCCGGTCGACGACCGGACGGATGATCGCGTCGTCCTCAAGGCCCAGCGCACCGTTTTCTCCAGCGTGTGGGTTGAGCCCGGCGATTGCGAGGCGCGGGTGTCCGAGCCCAAAGCGGTTGCGCAGATCAGCCGCCGTTATCGCGCAGGTGCGGTAGACGAGGTCCGGCGTCAACTGCGCCGGCACGTCCTTCAGCGGGATGTGGATGGTGACAGGCACCGCGCGCAGCTTCGGCCCTGCGAGCATCATCACAGGCAGGACCGGTTGCCCGGTCGCCTTCTCGGCGAGATCTGCCAGATACTCGGTGTGGCCGGGAAAGCGGAAGCCGGCATCATAAAGGACCGCCTTGGCGATCGGGTTGGTTACGACGGCGGACGCTTCACCGGCGGTGACGAGCCGCACCGCCGTGTCGATCGCACCGATGACGGCGCTGGCGTTGGTGGTATCGGGATCGCCTGCCGTGACCGGGGCAGGGCAGGCGAGCGGCAGCACCGGCAGCGCCGTTTCAAAGATCGAGAGCGCTCCGCCACAATCCGTCTCCCGGACCGGCACTGTGTAGCCCAGCATCGATGCCCGTGCGGCAAGCACAGAAGGGTCACCGATGAAAAGGAAGGGCGCCGTCGCATGGTCGCGACGGCCAAGCCATGCCGAAAGGCTGATGTCCGGCCCGATGCCGGCCGGGTCGCCCATGGTCAGGGCGAGGGGCCCGCCGGTTGTTTCGCGCATGTTTCCGTCGTGGTTATTTGTTGACGATTTGCGCCTTCTTGCGCAATTCCTCGAGGTACTTTTCACTGTTCGGATCTTCGCCATCGGCCTTCTTCTTGCCGATATCCTCGGCGCGGAAGACGATTTCGGCGGCCGTGTCGTCGTTGACTTCACGCTTCTTGCAGATCGCCAGGTACTCGACACCCTTTTCGGTCACGCGGGTCCCGGTTGTACCGTTCTCGCTAGCCTTCTCGATCAACGGCTTCCACTCGTCCGGCAGCTGCTGGGCGAGCATGCGGCCGAGGTTGCGGATCGAAACGTCACGATAGTTGGCGGCAAACGCCTTGGAGGTTTCGCAGCCCGGGAACTGCGACCGCGAAGCATTGGCTTCTGCCTGCCGCTTCGCCGTGATCGCGCCGCGCTTCTTTTCCGGAATGACGAAGATCACCTGCTGGAGGAAATACTCGGTCGTCACCGGCTTCTGGCCGCCGCCTTCCATCATGCGCTTGACGAGATCGGCTCCCTGGAGCCGGTTGGAACTGCCGTAGCGAAAATTGACGGCGCGCGGCCAGCTCATCTGTACAGCGATGAACTGTTTGAAGTGTTCGGCACCGACGCCGGCCTGATCGAGGATCTTGCCGAGCTGCTCGGTCGAAAGCTTGTTGCCGGCAGCAAAGCGGGCATAGGCCGCGTCGACTTCCTGGGTACTGACGGACTGGCCGATGCGGGCGATCTCTGCGCGCTTCAGGACTTCGTCGACGAGTTGCTTCTTGGCTTCGTCTGCGCCGCCCTTCTGCCGCTGCAGACGCAGGAAAGCCACCCGCTTGGCTATGTCGCCTGAGGTGATCACCGTGTTGTTGACCGTTACCTTGACCTGGCTTGCCGCCTGCGCACCGGCGCACACAGCCATGCTCAGCGTCCCGGCCAGAGCCAGTGCCGAAAGCGTCCTCAAGATCGACATTTTCCCGCCCATTATCTTTTCCTGTTTTCCGGACAATCATCGTCGACAGGCTTTGCCCGCCTGCCGCCGTTGCGCCGTTGCCTTATCTTGTCGGAGGGAATGCATAATACATGCGGCCAAACGATGACAAGACCGATTGACGGCAACGATCTCCGCGAATGGGCGAACGCCAGGCTCGCCCATTCGACTAATGACATCAGTAATAGTCCAGCTCTTCGAACTTGGTGTCGCCGACATTGACGTCGCCGAGCGTACGGAAGCTGATTCTGGCACCGATCGACCAGTCGTTCGCCAGTGTGCTGTCGGTATCGCGCTCCTGCTTGTAGACGATGGAGAACAGGGTGTCCTGATCGTCATAGGTAATGCCGAAGCCGTTGCGCGAGATGACGTCCTTGTTGATGTCGTAGGTGATCGCGCCGAAGACCGACCAATAATCATGGAACTTGTAGGCGGCAGCGGTCTGGATTTCGTCCTGATCCACCTGCGAGCCATAAAGCGGCTGCGCTTCGATGCGCGTATAGGTCATCGCCGCCTGCCACGTCATGCCGAGGTAGCCGACGGTCGCATCGGCTCGGCGCAGAGCCAGGTCCTTTTCGTCGAGGCGGCCGGAAAGGCTCGCCATCAGACCGGAGGGGGCGTCGATGCCAACCATGGCGACATAGTCGGAACGCTTGGTTTCCAGACCAGAATTCGCACCAGCCTTGACCAAATCGTCGGTCGCAAACGAGTTCAGGCCGCCGAGATGGAAGGATTGGCCGACGATGCCGCGCAGGCCGTAACCACTATCGAACGTCCCGGTGTATCGCATGCCGACATTGGCGCGTGTGCCGCCTTCGATCCGGTCGAAGCCTGAGAACTTGTCGCGGTCGAACAGGTTCGTCGCGTCGAACACAAAGCTCTGGGCGTCTTCGTTCGGCAGCCCGCCGGCGTATTGCTCGTCGGGGCGCGCGTAGAGCTGGGCGATCGGCTCGAGCACATGGCTGCTGTCTTCACCAACGAACAGGATCGGATAGCGCGCCTCGAGACCGGCTGTCAGCATACGCCGTGTCGCGGCGTCGCTCGTGTTGTAGTCGCCGGTATAGGCTGGCCCAGGGTTATCCATGTTGAGGCCGAGGGCGTCGCCACGCGCGGCGAGAAGCGGCGTGATAACGAGCCCACCGGGAGCAATGAAGGTGCGCTTCCATTCGAGCTCGCCGGTCAGGCGGTGAGACGTGCCTTCAAGCCCGCGGAAACGGTTGACGACACCGGGAACGACGTTGAGATCAAGTCGGTTGCGCTTGACGTTGGTGAAGTTCAGGGTGCCGGAAAGCTCTCCGCCCAAAATGGGCTCGGGCGCCTTGTATGAGTAGTCGAGGACCTGCGCGGTCGGTTGCTGGTTCTCGGCAATGCTGTTCGGATCTGCGTCCTGGATGTCGAAGTAGAAGGCGCGCAGGTCGAAGTAGTTCCGCTTGCCGAGACCGGTCAAGTACGCCTGGTTGATGTAGGTCGTTCCGTCAAAATCCGACAGCTCGTAGGTCTTGGCGAAGTTGTTGTCCGATTGGACGAGCACGTTCCAGCCAAAGCTCCAGCGCGGATTGATCTGGAAGTCGCCTTTCGACGCCACCATGCCACGCTGCTTTTCGAGCGCGTCGACGGTGCCGGGAGTGAACTGGGTCCGGTCGAGCTGGCTGATGCCAGCAAAACGCAGCGTGTGAAGGCCGTTGTGGAAGCGCTGCCGGAATTCACCTTCAAGCAGGAAGCCCTGCTTGGTAAGCCCCGTCAGCGTCGCCGTCGCATCCATGTGGGGCGAAATCGCCCAGTAATAGGGGACGCCAACACCGATACCGAGCTTCTGTGCCGAGCGGAACTGCGGGAACAGGAAGCCGCTCTTGCGCTTCACCGTGTGGTCGGGCAGCTCCATGACAGGAATGTAGGCGATCGGCTTGCCGAACAGCTCGAAACGCGCATTCTCAAGCCGGATCGTGCGCGTGCGGCCGTTCTGCACGACGCGCTGCGCCTTGATATGCCACAGCGAGCGGTGTTCCGGCTTGGTCGTGCAGGGCGTGCAGGCCGTGTAGACGGCCTCGTTCAGGATGAATTCCTCGCCGTTGCGCCGTTCGCCGCTGGTCGCGGCAAGCCGGGTCAGGTCGGTGGTTTCAATTCGCAATGCTTCGACGAAGCCGTCGCCGAAGTCGTCGGTGACATCCATCTTGTCGGCATAGACGACATTGCCGCCTGGCTCGATGAGCTGAATCTCGCCCATGGCGTGGATGCGGCCCGACTTCTGGTCGTACTCGACCTGACGGGCCACCATTTTGTAGCCGCCGTAGTCAATCTGCACGTTGCCGCGCACGATGACCTTCTCGGCGTCCTTGTTGTAGACGAGCTCATTGGCGGAAAGAAGAAGTTTGGCATCTTCCGGCATGTTCGGTCGCAACGATTCGAGGCGGTCCGAAGTCTGCTGCGCCATTGCAGGCGCGCTCATTCCCATGGCAAGTGTCTGCAGCGCCACGCCTGCAAGCAGGGCAGCGTTGATCAGCTTTACACGTTTGCGGTTCACTACCGCCACTAGCCATCCTCCTGATTTAATAGAATCGTCGAGCCCAGCGCCATCGCTACAACAACTGGCAACCAGGCTGCAACGAAAGGAGGCACAATGCCGCTGCTCCCGAATGCTTTGACAAGCACGGTGACGACATAAAGCACGAAGCCTGAGAGGATGCCACCGAGAATTACGGAGCGCGATTGGTTAAACCGGCTAAATTTCAGGGACACGCAAGCGGCGATCAGCGTCATGGCGACGAGCAACAGCGGCAGCGACAACATTGAGTGAAATTGAGTTTCCATGCCGTTGGTCGAAAAACCGAAGGAGCGAGCCACTTCGATTTTGCGCGGCAGGTCGAAAAACTGAATGGAATCAGCCTTTGCAAGACGTTCCTGAACAAACTCCGCCTTCAAATTGGTGCTGAGTTGTGCTGTTTTCAAACGCTGCGGAAGCTGCCCGTTGCGCGTTTCCGTTACGTCGTTAAGAAGCCAGTAACCATCTTCGAGTTTCGCCGATGCCGCATCCTGTCTCAGAATGATCGAGCCCTGTGGATCGAAGTGGATGACGGTGACGTTGAGAAGCGTCGTGCCATTGTCCTGAACCGAGCGCGCGCCGATGATCGTATCGGTGCCGTTGTAGATCTGCCGGAGCCACGGGATCGATCCGGCGTCCGCAGATCGCGAGGAGCCCCACTCCGCCAGCAGGGCCTCGCCGCGCTTCGTTCCCCAGGCCGCGAGCGGGTTGAGTGCCACGACTGCCAGCACGCCAAACAGGAAGGCGCCGAGGATGAACGGACGCAGGAACTGCCAGACGGAAATACCTGCCGCACGGGTCACGACGAGTTCGTAGCGCCGGTTGAGCGAGATGAGCGCTGCCATTGCTGAAAAGAGCGCCACGAATGGGATCGTTTGCTGCAGGATCAACGGAATCCGCAGCGCGGTCATCAACAGAGCGCCCGTCAGCGTGTAGTGCGGCAGGTTCGCCAGACGGCTCGCCTGTTCGCTGAAGTCGATGATGAAGATCAGCGAGAATATGCCGACGAGGAACCAGAACGTGGTGACCACGTAGCGCATGAAAAAGTAACGGCCGAGCGTGCCCATCATGACGGCTGTCCCTTCTCGGCGTCAGGCCGTATCAGCCGCAGGCGAACCAGAAGCTCCTGCAGTTTTTCCTGTCCGGTCATCGGAATGTCGAGCCGCTTGTTGCTGATGAGCTGGTGAATGCAGAGCGCGCCCGCGACCAGCGGCACGGCATACATCAACGGTACGAACCAGACGGAGTCCTCGGCGCTGTTGCCGGCATAGAATGTCATCCAGCGGATCAGCAGAGCGGTACCGAGCGCACTTACCATGGGATGAACACGAGCCTCGCGATGGGAGCGCGCGTCGCTGCTGAAGACGAGTGCAATCAGGCCGAAAAGCAGCGGAAAGGTCCATTCCGTCAAGCGGCGATTGAGCTCGGCGGTGAAGGCGAGCGGGTTGTTCTTGTAGACCTGATCGTTGGGGTCCGGGTTGATGAGGCCGGGCAGATCGCGATCCTTTGCCCGAATGGTCGCCTCGCGCGTCGTCTTGGTCATGTCGGCGAGATCGAAGGCATAGGAATCGAACTTGATGATCGACACGCTGCCGTCGGGCAGCTTGCGTTGCACTTCGCCGTCCTTCATCACCAGCGCCGAGCTTTTTTCGTCAATGGCGCCCTCGCGCGCATAATAAACGAGCTCGAAGGACGGGTTGCGCGAATCGGCGACGAAGATGCCCTGCAACACGCCACCTGCACGCCGCCCGCCGACCTGAACGTACAGATTGTCGGCAACCTTGCGGAAGGTATTTTCCTGAACGACCGACGATAGAAGGTCGGCATTTGCCGTTGCCAGCATCTTGCGCAGGGCGACGCGTGAATAGGGTTCGACGAAGTTGTCGACCGCAAAGGAGAGCACGCTGAGACCTGCTGCAAGAAAGATCACCGGCCGGATGATCGCCATGCGCGAGCTGCCGGCGGCGTTGAGCACGGTCAGCTCCGAATCGGTGTTCATCGTCGTCAGCGTCTGTGTAACGCCGATGACCAGCGCAAACGGCAGAATGATCGTGATGACGGACGGCAGGATCAGGGTCGCCACCTTGGCGAAAGCGAGGACGGACTGGCCGTTGTCCGTGACCAGGTTGACGTTGGTAAGTGCCTGCGTCGTCCAGGTGATGCCGAGCAAGGGCAAAAGTGTCGCGAGGAACATGATCACGGCACGCCGGAAGATGTAGCGTTCGATCAGCTTCATGCCCGTATCCGGTCCAAAATCCTGCTCATGTTTCTGTTCCGGCGGCGGTGTCGAGCCGGGCTACGCCCGTGTTCGCCAAACCGAAGCCCGGTTCCTAGCCCGCTCTCCATGTCCCTCAAATTGTGAAGCAACGCGGATAATTTAAGGCGAAGAACCTCGGTTAACCGCATGTAAACATCCGCGGGCATCTTGCCAAGCGGTTGAAAAGCGAGAAGGGTGCCGGCCACAGCTTTGACGGTGGCGAATGTTGCGAATATTTGACACTGTAACCGCCCGGTAACAGGGCGGATCGCCGGAGGCCTTGCCGTGTCAGCTGGACGCGTCGCGGCCTCGACCACCTTGACCTGGCGCCCGTGTCCTCGACCTTTTCAGGGGTAGCGCCGACAAGAAGTATCCGGAGTTTTCGATGAAGTTTGAGTTCACCTTTGCCAAATCCCACCGGCCGAGCGGCGGTGTTGCCGTGCTTCTCAAGGCGTCGGGTGCACAAGTGGCGGCCGGTGCCGACGTCGCCGACCCGCAGGACGTGGTCGCCAAGGCAGCCAAGGTGAAGAAGTTCACCGGCAAGGCGTTCTCGAGCCTCGACATCCTTGCACCACACGGCTCGCCCGCGGATCGAATCATCGTGCTCGGACTTGGCGAGGCGGATGCGTTGACCGATCACGATTGGCTGAAAGCAGGCGGCGCGGTCGCCGCGAAGCTCGGTTCGGCAGACAAGGTGACTGTCTTCATCGATGCGCCCGAAGTCCAGGTGACCGGCAAGGCCGCCGCTGATTTCGCCCTCGGCATGGAGATGAATGCCTACGGCTTCGACAGCTACAAGACCAAGAAGGCCGACGACGAGGCGAAGTCGTCCGGAAAGCCGACGAAGGTCACCATCGTCACCGGGACCGTCATTGCAGCCAAGAAGGCTTTCGCGACGTCGCAGGCGGTTGCTGAAGGTGTTTTTCTGGCGCGCGATCTGGTGAACGAGCCGGCAAACGTTCTGGGGCCGGTCGAATTTGCCGCCAAGGCGAAAGAGCTGGAAAAGCTTGGCGTCGAGGTCGAGATCCTCACGGAAAAGGAAATGAAGAAGCTCGGCATGGGCGCGCTTCTCGGCGTCGCACAGGGCTCGACCCGCCCGCCACGGCTCGTCATCATGCAGTGGAAGGGCGGAAAGTCTAAGGAGCGTCCGCTCGCCTTCGTCGGCAAGGGTGTCGTCTTCGACAGTGGCGGCATCTCGATCAAGCCGGCCGCCGGCATGGAGGAAATGAAGGGCGACATGGGCGGTGCCGCCGCCGTCACTGGTCTCATGCATCTGCTTGCCGCGCGCGAAGCGAAGGTCAACGCCATCGGCATTATCGGCCTTGTGGAAAACATGCCTGACGGCAGCGCCCAGCGTCCGGGCGACATCGTGACCTCGATGTCCGGCCAGACGATCGAGGTGATCAACACCGATGCCGAGGGTCGGCTCGTGCTTTGCGATGCCCTCTGGTACTGCAACGACCGCTTCAAGCCGCAGGCGATCATCGATCTCGCGACGCTGACCGGCGCGATCATGGTTGCGCTCGCGACCCACCATGCCGGCCTCTTCTCGAACGACGATCGCCTCGCGGGACAGCTTCTCGCCGCGGGTATCGCGACGCAGGAGCGCCTGTGGCGCATGCCGCTCGGCAAGGAATACGACAAGATGATCGACAGCAAGTTCGCCGACATGAAGAATACTGGCGGCCGCCACGGTGGCGCGGTGACGGCGGCGCAGTTCCTGAAGCGTTTCGTCAAGGACACACCCTGGGCGCATCTCGACATCGCCGGCACCGCCATGGGCGCGCCGACCGACGAGGTCAACCAGTCCTGGGGCTCGGGCTTTGGCGTGCGGCTGCTCGATGAACTGGTGCGAGCGAGCTACGAGGCCTGACCGGTTGTGCCGGGCGTGAAGAGATCGGCATGACCGAGATCCTGTTCTACCACCTGACGGAATCAAAGCTCGAGGACGCGCTGCCGCCCTTGCTCGACAAGAGCGTCGAGCGCGGCTGGCGCGTGGTCGTGCAGACCATCAATGCCGAGCGGCGCGACGCGCTCGACACGCACCTCTGGGTCTACCGGGACGAGAGCTTCCTGCCGCATGGCACGGATGCCGGCGACTTTGCAGCAGAGCAGCCGGTGTTGCTGGTGGCCGATGACGGCAACGCCAACGCAGCGACGGTGCGTTTCGTCATCGATGGCGCCAACCCGCCCGAAGTCTCGGCCTATGAACGTATCGTCTTCATGTTCGACGGCTACGATCAGGAGCAGCTCGAAGGCGCGCGCGGTCATTGGAAACGGCTGAAGGGGGAGGGGCACAACCTCACCTACTGGCAGCAGAACCGCGACGGCCGGTGGGAAAAGAAAGCCTGAGCTTGCAAAGCTTGGAACGAACAAGGCCCGCGGCGATCGCCGCGGGCCTTGTTCGTTCTTGCCTCGGTCGAAATCTCAGTCGTGGAACGCATCGACGAATTTGCGCTTGCCGAGCATGAAGGCATCGGCGACGTGACGCAGCGGCGCCAGGTCGACGTCGGATGTTCCGGCTTTGACGATCTCGGCAAAGCGTCGATAGAGCATCGGATATTCCTGTTCCGGCTCCTGGTGCACGATCTTGCCGTCCACTGCGAGCTTGGCCCCACCTTCCGAAAGCACCATCTCGCCCGCCGCAGTTCGGGCGACGATGTCCCAGCTCTGCTTGCCGGTCTGGCGCCAGTCGAATTCGGCAGAGACCGGCAGCTTCAGCCCGTCGGTAAATGTGATGTTGGCGGCGATCGGCGCATCGCGATTCTCGGGGAATTCGAGGATGGCCGAGGTCACGAACAGCGGACGGGGCAGAATATGGGTGACGATCGACAGCGCGTTGATGCCGGGGTCGAAAATGCCGAGACCGCCCGCCGCCCAGATCCACTCCTGGTTAGGATGCCAGTGCCGCACATCTTCCTTCCAGATGATCTTGACGTCCTCGATCGTCGTTGCCGCCAGGAAGGACCTTGCCGCTTCCACCGCCGGGGCATAACGCGAGTGCCAGCTCGCAAACAGCGACAGCCCCTTCGATGCCGCCAGCGCCTCAAGGTCTGCGACTTCACTGAGGGTCGCGCCCGGCGGCTTTTCCAAGAACACATGCTTGCCGGCGTCGAGCGCTGCGCGGGCCGCCTCGTAGCGATATTGCGGCGGCATGCAGAGCGAGACCGCTTCGATTGCCGGCACCGCCTCGAGCATTGCCTCGATTGATTTGAAGTTGTCGATGCCGTCGACCGTGCCATGCCGGCTCGCGGCGGCGATCAGCTGATAGTCATTGTTCTTGGCGATTGCCGGCAGGTGCTGGTCGCGAACGATCTTGCCGATGCCGACGAGGGCAATTTTGATGGGGGCCATGGTGTTCCGCTCGATTAGTATGACTTATTGTCGGCTCTTGTAGCAGATTGCGCAAAGGGGGCAAGCGCCGGCGATCGGTGTTCACCATAGGACAACAACGCGCTGGAAATCGACAGCTGTGATCATTCCCTCGCAGCGCGGCTGCGCTAGCTCTACCGGCGGACGCGCCCTTTTCGTTTCGTCAGCCGGAGCGACGAACGGGCGATCTGACCGCAGATGAGGAGTGGACGATGCAGCATCAAATCCGTCACGCCAGCCGTGCCGAACTCGACCTCATGATCGAGTGGGCGGCGCAGGAGGGATGGAACCCGGGCCTTGGCGATGCAGCCCCCTTCTGGGCGGCTGACAGCGAAGGCTACTGGATAGCGGAGGCGGAGGACGGGCCCGCCGGCGCCATCTCGCTCGTGCGATACGACGAAAGCTACGCCTTTCTCGGCTTCTACATCACCCGGCCGGATCTGCGTGGCAAAGGGATCGGCACGAAGCTATGGCAACAGGTTTTGCCTTCGGCCGAAGGCCGGATCGTGGGGCTGGATGGCGTGGTCGCGCAACGGGAGAACTATCGCCGGTCCGGTTTCGCCTATGCCCATGCGAACATCCGCTACGGCGGCATGATCGACGTTGTCGAGCCACCGGGTACCGACCTCCTGGAAGTGGCGCCGGTTCACATGCCGCTGCTGCTCGAATACGATCGCCGCTTCGTTCCGGCGCGACGTGACGCCTTCCTTCGCGAATGGCTGAAGGTGAGCGATGGGCGGCGCAGCGTCCTGCTGCTGCGCGACGGTGCGGTTGTGGCCTATGGAACGATCCGGGCCTGCCGCAGCGGTTTCAAGATCGGCCCGCTCTTTTCCGACACCGAGACCGGCGCCGATCTGGTCTTTCGCAAACTCGCCTCTGCTGCCAGCGGCAGCGAGATCTATCTCGATATTCCTGAGCCGAACGCTTCGGCCAGGGCGCTGTGCGATCGCTACAACCTGAAGCCGGTATTCGAAACGGCGCGCATGTATCGCGGACCGGATCCGGGGCTGCCGCTCGCGCGGGTCTACGGCATCACCACGTTCGAACTGGGATAGGCGGAAAACCGATATCAGGTCGCCCGACATCGGCTGGTGACTGTCAGCCGGCCATCGCGTCTTCGTATTCTGAGGAAAGCTCGAGCCATTGCTCTTCAGCGTGCGCGAGTTTTGCCGCAGCGTCCGAGCGTTCCTTGGCCTTCTGGGCCGCCTTCGCGGGTGATTTTTCGTAGAGTGCCGGATCGGCAAGTTCCACATCAAGTGCCTGAATCAGTTTCTCCAGCTTTCCGGTCAAGGACTCGATTTCATTGATCTTCTTGCGAAGCGGCGCCAGTGAGGCGCGCTTGTCGGCGTTGACCTTGCGCTGATCCGCTTTCGACAGGCTGTCGTCGGCTCCGTTCGGCCGGGCCTTTTCTTCCTTGGGCTTGGGGCCGCCAACGATCAGACTGCGATAGTCCTCAAGGTCGCCGTCATAGCTCGTCACCGTTCCGTCGCGCACCAGCCACAGCCGGTCGGCGGTTGCCTCGATCAGGTGGCGGTCGTGCGAGATCAGGATCACCGCGCCGGAATAGTCGTTGAGGGCAGTGATCAGCGCGTTGCGGCTGTCGATGTCGAGATGGTTCGTCGGCTCGTCGAGGATCAGGAGGTTCGGCGCGTCGAAGGCCGCAAGCCCCATCAGCAACCGTGCTTTCTCGCCGCCTGAGAGATCTTTTGCCGGGGTCTCCATTTTTTCCGTCGCAAGCCCCATCTGCGCCACGCGCGCACGCACCTTGGCCTCCGGCGCCTCCGGCATGCGCCGGCGCACATGTTCCACCGCGCTCTGGGTTGGGATCAGGTCGTCGAGCTGATGTTGGGCGAAGAAGCCGACTTTGAGGTTCGGCGCGATCTTTAGCTCACCCGCCTCGGGCGTCAGGCGTCCGGAGATGAATTTCGCAAAGGTCGATTTGCCGTTGCCGTTCGAGCCGAGCAGCGCAATGCGGTCGTCGGTGTCGATCCTGAGGTTGAGCCGCTTGAGGATCGGCTTGCCCGGTTCATAGCCAACGCTGCCGCCGGTGACGGCGATAATCGGTGAGGCCGCTTCCTTCTCCGGATCGGGGAAGGAAAAGCCCTGGACATGATCCTCGATTACGGCCGCAATCGTGCCCATGCGCTCCAGCGCTTTCACGCGGCTTTGCGCCTGGCGGGCCTTGGTTGCCTTGGCCTTGAAACGGTCGATGAAGCTCTGAAGGTGTTTTCGTGCCGCGTCGTTCTTGGCTTTCGCCTTCATCTGCAGCTCATCGGCTTCCGCCTTCTGCCGCTCGAACTGGTCGTAGGGCCCGCGATAGAAGGTGAGCTTCTTCTGGTCGAGATGAACGATGGCGTTGACCGCCGTATTGAGCAGATCGCGGTCGTGGCTGATGATGATGACGGTGTGCGGATAGCGGCGAATATAGTCTTCGAGCCACAGCGTGCCTTCAAGGTCGAGATAGTTGGTCGGCTCGTCCAGCAGCAACAGGTCCGGCTCGGAAAAGAGCACGCCTGCCAGCGCCACGCGCATACGCCAGCCGCCGGAGAAGGAGGAGGCTGGGCGCAACTGCGCTTCATGATCGAAGCCGAGGCCCGCAAGGATGCTGGCGGCGCGGGCTTCCGCCGAGTGGGCGCCGATATCGGCAAGCCGTGTCTGGATCTCGGCTATTCGATGCGGGTCGGTGGCGGTCTCCGCCTCGGCGATCAGCGCCGAGCGTTCCTTGTCGGCCTTCAGCACGATCTCGATCAGCGGTTCCTCGGTGCCGGGCGCCTCCTGGGCCACCTGGCCGATACGGGCGTTCTTCGGCAGGGAAACGCTGCCGGCCTCGGATGCGAGTTCGCCGGTAATGATGCGGAACAGCGTCGATTTGCCGGCCCCGTTTCGCCCCACAAGCCCGGCCTTCGTGCCCGCCGGAAGCGTCACGGATGCGTTTTCGATGAGGAGACGTCCCGCGATGCGGGCGGAAAGGCCGGAAATCTGGATCATTGCGGCCTTTTGCCCGGACTTGGCCGGGAAGGCAAGAGGCGTGATCTCGTCCGCATTCGCCTTGCCTAACCGCAGGTGGCGGCCCGCGATTTCAAGAGTTCATTGTTATCGATTTTTGAACAAGGTGTTCCGGCATTCGATACTACACATCCTCATCGTGAGGGACCATCTCATAAACGGAAGGGCGGGGAACGCTCTTCTGACCGCCTCGATCGACTGAACGCTATTGGCAAAGGCCCCGCGTTCCGAGGGACGACCGATCCGGCCACGGACCATTTTGATGAAACCTCGTTCTAGCGAACGAGCCTCCCAGGAGTGAAGACCATGAAAGCTGCAATCCAGACTGCTCTTTCCGCCGCCCTCGTTGCAACCGCTATCCTTGGCGGCGCGTCCGCTGCTTTTGCAGGCGGCAGCTATTATGAAGGCGCAAGCCCGACGCCGCTCTACACCGAACGGACGTCCGCCGTCACCGGCAAGTCGTCCTTCACCATCGGCAATTCTGAGGCCGGCTATGTCGACCGCACCAAGACCGGTTCGGTGGTGAACTATGGCGTCGCGCCGAAGAGCGTCACGGGCGGCGAAGGCGAATATTACCAGGGCCTTTCCCGCTAATCGCGATGACGAAGGGGTGCGGGTTTCAGCCCGCACCCCGTTTCAGGGGATTTGATCGATCAACGTCGAGATCCTAAGAGGCGACTTTCCAATCGCCTATGTGGGGCTCAGCCCCCAATCTGCCATCTCCACCAAGGAACAGACCTATGAAGACGCCCATTGCCGCGATCCTCGTTGCGGCCGCCATGCTCGGCGGCGCGTCTGCCGCCATTGCCGGCGGCAGCTACTATGAGGGCGTGAGCTCCACGCCGCTCTTTACCGGACGCGCCGAGGCTTCCGCTGGTGCCGGAGCTTCTGCAAGCTCGGCCAGCCGCGGCGACTACTATGCGGGTATCGACGACCGATCCGTCGACGCGACAGCGACCGGCGCGATCACCAACGGTCACGCCAAGGCTTTCGGCACGACCGACGAAAACGATCAATAAGTCACGCCAGACGGTTGACCGAACAACCCGGTCCCGCCAAGCGGGGCCGGGTTGTTTCGTTTTGGCGTTGCCACAATGAGGTACATTGCCATGACAGAAAAAGTCGAAGTCGCCGAGCGGCTCTTCGAGCTCTATCACTGCGTTCATCGCCTGGTGAACGCATCGATGTCGGAGGAAGGCGTTTCGCTCGCGCGCAGCAAGTTCCTGTTCTATCTGAACACGCTTGGCCCCTGTCGCTGCGCCGACATCGCATCGGCGCTCGGCTTTGCGGCGAGGACCGTCACCGAGGCGATCGACGGGCTGGAGAGGGACGGCATGGTCGTGCGTGAACCGGACCCGCAGGACCGCCGCGCGAAGATCATTTCGATCACCGGTCGCGGCCGGCAGGCGCTGGAAGCCGCCTTGCAGCCGCGTCATCGCACGATCGATGAATTGTTCTCCGCGCTCGACGATTGCGAGCGAACGGAACTCTTTCGTCTGCTTGGCTGTCTGCGCGAGAGGGCGTCCGAGATCGACGAAAACCGCCAGCCGGTTGCCGCTTGACGTTTCAGGCGGCGGCGTGGCCGTAGGTTCTTGTGTGATTGCGGCCGAGTGCCGACGAATAGCTGAGGATGCCAGCACCGCTGCGGGCGCCGACAAGCGCCAGTTCAGCCTGGGTCAGCAGATCGGCGCTCGTCGATGTCGGCTGTACCATGGTGACACCCGCCACAAGCGAGAGAGTCTCGGCGGTATGCGCCCGACCGGGCAGGGCGATCCGCAACTCCCCAATCGACTGCCGCAGACGCCGGGCAATGGCCTCGGCGTTCTCGGCGCTGACATCGCGACAGAGGAACGCGAAGTCCTGCTGGCCGATGCGGGCGACAAAATCATTCCTTTTGATTGACTTGCGAAACAGCGCCGAGAGTTTGGCAAGCGCCTTTGCCGCAACGGCGCCTCCGTGCTGCTCCGCTATCTCGCGAAGGCCTTCGACGGAGGCGAAAAGCAGCGCAAGCGGCTGATCGACATGGCCGGTTTCGAGAATGGCGTCGAGCTTTGCGGTCAGCGCCAGGCGGTTCGGCAGACCGGTGACAGGGTCGCGGGTAAGCGTTCGGCGGCTTTCAGCCAGATCGCCCTCGAATTCGGCGAAGCGCTGCACGCTCGTCTCCAGGACGTGCTGCAGTGCGCCTTCTTCGCTGGTCAATTTCCCGACTGCATCGCGCAACCGCGTCGCGTCACCTGCGAATTCAGAAAGGGAGGCAACGGGATCGGTGGCGAGCCGATCGGCAAACTGCTCGAGTTCGTCCTTGAAAACGCGCTTATGCGCCAGGGCAAGCTTCAGCATGCCGGCGATGTCGGCAAGCGCCTCCTGGGCCGCGGCCCGGGCTCTGTCAGCGGCGAGTGCTGCGTGCGCGACGAGGTGATGCTTGAGGCCCAGCGCGTCCAGGGCATCCTGTTGAGGGTTCGGGCCGAGCGCGGCGAGCTCCGCCGAAAGCTGCGGCAGGCGGCCGGACAGTGCTTCGTAGAAAAGCTCATAGTTGCGGGGCAGGGCAGCGACACCGTGCTTGGCCATCGCCTGTGCCACCTTCAGAATGATCGCCGCTTGCCTTGCCTGTGATCGGCTGGCGTCCGCTGGAACTTGCCTGGTCATTCGGTCATGGCCCCTGGTGACGGTGTCGGAAGTCTGTCTCAAAGCTGGGGTCACTATGGGAAGTCGCATTTAAGGGAGTCTGAAGATTTCAGGCCGCTGGCGTTTCCTGCCCGGTATGGTTGCTGAATTCCAATCATCCGCGGAAAGGCGCAACCGTGCATCGTCGATGCGACCTTGAGTCCTTATTTTAGCCCGTGTTTATACTTGACGCCTTTAGTCACCAATTATATGCCGCGCGACTAAATCGGGCTGTGACCCGGGGTTGGCAGTGGCGGTTAGACGATGTCCCTCTCGTTCATTGGAAATTTGGCGAACTGGGGCGACCGCCCGGCGCTGGTCTTTCCCGGGCAGAGGATCGTCACCTATCGTGAACTTAGCGAGCGGGTCGCTCGTCAGGCGCTCGCCTTCAGCGGTCCGCGCGCATTGGTGTCGATCGAGGCTGAACTGTGCGAGCATGCGATCGTCGCCTATCTCGCCGCTCTGAAGGCCGGGCATGCCGTTGCCATGCAGGCGCCGAGAAGCGGTGCGATCGGATCCTGGGTCGAGGCCTTCGCTCCCGATTATGCCTTTCGCCGTATCGACGCTCGTTGGCGCACCGAGCATCTGCGGCAACACGGCGAGGTGCTGCATCCCGAACTGGCGATGATGCTCTCGACGTCGGGCAGTACCGGTTGCGGCAAGGCGGTCCGCTTGTCGAAGACTAACGTCTCGACGAATGCGGCTTCCATCGCCTGCTATCTCGGGCTGACAGCGGATGATCGCGGCTGTCTCATTCTGCCGCTCCACTATTCCTACGGCCTGTCGGTGCTGAACTCTCACCTGGCGGTCGGCGCCAGTCTCTATGTTCCCGGCGGATCGATCCTCGATGGCGGTTTTCTCGATGGCCTTGCTGCGAGCGGCTGCACGAACCTCTCGGGCGTGCCTTATTCCTACGAGCTCTTGGAGAAGGTGGGGTTTCGCGAGCGCCGCTTTCCGAATTTGCGCTTCATGACCGTTGCCGGAGGGCGGTTGGGTCCTGACGTCATTCGCCTCTACAACGAACAGCTCCGCGCCCAAGGGGGCGCCTTCTTCGCCATGTATGGCCAGACCGAGGCGACCGCGCGCATTGCCTATGTGCCGCCCACCACGCTTGCCGGCAACGAGGACAGGATCGGGGTGGCCATTCCCGGCGGGAGCCTCGTGCTCGAGAACGAAAACGGCGAGCCGATTGACCGGGACGGCGTGGCCGGCGAGCTGGTCTATCGCGGCCCGAATGTCATGATGGGCTACGCGACAACGCGCGACGATCTCTGCCGCGGTACCGAGCTTACCGAGTTGCGCACCGGCGATCTCGCCACCCGCCACCCTGACGGATTGTTCCAGATCGTCGGCCGGATGAAGCGGATCTCCAAGATTGCCGGACTTCGGATCGCCCATGACGTGCTGGAAGTGGCGCTCGACAGGCGCGGCATTGCTGCGGCCGTCGTCGGCGACGATGCCAGCCTCCATGTCTTCTATTGCGGCGGGGGCGATGCGGAAGAGGTCAGGCGTTTCCTGGCCCAGGCGAGTGGCCTGACGCTTGCGCATCTGAAGGCCACGCCGCTTGCCGAAATGCCGCGGCTCGCCAGCGGCAAGATCGATTACAACGCGCTCAACATGGCCGCCCGGCAGGCGGCCGCCAGCGGCGCCGGCGATGCCGGCGGCATCGAGGAACTCTTCGCTCAGGTTTTTTATCCCATGAGGGTGAAGCGAACGGACAGTTTTTTGTCGCTTGGCGGCGATTCGCTGCGCTTCGTTCAGCTCTCGCTTGGCCTTGAAAAGGTGCTCGGAGCGGCGCCGGACGCTTGGGAGACCCTGTCGATCGCGCAGTTGTCGGTTCAGGAGCGTCAGGAAACCACGACGCGGCGGATCGGTACGGATCTTGTGATCCGGGCCTTGGCGATCCTGCTCGTGGTCTTGCACCACGAGACCTTGTGGCCCATCCCCGGTGGTTCGGCGGCGATGGTCGTGCTCGCCGGCTTCAGCCTCGCCCGTTTCCAAATGGGGCCGCTTCTGGCGGGAGACGGCCTGGCAATCCTCCGGCCGCTGGCACAGATCCTGGTGCCCTATTATCTGATCGTTGCCGCCTTTGCGCTCGCCTGGGGCGAAGTGCCCTGGGCTTCGGTCTTCCTTGTTGGCAATGTTGGCCTTGCAACGCCGGAAGCCCGGCAGATGGTGCCCTATCTCTATTGGTTCATCGAAGCCTACTGCCAGATGATGCTCGTCTTCGTCGGGCTCTTCGCGATCCCGCCGTTGCGGCGCTTCGTCTCGGCAAGGCCCTTTGTTGCCGGCATGACCTTGCTGGTCTTCGCCCTTGCCGCCAGGCTGGCTTTGCCGTTGCTCTGGCCGATCGGCAATCGCCAGATCTTCACGCTGCCCTGGATTTTCTATCTGGCCGTCATCGGTTGGTGCGCTGCCGTTGCCGAAGAGGCGCGGCAGCGCCTGATCCTGCTCGTCGCCGGAACGGGCGCTTTCCTGTTCTTTGGCCTTTACGAGGGCGTCTGGATCGGCACGAAGATCAAATACCTGCTACAGATCGCGGTTCTGGCGGTGCTGCTCTATCGACCGCGGATCGCCATCCCGCGTTGGGTGGCCGAACTCATCCTGCCGCTGTCGGCGGCCGGTTTCCACATTTACATCCTGCACCGCTTCGTTCCTGAACTGCTGATATTGCCGCTGCAATCGGCGCTGCCTGCGGCCGTGTTCGCCGTTTTGTCGATCGTTGGCGGTATCGCGCTCGGCATGCTCGCCTGGCGCGGCCAGCGCGCCGTTCTGAAGAAAATGGCCGAGTGGCAGCAACGCGAGGTGCGACCGCTGCGATCGCTTGTCATCGGTGCGTTGCGTTTTCCGCTACGCCCACTGTGACCCGTCGGTTCTGAGGAAATAAACGAGATCGAGCGCCAGCGACGGGTGGCCGAGCGCCGTCAGCGTTGCATGCGCTTGGCCGCGATGATGGGTCTGGTGATTGAAGAAGTGCGCGAGTACCGGTCCGAGCTTCTGCGTTATGACCATCGGATTGGTGAGCGGCGTATAGGTGAGCTTGGCGCCGAGCCGTTCGTCATCCAGGCTGCCGACCCAGGCGATGATGCGCGCGTCCTCCGTTGCGCGGGCGGCGGCAAGGCCCGGAAGGTCATCGTGAAGGAGCGCATCGAGCGCGCTCGGCGCGTCCCCCTCCTGCGTAAAGCGCCTCATCCACACGCGGTCGGCAACAAGGATATGATTGAGGGTCGCGAGCAACGAACCGAAAAAAGCGCCCCGGCTTTCCCGCAGCTCGGCATCGGTCAATTGCGCAGCGGCAGCGTAGATCAGGCGGTTCGCCCAGCGATTGTAGTCAGCGAACATACGAAAATGATCGAGCATCGGTAGTCTCCTTGAAAGAGGCGAATGTAGTCCAGAACCGCATCTCGTTGGCTGATATCAGGTATGAAATTTACTGATTTGATGACGCGCCCGATTTGTCGTTCAACGGGCCGGCAACCGCTCGGGGAATTCGCATGACCAGGAAACTTTATTCGCTCTGTGGGACAGACAGGGCGCGGCCATTCTCGCCACATGTGTGGAAGACGGCGATGTCGCTGGCGCACAAGGGGCTCGGCTTCGAAGTCGTACCGATCGGCTTTACCGAGATTCCGGACGTCGAAAACGGTGCGACCAAGCTCGTGCCGCTTTTGCGTGACGGCGAGCGGCTGGTGACGGACAGTTTCGACATCGCCCTCTATCTGGAGGAAACCTATCCGGAGCGACCGCCGCTGTTTGCCGGCGAGGGGGCAACGGCGGTTGCCCGTTTCGTAGAGGGTTGGTCTCAGACGACGTTGCATCCCGCCATCACCCGCATCATCATCAGGGATATTCACGATCGTCTCGATCCGATCGACCGGGCCTATTTCCGTGAGAGCCGGGAGAAGCGCTTCGGCAAGTCGCTCGAAGCGGTGGCCGAAAGCGGTGCGGCGTCCCTTGAAGGCCTGTCGGAAAAACTCGAGCCCTTGCGCCACATGTTGAAGTTTCAGCAATTCCTGGGTGGTGCGAAGCCGCTTTTCGCCGACTATATCGTGTTCGGAGCGTTCCAATGGGCGCGCATCGTCTCGCCGCAGCGCCTGCTTCAGCCGGGTGATCCCGTTGGCCACTGGTTTGAGCGCTGCCTCGACCTGCACGACGGGTTGGGGCGAACTGTGACGGCCGCGTGAAACCCGCCTGGCCCAAGCCGAATCATCGGCTGGCCCCCTTGTTTTGCGTGGGATTGGCGGCTAATGAACCGCCACTTCTCAAGAAACAAGGGATTTGAGCCAATGGCTATTGAACGTACCTTCTCGATGATCAAGCCGGACGCGACCAAGCGCAACCTGACCGGCGCCATCACCAAGATGCTCGAAGATGCCGGCCTGCGCGTCGTCGCCTCCAAGCGCGTCTGGATGAGCCGCCGCGAAGCCGAGGGCTTCTACGCCGTTCACAAGGAACGTCCGTTCTTCGGCGAACTCGTTGAGTTCATGTCCTCCGGCCCGACCATCGTTCAGGTTCTCGAAGGCGAAAACGCAATTGCCAAGAACCGCGAAGTCATGGGCGCCACCAACCCGGCAAACGCTGACGAAGGCACGATCCGCAAGGTTCATGCTCTCTCGATCGGCGAAAACTCGGTTCACGGTTCGGACGCTCCGGAAACCGCTGCCGAAGAAATCGCCTACTGGTTCTCGGGCACCGAGATCGTCGGCTGATTCAAAATCTTCGTTTCGGGCCGCAATGGCTTGAAATTACAAAGATTTGAACCGGAGTGGAAACACTCCGGTTTTTTCATATCGGACATTTGGCCGTCTCGAAATATTTGGGGGCCTTTCCTCCTATGAAGACCTCCGGATTCTTGTCGTAGGCTGGCCCTTCGACGAGCGCCTTCGCCGGCAGGATATCCTGGTCGATATCGGAGGTGACGGTGGTCTCCAGTTTCTGCAGCGTTTCGCCGGCTGGTCCCTTCACCTCGATGGTCACCGCATAGGGCTTTTCCTTTTTCACGCAGGTCAGATCAGGGCTTTCCAGCACCACTCTGTCGAGCCTGGGAAAGAGCTTGCGCGTCAGGGTGAACGGCGCGCCGCCCACCGGGTTCTCGAAGGTGGCGATGACGACGCTGCCCTCGGGCACAGCTTCCGTCTTCTGAAGCGTGATCGTGTAGACCGCATAGGCGAGACGATAGTTGAAGACGAACATCTTGCCCGTCAGCTTCAGCGGATCGGGGCCGGTCTCGCGCTGGCAGCCGGCGGCCAAGAGCGCCAAGGTGACTGCCGCAAATATTCCGATTGTCCTCGTCATCGGCCCGTCTCCTCCCGGTTGCGGTGGTAGTGGCGCTTGGCCTTACTGCGATTGCCGCAGACAGCCATGTCGCACCAGGTGCGGCTGCGGTTTCGGCTGCGATCGAGAAACAGCCAGCCGCAGTTCGGACAGATTTTCAATCGGTCCGGTTCCGGGTTTGCGGCAAGGCTGAGCGCGGAATGTGCCGTCGCTGCGTCGAGCGGCAGCGGGCCGCCGTGGTGTACGGATCCGCGCAGAACTGCGGCGATCGCTTCAAGCAGGTCCGCCAACAGTTCGGCGCCGGCCTCCGCTGACACCGCGGCGCGAAAGTGCCGGTCGGTCGCCTCGCGCAGGCTCAGCAGCCTCGAACGATTTTCTGCCGCAACGGGGGACAGCCGACCGAAGCGGGCGCTCTCGGCACCGAATCGATTGGCGGCTTCGGCAAAGCTGTCGATCGCCGCGACATCGGCAAAGCGGTCGATGCGGCGTGCCGGATCGCAGCGCAGGATGATGGAATTGGCCACATCCAGCGCCAATGCGCCGCCGGCAAATCGATGGGCAGTCCAGGTGAAGCTCATGCGAAAATCCTAACTGGCAAAATTGATTTTACCAGTTATATTGATCTTGTCACGCTCCGGATGCGCCATGCTCTATTTTCTGCAGCAGATCGCCAACGCCGTCCCAATCGCAGCGCTCTATGCAGCGCTCGCCTTTGGCTATGCCATCGCATTCGCCGTAACGCGGCGGGCCGATCTCACCTATGGGGCGCTCTTTGCTTTCTCGGGCCAGATATTCGTGCTGTTTGCCGACTTCGGCTGGAACCGGCTGTGGCTGGTTTTGCCTGCGGCCATCGGGCTTGGTGCGGTGGCGGCGATGAGTTTCAGCGCGGGCGCCGGGCTCGTTGCCGGGCGCTATGTCATGCGCCCGCTCGCCTTTTCCTCCGCCAACGCCGTCGTCGTGGCGTCACTTGGTTGCCTGCTGGTGCTGATGGAAACGGCGCGCCTTGCTTCTGAGACCCGCAGTCTCTGGCTGCCGCCGTTTCTCAACGCAAACGTCGTCTTCTGGAACGATCCGCGTTTTCCGGTGACATTGACCGTGATCCAGCTTGGCAACACGCTGCTTATGGTGGCGCTGGTGGCAGCCGGGCACTGGTTCCTGACGCATTCGCGGGCAGGGCGGTTCTGGCGTGCCGTCTCGGAGGATCGGGGTGCTGCGGCTCTTTGTGGCGTCGATGCCGCGACCGTCTACATCGTCGCCTATGGCGTAGCGTCGCTGATCGCCGCCTTCTGCGGCATTCTCGCGGCGTCCTATTACGGCAACATGGATTTCGGAACCGGTCTCACCTTCGGCGTCAAGGTGCTGTTCATCGCCGCAATCGGTGGCCAGGCGTCGCCGCTTTATGCCGCCCTCGGTGCGGCCGGAGTAGGTCTGCTGGAAACGTTGTGGAGCGCCTATGGTCCGATCCTCTGGCGCGACTTCGCGATCTTCGGATTTCTGGTGCTCGTGCTTGCGGTGACGCGCAGGGAGAAGGTCATCCCGTAACTTTTAAAATCGCTGGAGCGCGTGGGCGCGCTCCAGCTTTGGTTAATCAGCTGTTAGGCCAGCTGTACGAGCTTCCAAGTAACAGCCTTTCCGCCGTAAGGCGGCATCACGTTGCCTCTTGCGATCGGTGCAGTTGTCGTAGGGTTGCCTACAACTTTCCACACACCGCTTTCCGGGCACTTTTGACCAGTGGTCGCAGTCGTACCAATCGGCATGCTTTTCTCCTTTCTCCCGCCGGCTTGACTTTCCGTCGACAAAAGAACAGCATACCGAGGCTTACTCAAGCACACGGACTCAGAGGGGCGGGTCCCCTTTGGCTGTTCTACAGGGTGAATCAAGTTGGCGCTTGGTTCACCCGAGTAGGCATAATCATCCCTTGAAAATTTGTAGTCAATTCTCCTCCGAAGCAAGGAAGCTTTGGATAACATCATTTTTGAATTGACGAATCTCGCCGGGAAACTAAATTCCAGATTCTCTAGCACCATATCTAGTGGCTTGATCTATTTATAGGCATACATCTGGTTGTCGCGCAAGGCAGCGCGCGCACAATTTTCGAAGAGATGAAACCTGTGAATAGTGGGTTGTCCACAGGACATTAACAGGAAAGCAGCTAGTTTTCCCGAGACCAACGATCTCGCGCGGTGTCGTCCGCATCCTTGGCGCTCACCCAGCCGCCGGTGGTGCCATCACCAAGATGCTCCTTTTTCCAGAAGGGGGCGGAAGTCTTCAGGAAGTCCATGATGAAATTGGCGCCGTCAAAGGCGGCTTGGCGGTGCCGCGACGCGGTGACGACGAGGACGATGTTTTCGCCGGGCACGATCTTGCCATAGCGATGGATGGTGGTGACGGCCTGGAGCGAGAAGCGTTCGACCGCCTCGCGGCAGATACGCTCGATCTCCGCCTCGGCCATGCCCGGATAATGCTCGAGTTCCAGCGCAGCAAGCGTTCCCACTTCATCTCGGCAGAGGCCGGAAAAGGTGACGACCGCACCGACATCGGCGCGGTCAGTCGCGAGCTTCGCGACCTCGGTATTGAGGTCGAAGTCCCCGCGCTGGACGCGCACGCTGACCGGCGCGCTCATGGCCTCAGCCGCCCGTCATCGGCGGGAAGAGGGCGATTTCGCGGGCGCCGGCGATCGGCTCCCTGTGATCGACATGTTCCTGGTTGATCGCCGCGCGGATCACATTTTCATGTTCGAGCGCCGTCTCGTATTCGTCGCCGAGCGTCTTCAGATGCTGAAGCAGGTCGGCGATCGTAACGACGCTTGAGGGAAGATCGAGCGTCTCTTCGCCCTTGCCGATACGCTCGCGCACCCAGGAGAAATAGACGAGATTGACGGTGCTCATTCGTTGACCACGTGCTTGAGGCCGGCGCGGAAATAGTCGTAGCCCGTATAGAGCGTGATCGCGGCGGCAATCCACAGGAGCACGATACCTGCTTCCGTCGTGTAGGGCAAAATCTTGTCGCCGGCAGGTCCCGCCAGCAGGAAGGCGATGGCGACCATCTGGATCGTCGTCTTCCACTTGGCGATGCGGGTCACGGGAACGCTGACCTTCAGCGCTGCAAGATACTCGCGCAGGCCGGAGACCAGGATTTCACGGCACAGAATGATGATCGCGGCCCAGATCGACCAGCCTGCGATGGTGCCGTCGGCTGCGACCAGCAGCAGGATCGACGCCACCAGCAGTTTGTCGGCGATCGGGTCGAGCATCTTGCCGATATTCGAGGTCTGCTTCCAGATGCGGGCGAGGTAGCCATCGAAGAAGTCGGTGATCGAGGCGATGACGAAGAGTGTAACCGCCGTCCAGCGCGCGAAGTCCGAACTGTGCAGCCGCCCTTCGATGAAGAAGCAAAGGACAATCAGCGGCACGATCAGGATTCGGAAATAGGTGAGCAGGTTCGGGATGCTGTAGGCGACGGGCGTGGACATGGATTCGTGTTCTCTGGTTCGTCAGGTACAGAATGACTTTGCTGGCCTGAGGTCAACAGGTCATCGTCGGCAACTGTCATATTTGCGCTATTGCATGTGAACGCCCGGTGAATTGTGACGCCCGGTTGTCATTTCGCCGCGTCATCATGGAAATGTTCGTAGACCAGCCGGGCCACCGTCTCGGAGATGCCGCTGACGGCCATGAGGTCGTTGATGCCGGCGCGCGAGACGGCCTTGGCGGTGCCGAAATGCGTCAGCAGCGCCCGCTTGCGGGTTGGTCCAATTCCGGCGATTTCGTCGAGCGGGTTCTTGACCATCTCCTTCTTGCGGCGGGCACGGTGCGAACCGATCGCAAAACGGTGCGCCTCGTCGCGCAGCCGCTGGATGAAGTAGAGCACCGGATCGCGCGGCGGCAGCGTGAAGCTGTCACGGCCAAGCGCAAAGAAGCGCTCGCGTCCCGCGTCGCGGTCAACACCCTTGGCAACGCCGATCGCGGTGACGCAATCTTCGACATCGAGGTCCTTGAGGATGGCCCGCACAGCGGTCATCTGCCCCTGGCCGCCGTCGATGAGGATGACGTCCGGCCAGGCGGGGAAGGCGCCGTCATCGACAGCCTCGGCGCTCCGATCCGGTTTGCCTTCTTCCTTCAGCAGCCGCGAGAACCGCCGCGTCATCACTTCGCGCATCATGCCGAAGTCGTCGCCAGGCGTGATGTCGGTCGATTTGATGTTGAACTTGCGGTACTGGCCTTTGACGAAACCTTCCGGCCCCGCCACCACCATGCCGCCGACGGCATTGGTGCCCATGATGTGGGAGTTGTCGTAGATCTCGATGCGGCGCGGCACCCGCTCCAGCTTGAAGGTTTCCGAGAAGCCCTCAAGCAGGCGCGATTGCGAGGCGGTTTCCGCCAGCTTGCGGCCATGGGCTTCCCGCGCATTGGCAAGCGCGTGGTCGACGAGATCCTTCTTCTCGCCGCGCTGAGGCACCTGGATCGCGACCTTGTATCCGGATTTCTCGCTAAGCGCCTGGCCCAGAAGTTCCTGTTCCTCCACTGGCTCGCACAAGAGGATCTGCCGGGGACAGGGCTTGTCGTCGTAAAACTGCGCCAGGAACTGGGACAGCACCTCCGCCGTCGGCAGCGACGGGTCGGCCTTCGGGAAGTAGGCGCGGTTGCCCCAGTTCTGGCCGGTGCGGAAGAAGAAGACCTGGATGCAGGAGATGCCGCCCTCGTGGTGGATCGCAAAGACATCGGCCTCCTCGACGCCCGAGGGATTGATGCCCTGGTGGCTCTGGACGTGACTGAGCGCCGCCAGGCGATCGCGGTAAAGCGCTGCCCGCTCGAAGTCGAGGTTCTCGGACGCCTCGCCCATGGCGGCGGCGATCGTCGCCTTTACCGCCTGGCTCTTGCCTGACAGGAAGTCCTTGGCCTCCTGCACCAGTTCCTTGTAGCCCGCATCGCTGACTTCGCCGGTGCAGGGCGCCGAACAGCGCTTGATCTGGTAAAGCAGACAGGGACGCGTGCGGGTCTCAAAGACGCTGTCGGTACAGGTCCTGAGCAGAAAGGCGCGCTGGAGCGAGTTGATCGTGCGCCCGACAGCGCCGGCCGACGCGAAGGGGCCAAAATAGTCGCCCTTGCGGCTCCGTGCGCCGCGGTGTTTGTAGAGTGCCGGCGCCCGGCTGTCGCCCGTCACCAGGATATAAGGGAACGACTTGTCGTCGCGCAAAAGCACGTTGAAGCGCGGCCGGAGGCGCTTGATCAGATTGGCTTCGAGCAGCAGCGCCTCGATCTCGGTGCGCGTCGTCACGAACTCCATGTTCGCCGTCTCGCGCACCATGCGCGCGATGCGGTTGGAGTGGCCGCGTCCCTGGGCATAATTGCTGACGCGCTTTTTCAGGCTGCGCGCCTTGCCGACGTAGAGCACGTCGCCGGTCTCGTTGAACATGCGATAGACGCCGGGGCCGTTGGGCAACAGCTTCACGAAGGCCTGAATGAGCTCCGCGCCTTTCAGCCCGTCCGTTTCGCTCTGATTCTCATTCCATTCGACGGCCGGCGCAGCGCTGTCGCTCTCCGCCACTTCGATCAGGTCATCGTCGTCTTCCGTCTCGTTGCCGTCATAGAGGATGCCGCCGTCTGTCGGCACGCGTCCATTCATTCCACTATCTCCCTGATGTCGGGCGTTTCCCAGGCAAGGTGCTGGCCGCCGTCCAGCGCAATCATCTGCCCTGTGATCGACGGCGTGTCGAACAGAAAGCGGATCGTGCGTCCGAATTCGTCGAGCGTCGGCCCGCGCTTGAGAATCAGTGCCTCGACCTGCGCCTGAAAATCCTTCGGATCCTGCCGCTCGTTCGGCAGCGTCGGCCCGGGGCCGATGCCGTTGACGCGGATGCGCGGAGCGAGCGCTTGCGCCATCGTCCGCGTCGCTGTCCAAAGCGCCGACTTCGATAACATATAGGAATAAAAGCGTGGATTGGGAGACCAGACGCGCTGGTCGATAACGTTGACGATGAGGCCATCAACGCCGGCGGGAAGTTGCCTGGAGAAGCCACCGGCCAGAAGCGACGGCGCCTTCACATGCAATGCGAAGTGCTGATCCCACACCGCCTCGTCGAAGGCGTCGAGGCTGTCCTTTTTGAAAAGCGACGCATTGTTGACGAGGAGATCAATCGGGCCGAGCGCCTGCGTCGCGCGCTCGATCAGCGTCGACGCCATGCCCGTGTCGGTCAGGTCGGCACGAATCGCGACGGCTTTCGCTCCCTTTCGCGAGAGCAGTTCGGCCAGCGCCTCTGCTTCCTCGAATGAGGCATCGGCATGAATGGCGACCGCGAAACCATGGGCCGCGAGGTCCTCAACTATAGCTTTGCCAATCCGCTTGGCGCCCCCGGTGACGAGGGCCGCCTTCAGTGCTTTCTTCAACGTTTCATCCCGCTTTTTCGAATCTCTGAGCCGGCGGATGAAGATATAGGCAAGAAACGCTGGGCTGAAACACTCCCTGACAGTTCCTTGCCGAAAAATTAATGGAATTCGCGTAAATTGTATTATTTTGCGTGCTTATAGTATAGCTTTCGTTAATCTTGAATTATGGTTAACAATTCTCCTGTGGCGTCAAAGCAACATCAAACTTTGGGCATGATTGCGCCACCAAAATTTCACATTTTGGCTCTTGTGAATCCGCATTTGCTGGCCAATTTCAGCTCAACCGGGCGGGTTAATTAAAAGTTGTCCGATGTTTCACTGCGGGACCCCAAGCCCAAGGGGCATCGGTACGAAAAGGAGAATGTTTATGCGTACGCTCACCACCACCCTCATGGCTTCGGCTATGACCCTCATCGCCTTCCAGGCCGCCCAGGCTGCAGACGCGATCGACGAAGTTCCGGCCGCTCCGCAGGCCGAGTACACCGAGCCGGCACAGAAGAACTGGTCGGGTGCCTATGTCGGTGGCACGGCCGATTGGCACCATGGCAAGCACGATGCGACCGGCAACAACACGGCAGCCGGCTTCGGCGGCGGTCTCTATGGCGGCTACAACATGCAGAGCGGCCAGATCGTATACGGCGGTGAAGCCGATATCGGTTACTCCGGTCAGGACTCCACCAGCGGCAACCTGCGCATGAAGCAGGGCGTCAACGGCTCGGTCCGTGGTCGCGTCGGTGTCGATCTGAACCCAGTCCTCGTCTACGGTACCGCGGGTCTCGCCGTTGGTCAGACCAAGGGCAGCATCGGTGGCGCTTCCGACAAGAACACCATGGTCGGCTGGACGGCAGGTGCCGGTGCGGAAACCTTTGTGACCGACAACATCACCGCACGTGTTGAATACCGCTACACGGACTACGGTTCGAAGAGCTTCAACGTCGGCGGCACCAACGTCTCCTCCGGCTACGACGAGCATAGCGTTCGCGTCGGTATGGGCGTGAAGTTCTGATCGGCTACTGCCAGATCAAGAGAAAAGGCCGGGGTGACCCGGCCTTTTTTACGCTTTGAATTTGGAATAGTCGGGGAAGTGTTTCTCGAATTTTGCCGGCCAGTTCTTGAGCTTGGCACGACCCCGCTGCCATTCGCCGGCAAAGCGCAATTCGATGTAGCGCAACATCGCCGCCAGCGCGAAGTGACCGGCATTGAGCTTGGCTCCGGTCTTCGGCAGGTTGTCGTTCAGATGGTCGAGGCTGCGCTCGACCTTCTCCCACTGCCGGTCGATCCACGGCTGGTGCACCTTTTCCGGCGGGTGCGAGCGCTTCTCGTAGACGATCGCAAGCAAGCTGTCGCAGACACCATCGCAAAGCGCTTCGAGAAGCTCGACATCGGTGCGCTTGCCGGCATTCTTCGGGTAGAGCTTGCCCTTGGTTTCGCGGTCGATGAAATGCATGATCGTGCGGCTGTCGTAGATCGACCGACCATCGCTGAGAATGAGCGTTGGAATCTTGCCAAGCGGATTGTTGTCGATCAGTTCCGCAGGGTTGGCGTTGGTATCGGTCAACACGCTTTCGGCCGCATATCCGGCATGGTGCGCCGCCATGCGGACCTTGTTCGAATAGGGCGAGGCGGGCGAATACAAAATCTTCATCAAAGGTCTTTCTCTCATGGGATTCCGTTTAGGGTGCCGGAGGCAAGGAAACGCTGTGCTTCCGGCAGGATTGGCGATCGACCGCCGGGCAGGAGCGGAAATTCAGTGACTTGTCGAAGCAGATCCGGATTTCTTCGAGCCGGTTGCCCTCGCAGGTGACGGCGACGGACTCCTTCGTCATGCCGGGATTCTTGACGGTGAACGCATCTTCAATTCCGGCGACGGCCAAATCGGTTTGCTGCCGGGAAGGGGAGAGTTCTGCCGGCAGCCTCAGCCGGTTCCAGGCCGCGCGGGTCACCGCGAAGTAATCTTCCTGGCTGAGACCGGAACAGGTGCCATGTTTGCGCCATTGGTGGCCGATCAGGCCCATGGACGGGATGAGATCGAGATATTGCCGGCCAAGCGACGACGGCACGCGGTCAGACTGCCGGGTGGGGCAGAAATCCGGATAGCCCTTTTCGTTCTGCGGCCAGAGGCCATGCACGATCAGGCCGCGGTTGCCGCCGATCTCGCATTGGCTGGATTTTCCATCGGGATCGTTGTCGCCGCACCAGGTCGGCGACCAGGAGAGCGAGAGCACGTAGAAATCGAAACCGCTGCCAATCGGCACTGCGGCGGTCGCTTTCGCGTTCTCGGTCGCTACCGGCGCCTTCTCAGTGTTCGCGTCGTTGCAACCGGTGAGGACTGCCGCAACGAAAAGCGCCGGCAGAAGCCGGCGCCAAGTCCGGAGTGATGCCATGGTTATTGAAGCGACGCGCAGTGGGCGCCGTAGACATACCAGGGATCAAGCCCGCCGACGCAGAACTCGATGCTGCGGCCGACGCCGGCAAACCCCCAGGGACGTTCGATGACGTAGAAGAGCGATCGCTGATAGCCGTCCGTCATGACGGCGGTGGCCCGGCAATATTCGCGCTCGACCAGATGGGTCTCGTCGCGGAGTTCCTGCCGGTTCTGTCCCATGTTGCGGATCTCGGCGATCGAGAGATTGGCGTGCAGGTAGTTCGCATCCCGGTATTCGAAGCGGGAGGTGATGAAGCCGAGAACCGAGGCCTCGCTGCAAACCCCTGCGTCGTAAGATTGCGCCTGGCCGCCGCCGATATAGTCGGCGGCTTGGGCGCCCGGCGCCGTGGCGCTGGCGAGGGAAAGCGAGATGAGAAGCTTGGCGGCGAGCGTGCGAGTCATGGGCGTCTCCCTATATCGTCACACGAGATTGCGGTGTGTCGCGCCTGTCCGTCAAGCCCCTCGGGTTGTCTGCTCTTCGCCGCGCAGCCAGAAGCAGCGGGCGGAGGCGAAACGATCCTGCGTCAGTCGTGTTTTCAGGAAAGGCAGCAGCAGGTCGAGTTCGCCCTTCAGGGTGAAGGGTGGATTGACGACAATGAGGCCGGAGCCCGAAAGGCCGGTGGTTTCCCGGTCGCTGCGAACCGAAAGTTCGGCGCAGAGCATCTTGGGAATGTCGAGCGCCTTCAGTGTCTCGTGAAATGCCTTGATCGGCGCGCCCTGTTTTAGCGGGTACCACAGGCAGTAGATCCCACCGGCAAAGCGCCGATACGCGCGTGCGAGGCCATCGGCCAGGCGCTCGTATTCGCCTTCCTTTTCGAACGGCGGATCGACGAGGATCAGTCCGCGTTTTTCCTTCGGCGGCAGATGGGCGCCGAGCGCCAGCCAGCCGTCAAGCTCGGTGATCCGGCTCTGGAAATCGCCGTCGAACAGCCGGTGCAGGGTTTCATAGTCGTCCGGGTGCAACTCCATGGCCGACAGTCGATCCTGCGGACGGAAGAGCATGCGCGCGAGTTTCGGCGAGCCGGGATAATGTGTCAGTTCGGAGCCCGGATTGAGCGCGCGGATGGACGACAGATAAGGGGCGAGGATCGCCGCGATCTCGGGCGGCAGTTCACCGTCGAGCAGCCGGCCGATACCGTCGCGCCATTCGCCGGTCTTCTGCGCTTCCTCGCTCGACAGATCATAAAGCCCGATACCCGCATGAGTATCGAGCACGCGAAACGCCTTCTCCTTCTGTTGGAGATAGGTGACGAGCCGGGCCAGCACCGCGTGCTTCAGGACGTCGGCGAAATTGCCCGCATGGTAGATGTGCCGATAGTTCATGAGCGCCGCCGATGGCCGTGATCAATTGTTGCGATGGGTGAGCGATTGGCTCTTTGAGCCCGTTTGTCGATGCCATATAGAAAAGCCATGAACGTTGCGACCCCCATCAAGTTAGAAAAATCGATCGGTCATTCGGTCTGTCCGCACGACTGTCCCTCGGCTTGCGCGCTCGAGGTCGACCTCACCGCCGAAGGGCGGATCGGCCGCGTGCGCGGCGCTTCCGCCAATACCTATACCGCAGGCGTGATTTGCGCCAAGGTCGCGCGTTACTCCGAACGCATCTATCATCCCGGCCGCCTCATGGTCCCGCAGCGTCGAAAGGGCGCCAAGGGCGAGGGCCGCTGGCAGGAGGTGAGCTGGGAAGCGGCGCTCGACGAGATCGCCGACCAGTTCATCCGCGCCGAGCAGAAGCACGGCGCGGAAGCGATCTGGCCCTATTTTTATGCCGGCACCATGGGCCAGGTCCAGCGCGATTCCATCGAGCGGTTGCGCCACGCAAAGCGCTATTCCGGCTTCTTCGGCTCGATCTGCACCAACATGGCCTGGACCGGTTTCACCATGGCAACCGGCGCTTTGCGTGGTCCCGATCCGCGCGAGATGGCCAAGGCCGATTGCGTGGTGATCTGGGGAACGAATGCGGTCGCGACCCAGGTCAATGTGATGACGCATGCGGTCAAAGCCCGCAAGGAACGCGGTGCGAAGATCGTCGTCATCGACGTCTACGACAATCCGACAGTCAAGCAGGCCGACATGGGTCTGGTGCTGAAGCCCGGCACAGACGCAGCACTCGCCTGCGCGGTGATGCACATTGCCTTCCGCGACGGTTATGCCGACCGCGCCTATATGGCCGAGTTCGCCGACGATCCGGCCGGGCTCGAGACGCATCTCCGCTCGCGCGGGCCGGAATGGGCGTCGGCGATAACAGGCCTTTCGGTCGACGAAATCGAAGCCTTCGCCAAGCTCGTCGGCACGACGCCCCGGACATACTTCCGCCTCGGCTACGGCTTTACGCGCCAACGCAACGGTTCGGTCGCGATCCACGCGGCGGCGTCCGTCGCGACCGTACTTGGTTCCTGGAAGCACGAGGGCGGCGGTGCTTTCCACTCCAACAACGACATCTTCAAGCTCGACAAGCGCGAGCTGATCGGTTCGGCCTTCCACGATCCGGACGTGCGCATGCTCGACCAGTCGCAGATCGGTCGGGTGCTGACAGGCGACGCCGAGGCGCTGCGCAATCGCGGCCCGGTGACGGCGATGCTGATCCAGAACACCAATCCGGTGAATGTCGCGCCGGAGCAGCGGCTGGTGAAGCGCGGCTTCCTGCGCGATGATCTGTTTGTCACCGTTCACGAGCAGTTCATGACCGATACGGCTGCCGTTGCCGACATCGTGCTGCCCGCCACCATGTTCCTCGAACATGACGATCTCTATCGTGGCGGCGGCCACCAGCACATCCTGATCGGCCCGAAGGTGGTCGAGCCGCCATCGACCGTGCGCACCAACCTCTTTGTGATCGAGGAACTGGCCAAGCGTTTGGGCGTTGCCGATCATGCCGGCTTCGGCCTGACGGAGCCCCAGCATATCGACCGGCTGCTTGCCAATTATGGCATCGGCTACGAGGAGATGAAGCGGGAGAAGTGGCTCGACTGTCAGCCGGGATTCGAGGAAGCGCACTACCTCAAAGGCTTCGGTCATCCAGATGGCAAGTTCCGCTTCAAAGCGGACTGGACCGGAACGCCCGCGCCGAACCGGCCACCGAAGTCCATGGGCATTCAGGGGCCGCATGCGGCGCTGCCGGAATTTCCTGACCATGTCGACCTGATCGAGGTTGCCGACTCCGAGCATCCGTTCCGCCTCGCGACCTCGCCGGCTCGTTCCTTCCTCAATTCGACATTTGCCGAGACGCCGTCTTCGATCCAGAAGGAGGTGCGCCCTGAGGTGATGATCCATGCCGACGACGCCGCAGCACTCGGCATTGCCGATGGTGATATCGTTCAGATCGGCAATGACCGCGGCGAGGTGCGCCTGCATGCGAAAATCGGCGGGGGAGTGCGCCGTGGCGTGGTGATCGCCGAGGGGCTGTGGCCGAACGGCGCTCACCTCGACGGCGAGGGGATCAACGTGCTCACCGGTGCCGATGCGGTCGCGCCCTATGGCGGTGCTGCCTTCCATGACAACAGGGTCTGGCTCAGGCCCGCTCCCTAACTTCCTTCATCGAACGCAAATACGGGGATCTTCATGAGCGGCGACCACCAGCATGCGGATGTCAGCAGCACGCCGGTCTCCAGGCTGTGGGCTTCCCTCGGCCTGACCGGCGGCTTCATGCTGGCCGAGGTCGTCGGTGGCGTCCTGACCGGCAGCCTGGCGCTGATCTCCGATGCCATGCACATGCTGACCGACACGGCGGCGCTGGCGATCGCGCTCGTTGCCATTCACGTCGGCCGCCGCCCGTCCGACCTATTGCGCACCTACGGCTATGCCCGCTTCGAGATCCTTGCGGCCGCCTTCAATGCGCTGTTGTTGCTCGCCGTCGCCTTCTACATTCTCTATGAAGCCTGGAAGCGCCTGTCGGAGCCGCAGGAGATTCAATCGGGCGGCATGCTGGTGATTGCCGTCATCGGCCTCCTCGTCAATCTCGCCTCGATGCGCCTCCTGACCAGCCACAAGGACGAGAGCCTCAACGTCAAGGGCGCCTATCTCGAGGTCTGGTCGGACATGCTTGGATCGCTCGCCGTCATCATCGGCGCGGTGGTCATCTGGCTCACCGGCTGGCAGTGGGTGGATTCGTTGCTTGCCGTCGGCATCGGCTTCATGGTCTTTCCGCGCACCTGGGTGTTGCTCAAGGAATGCGTCAACATCCTGCTCGAAGGCGTGCCGCCGGGCATGCGGCTCGCCGATGTCCGTGCGGCGATCGCCGAGGTCCCGGGCGTTGCCTCGGTTCATGATCTTCACCTTTGGGCGATCACCCAGAACCAGCCGTCCCTGACTGCCCATGCCGTACTCGCCGAGGGCGCCGATGGCGAAACCGTGCGCCGGGCGATCGAGGCGCGGCTGCGCGAGGCGTTTGACCTGCACCACACAACGTTGCAGATAGAGCGGGAAGACCGCGCGGCAACGGAACATGTCCACTGATGGCCGAAGCGGCCGGATCGCACTTGCCAAAGAAGGATGTTGCATGAGCACCCATCACGACCCCCGCGTCAGGATCGTCGGCCGCCGCACTTTGTGGCGCGGCTTCGCGCACCTGGAAGAGGTGACCTTCGAACAGCAAATGTCCGATGGCAAGACAGTGACGCTGAAGCGGGAGATCCATGATCATGGCTGCGCGGCAACCATCCTGCTCGTCGATGCCAGGCGGCAAAGCGTGGTTCTGGTGCGCCAGCTCCGGGTTCCCGTGCTGGTGCAGGGCGACCCGGCCTACCTGATCGAAGCGGCCGCCGGGCTCTTGGACGGCGATACGCCGGAAGAGGCGATCTGCCGCGAAGCGCTGGAGGAGACCGGGTATCACGTCCAGGATGTCATCCACATCTTTGACGTCTACATGAGCCCGGGCGCGCTGACCGAGCGCGCGAGTTTCTTCGTCGGCCACATCGACGCACTTGAGAAGCGCGGCATCGGCGGCGGCCTTGCGCATGAGGGTGAGGACATCGAAGTTCTGGAAATCCCTTTCGACGAAGCCTTCGCGATGATCGCATCAGGCGAGATCTGCGATGCCAAGACGATCATGCTGCTGCAATGGGCGAAGCTCAACCGCCAGGAGTTGTTCGCGTAAGCGATTGTTTTAAAAGAATATAATTCATTACGGATATTTCACTTTTTGATCCGTATCGGGTAAGTTAAAGCGCTGATGTCCTCACCATCGACATGGGCGCTCCATGACATCCTCCCTACCGGAAAGTGCAGTCGACGACGAGCAGCAGGCGGAGGGGGGATGGATCTCATACCTGCGCCGCAACCGCCGTTATCTCTCGGCCCTTGGCACGCTATTTGTAATCGCTCTCTTCGGCTTTGCGATCTTTCACCTGACATCGGAAGTTCAATACGACGAAGTCGTTCAGGCCTTGGCGGATACCAGCTGGACGTCGGTCACAGCGGCGGTGTTTTTCACCGCATTGAGCTTTCTCGCGCTCACCTTCTATGATGTCGGTGCGCTCGACTATGTCAGGCGGAAACTGCCCTATGCCGACGTGGCACTGACGGCGGCCTCGGCATATGCGGTCGGCAACACCGCAGGTTTCGGAGCGCTCAGCGGCGGCGCCATCCGCTATCGTTCCTATTCGCGCCTCGGCATTGAACCCGAAAACATCGCCCGGATCATTGCCTTCGTGACGCTCGCATTCGGGCTTGGGCTACTGACGGTGACCTGCCTCAGCCTGCTTGCCGTCAGCGAGTATGTGGCGCCGATGACCGGGCTCGATCCATTGTTGCTACGCCTCATCGCAGCGGTCGTCCTCGGTGGCTTGTTCACGGTGTTTTACCTTGCGCGGGACGGACGCGAGGTCACGTTCGGACGCCTGACATTGCGGTTGCCGGATTCGCGCACCGTCTCGCGCCAGTTCCTGGTAACCGCGCTTGATCTCGCCGCCTCCGCGACGGTTCTCTACGTGCTCCTGCCCGCTGGAACGATCGGCTGGCCGGCCTTCCTCGCGGTTTATTCGCTCGCCGTCGGTGTCGGTGTTCTGAGCCACGTTCCCGCCGGTCTTGGCGTCTTCGAGACGATCATCATCGCAACGCTCGGCCACAATGCCGATGTCGATACCATCCTTGGCGCACTGGTCCTCTACCGTGTCATCTACCATGTGCTGCCGCTGGTGATCGCGATCGCCGTCGTCATCGGCATTGAGCTGCGGCAGCTTTCCGGCCACCCGGTCGCCTCGAGCGTGCGGCGCATCGGCGGGCGCATGACGCCGCTGCTGCTGGCCACGCTCGGGATCGTGCTGGCGATCATGCTGGTTCTTTCGAGCGTTACCCCGACCCCGGACCAGAACCTTGCATTCCTCGAAGGCCTGCTGCCCCTGCCGATCGTCGAAGGGGCTCATTTCCTTGCCAGCTTGCTCGGTCTGGCGCTCGTCGTCGTCTCCCGCGGACTTGCGCTGAGGCTGGATGGCGCCTGGTGGGCATCGATTGCGCTTGCGATCGCGGCACTCCTGCTGTCGCTGATAAAGGCGATCGCCGTGGTGGAGGCGGGCATGCTGGCCTTCTTCCTTCTGGGCCTTATCGTCAGCCGCCGCCTGTTCGTACGCCCCGCCTCGCTCTTCGGGCAGGCGCTGACGGTACCGTGGTTGACCGCGCTCGGGGTCATTTGCCTGGGCGCTCTGGTGGTGCTGCTGTTCGTCTATCGCGATGTCGAGTACAGCCACGAGCTCTGGTGGCAATTCGAATTCTCAGCCGAGGCGCCGAGAGGCTTGCGCGCCCTTCTGGGCGTCACGATCGGGGCGAGCATGCTGGCGATCTGGAGCCTGATGCGTCCGGCAACTGGGACCGCCGAGCCGGCCTCAGACGATGCGCTGGAGCGGGCACTGGCGATCGTCGAGGCGCAGGACATGTCCGACGCCAATCTGGTGCGCATGGGCGACAAGAGCATCCTGTTCGCCGCCGATGGGCGCGCCTTCATCATGTATGGCCAACGGGCGCGTTCCTGGATTGCGCTCTTCGATCCCGTCGGCCCGATCGACGCGTGGCCGGAGCTGATCTGGCAGTTCATCGAGAAGGCGCGTGCGGCCGGCTGCCGGGCCGTGTTCTACCAGGTTTCGGCGGAAGGCCTTGCCTATTATGCCGATGCAGGGCTGCGCGCCTTCCGTCTCGGCGAACTGGCGCGCGTCGATCTCGGCCGCTTCGAGATGAAGGGCGGAAAGTGGGCGAATCTTCGCCAGCAGGTGAGCCGTGCTCAGCGCGACGGGCTCGAATTTCGTGTTGTACTGCCGGGGGACGTTCGGGGCATCATGGCCGAGCTTACCGCCGTTTCAGATGCCTGGCTTGCGCACCACAACGCCAAGGAAAAGGGTTTCTCCCTCGGAGCATTCGATCCTGATTATCTGGCCGAGCAGCCGGTTGCGATCCTCACCTGTGCCGGACGCATCGTCGCCTTCGCCAATATTCTGGTGACCGCGACGAAGGAGGAGGGCACCGTCGACCTGATGCGCTTCTCGCCGGACGCGCCGAAGGGCGCCATGGATTTCCTTTTTGCCCAGGTGATGGAGTATCTGAAGGCGGAAGGCTTTCATGCCTTCAATCTCGGCATGGCGCCGCTGTCCGGCATGTCGACGCGTCAGATCGCGCCGGTCTGGGACCGGGCCGGCCGCACCTTCTTCGAGCACGGCGAACGCTTCTACAATTTCAAAGGTCTGCGCGCCTTCAAGTCGAAGTTTCACCCGCAATGGCAACCGCGTTATCTTGTCGCCAGCGGCGGCATCAACCCGATCCTCGCCTTGATGGACGCAACATTCCTGATTGGCGGTGGTCTGAAGGGAGTGGTGAAGAAATGATCGGTATCGCGAACCGCTGGAAATGCCTGGCCCCCGTGGCGCTTTTGCTGGCAGCTACCGTTCTTCCTGCCGCCGCCGAGGACGCGCCGAAGACCTATGATACGGGCATGATCCCGTCGCCGCGCATCCTGCTGCCGAAGGAGAAGGCGGCGGCACTCGTCGTGCTGCTATCGGATGCCGGTGGCTGGACGGACAAGGAGCAGGCGATCGCCGAGACGCTATCCGGTGACAAGGCGGTTGTGGTCGGCATCGATCTCAAGGCCTATCTCGCCTCGCTCGCGAAGGACGACGGCGATTGCATCTACATGGTCTCGGACATCGAGTCGCTCAGTCAGCAGGTGCAGCGGGCAGTCGGCACGGATGCCTATCAGCTCCCCATCGTCGCCGGCGTCGGCGCCGGCGGCGCGATGGCGCTCGCGATTGCCGCCCAGACGCCGCCTGCCACCATCGGTCAGACGCTGGCGATCGATCCGGAAGAGGGGATCGCGCTTGAAAAGCAGCTGTGCACCCCGGCCGAAAAGGTCAGAAAAGACGAGCGCATGGTCTATGGCCTGACGGACGGCGCGTTGCCGGATCCGGTCTCCGTCGTCTTTTCGCCGGCAGCTTCCACGGAGGGGCGTGCGCACGTGGCGGCGCTCGTTGCGAAACACTCTGACATCGCGCAAGAGGACAGCGACGACGACGCCTACACGGTATTGTCCGACCGCCTCACGGATATCATCGACAGCGAAAGCGATGCCGGCAATCCCTTCGGCCTGCCGCTGACCGTGCTTGAGGCGAAGCCGACGCGCGACACCATGGCGGTGATCTATTCGGGTGACGGCGGCTGGCGCGACATCGACAAGGAGGTCGGCGACGTCTTGCAGCAACAGGGCGTTCCGGTCGTCGGCTTAGATTCCCTGCATTACTTCTGGTCGGAACGGGACCCGCAGGCGACCGCGGACGACCTTGCCAGGGTCATGAGCTACTATCGCAAGCACTGGAACGTCCGCAACGTGCTGCTGATCGGCTACTCTTTCGGCGCCGACGTTTTGCCGCGCACCTTCAACCTGCTGCCATCAGGCGAGAAAGCCCATGTTCGCCAGGTGACGCTGATGGCCCTGTCGCACATGGTCGACTACAAGGTCTCCGTGCTCGGCTGGCTCGGCGCGGAAGGCGATGGCAAGGGCGGCGATCCACTCGATGACATCAAGCGCATCGATCCTGCGCTCGTACAATGCATCTACGGCACGGACGAAGAGGATGATGCGTGCCCCGAGCTCAAGGGCACCGGCGTTGACGTCATCGGCATAGACGGCGGCCACCACTTCGACGAGAACTATCCGGCACTGACAAGGCGCGTGCTCGACGCACTCGACCGGCGATTGGCGTCTGCGAAGTGAACGCTCGCGGTGGGACTTAACCCCCTCTGCCCTGTCGGGCATCTCCCCCACAAGGGGGAGATCGGCAAGTGGCGATTGCTCAGGCGCTCATTACCGTGCCGCCGGTAGCAACTCTACTTGGTAAGGAAAGCCTCATCCCCAATATCGATGCGGCGGGCGATATGGTTCAGTCGTAACGGGCGCGAGCCTCTAGCGAATCTCCCCCCTTGTGGGGGAGATGCCCGGCAGGGCAGAGGGGGTAGCCTTGGCGTTAGCCGAGCGTGACGCGCGATAGCTCTACATAGGTAACCGGAAAAAGCTGCGACGCGATCACGCCGCCGGCGAAATCAGCGTGCCCGTGGCCTCGAAGGCGCCGTCAGTCACAGCCCTGCCGTCCACCATGCGCACCTTGCCTTCGGCCATTAGCCTGAGCGCCATCGGATAGGTGCGGTGTTCGACAGTGAGAACCCGCGCAGCAAGACTGTCGGCGGTATCGCCAGGGAGCACCGGTACCACGGCCTGCGCGAGGATCGGGCCTTCGTCCATGCCTTCAGTGACGAAATGCACCGTGCAGCCGGCGACCTTCATGCCGGCGTCGATAGCCCGCTGGTGGGTGTGCAGGCCGGGAAACAGCGGCAGCAGGGACGGATGGATGTTGAGGATCCGTCCTTCATGGCGCTTAATGAACGTCGCCGACAGCAGCCGCATATAGCCGGCGAGGCAGATGATATCGGGCGACAGGCGATCGAGTTCGGCAAGGATCGCCTCTTCGTGGGCGTCCTTGCTCTCAAAATCCTTGCGCAGGAAACTGCGTGTGGCAATGCCGAGGGCTTCCGCCTTGGCAAGGCCGCCGGCATCCGCCTTGTCGGCGATGACCGCGACGATTTCGGCCGGAAATCCCGGTTCCGCCGCCGCCTTTGCGAGCGCCAGCATGTTGGAGCCGCCGCCCGAAATGAAGACGACGACCCGCTTCTTAGCTGACGTCACGTCGCTCGTCATAGGGCGAGGCTGCCCTTGTAAATCGTGCCGGCAGCACCTTCAGCGCGCGCGACCATCCGGCCGAGCGAAAACACCGTTTCGCCCTCGGCCGTCAGGACGGCCGAGACTTCGGCGGCCTTGTCGGCCGGAACGACGACGATCATGCCGACGCCGCAGTTGAAGGTGCGCAACATTTCATTGGCGGCGACGCCACCCGTCTGAGCGAGCCACGAGAACACCTTTGGCGCCTTGATCGCATCGAGGTCGATCTCGGCCGCCAGGTGCTTCGGCAGCACGCGCGGAATGTTCTCTGGGAAACCGCCGCCGGTGATGTGGGCAAGCGCCTTGATCGCTCCGGTTTCGCGGATCGCCTTCAGCAGCGGCTTCACATAGATGCGCGTCGGCGTCATCAGGAGATCGGCAAGCGTGCCTTCGCCGAACGGCGCCGGCGCGTCCCAGGCAAGGCCCGAGAGAGCAACGATCTTGCGCACCAGTGAATAGCCGTTGGAGTGAACGCCTGACGAGGCAAGGCCGAGGATGACATCGCCTTCGCCGATGTCACCGGCCGGAAGCAGCTGGCCGCGCTCGGCGGCGCCGACGGCAAAGCCGGCGAGATCATAGTCGCCGCCCGAGTACATGCCCGGCATCTCGGCGGTCTCGCCGCCGATCAGCGCGCAGCCGGCCTCCCGGCAGCCGGCGGCAATGCCAGCGACGATCGCAGCACCCTGGTCCGGATCGAGTTTGCCGGTCGCGAAATAGTCGAGGAAGAACAGCGGCTCGGCGCCCTGGACCACGAGGTCGTTGACGCACATGGCAACAAGGTCGATGCCGACCGTGTCGTGCTTGTTGGCGTCGATGGCGATCTTGAGTTTGGTGCCGACGCCGTCATTGGCAGCAACCAGAACCGGATCGGTGAAGCCCGCAGCTTTCAGGTCGAAGAGGCCGCCGAAGCCGCCGATCTCGCCGTCGGCACCGGGCCGGCGGGTCGAGCGCACATGCGGCTTGATCTTCTCGACCATGAGGTTGCCGGCGTCGATATCCACGCCCGCGTCGCTATAGGTGAGGCCGTTCTTTCCCGACTGGCTCATGCTCGTTCTCCAAGGCTCGTCGTGCGACAGGTATTTTGCGGATGCGATTGGCACGGCAGGCAAGGGAGTGCAAGCCGAGAGGCCGCGTTGACGGCGATTTTTCACCATTTTGCCCATATCCCACGGTGCAAGCCGACCCGAGAGTCGCCAAACCACGCCGGCTTGGGCCACCAGACTTGACCGGCGCCCGCACCGACCCCTATCTCCTTGCCAGGATTGTGATACGCAATAGGTGCGTGCGGCGCGCTGGAGCGAGATGAGGAAAAGTGTGTGCGGTTTTCCGCCCGCATCCCGCTCTCGCTTATGAAAAACGATCACGTTTATGATTTCAGGTCGATCCGACCTAAAATCATCGTGACCTAAAGGGATTGTCATGAATACGAAGGTCAGCGGTTCCGGATTACAGCGCCAGATTGTCTTCTGGCTGCTGGTGCTTGCCGCCTTCATCGCCTTCCTGATGGTCTTCAGCTCGATCCTGCTGCCTTTCCTCGCCGGCATGGCGCTCGCCTATTTCCTTGATCCGGTGGCCGACCGGCTGGAGCGCCTGGGCTTGAGCCGGCTGATGGCAACGGTCGTGATCCTGATCAGCTTCGTTGTGGTCTTCGTGCTGGCCCTGATGGTCATCATTCCCGTGATCGTCAGCCAGGCGTCGGATTTCATCGCCAACATCCCCGGCTATGCCGCCAAGCTGCAGGTGCTCGTCAACGAAGCGCAAACGCGGCTGATCCCGGACTGGCTGGCGAGCCAGATTCCATCGATCCAGCAAAGCTCCGGCAAGCTCCTGGAACAGGGGGCGGCCTTCGTCGGCACGCTCTTCCAGCAGATCTGGAATTCGGGCGTGGCGCTTCTTGACGTTATCTCGCTGCTGGTCGTCACGCCCGTCGTCGCTTTTTACCTGCTGCTCGACTGGGACCGGATGGTCGAGAAGGTCGACAGCTGGGTTCCGCGCGACTACGTCTCCGATGTGCGCCAGATCGCCCGTGACATGAACACCACGATCGCCGGCTTCGTACGCGGGCAGGGCTCGCTCTGCGTCATTCTCGGTCTCTATTATGGCATCGGCCTATCGTTGGTCGGCCTCAATTTCGGTCTGCTGATCGGCCTCTTTGCAGGCATGATCAGCTTCATTCCCTATGTCGGATCCCTGGTCGGTCTCGTTCTGGCCGTCGGCGTGGCTCTGGTCCAGTTCTGGCCGGACTATCTCTGGATCGGCCTCGTCCTTGCAATCTTCTTCAGCGGCCAGTTCATGGAGGGTAACATCCTCCAGCCGAAGCTGGTGGGCAAGAGCGTTGGCTTGCATCCGGTCTGGCTGATGTTTGCTCTGCTTGCCTTTGGTGCGCTCTTCGGCTTCGTCGGCCTTCTCGTGGCGGTTCCGGCGGCAGCGGCCATTGGTGTGCTTGTCCGCTTCGGCATCCAGCGGTACCTTGATAGCGATCTTTATCACGGGCACGGCAAAGCCGCGGAAAAGAAGGCAAAGGGCGATCAGGTCGCCTGATTTCCGACGATTGTCCCGAGTACAGCATGACAAAACGCCCCTTTGAACAATTGCCCCTGGCCTTTGGCCACGACCCCGCGACGGGCCGTGACGATCTGCTCGTCTCCGACCGGCTGAGCGCGGCGATCGCGATCGTCGATCACTGGCCGGACTGGCCCTCGCCGGTCGTCATCATTGCCGGGCCTGTCGGTTCAGGCAAATCGCACCTTGCCGGCATCTGGAAGGAGCGGGCAGGGGCTGAGGTGATCCATCCGGTTGCCGGCTCGGATGCCGCGCTGATTGCCACGGAAAAGCCTGTTCTCTTCGAGGATGCCGATCGCGGCGGCTTCGATGACACGACACTCTTCCACGTCATTAACAGCGTACGCCAGCACGGCACCGGGCTCCTGATGACGACGCGGCTCTGGCCAATGTCCTGGCCGGTTGCACTTCCCGATCTGCGCTCGCGCCTGAAGGCGGCGACCGTGGTCGAGATCGGCGAGCCGGACGACGAATTGCTGACGCAGGTGCTGATCAAGCTCTTTGCCGATCGCCAGCTCTTCGTCGACGAGCGGCTCGTCGGCTACATCGTCCAGCGGATGGAGCGGTCGCTGGAGGCGGCGCAGACGATCGTCGAGCGCATCGATCATCTGGCGCTTGCCCGCGGAACGAGGCTCACCCGCAGCCTTGCATCCGAAGTGCTGGAAGAGCTGGGAAATCAACGCCGGTCCGATTGACTGTCACAGAACCGTCGTCAAACTGGGTTAGCCGGTGCAGCCGGAGCAATGGGATCTGATGAGCATGGATAACGCGATATCTGCGGTGAACGAAAACCAGGCTGCGGCCGAAGACGTCGATCTGCTGACCAGCCCAAAGCGCTTCATCAATCGCGAATTCTCCTGGCTGCAGTTCAATCGCCGTGTGCTCGAGGAAACGCTGAACACCGCGCATCCGCTGCTCGAGCGCATCCGCTTCCTGTCGATCTCCGCGGCCAACCTCGACGAATTCTTCATGGTGCGCGTCGCTGGCCTCGAAGGGCAGGTGCGCCAGGGTCTTTCCATGCGTTCACCCGACGGCAAGACGCCGGTCGAGCAGCTCGAAGACATCTTGAAGGAAATCGACAACCTGCAGATGGAGCAGCAGGCCTCGCTTGCCGTCCTGCAGCAGTATCTCGCCAAGGAAGATATCCTGATCGTGCGCCCGGCGGCCCTGTCGGCGCAGGACAGGAGCTGGCTTGCCAACGAGTTTGATCAGTCGATCTTCCCGGTGCTGACGCCGCTTTCGATCGATCCGGCCCACCCGTTCCCGTTCATTCCGAACCTCGGCTTCTCGATGGGGCTGCAGCTCGTCAGCAAGACGGGCCGTGAGCCGATGACGGCGCTCTTGCGCCTCCCCGTCGCGCTCGATCGCTTCATCAGGTTGCCAGACGTCAAGAACGTCATCCGCTATATCACGCTTGAAGATATGGTCAGCCAGTTCATCGACCGCTTGTTCCCCGGCTACGAGGTCAAGGGTTCCGGTACGTTCCGCATCATCCGCGACAGCGATATCGAAGTGGAGGAAGAGGCCGAAGACCTCGTGCGCTTCTTCGAGACGGCGTTGAAGCGCCGCCGCCGCGGTTCGGTGATCCGCATCGAGACCGATTCGGAGATGCCGGCGTCGCTGCGCCAGTTCGTCGTGCAGGAACTCGGCGTCCCGGAAAACCGGATCGCCGTCCTGCCCGGGCTGCTTGCGCTCAACACTTTGTCCGAAATCACCAAGGCGCCGCGCGACGATCTGCGCTTCGAACCGTACAATCCGCGTTTCCCCGAGCGCGTGCGCGAACATGCCGGCGACTGCCTGGCGGCGATCCGCGAGAAGGACATGGTGGTTCATCACCCCTATGAATCCTTCGACGTCGTCGTGCAGTTCCTGTTGCAGGCGGCGCGTGATCCTGAAGTCGTCGCCATCAAGCAGACACTCTATCGCACCTCGAACGACAGCCCGATCGTGCGCGCGCTGATCGATGCGGCCGAGGCCGGCAAGTCGGTGACGGCGCTGGTCGAGCTCAAGGCGCGTTTCGACGAGGAAGCCAACATCCGCTGGGCACGCGACCTCGAGCGCGCCGGCGTCCAGGTCGTCTTCGGTTTCATCGAACTGAAGACCCACGCCAAGATGTCGATGGTGGTGCGGCGCGAGGAAGGCAGGCTCAGGACCTACTGCCATCTCGGCACCGGCAACTATCATCCGGTGACGGCGAAGATCTACACCGACCTGTCGTTCTTTACCTGCAATCCGGTGATCGCCCACGACATGGCGAACATCTTCAACTTCATCACCGGCTATGGCGAGCCGGAGGCGGGCATGAAGCTGGCGGTTTCGCCGCACACGCTGCGCCCGCGCATCCTGAAGCACGTCGACGAAGAGATCGAGCATGCCAAGGCCGGACGTCCGGCTGCAATCTGGATGAAGATGAATTCGCTCGTTGATCCGGAAATCATCGACGCGCTCTACAAGGCCAGCCGCGCCGGCGTCGAGATCGACCTGGTGGTGCGCGGCATCTGCTGCCTGCGCCCGCAGGTGCCTGGGCTTTCCGACAACATCCGTGTCAAGTCCATCGTCGGCCGATTCCTCGAACATTCCCGCATATTCTGCTTCGGCAACGGACATGGGCTTCCATCGGAAAATGCCCTTGTCTATATCGGCTCGGCGGATATGATGCCGCGCAATCTGGACCGGCGGGTCGAGACGCTCGTGCCTCTCATCAACCGGACTGTACACGAACAGGTTCTGTCGCAGATCATGCTGGGCAATCTCATCGACAACCAGCAGAGCTACGAAATTCTTCCCGATGGCACATCTCGCCGGATGGAGGTCGGCAAGGATGCCGAGCCTTTCAATGCGCAGCACTATTTCATGACCAATCCCAGCCTATCCGGCCGGGGTGAGGCCCTGAAGTCCAGTGCACCGAAGCTCATAGCCGGCTGGAAGAGCGGCTGGCACAAATAAACTGGAATTGCATGGTCGAATCTGAAGCGCAGGGGCGTCTGCCCGGCATCCGCCCGGTTTCTGTTATCGATATCGGTTCGAACTCCATCCGCCTTGTCGTCTATGAAGGCCTGAGCCGGTCACCGGCCATGCTGTTCAACGAAAAGGTGATGTGCGGTCTCGGCAAGGGCATCGATGCCACCGGCCGCATGGATGAAGATAGCGTCGAGAGTGCGCTGAAGGCGTTGCATCGCTTTCACGCGCTCTCGCAGCAGGCGCGCGCCACGCAGGTCTACGTGCTTGCCACCGCCGCCGCCCGCGAGGCGAGCAACGGCCCCGCCTTCATCGCAAAGGCCGAGGCGATCCTCGGCCACAAGGTCCGCATCCTTACAGGTGAGGAAGAGGCCTATTATTCTGCCATGGGCATCGTCAGCGGTTATCACGACCCGGATGGTGTGGTTGGCGACCTTGGCGGCGGCTCTCTCGAACTCGTCGAAGTCAGCGGCACGAGGATCGGCAAGGGCATCACGCTGCCACTTGGCGGCATCCGCCTGTTCGAGCACAGTAACGGCTCGCTGACGAAGGCGCGCACCTGGGTGCGGAAGTTCATGAAGAGCTCCGCCGTCCTGTGGACAGGCACCGGACGCACCTTCTACGCCGTCGGTGGCACCTGGCGCTCGATCGCGAAGCTGCACATGGAAACCCGCGACTATCCGCTGCACATGATGCAGGGCTACGAGATCTCCTTTGACGAGGCGATGGCGCTTCTGCCCGAAGTGATCGAGCCGAAGAACATCAAGCCGTCGGCCTATGCGACGATCTCGAAGAGCCGTCGTACATTGCTGCCATTCGGGGCGATCGCCATGCAGGAAGCGCTGTCGATCATGAAGCCGGAGCGGATTTCGTTCTCGGCGCTCGGCGTGCGCGAAGGCTATCTGTTCTCGCTGCTCAACGACCACGAGCGTGCGCAGGATCCGCTGCTGACGGCTGCGAACGAAATCGCCATCCTGCGCGCCCGTTCGCCGGAGCATGCCCGCGAACTCGCCGACTGGACCGGTCGCATGGTGCCGTTCTTCGGGGTCGAGGAGACGGAAGAGGAAAGCCGCTATCGCCAGGCCGCATGCCTGCTTGCCGATATCAGCTGGCGCGCGCACCCGGATTACCGTGGACTGCAGGCGCTGAACATCATTGCCCATTCGACGTTTTCCGGGATCACCCATGCGGGCCGCGCCTACATCGCGCTCGCCAACTACTACCGTTTCGAAGGGCTCAACGACGACGGGGCCACGAACGCGCTTGCGGGCATCACCACGCCACGCCTTCTCGAACTTGCAAAGTTGCTCGGCGGCCTGCTGCGCGTCGCCTATCTCTTCTCGGCGTCGATGCCGGGGATTGCGCGGCACCTGAGTTTCCGCAAGTCGTCTCAGCCTGACGTGGATCTCGAAATCGTCGTACCGGCTGCCTATTCGGAGTTCGCCGGCGAGCGGCTCGACGGGCGCCTGCAGCAACTCGGCAAGCTGACCGGCAAAAGGCTCTCGTTCCACTTCGAGAGCTAAGCCGAGAACGTTTGGAAGCGAAAAAGGCGCGCAGGCCCGGGCTTGCGCGCCTTTTCTTGATTATTCGGCCTTCAGGAAGTCGCTGACTTCGAGCAGCACGAATTCGTTGTCGTCGGCTTTGTCGAGTGCGCGACCGGCCGAGAAGGGCAGGTTGTTGTCGTTGCCGACGATGATATGGGTTTCATCGACGCGATCGACGTTCTCGATGGTGACGAAGGGCATGTCATAAAAGCCTTCGCCGCCGCCCTGGCGCTTCTTGTTGTCAGGATCTGCGATCTTCAACAGGTCGATGTAACCAATCTTGCGCACGGCCTTGCCAACATTGCTGTCGTCGAACGCGATCTTGTAGATGCGCTTGACCTTGGAACCGGTTGCGAAGCAATCCGGCTTCGGGTCCTTCGGATCGGCGCAGGCCTTGTCGACCGTGCCGGCGCCATTGTCGCGCTCGATGACCAGCGCGGTCTTCTCGTCGAGCATGTTGAAGTCGCCGATCGCCTCACCGCCTTCGGCCAGCGGATAGAGCCAGCTGCGGCCGGTCCAGGCCTTGGATGCGACATCGAGCTCGATGATGCGCAGCGCCGGGCGGCCTTCTGCCTGCTCGACCGTTTCGCCGTCGGTCCAGAGCGGGCCTTCGAGCAGGCCGTAGAGCTTGCTGCCATCCTTGGAAAGCGCCATGCCCTCGTAGCCGCCCGAACGTTTCAGGTTGAAGGCAGGCGTCTTCTTCGACGGGTCGGCCTGCAGCGTCAGTGTCGGGTTGTCGGGCGACAGGACAGGCTTGCCATCGACCGCCGTCGGGATCACGTCGGTGAGCCTGCCTTCTAGGTCGAACTTGAGAATGAAGGGGCCGAACTCTTCGCCGACCCAGAAGCCGTCGGCGACCGGCTGGATCGATTCGACGTCGAAATCGGCGCCGGTGAGATAACGCTTGTCCGACCCTTCCATGACGATCGGGAAGGGCGCCTTCTTGTCCGGGTCGGTCAGGAACAGCGTCTTCAGCGCTTCGACCTTGCCGGCGTCCCAGTTCATCTTCACGTGGTGCAACATCAGCATGGCGTCGGTGGAGTTCAGCTTGTTGCCGAAGCCGTTGTCGGAGAGGCTCCAGAAGGTGCCGTCTTCCATCGCCTTGATGCCGGAGAAGCCCTGCATCGGTTGGCCGTTGAAGGGCAGCGACAGGCCGGTCAGGCGCACGCCGTCCTTGCCCGGCACGGTGCCGAGCGCTTCGGCGCGCTTGCGGTCCGGCGTGGTGAACTTGCCTGAGGTCTTCAGGTAGTCGGGCGCGTCCGACGGGGCGGAGATGATCGTGTTTGCCGGAAGGATCGCGTGACCCTTCAGGGTCGCGGTGAAGGACTTTTCCTCGGCCGAGGCGGCCATCGTCATCAAAAGAGAAAGAGCCGCGGTGGCGAGAAGCGTTTTCGTCATGAAATTCACCATGGGTTTGAGCCAAAGACGGCAACCCGTAGGCGGCTTTGATGACGGTTGGGTGATGCTTGCTTTACAGCCCGATGAAGCTTTGGTGACGGGCTCAGCCTGCGATTGCGAGGCTTGCCCAGCGCCCGGGCGTGATGCCGTAGGCGCGCTTGAAATGACGGGTGAAATGCGCCTGGTCGGCAAAGCCGGTTTCGAGTGCAGCACCTGCGAGGCTCTCGCCCTTGGCGATCATCTGGCGCGCCCGCTCCAGCCTGCGCATCAGCAGGTAACGATGCGGGCTGGTGCCGAGGACTTTGCGGAACTGCCGAGCCAGCGTAAAGCGGTCAAGGCCGCTCACCGCCGCGAGTTCCTGGGAACCGACGGGCCGTTCGAGATTGGCGCGAAGGAATTCGGTCGCCTCCAGAACGGCGTGCTTGTCGGCCTTTCCGGGCTTGATGTCCTTGGTGCCGGCATGCCGGTAAAGGCCCTCGGCAATCCGCACCAGGATGTCGTCAAGGGCCAGTTCGTCGATGCCGTTGTCGAGATCCATGACGGCTTCTCCGACCGCCTGCCGCAGGGCCTCATCACCCACCACCGGTGCTGCAACGAAGGGCAGGGAGCGGCCCGTTTCGTCAAGTGCTGCGAGTAACCGTTCCGGCTGCAGGTACATCATCCTGTAGCGCAGGCCGACCTCCGTTCCCGCGCCGCCATCGTGCACTTCGTCCGGGTGAAGGATGATGATGCTCCCAGGTCGGCTGAAACGGCTTTCACCGCGGTACTGGAACGTCTGGATGCCACCCAGCGTCACGCCGATCGCATAGGTGTCGTGACGGTGCGGTTCGAAGAATTTCCCGTGTAGGCGCGCTTCGATGCGCTCGATGCCATCGACGGCACGCGCAACCCGAATGCCGTCGCCGCGCATGCCGCACAATCGTTCAAGATCGAATGCGGCATCCTCCGATAATGCGTCTTCCGGCACGCCCTGCCGGGCTGAAATGGAGATGGCCGTCATGTTCGATACCAAATTTGCAATCGTCTTGCGCGAGGACCTGGCTACCTGGCAGAAGCTGAACGTCACCGCCTTCCTCGCCACAGGGATTGCCGGGCAGAAGCCCGACATCATCGGAGAAGATTATCGCGACGGCGCCGGCAACGTCTACAACGCGCTAAGCGTTCAGCCGATCATCGTGTTAGCTGCAGATGGGAAGACACTCGGCAACATTCAACGGCGCGCGATAGAGAGGGACGTGCGTGCATCGATCTATGTCGACGCCATGTTTGCCACGGGCCATGACAGTGCCAATCGGGCGGTCTTCGCCGAGACCCGTCCGGACGAGGCCGCCGTCGCCGGCATCGCTATCCATGCCGACAAGAAGCTTGTCGACAAGATCATCAAGGGCGCGAAACTGCACGGCTGATGGGGCTTGGAGCCCCGACAATGACTATTCAGCTGGACTGGGTGCAGGGGCGGTGACGGGCATCGAGCCGCCCACCCGCAGCGCCAGCACGCCGAGCTTCTGGCCGCGCCCCTTGATGGCGTGCTCGCCGAGATCCTCGACCCGGACATAGTGCGGCAGGCGCATCTTGCGTGCGAGGTCGGTGGAGATCAGCACCTGGTGGCCGAGCGTCTTGCAAAAGCCCTCCAGCCGAGCGGTGGTGTTCACGGTGTCTCCGAAATAGGTGATCTTGTGCCTGTCGAGGCCGATTTCGGCGGCGACGATGGTGCCGCCATGAAGGGCCGCGCGCAGCCGCGGGACCTCGCCGAACTCCTTTTGCCAGCGGTGCGCGTCCGCATTGATGACTTCAAGAATGTCGAAGACGCAATGGACGCAAGCCGCGTTGTTGGTGGCGCGGTCGAAGGGCCAGGTAATGACGGCGGCGTCGCCGACATAGTCGTCGATGGAGCCGCGATAGCGCAGCACGGGGTCGGCAATCGTCGCGAACAGCTTGCCGAGGTATTCCTGCATGCGCAGGTCGCCATTGCGTTCGGCATAGGAGGTCGAACCGGCGAGATCGATGAACAGGAAGACGCGCTCCTCTTGGATCGGTCTGCGGTACCGCCCCGTCAGAAGGCTCAGGAACACGTCGCGCCCCAGCAGTTCGCGAACCCTGAGAATGAAGACAAGCGATCCCGAAATGCCGAGCGCGAAGATGAGGACGGTCTTGGACGGCGTCATCGCCTCCATCCAGTTGTCCTCCATAACGCCACTCGCCTGCATGATCAGGCCGGCGGTCGCGTAGCCCACGTCGAGAAGCACGAAATAGATCGCGAGCGAAGCGACGAAGAAGACGGGAGTCGAGAAGGCATGGATCCGCCGATTAAGGCGCCGGAAAATGACGCGCCGTTCGAAGGCGACAATCGGGATGCACATGAAAAGCGCGTAGGTTGCACCGATCAAAGCGCCCTTCCCATAGAAAACCCAGGCGTAGACGGCTCCGGCGCCCGCGACGAAGAGCAGCAGGAGAAGTCCTTCGAAAGTGGAGAAGCGCCAACGCATGCGGAAAGCCCCGGTACCGGAAGAAGCGGCATCCGTGTCAGTCGGCACGAGCTACCGCGCCGGCTCCACGCCTTGTCACCTCGTTTGAGGCGACGGTGATTCTGTTTCGCCGGGCTTTCAGCTAGAGCCGGATTCGGGCGGAAACTTGTCTCCGCCCTTTAAGGCTCAGCCGCGAGTTCTACCGCCTCGATCTTCTTGTCGACGAAGCGCAGGGCGACTTCACCATTGATCAGCTTCAGTGCCGTTTCGCCGAAGAGTTCGCGCCGCCAGCCCTTGAGCGCCCCGACGTCGGCCTTCTCGCCTTCGGCCGCTATTCTGTCGAGATCCTCGCTGTTGGCGATGATCTTGGCAGCCACACCTTGCTTCTCGGCGATAAGCTTCAAAAGAACTTTCAGCATCTCGCTCGCGGCAGCCGCCCCCTCCGGCGTGTGGCTCTGACGCGGCAGTTTCGGCAGATCTGTCTTGGGGATGGCGAGGGCCTCATTGACGGCTTCGGTGACGGCCGCTCCAGCGCTCGAACGTTCCCAGCCCTTCGGAATGGTTCTGAGCCGTGCCAGCGCCTCGGTATCCTTCGGCTGCTGCTGGGCAATTTCGTAGATGGCGTCGTCCTTAAGGATGCGGCCGCGCGGCACGTTGCGGGCGCGCGCTTCGCGCTCGCGCCAGGCGGCGACGGTCTTCAGGACGGCGAGTTCGATCGGCTTCTTGACGCGCATCTTCAGGCGCTGCCAGGCGTCGTCAGGGTGCAGGTCGTAGGTGTCCTGGGCCTCAAGGATCGCCATCTCTTCGGTCAGCCAGAGCGAACGACCCTCGCGCTCGAGTTCTGCCGTCAGATACTTGTAGATATCGCGCAGATGGGTGACGTCGGCCAGCGCATAGTCGAGCTGCTTGTCGGTCAGCGGCCGGCGGCTCCAGTCGGTGAAGCGCGATGACTTGTCGATCTGCGTGCCGGTGACCCGGTTGACGAGCTGGTCGTAGGAGACGCTGTCGCCGAAGCCGCAGACCATGGCTGCGACCTGCGTGTCGAAGATCGGGTGCGGGATGAGATTGCCGAGATGAAAGATGATCTCGATATCCTGGCGTGCGGCGTGGAACACCTTGACGACTTCAGTGTTGGCCATCAGCGCGAAGAAGGGCGAAAGGTCGATGCCTTTGGCCATCGGGTCGACGATGACGGCAAGATCCGGGCTCGCCATCTGGATCAGGCAGAGCTCCGGCCAGAAGGTCGTCTCGCGCAGGAATTCAGTATCAATCGTAATATAATTTGAGCGGGCCAGCTGCTGGCAGGCGGCCTCTAGGTCTACGGTTGTTTCAATCATCAGATTTAAATCACTGTGGCGAAAATGCGGCTGGGATTTCGTGTAGCCCGTCGCGGCATCTGTCACAATCGAAATTCTCAGACGACCTTGAAATAACCCGTCATGCCGGTCTTTTGGTGCTCGATGATGTGGCAATGGACGACCCAATCGCCCAAATTGTCTGCCACAAGCGCCACTTCCGCCTGTTCGTCGGGCAAAAGCAGGATCGTGTCGGTCGGCGGCGGCAGAAAGGTCCGCTTGTTGGAATTGAGAATGCGGAAGCTCAAGCCGTGCAAATGGATCGGATGCGCATGCGGTGTCCGATTGGCGATCTGGAGCACGTAGCTCTTGCCGAGCTTCATCTCCTCGATCGGTGCGATCGGGTCTGGGGTGTCGCCCGGCCACGGCACCTTGTTGATCGCCCAGAAGGTGTAGCCGAGCGAGCCGCAGATCGAAGGGGCCGCCTTGTGTTCGGCGGTTGCCGTGAGATCGATCGGCACGCGCGTGGCAACGGACAGGTCGGCTTCTGCGATCGGGTTGGCGGGCAGGGGGACAACATCGCGCAGATCGCGTTTCAGCGAAGCGCCGGTCGCTCGGAAGCGGGCAATGGTCCAGGGATGCGATCCGCGGAAATTGCCGAGCGCGACAGTCTGGCCCTCGACGTCGGGCATGCGCAGCGCCAGATCGATACGCTGGCCGGGACCGAAATCGTAGCGGTCGAGCGCGAAAGGTTTGTCGACGGAGTTGCCGTCGAGCGCGATCACCATCGCCGCGGCGCCATCGAGGCCGATCGTATAGATGCGTGTAACGTCGGTGGCCGCGATCCGCACCCGCACCAGCCCGCCGGCCGGCGCGTCGTAGGTCGGCTCCTGCTGCCAGTTGGCGGTGCGCACCGTGCCATAGGTCCCGCCGCGGGCCGCATCCCGCGGTTTGAACGGGTCGATGAAGGCCCCGCCTGTGCCCAGTCGCCAGTCGCGCAGGTTCAGCACGATCTCGGCATCGAAGACCGGATCGTCGGGATTCTCGACGACGATGACACCGGTGAGACCGCTGCCCATCTGGGTCAGCGTGTTGCAGTGCGGGTGGTACCAGAAGGTGCCGGCATCCGGCGGCGTGAACACATAGTCGAAGGGATCATACGGATAGACGTAGGGCTGCGTCAGTTCGGGCACGCCATCCATCGCATTGGCGATCCTCAGCCCGTGCCAATGCACCGTCGTTGGTTCGTCGAGCCGGTTGATGAGGCGCGCGGCATAGGGTTCGCCCTTGCGCATGCGCAGCACGGGCGGCATGCCGTTCACCGGCGCCTCTCCCAATCCATAGGTCATGATCTTCGGCGTGATCCCGTCGCCGGCGATTTTCGCTTCCGTCAGCTGCGCCGTCAGGATCTGCGGATCGGGCGCGGCGCCTGCCCGCGCCGCCATGCCGGCGCCAAGCGCGAATGCGCCTCCGAGGGCTGCAGAGCCTTGAAGAAAGGTGCGGCGATTGATTACGGGCATTTCGGCAATCTCGACAAGCGGTTAAGTTGTCATCGGTTCTAAACCTGATTGCGGCAATCAGCAATTCGCCGAGCCGCGCGCATCTTGCCGCAGGCTGTTCAACCGTCCTTGCGCTTGTGGTTACCGGCCGCCAGCTTGTTGAAGAACGACGAGGTGCGCAGCAGGTTGCGGAACGGCATAGCCCGCGCCGCAGCCGGTACCGGGCCGCGCGCAATCATGCGCTGCAACGTGTAGAGCATGAACAGGAAGAGGATGGCGGCGGTATAGATGAACAGCGCCTGGGGTCCGAAGAGGTCGAGCAGGAAGGAGGCAAACAGCGGCCCGATGATCGCGCCGAGCGACCAGAAGAACAGCATGCCGGCGGAAACGAGCGCGTGCTGGCCCTCCGCCGCATGGTCGTTGGCGTGGGCGGAGCACAGCGAATAGAGCGGCATGGCGAATGCGCCGAACAGGAAGATGCCGGCAAAGTTCAGCCATTCGTCGTTGCCAGCGCCAAAGGCGAGGAACAGGCCGGCGAGCAGCGAACCAAAGGTGGCAATCAGGATGATCAGACGGCGGTCGATCTGGTCGGAATAGTGGCCGAGCGGGTACTGCAGCACGACGCCGCCAATGATGCCGGCACTCATGAAGGTGGCGATTGCGGTCACCGAAAGGCCAATGCCTTGCGCATAGATCGGCCCGAGCGAGCGGAAGGCGGCGTTGGTCAGGCCGACGACGATGCAGCCGACGGTCGCAAGCGGCGAGATGTTCCAGAGCGCCTTGACGTCGAAGCGGATGGCTTCCGGTGCGACCGGGCTCGACCGGTCTGCAAAGGAAATCGGCACCAGCGACAGCGTCAGCGCCATGGAGATGATGGCGAAGAGTTCGAAGCCGCCGAGACCGATGCCGGGGATGACATATTGCGCCGCCGTCACTGAGCCGAGGTCGACGAGGCGGTAGACCGAAAGCGTGCGCGCCCGGTTGGCATTGGTGACGCTGGCATTGAGCCAGCTTTCGACGGTTGCAAAAAGACAGGCAAAACAGATGCCGGCCAGGAGCCGCATCAGGAACCACATCAGCGGATTGATGACGAGCACCATCGAGATCGCCGCCGCGGACGCAATCGCCGCCATGGCCGAGAAGGTACGGATGTGGCCGATCGAGCGCAGGATGCGGGTGACGTAGACGCAGCCGAGTGCGAAGCCGATGTTGTAGCCGGCCCCGACGACGCCGATCAGCGATGTCGAGAAACCTTCTTCCAAGGCGCGAAGCGAGATGAAAGTCCCCTGCAGGCCATTGCCGCCGATGAGGATGCCTGCGGTAACGAGAAGGGGGATGAGCGGGCGAATCTGAGACATGGGGCAGGCGACATCCGGAAATCGGCCGCGACTCGGGGATCACAGCGGGCCTTCGTTTGTGTAGCCGCGCATTCGGCCGTCGGACAGCCCCGAATTGTGACGGTTGCCGTTCTTTTCGCGGCATTTCGGCTTGCTCTCGCTACAAGCGCCCTTGGACTGGCCGTTTCCTTCGTCTACAACGCACCTCCATCGGGGGCGGCAGCGGCTGCGCGGCTTGACAAAGGCGGCGCATCATGCGCTTTTCCGCCCGATTTTGACCATGTGCCGCGCGCCGTGTCCCACGAGCCTGCGCGGCCCTTTCGCAATTCCGGGATAAGACGATGCATCGTTACCGCAGCCACACCTGTGCCGCCCTCCGCAAGTCGGACGTCGGCTCCACCGTTCGCCTCTCCGGCTGGGTTCACCGCGTCCGCGACCATGGCGGGCTGCTCTTCATCGACCTGCGCGACCACTACGGTATCACGCAGGTCGTCGCGGATCCGGACAGCCCGGCATTCAAGGCGGCCGAAACCGTTCGCGGCGAATGGGTCGTGCGCATCGACGGTCTCGTCAAGGCGCGCATGGACGACACCGTCAACAAGGGCATGCCGACGGGCGAAATCGAGCTCTACGCTCAGGAGATCGAGGTTCTCTCGGCCGCCAAGGAACTGCCGCTGCCAGTCTTCGGCGAGCCTGAATATCCGGAAGACGTGCGCCTCAAGTATCGCTTCCTCGACCTGCGCCGCGACACGCTGCACAAGAACATCGTCAAGCGCACCCAGATCATCTCGTCGATGCGCCGTCACATGGGCGACGTCGGCTTTACCGAATACACGACGCCGATCCTGACCGCGTCGTCGCCGGAAGGCGCGCGTGACTTCCTCGTGCCGTCGCGCATCCATCCCGGCAGCTTCTACGCGCTGCCGCAGGCGCCGCAGCAGTACAAGCAGCTGCTGATGGTTGCCGGCTTCGACCGTTACTTCCAGATCGCACCGTGCTTCCGCGACGAAGACCCGCGCGCCGACCGCCTTCCGGGCGAATTCTACCAGCTCGACCTCGAAATGAGCTTCGTCGAACAGGAAGACGTCTGGTCGACCATGGAGCCGGTCATCCGCGACATCTTCGTCGAGTTTGCCGACGGCAAGCCGGTGACGGAGACGTTCCCGCGCATTCCCTATGACACGGCGATCCGCAAATACGGCTCCGACAAGCCGGACCTGCGCAACCCGATCGAGATGCAGGCCGTCACGGAGCACTTCGCCGGCTCCGGCTTCAAGGTGTTCGCGAACATGATCGCGTCGAACCCGAAGGTCGAAGTATGGGCGATCCCGGCCAAGACCGGTGGCTCGCGCGCGTTTTGCGACCGCATGAATGCCTGGGCGCAGAGCCAGGGCCAGCCGGGCCTCGGCTACATCTTCTGGCGCAAGGAAGGCGAGAAGCTCGAAGGTGCCGGTCCGCTCGCCAAGAACATCGGCGAGGAGCGCACCGATGCGATCCGCACCCAGCTTGGTCTGGACGATGGCGACGCCTGCTTCTTCGTCGCCGGCGATCCCGCGAAGTTCTACAAGTTTGCCGGCGAAGCCCGCACCCGCGCCGGCGAGGAACTGAACCTCGTCGACCGCGACCGCTACGAATTCTGCTGGATCGTCGACTTCCCGTTCTACGAATGGCTGGAAGACGAGAAGAAGATCGACTTCGCCCACAACCCCTTCTCTATGCCGCAGGGTGGTCTGGAAGCGCTGAACGGCGAAGACCCGCTGTCGATCAAGGCCTACCAGTACGACATGGTCTGCAACGGCTTCGAAATCGCCTCCGGCTCGATCCGTAACCAGCTTCCCGAAGTCATGGTCAAGGCATTCGAGCTCACCGGCAAGTCGCAGCAGGAAGTCGAAGATCAGTTCGGCGGCCTCTACCGCGCCTTCCAGTACGGCGCACCGCCGCATGGCGGCATGGCCTTCGGCATCGACCGCATCGTCATGCTGCTCGTCGGCGCCAAGAACCTGCGCGAGATTTCGATTTTCCCGATGAACCAGCAGGCCGTCGACCTGCTGATGGGTGCGCCGTCCGAGGCGACGCCTGCCCAGCTGCGCGAACTGGCGATCCGCCCGATCCCGCAGAAGAAGGATTGAGGTCGGATAGACCCGATCAAAAGAAAAGCCCGGCGATCGTCTCGCCGGGCTTTTTCATTTCCGCGTTTGATCCCGGTTCAGCGCTTGCCGTAGACGGCGTCACGAACATCGTGCGTAAACTGGCCCCACATGCCCTCGAAGGTCGTGTTGGTCATGGCGACGACGGTGATCTTTTCGACCGGGTCGACGAACCAGTTGTGGCCATAGGCGCCGCCCCACTGGATCGTGCCTTTCGATTGCGGCGTGCCCGCCGCCTCAGGGTCGACGAGCACGGCCCAGCCGTAGCCGAACCCCCAACCTGGCCCCTGCGTCTGCGCCTCAGGGCCGGTTTGATCCTGCATCATCGTCGTCACCGTTTCGCCTGATAGGATAGGGCTGCCACCCTTGCGGATGGTCTCGAGGAAGGTCAGCACATCCTTTGCGGTGCCGGCCATGCCGGCGCCACCCGAAGGGAATTGCTTGGCATCTAGGATGCGGTCCGGCGAGAACATCAACTGGCCTTCGCCGATCGGCACGGCGATGCTTCCCTCCATGCGTTTCGGTTCCGGCGAACCGTCGAAATAGGCGGCGGTCAGCCTTTCAGATGGCTTTGTCGAGAAGCCTGCGCCGGTGATGGACAGCGGAGCGACGACCAGTTCGTCGACGGCCTTGTCGAGCGTCTTACCGGTCGCCTTCTCGATGACGCTGCCAAGAACGTCGATCGCCAGCGAATAGCGAAAGGTCTTGCCCGGTTCGGAGGCGAGCGGAACACTGGCGAGACGCTTCAGGTTCTCGTCGAGCGAGATATCGGTGAGATCAAGACCGTCGGAGACGCCGGCCTTGGCATAGGAGCCGCCAGGCGATTGGAAGAAGCCGTATTCAAGCCCCGCCGTATGGTTGAGCAGATGACGAACAAGGATCGTCGCCGGTTTGCCGTCGAACGTCGGATGGAAATCCGGGAGCCACTTGCTGACCGGATCGTCAAGTGTGATCCGCCCCTCTTCGACGAGACGCATGGCCGCGGCCGTCACGAACGGCTTGGTGACGGACGCGAAGCGGAAGATGTCATCTTCCTTCTCCGCCCGGCCAGCCTCCCGGTCGGCCTGCCCGGCGGCGCGGGCGTAGACCAGTTCGCCGTCGCGGGCGACGAGGATCACCGTGCCGACGATGCGCTTGTCGGCGATCGCGCGGTCAATCACCGGGTCGAGCCGTGCACGAAGCGATGCGCTTTGATCGTCTGCAAATGCGGGAGCGGCGAGCAACATGCCCAGCAGTGCGGCGCCTTTCAGGTGGAGACTCATCGGACAAATCCCTCTATAATCACAATGACCATTCCTGAATACGCCAGGACTTACGAGAATTCTAGAGTGACCATTGTGAAAAATAGCAATTCGGCAGAATCTTCTGCGCGTCGCCGTGGACGACCGCGTGCGTTCGATCGTGACGTCGCTCTGGCCGCGGCCGGCGAGACCTTCTGGCGGCTCGGCTACGAGGGCGCCTCGATAGCCGATCTGACCGCGGCCATGGGGATCACGCCGCAAAGCCTCTATGCCGCCTTCACCTCAAAGGCGGATCTTTATCGCGAGGCGCTTGAACAGTATCGGCAGGAGGAGGGGGCTGCGGCGGGCCGCAGTCTCGCCAGCGAAGGGCATGTGGTCGAGGTGATCGGCAAGATGCTGCGTGCCTCGGCACATGAATTCACACTCCCCGGCCGACCGAAGGGCTGCATGATCTCAACCGCGGTGCTGACCTGCGCCGTCGAGAACCAGGCGATCGCAAAGCACGTATCTGCCCTGCGCGGCGAGACGCTGGCGCTGCTGGAGCATCGTCTCAGGCAGGGCGTCGTTGACGGGGAACTGGGCGCGGAAACGGACGCCGCCGGGCTTGCGCGCTTCGTCGGCGCGATCCTCCAGGGTATGACGGTCCAGGCGCAGGACGGCGCCAGCGAAACGGAACTCCTGCAGATCGCCGAACTGGCGATCGGCGAGGTCGCACGTCACCGGCAGCCCTCTTCCTGAAAGAATGAGACGCGGAACCTGTCAGAAGTCCATGCCGGGGCCAGTCGGCAGCGCGGGACCGTTCTTCTTTGCCTTCTCGGCGACCATGGCCTCGGTTGTTACCAGCAGTCCCGCCACGGAGGCCGCGTCCTGCAGAGCGGCGCGCACCACCTTCACGGGATCGATGACGCCCATGCGGAAGAGATCGCCGTACTCACCCGTCTGGGCGTTCCAGCCGTGGGCGAAGTCGCTATTTTCCCGAAGTTTGCCGACGATGACCGAGCCTTCGGCGCCGGCGTTCTCGGCGATCTGGCGCACCGGCATCTCGAGCGCGCGTCGTACGATTTCAACGCCGACGCGCTGATCGTCATTGGCGGCCTTAAGCCCGTCGAGCGCATGGACGACCCGGAGCAACGCGACGCCGCCGCCAGGCAGTATCCCTTCCTCCACTGCGGCCCGCGTCGCATGCAGCGCATCGTCGACGCGATCCTTCTTCTCCTTGACTTCGACTTCGGTCGAGCCGCCCACGCGGATCACAGCAACGCCGCCGGCGAGCTTGGCAAGCCGTTCCTGCAACTTTTCCCGATCGTAGTCGGATGTCGTGTCCTCGATCTGCGCCTTGATCTGGCTGACGCGTCCTTCGATATCCGGCTTGCCGCCTGCGCCGTCGACGATCGTTGTATTTTCCTTCTCGACCATGACCCTCTTGGCGCGGCCGAGGGTGTCAAGTGTCACGTTTTCGAGCTTGATACCGAGGTCCTCGGAGATGACCGTGCCGCCCGTCAGGATCGCGATGTCCTCAAGGATCGCCTTGCGCCGGTCGCCGAACCCCGGCGCTTTGACAGCAGCAATCTTCAGGCCGCCGCGTAGCTTGTTGACGACGAGCGTGGCGAGTGCCTCGCCCTCCACGTCCTCGGCGATGATCAAAAGCGGCCGGCTTGCCTGGATCACCGATTCGAGGATCGGGATCATCGCCTGCAGGTTGGAAAGCTTTTTCTCGTGGATCAGGATGTAGGGGTCCTCGAACTCGACCCGCATCTTCTCCTGGTCGGTGACGAAATAGGGGGAGAGATAGCCGCGGTCGAACTGCATGCCCTCGACGATTTCGAGTTCGATCTCGGCGGTTTTGGCTTCCTCGACGGTGATCACCCCCTCATTGCCGACACGTTCCATGGCCTTTGCCAGGTAGCGCCCGATTTCCGTATCTCCATTGGCAGAGATCGTGCCGACCTGAGCGATCTCGTCGTTGTTGGAGATCTTGCGAGCATGGGTCTTCAGTTGCGCGACGACGGCATCGACAGCAAGGTCTATGCCGCGTTTCAGATCCATCGGGTTCATGCCCGAGGCGATTGCCTTGACGCCTTCCTTGACGATGGCTTGCGCCAGCACGGTGGCCGTCGTCGTGCCGTCGCCGGCGACATCGCTGGTGCGTGAGGCCACCTCTCGCAGCATCTGCGCGCCCATGTTTTCGAACTTGTCTTCGAGTTCGATCTCCTTGGCGACCGAGACGCCGTCCTTGGTGATGCGCGGCGCGCCGAAGGCCCTTTCGATGACGACGTTGCGGCCTTTCGGACCGAGTGTAACCTTTACCGCGTCGGCCAATATGTCGACACCGCGCAGCATCCGGTCGCGGGCATCGCTACTGAACTTGACTTCCTTGGCAGCCATTGTTGACCTCCCTCAACACGAAACACCTGGCTTCATGCGCCCGTCGCCCAACACCGGGCAACCTTGCCTGCAATCGATCGCCTCAGGACAGTACCGAGGTCGACTACATCTCGAAACTACGCTCCTCGTCATTGTCGGGTGTCAGGATATCGATCAACGCTGCAACGCGTCCCGCGGGCAGGTGGCGGCCCTCACCGATCAGCGCTTCATCGTTGTTGACCCAGGCGATTGCTTCTGCAAGTTCGCCCGCCGTCGCGCCCGTCGCTAGCAACTCGGCCATCAGCGTCTCGTCGACCGGACCAAGGATGGCGGTAATATCCGCGTGCTTCAGTCCCATGAGCTTCTCCTCCCGTTTTATCGGTCAGGAATGCGGAGACCGCGGTCCCCGTACAGACTAGATAGGCCAGGGGAGATCGGCATCAAGCGCTGATCATATCATGGGAGCCTTGGGGGCGAAAAAGCGCGGAAGGGATCACTCAGGCCGAAGCGCATTGTCGAGGAAGTACCACTGGTCGAGATGCGCGCGCACGATGGGCTCGATCGCGTTGTTCAAGAGCAGCATGTCGTCCAGGAGCCTTGCATTGGGATGGTCCTCGGCCGGCAACCGGATGGGCTCGAGTGCCTGGCATTCGAAGCGGAAGCCCTCGGTGCGCAGGCCGTACCACGGACAGATCGTCGCCCCCGTCATGCGCGCTAGGCGGATCGCCAGCGCAAGGTTGCCTTCCTGATGCGGTTTGCGATCGAAGAACGGCCCGCGGATCATGCCGCCAAAACCCTCGTCGCAGAACATGCTGACGACGCCACCGCTCTTCAGGACCTTGAGCGCCGGCCGAATGCCCTCGACGCCCGGCGGCAGAAATCGCAAGCCGGCCTTGCTGCGGACCCGATTGGCGATCCAGGCCTTTGCCCGGCTCTTGGGAGGCACGTAGAAGGCGTGTGGCTGAAGGCCGAGGTTGCGGAACGCGATCGTGCCGACCTCCCAGTTGCCGAGATGCAGGCCAACGAGGATGACCGGGCCCTTGTTCGCAATCGCGCGGATCGGGGCGAGGCCATCGGTCCGCAGCCGATCATGGCGTTGCTGCAATCGGTTGACGACGGAGAATTCCGTCATCAGACGACCCTGGGCCTGACAGTTTGCGAGAAACAGCGCCTCTTGCTCCTGAGGACTGAGGTCCGGGCGCAGATGCCGGATCGTATCGCGGGCGCGTCGCGTGGCGACCTTGTGGAAACGGGGCACCACAAAGAGGCCAAGTGCTGCCCCCAGGCGCGAGCAGGTATCCATCGGCAGAAGCTTCATGCCGAAATGGGCAAGCAGGTTGGCAAGGTTCCACAGGTTGTCGATGACCCAGTAACGCCAGAACGCCTGCAGCCGATCGCCACCTGCCAGTGCGTCCGCCAGACCGGGAGCTCCCGGCTCGGCGAAAGTCCAGGCCTTGCGTTTGGTAATCGGTTGCCGCAGGTGCGGGTCAGCTGGCGCCATGTGTCGAGCTCTCCCGCTTGTGCAGGGTAACCGGAAGTCCGTCCTTCGGCCTGAGGGTCAGGCGGCAGATCGGCCCGACCGCATGGTGCTTGCGAAGGCGAACCCGGTAGCGCTGGGCAATGATTGCCAGGCAGAGAATGGCTTCCGTCAGGCCGAAATGAAGGCCTGGGCAAACGCGCGGACCGCTGGCAAAGGGAATGAAGCTGTAGGGCGTCGGACGGCGGCCTTCCGTGAAGCGCTCCGGGTGGAAATGGTGCGGGTCTTCGAAAAGGCTGGCCGTCCGATGCAGAAGCCACGGAACGATCAGGATCAGTGAGCCCGGCTCGGCGGCGATGTCACCGATCGTGTCCGCCTCACGCGTTTGTCTGGCGAGGATCGGAACCGGCGGATACAGGCGCAGCGTTTCCTCGATGACGGCCCGGCACCATTCGAGTTGCGGCACGTCGTCGATCGTCGGCGTGCGATCGCCGCAGACACGCGCGATCTCGTCGTGCACGGCTTTTTCGACCCATCCCGCTTTTGACAGCAGATACCAGGTCCAGGTGAGGGTGGCGGCTGTCGTCTCGTGGCCGGCCATGAAAATGGTCGCGGCTTCGTTGCGCAAGGCAACGACATCCAGCTTCAGTTCCGGATTTCTCTGCTGACGCCGAATGAGCAGCTCGACCATCGAATTGTGGTCGCCGCGTCCGGCAAGGTGATCCTCCACTACCTTGTCGATGATCCCGTGGATGCGCTTGACCGAGCGACGCAGGCTCGGCGTGCGCAGCACTGGCAAGCCGTCGTTGAAGCCGAGGAAGTAGCCGATGTTGATGGAATCGACCAGCGATTGGTAGCTGGTGAAACCGTCGGTGACCGCAGCCGCGCTATCGTCGCCGAGCTGGTTGCCGAACACGCTGCGCGCGATGATCTCGGCCGTCAGCCCTGCCATTTCGTGCAGGGCGTTGACCTCCGCACCATCGGGCATCTGGTTCCAGCGCTCGACGAGTTCGCTGGTCGTCTTCTCCATGACCGGGCCGAAGGCCGGTACCCTCTTGGCGTGGACAATGTCAGCAACGAGCGGCCGTCGCTGTTTCCAGGTCTCGCCGTCGGAGATGAACAGCCCGTCGCCCAGGAGAAACTCCAGCGCCCGGCGCATCTGCGGGCTCTTGCGCTCGAAGTTTTCGTGGCGCTTGACGACGACCTGGCGGATCAGGTCGGGGGAGTTGACAAGGATCACCTGCCGGCCGAGCAGCCGGATTTGCGAGACCTTTTCGGTAAAATCGCTGGCGCGCCAGATCGACATCAAATCGGTGCGTGCCTGCAGCAGGAGTCGCAACGGATTTCCCGGTGGCCCGGAGTAATAGTCAGCCCGGACGGGAGCGAACTTCCCCTCCAGCAGTTCTTCTTTGAAATTGACGGATTGCTGGAGCCAGGCGAGCATTTATGTTCGATCTGCCGTGAGAAAAGAGGGCTATCGGGTTTTTATTGAAATTTCAGCTTGTTATGTCTGCAAACGTGTATTGTTCTGCGCGCCGCAAGTTACTCGCCTTCGCTGTCGGCGGATGTTCTCGCCGCTTCAATTGGGACATGCCCGATTTTCAAGAAAAGCGCCATCGGCCCCGGGAGAAAATTTTCTCGAATGAACGATTGGCGATGGCGGCGGCGTATGACCGCTTTGGCCGCGATCCGTCTCGATAAGCTTTGCGCGCCCGGACAGGCGCGCAAAAATGTCTTCGTAATGTACTTCCTGGGCCGGCTCGCGACCGATTGAGGGTCGGGGCCAGCGCCAAGAAGGATCAATCGTTCGCCGTCACCTTGACGCCGAGCACCGAGGGGATCGTGTTTGGTGCGCCCATCGCGGCGCCCATGATCATCGGGAACGGCACGGGCTTTTCCGGCGCGGCGCTGATCGTCAGGCTCTTCGGGCCATCGAGATAGGCATTGACCGCGGCCGACACCTGGTTCTGCAGTTCCGGCACGTTGAGTTGCGCCATCATCATCGGCACCAGGCCCTTCAGCGACTGCGCCATCTGATCACCCGAGACACCCTGCTGCGAGCCGGCGTAATCGAGCGCCTTCTTGGTGATGGATGCGTCGTCGAAGCGGATTTCGGCGCTGTTGAAGGTCAGTTGCTGCATCAGGCCCATCATGGCGAGACCCATGGCCTGGTTGGCTTCTTCCTTGTTCGGGTTGGCCTCGGCAGCCTTCATCGCTTCCTGCATCGACTTGACGAAAGCGAGCGTGTAGCCGGAAATGTCGAGGGCGAAGTTCAGCCGGCCGACATTCTTGAAGTCGACGGCATATTCTTCCAGAGCAACATTGCCGCTCTCGACTTCCCAGCTGCCCTTCATCGTCAGAGCACCGTCAAGCGTGGTCAGGCCGAGCTTCTCGATCGCTTCCTTCGTCTTGGCATCTTCGACCGAGGAAAGGTCCGCCTTGATGCCGGAGGCCGTTGCGTCGAAGTCAAAGCCGGCGTCGTTCTCCTGGCGCGCCAAATTGGCTTCGGTGCTCTCGAGCGAGAACACTTCCTTGCCCTTGGAGCTGACCGCGATGGGGCCGGTGCTCGCGCTTTCATAAAGAAGAATGTCGTTGATCGTTCCGCCAGTCGCATTGGCAGGGATCGTCAGGCCAGAGAGCAGGATGTCCTTGACCGACACGCTTCCTTCGTCCTGGCTGAGATTGACATCGGGGAACGACACGGTTTCGGCGTAATAGCCGCCGCCCTCGGTTTCCTCGACGCCTTCGAAGGTCAGGTCCCCGATCTTCAGGTCCACCGCTTCGCCCGGCTGGCTTGCGACCTTGAGCTTCACCCCGGTCACCGTGACCTTGTCGCCATCGACCTCGGCCTTGTCATAGGCGATCGACGTACCGTTCGCGTTCGTCGCTGCGTCGAGCTTCTTCATCAGATCGGCGCCATCGAGCGCGAAGGCTGGGCTAGCGAGGGTGAGGAGCGCGGCGCTCGCCATCATCAGGCGGATGTTGCGCGTGTGCATCATATCGAGTTCCTTCGTGAAAATCTTAGATTGTAGCTGTTTCGAAGAATGGGGCGTCGCCAATCTGGTCTATCTCGGCAGAGGGATTTACTGCGCTCGAGCGGCAACATCCGGTGGGGCCGGCGGCATGGAATTGCCTGTTTCCGTCGGTCAGTCCGTGTCTTGCAGTCCCCCCTCGCAAATCGTCCAAATCAACTGACGCCGAAGCTAATACGAAACAGGGCGAAATTATATTCGCTTGGCGAAACGGCGCATGTTCCGGCTCGAGCATGCTTTCCGGGACGTTACCAAGCGCTCGCCACCGACGCATTGCCGCCCGACCGTTGCACGAACATTGCGCCGGGGCAAGCGGAACGGTTCCGGCCCGGTTGCTCGGCGCAATGGGTTCTCCACAAGCGCAAGCCCTGAAAACCTTGCTGTTCCGGGTCTGTTGCGCTAGCAAGAACCTATGGGACAAAGCCTCAATCCCCCGTCAGGCGGGGACGACAACATTCAGCCGGTTGACCTCAAGGCGGCGCTGGAAGAGCGCTACCTCGCCTATGCCTTGTCGACCATCATGCACCGCGCACTGCCGGACGTTCGCGACGGGCTGAAGCCCGTGCACCGACGTATCGTGCACGCGATGAGCGAGATGGGGCTCAGGCCCAATTCGTCGTTCAAGAAGTGCGCCCGCATCGTCGGCGACGTCATGGGTAAGTTCCACCCACATGGCGACGCGTCGATCTATGATGCGCTTGTGCGCCTGTCGCAGGAATTTGCGATCCGATACCCGCTGGTCGACGGTCAGGGTAACTTCGGCAACATCGATGGCGATAACGCCGCGGCGATGCGATACACCGAAGCGAAGATGACGGACGTCTGCTCGTTGCTGCTTGAGGGGATCGATCAGGACGCGGTGGATTTCCGCCCGACCTACAACGAGGAAGACCAGGAGCCCACCGTGCTCCCCGGGGCCTTCCCGAACCTGCTGGCGAACGGTGCGACCGGCATCGCCGTTGGCATGGCGACCTCGATCCCGCCGCACAACGCCCATGAGCTGTGTGACGCGGCGCTGCATCTCATCCGTCATCCGGGCGCAAGCGTTGAAGACTTGCTTTACGATCCGGCCAACCCGCAGAAGGGTGGTATCGAAGGACCCGACTTCCCGACCGGAGGCGTGATCGTCGAGAGCCGGGCAAGCATGGCTGAGTCCTACCGCACCGGCCGCGGTGGCTTCCGCGTCCGTGCGCGCTGGGCCCAGGAGGACCTCGGTCGCGGTGGCTACCAGATCGTCGTTACCGAGATTCCGTATCAGGTGCAGAAGTCGCGCCTGATCGAGAAGATCGCCGAGCTTCTGGTTGCGCGAAAATTGCCCTTGCTTGAGGACATTCGCGACGAGTCTGCGGAAGACATCCGCATCGTGCTCGTGCCGAAGAGCCGCTCGGTCGATGCCGGCATCCTGATGGAATCGCTGTTCAAGCTCACCGAGCTCGAAAGCCGCATCCCGCTCAACATGAACGTGCTGTCGCTGGGGCGCGTGCCCAGGGTCATGGCGCTCAATGAGGTGCTGTCGGAATGGCTGGCGCATCGCCGCGAGGTGCTGCAGCGCCGTTCGCGCCATCGCCTGGCCGCGATCGATCGCCGCCTCGAAATCCTCGGCGGTTATCTGGTCGCCTATCTGAACATCGATGAAGTCATTCGCATCATTCGCGAGGAAGACGAGCCGAAGTCTGTCATGATGGAGCGGTTCTCGCTCACCGACCTTCAGGCCGAATCGATCCTCAATATGCGCCTGCGCTCCTTGCGCAAGCTGGAAGAGTTCGAGATCCGCACCGAGTTCGACGCGCTCTCGAAGGAAAAAGCCGAGATCGAGGCGCTGCTCGCGTCTGACGAGAAGCAGTGGCAGACGGTCGCCTGGGAGATCGGTGAGGTCAAAAAGAAATTCGCCAAGGCGACCGAGATCGGCAAGCGCCGCAGCACCTTCGCCGACGCGCCGGAAGCTGACGTCGAAGCGATCCAGCAGGCGATGATCGAGAAGGAACCGATCACCGTCGTCATCTCGGAAAAGGGCTGGATTCGCGCTCTGAAGGGACACATCTCCGATACGTCCTCGCTCCAGTTCAAGGAGGGCGACGCGCTGAAGGTGGCGTTCCCGGCGCAGACGACCGACAAGATCCTCGTCTTCACGACCGGCGGCAAGGTCTACACGCTCGGCGGCGACAAGCTGCCGGGCGGTCGCGGCCACGGCGAGCCTCTGCGCATCATCGTCGACATGGAGAACGACCAGGACGTTTTGACGGCCTTCGTCCATGACCCGGCGCGTAAGCTTATTGTTGCCTCGGTTGCCGGCAACGGCTTTGTCGTGACCGAAAGCGATATCGTTGCCAATACCCGCAAGGGCAAGCAGGTGATGAATGTCGCTTCGGACGATGAGGCCAAGCTGGTTGTGCCGATCAAGGGCGATCACGTTGCCGTCGTCGGCGAGAACCGCAAGATGCTGGTCTTCCCGCTTGTCCAGATCCCCGAGATGGCGCGCGGTAAGGGTGTGCGGCTGCAACGCTACAAGGATGGCGGTGTCTCCGACATTCGCTGCTTCACGATCGCCGAGGGCCTTGTCTGGGAAGACAGCGCCGGCCGCGTCTTCACCAAGACCAAGGACGAACTGATCGAATGGCAGGGCGACCGCGCGTCGGCTGGCCGCGTCGTCCCGAAGGGCTTCCCGCGCAGCGGAAAGTTCAGCGGCTGATCAGGAAAAGTCAGCCGTGCGGTCGATGGATCGCGCGGCCGATGTTCCGTTTTGGCGCAGCTTCCCGGCGCTTTAAGCTATTGCAAATCCAAATGAAACGGAGCAAGAGCCGGCGCTTGTAAGCGGCGGGGCGATCATGGATCACTGCGCGTCCAATAGGATGACAGCGATGCCGAAGACCACTGCCCTTGATGATGTGCTGCTGGCGCTAGCAAGCCCGGTTCGCCGCCGGATGTTCGAGATCCTCTTTGCCGGCGAAGCGCGCGTCGCAGATATGGCTACGGCCGTTTCGGTCACAGGCGAGGACCTGGAAACACACATCGCGCTTCTCGAGACTGCCGGCCTCGTCACCCGCCTGCGGCGCCGCGATGGCGATGCCCTGACTGGCCACCCGGCGCCACTGAATGAGGCCGCAAGCTGGATCAACACCAACCGCGAGCTCTGGGCCATGCGGATCCAGATGCCGGACCCCCGTCTTGCTTCGCTTGGAAAGGACCATGCATCTGAGCGGCCCTCGGTGCACGACCGGCGCGTCGACCAGAAGCCGCGCCGTCCGCGGCCGTCCGGCCCACGCGGTGATCGTTGAGCGAGTGATCCGTTACTCGGCGCAGGGGGCGGCCGCTCGAAGCGAACGGTTGCGCATCTGCCAGAGCGAGTGACCGATCAGCGCGAAGATCAGGATCGTGCCGCCGATCAGCGTCTGCGTCGTAGGCGTTTCTGAAAAAACCAGCCAGACCCAGATCGGTGCGAGGATCGTCTCGAGCAGATAGAACATGCCCACTTCCGGTGCCGACAGGTAACGCGGCCCCGTCGCCAGGCAGAAGAAGGCAAGCGGGATCATGACGAGCCCATTGAAGAGGATGTAGCCGGGCGCCGCGATCGCGAAGCCACCGGCCGGAAGCATCAGCAGCGCAACCGCTGCCGGGAAGATCGCCGTCACCAGTGGCACCAGCGCCATGTCGCGCTTGCTGGCGCGGCTGATGGTGATCGCGCTTGCCAGCAGAAAGGCGGAGGACGCCGCCATCGCGTCACCGAAGAGATGACCGCTTTCCAGCCCATCCTGGACGATCAGTCCGACGCCGAACACCATGACCAGCATGGTCGTCAGCGTGGCGTTTGATGGTCTCTCCTTGAGGAAAATCCAGGAGAGGATGGCCGCGAACATCGAGGTGAAGGCCAGAATGAAGACCACATTCGCCGTCGAGGTGTTGAAGACGGCGAGCAGGAAAGTACAGGAATTGATGCCGTAGAAGAGGCCGACGACGAGGCCGGCCTTGCCGGGCATGAGCGAGATCTTCCGACCGAGGATCCGATTGATCACGAACCAGGCGCCGAGCGCGATGACGAAGGTCGACAGGCTGCGCACCGCCAGCAGCGACCAGACATCGCCGCCCGCCGATCGGATCAGCGGAATGTCGAAGGACAGCGCAAGGCCGCCGAGGCCGGTGATGGCAAGGCCGCGCCGGTGCATCGCAGCATCAGAGGAGGAACTCAATGTCTAACCCGTTTTCGTAGGAGCGGCTTCCAAGGTAGTGTTTCCACCTTCATAGCGTTCCCAGCCGCGGGCCATAAGGTGCTCTTGCGGCAAAAACTTTGTTTTGTACCCCATCTTCCGCGATCCCCTGACCCAATAGCCGAGATAGACATGGGGAAGGCCCCGCTCTCTGGCACGGCGAATGTGGTCGAGAATCATGAACGTGCCGAGCGAGCGGTCCTCCCGTGCGGGATCGAAAAAGGAGTAAACCATCGAAAGCCCGTCGCCCATGCGATCGGTCAGCGCGGCGGCGATCAACGGCCCGCGCGCCTTCTCGCTGATGCCGTCACCTTCGGCCCTCAGGCGATACTCGATGATCTTCGTATGCACGTGTGTATCTTCGACCATCATGGCGTAGTCGAGCACCGACATGTCGGACATGCCGCCCTTCTGGTGACGCCGGTCGAGGTAGCGGCGGAAGAGGTTGTACTGTTCGCTTGAGGGTTCAGCCGGATATTCTGCTGAGATCACGTCATGATTGGTGGCAAGCACGCGGCGCATGGAGCGGGTGGGCTTGAACTCGTTGGCGAGGATTCGCACCGAGATGCAGGCGCGACAGGTTTCGCAGGCCGGGCGATAGGCAATGTTCTGCGAGCGGCGGAATCCGCCTTGGGTCAGGAGATCGTTGAGCTCCGGCGCGCGCTCGCCCACCATGTGGGTGAAGACTTTCCGCTCCATCTCGTTCGGCAGATAAGGGCAGGCTGCCGGCGCAGTCAGGTAGAATTGTGGAGACGGTGCGGTCTGTGTGTTCATCGAGTGCGGAGGTTACTCTTCGCGCGGTTGTCCATGACGATAGCATGGCGGAAGAATGGAAAACGTCAACTCACTCGTTTGCAGCTTCCGCTTCCGCCGGCCCGTTATTTTAGCACTGCCCACAATAGGCGGCGAAGGTAAGGCAGACCGGGATTCATGCGGAATACCGCAGATGTCCTTCCTTGCGCCAATTCCGATCAATACATGTCACGGCGGACCGTGACGGTGCCGATCAGGAGATCGTGCAGCAGGCGGCTGCGATCGGTGAAGAGGCCAATCAACAGAACCAGCGGCGTCAGGAGCGCGTTGGCGATCCAGAAAATGACGAGATGAACGATCGCCGTCAGGAAGTCCATCGGGCGACCGTCGGTGCGGGCAATGGCGAGCCCCATCATGCGCATGCCCGGCGAGGCCTGTTCGCGGCCGCCGACCGTCATGCCGAAGTAGAGCATGGCGACGATCGCAAAGAGCGCCGGGTAGAGCATGAAGCCGAGGCCGAGTGTCAGGATGCCGAGGAAAAAGACGACGACCGCCGCCGGGATCCAGAGAAGCGCGATGATGGCGTAATCGAGCAGGAAGGCGAAGACGCGTCGTGACAGCACGCCCTGATAGGCGCGCCAGTCATTGCTCGGCAGCCTCAGTTCTTCGTTGTGCATGGTCATCCGTCTAAGCCTCGCTTGGTTGCATGCTGGATATGGGATGAGACGCCCTGCAAAACAAGGATCCATGGTCCGGCTGCCTTGCCGATTCTATCTGCCCTTTGCCAGGATGCGCGCCACCTCGACGGCGAAATAGCTGAGAATGCCGTCGCAACCGGCGCGCTTGAAGGCGAGCAGCGTTTCCAGCATCACCTTCTCGCCATCGATCCAGCCGTTGGCAGCGGCCGCCTTCACCTGCGAATATTCGCCGGACACCTGATAGGCGAAGACCGGCAGGCCGAAGGCCTCCTTCATCCGCCAGCAGATGTCGAGATAGGGCAGGCCTGGCTTGACCATCAGCATGTCGGCGCCTTCCTCCACATCGAGGGCGGCATCGCGGATCGCCTCGGTGCCGTTGGCCGGGTCGATGTAATAAGTCTTCTTGTCGCCCTTCAAAAGGCCGCCCGTGCCGATCGCCTCGCGATAGGGGCCATAGAAGCCGGAGGCAAATTTCGTCGCATAGGACATGATGCCGACATTCTGGTGCCCGGCGGCGTCGAGCGCCTGGCGGATCGCACCGATGCGACCATCCATCATGTCGGAGGGGGCGATGATGTCGGAGCCGGCGTCGGCCTGGGCGATGGCGGCCTTGGCGATCATCTCAACCGTCTCGTCGTTGACGATCTCGCCATTGCGCAGAATGCCGTCGTGGCCGTGGCTGGTGAAAGGATCGAGCGCCACGTCGGTGATGATCCCGATCTCGGGCACGGCTTTCTTGAAGGCACGCGTCGCCTGGTTGATCAGGTTATCGGCGGCAAGGCTGTTGGAACCGGTCTCGTCGCGCAGCGACATCTCGATATTCGGAAAGGTGGCAATCGCCGGAATGCCGAGATCGGCCGCTTCCTTGACCGCTTCCACGGCCTTGTCGATGCTCATGCGGTTGACGCCGGGCATGGCATCGATCGGCTGCACGATGTTGCTGCCCGGCACGATGAAGATCGGCCAGATCAGGTCGTCGACCGTCAGGCGGTTTTCCTGCACCAGCCGCCGCGTCCAGTCGGCCTTGCGGTTGCGGCGCATGCGGCGGTGGCCGGTGATCCTGTCCACAAGATTTGTCCTGTCGTTCATCGCGCCGCGCCTTTCCGCTGATATCGTCTATGGCCATGCGCTTTATCATGGCGCGCCCGCGCTTGGAAACTGCGCGCCCGGCGGCCAGCCTGCGGCATTTCTTCTCTTCAAGCGCATTGGCAGGGGAAGGGGTGCCGCGATCCCGCTGGCGGATGACGAAGACCCGCCCTATCTTGCCGGCCATGCTTCCTGATTCTGCCCACGTGCCGAAACCGTCGCTGACCGAAATCCTCTTCGGTCTCTTCCTGCGTCTGGTCTCCGCCTCGTGCATCTGGTTCGCGCTCAACTACTGGGCCATGCTCATCGGCTTTTCCCATGGCGGCGCCGGTCGGTTCGATTTGCTGACGCCGGAATGGCGCGCGGCCGCAACCGCGCTTGCCGTCGTCTATCCGGTGGCGGCTCTTGGCCTCTGGTTGCTTGTCTCCTGGGGGCCGGTGGTCTGGGTGGTCGCGGCGGCGATCGAGATCGCCATGCACGAGTTCTACCCGGCCAGTTTCGGCGCTCGTCCGTTGCTGGTCGTCCTGCATGCGGCCGTCGCCGTCACCTTCGTGCTTTTCCGCGCTGCACTCTTCTATCAGCGCTGGCGGCTGGCCAAGCAGGTAAGAGTTGATTCACCCTGAGACAGGGTCGCCAAATGGCAAGCTCTTGTTAAGGCTGCGGTTTAAGTAGAATTTTAGACGTATTCGATAGGGTCTCACTCAAGGCGGGAAGACAAACAGACACCGCCAAACAAAACAGTGAGGCAGTCAAATGAACACCAAGATGAAGCCGCAGGCGGCTCAGCCGCGAGACCCCCAGGAAGAAACCATCCGCGGTCTCTATATGGAATCCCTCCACCTCGTCGAGCGCCTGCACCGCCGTCTGCTCGACGTCATCAAGGACGAATTCGACCGCGAAGGCCGCAGCGACGTCAACGCCGTCCAGGCCCTGTTGCTCTTCAATATCGGCAACTCGGAACTGACCGCCGGCGAGCTTCGTTCCCGCGGTTACTACCTCGGCTCGAACGTCTCCTACAACGTCAAGAAACTCGTAGACCTCGGCCTGATCAACCACCAGCGCTCCCGCGTCGACCGTCGTTCGGTCCGCATCAGCCTGACGGAAGACGGCCAGGACATCGCTGAAACCGTCGCCAAGCTCTACGAGCGCCACATCGGCTCGATCCAGAAGGTCGGCGGCATCGGTTCGGACGAGTTCACCCAAATGAACAAGCTCCTGCAGCGCCTCGACCGCTTCTGGAACGACTCGATCATGTACCGCCTCTGATCCAGGCAAAAACCTCCAGTCAAGGGTCGGGCGCAATCCCTGCGTGTCCGGCCTTTGCCGTTTGTCGGTCCTTTCGCTGTTGCCGAAAAGCCGCACTGTTTCCCCGCGCCAATCGTTTGTCCGGTTGGCTTTCGAAGCGAGAAGTTACAAAGAATCAGAATGTTGCGACCTGCAGTCTGGCGCGGCACCTATCGCCGGAAGCGAAAAGCAAAAGGCGTGCCATTCCTCCCGTCGAACGCTCCGAGACACGAATTGGCCATATTGCTGTGACAGCGACGACGACATGCGGTAGGTGCGGCCACGCGTGTTTTTCAGTGTGGATTCGTTTCGCGTTTCGCCTGCCGAAAGAGGGTCCTCACTCGTGGTATCGTGAAATCATGTGAGGGCAGGGTGGCTCGTTGGTTGACCTTTGTTAACCACGATCGTGTTAGGGCTGCGGCAACGTGCGTGCCAGCGCATAGGGCGCGTGCCAACGCATTGGGATGGTAGGAATATGTCGAAAAAGAATGGAATTGATGCATTCTCGCGCCGCGCCTTTCTGCGCTCGGCTGCGACCTTCGGCGCCGTGGCAGTCGCCGGTGCCGCAAGCGCACAGGACGCCCTGAACGAGATCATCAATTCGCCGCGCCGTGGTTCCTGGGACGATCAGTATGACGCCAAGGCCTCGCGGACCGCGACGGCGGTTGTCTCCAACACGCCGGTCTTCGGCCCGGAGACGATCGCGCACGTCCAGCAGGCGATCTTCGACTACCAGAACATCGTGTCGCAAGGCGGCTGGCCGATGGTCCAGACCAGCGTCAAGCTCGAGCTTGGTGTGACCGACCCCTCGGTGCAGCAGCTTCGCCAGCGTCTGATGGTCTCCGGCGACCTGCCGCAGTCGGCCGGCGTTTCCTCGTCTTTCGATTCCTATGTCGAGGGTGCGGTCAAGCGCTTCCAGGCGCGCCACGGCCTGCCGGCCGATGGCGTCATCGGCGAATACACGCTGAAGGCGATCAATGTCGACGCCAACACCCGTCTCGGCCAGCTTCAGACCAACCTTGTTCGTTTGCAGTCGATGTCCGGCGATCTCGGCCGTCGCTATGTGATGGTCAACATCCCGGCCGCATACATCGAGGCCGTGGAGAACGGCCGCGTGGCTCTGCGCCACACGGCAATCGTCGGCAAGATCGATCGTCAGTCGCCGATCCTCAACTCGAAGATCTACGAGGTCATCCTCAACCCCTATTGGACTGCGCCGCGCTCGATCATCCAGAAGGATATCATGCCGCTGATGCGCAAGGATCCGACCTATCTGGCGCGCAACTCGATCCGCCTGTTCGATGGCAACGGCGGCGAAGTGTCTCCGGAAACCGTCGACTGGAACGCGGAGAAGGCGCCGAACCTGATGTTCCGTCAGGACCCGGGCAAGATCAACGCGATGTCGTCGACGAAGATCAACTTCCACAACGAGCATCAGGTCTACATGCACGACACGCCCCAGCAGGGCCTGTTCAACAAGCTGATGCGTTTCGAGTCTTCCGGCTGCGTTCGCGTGCAGAACGTGCGCGATCTGTCGACGTGGTTGCTTAAGGATACGGCCGGCTGGTCGCGCCAGCAGATCGAGGCGACCATCAAGACCGGCGTCAACACGCCGATCACGCTCGCCGAGGAAGTTCCCGTGTTCTTCACCTACATTACCGCCTGGTCCGCAAAGGATGGCGTGGTGCAGTTCCGCGACGATATCTACCAGCGCGACGGTGCCACCGAGCTGGCACTCCAGTCGCCTTATGGCGTCGAGCAACCGGTTGGTTCGGTCGAGCAGGACGCCCTGCCGCAATAAGCAAATTTGCGACACGAGATTGATGAGCCGCGCTTTCCCCGAGAGCGCGGCTTTTTCGTGGGCGGAGCCCGCGATATTTCGGCGCGACAGATGGGGGAAATGACGCAAACCGCACAGCGGATATTGCTCTCGTCGTGCGAGGAAGCTAAAGAACTGCCACCCTTGAGAGGAGCCTCGCGCCGATGCCTGAACAGACCAATGACGCCTTCTTCACCCGCTCTCTGGCCGACAGCGATCCGGACATCTTTGGTGCGATCGAGAAGGAGCTGGGTCGTCAGCGCCACGAGATCGAGCTGATCGCCTCCGAGAACATCGTTTCCCGCGCCGTGCTCGAAGCCCAGGGCTCGATCATGACCAACAAGTATGCCGAGGGTTATCCCGGCAAGCGCTATTACGGCGGCTGCCAGTTCGTCGACATCGCCGAGGAATTGGCGATCGAACGCGCCAAGAAGCTCTTCGGCGTCAACTTCGCCAACGTTCAGCCGAACTCCGGTTCGCAGATGAACCAGGCGGTGTTCCTGGCGCTCCTGCAGCCGGGCGACACCTTCATGGGGCTCGACCTCAACTCGGGCGGTCACCTGACGCACGGCTCGCCGGTCAACATGTCCGGCAAGTGGTTCAACGTCGTGTCCTACGGCGTGCGTGAAGACGATCACCTGCTCGACATGGACGACGTGGCCGAAAAGGCGCGCAAGCACAAGCCGAAGCTGATCATCGCCGGCGGCACCGCCTATTCGCGCATCTGGGACTGGAAGCGCTTCCGCGAGATCGCCGACGAAATCGGCGCCTGGCTGATGGTCGACATGGCCCACATCGCCGGTCTCGTTGCCGGTGGCCAGCATCCGTCGCCGTTCCCGCATTGCCACGTCGCCACCACGACGACGCACAAGTCGCTGCGCGGCCCGCGCGGCGGCATGGTTCTCACCAACGACGAGGACGTCGCCAAGAAGATCAACTCGGCGGTCTTCCCGGGCCTCCAGGGCGGCCCGCTGATGCACGTCATCGCCGCCAAGGCTGTCGCTCTCGGCGAAGCGCTGCACCCGTCGTTCAAGGACTACGCGGCCCAGATCGTCAAGAACGCCCGCACGCTCTCCGACACGCTGAAGGCCAACGGCCTCGACATCGTATCGGGCGGCACCGACAACCACCTGATGCTCGTCGACCTGCGCAAGAAGAACGCAACCGGCAAGCGCGCCGAAGCCGCACTTGGCCGTGCCTTCATCACCTGCAACAAGAACGGCATTCCGTTCGATCCCGAGAAGCCGTTCGTGACTTCTGGCGTCCGCCTCGGCACGCCTGCCGGCACGACCCGCGGCTTCAAGGAAGCCGAGTTCAAGGAGATCGGCGAGCTGATCGTCGAGGTTCTTGATGGTCTGAAGGTCGCCAACTCCGACGAAGGCAATGCGGCCGTCGAAGCCGGCGTTCGCGAAAAGGTCGTCAAGCTGACCGACCGTTTCCCGATGTACGGCTACATGTGATCGGTCGCTCATGCGCTGCCCCTATTGCGGTTCTGAAGACAGTCAGGTGAAGGATTCCCGTCCTGCAGAGGACGGGAACGCCATTCGCCGCCGCCGGATTTGTCCGGATTGCGGAGGTCGTTTCACGACCTTCGAACGGGTGCAGTTGCGTGAACTGATGATCATCAAGAAGACCGGTCGGAAGGTTCCTTTCGACCGGGACAAGCTCTTGCGCTCCTTTGAGATCGCACTCAGGAAGCGCCCGGTCGATCGCGACCGCATCGAGCGGGCGGTCTCCGGCATCGTCCGCAGGCTGGAAAGCTCCGGTGAAACGGAGATCCCATCGGAAGAAATCGGCCTCCAGGTGCTGGAAGCGCTGAAGAGCCTCGATGACGTGGCGTTCGTGCGCTACGCTTCGGTTTACCGCGACTTCTCGCATGCCGAGGATTTCGAGAAGGTCATTACCGAGATCAGCGCCAAGATCGCGCGCGATCCCGGCGAGTAGACAACACGCTGGAAAGAGCCATGACAGCGCCCAACCGTGAAGACGAAAGGTTCATGGCCGCGGCGCTGAGGCTGGCGCGGCACCATCTCGGCCAGACATCCACCAACCCTTCGGTCGCTTGCCTGATTGTCAAGGACGGCGTCATCGTCGGTCGTGCCGTGACAGCGCGAAGCGGCCGGCCGCATGCCGAAACCCAGGCGCTCGCCGAGGCCGGCGAGAAGGCGAGGGGCGCGACGGCCTATGTGACGCTGGAACCCTGTTCGCATCATGGCAAGACGCCGCCTTGCGCCGATGCGCTGGTCGCCTCCGGCGTTGCCCGCGTTGTAATCTCGATCCTCGATCCGGATGAGCGTGTCGCCGGACGTGGCGTCGTGCGCCTGCGCGATGCCGGCATCACCGTCGATATCGGCGTTCTGGCTGAAGAAGGCCACCACGCGCTCGAAGCCTATCTCATGCGCCAGGTAAGCCGGCGCTCCTATGTGACTCTCAAGCTTGCGGTTTCTGCCGACGGCATGATCGGCCGCAAGGGGGAGGGGCAGGTGCGCATCACGGGTCCGATCTCGCGTGGGCAGGTACAGATGCTGCGGTCTGAAACAGACGCGATCCTGGTCGGGATCGGCACCGCGACGGCCGATGATCCGGAGCTGACGGTGCGCCTGCCGGGCCTCGAAGGGCGCTCGCCGGTGCGCATCGTTCTTGATCGCCGTCTCGATCTGCCGCTGACGTCGAAGCTGGTGCGGACGGCGCGAGACGTGCCGGTGATCGTGGTTTCCGGCGGTGGATCGGGCGAGATGGAGGCCGGTGCAGACGACAGTGTGGCCGCCCGCAAGGCCGCCCTGGAGGCCGCCGGGGTCGAGGTACTCGAAGCCGGCTCGATCGCTGATCTCCTGGTCGCACTTGCCTCGCGCGGCATCTCCTCCCTCATGGTCGAAGGCGGGGCAGTCGCGGCCCGTGCCTTCCTCGACGCAGGTCTCATCGACCGCATCCAGCTCTACACGGGGCCCGTGACGATTGGCGAAAACGGTATTGCATCCCCATTTGACCGGAAGTCCGTACCATCAGGCTTCGCACGTGTTGCCGAAGCGCGTTACGGCGACGATCTGTTCGAGGAATACGAAAGAGAGAACTGATGTTCACAGGCATTGTTACCGACATTGGCACGATCGATTCCGTGACCCCGCTGAAGGAAGGCATCAAGCTGCGTGTCGCCACGAGTTACGATCCAAAGACAATCGACATGGGCGCCTCCATTGCCCATTCGGGGGTGTGTCTGACGGTGACTGCTTTGCCGGACCAGGGCAGCATTGAGCGCTGGTTCGAGGTCGAGGCCTGGGAAGAAGCGTTGCGCCTGACGACGATTGCGACCTGGAAGAAAGGCTCGCGAATCAATCTCGAGCGGTCGCTGAAGATCGGCGATGAACTCGGTGGCCACTTGGTGTCGGGCCATGTCGATGACAGGGCCGAGATCCTCTCGATAGAGCCGGAAGGCGATGCCGTGCGCTTTCGCCTGCGAGCGCCGGAGCATCTGGCAAAATTTGTCGCGCCCAAGGGGTCGGTCGCCCTCGACGGCACGTCATTGACCGTCAACAAGGTCGATGGCGCTGAATTCGACGTGCTCCTGATCCGCCATTCGCTGGAGGTCACCACTTGGGGTGAACGCAAGGCAGGCGATTTCGTGAACTTCGAGGTTGACACCATGGCCCGCTACGCGGCTCGCCTCGCCGAGTTCCCGGCGCCGAAACCTGAGTAGAGCTTCCGTCGCGCAACTCTGAAACGTGAACCGCCCCCGGCTTTTGGGGGCGGCTCGTAACCTCGGAGGTTCGTCGCGGTCAGCGCAGATAGAAGGTCAGGCTGCCATCGGCTGCCTGCTCGGCGCCGGCGATGTTGTTCATTTCGACGTTCTGGGCCTTCAGCTTGGCCGCCAATGACTTGTTGGCGTTCACCGCGGCGTGCAGGGACGAGAGTTGCTGAGGCGTGGCTTCGTTGATCCATATGCGCGTCTGGCTCGATTCCTTGAGCGTGTCGACGTCAACGACCGTGAAGTGGTCGCCCTTGAAGTCACGGACCGTCTGGTCGATTTCAGCCGGCCAGTTCATGGCAGCGCTCGCTGCGTACGAGATGCCGCCGAAAGACAGGGCGGAGAGGGCAGCGATGACGGAAAGCTTGGCAATGCGGTTCATGGTCATGCTCCTTTGATGGCTGTGATGGCAGCAGCCAGGTACCCGAACGCGGCACCCATTTGGGCCGCGCGGGCCGGTCACTCGCGGATCACAGCGGCCAGCAGGGTTCGTTTGCGGAAGGGCTTCCCCCGCAACAAATAGCGCTGGACTGTTTCGACTAATTGGGCGGCGTTTGCTCTCGTCCTGGGAAGGTTGCGCCGTGCCAACGCCTAGGAAACTGGGCTGGAATGTGGCCGTTTCCATGGCGTAAAGGTCTGGAAAACAATTAAAAATTGTTCATGTTCCGGCGTGCGCGCGCATCTTGGTCGTCGTCGTCGTTGCAGCCGTTGCCTTCTGGTGGCGCTCGAACATGATCACGTGGTTGCCGTGATAGGTCGTCCGCCAGAATTCCTTGAAGCCGTGCTTCTCGGCGACCCGGATGGAGGCGCGGTTTCCGACGTCGATGATGCAGGTCTTTCGCAGCATCGGGAATTGGTGATCGGCCCATTTGAGCGCTGCGCTGACAGCCTCGGTCGCAAGTCCTTGGCCGTGCGCCTTCGGCGACAGCGCCCACCCCGTCTCCATCGTGCCTTCAAGCGAGGGCGTAATGGCACGGTGAACGTCGTGAAAGCCGGCTTCGCCGAGGAAGGCCCCCGTTTCCCGATCCTGAATGGCAAAGAAGCCGAAGCCGAAATAATGCCACATGCCGACCTGACGCAGGAATCGCGTCCAGGATTGTTCGCGCGTAAAAGGCACCCCTCCCACATAGCGGATCACCTCGGCGTCGCCAAACAGCGAGACATAGGAGGGGAAATCGTCACGACGATACGGGCGCAGGATGAGGCGGTCTGTCTCGATGATAGGCACGCTATGCATATTCGATCCTATACTGTGGTGAAGTCAGGCGCCGGGCTCGCCGTCCCAGTAGTCGACAGCGCTGTCCGGCCGGCCGATGAAGCGGAATCGCCTCTCGCCGTCAGCACCGCGCGTCTTGGCGAGGAACTTGCCGGAGTCCGGGTACTCGCAGATCTCGGTGGCCGCCATGGTCGAGATCGAAAGATACTTGAGCGGAACCGTGCCGGTGTTGATCAGGTGATGTGCGGTTTCCGGCCCGCCTGCAGGTGCGCCAAGAATATCGCCCGGCCCGACCGCATGGCGCTCGCTGCCGAAGCGATACGTGCCTTCGCCTTCAAGGATGATGAAGAGTTCTTCCTCGACATGGTGGTTGTGAAAGGGGCAGCCAGACTTTCCCGGTGGTACTTCGCCATAACCTATTCCGAGATTCTTGAGGCCGAGCAGAGCGCCAAACGAGGCGTCACGCGATTCGAAGAAGGAGCCTTTTGTCCAGTGGTCGAGTTCGAGTTTATCGGGGTTGACGATCGGTTTTCTCGTGTCGGTCACATGTTCCTCCCTGGCGCTGCCGTTCTCCCGCAACGCCTATGCGTTCCTATCCGTGTCGCGCGTTCGCCCAATCGTCAACCTACGATGGCTAAAATTCGCGTCGATGGCTAATTGAATACATCCTGATGTTGCAATTCAATGGCGAAAACATCAAGGCGCTGTCGCGCGCTGGTTTCATGCTGCGGCGTCTGCACGTCTAACCCGGCATAGTTCACGTCGTCGATCTCTTGAAGACGGCGACGCGCTGTAGGGTGATTTGCGACCTTGGCCGGGCGCCCCGCCGCCGGTCGTCACCAGGCCGGCGGACGCGGCAAAAGGCCGGCCGTGGCGGAATTTGCTTGCCATTCGGCGCCGGGCATGGTTTGACCGCCGCCTCAGCCGGTCGCATCCGGCGCAGAACTCTCAAAGACAGGTGATCCATGGCGAAGACCACGGCTGCCCACATCCTGATTGTGGAAGCTCGCTTCTATGACGATATGGCCGACGCTCTGCTCGACGGCGCCAAGCATGCGCTGGACGCCGCCGGGGCGACCTATGATATCGTAACGGTTCCGGGTGCGCTCGAAATCCCGCCGGCGATTGCCATGGCGCTTGACGGTGCGGACGAGGGCGGTACGGAGTATGATGGCTTCGTCGCGCTCGGTATGGTCATCCGTGGCGAGACCTACCATTTTGATATCGTCGCAAACGAATCCTCGCGCGCGATCATGGATCTTGCCGTCAGCGAGAGCCTCGCGATCGGCAATGGCATTCTGACGGTTGAGAATGACGATCAGGCTTGGGCACGCGCCCGCCGGTCGGAAGGTGACAAGGGTGGGTTTGCCGCGCGCGCGGCGCTCACCATGATCGAATTGAAGAAGAAACTGGGCACGGAAAAGTGACGAAGACACCCTCGGATCAACCGCTGAAGCAAGTCAACCAGCGCGGTGCCGCGCGCCTCGCCGCGGTGCAGGCGCTCTATCAGATGGATATCGGCGGCAGCGGCGTGCTCGAAGTGGTTGCCGAGTACGAGGCTCACCGTCTCGGCCAGGACGTCGATGGCGACACCTATCTGAAGGCTGATGCCTCCTGGTTCCGCTCGATCGTTGCCGGCGTCGTGCGCGATCAGCGCAAGCTCGATCCGTTGATCGGCGCAGCTCTTCAGGACGACTGGGCGCTGTCGCGCCTCGATTCGACGGTGCGTGCCATCCTGCGTGCCGGCACCTTCGAGATGCTCGAGCGCAAGGACGTGCCGGTTCCGGTAATCGTCACCGAATATGTCGAGATCGCCAAGGCCTTCTTCAGCGATGACGAGCCTAAGCTGGTCAACGCTGTTCTCGACCGCATCGCCAAGCAAGTTCGTGGCGAAGCGAGGAAATAGAGATCATGGTGGCGGCTGCGGCGGATGACATGGGCGGCGCCCTTCGTGAAGCACGCCGCAACGTTTTTCATCTGACCGCCGCGCAGGCCATGCTCGGCGTCGTCGGGCCGATATGCTTTTCCATTGGTGGTGTCGCCGGCTATCAGTTGCTGGCAAACGACAAGTCACTGGCGACCGCACCGCTCACCGCCTTCAACGTCGGCATGGCGCTCGGCGTTGTTCTGGTGGCAATGCTTTCGCGCGTCATCGGACGGCGCAGTGCATTCATCACCGGGACGGGCATCGCCGCCGTTGGTGCGGCCCTTGCCGCAGTTGCTCTCTTTCGTGAGAGCTTCTGGCTTTTCGCTTTCGCCCTCGCGATGCTCGGCTCGTCGAACGGCTTCACGCAAAAGCTGCGCTTTGCGGCGGCCGATGCCTCCCCCTCGTACTACAAGCCCAAGGCGATCTCATTGATCCTTGGCGGCGGCATCGTCTCGGCGGTTCTCGGCCCCCAGATCGTCATCTTTGCCGGTGACCTTTTCGCTCCGGTCGCCTTTGCCGGGGCCTTCGTCGTACTGATCCCCGTTTGCCTGGTCGCGGCCCTTTTCTTTGCGCCGCTGCGTCTGCCTGAGCCGGGCGCGATGATCAGCGACCACCATGATCAGGCGGTGCGCCCGCTCGGCGCAATCGTGCGTAGCCAGCGCTTTGCCACCGGCATGGTGTGCGGCATTTCGAGTTACGCGCTGATGACCTTCATGATGACCGGCGCGCCGGTCGCCATGGTGGTGGGCTGCGGCTTTTCCACCGAGCTTGCGACACTCGGTATCCAGTGGCACGTATTGGCGATGTTTGCCCCGAGCTTCGTCACCGGCTGGCTGATCAGCCGCTTCGGTGCCGAGCGCATTGTCGGCTGCGGCCTGCTTCTGTTGATGGCCTGTGCCGCGGTTGCGCATATGGGCATCGAACTCTGGAACTTCTGGGGCGCCCTGGTGCTGCTCGGCCTCGGCTGGAATTTCGGCTTCATCGGTTCGACGGCGATCGTCGCCAGCAGTTACCGTCCGCAGGAAGCCGACAAGGTGCAGGCCTTCCACGACATCATCCTGTTCACCACCGTGGCCCTGTCGTCGTTCGCTTCGGGCAAGGTGCTCACGGCCTACGGCTGGGACATGCTGAACGCTGTCGTGTGGCCCGTCACCATCGTCTGCCTCGTGCTCCTCCTGCTGCTGAAGCGGACGCCGCGAAGCACTGCCGTTTAAACCTCTTCCTGCTCAAATCCGAAGCCGTCGGAACGCCGTCTCGGTGGCGTTTTCCGGGGCTTGACGATCTCCCGTTGCAACCGCACTCTGGCCGCGCCGCGGGGGGTGCTGCTTGAGGAGGTGGCGCGTGATTCGCGGTTTTGAGGGGCCTGCGGCCGGGAGTGAGTCCGCGGGTTGTAACGGAGGGTAATGCGAAATGACCATTTTGTTGGGCGTTATCGCATGCGGGTTGCTCGCGGTGGCTTATGCCATCTGGGCAACACAGTCGGTGCTGGCCGCCGACCAGGGGAACGCCCGCATGCAAGAAATCGCAGGCTACATTCGTGAAGGGGCGCAGGCCTATCTCACGCGTCAATACAAGACCATTGCCATCGTCGGCGTCGTCGTATTCATCGCCGCTTGGATTCTTCTTTCTCCCGCCGCTGCTTTCGGCTTTCTGATCGGTGCGATCCTTTCGGGTGCTGCGGGCTTCATCGGCATGCATGTTTCGGTTCGGGCAAATGTCCGCACTGCCCAGGCGGCCTCTGTCAGCCTTGCCTCCGGCCTCGATATCGCTTTTAAATCCGGCGCGATCACCGGCCTTCTCGTTGCGGGCCTGGCGTTGCTTGGCGTCTCCGTCTACTACGTCGTCCTCACGGCCGGGCTCGGGCATGAACCCGCCGCGCGCGAAGTCATCGACGCCCTGGTATCGCTCGGCTTCGGCGCTTCGCTGATTTCGATCTTCGCCCGCCTCGGCGGCGGCATCTTCACCAAGGGCGCGGACGTCGGCGGTGACCTCGTCGGCAAAGTCGAGGCCGGCATTCCGGAGGATGACCCGCGCAATCCGGCGACCATTGCCGACAACGTCGGCGACAATGTCGGCGATTGCGCCGGCATGGCGGCCGACCTGTTCGAGACCTACGCCGTCTCCATCGTCGCAACCATGGTGCTCGCCTCCATTTTCTTTGCCGGCACGCCGGTGCTCGCCACGGTCATGGTCTATCCGCTGGCAATCTGCGCAGCCTGCATCATTACCTCGATCGTCGGCACCTTTTTCGTCAAGCTCGGTGCCAACAATTCGATCATGGGCGCCCTCTACAAGGGCCTGATCGTTACCGGCGTGTTGTCGGTCCTCGGTCTCGGCGCAGCCACGTCCTTCACGATCGGATGGGGCACGATCGGCACCGTCGACGGCAAGGACATCACCGGCTGGAACCTGTTCATCTGCGGCATAGTCGGCCTTGTTGTCACGGCCCTGATCGTGGTGATCACGGAATACTATACCGGCACCAACAAGCGGCCGGTAAATTCCATCGCCCAGGCTTCGGTTACCGGCCACGGCACCAACGTTATCCAGGGTCTCGCCGTCTCGCTGGAATCGACGGCGCTGCCGGCGATCGTCATCGTTGGCGGCATCATTTCCACCTACCAGCTCGCCGGCCTCTTCGGCACCGGCATCGCTGTCACCGCCATGCTCGGCCTTGCCGGCATGATCGTGGCGCTGGACGCCTTCGGGCCCGTTACCGACAATGCCGGCGGCATCGCGGAGATGTCGCATCTGCCGCCGGAAGTGCGTAAATCGACCGATGCGCTCGACGCCGTCGGCAACACCACCAAGGCGGTCACCAAGGGTTATGCGATCGGTTCCGCCGGTCTCGGCGCGCTGGTGCTTTTCGCGGCGTATTCGAACGACCTCAGGTACTTTGCCGCCAATGGCGACAAGTATCCGTACTTCGCGGATGTCGGCCAGATCTCCTTTGATCTCTCCAACCCCTATGTGGTTGCGGGGCTTATCTTTGGTGGTCTCATCCCCTACCTCTTCGGCGGCATCGCGATGACCGCCGTCGGCCGGGCAGCCGGCTCGATCGTCGAGGAAGTCCGTCGGCAGTTCCGCGAAAAGCCCGGCATTATGGAAGGCACGGAACGGCCGGACTACGGCCGCGCCGTCGACCTTCTGACGAAGGCTGCGATCCGCGAGATGGTCGTGCCCTCGCTGCTGCCGGTGCTTGCGCCAATCATTGTCTACTTCGGCGTGCTGCTGCTGTCGGGCTCGAAGGCTTCGGCCTTTGCAGCGCTTGGCGCATCGCTTCTCGGTGTCATTGTCAATGGTCTCTTCGTGGCGATCTCGATGACATCAGGCGGCGGCGCCTGGGACAATGCCAAGAAGAGCTTCGAGGACGGCTTCGTCGACAAGAACGGTAACCGGCACCTCAAGGGCTCGGACGCCCACAAGGCTTCGGTTACCGGCGATACCGTGGGCGACCCCTATAAGGACACAGCAGGACCGGCGGTGAACCCGGCGATCAAGATCACCAACATCGTGGCGCTGCTGCTGTTGGCAGTTCTCGCCTGATCAGGCCCTGAAACTGAAAAGGCCCGCGGAACATCATTCCGCGGGCCTTTTTGTTGCGATGGGGTGCGCTTAGTTGCCGAAGTCCTTGAACAGGCTTCGCGCTGCGGCCTGCCCGGCGCCGGGGCCAGACAGCAGCTGGCCGAGGAAGCTTGTTTCCTTGCCGCCTGTCGGCGTCGTGCGGGTGAGCATGTCGAAGACCTTGCCGTCCTTCATCGTGTAGTGGGCGAGCTGGCTGACGGTGCCTTCCTTGTCGAAATAGACGGCCAGGATCGACTGGTCGATCAGCTTCGGCTTCATGAAGGCGACAGGGCGCTTGCGTGTCTGCGAAATGTAGTAGAACACTTCGTTGTCGAAGGTCGCCGTCGTTGAAGGCGTGCCAAGCGACAGGAGCACCTGTTCGCGGCTGGAGCCGACCGGAACGAGATTGAGCGTTTCCTGGTCAACCACGTAGCCCTGATGGAGAACTTCACCGACATTGGCGGACTGGCAGGCGGAGAGGGTAAAACCGGCAATGGTAGCAACGACCGCCACGCGGCCAAGGGTCTTAAAATTTCTTCTCAAATACCGCTTCGTCAACGACAGCTCCCCTTGGAGTAACGATGGCAGATCCGCCATTGCAATTCGTGCCTGCTTCGGTAAACCAGCTTCGGCCGTCATGCAACAACGGGATGGGCGCTTGCGCGCATTTCGAGAAAGCCAAGCCCGAGCTTTGTGATGATTTTTGGACTGTTCAAAAGAAAAAACGGCAATACCGCGATTGTGGAGCGGCAATATGCGCTGCTGACGTCGGCGGCGCGCCAACCTTATCTCTACACCGACCTCGATGTGCCCGATACGGTCATGGGCCGTTTCGAGATGCTGTCGGCAACCCTGATCCTCTATTTCCGCCGCACGCGCGCCTCGGCAAGGCCCGGCCAGGAGATCGCCCAGGAGATCATCGACGCCTTCTTCGAGGATGTCGACCATTCCATCCGTGAACTCGGCGTCGGCGATGCCGGGGTGCCGAAGAAGATGAAGAAACTCGCCGGCATGTTTTACGGGCGACTCGAATCCTATGCGACCGCGCTTGAGCTGAAGGATGCTACGACCCTTGCTGCGGCGCTGAAGCGCAACTTCCACCCGAACGGTGACGATGCGGCCCCTTCGATGGCGGCGCTTGCAGCCTATCTGCTGGCGGCCGAGGCGCAACTCGTCGAGGTCCCGGAGGAGGCCGTCGAAGCCGGCCAGTTGCACATTCCGTCCGCCGGAGCGTAATAGAAGACAAATACGCCGTCACCGGAAGCCCGGGCGGCGGCTGCATTCGCGAGTGGGCACCCTGAAAGCCTGCGCGAGGAAGGACCCAATCATGAAAGACGACGGCCAACCGGCATTCTCCTATCCGGTGAGGGTAGGCCACATCTCGGCGAACGCGGTCAGCGTGCATCTTTCCGCTAACGAGCGGGAACGCAAGGCGCTTGCCGAGCTTTGGAGCATCAAGGAGGTTCTTTCGCTTGATGCCGACCTGCAGATTGCCCGCTGGAAAAAGGATGGCGTCAAGATCAAGGGAGACGTCAAGGCCCGCATCGTGCAGAGCTGCGTCGTGACGCTGGAGCCGGTCGAAGCCTATATCGACGAGCCGGTCGAAGCTATTTTCGTGCCTGAAGGATCGCGGCTTGCCCGCCAGGCGAGCAACGACGGCGGCGAGATGATTCTCGATCCGGCCGGACCCGACATTCCCGACACGTTTACCGGCGATACGATCGACGCTGGCGTCGTCGTCAGCGAGCAGGTGGCGCTCGCCATCGACCCTTATCCACGCAAACCGGGCGCGACTTTCGGCGAGCGCATCGAAAGCACGTCTGCCGATGACAAGAAGCCGAACCCGTTTGCGGTCCTGAAGGACTGGAAAAAGGACTGAGGCCGCGAAAGCTTCGCCTACAATTCGGTTGTCACGCAAAGGAAAAGCAGTATTTTGGCCCCAAACCGGCCGAAAGAGCCGCCAAAGCGATCTGCCGCGTGCTTGGCTCAAGCGTCAGAGCAATATGTATCGTCATTGCGTTCCCATTGAGTGCGCCGCGGCGGCACGTGTTGTGTGGCAGAAATAAAGGATAAGACACGCGTGGTCAGAATTTCACTTGACGTTATGGGCGGCGACTATGGTCCAGAAGTCGTCATCCCAGGCGCCGCAAGGGCGCTCGAACGTCATCCGGACATCAAGTTCGTTCTGTTCGGCATCGAATCGCAATGCACGGCCCCCTTGGAAAAACATCCGAAGCTTAAGGCCAACTGCACTTTCTACGATTGCGAGATCGCAGTCGGAATGGACGAAAAACCGAGCCAGGCGCTTCGTCGCGGCCGCGGCAAATCGAGCATGTGGAAGGCGATCGATGCGATCAATGCCGGGGAGGCCGACGTCGTCGTCTCTGCCGGCAATACCGGCGCGTTGATGGCCATGTCGGTCTTCTGCCTGCGCACGATGCAGGGAATTCAGCGGCCGGCGATCGCTGCCATCTGGCCGACGCTCAAAGGCGAGAGCATCGTGCTAGATGTCGGCGCGACCATCGGCGCGGATGCGCAGCAGCTCATGGATTTCGCGCTGATGGGCGGCGCCATGGCGCGGGCGCTGTTCGAAATCGAGCGGCCGACGGTTGGTCTCCTCAACGTTGGTGTCGAGGAGATCAAGGGACAGGAAGAGGTCAAGGAAGCGGGCCGCCTGATCCGCGAAGCCAACATCGACGGCTTTGACTACTACGGCTTCGTCGAAGGCGATGACATCGGCCGCGGAACGGTCGACGTCGTCGTTACCGAAGGTTTTTCCGGCAATATCGCGTTGAAGGCCGCCGAAGGCACGGCGCGCCAGATTGCCGAATATCTGCGCGCGGCGATGTCGCGCACCCTGCTTGCCAAGATCGGTTACATCCTGGCGAAAGGTGCGTTTGACCGTCTGCGCGAGAAGATGGATCCCCGCAAGGTCAATGGCGGTGTTTTCCTCGGCCTCAATGGCGTCGTGATCAAGAGCCATGGTGGTGCGGACGCCGAAGGTTTCGCAGCCGCGATCGATGTCGGCTATGACATGGTGAAGAACGGCCTGAAGTCGAAGATCGAGTTCGATCTTGCGAAGTACCATGGCGCCGAGCCGCCGCAGGCCCTTTCCGCCGGCATGAATGATGAGGTTTGAATAGATGATCCGTTCCGTCGTTCGCGGCTTCGGCGCAGCTTTGCCGAAGCGCGTGGTAACCAATCAGGAGCTGGAATCCAAAGTCGACACGTCCGATGAGTGGATTGTGCAGCGTACTGGTATCCGGCAGCGCTACATCGCCGGCGAGGGCGAAACGACCGCGTCACTCGGTGAGGGCGCGGCGCGTGCCGCGCTAACCAATGCCGGCCTTACGCCTGATGATATCGACCTCATCATCCTGGCGACCTCGACGCCGGACAACACGTTTCCGGCAACGGCCGTCAACATCCAGGACCGGCTCGGCATGCGCCACGGTGCGGCCTTCGACATGCAGGCCGTCTGTTCCGGCTTCGTCTATGCGGTAACCACGGCGGACGCCTACATCCGCGGCGGGCTCGCAAAGCGCGTGCTCGTGATCGGCGCCGAGACCTTTTCGCGCATCCTCGACTGGAATGACCGGACGACCTGCGTGCTGTTTGGCGACGGTGCCGGTGCCATCATCCTGGAGGCTGAGGAGGGGGAGGGCACGAATGCCGATCGTGGGGTCCTGACAGCAAAGCTGCGCTCCGACGGCGCGCATCGCGACAAGCTCTATGTCGATGGTGGCCCGTCGACCACGGGCACGGTCGGCCATCTCAAGATGGAGGGTCGCGAAGTCTTCAAGCACGCGGTCGGCATGATCACCGACGTGATCGAGGCCGCTTTTGAGGCGACGGGAACGACCGCCGAAGATCTGGATTGGCTGGTGCCGCACCAGGCCAACCGCCGTATCATCGACGGCTCTGCAAAGAAACTTGGAATCCCTCTCGACAAGGTTGTGGTGACAGTAGATCTTCATGGCAACACCTCGGCGGCGTCCATTCCTCTGGCATTGAACGTGGCAGCGGGCGACGGGCGCATCAAGAAGGGCGATCTCGTTCTGCTCGAGGCCATGGGCGGCGGCTTCACCTGGGGCTCGGTGCTCATCCGCTGGTAAAGAAATTGCTTAAGCAACAGACGCTTGACCGCAAAAGACAAGGGCAATAGTCTTCGGTCGCTGATCGGCGTGCCAGACATTGGTGGGGGAAGATGAGCGGAAAAACAGTAACGCGGGCGGACTTGGCTGAATCGGTTTTTCGCAAGGTGGGTCTGTCACGGACAGAGTCTGCCGAGCTGGTGGAAACCGTCATTGACGAAATATGCAACGCAATCGTGCGTGGCGAGAGCGTGAAGCTGTCTTCGTTCGCGACCTTCCAGGTTCGCGACAAGAACGAGCGCATCGGGCGAAACCCGAAGACCGGCGAGGAAGTGCCGATCTCGCCGCGTCGCGTCATGACCTTCAAGGCGTCGAATGTGCTGAAGCAGCGCGTGCTGAAGGCGCATCTGGGGCGCAGGGCCAAGCAGAAGCCTGTATCTCCCGTATCGTAAGGGCTGGCCACCAACCACAAATGTGGTTGAAAACCCATCCATAAGCCGTTGAAATCGAGCTGATTCGTGCCATCATCGGCACGATATCGGTTCATTGCGGCTATCGACCGCTGAGTCGCATGACATGGAATGGGATGATATGGAAAAGAGCCCGGACGCTTTTCGCACCATCAGCGAGGTCGCTGACGATCTCGATCTGCCGCAGCATGTTCTGCGCTTTTGGGAAACCCGGTTCCAGCAGATCAAGCCGATGAAGCGCGGCGGCGGCCGGCGCTATTATCGGCCCGAAGACGTCGATCTCTTGAAGGGGATTCGGCATCTGCTCTACGATCACGGCTATACCATCAAGGGCGTGCAGAAACTCTTGAAGGCCAACGGCAACAAGTTCGTTGCCGCAATAGCGAGCGGCGATCTTGCGACCGTCGAGGCACTGGCAGCATCCAGCAACGAGGAGCCTGCGCCGCCGAAGGCCGGTCTTTCCGAGGAGGATCAGATCGTCGGTCGCGCCAAGGCGCCGGCCAGTCGCCGCTTTTTCTCCTTCGGCAGCAGCAATGACGACGTGCCGGAAATCTCGATCGGCAAGTCCTCGTCGGTGGGCAAGGAGGATCGCGCCCTGCTTCAGGAGGCGCTCTACGATCTCCTGGAATGCAAGCGGCTGCTTGATCAGGTTCGCTGATCGGAGAGTAGCGTATCGCAGCCTGGTCGGCTGAAACAGTAACCCATTGCAACGAATCGGAGATGCCAGATCCGCTCAACGGGTGATGAGGCGTTCGAGGTTGGCAGGGAGAGAGGCGACGGTCACGTCCCTTCCGGTGCCGTCGTGCGGGTTCCCGTCATGTTGAGATAGCGCGCCTGCCTATCGGGCGCGAGCAACCGCGGCGAACCGTCCGGCGTCCGGTTCGCCAAAGACCCATCATTAGTAGGAAAGTCGGAAGCCGCCGGGGCTGGACGCCGAAACATCCGGCTCGGGGTAGGGACCGGTCCATTGCGCATAGGTCGTGTTCGTCGACCCCGACGTTGCGCACCCGGACAAGGTAAGAAGTGCAATCGCCGCAAGTGCCATAAGAGACTTAAGAGGCATGGTTTTCTCCTAGAAAGGGAGACACTCCAGGCCTCAAGGGCCAGTAACAAACTGTCCCTCAAATCACCTGTGATGGCAAGCTCACGTTGCGTTAGGGAGCGTGTTTCGAGCGAGGCGATTTAGACTTGGTGAAAGTTCCATTGCCGGCGACGAAAGCGCGGCGGCAATGCGCCTGAAGTCGCGGTGTGGCAAAGGAGTGGACGCCCAGCTCCTTCGTTCCGACCGCCACTTTTCCACGCTGTTTGTTCCTTTTTCGATCCGCTCCGCATTTTCCCGCTTGCGCTCTAAGCGTTGGTTATATAGGGGTTTCCTCGGTTCGGAGCGTAGCGCAGCCCGGTAGCGCACTTGACTGGGGGTCAAGGGGTCGTGGGTTCGAATCCCGCCGCTCCGACCATTTTCTCCTTTGTTTTCAATGATGTTGGCTCGCTACCGCCACTCAGAGAGAAGCGAGAACCGGAACATATCGCGCTCAAAACGCGGGTTCGGGAACGCAATGACCGGGTTTTCGACGCAGATGCGGTCGATCGGCGGTTGCTCATCCCCATCCGTCACGCCCGCTTTCTCTGCCGGGGTGAGGGCGGAGAGCTTGCCTGCTTCAAATGCGGCTCGTTCAAGAGCGTCGATATCCATGCAGACATAGGTCGCCCACGTCCCGCCGCCTTCCTGGGCTAGGTCGTCGTATATGCGACGGCGCATTGCATCGCGTTCCCCATCCCCCACAGCCACCGGCGCGACAATGGAGGGAGAGGCGTAGACCGGAAAGGCCCGCGGGTCGTCTTTGTCTGAGATCCACATCGCACCGAAAGGCGCGTTCTGGATGGGGACATACTCACCGGGGCGCAGATATGCCACCGGTTCCGCCTTCGGATCCATAGCGCGGGAGCGGTCTGCCATGATGGCGCGTGAAAGAATTTCCGCATTCGTCGTGCCGGGCGGATGCTTGCGCAAGTCCAGGGCGTCGATGGCTGCCATCAACACGTCGTCCGGTATGTTGTTTATTTCCTTCCTGATCTCAGTCATGGCCGGCGCCTTTCACTTGGAGGTCGATATCGACGCCGAGCGCATGACGCAGCGCTTCACCGGCGGCTTCGACATTGATTTCGTAGGATGCCGGGATGCCTTCGCTGATCGCGATGGTGGCCCGAAGCTCGGGAGTGCGGAAAAGCGCGATCGGAAGAGTGGCGCCGCACTTCATTGCGCGTTCGCCGCGGCCTGTCTTCGGCTCCGACCTCGAAAAGCGCATGCTGCCGTCGTCGCCGAAAACGAGCCAGAAGCCGTATTCGATTTGATCGCGACGGATCGAGCTAGAGCGGGCTCTCATACTTCCTCCCTCGAACGGAGAGCGCCGACGGCTGCCAGGCGCTGATTGATGATGGCTGTGCAGCGAACGATTGCCTCCGCCTCGTCATAGTCGCAGTAAACGCCCCAGAGGGCGTTCGCGAGGTCGTGCGGGTCGATGCCCTTCGAGGCCCAGTAGTCGCGCTCAGACCCGAGTTTGCAGGAGTGCTGCAGGTCGTGTTCTGCCGGCGACAGCGGGAGGGCGAAGCGGTCCGGAACCTTGGCCCCTTTGCCGCGGCCGGAGGCTCCGTGCCATGCGTTCGGGTAGGAGTCGTGAGCCGCTTGGACGCCGTAGACGCCAGAAACAGCGCAAGGCAGGTGGTGCAGGAAGGCCAGATGCGCCGGCTTCTTCGCAGGGCGCCGGGCTGCGGTCGGAGCCGGGCGGCAGGTGTTGGCGATGCGGAAAGCCACTAACGAGCCTCCCCATACGGAACATTACCGACGCCAGCCGGTTCACTTTTCAAAAGGAAAGGAGCCAGATGATGAGCGAACCTAAAGACGAAAAAGCCAGCAGCGCACCGATGCCGACGCCCATCTCGAGCCCAAGGCCGCCGGAGATGGATTTCGAACCGATCCCGTCGCCAGACTTGTCCGGAGCCGACAAACCTCCGGCCGATCAGGGCCGGGTACCGCCCGTTCCGAGCCGCGATGAGGCCAATATGGAGCCGGATGACGCCTTGCCCGAAGATAGCGAGGAGGAAATCCTCGACGACGACCCGGCGCGCCAGAAGACCCGCTTCGACGAGGAGCTTCCGAAAAGCAGCCGATAAGTGCGTGGGACCGAAGAAAAGGATAGGGCGATCCGTCATGCTGCCTCCTGCAGGAATGCGAGGGGATCGAAGCCGACGGCATCGGCAAGCAGTTCCATCGCTTGGGCCATAAAGGTGCAGAACTCCTCATGAGGCATGCGATCGAGAGCGATGCTGTCGGGAACGAGAGTGATTCCGCCGGTCCGGAGATTTACGGTCTGCTCCCGGTAACCAAGCGTCATTTTGATGTCGCGGTGAAGGTTCTCAGGAGAAGCCCACTTGCCGGTGACTTTGACGACGAGGCCGAGTGCCTTCCAGTAAGTGCGCAACTGTTTGTTGGACCGCTGCGAGACCGGTACGAGCTCGAAAACCTTGCCCTGGGGGATCGACGCCATCTTCTCGGCGTCATCCTGGGGGTGGGCACGAAGGCCGCGCGGCGTCGCGATGACCTCGATGTGCGGGGGCTTCTCCTTCTTCGCCATGGTCAGCCCGCCATCAGAGGGTGTTGGCGAAGCTGGGCGTCATCCATCATTTAAAAACGTGCGGGAGATGGACGAGCACTATAAGGTTTATGAGATGAAAGAGTAAGTCGGGGGTTCACTGTATCAGTGCGAAGTGGAAAAGTTCGATATCAACGCAGCGAACTTCGAGTTCTTGCCAAAATTCGGTTCCCTTGGCGCTGCTTGATTTCAAAGAAATACTACAGTCCTGATCGTCTTTACTGCCGCCGGGCGTAGCGGTTAACTCTTTGTTGACTGGAAATAGATCGAATACAACAGATTCCGTCGGCTTAACAATTATTGACACGTTATCCTTCAGGGAGACCGATAGGTACCTTGAGTATATGTATACCAATCCACCATTGACAGTTTCTGACAGCGGCCCAAAGTTTGTGGCAAGTATCGTTAGTTTGTCGTCATTGTCCTTGTGCAACGAGAAAACTAGCGACGACACTTCGCCCTTGAAGGCATTAATGATGGCGGGCACAGATTCCTTGGCGACCGCCAACAGCGCCGTCAATAGCGCGAGCGTCGTACTTAACACCGTCGCTCCCATGACAATGCGGGACCGCCAGTCCTGGTAGCTACCGCACTTGCTGCACTTACGAGCTTCCTGTCGGATCGGTTCCGCACAGACGCAGCACGGCTTCATTCCCTCAATTAGATCGGTTCTTTCCATCGTCGCCTCAGTCAAAATAAGGTCTGGGATCGACTACCACTGCATGAAATCATGCTTGGTTTCTTAGAGGTTTTCCAGTTGTTCGTCCGGCCCCGATGCATCTACGAATGATGTTATTTCCAAACATTCGCTCAATGATGGGCGGCAGCTGACAAGGCGAACCTGGCGATCTTTAGCGGCGACGCGGATGCGGAACCGAGTCGCCGAGTCCCGAAATAAGTCCCGAACTGATATCGATTGCCATGCGTAAAGCCCTGCGTCGCAAGGCTTTACGGAAAATAGAATTCTTCCCTGGGGTCAAGGGGGCGTGGGTTTGAATCCCGCCGCTCCGACCATTTTCTCTTTCTGCGTAAAGAGTTGGTGGCTGCTTCTTGTTCCGTCCCCTCTGATGAAGCGGAACAAGCGCTGCTCAAAGTGAACGCTTCAGTCCGCCCAAGCCCGAAACCCGATTGGTTCCTCGCATGCAAGGCGAGACGGCACGGCTCTGTGGCAACCGTGGCCAACAGCGGTCCGGGCCGGACATCACGAATCGAATATCGCTAAAATGCCTCGTTCCCGTGGAATCCTCCACGCGGGCTCGGGCCGAATGCTGCACTTTGCGAAAGTGAAGGAGTGGCCTGTGACGGGCGTCTGCCTGTCAAAGGAGGAAAAGATAATGAAGAAGCTATCGAAGTTTGTTGCCGCGTCGTTGCTCGTGGCCGCGGCTGCAACCCCAGTCATATTGGCTTCGGGCAGTGCCTATGCCGACGACAGCGGCGTTGTTCTTATTCCGGGCCAGCCGACGGGCTCTGCTGGCGATACGGGCACGCCGAGTTCGAACCCAGACACGGGTACGCCGAGCTCCAACCCTGACACGGGCGCCGCAAATGCCAACGGCGATACGGGCGCGCCGAGTTCAAATCCCGATACCGGTGCGCCAGGTGCGGAGGGATCGACACCCTAAGCGGTCCTGCAACGCGCAACAAAAGAGGTCCTCCAGCAAAGGACCTCTTTTTTTGTCTTTGCGTTCATGTCCAGGCTCCTGTCGGCGATTGTCCTGAGGCCACATAGCAATGCCCGATCTGCCAAAGGTCTGCAGGATGGCTGAAGGTGGGCAGGAGCATGCAAACCGCATTCATGCGCTGCGCTCTCGGGTGAGGAGCCCAGGCGTTGAGTCGCCAATTGAGCGGCACTACTCGGCTGGCTGGAGGATGGCTTCAGCCTGTTTCTTCTTCGAAACCTTCCGATAGAGCGCCTCGGTTTGACCGAGCATGACATCGAGTGTGAAGCGCTGCTTGAGAGCCTCGGCCGCGGTGGACAGCGCCTTGAACGTCGCAGGTTCAGCAGCCCTGATCATGGTTTTGGCAAGGAGGGAGGTGTCATCGCTGTTGGGCAGAATGAAGCCGTTGTGTCCGTCCTCGATGACCGTGCGGGCGCCACCGATATCGGTGGCGATGATCGGCTTTCCTGCCGCGGCACCTTCCAGCATGACATAGGACATGGCTTCGTACCGGCTCGGCATCAAGAGGAGGTCGAAGGCGGGGACCGCTTGCGGGCCGGTGAAGGCTGAGGTCAGGTGCATGCGGTTCTGCAGTCCGCTTTCAGCGATGGCCGCGCGCAGGCTGCCGTCGCGTTCGCCGCTGCCGACCATCACCAGATGGCTGTTCTTCACTGAGGCGGCGGCGCTCTTGAACGCGGCGATCAGCCGTTCCGGTGCCTTCTGGGCAGAAAGCCGCCCGATGAAGCCAAAGACGAAGGCATCCGGCGCAATACCGAAGCTGGCGCGCATCGTCTGGGCCATGTCTGAAGAAGGTGGGGCAACGCCATTGACGATCACTGACATCCGGCCCTCAGGCATGTGCAGCGAGAGGGCATGGCGGTGCTCGTCCTCGGAAACACAGATCAGATGGTCGGTGAGGAAGCGGGCGAGGCCCCACTCGATCGTGCCGTAGATGAGCCTGCCGCCGCGACCGAGTGTCGGGTCGAGCGTGCGAAAGGCATGCGGCGTGTAGAGACGCGGGACATGAGGGCCGGGAAGCCGCATCCGCGTCAGGGCGCCGGCCTTGGAACTGTGGCCGTGAATGATGTCGAAGCGGTTGCCGCTGATGATGCGGCTGAGTTCGAAAAAGCAGCCGATATCCGACGGCCCGGGTGCGCGCTTCATGTTGACGGCATGGACGGCCGGCAGGCCGATTGCTTTCAGCTCGCGCACGAAGCCGTCCTCGGCGCGCACCGGCGAATAGACGGCTTCCACGTGGTGGCCGCGCGTATGCATGCCGCGGCAGAGATCGAGGAAATGCCGGCCTGAACCGCCGCCGCTTGGCTCCAGCACCTGCAGGAGGCTCAAGGATGGGGCCAGCGCCCGGCTGGGAACGAGATGTTCCATGATCAGGAGCTCCAACCGGCGCGCGCATTGCGGCGATGGCGGTATTCGAGGGCGGCGCATCCCCAGATGATGCCGAGAAGCAGATAGAAGTGGCGCCAATGGTCGGTGTCGATGACGTTGCCGACCCCGACATGGCCGAGAACGGCGACCCAGGCAATCATCAGGTAGGTCTGCCAGGGGCGGTTAAGCAGCAGGAAGCGGAAGCCGAGCGAGAGCGTCCAGATGATGAGCGTCACGTAGCTGACGAAGCCGAGCCAGCCATAGGAGGTCAGCGACTTCAGCCAGACATTGTGCTCGTCCTCGGGGAAAATGGTGCTGAAGACCATCGGGCCGATGCCAAGCGGCTTTTCCATCGACATCAGGAAACCTAGCCGATGACGGTCGAAACGACCGAGATGGCCGCCGTCATAGTCCTGCACCAGCTGCGAGCGGCTGGAAAAGAGCGTTGCCACCTGTTCGGATTGGAGGGCAACGAGAAGGGCGCCGACGATCATCAGCCCAGCGACCAGCGCTAGCACGAGGATCCTCAGGCGGAACAGGCCTTTTCGCTCCTTGAGCAGCATGACGAAGACGAAAGCAACGACACAGAAGAGATTGAGCGCCCAGGCGGCGCGGGAAAACGACAGGAAGACAGCGAGCGCCAAAACCATGAGCGCGGCGATTTTCAGCGGCGCTTTCTGGATCGGCTGCGTGAGGATGCCGTGGATCAGATACATCGCCGGCACCGAAAGAAACGGTCCGAAGACGTTGGGATCCTGAAACGCGCCTTTGGCGCGGCCATAGAGTGTAAAATTCTCAGCGCCCGGCACGGCGCCGAAATAGCCGAGAATGCCGAGCAGCGCGGTGATCACGGCGGCCGCCACCCAGGCATTGAAGATCAGCCGCAGCCGCTCGTGGCGGTCCTCGATGATGGCGGCATAAAACACCGACGACAGCGCCAGAAAGCCTGAGACCGCCATGTACATCGGCCCCTTGGTCAGGTCGACCATCACGGTCAAAGATAGGATCCCGCCGACCATGAACAGCGTCAGAAGCGTGAGCAGGGGGGCGATGCTCCGTGAAATCTTCAGGCCGAAGAGCGCCCATAGGCCGATCAGTCCGACCAGAAACAGTTCATAGGGGGCGGGCTCGAAGATGACGAAGCCGGAAAGAAAGACGGCAAATGCCACCAATCCGGAGCCTAACAGCGAGAGCGCCGCAAGCTGGGGGCGAGCGATCGTGAACGGGCCTGTCTCAACGGTACTCAATAGGCGTTCTCGGTGTTGAGAAGCCGAAACGGCGTCAGAAACAGGATCTTGAGGTCGAAGAGCAACGACCAGTTTTCGATATAGTGAAGATCGAAGGCCGTGCGCAGACGAATTTTGTCGTCGTTGTCGATCTCGCCGCGCCAGCCATTGATCTGCGCCCAGCCGGTGACACCGGGCTTGACGCGGTGGCGGGCGAAGTAGCCTTCGACGACGTCGGAATAGGTCCGGTTCTGGGTCTGCGCGAGCACAGCGTGCGGCCGCGGCCCGACGAGCGAGAGCTCGCCTTTCAGCACGTTGAAAATCTGGGGCAGCTCATCGATCGAGGACTTGCGGATGAACCGGCCAACGGGCGTGACACGAGGGTCGCCCTTGGTCACGGCGTTGCGCGCTGACGGGTCGCTCATATGCGTGTACATCGAGCGGAACTTGTAGACTTCGATGGTCTCGTTGTTGAAGCCGTGCCGCTTCTGCTTGAAGATGATCGGGCCGGGGGAGGTGACTTTGACCGCGATGGCCGCACCAAGCATGATCGGCCAAAGGAGCACCAGGGCGACCAGGCTGAAGAAAATGTCGAAGCCGCGCTTGGCGACCGAGTCCCAATCAGCAATCGGCTTGTCGAAGATGTCGAGCATGGGCACATCGCCGACATGGGAATAGCTGCGCGGGCGGAAGCGCAGGTTGTTGGCGTGCGCGGCGAGCCGGATATCGACCGGCAGGATCCAGAGCTTCTTGAGGAGCTGCAAAATGCGCTTCTCCGCCGTCAGCGGCAACGAAATGATCAGCATGTCGATCCGTGCCAGGCGGGCGAATTCCACGAGCTCATCGACGGTCCCGAGCTTCGGATAGCCGGCGATGACATTGGGTGAACGGCGCTCGTCGCGATCATCGAATATGCCGCAGATACGGATATCGTTGTCCAGTTGATCCTCGAGCGTGCGGATCAGGTCCTTGGCCGGCTGGCCACCGCCAACGACGACGGCGCGCCGCTCCATTGTTCCGTTGCGGGCCCAGTGACGGATCGAATAGGCGATGAAGGCGCGCTCGGCGAGCAGAAACAGCGCGCCGCCGATGAACCAGCCACCGAACCAGACGCGGGAATACTGATGGCCGGACTTCAGAAAGAACAGCGCGATGGCAATGCCGCCGAAGGCGACCGCCCAGGAGGCGAGGATGCGTGGCATGACGCGCAGCCAGGCTCGGAGGGCCGGGATCTGGTAGGTGTCGGCGATCTGCATGGCTGCAACTGCCAGCGCCGAGCCGCCGAAAAGGATCGCGAGATAAAGCGGCAGCTGGTCGAAGCCCGGTTGGACGTAGAGGGCGTTGATGGCGTAGCCGATCGCAAAGAGCGCGCTGAACTCGAAGAGGCGCATCAGCCCCATGATCATCGCGGGCGAATAGGTGTCGGCGCTGAATTGCCCTGCGATCTGTCGTGCCAGCGGATTGAGGTCCTTGGCGGCCTCGTCGCCTGGTGGCTCTTCAGGTGCACGGGTGCGGATTTCCGAAATCTTCTTGCGAAGAGCTTCGGGGTCGAACGAACCCGGGCGGTCAAACTTGTTCATGGCTGTCTTCCGGCGCTGAAGTCCCTCAGTCCGGATAGCAGAAAGCCACTAAGAAACGCTTACGTTGTGGGCAGCGGGCTATCCGCGGACGGCTGGTAACGGCACAATTCCCGATAGAGCCTTAACATATCGGCCGACATTACCGAAGCTGCAAATTGCGACTTGAACGTGCTTGGGTCGGGCATGACACGCGCCGCCCAGTCTTTTTCCGTGATCGCGCGCGCCATGATGGCGGCAAGTGCCTGGGCATTTGCGGGTTCGGCGAGGGCCGCACTGTCGCGCCCCAGAATTTCCGGGATGCCGCCAACGCGGCTGGCAATGACGGGTTTTCGCGCCGCGACCGCCTCAAGCACGATGTAAGGCATGGATTCAGCACGTGATGGGACGACGATGTTGCGCGTCATTGCAAAGGCCTCGCGCGTCTTCATCGCCGGCTGCATCGTGATGCGGCGGCCGAGACCCTGCTGAAGCATCAGGTTGTAGTATTCCTGCTCTTGTGGGCCATCGCCGATCATCAGCGCCGATAGCGGCCTGCCCACGAGCCTTTCCGTCTGTGCGAATGCCTCCACAAACAGATCGGGACCCTTCAGGTCCCGCATCATCCCGATATAGAGGAAATCGACCGCATCCGGCCGCGGTGCCACGATTTCAAACTCTCCGTCATCTATTCCGTTGTAGATCAGTTCGTTTCGCTCGCGCGGCAGACCTACCTTTGCGATGTAGGTCTGGCGTTCGAAGTCGCAGACGAAAACGAGCGCATCCGTGAGCCGTCCCTGGATCCGTTCCAAGGGGAAGATGAGCCGCCCGGTTAGCGAGCCGGGGCGGTAGTGCAGGCTGCCGCCATGCGGCGAATAGAGGCGGGCTACGCGATACTTGTTGACCCGCAAGGCTGAACCGATGAGCCGGGCAATGACGCCACCCTTGGCGCCGTGCCCATGCAGCACATCCGGTCGCAAACTTCTGATTTCCTTGTAACCGCGCCACAGGGCGGCAAGATCGGACAAACCGACCGACCGATGGATCGGCATTCGAACGAGACCGAGCGCCAGATGGGGGCGGATTTCGTCGAACAGGCGATCTTCGTGACTGCCCCCCGTGGTGCTGTCGCAGAGGATGCCGACCTCATGGCCGGCATTGGCGTGCGCCTCGGCGAGATCGCGCACATGACGAAATATGCCGCCGACAGGCGACCTGAAGCAATGAATGATGCGCAGGGGACGCTGTTGCTGCATCGAGGTCAGAACAGGCGTTCACGAACATAGATCGTATCGCCAGCGAGTACCGCGTCTGTGATCGGCACCCGGCCGGTGATGATGCGGCCGTTGATCTTGCGCGTAATGTCGGCGTTGGATTGGTTGGCGCGCGGCGAGAAGCCGCCGGCGACCGCGATCGCGTTCTGTACGGTCATGCCGGGCACATAGGCATATTGGCCGGCCTGGCCGACTTCGCCCATGATGAACACGGAGCGATAGCGGTCGACCTCGATCGTCACGTCGGGATCGCGCAGGTAGCCTTGGCGCAACTTGGCGGCGATCATCCCTTCAAGCTCGGGCAGGGTCTTGCCGCGGGAGGCGATCGTGCCGATCAGAGGGAAGGCAACATATCCGGCCTGGTCGACCGTATAGGTACCGGTGAGGCCGGCCTGTTCGAAGACGTTGATCCGCAGCCGATCGCCGCTATCGAGGCGATAGGGCTGGATCGTGGCTTCGCTGAAGGCCTTCGGCGCCGGCTGATAGCTTGTGCAGCCCCCGAGCAACATCGACAGCGCTGCCGCCGTGATAGCGAGACCCGTCTTTATGGCTGCGGTTGACATGCTGTTCATAGGCTCCGATACGACCACCTTTTCCGACGTTATCGATCCGTTAGGGTTAATAGCCGGTAAACTGCCGGTAGAATTTTCGCGGGATCGGCTGCACCAAGGTCGGTCATTATCACCCGGAAGTTGCTTGCATTAACCCTTGCGTTACCATGTTCCTTTACCGTCCGGCGAGATTTGAAGGTTCGGAGCCAGTAGCATGTCGGGAAGCGGCAGCGCACAGCAGGATGTGGATATCGACCTCGGCGGCCTTTTTCGGGCCGTCTGGGATCGGCGCGTCAGGGTATTGCTCGCCACCGCCTGCGTTGCAGCACTCGCCTTTGGTGCGGCAAAGATGATCTCGCCTGACTATCAGAGCGAAACCCGTGTGCTTATTGAATCGCGCGAGCCGGAATTCAGCGGCCCCAACCAGGCTTCGCAGGCCGGCGCGGATCGCGTCTTCGATGAATCCGGCATCCTCAGCCAGGTGCAGGTGCTGCGCTCGGCCGACCTGATCAAGCAGGTCGCCCGCAACATGAAGCTCCATGAGGTCAAGGAATTCGATCCGTCGGCAGCGCCGTCGGCGCTATCGGACCTCCTGGTTATGCTTGGTATCAAGAAGAACCCGTTGGAGATGCCGCCCGAGGAGAGGGTGCTCAAGGAATTCAACGCCAAGCTCCAGGTCTATCAAGTCGAGAAGTCGCGGGTAATCGCGATCGCCTTCACCTCGAAGGATCGCCAGCTCGCAGCCGCCGTGCCCAACGAAATGGCAAAGGTTTTTCTCACGCTGCAAAGTGGCGCGAAACTCGACACGAATTCCGAGGCGACCCGTTGGCTCGAACCCGAGATTGCCAATCTGCGCGAAAAGGTGCGGGATGCCGAGGCCAAGGTTGCTGCCTATCGCGCCTCGTCCGATCTGCTGCCGACGGGTGAGGCTACGAATTTCGCGACACGGCAGCTGACTGATATCTCGACCGAGCTGACGCGCGTACGCGGTGAGCGCGCCAATGCCGAGGCGCGCGCCGCCGGCGTGCGCTCGGCCCTTGCTAGTGGTCGTGCGCCTGACACCATCACCGATGTCGTCGGTTCTCAGATGATCCAGCGGCTGAAGGAGACCGAGGCAAATCTGCAGGCCCAGGTTGCCGACCTCTCGACGACGCTGCTGGACGGCCATCCGCGCCTGAAGGCGCTGAAATCGCAACTCGAAGGCATTCGCGGTCAGATCCGCATTGAGACCCGCAAGATCCTGACGAGCCTGGAAAACGAAGCGAAGGTCGGAGAGCTGCGCGAACAGCAGCTCGTACAGCAGCTCAATGCGCTCAAAGCCCAGTCAGCTCAGGCGGGTGAGGAAGAGGTGGGTTTGCGCGCGCTCGAGCGCGAGGCGACCGCCCAACGGCAATTGCTCGAAACTTATCTTGCACGTTACCGCGAGGCGACGTCGCGCACGGTCGAGAACGCAACGCCGGCAGATGCGCGCGTGATTTCAAGCGCGGTGGTCCCAACCAGCGCGAGTTTCCCGAAGGTGTTGCCGATCACGATCGTGGCTGCTCTTGCGACATTCCTGCTCAGTTGCGTCGTGATCATGCTTGGCGAGTTGTTCAGCGGGCGGGCGCTGCGGCCGGTTTCTGCGAGTGGCGAACCGATCCCGGTTCGCACGCGTCCCGCAATCGCGGCAAGCGCGGCAGACGCCGGCGTCACCACAACGGATGTGCGTCCCGAACCCACGCCTGTGGACGGCGACGCTGTCGATTTGCTGTCGGCGGCCGATAGATCGAAAGCGGAAGAGGACGTCGACGATTCTGCAGTGTCGAGCGAACCGGACTTCTCGATCGAGGCCGTGGCGGAGCACCTGCGCGCAAGCAACGTCAGCGTCGCGATTTCGGTATCGCCGGGCGGAGACGAAGGGTCCACTGCGACCGTTATGCTGGCGCGCCTGCTTGCCGAGGCCGAGTTGAAGGTGGTGCTGATCGATCTGACGGGCTCTGCCTGCCCAACGCACCTGATGGCGCGCTCGGCGCAACTGCCCGGCATCACCAATCTCTTGGCAGGGGAAGTTCCCTTCACCGATACGATCCATGCGGACCGCTTCTCCGACGCCCACATCATTCCCCAAGGCGATGCCGATCCCAGGCAGGCGATGCGGGGCATCGAGCGGCTGAAGATGATCATTGGTGCGCTCACCAACGCCTATGACCTTGTCTTGGTCGAATGCGGTCCGGCCGATGAAATGGCCGTCGAAAAGATCGCCGGCCGCGACGGCGCGGAAATCATCCTCTCGGCGCCATCGGTCAGCGACGAACGTATCGTCGAAGTGCTGACAGGCTTTGGTGCTGCAGGTTACCGCGACATCGTCCTGATGACCGGGCAAGTGGTTTCGGACCCGGACTATCCCGACCGCGACGCAGCCTAACGGACGCAATTCTCTCAGTGACATCCTGCCCTCAACTGGAATCACTTGGGGCAGAAAGATGCTCTAGAATCAAAGTGCTAGAGCGTCGGGCAGTCTCAGCCGGCGCCGGTGCCGGAGACCGCACCCTGTCGCATCCGCCTGGTGCGCTGGATGCGGGCGTAAACGGACCTGTTCGCCTTCACCACCCTCTTTGCCCACACGACTAGATGATGGAGCTGGCGGGCAAGCCGGCCTGCGAGTGTGATCGGCAACAGGATATCGCGCAGCGGCGTCTCGATCGTGCACCAGGAGCGCTTGTAGGGCTGATCCCCGACGCCGAAATCAAACAGGCGCACGCCCTCGCTCGAAAGGCGCTCGATCATCCGATAGAACAGCAGCTCACCCGGGCTTGCCTCGCCTGCCAGAGCTTCGTCGATCGATCCGAACTGGCAGATGACATGGTCTCCCTTGCGCGACAGCGCGGCGACGGCAACGACCTGCCCCTCGTGTTTGCCCTTGAGGCGGATGGCGTTGAGTTCCATGAGCCGCACTTCGCCGCCTTGGCGAGCGGCAAGTGCATGGAAAAACGCTTGTGTCTCGGGCTGCTGGAAGACATCCGGCAGGCCAAGTGTTGCGAAGCGGGTCGCCTTCTGCCGAAAGAAGGTGTCGAGCAGCGCCGTCGCCTCGGCAGCGGTACCGGCGACGACGTATTCGTAGCCACCCGTCTCGCCCAGTCGACGCTCGGAGATCCGCATCTTCTTGCGACGGCGTTTCGCGTTGATCTGAGCCAAAGTGAGCTGGATGTTGCCGAGAAGCGGGAGCTGGAAAGACGGGTTCGGGTTGGCGACGCCGGGAAGGGAGGCAAGCGGGCTGACGCCACCACGCCATTCGCTCGGCACCCTGTCGAGTACAACGACGTCGGCAAGACCGCGCAGCGCCACTCGTATCGCGCTGGCAAGCGCCCCGGCGAGTGCGGGTGTCGTTACGGACGAAGCGTTGCCGGCGAAGAGGCCGGTGTTGAGATTGCTGTGTTCCGTTCCGATCAGGCGGGCCGTCCGGTAGAGGCGTCCGCGCTTGAGTTCCAGGGGCAGAACGAGGAAGGGTTCGCCGTCGAGCGTGACGCGCAGGATCAAGAGGTCGCTGCCGTGCGCCTTGGCCCAGGCAGAGCACCAGTCATAGGCATGATGCAGCGAGTTGGCGACAAGACCATCGAGCAAACGCCATTCGGTTTCGAGTGGTTCCATGCTGCGGTGGACCGAGATTTCGAAGCGGCCGGCGGCATCGGTCGGAGCGACACGCATGGAGGCGTGCGCGCGGCGGTCGGCTGGGCCCTCCATGGTAAGATCCGAGTTCGTCATCAGAAGTGCCATCCGGTCCCTGTTGCGGAGCGATTGAACCGCAAGGCCCGCTACCATCCATTTAATTCGAGAGTGCTTATCAAGGTGATGGGGAATAACCGGCAAACGCGGTTAGCAAAGCATGAAGCGATGCGGACCGTTGCGGGCGCCTGCCGTCAATCAAGGAAGCCCGTTGCGAGAGCCTTTGCCCATTCCAGGCGGTCGCGGCTTGCGGCGAGCCGAGACATCGCCATCCAGTCGTAGGGAATATTGCGGAAGGTGGCGCTCCACCCCGAGGGCGTCTGCTCGATGATGGCGTAGCGTGCATCCGGAGCCCCCGCTTCGACCTTGTGCGGCACGGGCAGGTCGTCGTCATAACCGGGGCAGCCGACGCTACCCGGATTGACGACGAGGCGGCCGTCAGACAGCCGGACGGCGCGCTGGATATGCGTGTGTCCGCAGAGGATCACCGGATAATCGATGCCGACAGCCTCCGCTTCGATTGCCGAACGCGGCGCCATCTGCACGGTGCCGTTCGCTATCGGGGCCTCCAGCCAGTAGGTCTCATCGCTTGTCGGCGTCGCATGGCACAGGAAGAACGTGTTCCTGTGGACATGTGCCACGGGCAGGGTGGCCAGCCATTCGCGATGATGCGGCTGCAATTGATCATAGGCCGCACGATCCGACAACCCCATTTCGTGCGGATCCTTGGTCAAGAGATAGCGATCGTGATTGCCGCGGATCGAGAGGATCGCTCGTTCGATCAGGATGTCGGCGGATCGTGCCGCGTTGAGCGGGCCGCTCAAATGATCGCCGAGGGCGACGATGTCGGTGATGCCCAGCATATCGATGTCGGCGAGCACTGCCTCGAGCGCCAGATCGTTGCCATGGATGTCAGCGATGACAGCAAGTTTCACGGGCGTCTCCTCGAATGGCTGCCGCACAGAGGCTCAGCGGTCACGCGCCGGCCTTTCCATCCATTTGATAATCAGCATCGCCGGCAATATCCAGAGCAGGCCGGTGAAGAAGAAATAGGCCAGATGCACCCACCAGGGTGCAGCACCCAAAAGCAGCGAGGCAAAGGTAACGGCGGCCAGCGCGTAAACGATGACGAGGATGATGATCAGGATCGTGCCGATCAGCTTTCTGAGGCGTACGGGCATTTCATATCTTTCATAGGCAAATGGGCGCGGACCGGCCGCGACCGCATGCCGCAAAGGTTTCGGCCTTGTTTTGCATGCTGCTCTGGTGCAAATCAACGGCTTTCCGAGAGGAGTGACCGTTGATCCGTCCGGTCACTCCGCCGACAACCCTGCGATATCAGAGGGACAATGATGGCCGGCGTCGAAATGGCGACAGAACAGATGCTTCGAAACGAGATCGGCAAGACCGACCGCAACCGCCGGCAGATCCGCGCCTGGCTTGCCGTCGTTCTTTTTACGCTCTTTGCGCTGGTCCTTGTCGGGGGTGCCACGCGGCTGACCGAATCGGGTCTGTCGATCACGGAATGGAAGCCGATCCACGGCGTGATCCCGCCGCTTTCGGCTGCGGAGTGGGAAGAAGAGTTCCAGCTCTATCAACGCATCCCGCAATACCAGCAGATGAACAACGGCATGACGGTTGACGAGTTCAAGACCATCTTCTGGTGGGAATGGGCGCATCGTCTGCTGGCACGCACCATCGGGCTGATCTTCGCCCTGCCGCTCGCCTTCTTCTGGTTTACCGGCCGGGTCGAGCGCCGGTTGCGCATGCCGCTACTCGGCATTCTGGCGCTGGGTGGGTTTCAGGGCTTTATCGGCTGGTGGATGGTTTCCTCCGGCCTCGTCGACCGCACCGAGGTCAGTCAGTACCGGCTGGCGACGCATCTCGTCATCGCCTGTCTGATCTTTGCCGCGTGCATGTGGATTTTTCGCGGGCTCAGTTCCCATTCTGGCGATACCGCGCCGACCGATCGCTCGCGCAAGATGGCGGCGATCATCGCAGTCATGAGCCTGTTCCAGATCTATCTCGGCGCGCTCGTTGCCGGCCTTGATGCCGGCTTCAGCTACAACACCTGGCCGTTGATGGATGGTGCCATCATCCCGCAGGACCTGTTCCTGCAGCAGCCCTGGTGGATCAACCTGTTCGAGAACCCGAAGACGGTGCAGTTCGTTCACCGCATCGGCGCCTATGTGCTCTTTGCTTTCGCGCTGATGCACATGATCGCCTCGCTGCGAGCCGCTCCGGAAACCACGCATGCGCGCCGCTCGGTGCTCCTGTTCCTGCTCGTCTCGGCGCAGGCGGTGATCGGCATTATGACGCTGGTCTTGCAGGTGCCGATCGGTTGGGGTGTGGCGCACCAGGGTGGCGCACTCGTCGTCCTTGGCTTTGCGATTGCCCATTGGCGCGGTTTCTTTGGCGAATATCCGCGACCAACGGCGATCGAACTGCGCGACTGACAGTCGACGGACATCATCAACAAAAAGACCCCGGTGAGCGCCTCACCGGGGTCTTTTGCTTTTCAGGCGATGTCGTCGATCAGGCCGACAGCATCAAGTCCATGTTCTGCACGGCAGCGCCCGACGCGCCCTTGCCCAGATTGTCGAGCAGCGCGACCAGGTTCACATGATTGCCGCCGCTGGTGCCGAAGACGAAGAGCTTCATCGTGTCCTTGCCGGCAAGCTCGGTTGCGTCGATGCGGGCGAGCTTATCGCTTGTCGCGAGCGGCACGACCTCGACGATCGACTGGTCGACATAATGCGCGACGAGTGCTGCGTGGATCGTCTCCAGCGTGGTGCCGGCGGCGAGGTCTTCAAGGTAGAGCGGAACCTGCACGATCATGCCTTGCGCGAACTTGCCGACCGATGGGGCGAAAACCGGGGCACGGTCGAGCAGGCCGTGCATCTTCATCTCGGGCACGTGCTTGTGCTTGAGCGGCAGGCCGTAGAGGAAGTGCGGCGCGCTGATGTGTTCCGGATTGGTTTCGTCTTCCATCTGCGCGATCATCTGCTTGCCGCCGCCGGTGTAACCGGAGACTGCATTGACCGTCACCGGATAGCCGTCCGGCAGGATGCCGGCCTGGCGCAGCGGCCGGATCACGCCGATCGCGCCGGTCGGATAGCAGCCGGGATTGGCGACATGGCGGGCATCGCGGATCTTCTCCGGCTGCGCCCTGTCCATTTCGGCAAAGCCATAGGCCCAGTCGGGCGCGATGCGGTGCGCGGTCGAAGTGTCGATGATGCGTACCTTGTTGTTGCCGGAAACCATGGAAACGGCTTCGCGCGAAGCGTCGTCAGGCAAGCACAGGATGGCGATGTCGGCATCGTTCAGGAGATCTTCGCGCATCGCGGCGTTGCGTCGTTCCGCTTCCGGAATGGAAAGCAGTTCGAGATCGCTGCGGCCGGCCATGCGCGTGCGGATCTGCAGGCCCGTGGTGCCGTGTTCGCCATCGATGAAGATCTTCGGTTTCATGATTTTCCCATTCTGTTAGGTCATCGGTTGCGGCAGGATGCGGACGGAAAACCGCGGACACTTTTCCTCATCCCGCCAGTGCCTTACCGATCGTTTCGGAATCAGTCTGGCATAGAATTGAATCAATTTCTCAACAGGCAGGCGGACCGCCGCCAGCCCTGTCCGTTTCTATACAAGCAGCGGCCCCCGGTCGCAACGGCGGCGCTTGACTTCAGCGCAGTGGAGCGCGCTCAGCAAGCTTCTCCGCATGCAGCCCCAGCATGTACATGGCGACCGTCGCACCGGCGATCGCAGTAATGTCCGCGTGGTCGTAAGCGGGCGCAACCTCCACGACATCGCTGCCGACGACCGTCAGCGCGCCGAGCTTGCGCAACACCGAGAGGATCTTGGCGCTCGACGGGCCACCGGCGACCGGCGTGCCGGTACCGGGCGCATAGGCGGGATCGAGGCAGTCGATATCGAAGCTGAGGTACGCCTTGCGCTCGCCCACCTGCTGGATGATCGTGTTGGCAATCTCCGTCGCGCTCATCTCCTCGACATCGTAGCCGTAGAGGATACGAATGCCGCAATCCTCGGGCGCATGGGTGCGGATGCCGATCTGGATCGACGCGTCGGTGTCGATCAGGCCTTCGCGCGCCGCACGGCCGACGAAGGAGCCGTGGTCGATCCGCCCGCGCTCGTCCGGCCAGGTATCCTGGTGGGCGTCGAACTGGACGAGGGCGAGGGGACCATGGATGGCCGCATGCGCTTTCAGGATCGGGTAGGTGACGAAATGATCGCCGCCGAGCGTCTGCAGGTAGGCGCCGCTCTTGATGATCTTCGCCGCTTCGCGCTCGATCGTCGCCGGCGTCTTCGCATGGTTCCCGTAATCGAGCAGGCAATCGCCGTAGTCGATCGTCGCCATTTCGGCAAAGAGGTCGCGCTCGAACGGATATTGCGGGTCGTTGTCGAAGATCGCCGAGGCACGGCGGATCGCCTGTGGTCCGAAACGGGCGCCAGGACGGTTGGACGTCGCGGCGTCGAAGGGAATGCCCCAGACGACCGCATCGGCGCCTTTCAACTGCTTCGAATACTTGCGTCGCATGAAGGAGAGGATGCCGGCATGCGTCGGGTCGGATGCTGCCGATGTCAGTGAACGCGCCGTCAGCGCATGATCGATTGTCCTGTTCGCCATAGTCCGCCTCTGCTTCAGAGCGGGATAAGCGCACCTTCTGGGTGCATCCTGCTCGAACGTGTGGTGCGCGACGTTGGACAATCGTTGCCGGCAAGGCAAGGCCCTGCCGGCCGAATGTTTGGCTATTACGAGGCCTTGGCCTCGTAGGTCGGGGCGAAGTCGCCAAGGGCCTTCGCTTCGGTGATGCGTGCGGTGATATCCTCCTCGATGATCGTTTCGAGCTGGGCGAAACTGTCGATCACGTAATAGATCGGCTGGACGATATCGATGCGATAGGGCGTGCGCAGCACGGTCATCAGATCGAACGGCCGGAACTCGACGCCTGGTGTCTCCATGGCGTTGCGTGTCTCGTTCGGTGACGAGACAATGCCGGCACCATAGCAGCGGCGGCCCTTCGGCGTATTGATCAGGCCGAACTCGACGGTGAACCAGAAGATCCGGAACATGTGCCAGGAATAGCCCTTGCCGAGCGAGACTGCCTTTTCGCCGAAGCGCCGGACGAAATGGGCGTAACTCTGGTTGGTCAGCAGCGGGCAGTGGCCGAAGACTTCGTGGAAGATGTCGGGCTCTTCGATGTAGTCGATGTGCTCGCGCCGCCGAATGAAGGTCGCCAGCGGAAACTTGCCCTGCGCGAGAAGCTCATAAAACCGTGACGGGGCGATGAGAGCGGGGACGCCTTCGACGCCGAAGCCGGTGGTCTCGGCGAGACGGCGGTTCACGTCCTTCAGCTGCGGCACGTGGTGCGGTCCGAGATCGAGTGTTCTTGCGCCTTCCAGATATTCGTCGCAGGCCTTGTCGGCGAGAAGCTTCATCTGCCGCTGATAAAGCTCGCCCCAGATCGCATCTTCTTCCGGGGTGTAAAGATAGGTGCCGTCAGGCTCCGGCAGCTTGGCGGTATAGGTGCTTTCCTTGGTCATGACGCCTCCTCATCTCGTCAGAACAACTTCTCCTGTTGCAATTGTATCGCTGATGGAGCGAGTATTTGTTTCAGAGTTGTCAGGCAGTCGCCTGTTAGCGGGAGGAAATTTCGCTATGCCGTCCGATTTGAAGGAAAACTTTCAGCCGCTTCGCAAGCTGCTGCGACTGATTCAGGCCGATAGCGGCCAGTCGCTTTCGGAGCTGGCGGAGAAGGCCGGCATGTCGCAGAGTTCGGCTTGGCGGCGGCTGCAGGAGTTGGAAACCGACGGTGTCATCCGCAAGCGTGTCGCGCTGCTCGACCCGGCAAAGCTGGATCTGAAACTCTGCATCATCGCCCATGTGACGCTGGAGGATCACCACGACGAGGCGATCGCCGCCTTTTCGGCGGTCGTGCGCGACCGGCCGGAAATCATGGAGTGTTATGCACTATCCGGCACCTTCGATTACATGCTGAAGATCCGCGCCAACGACGTCGAAAGCTACGATGCCTTCATGACGCGCTATCTGATGCGCAACCCGCATGTGCGCACCGTCGTGTCGAGCTTCGTGCTGCGGGAGCTGAAGTCGACGACGGAACTGCCGATTTAAGGCAATTCCGGGAAAAGTCGCGAACCGTTGGTTTTTGCGACAGCAGGGAATCCTCAAGCCATCGACGCGTCCTTGAGTACCCGCGCCAGCCTCCTGCCGCAACCCAGCATTGACCGCCGACGGTCCTTGATGTACGTACATCAAGGACCGCTGAACATCCTGTATCTAATCCAAAATCCGCCTGAACATCGGCACGACCTATCGTAACGCTGAGGTCGGCTCGCCGTAAAATCGAGGCGAGTTAGATGAACCGGCAAACCGGCATGCATGTCTATAACACCTATCTAGGCGAGCCAGTCCAACGCGAGAACTTCGAAAGGTAGTAGAATGAAGGGGTTCCGAGTTAATCCAGACTTCGTCATAAGGGATGAAGTATCCCTTCGAAGTCTATTTGATGCGACACATGCTCTGGCCATACAGAAAAGTCAGAACACCCTCGGGCAGCATGCGCAGGAATTTATCAGGCGTTCGCCATTCTTGTGCATCGGCACGCAGAATCTGGACGGTAAAGCTGATGTCAGCCCCCGTGGTGATCCTGTCGGTTTTGTCAAAATTCTTGATGAGCTAACGCTGGCGATACCGGACCGCCCCGGCAACAACCGTCTCGATAGTTTGGTCAATATTCTCGCCAATCCGAGCGTTGGACTACTGTTTTTCATTCCGGGGTATGATGACACATTGCGCGTGAACGGGCGCGCGAGTCTGGTGAATGACCCTGAACTTCTGGCGAGCATGAAGGTCAATGACCGCACTCCCAAACTCGCGATCGTGGTCGAAGTGAGCGAGGTTTTCATACACTGCGCCAAGGCACTTCGGCGCTCCCATTTGTGGAACCCGGATCATTTTCAGGATCGCAACGAGATGCCGTCGCTTATGAAGTTCATTCTGGATGAAACAACTGGCGCGCCCAGCGATAAGGATGAGATGCGCAAAATGGACGACAATCTGGAAGAGGCCTACCAGAGGACGCTTTACTAGTTCACTCGCAACAGAAAGTATTCCATATTTCAATTAGGGCTGGCGATCTGATCGCCTTCGTCATAGGGCGGCGAACTGACCGAACTAGCGCTCGAACCCGTACTGCCGTTCGATCCTGCCGACGCGGACCTGGTAGTCCTCGTACCAGCGCTCGCGTCCGAGCCGCTGGGCGGTCAGGTGACGGACGTCGCTTTTCCACGCGGCAATGCTTGCTTCGTCCGCCCAATAGGAATTGGTAATGCCGAAGCCATCGGCGCCGCGCACGCTTTCCAGGCCGAGAAAGCCGGGTTGTTCGCGGGCGAGCCGCTCCATCTCCGTGCCCATGTTATCGTAGCCGTGATCGCCGGCGGTGCGCCGCGAGGAGAAGGTGACGATGTAATAGGGAGGCTCGGGGGTCTTGGCGACGGGGGAGTCGGTCGTGCGATGCCTCGGACGTTGACGTTGCGGGATACAGTTCCTGAGATGGTAACAAAAAAAGGCGGAGCAAAGCCCCGCCTTTCCAAGTCGCAGTCGGAAGCGATTAACGCTTCGAGAACTGGAACGAACGACGTGCCTTTGCACGGCCGTACTTCTTACGCTCGACCACGCGGCTGTCGCGGGTGAGGAAGCCACCACGCTTCAGGACCGAGCGCAGGCCCGGTTCGAAGTAGGTGAGTGCCTTGGAGATGCCGTGACGAACGGCACCGGCCTGGCCGGAGAGACCACCGCCAGCGACCGTCGCGTCGATGTCGAACTGGCCGTCACGGGCAGCAGCGACGATCGGCTGCTGCAGGATCATCTGCAGAACCGGACGAGCGAAGTAGTCGAGGTACGGCTTGCCGTTGATGGTGATCTTGCCGGTGCCCGGCTTGACCCATACGCGGGCAACAGCGTTCTTACGCTTGCCGGTCGCGTAGGAGCGGCCCTGAGCGTCGACCTTCTTGACGTGAACCGGAGCAGCCGGTTCCGCGGTCGTGGCGATGTCCTTGAGAGCGGAAAGGTCAGCCATTATCAGGCGCTCCTTGTGTTCTTGCTGTTCAGCTTGGCGACGTCGAGGACGCTCGGCTGCTGTGCTTCATGCGGGTGGTTGGCGCCTGCGTAAACGCGCAGGTTCTTCATCTGGCGACGGCCGAGCGGGCCGCGCGGAACCATGCGCTCGACGGCCTTCTCGATGACGCGCTCCGGGAAGCGGCCTTCGATGATCTGGCGCGCGGTGCGCTCCTTGATGCCGCCGGGGTAGCCGGTGTGCCAGTAGTACTTCTTGTCGGTGTACTTCTTGCCCGTCAGAACTGCCTTCTCGGCGTTGATGACGATAACGTTGTCGCCGTCGTCAACATGCGGGGTGAAGGTAGCTTTGTGCTTGCCGCGCAGGCGGTTTGCGATGAGGGAAGCGAGGCGACCAACAACGAGGCCTTCGGCGTCGATGATGATCCACTTCTTCTCCACCTCTGCAGGCTTCTGAACGAAGGTTGCCATATCAAAATCTTTCTTTGGACCCGAGCGGCGAACCGCTGGGCGTTTCTTGTTGCTTGGTTTTGGCCGGTTTCCCGGACAAAAGAAGAAAGCGGCCCGTGAGGACCGCGATCTGCGGCAGCTTATACGCAAGTGCGAAAAGAGCGTCAAGAACGCGAAATCAGTGCGGTGGAAATAAATATAAGTAAAAACAATAATTTACGTGTAAGGTATTTGAATACCACAAATTATCGCGGCGGAATCGAATAGGTCGCCGTTGCATGGGCGACGAGATCGTCGCCGCCGACCTTGACGATCGACGCGTCGAGAACGGCGAGCCGCTTGCCGAGTTTGAGGATCCGGCAGGTGCATTCGAGCGGTTCGGGCTCGGGTTTGCGCAGGAAGTTGATGTTGAGATTGGTGGTGACGGCAAGTGCTACCGGCCCGATATGGGCAATCAGCGCGATATAGGCGGAAACATCGGCGAGCGCGAAGAGGGTGGGGCCGGAGACCGTTCCGCCCGGGCGGATGTGTTTTTCGTTCGGATCGAGCCGCATGGTGGCATAACCGGGGCCGACCGCCGTTACGTGAAAGATCTTGCCGTCGGTGTGGACCTGCGGAAAATCCGTGTCGAGAAAGCGGTTGAGATCGTCGACTGTCATGATCGGCTCGATGGTCATGCTGGCTGCATCCTTTCATATATCTGCGCTCACCTGAGACCGGCAGGCAGGCGGACGCAAGGCGGAAAAAGGTCGTAGAGGGAATGCGCCGCCGGGCCATCCTGTCTGCTTGCATGGCACGCGCGACCGGCGTACCACCATGCCGAGTTCATGCCTAGGAGAAGAAAATGGCCGACGTCGTATCATTCAGGAAAGAGGAGCCGAACGGCCTGCTGCTGCGTGAACGTTCAGGGCCGGTGCTGCGGCTGACACTCAACAACCCGCCGGCCAACGTGCTGTCGATCGCCATGATGGAGGCGCTGCACGCCGAGTTCGATGCCGTCGCCGTCTCCAGGGACATCAAGGTTGTCGTGCTCGCCGCTTCGGGCAAGCTGTTTTCCGCTGGTCATGATCTCAAGGAAATGACTGCACATCGCGAGGACGGCGACAGGGGTAGGGCCTTCTTCGAACAAGCGATCCGCCTTGCCGCCGACCTGATGCTGAAAATCAATCGTCTGCCGCAGGCGGTCATTGCCGAGATCGACGGGCTTGCGACGGCCGCGGGCTGCCAGCTTGTTGCAAGTTGCGATCTGGCGATCTGCACCGACAGCTCCACCTTCTGCACGCCCGGCGTCAATATCGGCCTGTTCTGCTCGACGCCGATGGTGGCGTTGTCACGGGCGGCGCACCGCAAGCAGGCGATGGAGATGCTCTTGACCGGCGAGACGATCGACGCCTCGACCGCCAAGGATTTCGGCCTGGTCAACCGCATCGTGCCGCAACAGTATCTGCGCCAGGTCGTCGACAAATATGCTGCCGTGATCGCCTCGAAGTCGCCGCAGGCGCTGAAGATCGGCAAGGAAGCTTTCTATCGGCAGGCGGAAATGGACCTGCCGGAGGCCTACGACTACGCCGTCGGCGTCATGGTCGAAAACATGCTGGCGCGCGACGCCGAGGACGGCATCGGGGCGTTTCTCGGCAAGCGCATGCCGGAGTGGAAAGACGACTGACGCTCAGGCGAGCTTGAGCAGCAAGGCGCCGAGCGCGATGACGCAGGCAGCGGCGATGCGCCAGACGCTGACCGGCTCCTTGAGGAACACCACAGAGATCACCACGGCAAAGAGGATCGAGGTCTCGCGAAGTGCGGCGACGGTTGCGACCGGCGCCTTCGTCATCGCCCACAGCGCCAGGCCGTAGGCGCCGATCGAGCCGGCGCCGCCGATCAGCCCGCGCCACCAGTTCTTGTAGACATGGCGGCCGACCGGCTTGATGCCGCGCCGGGCGAAGGCCCAGGTGAACAGCAGGACCGGCGGCAGCAGCGCCATCCATAGCGTATAGGAGATCGCGTTGCCCGAGACGCGCGCGCCGATGCCGTCGACAAAGGTGTAGCTGGCAATGACGCAGGCATTGAGAAGCGCGAGTACGATCGCGTGTTTGCCGCCCTTTCGCGACTCGAAGGCAAGCGTCAGCACGCCAGCCGAGATCGTCAGAATGCCGATCATCGTGCCGAAGGTGAGTTCTTCGCCGATCAGTGCGCCGCTGGTCGCCGCGACAATCACGGGGGCAGCGCCGCGCATCAGCGGGTAGACGAGGCCGATATCGCCGGCGCGGTAGGAGGCGGCAACGAGCTGGAAATAGGCAAACTGGAACAGCGCCGAAACCAGGATATAGGGCCAGGCTTCGGGCTTGGGCAGGGGGACCACAGGCAGGAACGGGATCGCCACAACGGCGGCACCGAGCGCGATCATCGCCGCATCGAGGGATTTTTCCGAGCCTGCCTTGACCAGGGCATTCCAGGTCGCGTGCAACAACGCCCCGAACAGGACGAGCGCAATGACTTCAACGGGCAAGATGGAACCTCGGGAACGACGCAGTGGGCTGTGCAAAGCTTGTCGCGCCGCTCGACTACAAATGCAACCGGAAAGTCTTGCATAGCCGCACGTCCTGCTGCGGGATGGACGGGACGTGCAGTTGACTTGCCAGGTGCCGGCCCCATTATACGGCCGTTTAACGCGAGCGGACCTGAAGCCTGACATGAACCACGACGCCTATCCGGACTTTTACCTCGCCGACATCCTGCGCGAGACCAAGACGATTGCGCTTATCGGTGCCTCGCCGAATGCCGAGCGGCCGAGCCATCGGGTCATGGCGTTTCTGCTGCGCAAGGGCTATCGGGTGATCCCGATCAATCCCGGTCATGTTGGCAAGACGATCCAGGGGCAGACGGTGGTTGGCAGGCTTGCCGACGTCAAGGAGCCGATCGACATGGTCGATGTCTTCCGCGCCGCCGCTGCCTTGCCGGCGCTCGTCGACGAGATCCTGGCGCTGGATGCGCTGCCCAAGGTCATCTGGGGGCAGCTGTCCGTTCGCCATGATGGCGCAGCGACAAAGGCGGAAGCGGCCGGGATCAAGGTGGTCATGGATCGCTGTCCGGCCATCGAGTACCCGCGCCTGATCGGCTGAACGCTCTGGCACGAACGCGGCATTCGCGTCTGCGCAACTGCCAGTTTCGGAAAATCCTCTTTGACCACACGCAGCGGCTCTGGAATAGTGCCGCGAATTCTGCGCCAGGCCGTGGAAGTTCGATGCGGATCACACAAAGATTCAAGGTGATAGAGCGCTCGCGCGATCCCGAAGTGCGCTGCGTTTGATCATGGGAGGGACGAAATGACGAAAGACAATCCTGGTTTCAATACGCTCGCAATCCATGCGGGAGCGCAACCTGATCCGACCACCGGTGCGCGGGCGACGCCAATCTACCAGACGACGAGCTTCGTCTTCAACGATACCGACCACGCCGCGGCACTCTTCGGGCTGCAGCAGTTCGGCAACATCTACACCCGCATCATGAACCCGACACAGGCGGTGCTCGAAGAGCGAATGGCTGCACTCGAAGGCGGCACGGCGGCGCTGGCGGTCGCGTCCGGCCATGCCGCCCAGCTCCTCGTCTTCCACACCATCATGAACCCGGGCGACAATTTCGTGGCGGCCAACAGGCTTTATGGCGGCTCGGTCAATCAGTTCGGCCATGCCTTCAAGTCCTTCGACTGGCAGGTGCGCTGGGCCGACCCCATTGATCCGGCCTCCTTCGAGGCAAAGATCGACGGACGCACCAAGGCGATCTTCATCGAAAGCCTTGCCAACCCAGGCGGCACTTTCGTGGACATCGCCGCAATCGCCGAGGTCGCCCGCAAGCACGGGCTGCCGCTGATCGTCGACAACACCATGGCGACACCCTATCTGCTGCGGCCGCTGGAGCATGGCGCCGATATCGTCGTTCACTCGCTGACGAAGTTCATCGGCGGCCACGGCAATTCCATGGGCGGCGTCATCGTCGATGGCGGCACCTTCGATTGGTCGAAGTCCGGCAAGTATCCGCTGCTGTCGGAGCCACGTCCGGAATATGCCGGCGTCGTGCTGCACCAGGCCTTCGGCAACATTGCTTTCGCCATCGCCGCACGCGTTCTGGGCTTGCGTGATTTCGGTCCGGCAATCTCGCCGTTCAACGCCTTCATGCTCGTGACCGGTGCCGAGACTTTGCCGCTGCGCATGCAGCGCCATTGCGACAATGCGCTAGCGGTCGCCAAGTGGCTGAAGACAAACGATAAAGTGTCGTGGGTAAGTTATGCCGGGTTGGAAGACGATCCCAACAACAGGCTGCAACGGCGCTATTCGCCCAAGGGCGCCGGTGCCGTCTTCACCTTCGGCCTCAAGGGTGGTTACGAGGCGGGCAAGCGCTTCGTCGAGGGGCTGGAAATGTTCTCGCATCTCGCCAATATCGGCGACACGCGCTCGCTTGTCATTCACCCGGCCTCGACGACCCATCGGCAATTGACGCCCGAGCAGCAGGTCGCCGCCGGCGCCGGGCCCGATGTCGTGCGCCTGTCGGTCGGCATCGAGGATGTTTCCGACATCATCGCCGATCTCGAGCAGTCGCTGGCAAAACTCTGATGCAATTCGCCAACTACCTCCGTATTTGAGACCGCATACCTCGGCATGTCAGCCGGTTGATGCAACCAGAAATTTCGGCCTTTTTGCCCCGATAAGCGTCGTCTTGTCGGGGCATTTTGTTTGTCGCTGAAGTTTTTTGAGGTCTTGTAAAATCATGGTTTTCAAAGAGTAAACGGGCGACTTGAGCTCGTTGGTGGGAATGAAATTTTGACAGATGGCAGAAACTTGCAGGTTTTTAGATTTTTGTTCCGCGCTGATATCGGCTTGTTCCTGGTCCCCTCAAGCAGCAATTTTGGTCAGGACCAAGGTTGCTTCCGGCCACATTCAATGAGCCTTGCAGGCACCTCCAATCAGGATGGAAGAGACTTTTGCGGAGGAAAATCACTGGGAGGATCGACCGGAAATTAATTCAAGAACTCGATATAATGTCGCTCTTGGCATTTTCATTCTTTTCGCCGGAGCGCGTCAGTGACCACGGACCATGTAATTGAAGACACCGTTATCGAGGCCTCAAACTGACATCCCATTGTATCGCGACAAGGCCGTGGCAACGGATCGATGAAGGGGGCGCGTCATAATCAAGACACCAAGTGTTCCTGATGCGCCTCCTAAAGACTCCGAGCAAGCTCGATGCGGAGTGGACGACAAGTCGAGAAGCGAAAGCTATCCGCTAGCCGTCAGGATCGGCACCTATAAATGATGACTCCACAACCTGCGCAGACAGCAGACGATCCAGCCGTGGTGTTTAAACGCAATTCATCTGACGTCTTCGTTTTTCAGCGCGTTCACGGCGGCCAAAATGTCACCAGGAAAAATGCTGAACTCGAGGGGAAGGGCGGTGATTTGCCCAACTTCTAGTGTGACGCAGTCAAAGCCTCATTCGCCTCAGAGATGATCGCAGACAACGACGCATCGGCAGCGGCCTCTTATGGCCGATTTTGGACAGGTATCATGGAAACCGGAATTTTCTAATTTTCGCTCGGTGCAGATTTCACCGATCAAAGCGCACATGCTTCTCTCTTCTGCCGCCGCCCCACAATGACGAGTTGGGCGTGTCGTCGCGAGGCATTTCATTTACCGGTCATTAAGGAACCGCGGCCAAGCTTCCCCCATCGAAACGGCAGCGGAGTTCCGAGGTCGGTGTAAGGCAAACGAAAAGGGCCGCTCTGCAAAAGCGGCCCGTATTCAAGGTGGAGTCTGGCTGTTCCCGAGCTTCAACGAGGTGACAGCGTTCCAAGCAAGCCAAAAAACCGACCTGGGACCACCATGCCCCTACTAGAGAGGGACGCCATGAGTATGCTCGCATAAAAGCTGCCAAATAGTTAAGCGCGTCTGCGCTGGTGCCACTTTGGGCCGATTTCCGCATAGAATCCGGAAATCATTTGACTTTCCATAAAAGTTCTCTATTTGTTCACGAACTCTCACTCCGGGAATAAGGCAACGCACAGCGTTCCTTCGGTTGAAAATGGGTGGGCAATGAGACAGGCGACGCAACGAATAGCTCGGATATGACTCCCTCGCGGAGAACGCCGACGCTTACCTTTCGTTCAAATTTCGCCATCTGAGATGTCACCCATGCAGCGATCCAGCCAGCGACAAGCGGTCCGAATAGGACGCTGATCCCAGCCATCACCGATCCAACCCTATCGCGCCGACCGCTACCGTGTCGGGCAGGAGAGCTATGCCATGTTCACTCGCGAAAACCTTCTTAACGCACAGTCGATCAGCCTCTCGGACCTCGTTGATCTCGGGGTGCCGGCCTCGTCGGTCGCTGAACTGATGGCCGAATTCGAGGTGGAGCAGGTGTTTCCCTACAGCCGTCGCTTTGATGACGGCCTGATCGAAATCTAGGCCCAAGCCTCAAACAGCTCCGCCCTGCTGCCGACGACGCACTCGTGCGGCCGTCCGGCGGAGCTATACCCAAAGAAAGGATAGCCAATGTCCAGTGCATTCAAAGCGATCCCCGGCTTCGCGCCCAATCATGCACCCACCTACGACGTGCCGCGTCGGAAGAAACACCAGACCATTCCACACAGCGTACCTACTCGTAAGGCTGTGAACGGCGATTACATCCGAGTTTCACAACCCCTCTCTGCCGACTTGATGATGAGGCTCGAGACCGATCCGCGCGTGCTTCGCATCTCGCCATTCCCAGTCAAAGTCGAATGTGTTGTCCGGGACAGATACGGGGTCGTCGGACGTAAATACCATCACCCCGAGATCGGGATCATGATGGTGGACGGCGCGGTCGTCTACATGGATGTCCTGCCGCGCAACATCGAACGGGAGCGACCTGGAATTGCTCGGAAGACAGAAGCGGTGCGACAAGCATGCTGGGAGAACTGGGGCGTCCCTTACGCGATCCATACGGAACTCGGTCTTCACATCAATCCCCAATGGGGCAACATCCAGACGCTCTGGCGACATATCTGGGCAGATGATCTGAAAGCCCTGATGGCCGTCCGTCGCGTGATCGATGAGCTGGGTGGTGCCCGGTCGACGATCGGAGAAGTTCGTAGGCGGGCCGACCTCCCGAGTCCAGTCTGGCGGACGGATGGACACGACATCCGTCTCGACGACGTCGACCGCAGTTTCAGTGCGCTCATGCAGCTCCATGTGCGCGGTCGCATCCGCCTCGACCTTAGTCGACCGTTCTCCGACAACACCGTCGTCGGCCTCAGGCCGGCATTCTCAAACATCATCAGCCAACTGAAAGGAGCCGCATAATGTCCATCCAGCGACACTCGGACTTTCTCAAGCGTGAGAATCTACCGATCGCGTTGTCCGCTTCGGAACTCGGCATCCCCCGTGATACGGGCGGGCAGTGTGCCGTCCAAGGGTACGATTTCGTTTCGGGCTTTCGGTTTTCCATCCTCAGCGAGCTGAAGACGAAAATCGCACCGTTCCAGGTGGTGAGTTTCGACGAGCACGAGGGTCTCGGTGGCCGATTCACGGTCCAGAACGTCGTCAGCAACAACCTCACCCATCTGTCGAACGAGCAGATTTCCCTGCTCGAGCAACAAGGGCGCTTCATCCCGCAGGAGCTGTTGCGCAAGGGTAAGACTGTCGAGAGCGTTACCGCACTTGAGCCAGAGGACGAGGACGTGGCAAAGCGGAAGCTCGCCTTCGTGATGGCCGCGTTGGAGGAAAACGACTGGGTTCTCGACGTGCCCTCGAAGAGTGTCATCCAGCGATCGGCTGGGAGACTGGCCGCGAAAATCGGCTGCAGGACCCCCGACTACAGGCAGGTACAAGGTGATGTCGAACGCTATCTGGAAGCGCCCTTCGACCGCCTGGCTGCGCTCGTCCCGGCGAAGTCGAGCGGGAACCGTATCCGCAAGTATTCCGACCGGTTTGAATGGGTGCTCCGCGTAGCGGTCGAATACGCCTGGAAACAGCCGAAGGGAACGTGGAAAAAGGCGAAAGAGCATTTCGCCAACCTCCTGCTCCTTCCTGAAAACGCGGACGTTAGGAGAGAGGCAACCGACGATGCCGACAACCTGATCCATCCTTCCGACCGCACAATTCAGCGGCGGATGCGTGGCGTCGACCACTTCACCCGCGATCTTCTGCGGAAGGGGCCCGAAGCCGCCCTGAGAATTCACGGCGTCAAAATTCCGCAGACACTGCCCTCCGCGCCGCTGGACATTGTCGAAATGGACTACACCCAGGTCGATGCCATCGTTTTCGACAGCCGATACGGGTTCATCTACGGCCGCCCGTGGATCGCGTGGTTCCGGGACCGAATGAGTGGCGCGATCCTCGGCTACGCCGTGTTCTTTGGAAAGCCGAACATGGAAGCGTTTCTCCTGGGGCTGACCCACGCGATCTATCCGAAAGACATGCGCCAGTACCCTGGGCTGTCTTGGCCGATGTATGGCGTGCCAACCGTACTCGTCGTCGATTGCGATCCCCATCTGGTATCCGACGACATGCACCAGGTCTGCCATCAGCTGGGCATCATCCTCCGCGAACTGCGGCCCGGAGAGCCGAACACGAAGGGAGCGATGGAGCGGTTCATCCGCACCACCAACGACGCGCTGTTCCACAACCTTCCCGGATCGACGCAATCCAATCCCACGCGGCGCAAGGAAGTCGATCCCGAGCAGGAGGCCGCTGTTCCCAAGCTGACGATGGACGAGCTGGACTCCTACATCGTGGCGTTCGCCCACGAATATAACCACACTTCCCATGCGGGCTTGGGCGTCTTGCGGACCCTCAAGGAAGTTCCCGCCAAGCTCTGGGAGAACGGTATTAAGGACGCCCGCCAACGCAGGCCGATCAGCCCGGAGAACTTCGCACATGCATCAGGCGACTGTCACTGGGTTGCGATCAATCAAGGCAAAATTGTCCTCGAGAAGGTAACTTATTACGACGCTAGCCTGGCCGTACTGGCCACGAACCCGCAAGCCACGCCGCCCGACAAAAGCGGCGACGGCCGGAAACCCCGCACGACAGTCACCCGGTACAAGGCGTGGCGGCGCGCCTCCGACATCGGGCGGCTTAGCGTGGTGGTACCTGAACTCGGCAGGACGATCATCGTCGAGGCTCACGGCGATGATCGCCGATATGCAATGGGCCTCCGGCTCTCGCAACATCGGCTCGCGATGGCCGAGTTCCGGAAGAACGAAAAACGTCCGGTGACGAACCTCTCCGAACTCGAAGCCGCACTCGGAAAGCACCTCGGGAATCTCAAGACGATCTATGAGCACCGAAAGAAACACGGCACCGCCGAGAAATTTGCGAGCTTCTTCCGCTCTGTGAGCCGCAAGATTTCGCACAGCGAGGTCGTGGACGTCGTCGAGAGCGAGGCCGCCAGTGCCGAGGAATACAACTACGCCGAGCCGTATGCACCGAATCCGGTGACGCGGCAGCCGTCCGATCCTCAATACAACCCTGACGACACGCCGGACAGCATCCTGATCAGGGACGAAGACGGCCGACTTGTTCCAGGCGACGCGCTTCGCGGGATGGTTCCCCACTACGAGGTTCCGGAGGCGGATTACGGTCCCGGCACCTCGAACCAGAACCTGCCTTTGACGGCAGGCGCATACGAAGACCTCGACAGCATCGACCACCTGCTTGGAGAGCAGGAAAACCAGGAGGACGACGAATGAGAGTGTTTCCGGAGTTCCATCGTACGACGTTTCTCACGGACGATCAGCGCCGTGCGGCATCGGAGCTGCCACCAGCCGAAAGACAATCCATGGTCACCAACCTCGTTGTGCCGTCCAAACAGTTCAATCGTCTCAGTGGGAAGGTCGCTAGGTTCCACAGGCACGTTGACGGAGGTGTCGCCGGACCCGGATGGGTCGGCGGTCTCCTCGGCGAGTCGCGGGCAGGCAAGACCACGATCCTGCAGTCGTACGCCCAGAAGTTTCCGGCTGTTCTTGGCGAGAACGGGTACACTGTTCCGGTCCTCTACATTGAAGCCCGGGACGACTGGGACCTGCTCGAATTTGGCCGCCAGATTTACTTCGAGACGGCGGCGTCCTCAATTCCCAGGCTTTCGACTGCTTCTGTCAACACGCAGGCGGCGCGGCGCATTGGACTCTTCGGGGTGGAACTCATCATCATCGACGATGCCCACCGGCTGTTTGGCCAGGTCCGCAAGACGACCTCGTACGTCTCGCTTCTGACCGCGATCGCGAATACCAGGAAATGCAACATCCTGCTGGCTGGTCTTCCGTCGATCCGCGATGCCATCGAAGCCATTCCCCACCTCAAAAACAGGGGCGGCTTCCCGCACGACACGGCCTACGATTTCGACGCCGACCTGCCCGACGACCGCGAACAGTTCCGAGTTTTCCTTGAAGGCGTGGACAGACGGCTGCCGTTCCTCCGCAAATCCAACCTTTCGCAAAAAGCCTACGTCGCGGATTTTCTTCACGTCAGCGGCGGTTCGATCGGCAACGTCATGAATATCGTGATCGACGCCGCCTTCATGGCCATCAACGAGAAGCGAAACTGCATCATGGCAAGCCATCTGCGTGCGGCAGCTCTCGAGCGCATGCATGACGGTACAAAAGCAGCCTCCAACGCGAAACGATACATTCCCTTCAACCACGTCGGCGTCGACGATGCGGAGGTGCCAAAAGTTGCGTGATCCGAGTTTCATGATGTTCGCCCGGTGGGATATCCCACCGGGGCGCGGTGAGCCTGCGCATGGCTTTCTCCTGAGGCTGGTCAGGGAGCAGGGGATTCCTAGTTTGGCGACCTTCAATGTCTGGAACGAGGTTGCCGACAATGGAGTCCGACACGACAGGTCCCTTAACATTCTCGACCAGCACCCGCTGCCTAAAGGATGGAAATCCCACTTGCGTCATGCGACGCCGCGTATTGTCGGCGACTGCGTCGAGATTGGCGGGCAGACTCTGAAAAAGAACCAGGTCTCGACCAATCCGCGGCGCTGGTGTCCTGCTTGCCTCGCTGAGAAGGCCTACCATCGCGTATGGTGGGAAGTCGTTTGCGTTAGGCGCTGCCCGTATCACGGCCTGCCGCTCGAATCGAGAGATGCCGGTGGCGGGGTGGTATCCTGGACCTGGACGGATTTTGAAACGTCGAGGAACGGGTATGTGATGACCCGTTTCGACGCACCCGCGTATTCGGAACGCACTTTCGCACGGTATATGATCGGGCGTATGGGGTTCGATAGTCCCATTTCGCACGCGCTGTTCGACCAATACGAAATCCGCGATGTCATTCGTTTCTGCGAGATGTACGGCAAATTCCTCGCCAACGGTTATGTGAAAAGCGTTCCGGATACGAGGATCGACGATATTGATATCGGATTCAGAGCTTCCGACAGCAGGGCAACCCTGACAGACAATCTGCGCAGTTGGCTTCGCAAAAACTCCAGGATCGATCCGAACGTACCTGGCCTTGAGAATGTCTTTGGCTGGCTTCAGAAAAGCCATTCCTTTCTCAAGGACAAGCAAATGCAGGCAATGAGCCGGGCAATTTGCCAACAAGCTCGCTCCCTCGAAGGGGAAGGGGTTACCCGCCCCACGCGCGAAGACGATTTCGACGTGAAGCACACTTCGATCAGAGCGCTGGCCGTCGAATTGAATATGTCCGAACGGGGTGTGCTATGCCTTGCCGAAGAACTTGGTGTTCTGAACCGGGCGCGGGTCAAGTCCGGTATTCCAACGGATGCCGCAGACAGGATCAGGGTTTTCTCGGACTCCTTGATGACGCCGTCCGAGACAGCGGAGCGGCTTGGTATCCATACTGACGCGCTCCGGAGCCTGCGCCGGGCCGGATATCTCAAGGTATTTGTCGGCCTCAGTCGTGGAAAGCGCAACGGAGCCCGGTTCGACAGGGCGAGGGTGGACGGCATTCTGGCTGCCATCCAGGCGATCGAAGCGCAGGGCGATCGCGATCGCGGCATTTCGTTTGCCGCATATTGCACCCGCAAGAGGATGACGGTCGGTGCCTTGGCGCTGGAAGTCCTAAACGGCCGGCGAGCCATCACCAACAAGGGCGTCGGTGGCTGCGGTTTCGGCGGCCTCAGGATCGAGGCGGAGAAGCTCGTCAAGTCCTTGCCTCCCGAACGCGCCGAATTCATGAACGTTCGGGAGGCAGTCGCGGCGTTGAACCTCAGCAACAACACCATCTTGGGTCTGGTGGAAAAGGGCGCGTTGGGCCAGGTGACCCGGAGGGGCGCAGAGGTCTGGCTGAAGAAGTCAGCTGTGACCGCGTTTGGAAAGAAGCACTCCAAGGTGGCCGACTTCGAGAGCGGCCTTTCCCTGCACCCGACCATGATTCTGCGACGACTTAGCGGGATGAATGTCGAACCCGTGTTGGCGGGCTACCGAGGGCGTCACCGAATGGAAACGGTCGTCAGACGGCGGGACGTTCTCAAAGTCTTCGGACTTTCCGACGATCCAACCAGGATTACGGATGAACGGTTCGTCGCATTCTGGAAACGTATTGTTCGCTTGACCAGGCTCGGTCGTCCGACACTCTATCTACCGGACATGCTGCCCGCCCAAGGACAGCGGGTCTGGGAAAGCTGCTCTCGTCTTTCGGTGCTACTCCGTTTTGATGTGGATGCCAGTGAATTGGACGCGCTTATCGTTCCTAGCGGCGGGCCGCGCGAACCATTTCGTCTGACGCTCGATTCTACAGATGCCCAGATCATCACATTTCTCGGACTGATCGAGATGCGCGCCAAGGAGGCACGAGCCAAGGTTTTGGAAAGGACAGGAAAGCGTGGAAGGCGTGAAGTTGGCGACGGCTAAAATAGGTGGCCAGCATTCAGAACGATCCGACGATTACGGAAAGCGCCAGAGCAGACAGGTTCTGGAAAATCATCGTTCCGGAGGCGGCCAAGGTCTGCCCGTATCTCTTCTTTCCGCAACGTCTACCGATGTGTGGCCAAAAATGTGAAGGAAATGCTTGATGTCTTCGATGAAATCGTGAAGGCGGCTACGGCGCGCCAAAAGCGAAGACGAGGGAATGGTGGCGGAAGCGTCGTGCGACGTAGGCTGTCGGCTCGTTAAGCGGCTCTCATTATGGAGCCATGAAAAGAGAGGCACGCGCCTTTTCAAGGTCCGGCTAAGAGAGTTCTGCCTGCGATTGGCGGTGCGAGTTCTCCATGCGTAGCCTGTGACTGCCTCATCGCCAAGTTGCAATCCACTCAGTCGACTGTCTAAGATATGGTGGACGTGGGGGCCTGTATGACACTTCCTGAAAATTTGAATGCCTTAATCGAATTCGACCAAGGCACTTTGCGTGTCAACAGCCGGGAAAGCCGTCGGCTCGAGTTCAAGCGGTCGTTCGACCGACATCAGATGGCAGCCTACGAACGAACACTCGCCGCATTCTCGAACACCGGGGGTGGCGTTATCGTATTTGGGGTCGCGGATCGACCGAGAATGCTTGTCGGTACCGATCCAGGCGGCTTGCCAGACGATGCTGACATCACAACGGTCCTGCGTCAGGATTTTTCTCCGGAGATACCGTTTGAAACGAGGACATATCTGTTCGGCGGGATGACGCTGTTTGCGATAGGTGTCGAAACGAACATCAATCGCCCGGTGATTTGTCAGAAGAGTCGGGCGAAGAGGACCTGGGATGCCAACGGACAAAATCCGCGAGACGAAGAGGCCATACGAGAGGGTACGATCTACTATCGATACGTGGCCCAAACCGCAGCCATAAAATACAACGAACTTCGGGCTCTCCTAGATGAGCGCGAGGAACGCCGTCTGAAGATCATTATGGAGACCCTGAAGGCAGTTGAACGCGTCGGCTACGAGAAGGTCGGGGTCGTGGATGCGACGTCGTTTGGCGATCCTGCAAAGGCAACAAACCTCTACGTATCGAAGGAAACCGCTCGCTCGATGAACTTCATCGACCAAGGCCGTTTTACGGAAGTTGAGGATGATGGCTCTCCAGCTTACTTGGTCGTCGGGAAAGTGTCTCTCGGGGAAGTCGTGCATGCTCCTCTCGAGGCCGCCGACCGAAATCTTCCAAGCGAAGTCGCGCCTTTGCTTCAGCCCGTTGCGCAGGAGCTATTTGGGGAAGGCTGCCGCCTCCCAGCTTCGGCAGTTAAGCCGCTGCTGGAGACGTTCGGTCTCCTCGACATGCCATTCCACGAGTATGACCCCAAGGTGAAGCGGCGGTACGTCACTCGGGAAGGGATTGCTGAAATCCAGCGCCTCATGAGGGAGGAGCCTTTAAAGGCCCTCAGGTCTTTTGGAGCAAAGAGTTCTATCAAGGCGTACGAAGACAGCCTGGCGGACGCCGTCGATGCGGACGCCGTCGCGCCGATGGAGGTTATTGCCGCAGAGCCGGCCGAGTGAGAACCGTTAGACTCTCATCAGTCCTTCAAACTCAGGCGCTGGAGCCTGTTCAACCGAAGCGGAAGCCGAAAAGGCCACCCTCGGGTGTGTCTTCGAGGACCACGGGTAATACGTGACTACGCACATCGAAATCTTCCGAGAATTCGAGCCGTTCGAATTCGTCGGAGTTCAGGAGCGCGATGTACTGACCGCCGACCTCGGCGGTGAGCAACGCTCCCAGTTCCAGCGCCGTCGCCTTTTGTCGACTGTCCACGGGATCGAACAGATGGCTGTCGTGGATCAAGAATCCCAGCCCGCCAAGCCTCTTGGAAACGACCTTGTAGAGCGCGTAGTCGAAGCAGAAAATCTCCATGTTGGCGATCCCGCCGCTGTTTCCGCTTTCGATTTCGACCTTGAATTCAGGCCCCGACGGCAAGGCGTTGATCTCGAAGGCACCCCAGCGATCCGCATAGAGCGCCGTCCGGGCTTCATGCACGGCCATGACAGCTTCGCTGATCGTGTCGGACCGAGCGGCCAAGTCGTTCTGCAAACGGAGCAGGAGCGAGTTCTCCACCGTCTTGGACTTCGTTTTCTGGGTCTGTAACGACTGGGCGTCTTCGAACTGTGCACGCAAGCGCGCGAAGGCCTCCTCCTTGTTCGCGAGCCTCTGCTGCATCGCGGCCAGATCGCTGAAGGCCCCTTTTCCCTCGAGTTGCTTCAGGATCGCCGACCTGCGGTTCGCGGCGCTGCTTTTCTCGACATCAACTTCCCCGAGGCGGGTTTCGACGGAAGTCAGCTCTTCTCCGAGATGAACCCTTCGGTTCGCGAGAACAGACTCATGAAAAATCCGGACGTCATCGAAACGCTTGCTGACCGATCCAGGCAGATTGATACCCGCTTCGCTGTAGACCCTGCCTACCGCGTCAGCATCGGCGGGTATCTCCTGCTCGAGGCTTTCCTTGAGGTGCCTGAGGGATGTCGTCAAACGTGCGGCTTCGCGCGCGAGCTTTTCGAGCTTGGCCTTTTCAGCATCGGCTTCGCCGACCAACTCGTCGAAGTGCTGTTCGACCTGGAAGTTCGCCACATCCTTGCGGATTGCGTCCGCCTCCGCCTCTGCCGCCGTCATCGCGCTGAAGATGCGGGAGATGGTGTTCGTTTTGGCATCGAGCCTTGCCTTTAGACGTTTGTCCTCTGCCTTCTGCCTCAGCCGATCCTCGCGCAGGACCTCGAAATCGATCGCGAGCGTCCAGTCGAGGCCGAAAAGGTACGACAACGCGATCCTTTGTGCGCTTTCCGACTGCTTCTTTTGAAACTGTGTGGCCGACTGGAAACCACCATTTTCCCGGCGGCGTGCGAAGTAACCCATCAGCGAGCGGAATGTCGGGGCGTGCGGCGTGTTGAAGGGAGGCTTTTTCCGCTCTAGCGGCAGGCCGAACGCGACATGACCGAGCCACGCCTTCCAGTCGTCGTTCTGCACCTTGACCAGACCGAGTATGTCTGTCGTAGCCATGAGGCTGTCGGGAATCCCTGATGGAAAGTCAGGGTAGACAACGCCGCTGTTGGAGACGTCGCGCCTTACGCGGACGCGGATACCGGAGAACTCGAATTCGCCCCAGAACGACGCGCCCGCGATTTCCGGAAACCGGAGGAACATGTCAGCGGTCTTGTCACCCCCGAGCAGGAAATGGACGATCTGTATGACGCTGGACTTGCCCGCGCCGTTGCGGGTGTCGGTCTCCTGCGAGGTTTCGTTCCGCTCGGCCAACAGGATGTTAAGACCCCTGTGGAAGGTCAACGTCTTAAACGTTTCGATGGAGCTGCCGATCTCCAATATCATGCCGATGCTCCATGCGTCAGAACGATCAGGCCCGACTTCATGTCAACGGCGTCGATCATGTAAAGCAGGGTTAGCGCGAGGGTGAACCAGTCGTAGCCGACGGGGTATTTTCGGGATTTGTCGCCCCGGATACGCTCCCACAACTCGCTGACCGAGCGAGGGCCGTCGCCGAGAAGGACGAGAATCTCTCCTCCTATGACGATAAGCGACCGTTCGGCCGGCAGAAATTTAGTGGGCAGGATCATGGATCGGCACCGTAGACTTTGATACGGGATTCTCCTCGAAGATCACGCAGACTTCAAACATTGTCGCAAGGACAGCCATTGCCGCCGGTTCGCGATACTCCGCGTTTTCCTTCGTAATCCTGCCCATGATCGCGGCGTGCATTTCGTGAAGGATATCGCTGGGACCCAGGCCCTGCCGACGAAAGTCTTGATACAGATGTCGAATCCCGGCCACGACCGTGTCACTGTCCACAGTCGCCATGCTGTCGTTCACCTCGGGCGAAAAGGCATAATATTGGCGCATCCGTATCCGCCAAGCTGCTGGGATATCGTTGTAAGCTAGCTTGTCGGCGGGAACGAGCCATCGGCCATCAGACTTGTCGATGGATGCGCCGAAAGACTTGATGAGGTCTTCGATAACCAGGTCCAGAGCGGTCGGAAGCTTCGACTTGTCAACGTCGGACGATTCCATGAAGCCGATAATGTCCTGACAATCCTCATCGGTCATGTTCCGTAGCAGCGAACGAAACCCCTCAAGGCCGAAATGCCCCACCTCGACACCGTCGATTTCCCCTTGCTTGGTCAGTTCGTCGAGCGTTATTGCCATGTCCGCGGTCAGCCCGTCGACCATGTTGTGCGTGAACTTCCATGCTCGCAAATCGATGCGGGATTTCCGGGCCTTCTGGTAGTCGGCGACCATCTTTTTGCATACGTTCGACGACTTGTTGCTCTTGCCGTTTTCCGCCCCGTAGCATTGGTACACCGTACCGCCGGGAGCTAAGAATCCATCCAGACCTTTGTCGCCCTTAGGGCCGTCGGCGCGGATCGGAACGAAATTGTCTCCGTGGATACGTCCGAAGACCTTGTTTACGAACGCTTGAAAAGCTGTGCCGTGGTTCTGACGGAGGTGGAGTTCGAGGAGTTTACTCCAGTTTTCGGGCCGGGCCATGAAGGTATGTATCTCTCGCAACGCAGCCTGAGAGGCCGACAGAATCTATATCGTATTGTTTCCTTAAAATTCCGCTGAAACAACCAGGACATGCATTTCTATCGCAAGGCTGGTCTACCTGCCTTCTATCTTCGCCCGCCAGCTGTCTCCCTCGCTCTCCCGCGCCTCTTCCCATGCCTGCATGAGGCTGTTGACGAGGTCGCCCATCGGAAGGCCCATCAGGTCGTCGGGCAGTTCGTCCCATAAGCCGTCCGCGCGCTCTTCTATGACCCGCTTTATCTCCTTGAGGTTTTCCTCAACCTCATAGGCGAGGTCATCGTCAGCCAGAAATCCCTGAACGGCGAGGTGACGGCGGTCGGCCTGTTGCTGTAGCCATCCTTCGAAGTCCGGCATACCACCGCCTCCGGGCTTCAGCAGTTTCTCGATGTCCTCGTATACCTCTCTGATGGCGTCCCGGTTGGCTTCGGCCGCCTCAAGCGCTTCGAGGGTGGTCTTGATCTTCTTCTTGAAGTCATAAGTCATGTAGAAGGTCTTCCCAGGTTTCTGGTAGACGACCTCCGCCTTTTCAAGCCGCCGCATGTAGGCCAGGACCTCCTCGTAGGCAGACTTGAAGTCCTCAGCCAAGGCGGCGATCTTCCGCGATGTCTCGGTCTTCATGAATGCGAGGTCCGGTTTTTCCCACTCCCGCTCCATGAACCTGTCAACCATGTCGATCGGCGACACGGTGGCGGGATATTGGGTGTCCATGAACCTGTAGAACACGGCGGCCTGCCATTGGCAGCGGGGAACGATGAATGCTGACGGCTGGGTGTCGTCCGTGTCCATGAATTCTTCGAGGCCCCACAGGGACATCTCCTCGACCAGCTCCGCAGCCCTCCGATGTGTAGCGGTCGGTGGCTCTCTGTACACGGCGATCAGTCGCTCCGCCTCCAGGCGTTCCGTTTCCTCGATCCGGCGACGCTGTTCTTCGATCTCGGCCGCCTTAGCCGTTCTCTCGGAACAATGGATCAGCCGACGCGGCGCAAGGTCTAAAATGATGTCGTCGAGTTCATCGAGCGGGGTGGTCCGGTATCCCGCCACCTCGATCTCGAGGACCTCCACGCCCATGATGCCCAACTTTTCGATTTTCGATTGCGGGCAGGGGTGCGTGTTCGCGATCTCGATGAAGAGCCGGCGTCCGTCTGGCATTGTCGCGGTGACGTCGGGGATCAGTTCTCCTGTCGCCGTCTCGAGGAGGACATCGGTGAGTTCTATGGACCGTTCGGGTGTGACGTCCACCGGCTTTCCGTCGAGGCCTGGTGTGGTCGTCGTCGGCAGGGTCACTCGACGGTGTTTCTCGATGATCTCCTTGGCGCGGATGTGGAGAGCGGTTTCGCCCGCCGTAGTGCAGTCGTAGACCATGTCTTCAGGGCGATGGGCGAAGTGATACGCCATTCGAGTCGGGTCGCCGCCGTTCTTTGCGATCATCGGCCTCTTGCATCCGAAACAGATGCATCCGCAGGCTGCGCCGTTAGCGACTTCGGTGATGTGTCGAAGCGATCCGTCTACGGCATGAGCGGCGACGAGGATCATGCCCTCGTCGTCTGGAAACAGGTCGGCAATGGTGGTCTTCGTTGCCATCTTGGCCATGAATCGCTGTGGGTGGCGAGAGGCTAGCCCGGTTCCATTATCTCCGGAAGCCCTAGACCATCGAGAATGTCACTTCGTCAGCTTGCAACTCCCGGTTATCGTGTGATTCGCTCGATTCGCTCGACAGGTCTCCAAGGGGTCGCCATGAAGTATTTGTTCGACAGCATACAGCTTCTGCCGTTTGAAATGCGCGATCCCAAGACGCGGAAGGCTGTGTTCCGTGAAGCGGGCAAAAGCTATACAAAATGGGAACGTGACCTGACCGACAGGCCAGGTGCTATCGCCCGACTGCTGGAAATGGCGTTCAGTGCTGGGGTGGCACATGCTGGCGAAGCCACTATGACAGACGTCGATACAGCGCCCGTCGTGGCAAGGATGCACGATATCGACGTGCCCGCGCTTTCGAGAGAGGTCTTCGAGGATTTCCGAGGATACCGAGTAGGCTCCAAATCGAGCGCCGCGCCACCTAAACTCGAAAACTATGCCTTAGCGCGTGAACCAGGATCGGGCGTTCCTGGTCGTAAGCGGCGGGACCGTTGGCTCGAGTGCGGTTCAAAGTCGGACCGGTCTCATTCGACGAAAGCGATCGGCCCCTTGCTGAAGCTCGGATTGTTCGAAGAAACCGCCCTGGAGTTTTCCGACGGGACCACGGCGGACGGTCTCGTTATCACTGAATGGGGGATCGAACTGCTGTTAACGGGAGCGACCGCAAAACCCGAACACAGGCAGGATGGAGGATCATCGACATACTCGACATATCTGGCCCTAAGCGAACATCGGCCGATACCTCGAACGGACGGGGCTATCACCGTGTGGGAACTGGACTCTCACGTTGCCGCCTTTGTCATCGATCATAGAGTCAACGGGATCGGACGGCCAGAACGGCTTGAAGGTGGCGCATGCGCAGAGGATATGGCCTATTTTCTGGAGGCCCTCGAGTATCCGGGCGCACCTACGCCGATCGAGATTTGGAAGCTGTTTCGACCCAATCCGGCGATTAAAACGCACATGTTTGACAGGCTGGTGAAAGAACTCCTGGATGAAGGCATCTTGTTGGCCGAAGACGAGGAACAACTGCTCATGTCGGAATGGGGATATGAACTGATCCGTACTGGCGAGACTGCGGCTCTTGATAAGAGAACCGACGGCGCGTCTTCGACGTACCGGGAATACCAAGCGATCCTAACGAGACATGCCAGATAGAAGGGGCCTCGGAGGCTGAGCTGCTTCCTCGTAACCGCCCCGCTCTAAATGCTTGGCGATGGTCGTTTTGCGGTAATGGCGAGAGGCCAGCCCGGAAACCAGGGTTCTTGAAGTGGACCCCCCACTCGACTTGGATGAGGCGGACCAAGAGTCTACATATCGTTGGCAACCACCAACGGAGGACGCTTTGCTTTCATTGACGGATTTCATTTCTTACCTGCCTGGGGTCAAGCCCCGCAAAGCGCGCGCACTGATCGTAAATGGCGATTTGCTTTCGAAAGACGAGCGTTGGGACATCTTCCCGAGAAGTGACAGCATTTTCGATATGGTGGACGTGGTCGGGCCAGATGCAGCCTCCGCCATCCTGAAGGCATATCGCGCGGGTGCGTTACCAATGAACCGTGGCGAAGTAGTGCGGGAGACTCCGCTGGCCGATCAGTATCTTGAAAACGCTGATGTCCTTAGGGCGAAGATAGCTGAACGCAGACGCAAGCAGGCTTGCGTGAATGACGTCTCCTTGGTCGAAGAGCGTGACTTACTAGATAACCGATTGCTCGACCGCATCTTCTGGAAACATGCCGGAAAGGGCGAGGCAACCCTTACGCTCGCTGGCATCGCCGTCACAAAATCCGTCCACGGATACCAAACAAACAGCGGCGAGAACACCGACTATGAGGTCTCGTTCCACTGGATTGGCTCCGATGGCGAGCGGCGCAGCTCTGGAACTGGCAAACCTCCGGCGGCCTTCAATCGCCGAAACGATGCCGATCGCAACTGGGGCCTGCACGAATAGAGCATCCCCCGCGATTGGTTCATGCTACTGGACTAGAGAAGATCGCCTAAATCACTGCAGGAGCACGATTTTTTCCAAGGGCCCGGTTGACTACCGGAAAATGTTCTTTATTTGTTCTGTCCATGATCACAACGAGCCGGCTCATACGAATACGTTGATCTCCCGTCGCGATGACCGCGACGGCGAACAACCATGTTTGCGTATGAGGTTGTCATGGGTACGGGCATTCAGTCGGCGTCAATTCACACGGCCGTCAATTCCACATCGATCCGCGTTTTCTATCCTTCGGCGACCGTTCGCTGCGACGGGGGCAAGGTCTTTCGTTCACAGGCGGCTCGAGACGTCGGGTGCCTGCTCGACGTCGATCCGTCGGTCGTCTCGTGGCGGTGCATGTCGACCGCGTTTGGAGACCTCTCGCATTCCGTCGATTTCGAGGTCGTCCATGATGATGGCCGGGTGATCCTCCTGGACGCCCATGATCGCGAACTTCCGCGTGATGTCGCCAGCTACGAAGACGCTGCCCGACTTCGGGGTGCGGAATACCGCCGCCTGTCGCGCGAAGACGTTCATGGCGGCTTCCGCCTCAAGAACGCCAAGGACCTCCTGCGCTACGGGAACTACACGGTTCCGCTTGGCGATCGCCTGCGTCTGCTGGGCGCTCTCGACGAACACGGATCGATGCCCATCGCCGAATGCCTGAACGCATTCCAGGAAACGAGGCCCGTCGCTGGCCTCGCTGCCATGATCCTCAATCGCTACCTCGAAGTCGACCTGGACGATGCGCCGTTAGGACCGGAGACGGTGGTCAGGCGCATAGCGCGGTGAACGGAAGTCCCCGCCCGATGTCCAGATCACGAAAGAGCCAGCAAATGTCTTCCAGTTCCTACACGCTGTTCAGACGCCCATCCCCGCCGAGCCTTGCCGTCGCAGCAGCCCGTTGCGCAGTTCGGCGTACCCTCAGACCCTTCCTGCGACGCCAGAACACCGCCTTCATCGCGATCCTGCAGGTCGCTGAAGGAACGAGCGACTACTATCGACGCGCCGCCTCGTCGCTAATCCGTGACCCCGTTCCTGTGGACGAGGACTGCAATGAGATCGCTATCGTCATGACACTTCCCGACGGACCAACCGATGCCCGGGCAATCTACGACCGTTTTCGCTACGGTCGGCAGATCGTCCTCGTGGCGGAGCGAATGGAAAACATTCCCTCGGAACTCAAGGCGGCCGCCGATGTCATCGCCGAAATTGCCCTACCATCCGCCGACCACTACATGGCGGCATCTCGGGTCGCCAAAGTGCGAGGGATGACGCCGGAAATCGCGGAGTTGCTGACGGAGTTCTCCTTTGACGCCATCGCGGCAAGCGTCCGTGGTACGAGGCCGTTACTGAGCGCGGTCCGCCAACTGAAGAAGTCGCTCGTCGAGGCCGCGAAGCCCGCGCCCGCGCCAGTGAAGCCTAAGGGACCGCGCCTTGAGGAAATGGCCGGCTATGGTGCAGCGAAAACCTGGGGCCTTCAGCTTGCCGATGACCTGCGCGCGTGGAAGGCAGGGGAGATCGCATGGGAAGACGTTGATCGCGGTGCGCTCTTGCACGGGCCTCCCGGTTGCGGGAAGACGACTTATGCCCAGGCGCTGGCGAACTCGTGTGAGGTCGATCTCGTGATCGCCTCCGCCGCGCGCTGGCAGGCGGCCGGCCATCTGGGCGACTACCTCAAGGCTATGCGCGCCGCCTTCGCGCAAGCCGCGAAGCAGTCGCCCTGCCTTCTCTTCGTGGACGAGTTCGATAGCTTCGGGGACAGGGAAGGGGACGACGACCATGCAAGGGATTATCGACGTCAGGTAATCAATGGGATGCTCGAATGTCTCGATCCTGCCGACGGGCGGGAAGGCGTCGTCGTCGTTGGTGCCACCAACAACCCGTCTGTCATTGACCGCGCCCTGCTTCGACCGGGAAGGCTTGAGACGCTGATCGAAATCCCGTTGCCTGATGGGGACGCCAGAATCGCAATCCTCCGACATCATCTGCGCGATCAGGCGTTCGGCGGTGATCTCGCCCGTTTCGTTCCAGCGACCAGGGGGTGGTCTGGCGCTGACATCGAGAAGCTTGCTCGCGACGTCAGACGGCTTTCGAGGCGTCGGAAGGTTGTCTTGTCGGAAGACCTCCTCTTCGAGGTGATGCCCAAGCGCTATGTCCTGAGCGAGAGCGAGCTGCGCCACACGGCGGTCCATGAAGCTGGTCACGCCATCGTGGCGGTCCTCCTTGCATGCGACACGCTCAGGCACGTTCACATCGATCGGGATGCGGCCATCGGGGTTGGCGCTCAGTCGGTTGGCATGACCGTCTTCGAACCCGAGGTCGGCCGGGTGAAGACGGCAAGCTACTACGACGACAGGATCGCTATGCTCTTGGGCGGCATCGCGGCCGAGACGTTGGTCTACGGCTGCCATGCAGACGGGGCAGGCGGTGCTCCGTCGTCGGACCTCGTTTTGGCAAGCGATATCGCAACGAGGCTTGAGCGTCACTTCGGGTTTGGCGAGGTGCTGTCTGTCGAACTTGGCACGGGGAGTCGCCCTCTCGAATATCTCCGTGATCAGGACCCGGACCTGCGCAGTCTCGTCGATGCAAGGCTAAAGGCCCAGTTAGACCGAGCGAAGGTGCTTCTTTCGGAGCGTCGCGAGGAACTCGATCAACTTACCCAAGCACTGGTCGAGAAGGGCCACGTCATCGGCGACGACGTTCGGGCGCTCGTCGCCGTGACGTCGGGGAAAACGAATCCGCATCCGTCAGGACGTGACGGCTAGCGGTCAGGCTCCGCTCCTTGCTCGAGAGAGGGGCGGAGCCGCTCATGAATTGCCTGCAACCTGCTAGCGCCGCTCTCCAGAGGCGTTATCGGCTAAGGGCTTACGGAGTTGCGTCTGATTGATGCCAGCCTTGATTTTGACCCGACGGCCGAGCGGCTTGAAGCCGATCTCGTCCAAAGCAGAGCCGAGCGAGGTTTCCTTTGCGGACTTTGGTTTACGGCGTGACTGCCGCGCCATCGATGCCTCCTCTAATTTGGATTAGGAGCACCTTGGGCTCCGCGCGCCTATCCGGCAAGACAGAAAGCCTGTTCGTCGAAGCAAATCCGATCGGCTTCAGGTGTTCAATCGTTGTATCGGGGTCAGAAAGATGACCCTTGGAGTTCAGGAAGGTGCCCAACATGAAACTCTGGATCGTCTCCGATTTGCATTTGGAATTCGGCCAACCGTTCATTCAGCTGCCGCCTCCTGACGCCGACGTCCTGGTCTGCGCTGGGGACCTTTTGACGCGCGGTATTGTCCCGAGCATCGAATGGTTGGCGACCAACATCCCTTCCTCGATGCCCGTGGTTTTCGTCGCAGGGAACCATGAATACTATCGAGCCGCCCTGCAGGAGAGCGTTCGCGATGCGCGGTTGCTGCGTGATCGCTACCCAAACATCCATTTTGTCGAAAACGAGACGGTGGATATCGGAGACGTCAGGTTTGTCGGGGCAACCCTGTGGACCGACTTCCGCCTCAATGGCGGCGATCCCGAGTTGGCTATGGCCGCCGCCCAGAGCGGTATGAATGACTACAAAAAGATCAAGCTTTCCAAACTTCCCTACAGAAAGTTCGCGCCGATCCACGCCTATCGAAAACACCACGAGTCCAGAGCATTCCTCAAATCCGCGCTGGCGGAGTCCTCGGCGCGGAAGACTGTCGCCCTAAGCCATCACGCTCCGTCGCCCAGATCAATTCCACCCGAGTTCCAGGGTGATCCGCTATCTGCCTGCTACGCCTCCGATCTGGAGGACCTGCTCGTCGAGGGGCAGCCTGCGCTGTGGGTGCATGGTCATGTCCACAAGAGGGTCGATTACCGTGCCGGGAAGACGAAAGTGCTGGCCAATCCGCGCGGCTATCCAGGAGAGAGGACAGGCTTCGATCCGCAACTCGTCATCGAAATCTAGGTCATAGTGATACCGCCCGAGTTACCTCGCGGCAGAGTTGAGCTGCGTGTTCGACGAACCTATATGCAGGGGACCCTATCTCCAGAATACGGCACTTCATGACCCTCGAGGAATTCACGGCGCAACTGAACGGCTCCACCTTCTGGAAGGAGTTCACGTTCTCCCAGAACCAATTTTCGCCGCGACCTGGCGACGAAAGGGAGTTGGCCGACAATGTTGTCTGGCTCGGAGAAACTGCATTCGTCATCCAGATGAAGGAGCGCGAGCAGTCGTCCGACGACCCGGAGGTCGAACGACGCTGGTTCAAGAACAAGGTCCGCGGGAAGGCGATTAGCCAGATCAAGGATTCGATCGGCTTTCTTCGGGAACAGGAAAGCATCTCGATCACCAACGGACGAGGCCGTCGCTATGAGATTCGCGGGGCTGACATCCGGCACCTTGAGAAGATCGTCCTCTACGCCGCAGGCCCATCGTTGCCTGAGGAATGCAGGTCTGTCCGCTATCACGTCAGCGAAACAGCGGGCTTCATCCACGTCTTCGAGCGGAACGACTACAGCTTGGTCGTCGAGACGCTTGCGGTTCCCGAGGAAATCCGCCGCTACCTTGAATACCGCCAAAAGGCGCTTCTCGCGCTCACCGAGGCGAAGGTGGCGGTTGTTGAGGCTGATGTCTTGGCAGCTTACCTTTCCGATGAAGAGCTTCCGTCGCCATCATCACACAAAGCGCTAGATCGCTTGGTGGACGACGCCGAGCAGTCCGACCTTTCTCCGATTATGAACCGTCTCGTCGATCACATTCAAAAGCCTGACAACAGCGGCGACTACTCCCGCATCCTGCTTGAGTTCGCGAAGCTTCCGAGGTCGGCGTGGAGAGCTGCCAAGCAAAGGCTGGACTTGTCGATCGAAGCCGCCAAGGGCGGGCGGTTCGAACAACCCTACAGGTTCTATTTCCCGGCCACGGATTGCAGTTTCATGTTTTCGCCTTTCCCTCCTGGGAGACCGACGACAGGACCTGAAGGGGAACTGGCAAGGAGCACGGGTCTCCAGAGCCTGACTGCAGCCGCAAAGTACATGAGCGAGGCCAGCCGGGGTATCGGGGCCCTCGTTTCGAAGGATGGTGAGTTCCTGCATCTGGACTGGTGCTTGATTGCCGAACCCTGGGAACGCGATCCCGAGTTCGATGCCCTTTTGGCGTCGAACAACCCGTTTCGCGATGTGAGGGAGAAGCGGATAGACGGATTTTACTTCGTCAACCAGTAGGTCAATCGAGGGGAAACATGCAGGACATCGTTATTCGGCAGGCCACTGCACATGACGCGATCGTCTTGCTTTGATGTTGTGGTTACCCCGTCTCCGCAATCCGCCAATAATTGAGCGCGATACGGACGTCCCCACGTGGATAATATTGTCCCGCTTCGACCAGGTCGCGACGGATCGCTGCCAGCCTTCGATCTGCGTCTGCCTTGATTTCTTCTGAAAATGATATGGTGCCAAGCGGGCGCTTCTGCTCGCCCTGCCGCGGCCAGCTATCGGGCCACGCTGACCAGTCGCTCCACGCATCAAGGTCCTTATTGGTGGCTTCCAGAGTCTCGTGATCGCACTGCCAGCCGTAAAGGTTGCGCGCACAAAGTCGCAGCATTGCTTTAACCTCGGGCATAGTATCGGTAAATGCCTTCAGCGGAGTTGGCAAAAGGACCATGTTGGCGATGCAAGAGTAAAAGCGGTGATCCGCGACCACGTCGTTTGTCTTCTGATATTTGGCATCGTCGACGCCCCATAGATGGCAGCACGACCAATTCGGCCGGTTCTTCTTGCGAAGACCGAGCGCTCTAGTCAGCGCCTCATTCGCGTTGATGTTCCCTTCGAACTTGTGAACCTGGACCTTGCTGGCCCGATTGGTGTTTATGCGCGGCTCAGACCAGTTCGCATTGTAGAACAGCTTCCGTCTCGCATGCTCCGGGTACCACACTGGCAAATATCGGAATGTCTCCGGGGCAACCCACCTGGCCGTCCGCTCCACCAGCGAGGCTATTTCTCTGAGTCCAATCTCCGCCCTCAGCGCCTCCAAGCCGTCATCAATCACGTAGTAGTTCCCTTTCAAACAGCATTGTCATGATCCCGCCCATTCTGCTCATCGCGATGGCGTTTACAAATCGAAGGACGCCAGGATCGGACAAGGACCTGACTTGCCCGTGGCGCATTCCCCGACGAGGCGTTGCAATGCTGCTCGCGCGCGCTGGAGTTCGGCGATCCTGGTGTCCAGGGCGTCGATGCGACTCTTCGCGAGGTTTCGCGCTCTCTCCCTGTCTTGTCCGGTATCCAGATCGAGAAGCTCCTTGATCTCCTCAAGCGTGAAACCAGCCGTCTGCGCCTGCCTGATAAACAACAGCCGGCGCACGTCCTCGTCACCGTAGCGGCGCACACCCTCGGACCGTCGGGGCGTGTCCAGCAACCCCCGCCGCTGATAGTAGCGGATCGTCTCTACGCCGACATTTCCGGCAGCTGCAAGTTTTCCAATTGTCATCTGCATGGGCTCTTGACTCCGTACCATGGTACGGAACGTATGGTCTTACCAACGGTTTCACAAGATTGAAGGAGACGTGAAATGTTGGACAAGCCGAACCGGGAATATCTGTCAAAGAAGGCGGTACTCTATCGGATGGTGATGGGCGAGCATACGTGCCCCTATGGCCTGAAGGCAAAGGACTTGCTGAAGCGGTCGGGCTATGAAGTCGAGGACCGACACCTGACGACCCGCGAGGAGACAGACGCCTTCAAGGCACAGCACGGAGTGGCGACGACACCGCAAGTGTTCATCGGCGAACAAAGGGTCGGAGGATACGACGAGCTTCGCAGGTTCCTCGGCAAGCCCATCGCGGACCCCAAGGCCACGAGCTATCGCCCCGTCGTCGTCCTCTTCGCTTTGACCGCCCTGATGGCAACGGCCGCCAGCTACGCGGTTGACGGCAGCCCGTTCACACTGCGTGCGGCTGAATGGTTCATCGCCTTCTCGATGGTCGTCCTTGCCCTGCTGAAGCTCCAGAACGTCGAAGGCTTCGCAACCATGTTCCTGAACTATACTTGCTGGCGAAGCGCTGGGTTCCGTACAGCTACATCTACCCCTATGCCGAGGGCCTGGCCGGAGCTCTGATGATCGCGGGAGCACTGAACTGGCTGTCGGTTCCGGTTGCGCTCTTCATCGGCACGGTCGGAGCCGCATCCGTCTTCAAGGCAGTCTACATCGACAAGAGGGAGCTGAAGTGCGCTTGTGTCGGCGGGTCTAGCAACGTTCCGCTCGGCTTCATCTCGCTCACGGAAAACCTGATGATGATTGCCATGGCCATCTGGATGGCGGCAGCTTCGCTCGGCATCACTGTCGGGCACGCCATGTAAGTCTCCCAGCGCTCAACACCGATCGGTGCTACTCCACACGAGGAAGCAGTACCGATCGGTAGGATGTCCCGCTGCCGCCCATCAACCTCGCTGGCGGTGGCATTGCATTGTCAGAAACATGCCTCTAGTCTTCGATCCAGTCGTCAGGCGGACCGGACGACTAAGAAGATGAGGCAGCCGAAACTGCCCGAAGAACCTCCAAGCGGTATCCAAGCCGCCCGCCATTTTTCCTTGTGAACCGAGCAAGCGTCGTTTCTGGCGCGGCTCATGGCTGTTTGGAGATGACAATGAAGTATGCCCTCGTAGAAGGAATCCGTCTGGAGGCGACGACAGGCGTTCGCGGAACTTGCCCCGGATGCTCCTTGCCCATGATCCCCAAGTGCGGTCTCAAACGACTGCACCACTGGGCTCATAGGAGCACCATCGCCTGTGACCATTGGTGGGAGCCGGAAACCGAATGGCATCGCGGCTGGAAGAACCTGTTTCCCGCGGAGTGGCAGGAGATCAGGCATATCGCGTCCAACGGCGATATACACATAGCCGATGTCAAAACGGCGAGCGGCACGGTGCTTGAGTTCCAGTACTCGGCTATCACCCCCGAGGAGAGGGCGGCTCGCGAGGCGTTCTACGGTCGCATGGTGTGGATCGTGAACGGCAATCGGCTTAAACGCGATTTGCCGTCATTCCACGAGGCGCTGAACTATGCTCCATCGGCCGAAACGAAAGCACGCGCATGGCTTCTCTCGGATCAGACCTCGGCGATCATCGCGCGTTGGAGAGGAGGCAGTCACCCCGTGTTCCTGGATTTTGGTGATGCGGATTTTTTGTCGCCTTGGCTGCCTTCCACGGGATTACTTTGGTGGCTGACCTACATTCCCCGCGGTCGGGTCATCGCGACGCCTGTCCACCGCCAGAGTGTCGTCGACCACTTCCTCTCGGGCGCACCCATACGTGGTTTTGCCAAGCCCACGCCACCTCCGTCTCGTCGGTTTGCATTGCCAGGTTTCGAGGCATATCGCGCGAGGAATGATGGCCGTCGGTGGAGGTTCTGACCACAGTTCTCGTTGGATCGTCGCCTGTGTGACAAATCACGTGACGCCGTGACCGAAACCCAGCACGACCGGGATCATGAACAACGATAGCTGCGGCATCGCCCTTACTTGAGAGAAGGGCGATGCCGTTTACGTGGCTATCAACTAAGCTTCGGCCAATTTGTCCGAAATCTCTTGGATAACTTTCCTGATTTCCGAGTGGCTTCCGGTGTCGTGAAGACCGCTGTAGGTCGCGGACGTGCCGTTCCAGATGCTTCCTTTCGCAACAAGCATCACCTGGCCGTTGAAAAGCCGCACCACGTTGCGCGCGGTGTCCGGAATATCTTCTTCATAGACACTTCCGCGTTCAACGTAGTCGCCACCTCCAAGATCGAGCAATTCTTCTTGCCGCCGGCCACGAGCACGCTCGGTTCTTTCCTCATCACGCGCGACAGCAGGCGGCAAGTCACCAAGCTCCAGCATCAGGAAAGACTGGGCCGGATCGGAAGAGAGCCGCTCCAGAACCAGGCGACGGGGTTTAGCGATGATTGCGGAACCGGTGAAGACCTGGAATTCGATGCAACCGCGTTCGACACTCTTTCTGACAGACAAGAAGTCGAAACCGCCACCAGTCGGTAGATGGGCGTGGTTTTTGTTTGAGCCCATAAAAGGAGACATAACACGGACAATATCGTCGATGTCGTCCCAAGAAATTGTCGCATCGCCGTCGGATGCAAACTGATTGATTGTGTCCACCCACAGGGAGCGGGCGCGAGTGTGAAAGTCGCTAGAATTCATAGCTGCTGATGTCCTTGCATTTGGCGGGGGCGCAGGCTCATTCGCACGCGAAAGGCTGCGCTTGGCGTGGAGAAAAGTCTGGTAGCCGGCGATGCGGGCTGCCTCATCAAGCGCAGCTGTGTGCTTCAACGACTTCTCGGACGCTATCCGCTTTGCAAGTCTCTTAATTCCGTCGATGGACGAAGGACGAACCTTTGGGGTCGGCATGCCGATTCTCCAGCTCCAACGAGTGTCGCCCGCTCCACTCCCGAGCCCGAACCAGACATGGACGGGGTAGGGTTCATTTCGACAGTGCCGCTAGCAGCTTTGCGTTGACGGGCGTCAGGCTCCTGTCATGAGCCTCCACCAAAATAGTGTCCTCAGTTCGCTTCTACAAGTGCCCTGACCACGACGTACGCGACCGCGTGTTCTACTTCCGATCGAAAACCCTGTTGAAACAATCCGGAAGGCCGTTCAGGCGCTATCCGTCTGTCTGACCAGTTGGTATTGGATTCGGCACGAGGTCTCCCCTCGCATACGCGCTGTAGGAACTGCGGCGTAAGAGCGAATGTATCTACAATATCGTGCGCGCCACGTATGCCTGAATGCACATGGCGTGATTGGAGGGAGACCTCGTGCCACACCCCTTGCGCGTTTTCGGCGGCGTCAGCTTCCGCGTCCGCATACCTTCGGAGATGACGGACCTCACCACGTTTTTAGGCCACCTTTGTCTGTCCGAAGCCGAGCTGCGCAAGATTTGGTGGTTCCGGGGGCGGATGTACAAAGACTTTCCCCTTCTTTCGAAGTCCGGGAAACCCAGAATTATCAGCGCGCCTGATCGGCGGCTGAAAATGCTACAGAGGACGATCGCGCTACTTCTCGATCAAATCTACTCGCCCAGAAATCCAGTCCATGGATTTGTCCCGGATCGATCCGTCAGGACTAACGCGACCTCACACCTGAAAAGCAAGTTCGTCGTAAATTTGGATGTCGAACGCTTCTTTCCGTCCATTTCTGAAAACCGTGTTGCGGGTCTTCTGAAGGCCATCGGGGTCGACGAGTCCGTCGCGGTCGTGGTTGCCCGTCTGTGCACCAACCAGGGGGTCCTGCCGCAAGGTGCGCCGACCAGCCCGGTCTTGTCGAACATGGTTTGCTTCAAACTCGACAAGGAACTTCAGGCGATCGCCAAGGCGGCACATTGCATCTACACACGGTATGCCGACGACATCACCTTTTCGAGCTATCAGCCACCTGGAGGCCTGTTCGCTGAAGGCGTTCCTCCGACAGGCAATTTTGTCCCGGACCTGCTCTCGCAGAGGCTGATCGGGGCGTTCACGAACAACGGGTTCAAGCTCAACCCGAGCAAATCGCACTACGGCGACAAGCACAGCCGCCGGATAGTGACCGGGCTCAAAATCAATTCCGGTTTGAACGTTGACAGGCGTTTTGTCCGGAACATCAGGAGCACTCTGTATTCGATCGAGACCCTGGGCGCAGATACCGCGCAGAAGAAATTCGAAGTCGAATACGGAGGGAAGTGCCGCCTTAGCCAACACCTGAAAGGTGAGATTTCATGGCTTGGAAGCGTAAAGGGGCAATCCGACCCAATCTTCCGTGCGATCGCTGCCCGCTTTAATTCCTCTTTTCCTACGCAGCCCATCAAGGTTTCACCGACCCGCGCGCAAATCAGGAGTCGAGCCGTATGGGTGATCGAACACTTCGAGGGCAAATTTGCCCAGGGAAGTGCTTTCTTTTTGAAAGACGTGGGTTTGGTTACCGCCGCTCACTGTATTGAGGAGGCGCTTGGACAAGAGATCGATGTCTATCATCCCTCGAAGCCATCGAATGTTTTCAAGGCACGGGTCAGACAGCATCACACCGTCCGCGACCTTGCGATCTTGGACCACGAGATTCCTGCTCACGAATTCTTCGAGCTCGAAATGGCGACTAGAGCGCCGTCACTCGGAGACGCGCTGACGGCGGTCGGATATCCAGGTTATGGACCCGGGGACAGTTTGAATGTTCGTTCAGGCCACATCAGCAGCTTCGCGGTAAAGAGTGCGGTTCCGCTTATCGAGGTCACACAAAAGCTAACCCAGGGGATGTCAGGAGGGCCAGTCCTTGATGAAGACGACAAGGTAGCTGGTGTCATTCACAAGGGCGGCCCCGAAGAAGGCAGGGACTTCGCAGTTCATATAGATGCTTTGACAGCTTGGCTCGATGGGCGCTAACCCGCGCGCATAGGGGCATGCGAACCGCCAAGCGTTGAAATTCCCGCGTAGCTGAAGGATTTTCGAGACTCTTTTCCTCGACGCATCCAGGGCATCTTCCGAGCATCGAAAGGAGATTGCTCGATGAACGTATCAGATATCATTGAAAAGATTGCACAGTTGCCTGAGCGCCGGACGGATGTGCCGACGCCACCTCCGGTGGAGGTCGTTGCTTTCGTCGTGCGGTGGTCACGGAACCTGAAAAATTGGAAGGTATCGACGCTTGCCGACTTCGCTCGGGTCTCGATCTCCACTGTCGAAAGGGTGGAGCGCGGAGATAGGGTAAGCGAAGAGGCCCTCGATAGGATCGCGGTCGCGCTCGGTTACGAAAAGGGGGCATATCACGCACCCCGGATACCGCTCGGACCAGAGAAGGCGTTTGAAAGCCTTGTCGAGACCTACGGCCATCTCGAAGAGGTTGCGGTCTCTCCTATGAAAACCCACCGTGCAATCCGGGAAGCCGCCAAATGCGATGGCATCCTCCTACACAGGCCGGATGTCCCGCAAACGTATGATGAAGACATCGCCAACCTTGCCGAATACCTGGACCTCGCATCCTTCGTTTTAGCTGATTGGATTGAGAACTCCTTCGACGACGAACCGCGCCGGCGCAAGTTGTATAACGACATCCTGGACCACATCAGGGGGATGGAGAGGCGAGGGCTGACCGTACTCAGCGGCGTTATGCCTGCGCCGCAGCCGACGCTTCCAAACTGGAAGGTCGCAGTCGTTTCGGTCACACCGAAGCTTACCGACCCGGGCGCAATCAAACGAAGCCATGTGTACGTCGATAAGCGAAACGTCTCTCTGCCTATGGCTGGCGAACCTTGAAAACGGGATCAGCCCAACACCGCAGTGACTTCGTCGCGCGCTACGCTGTCCGGGTTTCAAAGGGCGCTCTCCAGAAATGGATCGAGCGCCCTTTGTGTTTTGTGGCCGACTATGAACACACCCGCCTAATCCCGGTGCTGAGTCACGCTCCTATTCAGCTCTTAGGACGACGTATGTCGGCCACACTCCCTTTCTCGCTAGCATCGGATTGGCTTTCTGCATCGACGTCGCTTGTGCGAACGGCGTCTGCGTGAAGTCATGCAGTGTGCGGTTGTCCCGGACTGTTGGAGTCCAAGCACCGAAGCCTTGGTCAAAAATCACAGTGGCCGCGCGCCCATCGGTAAACGTCAACTCCATGAATCGACCATGACCGCAGTCGCCGAGGCTGACTTGGACGTCAATGTTCTTCAGACGACCATATTCTGCTTGCACCGAGGAAACCAAGTGGCCGTCGGGCCAGTCGTTCGGGATGTGCTTTGGAGGTGAAAGTGGCACTTTCGGCGGCGCGGTCGTGATTTTTAAGATGGGCGCGGTCGAGGACTTGAACAATGCCGCTGCCGTGTCGATAAGCAGTTTTGACACTAACGGAGAGCGTACATACGGGTCCTTATATTCAATCCGTGATATCGCGGTGTCCGCTTCAAATCCGAGGTTCGCTAGATTGGTGCGGATCAGCCCTGCCATGCCTGTTCCGAAGAGGCTCATCGCACGATCCAGATTCTTCTCGATGAGAAGCACCTTCGCAGTAGATTGCGGGAGAAGCTCCGAAGGGGAAATCGGGTTTGTCGGCACCGTGTCTTGGATGGTCCCCCTGAAGATAGAGCCTTCCACTGGCTGCCCCCACGTGATGCCAGGATAGCGAGATGAAGCGCTATGTGTCGCCCAAGCTATTGTCTCGCCATTCCCGCTGACGGTCGCAAGAACACTCGCGCCGTTTGAGCATATCGGTATCTCGCCGATATGGATCGCGAACCTGTCGTCCACGGATAGTCTGTGTCCCAGCGCCTGAAGAACGAGCTTCGATGCCTGATCGGCTCGTGCGACCATCTTGGGTGGCACCACGACAGCGATCCGATATCCACGGTATGACCAGGTGCTCAGTTCTTGCATAATCGACCACGAAGGTATCTGCCCGAGATCGGCATCCTCGGGTATGTAAATTCTCAGAAGCGGATCATTGCGACGTTTAAGTTCGCGATCGACTTCGTCGGTGACCACGATCGAGAGAACCGTGTCATCAGAGAAACGGTCTCTGACTTCGACCGCAGCACCAAAGCTCAGATGGCCGCGAACGAACGCGAGGGCTGAAGTCCTGTCCAATTCTCCGTCCTCGAACGGAGCGTCCGAGGTAAGAACGCAGGCTGCGCAGCCGTTAACACACCCTGGACTGCTGCAATCTAGGATTCCCTCCGCATCCTTGAGTACCATCGCAATGTTGTAGCCCATCGCAATCGAGAATCCAGCGCCGCCGGCGTTCTTGTCAAAGACGAGCAGAGAATTGCAGTCACCACCAAGTTCGTTCTTGGAGCGATGCACGGAATAACCCATTTCGTCTGCTTCCACGCCTAGCGAGCGTGCAAGAGCTTCACGCATGGCGATAACCAATGCGGTCGCCGCCGCTTTAGAAATTCGAGTTGAAGGCTGCAGCTCGAAGACGTCAGTCGTGATCTCGTAACCGAGGGCGAGATTCCGTTTGATTTTCCACTTTTTCTCGACACCTTCGCAGATGATGTCGCCGTCGGCTGCTTTCCGTCTCAGCGGGCGGTGTCCATCCAGAGGGGATAACGAACGGGCATCGTCGGAATTGCCGGCGGGATCAAGCTCGGGTTCGGCGCGACCGCAGTGCAAACATACCGCGTAACCATTCCTGGTCGGTCCGGCGTTCGAATAGTACACGGTGCCTTCGCCGCTCCCGCGGTAGCGCCCCAAAGATGGGATAGGGAGCGCGATCCAGGGTTGCTCTGCGATGGACACGATGGGTTCCTCGGGCGCAACGTATGTGATCCGATCGGTATCTGCGTGTTCCTTTTTCCAGAAGTCGACAGCAAATCCGCTGGGCCGTAGGTATTCGACGCTGAGTACCTGCGCGCCACATTCGCGGCACACACGCACATCCTGGAGGGTGGTCTCGGCCGCTCCGCATTGCGAGCAGCACCAGTGTCGGCGAATGCTTTGGACCTCTCTGACCTTTTCTTCGGTCGCAGGTCGTTTCCAATTGAGTAGAACTCCGGCCGAGCGGTGCACGAGGCCGTCCAGGACGACTTCCGAACCGGGGGCATAGTCGCGTATCGCTAGGTCTAGGGATCGTTGGGGGCCGGACAGCCTCGCGTGTCTGCGACCGTCTAGCGACGGGTCATCTTGCTTTGGCTTCTTCGACCTGTGAGGTATGAACGTGACAACGTTCGTCGGGAAACCATGTCCCGGTAGGAAACCTCTGTCAGCGAGAGCGCTAAGGAGGAATTCGCCGCAAAGCCTCTGGAGTTCGAGCGACATTCGAGCTCGGCCAGCTTCCTTCATGTTCTCGCTTTCGTCGCGTGCAAGTTGACGAAGGCCTTCCCATTCGTGAACAAAAACCTCTTCCACCTCCAGCATTGCCGTCCGGCAATCCTCTACGAGCGTGTTGTCCTGCTCCAACACGGACCGAGCCACTAGCGTCTTCAAGTCCGCGGTCGTCGCACGGATGGTACTTGGGTCTTCCAGCCATTGAAGGAATTGCGATACCGGGGGACTTTCGACCCGACCTTCAAGCAGTTTGATCGGGCAACCCATCAGCGAGCCGATTGTCAGCTTCAGAGTGTCGCCGCCCCTGGTCAGCATGTATTGGCGGAGAAGATATGCATTGACGTGCCGCTGGACGATTGGCCGGCTGTTTAAGGCGACCTTGGGAGGTGACATTGCTCGATCGAGGTATGCCAAGGGGTTTCCAAAGGCTTCGCGATCTAGGGGGCGGTCCCGGCAGAACGTGAATGCCATTGAGAACGGCTGCCTACGCCGCCCTGCGCGGCCTACTCTCTGGCGATAGTTCGCGATAGACGGCGGAACGTTCGTCATCATCACCGTGGAAACGGAGCCGATGTCCACGCCCATTTCCATCGTCGTGGAGCAGTTTAGGATGTTTATCCGACCATCCTTGAAATCCGTCTCGTATTGTCGGAGACGCTGGCTTTCCTGTTGCGCGGAGTGTTCGGCGGACCGGGCGTAGTCGACGAAGAGCGCAATGCGCTCGGAGATGTTGACCCAAATGCCCGCCTTCTTGAGATCGGCGACCCGTCCGTCGGTGTTCAGCCAGTCCGAGACTTTTGATTTGGCTGATGCTGGATCGTCGGACGCGATGAGCTGGATTGGAATCTCCGGCATCCTGAGCGGAGTGGCATCCGAAACCGCCGAATTGATGCGAACGTAGGGAGTGAGGCCGAAAGGTGCGATCTCTATTGCCTTGCGAGTGATCGGGCATCGGAAGGCGTCGGTCACAGGCGCGACGACCGCCTTTGAGAAGTCGAGCGCGGGATTGTCACGGTCGGCGTTCAACACCTGTTGGAGCTGATCCCACGCCATCTGAAGGCAATCCTGCATGTCGTCACGATCGCTTGGGTCGGCGATGTCGAGCTTCAGGCCCATGATGAGGAGGGTCTGCGGCGTGGACAGGCTCGACAGGTTCCGAGGAACCCTGGGCCAAATCACATAACGCTTGTCGCCTCCGCTGGAGCGCCCCGGGCCGAGAAGCGGCCGCAACTTAATCTGAGGTGCGATCCAGCGCATCGTGCGACGATCTACATCCACCGCCGATTTCGCGCGTATGAAGTGATTGATGATGGCGGTCAGGAAATAACGCCAGTCATTTATCGTTTTCCCGCGGCGTGTGAACGCTGGCGGCATGGAAGCAACGCGCTCCACAGACGGGAACTTGAGGCATGCCAGTGCCAGGGTCTCAAGCGAATTCGCGCGCCGCGGGCGTCTGAACAGCTCGCGCAACAACAGGAACTCCGCCAGTTTGTGCGCATCACCGAAGCGATCTGGGTCGCGGGGTTCCCAGACCTCCTTCATCCAGAATTCGACCTCTGGTCTCCTCGCGAGGCGATCAATGAGTTCGTTCCAGTTGACGCCGATCACCCTTTCGCTTGTGAGCTTCGCCAATTGGTCGCGTTGTCCGTCCATTAAGAGCTGTAGTCCCGGGTTCGTGCCAACCAAGGGTTCGAGTTGCGCGATAACCGCGCGAACGTTTGCTACCTCGGGAGTGTCCTCGTCGGCCGCAAGCGCGCCTTGCACTGCATGGTAGATGAACGACCGCACGAAATTTCGCTCGGACTCCGCTTGGAACTTCGCCGACATCCGGGCTGTTCCCTGGCGGCTGTCAGTGAATGAAATGAGCCCCCTCCCAGAGGAGGGCAATGTGCGTTCGCTGTTGGGCTTCGGATCGACAGCTTCAAGCAGTATTGGTGCGGCCGCCGTGACCATGAACGGCGCGCCGAAACGTACAGGTCGGAGCAGATTGTCGATGCCGCGCAGCGCATTGACGCCACAGCAAGGGCAGACGCCGTCGGCGACCGACTTTTCCTCGTACCTCAAGGTCACGGAGGCGGCAGTCGAACCCGCCAGCACGCTCCAATCCTTGGTGGATAGGGAGATGGGACGGGAGGATTTTGAAGGGGTTGCGGCGAACAGGATGGTCTGCTTTGCCATGTATTTGTTCTGGGCAATCGACGCGTCGCCGTCCTCCTGGTCTTCGTCCTCGTCGCCCTCGGCGTCCAGTTCTCCGTCGCGCTCGGCCTCATACTGGAACTCGTCTCGCTCCAATCCCCGAGGGGACGGGCGCAATTTACCAGCCGACCTGTCTTCTTCCGCCTCCAGCATTGGCTCTCCGCACTCGGTACAGCTGATCAGCTCGACCACGGGAGAACCGCATGTGTCGCAGTTCTCGAATTTACTGGGAAACAACTTCCCAAACGGCCATCCCGATGGTGAGGCTACGCAGTTTGGATTCACGCATCCCCAGATGCCGGGGATTGCTCGCTCGAAGCTGTGCACCCTCATTGGCGCGAGGCGCTCCGGTTCCCCGGTCTCAGGATGCGATTTTTCAGCGGCGGCCAGCAGAGACATAAAGTCTTCGGTTTCGATACCGACGGACCTCGCGACCGTTGCCAGCGCCGTTAGCGGTTGCGGTTTTTCCTTGAGCGTTCTGATAAATTCCCAGACCTGTTTCTTTCCTCCGAAAAAATCGTAGAGCTCGGCGGGAGTCGCTGCCGATGGATCGATCTGCATGTCGGCTTTGGCATTCGGACGATGGGGTAGGGCGCGGTCACCCTTGATCACATGCACTTGGTCGTCAGGTATGCCCGCGACCTCGGCCAGAAACTGTCGAAGCTTGTCATCGGTGTCCCGGTCATCTCCGATCGTTGCCGAGGTAGCCACGAAATGAACGTTCTCGGGGGCGGTGTTGAATGCGAGCAGGACACGTCGGATGAGCAGCGCTGTTTCGGCAGCGGCAGCACCGACCAGCGAATGTGCCTCGTCCAATACGATCCACCGCAGTTTCCCGTTTGACTTCTCGATGATCGGTTGGTCTTCAGCTCGAGCCAGCATGTACTCGAGCATTGTAATGTTCGTCACCAATATTGGGGCTGGTGAAGAGCGAAGCTGATGTCTGTCGATTTGGCGTTCGGGCGAAGCCTTGCGTTCGCTCTCTGGGAGAGCCGGCTGCGGAAGATCGCCGTTGTAGAGGCAGTACCGGACGCGGCCCTTCAGGGGACTTGTCCACGCGGACAAACGCGCCCGCTGACTTTCGATGAGGGCGTTCAGCGGGTACAGCATGATCGCCTGGACGCCCTCCAATGTTGACGAGTTGCCCTCGGTCTGCCTGATGAGGTCACTGAGGATCGGAAAAAGAAAGCACTCCGTTTTTCCTGAGCCAGTCCCCGACGTAACGAGCACCGATTGCGGGGTTCCGGGCTGCGCAAGTTTGTTCCAGGACTGCAGCTGATGCCTGAAGGGTTTTCTGGATTTTGGAAACCGATATTCGTCTTCCTCATCGAGGCCGTCCAGGATCGACACGAGTTGCGGACGGAGCACATCTGGCGGGACTTCAGCCATACTTTCGGCGGCTGTAATGAAAGGGTGCGCTCCTTCGATGACGGGGTCTTGAATGAGAGAGCCGTCCCCGGTCCGCTCGCTACCGAGCATGGAACGCAGTTGCTGGTTCAGGGCCTCGTTATTGGTACCAAGCTGCGCCACGACGGCGTCTACGGATCGACGTCTGATGTCGGCCAGGGTTTCAAAGGGTTTCATATTTTGGTCCTGAAGAAATTGAAGAAATGGGGATAGGCCTCGGAGACGAACGCACCGTTCTCGTGAAGCGCGGCCCGAAGCGGGACTTCGAGATCGCGGTCGATGATCGCAAGCCCGCACGCGCTCGCAGCAAGAAGGACGGGCCCGTAAAGCGCGTCAAAGTCTCCAAGACTGAAGCGGTGACTTATGCCATTGGGAACGGTAAGCCCGAGTTCGGACACACGACGGGCGAGGGGAGCTGCCCGAACGACGCTGCTCGAGTCTTCGGTTTCCCGCGACCGCTGGTCTTTGATGAAGTCTTCGATAATGTTCTCTAGCGGCTTGGTGCGGGGCGTGAGGGGAAAGTCGAGCGCTGAGAAGATCGCCGCGAGAGAGGGCTCGATGTCGACCAGGCTTGCGAGTTTATCCCGGAAGTACTTAACCAAGATTTCGAGTCGAAACTCGTCAGTGCCCGGAACCTGCGCCAGCGCATTTTCTATCGTGCTCCGCTCAAAGTCGAGTGCGCATTTCCAGCACTCAAGGGGGATACCAAGCCAGATGAACGGCAACTGTCCCTGCAATCCCCACACCGCTACACGGCTTTTGTCGTCAGCTGCCCCCAGCAGCAACCGAACCAAGGTCTTAGGATGATGCGGGAGGTTCTTGAGGCCTTCGAACGCGGTCGGCGGCAGGCCGTCAAGGTTTCCGACTAGCGACCTGATGTAGGCTAGGTCCTCAATTGCGTTCGGATCACACCAGAGCTTTCCCAGCCGCTCCGCGATTGCCGTTTGAAGTTCACTGTAATTCCTCAGGCAGAGCGCAGTTCGCAACGACCCCGAAGGAAACGCAGGTACCTCCGCAGCCCCAATGAGGAGCAGTGGCCGGGTCAGTATGTCAGGCCCGTCGCGCAGGTAAACTAGGCAGGGACCATACACATCTTCAGGCAGACGGAATCGATCAGGTTGGAAATGGTCCAGCGTGCGCTCGACCTCTGGGGCGAGGACAGGACGGCAGACCGCGACGCCCACGGTGGAAAATATGACGGCTCCTTGTTCTTGCCTCGGGCGATCCCAACGATACCTCGCAAGTCGGATGGGCAGCCGGGAATCGCCAACGAAATGCATATCGAGCTTGACATCCTGATGCTCGACGCTTGCCATGATCTGTTCGATCGTCGACTTGAGCGTGGAGATCGCAAACTCTCCGTCCACCTCAACTGAGATATCCTGCGACTTGGAACCCTTGCGCGAGATCACCAGGACCGATTTGTGAGAGGAAATCGCCCGCGAGCCGCGAAGAGATGCCAGGTCCATTTGCTGCCCGGCATCAACCACCTCGCCATCACCGTTCACGATAACTGAATCGCGGGCGGCAACCGGGACCAGGATCGGGATCGGTTTGCCCTCGGGAGGCTCCAATAGTGCCGGTAGACGGTAGTTTGGTTTGCCGCTGAATTCGATAAGAATGTTGCCAGCATCGTTCCGCGAAACGGCGTTCGCGACATTGGAAAGTGCGAGCTGCCACCCGGGGAGCTCGGCCAGCGATATCCGCCCGGTCGTTGGCGTCTTCAAGAGGCCTTTGACCGACGCTCCAGCCGGAACAACAGCGATGCGCCGCTTTTCTATGTAAATATTGGATTTCGGGTCGCGCCACGAAAGTTCGATCATGCCGACGTCAGGAATTTCTCCCCGGGGCAGCGTCCTCCAAGGTCCTCCGGATTGCCTGACGAACAATTCATCCCGTTCGATCGGGCGGGGCGCTCCATTCCTGGTGATAACCAGCCTGACGGGCGCTTCCATGACGTCGAAATCGCCGGCGGCGCTTATCCCCGGCGAGGAACGTGAGGTCAGCTCGATCGTTTCGTCGCGCTCTTCACTCCCCGCTTGAATGCGATATCGACCACCTTCGGTGACCACAGCCTCAGATAAGTAACAGGTCCCAGTCACCTCGATCAGTTTTCGATCAGCCACCCGCCACGTCCGTCCGACGGCTTCGTCGCTGCCTTCTATTGTCCATGCCGCAGGCACCAATACGAACAGCTTCTTGGACGGAAGGCTCGATGACCCCGTTTTGACCAGTCGAAGTAGGGTGGGGGTTTCCGACGGGTCTACTTCATCGAAAACGAGAACGTCGGACGTAGCTCGCTGGCCGTTTGGCCAATCGAACGCATGAACACTGTTGTTAGCCGTGATGTTCACGCTGACGGTCGCTGAAAGTGGGAACCCGACTATCATTCGGCTCAGATCAGCCAAAGGGCGGACCCGCCAGGACTGCTGGTCGTCGGACGGCGGCTCGAACAAAGCCAACTGGCTGGGAAGATAGTCGGCCAAAATACCGGATGGTGTTGCGCGCCACCGAGTCGCCGTTGATACACCGGGGAGCCGACCAATCGGAATGTCCCCTGTTGCCTTTATCCGAAGTGCAGGCTGCCACACCCCACCTTCTAAGCTAAGGAACCTTTCGCATCCAAGGCCATGGCTCGAGAAGGCTTCGATCTTCTCCGCGATTAGCCCCGTGAGGAGAACCCGAGCCGCCGAGTCCGCGCCTGTCGGGAGGTAGACCGGGATGGAGTCCTTCCAGGTTGGGTACTTGGCGTCCAAAAAGGAAACAGGATCGATCCCGGCGATAGCCTCGCTTTCCACAACGGTTCGCCATTTGGCGACTTCGGCTGCCAGCTCCGCGCAGAGGTCGACAAACGCATCGTTCCGATAGCTGAGCTTAATCCTATAGGACTCGTCATGGGCATAGCCACGCACCGCGGCGACCTCGTGCCCCGCCAGCGCGAAACGAAGCAGGTGCCTCAGATAGTCCCTAAGCCACCCCGCACCTTCATCCGCAATGACCTTGACGGGAACACCGCCCTCTAGCGCCAATGAAAGGAGGTACTCATTCGTGCCGTTGATCTCCAGAAGCGGGCGTCGCCAGAATCTGAGTCCATTTTCGGCCATCTCTCTCTTCTGGTTTCCATGAATGGCCGGAAAGATATCGGGTGCCAATGCGTCCCATTTCCTGAAGGTCGACGTTGCCTCCCGTCGGAACCACTCAGCGCAGAATGCTGCAAAGACCCCGCAGGCGGTCCGCTGGTCAGGTATCAGCTTCCGCCTGGCAGCGAGACCTCGGAGCACCACCCCAGCTTCGCTGAATTCCGTATCGGTCATCCGGTAACGGTGGAACGGCTGACCGTTAGGCGTCTTCAGGTTCCTCCTGTTAAGGAACGCCGTCGTCCAGAAACTGGCTGGATCGCCCGGGACAGAGGCGGGGGCGGACACGCCGCGTAGCTCGCGAAGTCTCTTGACTACCAGCAATTGAAGCTCGTTCGCCGCATCAGAGTACCGCTTTTTCAAGACGTCATTGAGCCGTTCGAGAGTCCAAAGATGATGGTAGGACCGCTCGAATTCTTTGCGGAGGCCATCGTCATCGAGGCTGTTTAAATGCACGGCAGTCCCCACCCAGCGATTCGAACATCATTGTCATTTAAAGTTGAGTTCGCTTCAATGATCACACTTTGAGGATGGCCTGAAAATCGGCCGGCTTCAACGAGGCCGAATTGCAGATCAGGACGTTAACGGCTTCCGCCTATTCCGAGGGATAACGACTCCGAAAGGGAGGCAGACTGCCTTCCTTGCCCCTTCAAAAACTCCGTTCGCCATCAACTGGCTAGGCCTCAAAGGTGGGCCTGCACAGTGAGGCACTGAAGTCCCAGTTTGATGAGGACTGTTGCCATGTCACCTTCCCACGCTGTCCATGCGAGGCGTCGCGGGGAACCTTTGATTTCTGGCCGTCAAAGCCAAGGGTTGGATCGATCCGCTGAGCAGAAGGTTCACGTACTTCCATTACTCGTTCGATCCGAATTCGTGCCGGATAACCGTCCTCGAAAACCCTCGCGACACTGACAATCCTGCGAAGATACGTGTCAGCGCCTTGGGACCGTCCTCAACGGAATTTGTTCCAGCTTGGCAGCGCGAAATCGGCATTCGTCCGATCACGCTGGTGCAAGGTGCGGCCGCTAGGGTAGGAAATGGGATCGACCTCAGGTAGTAACGTGGTGTCGGTGGAATGTGGCGAAGCGATATGTTCTGAACGTAAGAATGTGTCGATACCGTCGGACTTATCCGGCGAGGTGCGCCGTATTATTTAACGGAATCAACACCACGCTGCACGGATGTACCTGGCGAATTACATCTGAAACAAAAAAGGGAGATGCAGGTCTCCCCACAAAGGTGCCCAATGACGAATATGCAGAAGTTCGATCTGTCGTCCGTCGAACCGGAAACCGGTACTCCCGCTGCCGACCGGCTGATCTCCGGGGCACCGCAGTTTCGGACCTGGAACCTGGAGGAAGCCGACGGCGGCCTCTATGCCGGCGTATGGGAATCGACGCCCGGCAAGTGGCGGATCGTCTATGAAGAGTGGGAATATTTCCACATCATATCCGGCTATTCGATCGTCACGCAGGATGGGGGCGAGGCGGCGCATCTTAAGGCCGGCGACAGCATGATCCTGCGCCCGGGCTTCGAAGGAACCTGGGAGGTCGTCGAGACGACCCGCAAGGACTACGTGATCCGCCTTTGACTTGCCGATGCCGAAGACCAACGATGTTCGGCGCCTCTCAAGCGCTCACCAGATGAGGTCGAGGCGTTCGAGACCGTGGAAGTGAAACGCGTCCTTCACGTCGGGCTCGCACTTTAACCGCATGTTCGGCAGGCGTTCAAACAGGATCGGCAGGGACAGTTTGAGCTCGAGCCGGGCCAGCGGCGCGCCGATGCAGAAATGCAGGCCGGCACCGAAGGAGACGTTGGCGCCTTCGTCTCGCGTCGGCTGGAACACGTTGGGCGTCGCGAATTTTTTGGGATCGACATTCGCCGCCCCGAGCAGCAGGCCGATCTTGTCGCCCTTTCGAAGCGTGATGCCGCCATCGAGCTCGACATCCGAAAGTGCGTAGCGCTGGAAAATGTGCAAAGGCGCGGCAAAGCGCAGGCATTCCTCGACAGTCAGCTGTGTGGCCGCTTCCGTGACAAACAGTTCGTTCGCAGAAAGCCTGGACTGCAGGATCGTTTTCACCGCATTGCCGATCTGGTGCACCGTCGCTTCGTGGCCGGCATTGAGGAGCAGGGCGGCGGTTGAAGCCAGTTCCGCCTCCGACAATCTCTCGCCATCCTTTTCCGAGGTGATCATGTGCGTCAGCAGATCGTCGCCGGGCTTGCGGCGTTTCTCCGCGATGACGCCTCTGAGATAGGTGGCAAAATCGGCCGAGGCCCGGTTGGCGTCGAGCTCGGTCTCGTAGCTCGGGTTGAAGACATACATCCTGACCATGCGATGCGACCAGTCGAGGAGATCGGGTGCCGCCTCGACTGGGATGCCGAGCATGCGGGCGATGATCGTCACGGGAAGCACTTCGGCAAAAGTCTTCAGCAGTTCGACCTCGCCGTCATCGGCGAAACCGTCGATCAACCCATGAGACAGTCGCTCGATATCCGGTCTCAGCTGCTCGATCTGTCGCGAGACGAAGGCGCGATTGACGAGCGTGCGCAGGCGCGTGTGCGCCGGCGGCTCAAGTTCCAGCAACGAATACTCTTCGAGCGCGTCGAAATCCTTCAAATGCGGCTTTGGTGATGGCAGGCCGAGCTCCTCGCGGGTCGCCACGTGCAGGATCTGTCGGCCGAAACGCCTGTCGCGCAGAAGCGCGTTTACGTCGTCATAACCTGCGAAATACCACTGCTGTCGCTCTTCCCAGAAGAAGGCCGGGCATTGCGCGTGGATCTCGGCATAGGCCGCGAGTGGATCGCGGAAGAATGCGGGATCGCGCGCATCGATGGAGACGCGCCTTTGGCCGCGGTCGATTGAAATGGCAGGCATGGCAGGGGCTCTTTGCAGGACTTGAACAATGCTCATTCATGGGCGACAGGACCGAGCGGGCGAGTGCGCAAGACGCCACGGTCAGCGACCTGGTTGCCGGGTTCCGGGCGAGCATTGACAGGGGCGCCGTCGGTGGTCAATCTCCCCTGGCTGCGTAGGGCGCATCGGTGAAGGTCGAAAGGGCAACGCCCACCTACGGTAGAGAGACCAAAGCTGCGCCCATGCCGAACCTAGAAAACCTCAGGAAGCAGGCCAAACAATATCTCAAATGGCATCGCGGACGGTATCATCCCGTTGCCGCCGAGATCAGGGCCCTCTTGCCGCATTTCCGGAACTTCGATGACAACGAAGTGCTGGCAGCGGACTTCAAGCTCGCCGACGCGCAGGAACTGGTTGCGCGCCAAATGGGATTCGACAGTTGGCAGGCGCTCAAATCAGGAGCCCTGACAATGACCACCCAAGCAACGCCAGACACGTCGCGGCCGATGCTGCGATCAACTGCCGCACAATTGTACGTAGCCGATATCAAGGCCTCATGCGCCTTCTACCGGGACAAGCTGGGCTTCGCCATCGACTTCATCTATGGCGATCCGCCGTTTTACGGGCAGGTGATCCGCGACAATGCGATCCTTGCTCTGCGGCTTGTCTGCGAGCCGGTTTTCGTCGGCGACATCCGCGAGCGCGAGGATCTGCTCTCGGCAGCGATCACTCTGGACACCGCCAGTGACATCAAGCAATTGTTCCTGGGCTTTCAGTCTGCCGGGGTGCGCTTTCATCAGTCATTGCGCACGGAACCCTGGGGCGCACGCACCTTCATCGTGCTCGATCCGGACGGCAATCTGCTCCTCTTCGCGGGGCCTGCCGACTGAGGGTGGTAAGGGACGAAGGATGCTGGCGCGGCTTGCGCGATGCCGACATCGCTGTCTGCGCAACGCTGCGGCTGCGAAAAACAAACTTCCCTTTCTCTCCCTTTTTCTGTGGCACCACGCGACCTATTTGCGCATGATGCGGCAGCAAGCAGGGAGCGGCATGGCAAAAAACCAGTCCAGTCTATCGGCGGGGATCGTGGCAGCGATCCGCAAGAGGCGCCCCACGGTCGTGCATCGCGAAGCCGCAGTCAGTCGCGGCGACATCGTCATCGCCTCCTACAACATCCACAAATGTGTCGGCACGGACGGCCGTTTCGATCCTGGGCGCACGGCCAATGTGATCAGTGAACTCGGCGCCGACATCGTTGCGCTGCAGGAGGCTGACCAGCGGTTTGGCGAGCGCGCCGGGCTGCTTGACCTGGACCACCTGCGCCGGGAGGCGCACCTCGTTTCGGTGCCGATCTCAGGCTTTTCGACCAAGGGGCATGGCTGGCACGGCAATGTCCTGCTGCTGCGCGAAGGTGCGGTTTCGGATGTGCGGCAATTGAAGCTGCCCGGCGTTGAGCCGCGTGGCGCGCTCGTTGTCGATCTCGACCTGAAGGTCGGCCCGTTGCGCATCATCGCCGCTCATCTCGGTCTTCTCAGGCACTCGCGCGCCCAGCAGGCGGAGGCGATCCTGGAGGCGGCGGCCGACGCAAACGGGCGTCCGACCTTGCTCATCGGTGATCTCAACGAATGGCGGATGGGGAGGCGATCGTCCCTGTCCTTCCTGAGCCCTGTATTCGACCCGTCGCATGCCACGGTCGCGAGCTTCCCCTCGCGCTTTCCCCTGCTGCCGCTCGACCGCGTGCTCGGCAACCCGCACAATCTGGTGACGTCGGTGGCCGTGCATGACTCCCCGCTTGCGCGGGTTGCTTCAGACCACTTGCCGGTCAAGGCCTCGATCGACCTGAAGATGGCTCAACAGCGCCAAGACCACAGGGAGAGCATGCGGAGCAAGGCCGGTCGCATCGGGTCGGTCTGACGGCGGGCGCGGGGCGAGCTTTCGATGTTGTCCTCCGTCCTGATCGCAGTTGCCGCCATCGTCGGCATGGTCGTGGCGACGATCCTATATGTTTACGGCCGGTTCGGACGGCGACCGCACGGCCCGCCGTCCGCAGCACTTCCGGTGGACGACGCCGGCACGGAACTCGATCGCTATCTGGCGCCAATTCTTGCCGCCCATCCGGACGCGAATGGCGTGGCGCTCGTCTCCGACAATATCGAGGCTCTGGTGGTGCGGGCGCATGCGGCGCGGCGCGCCGGTCGCAGCCTCGATCTGCAGTATTACTACTGGAAGGATGATCTGACCGGCCTTTTGCTCGCGCGCGAGATCCTTGCGGCCGCCGACCGCGGGGTGCGCGTCCGGCTGCTGCTCGACGATATCAACGCTGGCATTCACGATCGCATGTGCATTGCGCTTGACGCTCACGCCAATATCGACGTGCGGCTCTTCAACCCGAGCCGCGCCCGCACCGATCGCTTTCGTCGTGGCTTCGAAATGGCGATCCGCGCCTTCAGCGCGACCCGCCGCATGCACAACAAGCTGTGGGTGGCCGACGGCCGTGTGGCGATCGCCGGCGGCCGCAACATCGGCGATGCCTATTTTGATGCGGCCGAGCTATCCAACTTTCGCGACCTCGACGTCTGGATGGTGGGCCCGGTGCTGGAACAGGCATCGGCAATGTTCGACCGCTATTGGAACAGCGCCTCGGTTCTTCCGATCGCCGCCCTGCGCACCCCGCGCAAGCAATACCTGCCGGCGCTGCGCGATGCCGTCGATGGGTTTGCCCGGACGCCCGCGGGGCGCTTCTACCTCGAGCGCATCGACAAGGCAGCTCACGAGGCCGACATCTATCACGGCGCGCGGCAGCTGCATTGGAGCACGGACGTGCGCCTGGCATCGGATCCGCCGGAAAAGGCGCTGATGCAGCGGCGCCAGAACTGGTTGCTGCGCGAGCTTTTTCCCTTGATCGAAGCGGCGACACGCGATCTCAGGATCATCTCGCCCTATTTCATCCCCGGTGTTGCCGGCACGCGGGAGCTTGCCGCCATCGTCGCGCGCGGAGCGCGGGTTGCGGTGCTGACCAATTCGCTCGCGGCAACCGACGTCGCGGCCGTTCATGGCGGCTATGTCAAATATCGGCGAAAGCTCATCCGGGCCGGTGTCGCGCTGTTTGAATTGAAGGAGCAGGGGGATGTCGCCGACGGGCACCGCATGACATTGTTTGGGCGCCGCAATGCGAGCCTGCACAGCAAGGCCTTCGTGGTCGATGGCTTGAACGGCTTCGTCGGCTCGATGAACTTCGATCCGCGCTCGGCCTCGCTCAACACGGAAATGGGCGTCGTTTTTGCGGATGCCGCGCTTGCCGGCGAACTGGCTGAAATGTTCGAGCAGGAGACGTCGCCTTCGATCAGCTATCAGCTCGGGATCGACGGCTCGCGCCTTGTCTGGCGAGACCGCAGCAACGGCTCCGAGCGACTGTTGCGCCACGAACCGGATGCGAGCCTTGCCCGGCGCATGATTGCCGGCCTGATCCGCATCCTGCCGATCGAGTCCCAGCTTTAGCGGGCAACGTCGCATGATTTGTGCTTCATTTACCGATATCGCCGATGCCTGTGCGTAGTATTTGGGCATGCGGTCTCAACTGAGGATATTGGTGGAAAAATGTTCTATCGCCAACCATGTGTGGAGGACTGCTAAACTTCGTAGCGAAGGGGGCTTCGATTAAGGTTATCGAAGCTTCGCGACTTGAAGTGAAGGGTGTTGACACTCTATGTAGGGACAGAAGGTAAATCCCGTGATTCCCGGTTCGCAAAGGTTTTGCGAGCCCGATTGATGAAGGTTCGATATGAGAAATCCCGTTGATACCGCCCTGGCACTGGTGCCGATGGTTGTGGAACAGACCAACCGCGGTGAACGTTCCTACGATATCTTTTCGCGCCTTCTGAAGGAGCGCATCATCTTCGTCACCGGCCCGGTCGAAGATCAGATGGCCACGCTCGTCTGCGCCCAGCTTCTTTTCCTCGAAGCGGAAAACCCGAAGAAGGAAATCGCGCTCTATATCAATTCGCCCGGCGGCGTCGTCACGTCGGGCATGGCGATTTACGACACGATGCAGTTCATCAAGCCGGCCGTCTCCACGCTTTGCGTCGGTCAGGCCGCCTCGATGGGGTCGCTGCTTCTGGCCGCTGGCCATAAGGACATGCGCTTCGCCACGCCGAATGCACGCATCATGGTTCACCAGCCCTCGGGCGGTTTCCAGGGGCAGGCCTCCGATATCGAGCGCCACGCCAAGGACATTCTCAAGATGAAGCGCCGCCTCAACGAGGTCTACGTCAAGCATTGCGGCCGGACTTACGAAGAGGTCGAGCAGACGCTCGATCGCGATCATTTCATGAACGCGGACGAGGCTCTGAGCTGGGGCATCGTCGACAAGGTGCTGACTTCGCGCGAAGAGATCGAAGGTGCGGAGCAGGCCTGATAACGCGCTTTTGTGTCGCGATAGATGTAATTGTGACACAATTGTATTGGCTGAAGGGCTTTATCGACAGGGTAAAGCCGGTAATATGAACCGTTAATGCTATGTTGGATTCTGACGACGTAGTGTCCGGTTTGAGTTGGGAGAGCCGTTGCGGCCGCGTCGGGCGTATTTGCCTGGTACGGTAAGTACTCCCGGAAGCTCTGCGTGAGGTTGAGATGCAGGGCGAATTGAGTGGTCCGCGATACTTTGTCTGAAGTGTCCGGCGTGCTGGAAGGAAGTGGAAATGAGCAAGGTCAGCGGAAGCAACGGCGGTGACTCGAAGAATACACTTTATTGTTCGTTCTGCGGCAAGAGCCAGCACGAAGTCCGCAAGCTGATTGCCGGACCGACTGTCTTCATCTGCGATGAATGCGTCGAACTGTGCATGGACATCATTCGCGAAGAGAACAAGACCTCGATGGTCAAGTCCCGCGATGGCGTGCCGACCCCTCAGGAAATCATCAAGGTTCTCGACGAATACGTCATCGGTCAGCAACAGGCCAAGCGCATCCTGTCGGTTGCCGTGCACAACCACTACAAGCGCCTGGCGCATGCCGCCAAGGGCAGCGACGTCGAACTGGCGAAGTCAAACATCATGCTCGTCGGTCCGACCGGTTGCGGCAAGACCTATCTCGCCCAGACGCTCGCCCGCATCATCGACGTGCCGTTCACCATGGCCGATGCCACAACGCTGACCGAAGCCGGTTACGTTGGCGAGGACGTTGAAAACATCATTCTGAAGCTGCTGCAGGCTGCCGACTACAACGTCGAGCGCGCACAGCGCGGCATTGTCTACATCGACGAAGTCGACAAGATTTCGCGCAAGTCCGACAATCCGTCGATCACGCGCGACGTGTCGGGCGAGGGCGTTCAGCAGGCGCTTCTGAAGATCATGGAAGGCACGGTCGCTTCGGTGCCGCCGCAAGGTGGCCGCAAGCATCCGCAGCAGGAGTTCCTGCAGGTCGATACGACGAACATCCTGTTCATCTGCGGTGGCGCGTTTGCCGGTCTCGACAAGATCATCTCGGCCCGTGGCGAGAAGACCTCGATCGGCTTTGGCGCTACGGTTCGTGCCCCGGAAGACCGCCGCGTTGGCGAAGTGCTGCGCGAGCTGGAGCCGGAGGATCTCGTCAAGTTTGGCCTGATCCCGGAATTCATCGGTCGTCTGCCGGTCCTGGCGACGCTCGAAGATCTCGATGAGGACGCGCTGATCCAGATCCTTTCGGAACCGAAGAACGCGCTGGTCAAGCAGTATCAGCGCCTGTTCGAGATGGAAGACGTGGAACTCACCTTCCACGAGGACGCGCTGCGCGAGATTGCCCGCCGCGCAATCGTACGCAAGACCGGTGCCCGTGGTCTTCGCTCGATCATGGAAAAGATTCTGCTCGACACCATGTTCGAGTTGCCGACGCTCGAAGGCGTGCGCGAAGTGGTCATCTCTGACGAGGTGGTCAAGGGCGCAGCACGGCCGCTCTACATCTACTCAGAGCGGTCGGACGAGAAGGCCAACGTTTCGGCCTGACAGCGTCAAATTATCGCTTGAGAAGCCCGCCTCGTGCGGGCTTTTTCGTTTCGCGCACTTAGCTGTTGAGACAGGCGCGCCAGTGCGCAGATTTCACAATTCGATTGTTGCTAAAGTGTCTCAAACAACGCAATGATGTGACGATTCAGTGAAGGACCTTATTGGTTGCGGTCCAAGAGCTTTGTTATCCGTCGCAAGGTCCGCAACAGCATTGATGCGTAGTCATAAGGACCCGGCCACGGTTGGTGGATGTCGCGTCGAGCCTTGAAATGGACGCGGTTGCACTCCACCTTCATGTGGAAAACATGACAGCCGGGAGTGCCTGAAGGGCTCCCGGAAACGGGCCCGAAATCGGGACGGAAAGGAAATGACATGACGAACAAAACGTCACCGGCGACTGAAAGCGCGACCTACCCGGTCCTGCCGCTCCGCGACATCGTAGTCTTCCCGCACATGATCGTGCCGCTCTTCGTCGGCCGCGAGAAATCGATCCGAGCGCTCGAAGAAGTCATGGGCACCGACAAGCAGATCATGCTTGCCACCCAGATCAATGCCACCGATGACGATCCGGAACCCTCCGCGATCTACCAGGTCGGCACCATCGCCAATGTCCTGCAATTGCTGAAGCTTCCCGACGGCACGGTCAAGGTGCTGGTCGAAGGCCGCGCGCGCGCCAAGATTGATGGCTACACGGTTCGCGAAGAGTTCTACGAGGCTGGGGCGCAGACGCTGGACGAGCCGACTGAGGATCCGGTCGAGATCGAGGCGCTGAGCCGCTCGGTCGTCTCCGAGTTCGAAAGCTATGTGAAGCTCAACAAGAAGATTTCCCCCGAGGTCGTCGGCGTTGCCAGCCAGATCGAGGATTATTCGAAGCTGGCCGACACGGTTGCCTCGCACCTGTCGATCAAGATCGTCGAAAAGCAGGAGATGCTGGAAACCACCAGCGTGAAGATGCGTCTCGAAAAGGCGCTCGGCTTCATGGAAGGCGAAATCTCCGTCCTGCAGGTTGAAAAGCGCATCCGCTCGCGCGTCAAGCGCCAGATGGAGAAGACCCAGCGCGAGTACTACCTCAACGAACAGATGAAGGCGATCCAGAAGGAACTCGGCGACGGCGAAGACGGCCGTGACGAAATGGCCGAGATCGAGGAGCGCATCGCCAAGACGAAACTCTCCAAGGAAGCCCGCGAGAAGGCCGACGCCGAGCTGAAGAAGCTGCGCCAGATGAGCCCGATGTCGGCGGAAGCGACCGTGGTTCGCAACTATCTCGATTGGCTGCTCGGTCTGCCGTGGGGCAAGAAGTCGAAGATCAAGACCGACCTCAACCATGCCGAGGAAGTTTTGAACACGGATCACTTCGGTCTCGACAAGGTCAAGGAGCGCATCGTCGAGTATCTCGCCGTGCAGGCGCGTTCGTCGAAGATCAAAGGCCCGATCCTGTGCCTTGTCGGCCCTCCGGGCGTCGGCAAGACCTCGCTCGCCAAGTCGATCGCCAAGGCGACCGGCCGTGAATACGTGCGCATGGCGCTTGGCGGCGTCCGTGACGAAGCCGAAATTCGTGGCCACCGCCGCACCTATATCGGCTCCATGCCCGGCAAGGTCGTGCAGTCGATGAAGAAGGCGAAGCGGTCGAACCCGCTGTTCTTGCTCGACGAAATCGACAAGATGGGCCAGGACTTCCGCGGCGATCCGTCGTCGGCACTGCTCGAGGTGCTGGATCCGGAACAGAACTCGACCTTCATGGACCACTACCTGGAAGTCGAATACGACCTGTCCAACGTGATGTTCATCACCACAGCCAACACGCTGAACATTCCGCCGCCGTTGATGGACCGCATGGAAGTGATCCGCATCGCTGGCTACACCGAAGAGGAAAAGCTGGAAATCGCCAAGCGGCACCTGCTGCCGAAGGCGATCCGCGACCACGCGCTGCAGCCGAAGGAGTTCTCCGTGACCGACGGGGCGCTGATGGCCGTCATCCAGACCTACACCCGCGAAGCCGGCGTCCGTAACTTCGAACGTGAGCTGATGAAGCTCGCCCGCAAGGCCGTGACCGAGATCATCAAAGGCAAGGCCAAGAAGGTCGAGGTTACTGCGCACAACATCAACGACTACCTGGGCGTGCCGCGCTTCCGCCACGGCGAAGCCGAACGCGACGATCAGGTCGGTGTTGTGACCGGGCTTGCCTGGACTGAGGTCGGCGGCGAGTTGCTGACGATCGAGGGCGTCATGATGCCTGGCAAGGGTCGCATGACGGTCACGGGTAACCTGCGCGACGTGATGAAGGAATCGATTTCGGCGGCGGCGTCTTATGTCCGCTCGCGGGCGATCGATTTCGGCATCGAGCCGCCGCTGTTCGACAAGCGCGACATCCACGTGCACCTGCCGGAAGGTGCGACGCCCAAGGACGGCCCTTCGGCCGGTGTCGCCATGGCAACCGCGATCGTGTCGATCATGACGGGCATCCCGATCTCGAAGGATGTCGCAATGACCGGCGAAATCACGCTGCGCGGCCGGGTGCTGCCGATCGGCGGTCTCAAGGAGAAGCTCTTGGCGGCTCTCAGAGGCGGCATCAAGAAGGTGCTGATCCCTGAAGAGAACGCCAAGGATCTCGCCGAGATCCCGGACAACGTGAAGAACGCGCTCGAGATCATCCCGGTTTCGCGGATGGGCGAGGTGCTTGTGCACGCGCTGGTGCGCATGCCGGAACCGATCGAATGGGATCCGGCAAACGAGCCTGCGACCGTAACACCGGTTGATTCGCAGGACGAAGCGGGCTCCTCGATCGCTCACTAACGGGTGCCAGGAAATGGGTGCAGCCGGCTCGCGCGGCGCCCATTTTGCAGAAAAATTGGGAAGACCGGCCTCTGGCCGGTCTTTTTTGTTGTAAAAGCACCCCACAAGCCTTGCATTCCAAGGGATTAGGCGCAATTGGGAAAGGCAAGACGCGGGCGATGCGCAAGCCGCCGCGCCTTAAAACACAGTCGTTTCGAACCAATCTGAAAGGGGTGGAAACATGAACAAAAATGAGCTCGTGTCTGCCGTTGCTGAGAAGGCCGGACTTTCCAAGACCGACGCATCTTCTGCAGTTGATGCAGTTTTCGAGACCATCCAGGGCGAGCTGAAGAACGGCGGCGACATTCGCCTCGTCGGCTTCGGCAACTTCTCGGTTTCGCGCCGCGAAGCCTCGAAGGGTCGCAACCCGTCCACGGGTGCGGAAGTTGACATCCCGGCGCGCAACGTGCCGAAGTTCACGGCCGGCAAGGGCCTGAAGGATGCCGTCAACGGCTGATCAGATTTGCTTGGCGGCCGGACACGAGGCCGGCAGTCCAGGTATTCGAGGGTTCGGCGAAAGCCGGACCCTTTCGCATTTTGAGGCGGCTCTTGCGGGCTCCCGCCATTTGCTCTACGGCTTGCCCATTCTCAGGGCGGGGTGAAAGTCCCCACCGGCGGTAAGGGCATGACCGCGGCGCGCGTCTTTAAAGACGCGCTCATGCGGCGGCTCAAGCCCGCGAGCGCCTTTCTTCTGGAGCAGGGGAAAGGGTCAGCAGATCCGGTGCAATCCCGGAGCCGACGGTTACAGTCCGGATGAAAGAGAATGGTCGCTGGCACGAAGGGCAGGGCTGCCCGGCGTCGTGCGTTGCGCTCATGCGTCCTGATTTGTGTTGGTCCATAGGATGCATGACATGAATCAGACTTCCCTCGGTTTTTCTTCCTCGCGCGCCTTGGCCGGAGCCGGCTTCATGGTGCTCGCCGGTGTTGCGTTCGCCGGCCTCAACGTGGCCACCCAATGGCTGACGATGAAGCTCGGCTTTCCCGCAGCCTCGACGGCCTTCTGGCAATATGCCTTTGCCTTTTTCTTTTCCTTGCCGTTCCTTTGGCGGGTAGGGCTTTCGGCGATGCGGACCGATTACCCCTGGCGCCACGTCGTGCGCGTGGCGCTCGCCGCCTTCGGTGTCGGAGCCTGGGTCTCCGGCCTTGCGCACGTGCCGATCTGGCAGGCGATCGCTCTGGTCATGACCTCGCCGTTCTTCATCATCCTGGGCGCACGCCTCTTTCTCGGCGAACGTGTCGGCGCGGCGCGCTGGGCTGCGACTGCGGTTGGCTTTGCCGGTGCCATGATCATTCTCGAACCCTGGGCCGATGGCTTCACTTGGGCCGCCCTGCTGCCGATCGTCTCGGCGCTGCTTTGGGGCGCATCGTCGCTGATCACCAAGAACTTGACCGGACGTGAGCGCCCCGAGACGATTACCATCTGGCTGCTGGTGCTGCTGACGCCGATCAACGGAGCAATCGCGCTTTCGGCAGGCTTCGTGATACCCACTGGCCCGACGCTCTGGCTTCTCGTGCTCGCCGGTGTCTTGACCGTTTTCGCGCAGTACCTGCTGACGCTCGCCTATACGGTCGCCGACGCCGCCTATGTGCAGCCCTTTGACGATTTGAAGCTTCCGCTCAATGTCTTGGCAGGCTGGCTGGTCTTCGGTTATGCACCGACAGGTCTCCTCTGGCTCGGTGCCGCTCTGATCCTTGGCGCGTCACTGTTCATCATGCGCAACGAGATCCAGCGCGAACGGGAGCCTGCCACAACCTGAACGGTGCAAAACTCGGCCGCTGTCATTCGGCTGTCATCGCGATCGCGCAGAACCCCCATGTTTTTCAGTGTTCGCACATGGGGGATTTCATGACCATTGTATCGCGCATGACGGCGCTCACGGCCGTCCTCTTGGCTTCAGCCGCATTTCCCGCGGCAGCCGAGCCCGTCTTCAACCGCATCGCGTCCTTCGCCGTTGCCGACAATCTGCCCGAAGGCGATGCCCGCAAGGCGCCGACATCCGCCGAGATCATTACGGCCAGTGAAGACGGCAACACGCTTGTTTATTCCGACAGCCCGGGCAAACGCATTGGCCTCATCGACATCACCGACGCGAAGGCGCCGAAGGCAGCCGGCGTTGTTGCCTTTGATGGCGAGCCGACATCCGTCACCGTTGCCGGCGCCAAGGCGCTCGTCGCGGTCAACACCCGCGAGAGCTTCGTCAAGCCTTCGGGCTTCCTCGCAGTGGTCGACCTTGCGTCGAAGAAGGTGGACGCCACGTGCGACCTCGGTGGCCAACCGGATTCGGTTGCAGTCAACAAGGACCGCACGCTTGCCGCCATCGCGATCGAGAACGAGCGCGACGAAGAGGTGAACGACGGCAAGATCCCGCAGATGCCGGCCGGTGATCTGGTGATCCTGTCGCTCAAAGACGGCGTTGCCGATTGCGGTTCGCTGAAGCGTGTGACGCTGACCGGCCTTGCCGAAATTGCCGGCGAGGACCCGGAACCGGAATTCGTCGCCTTCAACGGCAAGGACGAGATCGCGCTGACGCTGCAGGAGAACAATCACATCGTCATCATCGACGGCAAGACGGCGACGGTGAAGACACATTTCTCTGCGGGTGCCGTGGATCTTAAGAACATCGACGCCAAGCGCAACGGTGCGATCGCCTTCAAGGACGAACAGCCGGCGCGCAAGCGCGAACCCGACGCCGTAAAGTGGCTGGACGACAACCGGATCGTGGTCGCCAATGAAGGCGACTACGAAGGCGGTTCGCGTGGCTTCACCATCTTCGATACGACCGGCAAGGTCCTCTACGAAGCAGGCGCGACCTTCGAACATGCCGTTGCCGCGATCGGCCACTACCCCGAGAAGCGCTCGTCGGCAAAGGGTGTCGAGCCTGAGGGCCTGGAGGCCGCCAAGTTCGGCGACGACAACCTGTTCTTCCTGCTTGCCGAACGCGCCTCGATCGTCGGCGTCTACAAGGACACGGGCGCTGAGCCTGAACTGCTGCAACTCCTGCCGTCGGGCATTTCGCCGGAAGGTGCCGTCGCCATCCCCGCGCGCAACTTGCTTGCGACCGCCAACGAGGTCGACCTCGGCGAAGACGGCGGCGCGCGCTCGCACGTGATGATCTATGAGCGTGGCGAGGGTGAAGCCGCCTATCCGCAGATCCGCTCCGTCGGGAAGGACGGCCTGCCGATCGGCTTCGGCGCCCTGTCCGGTTTGGCCACTGTTGCCGACAAGCCGGGCTTCCTGCGCGCCGTCAGCGACTCGGTCTTCTCGTCGCAGCCGACGATCTTCACCATCGACGCCACGCAGAAGCCGGCGCTGATCACCGAAGCGCTGGCCATCACCCGTGACGGCGCACCGGCTCAGAAGCTCGACATCGAGGGTATCGCCAATGACGGGGACGGGGGCTTCTGGCTTGTTTCGGAAGGCAACTCCGACAAGCTCTACAGCCACGCGATCCTCCACGCGAACAAGAAGGGCGAGATCAAGAAGGAAATCGCCCTGCCGGAAGCACTGCGTGCCGGCGAAACCCGCTTCGGCTTCGAAGGCATCACCGTGGTTGGCGAAGGCGACGACCAGACACTGTGGATGGCCGTCCAGCGCGAATGGAAAGACGACGAGAAGGGCTTCGCCAAGCTCGTTTCTTACAACCTGAAGAGCGAAGAGTGGGGCGCCGTGCGCTACCCGCTGGAGAAGGCCGGCGACGGCTGGGTCGGCCTATCGGAAATTTCCGTTAACGGCGACTACGCCTATATCATCGAGCGCGACAACCTGATCGGCCAGGCAGCCAAGCTCAAGAAGATCTATCGCGTTGCTCTCTCGGAGCTGAAGCCGGCAGCGCTTGGCGGGGAACTGCCCGTCGTCAAGAAGGAGGAGGTCCGTGACCTCATGCCGGATCTGAAGGCGCTCAGCGGCTACGTCGTCGACAAGGTCGAGGGCTTCACCGTTGACGCCGCCGGTAACGGCTACGTCATCACCGACAATGACGGTGTTGACGATTCCTCCGGCGAAACCCTGTTCTTCTCCATTGGCGCCATCAACGCGATGTAAGCGTTACGCCCGGAGAAAAACGGAAGAGGCCGGGACATGACGTCCCGGCCTCTTTCTGTTTCGGCATTTGCGAATTGCGGCAGGCGGCGCTGCTCCTAGCGGGCGATCGCGACCTGCGCTGCCTCTTCGGCTTCATCCTTGCGCTTGCGGATCTCGTCCGTCCTGTCGACCAGCTTGCCGACAATGTCGTAGAGGGCGTCTAGCTCTTCGTCGTCGAGCGCCGAGAAAATCTCTTCGAGCAACTGCTTGCGCGGATGTTCGGCGGCTTCCAGAACAATGCGGCCGGTTTCCGTGATCGAGACGATCTTGGCGCGCCTGTCCTCGGGGTCGGGCTTGCGCATCACCAGGCGGTCACGTTCCAGGCCGTCGATAGCCTCGGTGACCGTGCGCGGTGCGAAGTTCAGCGCGCAGGCGATGTCGGTCGAGCGACAGGGGCCGAGCTTGCTCAGGAAGAAGAGGAACTTGCTGCGCGCCAGCGACACGCCTTCTTCGGTCATCGACTCGTTCACCAGCCGGTGAACCCGGTGGTAAAGCTCGAACAGTCTATCGGAAACTTCGAATGTCTTCTTCATGATCGTCGCTGGAATTTCATGAGGTGCCATGTGAAATGGCAGTAACATTAGTGATAGTTACAATTGCCGTCTTTGTCGACAGAAACCTCGGCCGTTTCACGGTAAGTCCCTCGCCAACAAAGAAACGGCCGCCGTCTCCGGCGACCGTTTCACTTGCAGTGACTAGAACTTCGCGCGCTGAGCGAGTTCTTGCCGGCTGGGCATTTCCGTTTCGCTCGACATTTCGGGGTACTTACCCCGAGATCGATATTGCGCGTGTCGCGACGTCAGGCAGCCCAGCGCGATGAACCGGTCGGCTGCGCATAGCCGGTGGCCTCGACCAGAGTGAACCGCGCGATCAGGTCGCGCAGGCGGCCTGCCTCCTGTGCGAGCGTCGCGCTTGCCGCATTGGCTTCCTCGACCATCGCCGCGTTCTGCTGGGTCACCTGGTCCATTTGATTTACGGCGGTATTGACCTCGGAGAGCCCTGCGGACTGTTCCTGGGCCGAGACGGCAATCGCGTCCATGTGCTGGTTGATCGTGACGATGAAGCCTTCGATCGTGCGGAGAGCCTCGCCGGTTTCGCGCACGAGCCGGACACCGCTTTCGACTTCGACGGCGGAGTTGCGGATCAGACCCTTGATCTCCTTGGCGGCATTGGCCGAGCGCTGAGCAAGCTCGCGCACTTCCTGGGCGACGACGGCAAAACCCTTGCCGGCATCGCCGGCCCGCGCCGCCTCAACGCCGGCATTGAGCGCCAGCAGATTGGTCTGGAAGGCGATCTCGTCGATGACGCCGATGATGTTGGAGATCTGGCTCGACGAATGCTCGATGCGGCCCATCGCATCGACGGCGCCCGACACGATGGCGCCGGACTTGCGAGCGCTTTCGTTCGCCTGGCCGGCCACAGTGCGGGCCTCATGGGTGCGCTTCGACGAATTGCCGACATTGACGGTGATCTGGTCGAGGGCTGCTGCCGTTTCTTCCAGCGAGGCCGCCTGCTGCTCGGTCCGGCGCGAAAGGTCGTCGGCGCTTTGGCTGACTTCTCTTGCACCGCTGTCGATGCTGCCGGAGCTGGCCGAAACCGCGGCGAGCGTGTCGGCGAGTTGGGCGACGGTCTGGTTCAGGTCGTGGCGAAGCTGCTCGAAGTCGGGCGCAAAGGGCTCGTTGAGCTGGAAGGCGAGATCGCCGGCGGCAAGTCGGCGCAGACCACTTGCAAGACCGGCGGTTGCTTCCTGAAGACGGCGCTGGGCCGCGGCTTCCGCTTCTTCGGTCACGCGCAGGCGTTCGGCTTCCGCCTTGACGCGCTGCGCCTGGGCATCCGCTTCGAGGTGCCTGTTGGCGATCGCCGCCTGCCGGAAGACCTCGACGGCACGGGCCATCTCACCGATTTCGTCCTTGCGGGCGCCGTAGGGGATGTTGCTGTCCGTGTCGCCTTCGGCAAGGCGGGCCATCGAGCGGGTAATGATCTGGATCGGACGGGCAATACCGCGGACCGCATAGAGGATCGCGCCGAGCACGATGACGGTGGCAAGCGCGATGACGGCGATCTCGATCATGCGGATCTGATCATGCGTTGCCGAGCTTGCGGCAACGGCGGCATCCGCGCCCTTAACGTTGAGGGCACGCATTTCCTTGATCGCCTCGTCAACCTTCTGCTCGGTCTCGCGCATCTCGACCTTGAAGACGCTCTGCGCCTTCATGTTTTCGAGATTGTTGGAAAGCTTGACCATGCCGTCCGAGACGGAGAGATAGGCCTGGTAGCTGGTGCGCACTTTGTCCAGTGCCGCCTTGTCGGCATCGGTGACCATCAGGCTCGAGTATTCGTCCGCGAGCTTGTTAAAACCGCCGACGGTCTCGCCGATGACTTTTTCGGCAGCCTTCTTTTCGAAGGGGGTCAGCGAGATCAGATGGCGGGCAAAGGCCATGCGCGTATCGGAAAGCTGCGTTTCAAGCGCGCGGGAAAGCGAGACGCGGGGCAGCCAGGTGGTGGCGATCTCGTTGTTGCGATCGTTCATCATCTTGATGCCGCCGAGCGAGGAAACGGCAAGCGCCGTAACGATAACGGCCACCACGAGGAAAAGGGCAATGAGCGTGTGCGAAATCTTGAGCCGTGACATGTGTACCCCCGGAAGGACGGCCGTCCGTAAAACTGTACTTGAATTAAGTCATTCCGGCTCTTGATCGTCATGACGGAGCGGATGCCGAAGCAGGAATCATTCCGGTGCCTGGATGCGCTTGGAAACGCAGCCGGCGCAAACCTATCGAACAAGATGTTACAAAAGCCCTAATCGATTAAAGTGAGTATAATCTGATATTTGCAGGTACTAAGCCGCGGTCGCTCAGGCCATCATTTTTACGAATGCCGTGGGCCTATTTGTATTAGTTGTGACTTTACTTTGTCTGGCTGAAATATGCTTGCCGACGGCGATCCGATCTCCCACGTGGATGACGCGCAGCCGCCGATTGACGGGCGCCTGTTTGCCGGGCCATGGTCGGTCATGCCCTTCCGCTTCGTCCACACCGCAGACCTGCATCTCGATTCGCCGCTCCGCAGCCTTGCCCTTAGAAACGCCGATCTCGCCGAAATCGTACGGGGAGCGTCGCGGCGCGCCTTCGTCAAGATCGTCGATCTTTGCATCGCCGAGCAGGTCGATGCATTGCTGATCGCCGGCGACCTCTATGACGGCAGCCAGACGTCGATGAACACGGCTCTGTTTCTCGGTCGCGAGCTCCGCCGTCTGGACGAGGCGGGTGCGCGCGTCTTCATCATTCGCGGCAATCACGATGCGCAATCACAGGTCACCAACGAACTGACCTTGCCGCCATCGGCCCATGTCTTCAAAGGCAGGGCAAAAGCCGTTCTCGCAAAGACGCTGGCAAGCGGTCGCGACGTCTACGTGCATGGCGTAAGCTTCGCCAGTCCGCACGCGCCGGACAGCTTGCTACCGGCGTTCCAGTCTCCAGTGCCCGGCGCGGTGAATATCGGCATGCTGCACACCAGCCTTGCCGGTGCGGCGGGACACGATCTGTACGCGCCCTGCAGCGTTGCCGATCTCTTGGCCCATGGATTTGATTACTGGGCGCTTGGTCACATCCATCAGCGACAGGTTCATGCGACCGAGCCCTTTGTCGTGATGCCGGGCATGCCTCAGGGTCGTGACGTCAATGAGGCCGGGGTGAAGGGGGTGACGCTGGCCACGGTCGGTGACGACGGCCGCATCAGTCTTTCCGAGCAGACGATCGGCATCGCCAGTTTCGAGCGCACGCTGGTCGATATCACTGACCTGTCGGAGTGGCGCGATATGCTCGAGGCCATCAGGCAGACGCTTTTGCGGATCTGTGGCAATACGCCTGCGGAAAACGTTATCCTGCGTCTGACTTTGACCGGTGTCACGCCATTGGCATGGCGCCTTCGCCGCGACGCAGATCTGCTGCGGGCGGAGATCGACAACATCGCTGCCGGAATAGCCGGTTGCTGGATCGAAAAGGTCGAGCTCACCAGCAGGAGCGCCCAAACCGAGAAAACGGGCTCCGTGCTCGATCCCGTCGAGGAGCTTGCGGCGCTTGTCGAGGCCGATGTTCTGCCGGCCCACGGTTTTCGTCAGGAGGTTCGTGCAGCCGTTGACGATGTGCTACAGCAACTTCCGCCTGAATTGCGCCAAGCGCTGGCGCCGGATGAAGAGGCGGTCGAACGGCTCGCCTTTGAGGCCGGCGCGTCGGGAGGTGCCGAGGTGCTTGCCCACCTTCACGGCGGCGGCGCCGGCGAGGGCACTCACTGATGCGGCTGCGCGCGCTTGATCTTGTCCGCTATGGCAAGTTTACCGATCGTCGTCTCGACTTCGGCGAAAGGGTAGACGGCACACCCGACCTGCATATCGTCTATGGGCCGAATGAAGCCGGCAAATCGACACTGTTCTCGGGCTTCCTGGATCTGCTCTTTGGCATCGAGCATTCAAGCCCCTATGGCTTCCTGCATCCGTACCAGACGATGCGGGTGGGCGGCACGATCGAAGCGGCCGGCCGGAACTATCGCGCATTCCGGATCAAGCGAAAGACGAATTCGTTGGTCGGCGCCGACGAGCAGGCTTTGCCCGACAACCTCTTTTCTGGCGTGCTCGGCGCGATTGATCGCGACACCTACCAGATGATGTTTTCGCTCGATGACGAGAGCATAGAAAAGGGTGGCGAGGCGATCTTGAAGAGCGAGGGCGAGCTCGGGTCGCTGCTGTTTTCCGCAAGCTCGGGCCTACCGGACAGCACGGCAATCCTTTCGGCCCTGCGCGGACAGGCTGACGCCTTCTACCGTCCGCAGGGGCGCAAACATCAGCTTGCGGAACTGAAGGGTGAGTTGGAAACCCTGAGGGTCGAACGAAATGCGCTCGATATCAACGCCCGCGAATATGCGGCTCTGCGCAAGACGCTGACGCAAGCACGCGAACGCCACGATGAAGCGATCGCACGCCGGGCTGCGCTCAGGGTCGCGCGCGATCGTCTGAAGGCTGAGATCGAGGCCCTGCCGTATCATGCTCGGCTCTATGCGCTCCGGGGGGAGCTGGCGAGCGCTCCTCTGTTGCCGGTGCCGCCGGCCGAATGGGCGAGTGACCTGCCCAAGCTTCGGCGCGAGGAGGGCGAGATCGAGGTCAAGCTCCGGCAAGTCGAAAGCGAAACGCAGCACCATCGCGACGCGCTGGACGAATTGCCGGAAGATAAGGCGGCTTTGTGCCTGGCCGAACGCCTGGCAGCGATAGAGGAGACCGCGCTTGATGCCCGCTACGTGACCGCGGCGCGCGACATGCCCTCGCGCGAGGAAGAGCTTGTGAAAGCCACGACGGAAATTAGCGCCTGCCTGCTGCGGCTAGGGGAGCCGCCGGACCGTGATCCCGCCGCGTTGTTGTTGCCTGCCGGCACCGGCGCCCAACTCCAGGATCTCGCTCGGCGGCACTCCGCCTTGGCCGAGCGTCTCGCCTCAGCGCATCAGGAGGTCTCGAGCGCGATGGAGGCAATGCGGGCGGCTGAGCGCGAGATGGCAGAATTGCAGGGCAAAGACGGCGCCGCAGACGTCCGGGCGCTTGCAGAGCAACTGCCAGTCTGGCGGCGCAGCGATTGTCTGCTGCGCCAGCAGGCAGCGTCCCAGTCCATCGCTCGACTGGAAGCGGACCTCGTCGACAAGCTCGTGGTGTTGAAGCCCTTTTCCGGCAGCGCCGACGACCTGCTTGAGCTCAGCGTGCCGACGACGGGAACGCTTGATGCCTTGCGCCTGTCGATCGCAGCGCAGGAGGAGCGCCGGGCGCGCCTTTCGGATCGTATAGTGGGCGAGCAGGAACTTCTGGCTGGCGAGCAGGCGCGGCTTTCCGAATTGTCTGCCGTCAGTGGCGTCCTGGACGACGTCTCGTCGCTCGCTTTACGGCGCGCGCGAGATGGCGCATGGCAACGGCACAAGGCCGAGCTTACCGAAGCGACGGCCGTCGCCTTCGAAAGGGTGATGGGAGAGGATGATGACGTTACCGCGCTACGTCTCGTCGAAGCCGCGCGGCTGGCCGAAATGCGAGGTCTGGCGCTTTCGATAGCCGAACGACGCGCGCGCCTCGGCGTGCTCCGCGAGCAGGAGAACCAACTGCGCGACGATGCGCAAACGCAGGCTCACACGCTCGCAACGGCCGCTGCCAGCTGTGGCTTACCTCGCGTTACGACGCTGCCGCAGCTGGAGGCGTGGCTTTCCACTCGTTTGACTGCTCTCGACCTGCGCGCGCAGCTGCGCTCCGCGCGGCTGGAGCTTGATCAGGCGCAAGCCGAGGAAGCAGAAGCGATCCGGATGCTGCAGCACGAACTCGCGAGCCTCGGCGCCACCGAGGGATTGCCGAAGCGGCTGGATGGGCTTCTGTTCGTCGCCGAACAGACGATATCGCGGGCGCAAATCGCGTTAGGGGCGCAAAACGCTGCGCGCGATGTCGCCAAGCGGGCTGCGGACGTCCTTGAAAGCCGGCGCCGAGCCCTCGAAATTGCCGAGAGCGAAATGGCGGCGTGGCAAGCCCAATGGAGCGATCTTCTCGCCAAGCGCTGGTTCGCAGAGCGCGACGACCCGCTGTCCCCGGAAGGGGTTGCCCCGATGCTGGCTGTCCTGCAGGAACTCGACAAGCTGACGCAGCGGAAGTCCGATCTCGACTATCGTATCGCCGGTATGCGCAAGGACCAGGCGGCGTTCGGGCGCGCCGTAGCCGATCTTGCAGAACCATCGGTGACGGGTGAGCCGCTTGCCATCTTCGCCTCGCTGAAGGCGCGTGTCAGCGCAGCGCAAAGGTTGGCCGATCGCCGGGCGACCCTGCTGTCGGAACTCGCCCGGCTGGAAGACGAATGGCGCACCACGAGCTCCGAGCGGGAGCTCCATGCGGTGCGCAGACGCTTGATCCTTGAGTTCTTCGATTGCGATACGCTCGATGAGGCATCACAGCATTTTGAGGTCGCCCGGGAGCAGCAACGTCTGCGTCAACGCATTGCCGAATCGGAGGCCGATCTTGCCTCTCGCCTCGGTGTCGCAACGAGCGAAGAGGCCGAAGCATTGCTTGCCGTGCTCGACGACGCCGCGGCACGGTTGGAACTGGCGCGGCTCGATGCGGCGCTCGAAGTAAGCGACCGCGACGTCAGCGAGTTGCATACGGACATGCGAGAGAGGGAAAAAGCGCTCGCAGATGTCGAAGGCGGCGATACGGTCGCAGAGCTCGATCAGAAACGGCGAACGCTGCTTCTCGACATCGAGAGCAAGGCGCTTGCCTATCTGCGGCTGCGGGCAGGCGTCATCGCCGCGGAGACGGCCCTTCGGCTCTTCCGCGAGCGGCACCGCAGCGCCATGATGCGCCGGGCCTCGGAAACCTTCCGCCGGATCAGCGGCGATGAATATTCCGGCCTGTCGGCCCAGTCCGACAAGGGGCAGGAGTTCCTGATCGCCAATGCGGCGGCCGGCGGATCGAAACTTGCCAAGGATCTCTCCAAGGGCACGCGTTTCCAGCTCTATCTGGCGCTGAGAATAGCCGGCTATCACGAGATTGCGGCAGCGCGCGAATCGCTGCCCTTCATCGCCGACGACATCATGGAAACCTTCGACGACGGGCGCGCGGCCCGTGCCTTCGAGCAGATGGCCGAAATGGCGCGGGTCGGTGAGGTGATTTATCTGACGCACCACGAACATCTTTGCGAGATTGCCCGCAGCGTCTGCCCGACTGTGACGATCCACAGGTTATGATAGGCTCGCGAGCGACCTAGTGACGGACTGACGCGGAACAGAGGCGCCGTAAACGAAAACCGGAGGAACGTGAGATGGATATCATACCTGGTGGATCGAGACCTTCGGTGCGCGCTCCGGCGGAGTACTTCACCGGGACGGTGCGCCAGGATCCGGTGATCGAGGCCGCTGATCCGGCGCGCATCCGCGCCGTCAGCGTCACCTTCGAGCCGGGCGCCCGCACCGCCTGGCACACCCATCCGCTGGGTCAGACGCTGATCGTCACCGCCGGCCGCGGCCTTGCGCAAAGCTGGGGCGGCCCGGTGCGGGAGATTCGCGTTGGCGATGTCGTCTGGTTTCCACCGGGTGAAAAGCACTGGCACGGTGCCGCAGCCGACACCGCAATGGTCCATCTTGCCATCCAGGAGGCGCTCGACGGCAAGGCGGTGGATTGGCTGGAGCAAGTCAGCGACGAGCAATATCGCGGCGCGTAGGGCCGCGCGATAAAATCAGCTGACCGACGGGAACGGCCGGCCCTGTTGATGATGGGAGCCCACGGCTGATGGCGGTTGCGAGGCGGAGCTGCTTCCTGTCCCCGACAGGCGATGTTCAACATTGGCGCTGTCTATGCGCGATGACCGTAGGCCGGACCGAACGTATGACCAGACACGACGCAAGTTCTAACGACGTGAGATCGCTGTCTTAATCGATGGATCGGGAGAAGAAGGAAAATGGTGGGCGATGAGAGACTCGAACTCCCGACATCCTCGGTGTAAACGAGGCGCTCTACCAACTGAGCTAATCGCCCTTCCGCGTTTGGACCGGATCAGTCCGCCGCGTCGGTGGCCGTGATCTAGGCGTAACCGAAAAAAACCGCAAGAGCATTTGTATCGTTTTTATGATTTTTTTTATTGGCGATCGCGCGATGCCCTGAAACTCCGGGGTTGACGCTTGTGGACAAAATGAGCGGATCAGGCGCGAGCGCCGGTGATCGGGTGAGGGGAGTGAGAAGATCCAGAATCATCGCACGAGTGCGTGTGCTGGCGACACGTGCGGCGGGGAAGGGTGAAATGCAGATGCGGGCGGGCGTCATTGCGCCATTCCGATTTCGATCGATTTATTGCCCTGTGGATCAATTTTCATTCCGTCACGGATTTGTCTTCAAACACGCTTGACACCCCAAGGCGAACCGCTTAGTTAGCCGCTCATCGAACGGCGCTGCTGCTCGATGCGGGGCGGAAACGCCTCAACCAAGTCAAGATGATGCGGGTGTAGCTCAGTCGGTTAGAGTGCCGGCCTGTCACGCCGGAGGTCGCGGGTTCGAGCCCCGTCACTCGCGCCACTCTTGATCTGGATTTGCCTAGGCATTCTCACGAAGCGCCGATGGTGGTAAGAATGATCGTTCGCGGTCATCATGCGCGGGTGTAGCTCAGTCGGTTAGAGTGCCGGCCTGTCACGCCGGAGGTCGCGGGTTCGAGCCCCGTCACTCGCGCCATTTTCTTCTCTCTGCCTCCCTCCCTATTGCGTCGGCCGTAAGGCCGAATTGTGCGCTGCGGCAATCTGTCTCGCGTTGGTTTGTTTTACGGTAAAGTCGGCGCCGGCCTGCAAATCCGAGCTTTGTCGGCACTGCCCGTTTGATCCTGTGTCGCGAACCGGTTTAAATGGCCCGTCAAGGCTTGCGCGCGGGCGCGGGCTGCGCTAACCACTCCGGCGTTGCAACATATTTTTCGGCCTGCGAGATTTGTTGTTCTGGCGCTCTCCCATGCGCCTTCCCGCAGGCAGGGACGGATAACAATGACTGAACTTCTCGGTTCCTACGTTCCGATCGCGATTTTCATTGGAATCGCCTTGGTGATCGGTGTGGCGCTTCTGATTGCTCCCTTCGCCGTCGCCTTCAAGGCTCCTGATTCGGAAAAGCTGTCGGCCTACGAGTGCGGCTTCAATGCGTTCGACGACGCCCGCATGAAGTTCGACATCCGCTTCTATCTCGTGTCGATCCTCTTCATCATCTTCGACCTCGAAGTTGCCTTCCTCTTCCCCTGGGCGGTCTCGTTCCATGAGCTGGGCTGGTTCGGGTTCTGGTCGATGATGGTCTTCCTCGGCGTGCTGACGATCGGCTTTATCTATGAATGGAAAAAGGGAGCGCTGGAATGGAACTAGCATCCGGCACCACGCTCGTTGCGCCCAAGCCGAAGGGGATCATCGATCCCTCGACCGGCAAGCCGATCGGCAGCAATGACGCATTCTTCGGCGAGATCAACAATGAGCTCGCCGACAAGGGTTTTCTGGTCACTTCGACCGACGAGCTCATCAATTGGGCTCGTACCGGTTCGCTGATGTGGATGACGTTCGGTCTCGCCTGCTGCGCGGTCGAGATGATGCAGATGTCGATGCCGCGTTACGATGCCGAGCGCTTCGGCTTTGCGCCGCGCGCGTCACCGCGTCAGTCCGACGTCATGATCGTCGCCGGCACGCTGACCAACAAGATGGCGCCCGCGCTCCGCAAGGTCTATGACCAGATGCCGGAGCCGCGTTACGTCATCTCGATGGGCTCCTGCGCCAACGGCGGCGGCTACTACCACTATTCCTATTCGGTTGTTCGCGGCTGTGACCGCGTCGTTCCCGTCGACATCTACGTGCCAGGCTGTCCTCCCACGGCAGAAGCGCTGCTTTACGGCGTGCTCCTGCTGCAGAAGAAGATCCGCCGGACCGGCACGATCGAGCGCTAAGGGCAGGGGGTCTTTGATATGAGTGAAGCCCTGAACGAGCTTGCGTCCTACCTGCGCGAAACGCGCGGAGCTCTGATTTCCGACGCATCGCTGAACTACGGCGAGCTGACGCTGACGACGACGTCGGCGAACCTCATCGCGCTTCTGACTTTCCTGCGCGATGACGTGCAATGCGCCTTCGTCAACTTCGTCGATGTTTGTGGCGTCGACTGGCCGCAGCGCCCGGACCGTTTCGATGTCGTCTATCACCTGCTGTCGCCACGCCAGAACCTGCGCGTGCGCGTCAAGGTTTCGACCGGCGAGAACGAGCCGGTTCCGTCGGCAACGCCGGTTTATCCCGGCGCCGACTGGTTCGAGCGTGAAGCCTACGACATGTACGGCATCCTGTTTACCGGCCACCCGGACCTGCGCCGCATCCTGACGGACTATGGTTTCGAAGGACATCCGCTGCGCAAGGACTTCCCGGTCACCGGATTTGTCGAGGTACGTTACGATGACGAAGCCAAGCGCGTCGTCTATGAGCCCGTCGAACTGAAGCAGGAATTCCGCAACTTCGACTTCCTCTCTCCCTGGGAAGGCACGGATTACGTGCTGCCTGGCGATGAGAAGGCGAAAGCACGGTGAGACTAAGTGGCCCGCGGTAGCCGCCAAGCGGCTGCCGTCCGGCCTGGAGCAATCGGTATGACCGAACATAACGTCCGCAATTTCAACATCAACTTTGGTCCGCAGCATCCGGCGGCGCACGGCGTTCTTCGTCTGGTGCTCGAGCTTGATGGCGAAATCGTCGAGCGCGTGGATCCGCATATCGGCCTGCTGCATCGCGGCACCGAAAAGCTGATCGAGACTAAGACCTACCTGCAGGCCGTGCCCTATTTCGACCGCCTCGACTACGTGGCGCCGATGAACCAGGAACACGCCTTTGCGCTGGCGATCGAGAAGCTGACGGCTACGGAAGTTCCGATCCGCGGCCAGCTCATCCGCGTCCTCTATTCGGAAATCGGCCGTATCCTGTCGCACCTGCTGAACGTCACGACGCAGGCGATGGACGTCGGCGCGCTGACGCCGCCGCTCTGGGGTTTCGAAGAGCGCGAAAAGCTGATGGTCTTCTATGAGCGTGCCTGCGGCGCGCGCATGCACTCGGCCTATTTCCGTCCGGGCGGCGTCCACCAGGACCTGCCGCACGAGCTGGTCGAAGACATCGGCAAGTGGATCGATCCGTTCCTGAAGACCGTCGACGACATCGACGAGCTCTTGACCGGTAACCGCATCTTCAAGCAGCGCAACGTCGACATCGGCGTCGTCAAGCTCGACGACGCCTGGGCCTGGGGCTTCTCGGGCGTCATGGTGCGCGGTTCGGGCGCTGCATGGGATCTGCGTCGTTCGCAGCCCTACGAGTGCTATTCGGATATGGAATTCGACATCCCGATCGGCAAGAACGGCGACTGCTTCGACCGGTACCTGATCCGCATGATCGAGATGCGCCAGTCGGCGCGTATCATGCGTCAGTGCGTCGATCGCCTGCTCGGCGACGCCAAGGTCGGTCCGGTTTCGTCGCTCGACGGCAAGATCGTTCCGCCGAAGCGCGGCGAGATGAAGCGTTCGATGGAAGCGCTCATCCACCACTTCAAGCTCTACACCGAAGGCTATCACGTGCCGGCCGGCGAAGTTTACGCGGCCGTCGAAGCGCCCAAGGGCGAGTTCGGCGTCTATCTCGTCTCCGACGGCACCAACAAGCCCTATCGCTGCAAGATCCGTGCGCCGGGTTACGCGCACCTCCAGGCGATGGATTTCCTCTGTCGGGGACACCAGCTTGCCGACGTTTCGGCCGTGCTGGGCTCCCTCGATATTGTGTTCGGTGAGGTGGACCGCTGATGCGTCTCGCGCCCCTGGCCACGCTTGCCTTTCTCGCGCTTGCATCGACCGTTTCCGCACAGGAATCGGTCGATAGCGGCGCGACGTCGGGCGGCATGCGCGGGGGCTCGATGGCCGACCTCGTGGCCAAGGGCTACGAGATCAAGGCCGCGGTCGCCAATGGCACGCGCTACATCGTATTTTTGCAGAAAGACCAGTCAGCCTATGCCTGCGAATTTGTCTCGGTGACGAAATCGCGGTGCGGTTCGATTAACTGATAAGGTGTCCACTAGAATGTCCGTTCGTCGACTAGCCGAAGACACTGTCCAGCCGCCAAGCTTTGCCTTCAGCAAGGACAACGCCGCCTGGGCGAAGGAAACGATCAAGAAATACCCCAAGGGTCGTGAGCAGTCCGCCGTCATCCCGCTGTTGATGCGCGCTCAGGACCAGGACGGCTGGGTGACGAAGGCCGCCATCGAGTCGATCGCCGACATGCTCGGCATGCCCTATATCCGCGCGCTCGAAGTCGCGACCTTCTATACCCAGTTCCAGCTGAAGCCCGTTGGTACGCGCGCGCACATCCAGGTTTGCGGCACGACGCCTTGCATGTTGCGTGGCGCCGAAGACCTGATCAAGGTCTGCAAGAAGAAGATCGCCCACGATCCCTTCACGCTCAACGAGGGCGGCACGCTCTCCTGGGAAGAAGTCGAATGTCAGGGCGCCTGCGTCAACGCGCCGATGGTCATGATCTTCAAGGATACCTTCGAGGACCTGACGCCCGAGCAACTCGAGCAGATCATCGACCGTTTCGAAGCAGGCAAGGGTGCCGAAGTCACGCCCGGTCCGCAGATCGACCGTATCTATTCTGCGCCGGAAGGCGGCCTGACGTCGCTGCTGACCACGGAAGCGGCTCCAGCCAAGGCTGCGACCACTGCAAAGAAGGCGAGTGCTGAGCCTGCCGTTTCCGTTCCGCCGTCGAATGCCGGCCGCGTCAAGACCGCTGCCAGCGAGACCAATGCCTCCCTGAAGACGCCGGCGACGGCAAAGGCGGAAGCCGCTGCCAACGCCAAGGTCGAAGGCGACACGGTCGACAAGTCGAAGCCGGCGAAGGCCGCCGCCGTTTCCGGCAAGCCGTCGCTCGAGGACAAGAACCGTCCTGCCGGCATCGAAAAGCCGGCGGCTGTCGAAGACCTCAAGCTGATCTCGGGCGTCGGTCCGAAGATCGAGGGCACGCTCAACGAACTGGGCATCTACACCTACGCGCAAGTTGCTTCGTGGAAGAAGGCGGAGCGCGAGTGGGTCGACGGATACCTGAATTTCAAGGGCCGCATCGAACGCGACGACTGGGTCAAGCAGGCCAAGGCGCTCGCCAAGGGCGGCGAAGCCGAATACATCAAGGTCTTCGGCAAGAAGCCGCGGTAAAGAGGTGAATTATGCTCAGAGATGAAGACCGCATCTTTACCAACATCTACGGCCTCAAGGACAAGTCCCTGAAGGGCGCTATGGCGCGCGGCCATTGGGACGGCACCAAGCAGCTGCTCGAAAAGGGTCGCGACTGGATCGTCAACGAAGTGAAGGCTTCCGGTCTTCGCGGCCGTGGCGGCGCCGGCTTCCCGACCGGCCTCAAGTGGTCCTTCATGCCGAAGGAGAGCGACGGCCGTCCGCATTATCTCGTCGTCAACGCCGACGAGTCCGAGCCCGGCACCTGCAAGGACCGTGACATCATGCGTCACGATCCGCACACGCTGATCGAAGGCTGCGTCGTCGCCAGCTTCGCCATGGGCGCCCATGTCGCTTACATCTACGTGCGCGGCGAGTTCATCCGCGAGCGCGAGGCGCTACAGGCGGCAATCGACGAGTGCTACGCCTACGGCCTGCTCGGCAAGAACAACAAGCTCGGCTACGACATCGACATCTACGTGCATCACGGTGCCGGCGCCTATATCTGTGGCGAAGAAACCGCCCTGCTCGAAAGCCTTGAAGGCAAGAAGGGCCAGCCGCGTCTGAAGCCGCCGTTCCCGGCCAACATGGGCCTCTACGGCTGCCCGACGACGGTCAACAACGTCGAGTCGATTGCCGTCACTCCAACCATCCTGCGCCGCGGCGCCGGCTGGTACACGAGCTTTGGCCGTCCGAACAACCATGGCACCAAGCTCTATTCGGTGTCTGGCCACGTCAATCGTCCGTGCACGGTCGAGGACGCGATGTCGATCCCGTTCCACGAACTGATCGAAAAGCACTGTGGCGGCATCCGCGGCGGCTGGGACAACCTGCTCGCCGTCATCCCCGGTGGTTCGTCCGTTCCTTGCGTGCCTGGCGCGCAGATGAAGGACGCCATCATGGATTTTGACGGCCTGAAAGAGGTCGGTTCCAGTCTTGGAACCGCCGCCGTCATCGTCATGGACAGGTCGACGGACATCATCAAGGCGATCTGGCGCCTCTCGGCCTTCTACAAGCACGAGAGCTGCGGCCAGTGCACGCCGTGCCGCGAAGGCACCGGCTGGATGATGCGCGTGATGGAACGCATGGTTCAGGGTCGCGCCCAGAAGCGCGAAATCGACATGCTGTTCGACGTCACCAAACAGGTGGAAGGCCACACGATCTGCGCGCTCGGCGACGCAGCCGCCTGGCCGATCCAGGGCCTGATCAAGCACTTCCGTCCGGAAATGGAAGCGCGCATCGACGAATACACGCGCAATGCGTCGTCGCATGGCGCGGTTCTGGAAGCGGCGGAGTAACGGGCGATGGCCGGCGCACGCGGAGAGGGACAGATGAAGGGACAGGCCGAAGCAGGCATTCCATTCGCAGGTCCGCTTGGCAGCGACCCGGCCGATCCCTTCGGCATGGCCGAATGGATGAAAGGCCTGCCGCAGATGCCGCTGCACCCGCTGATGGTTCACCCGGCGGCCGCAGTTGCTGCGGCGACCGCTATCGGTTTCGGCCTCACCAGCCACTTTGCAGGCGCTATGCTCGGCGCGATGCAGGGTGCGGTCGAGGCCGCACAGAAGCGGGCGGAGCCCGTTGTGCCTGACGCGACGACTGCCGTTGTCGCAGAGGCGGTGCAAGCCGAGGCAAAGCCGGAACCGGTCGCCAGGCCGTCCGCGTCTGCCAAGCGCGCAGTAGCAAAGCCGGTGGTTGAAAAGGTTGCCGCTGAAAAGGTGGTCAAGGCTCGCGCCACGCGCGTCAAGGCGAAAGCCGCCGACGACCTCAAGCGGATCTCCGGCATCGGCCCGAAGCTGGAGCAGGTGCTGAACGCCAAGGGCGTCCGTGGCTTTGCCGACATCGCCGGCTGGAGCGAGGCGGATGTCGCCCGCTTCGACGAAGAGCTCGGTTTCGGTGGCCGGATCAGCCGGGACGATTGGGTTGGACAGGCCAAGGCGCTGAAAGGCGCGTGAGACAATAGGGGCGGGGATCTGAAACGGTCATCGCCCGCAAGCAGCAAGGCTGTGTTGGAATTGTCCGTCGCCTAAAGGCCGACGGACGGAAGACAGGATTGAGTACGAAGATGGCAAAGCTGAAAGTCGACGGAAAAGAGATCGAGGTACCGGATCATTTCACGCTGCTTCAGGCGTGCGAAGAGGCCGGAGCCGAGGTGCCGCGCTTCTGTTTCCATGAGCGGCTTTCGGTCGCCGGCAACTGCCGTATGTGTCTGATCGAGGTAAAGGGAGGGCCGCCCAAGCCCGCCGCTTCCTGCGCCATGGGCGTGCGCGACCTCCGTCCCGGCCCGAACGGCGAGGCGCCGGAAGTCTTCACGACCACGCCGATGGTCAAGAAGGCACGCGAAGGCGTGATGGAATTCCTGCTGATCAACCATCCGCTCGACTGCCCGATCTGCGATCAGGGCGGCGAATGCGACCTGCAGGACCAGGCAATGGCCTTCGGCATCGACAGTTCGCGCTATCAGGAAAACAAGCGCGCTGTCGAAGACAAGTATATCGGCCCGCTCGTCAAGACCGTGATGAACCGCTGCATTCACTGCACGCGCTGTGTTCGCTTCACCACCGAAGTGGCCGGCATTGCCGAGCTCGGCCTGATCGGCCGTGGCGAAGACGCAGAAATCACCACCTATCTCGAACAGGCGATGACGTCCGAACTGCAGGGCAACGTCGTTGATCTCTGCCCGGTCGGCGCGCTGACCTCGAAGCCCTTCGCGTTTACCGCCCGTCCGTGGGAGCTGAACAAGACCGAATCCATCGACGTAATGGACGCGCTCGGTTCGGCAATCCGCGTCGACACCCGCGGCCGCGAAGTCATGCGCATCATGCCGCGCGTCAATGAAGAGATCAACGAAGAGTGGATCTCCGACAAGAGCCGCTTCATCTGGGATGGCCTGAAGACGCAGCGCCTCGATCGTCCTTACGTCAAGAAGGACGGCAGGTTGCAGCCCGCGACCTGGGGCGAAGCCTTCCAGGCGGTCAAGGCTGCCGTTGCCAAGACCTCCGGCGACAAGATCGGCGCCATTGCCGGCGACCTCGCTTCGGTTGAGGAAATGTACGCGCTGAAGCAGCTGATCGCAGCGCTTGGTTCGGAAAACATCGATTGCCGCCAGGATGGCGCCGCACTCGATCCGTCGCTCGGCCGCGCCAGCTACCTGTTCAACCCGACGATCGCAGGCATCGAAAGCGCTGACGCGCTGCTGATCATCGGCTCGAACCCGCGCTTCGAAGCCTCGGTTCTCAACGCCCGTATCCGCAAGCGCTACCGCATGGGCAACTTCCCGATCGCAGTCATCGGTGAGCCCGGCGAACTGCGCTACGAGTATGAGTATCTCGGCGCCGGCACCGAAACGCTTGCCGAGCTCGTCTCCGGTAAGGGCAAGTTTGCCGCGACGCTGAAGAAGGCGCAGCGCCCGATGATCCTCGTCGGCCAGGGCGCGATCGCAGGGGAGGGCGGCGCTGCCGTTCTTTCTGCAGCCGCCAAGCTAGCGGGTGCTGTCGGTGCAGTGACCGCCGAGTGGAACGGCTTTGCCGTTCTTCACACCGCCGCTTCTCGCGTCGGTGGCCTCGACCTCGGCTTCGTTCCGGGTGCGAACGGCAAGTCGGCCGCCGAGATGGTTTCCGGTACTGACGTTCTCTTCCTGCTCGGCGCCGACGAGATCGATCTTGCCTCGCGCAAGTCCGGCTTTACCGTTTATGTCGGTTCGCACGGCGACAACGGCGCGCATGCTGCCGACGTCATCCTGCCGGGCGCCACCTACACCGAAAAGTCTGGCACCTGGGTCAACACCGAGGGCCGCGTCCAGATCGGCAACCGTGCCGGCTTCGCACCGGGCGACGCACGCGAGGACTGGGCGATCATCCGCGCTCTCTCCGACGTGCTCGGCAAGAAGCTGCCCTTTGATTCGCTTGGCGAATTGCGCTCGAAGCTCTATGCGGCCCACCCGCATTTCGCTGACGTCGACGCGATCGCGACCGGCAACGGCGACGAAATTGCCGCACTTGGCCAAAAAGCCGGTGAGATGGGCAAATCCGTGTTTGCGTCTCCGGTCAAAGACTTCTATTTGACGAACCCGATAGCGCGCGCATCCGCCGTCATGGCCGAATGCTCGGCATTGGCACGCAACAACTTCAAAGCTGCGGCGGAATGAGCGCGAGGGAATAGAGTATCATGGACGCTTTCGTTTCGACCTATGTCTGGCCCGCGATCATCATGGTCGCCCAGTCGCTGCTGCTCCTGGTCGCGCTGCTGCTTTTCATCGCCTACGTTCTGCTCGCCGACCGCAAGATCTGGGCCGCCGTCCAGCTGCGCCGTGGTCCGAATGTGGTAGGCCCGTGGGGACTTTTCCAGTCCTTCGCCGACCTTTTGAAGTTCGTCTTCAAGGAGCCGGTGATCCCGGCGGGTGCCAACAAGGCGATCTTCCTGCTCGCCCCGCTCGTCTCGGTAACGCTCGCGCTTGCCGCCTGGGCGGTGATCCCGCTTAACGCCGGCTGGGTGATCGCGAACGTCAACGTCGGCATCCTCTTCGTCTTCGCCATATCTTCTCTTGAAGTTTATGGCATCATCATGGGCGGCTGGGCGTCGAACTCCAAATATCCGTTCCTCGGTGCGCTCCGCTCCGCAGCGCAGATGGTCTCCTACGAAGTCTCGATCGGCTTCGTCATCGTGACCGTTCTCCTTTGCGTCGGCTCGCTCAACCTGACGGACATCGTCACCGCGCAGTCCAGCGGCATCGGCACGAACCTCGGTCTGCCGGCGTCGTTCCTCGACTGGCACTGGCTGGCGCTGTTCCCGATGTTCATCGTGTTCTTCATTTCGGCGCTTGCCGAAACGAACCGCCCGCCTTTCGATCTTCCGGAAGCTGAATCCGAACTCGTCGCCGGCTTCATGGTCGAGTACGGCTCCACGCCGTACATGATGTTCATGCTCGGCGAATACGCGGCCATCTGCCTGATGTGCGCGCTGACGACGATCCTCTTCCTCGGCGGCTGGCTGCCTCCGGTCGACGTCTGGTTCCTGAACTGGGTCCCAGGCATCATCTGGTTCGTTCTGAAAGCATCCTTCGTGTTCTTCATGTTCGCGATGGTGAAGGCTTTCGTTCCGCGTTACCGCTACGATCAGCTGATGCGTCTCGGCTGGAAGGTCTTCCTGCCGATCTCTCTCGCAATGGTCGTGATCACTGCATTCGTTCTCAAGCTGACGGGAGCCGCATGACGATGGCTCACGTTTGGCAGCATACCGCCGGTCTCTCCCAGGCCGGCAACTCTGGAGGTAAATGATGGCCGGTCTTTCGCAAGCCGTCAGCTCGCTGTTCCTGAAGGAATTCGTCGGCGCGTTCTTTCTGTCGATGCGCTATTTCTTCAAGCCGAAGGCGACGTTGAACTACCCCTTTGAAAAGGGGCCGGTCAGCCCGCGCTTCCGTGGCGAGCATGCGCTACGCCGCTATCCGAACGGTGAAGAGCGTTGCATCGCCTGCAAGCTGTGCGAGGCGATCTGTCCTGCACAGGCCATCACCATCGAAGCCGGTCCGCGCCGCAACGACGGCACCCGCCGCACGGTTCGCTATGACATCGACATGGTGAAGTGCATCTATTGCGGTTTCTGCCAGGAAGCATGTCCGGTGGACGCGATCGTCGAAGGTCCGAACTTCGAGTTCGCCACCGAGACACGCGAAGAGCTTTACTACGACAAGGACAAGCTGCTCGCGAACGGCGATCGCTGGGAACGGGAAATCGCACGCAACATCGCAATGGACTCGCCCTATCGCTGAGGCAATTGCGTAGCGCCGCCCCGGGGAGGGCGGTGCATGTGACATAGGTTTGGGCAACGGCCGGACGCGTGTCCGGCTTTGCCTGTGGAGTGGGGCCAAAGGTGCCTCACGCCGTGCAAGACGAAGAAGGCACCGATCATGGGTCTGCAGGTTCTTTTTTTCTATCTCTTTGCCTTCATCGCGGTGGCGTCGGCATTTATGGTCATTGCTGCCAGGAACCCCGTTTATTCGGTTCTGTTCCTGATCCTGACCTTCTTTAACGCAGCGGGCCTGTTCCTGCTGACCGGCGCCGAATTCCTCGCGATGATCCTGCTGGTCGTCTATGTCGGTGCGGTCGCGGTGCTCTTCCTGTTCGTCGTCATGATGCTTGACGTCGACTTCGCGGAATTGCGCGCAGGCGTGCTCGAATATGCGCCGGTCGGAGCATTGATCGGCCTGATCCTGGCGGCCGAGCTCATCATCGTCGTTGGTGGCGCGACCTTCTCGCCGGAAATTGCCAAGGCGGTCTCGATGCCGATCCCGGCGATCACCGAACGGACGAATACGGCAGCGCTCGGCGACGTGCTCTATACCCACTACATCTACTTCTTCCAGATCGCTGGCCTTGTGCTGCTCGTCGCCATGATCGGCGCCATCGTGCTGACCTTGCGCCACCGCGAAAACATCAAGCGCCAGAACATCCCGCAGCAGGTTGCCCGCACGCCCGAGACCGCCGTCGAGGTGGTCACGGTCAAGCCGGGCCAGGGCATCTAAGTCGGACGCGAGATCGAGGAACAAAAAATGGAAATCGGAATTTCCCACTATCTCACCGTTAGCGCCATCCTGTTCACGCTGGGCGTCTTCGGCATCTTCCTCAACCGGAAGAACGTCATCGTCATCCTGATGTCGGTCGAACTCATTCTGCTCGCGGTCAACATCAACATGGTCGCCTTCTCGGCGTTCCTGAACGACATCACGGGCCAGGTCTTTGCTCTGTTCATCCTGACCGTCGCGGCTGCGGAAGCGGCCATCGGACTTGCAATTCTCGTCGTCTTCTACCGCAACCGCGGCTCGATCGCTGTTGAAGACGTCAACATGATGAAGGGCTGATTGGGCTATGGATACCATCATCAAGGCTATCGTCTTCCTGCCTTTGATCGGCTTTCTGATCGCCGGCCTCTTCGGGAATTCGATCGGCGCCAAGGCATCGGAATATGTCACCAGCGGTTTGATGATCATCGCCGCTGCGCTCTCCTGGTACGTCTTCTTCGACGTTGCCTTGGGCCATCAGGAGATGATCAAGGTTTCGGTGCTGCGCTGGATCCAGTCCGGCACCTTCGATGTCGAATGGGCGTTCCGCGTCGACCCGCTGACCGCTGTCATGTTCGTCGTCGTCAACACGGTGTCGACGCTCGTGCATGTCTATTCGATCGGATACATGCACCACGATCCGCATCGTCCGCGCTTCTTTGCCTATCTGTCGCTCTTCACCTTCGCGATGCTCATGCTCATCACGTCGGACAACCTCGTGCAGATGTTCTTCGGCTGGGAAGGCGTGGGTCTCGCGTCCTACCTGCTCATCGGCTTCTGGTACAAGAAGCCGTCGGCCAACGCTGCCGCGATTAAAGCCTTCATTGTCAACCGCGTCGGCGACTTCGGCTTCTCGCTCGGCATCTTCCTCGTCTTCGTGCTGTTCGGCTCGGTCAACTTCGAGACGATCTTTGCCGCGGCACAGACCTATCTGCCGGCCGAGGGCGCTGCAGCAGGGGAGGTGGTTGTGAACCTCTTCGGCATGCAGCTCGACAAGGGTCATGCGCTGACCGCTGCCTGCCTGCTGCTCTTCATGGGCGCGATGGGCAAGTCGGCGCAGTTCCTGCTGCACACCTGGCTTCCGGACGCCATGGAAGGCCCGACCCCGGTTTCGGCTCTTATTCATGCCGCAACGATGGTTACCGCCGGCGTCTTCCTCGTCGCCCGCATGTCGCCACTCTTCGAACTGTCGCCGGATGCACTGACCGTCGTCACCATCATCGGTGCGATCACCGCCTTCTTCGCCGCAACCGTCGGTCTCGTCCAGAACGATATCAAGCGCGTCATCGCCTATTCGACCTGCTCGCAGCTCGGCTACATGTTCGTGGCGCTCGGCGTCGGCGCCTATGGCGCGGCGATCTTCCACCTGTTCACGCACGCCTTTTTCAAGGCTCTGCTGTTCTTGGGTGCCGGTTCGGTCATCCACGCCGTCGATGGTGAACAGGACATGCGCTATATGGGCGGTCTCAGGAAGCACATCCCGGTCACCTACTGGATGATGTTCATCGGCACGATCGCCCTGACGGGTGTCGGCATTCCGGGCACGCTCTTCGGCACGGCTGGCTTCTTCTCGAAGGATGCGATCATCGAATCGACCTTTGCGTCGCACAGCACCGTTTCCGGCTTCGCCTTCGCGTTGCTGGTGATCGCCGCGCTCTTCACGAGCTTCTATTCCTGGCGCCTGGCCTTCATGACCTTCCATGGCAAGCCGCGCGCGTCGTCGGACGTCATGCATCACGTCCATGAATCGCCGCAGGTCATGCTGGTGCCGCTCTATATCCTGGCCGCTGGCGCGCTGGTCGCCGGTTTCCTGTTCCACGACTACTTCTTCGGCCATCACTATGCCGAATTCTGGAAGGGCGCGCTGTTCACCTCGGCGGAAAACGAGATCCTCGAGGAGTACCACCACGTACCGCTCTGGGTTAAGTGGAGCCCGTTCTGCGCCATGGCGCTCGGTCTCTTCACCGCCTGGTACATGTATATCCGCCGGCCGGAACTGCCGAAGTATCTGGCAGAGCAACATCGCAGCCTCTACCAGTTCCTGCTCAACAAGTGGTACTTCGACGAGCTCTACGACGTCCTGTTCGTGCGCTCGGCCAAGTGGCTCGGCACTTTCCTGTGGAAGGAAGGCGACGGCCGCGTGATCGATGGCTACGGCCCCAACGGCATTGCCGCACGTGTGCTCAACGTCACTGACCGCGTTGTCCGCCTGCAGACTGGTTACCTCTATCACTACGCGTTCGCGATGCTCATCGGCATTGCCGCGCTCGTTACTTGGATGATGTTCAGGAGTTCCTTCTGATGACCGATTGGCCCGTACTTTCCGCGGTCACCTTCATGCCGCTCGTCGGCGTCCTGCTTCTCTTGCTCACAAGGGAAGACAGCGCCTACGGCCGCCGGAACATCCTGAACGTTTCGCTGCTGACGACGATCTTCACCTTCGCCGTGTCGGTCTACATCTGGTACCAGTTCGATGCCTCGAACCCTGGCTTCCAGATGCTCGAAAAGCACGAGTGGCTCGGCACCGGCATTTCCTACCATCTCGGCGTCGATGGCATCTCGGTGCTTTTCGTCGTGCTCTCGGCCTTCCTCATGCCGTTCTGCGTGCTCGCAAGCTGGCAGTCGGTCGAGAAGCGGCTCAAGGCCTACATGATCGCGTTCCTGATCCTGGAAACGTTCATGATCGGCGTTTTCGTGTCGCTCGACATCGTGCTGTTCTACGTGTTCTTCGAAGCCGGCCTCATTCCGATGTTCCTCATCATCGGTGTCTGGGGCGGCAAGGATCGCGTCTACGCCAGCTACAAGTTCTTCCTCTATACGCTGCTCGGCTCGGTGCTGATGCTGCTCGCGATCATGGCGATGTACTGGCAGGCCGGTACGACCGACATCACGCAGCTGCTTGCCTACAACTTCCCACGGCAGATGCAGACCTGGCTGTGGCTCGCCTTCTTCGCCTCCTTCGCGGTGAAGATGCCGATGTGGCCGGTGCACACCTGGCTTCCCGACGCGCACGTTCAGGCGCCGACGGCGGGTTCGGTCATCCTGGCCGCGATCCTCCTGAAGCTTGGCGGCTACGGTTTCGTGCGCTTCTCGCTGCCGATGTTCCCGCTGGCATCCGACTATTTTGCGCCGTTCGTCTTCACGCTGTCGGTCGTCGCCATCATCTACACCTCGCTGGTGGCGATGATGCAGACCGACATCAAGAAGCTGATCGCCTATTCGTCGGTCGCTCACATGGGCTACGTGACCATGGGTATCTTTGCCGCCAACACTCAAGGCGTGCAGGGTGCGATCTTCCAGATGCTGTCGCACGGCATCGTCTCGGGTGCACTCTTCCTTTGCGTCGGCGTCGTCTATGACCGTCTGCACACCCGCGAGATCTCGGCCTATGGCGGTCTCGTCAACAACATGCCGAAATATGCCGTCGCCTTCATGGTCTTCACCATGGCGAACGTCGGCCTGCCCGGTACGTCCGGCTTCGTCGGCGAAGTGCTGACCCTCGTCGGCGTCTTCCGCGTCAATACCTGGGTTGCGTTCTTTGCAACGAGCGGCGTTATCCTCTCGGCTGCATACGCGCTCTGGCTCTACCGGCGAGTGATCTTCGGCGCACTGGAAAAGGAAAGCCTGAAGGCTCTGCTCGATCTCTCGGGTCGTGAGAAGGCGATCCTTTATCCGCTGGTGATCCTGACGATCTTCTTCGGTGTCTATCCGGCGCCGATCTTCGATGCGACCGCGGCCTCCGTGGATCTGCTCGTCAACAACTACTCCGCAGCCCTGCAGGCAGCGCAAAACGTTGCGCTTTCGGTGCAATGACCACAGGACGTGATTGGACATGACTGCTGAAACCCTCCTTGCAAGCCTGCAACTCTCGATCCCCGAGTTGATCCTCGCGGTCGGCGCGATGGCATTGCTGATGATCGGCGTGTTTGCCGGCGAAAAATCGGCGTCGACCGTCACCGGCCTTGCTGTTGCCCTTCTGATCATTGCCGGGCTCTGGCTCGTGCTGAAGACCGGGGAAGGCTCGGCCTATGGCGGCGCCTTCCTGTCCGACCCCTTCGCCAAGTTCATGAAGGTGTTGGCACTGATCGGATCGATCACCGCCCTGGTGATGACCGTCGGCCATGCGCGCTCCGCCCAGATCGATCGCTTCGAGTTCCCGGTGCTTCTGGTACTGGCGACGCTCGGCATGCTGCTGATGATCTCGGCCAACGACCTGATCTCGCTCTATCTCTCGCTGGAACTGCAGTCGCTGGCGCTCTACGTCGTCGCTGCCATCAATCGCGACAGCATTCGCTCGACCGAAGCTGGCCTCAAGTACTTCGTGCTCGGCGCACTGTCTTCGGGCATGCTGCTCTACGGCATGTCGCTGATCTACGGCTTTACCGGCCACACCGGTTTCACCGAGATCGCCGCCGCGCTGACCGCCGAAGGCCGTTCGCTCGGCCTGATCTTCGGCCTCGTCTTCGTGCTGGCCGGTCTCGCCTTCAAGATCTCGGCCGTGCCGTTCCATATGTGGACGCCCGATGTTTATGAAGGTGCGCCGACGCCGGTCACCGCCTTCTTCGCGGCAGCGCCGAAGGTTGCGGCCATGGCGATCCTCGTACGCATCGTCATCAACGCCTTCGAGCCCGTCGTTGCCGACTGGCAGCAGATCATCGTCTTCATCTCGATCGCCTCGATGCTGCTCGGTTCCTTCGCGGCCATCGGCCAGAAGAACATCAAGCGCCTGATGGCCTATTCCTCGATCGGTCACATGGGCTACGCGCTTGTGGGTCTGGCGGCCGGCTCGATGGCGGGTGTTCGCGGCGTTCTGCTCTACATGCTCATCTACATGGTGATGACGCTCGGCACCTTCGCCTGCATCCTGGCGATGCGACGCAAGGAGGGCGAAAACGTCGAGAATGTCGACGATCTGGCTGGTCTCTCGCAGACCAACCCCTTCATGGCGACCGTTCTCACCATTCTGATGTTCTCGCTGGCCGGCATTCCCCCCATGGCGGGCTTCTTCGGGAAGTACTTCGTCTTCATGGCGGCAATCGAAGCCCAGCTCTATGCGCTTGCCATCATCGGCGTTCTCGCATCCGTCGTCGGCGCCTACTACTATCTGCGCGTCATCAAGGTGATGTGGTTCGACGACGCCAAGGGTGAGTTTGCCCGCACGGCAGGCGAGCTGCGCCTGGTGTTCGGTCTCTCGGGCCTGTTCGTTCTCGGATACGTCCTGATCGGCGGACCGCTTGGAAACGCCGCCGAAGTTGCGGCGCGGACCTTCTTTTGATCGCCCTTGAAAGCGGCGGCCGGATTTCGCTCGACGATTTCCGGCACGTCGCGCTCGATGCGGTCGGGTCGACCAACAGTGAATGCCTGGCGCGCGCGCGCCAGGGCGACCTAGGCAATCTCTGGGTGACGGCCGTGCGCCAGACGGGCGGCCGCGGCAGACGCGGGCGCGCGTGGTTCTCGGAACCGGGCAACCTCTACGCATCGCTCCTTCTTATTGATCCGGCTCCGGTCGAGCACCTGCATTCTCTGCCGCTTGCCGTTGCAGTGGCGGTGCATCGGGCGATCCGCCAGGTGATGGCACCGGGTTCGGCTCCGGTGGAGATCAAGTGGCCAAACGACATCCTGATCGACGGCAAGAAAACCTGCGGCATCCTTCTTGAAGGCGAGTTGCTCCCGGATGGACGCCAGGCGCTGGTGATCGGCTGCGGCGTCAACATCGCTGTCCAGCCCGACGAAGCGCTCTATCCGGTGACATCGCTCCAGAAAGAGGGTTCATCGGTCTCGCCGGATGAGTTGTTTGCCCGGCTGTTTATGACGATGGCAGAGACCTTGTCGGTCTGGGATCGTGGGGCGGGTATCGCCAATACAATCGAACAATGGCGTGCGGCGGCCCGCGGTATCGGCGAGACGATCACGGTAAATCTGCCCGACCGGTCGCTTTCCGGTCGCTTTGCCGGTATTGATGGCGCCGGGCGATTGATGCTCGATACCGGCACGGGCACGATGCAGGCGATTGCCGCCGGCGACGTATTTTTCGGATAATTCTTAGAAACAAGGGCGCATCACGATATGGCGCAAGAAGAAGAACTGGTGTTCTTGCCGCTCGGCGGCGTCGGCGAAATTGGTATGAATCTCGGCCTTTACGGCTACGGGCGGCCGGGCAGCCGCCAGTGGATCATGGTCGATTGCGGCGTGACGTTCCCAGGGCCGGAGCTTCCGGGCGTTGACCTGGTGTTGCCCGATATCGGCTTTCTGGCTGAGGAGCGCCGCAATCTCAAGGCGATCATCATCACCCATGCGCATGAGGACCACTATGGCGGCTTGAACGATCTCTGGCCCGGTCTCAACGTTCCGGTCTATGCCTCGCCGTTTACGGCGGGCATGCTGGAGGCCAAGCGCGATTTCGAAAAGAGCCGGGGTGAGATCCCTGTCACGATCTTCAAGCAGGGCGACCGCATCAATGTCGGTCCCTTCGAGATCGAGGCAGTTGGCGTCAACCACTCGATCCCCGAGCCGATGTCGCTGATCATTCGCACGCCGCTTGGCACCGTCGTCCACACCGGCGACTGGAAGATCGATCTGCATCCGTCGCTTGGTCCGCTGACCGACGAGACGCGCTTCCGTCAGATCGGCGACGACGGTGTGCTGGCGCTCGTCTGCGATTCTACCAACGCGATGCGCGACGGCGTTTCGCCGTCGGAGCAGGAAGTTTCCGAGAGCCTGATGAAGATCATTGCGAACGCCGAGGGCCGGGTCGCGATCACGACGTTCTCCTCGAATGTCGGGCGCATCCGCTCGATCGCCGAGGCGGCGGAAGAGGCGGGCAGGGATGTGCTGCTGCTCGGCAGTTCGATGAAGCGGGTCGTCGCTGTCGCTGCGGATCTCGGATTGATGGAAGGCATCAAACCGTTCCTTGCCGAAGACGAGTTCGGCTATGTGCCGCGCGACAAGGTCGTGGTCATCCTCACCGGCAGTCAGGGCGAACCTCGTGCGGCACTCGCCAAGATCGCTCGCGACGAGATGCGCAACGTCGCCTTCTCCGCCGGTGATACGGTCGTGTTTTCCTCGCGTACGATCCCGGGCAACGAAAAGGCGATCAACGACATCAAGAACGGCCTGGTCGAGCAGGGCATCCACATCATCACCGACAGCGAGGCGCTTGTGCACGTGTCGGGCCACCCGCGTCGCACCGAGCTGCAGCAGATGTATCAGTGGCTGCGCCCGCAGATCCTCGTGCCTGTTCATGGCGAGGCGGCGCATCTGACGGCGCATGGGGAGCTTGGCCGGCAATCGGGCATCGCAAACGTCCCGCGTCTGCGGAACGGTGAAATGCTGCGCCTTGCCCCGGGGCCGGCCGAGGTGATCGACGAAGCCCCGCATGGCCGGATCTACAAGGACGGCAGCCTCATCGGCGATTTCGAGGAAATGGGCATCGGCGAGCGTCGCAAGCTCTCCTTTGCCGGCCATGTTGCCGTCAATGTCGTGCTCGACAGCCGTTACGATTTCCTTGGCGATCCGGACATCGTTGCGATCGGCCTGCCGGAGTTCGATGATGAGGGCGAGGACATGGAGGACACGCTCTATGACGCCGTCCTCGGCGCCGTCGAGAGCATTCCGCGCGCGAAACGCAAGGATCTGGCGATGCTGCAGGAGGCCGTCCGCCGCGCCGTTCGCAGCACCGCCAACCAGATCTGGGGCAAGAAGCCGATCGTGACGGCATTTGTCACCAAAGTCTGATTGGCTGCCGGCGCTCGGCTCTATAAGCGGTATGGCTACGGGACATCGCCCGTAGCGGGAGGATTGCAATGCTTGGAAGAGTGAACCACATCGCCATTGCCGTACCGGATCTTGCCTCGGCCGCCGAAAGCTATCGTTCGATGCTCGGCGCTTCGGTGACCGAGCCGCAGGCCCTGCCGGAGCATGGCGTGACCGTCGTGTTCGTCACGCTTGCCAACACCAAGGTGGAGCTCCTTGAGCCTCTGGGCGAGACCTCGCCGATCGCGGCTTTCCTGGCAAAGAACCCTTCAGGCGGAATGCACCACATCTGCTACGAGGTCGAAAACATCCTGTCGGCGCGCGATGCACTGCGTGCCGCGGGAGCGCGTGTGCTGGGTGATGGCGAGCCGAAGATCGGCGCGCACGGAAAGCCCGTGCTCTTCCTTCACCCCAAGGATTTCCAGGGTACGTTGATCGAACTCGAAGAGGTGTGACAGTTGACCGCGCGAAGGCCGTTTGTGTGATGCGACCGGCGGCGCTATAAGGCGGACAGAATGTCGCGGAAGTCGCGGCGAAATGCGCTTTCTGCCGTTTTGCCGGTCGTCTTCAACGGGAGCAGGGAATGCCGCTTTTTTCGACCTTTGCCATCTACTTCATCATCTGGTGGATCACGCTCTTTGCGGTTCTGCCCTTGGGAGTGCGCACGCAGGCCGAAGAAAATAACGTCGTGCCGGGGAGCGTCGAAAGCGCACCGGCCAAGTTCAACGCGAAGCGGGTCGTGCTGTTGACGACGATCATTGCAGCCGCGATCCAGCTCGCTTGGTACGTCGTGTCTGTGAGGCTTGGCTACGGCATCGATTCCCTTCCGCGCTTCTACCCGAAGTTTTACTGAGATTTTGGTCGCGCCGGACCGGTCGAACGGGCCCGTGTGCCGATCAGATCTTGTCCCCATGGATTTCAGGGGCATTGCCCGCCGGAATTGGCGCCCCGACATCGACCTTCAGACAGAACCAGAGAAATTGTAGTATTGACGGACCCAAAATTGACATAGTTCAATTTTGGATGCTGCTTCGTCGCTGCGGGAGTTTGAGAAAAGCAAAAAAAAACAAGGCTGAAAGCCTTGTTTTTCAAGTTTCGCGTGATCTTTAATCCGTTTCCGGCGGCAGCGACCAGGCGCGCCTAAGATCTTATCCTCCCAAGACTTGACCGCGAAAGTCGGCAAGAATTTAGTCTTCATGCCTGTTTTGTGAGCCGAAATTAGCCCAAACATTGGGCGCTGTCATCCTGTTTTTTTGCATTTTTGCTACAGTCGGGTAAAATATTCCCGTTGACAATTCCTGTCGCAATCCTGTTACTAGCGTGCTCTTTTGACGCAGGCTCGGCGCTGCGTTTTCCCTCAAAATCCGCGGGATGCGATCTCTGCCGGTATGGCAGCGAGCAGGGTTTTCTTCCGTCTGCGAAGCAGCTATGAACGCAAGGCTCATAAAGGTTCCTGCCGGCTTTTGCTGGAAGGGAAAATGGAGAGCCCGACCCGAGAAGCAACGGTCGCCTTTGCCAATCATCAGGTAGAGCCGGACCCAAGCTCAACGTCATTTCGCCCGAATCCGCCGATAGTGCGACGTTCATCTAGTTCTGGAACCCATTATGCGCCTGTCCCGCTTTTTCATGCCCATCCTGAAGGAAAATCCCAAGGAAGCGGAAATCGTTTCCCACCGCCTCATGCTCCGCACGGGTATGATCCGGCAGCAGTCCTCGGGCATCTATACCTGGTTGCCACTGGGCAAGCGGGTTCTCGACAAGGTCAATGCGGTCATTCGCGAGGAACAGAACCGTTCCGGCGCGATCGAACTGTTGATGCCGACGCTCCAGTCTGCCGAGCTGTGGCAGGAGAGCGGTCGATACGATGCCTATGGCAAGGAAATGCTGCGCATCAAGGACCGCCAGGACCGGCCGATGCTCTATGGTCCGACGAACGAGGAAATGATCACGGACGTCTTCCGCTCCTATGTGAAGTCCTACCGTGATCTGCCGCTCAATCTGTATCACATCCAGCTGAAGTTCCGTGACGAGATCCGTCCGCGTTTCGGAACCATGCGCTCGCGCGAATTCCTGATGAAGGACGCCTATTCCTTCGATCTCGACCGGGAGGGGGCGGAGCACGCCTATAACCGGATGTTCGCCGCTTATCTGCGCACCTTCGCCCGCATGGGCCTTCGCGCCATTCCGATGCGCGCCGACACCGGCCCGATCGGCGGCAACCTCAGCCACGAGTTCATCATCCTTGCCGACACCGGTGAATCCGAGGTCTTCTGCCACAAGGATTTCCTCGGCTTCGACATTCCCGGCGAAGACACGAACTTCGACGATGTCGCGGGTCTGAAGACGATCTTCGACAAGTGGACCTCGCGCTATGCCGCGACGTCTGAAATGCACGACGAGGCTGCCTTCAATGCGGTTGCCGAGAGCGACCGAGTGTCTGCCCGTGGCATCGAAGTCGGCCACATCTTCTACTTCGGCACCAAGTATTCCGAAGCCATGGGCGCCAAGGTGCTCGGGCCCGACGGCAAGGAACACGCCGTGCACATGGGATCCTACGGCATCGGCCCGACACGTCTCGTGCCGGCGGTCATCGAAGCCTCGCATGACGACAACGGCATCATCTGGCCGAAGTCGATCGCGCCGTTCGATGCCGTGATCATCAACATGAAAGCGGGCGATGCCGCTTGCGACGGCGCCTGCGAGACGCTCTACTCGAAGCTCGGCAAGGCAGGATTCGACGTCCTGCTCGACGACCGCGACGACCGCGCCGGTGCGAAGTTCGCAACGGCCGATCTGATCGGCGTGCCGGTTCAGGTGATCGTTGGTCCGCGCTCGATCGCCAGTGGCGAAGTTGAGCTCAAGGATCGCAAGACCGGCGAGCGCGAGACGATGACCGTCGAAGCGGCGATCAACAAGCTGATCGCAACGAAGTGATGAGGCGAGGGAAGGCAGGATGACCGCCGTGACTGAAGATCAGGTGCAGGCTGCAGCACAGCCTGAAAAGTCCTCCAGCCGTCCCTTTTCCGCCTTCGAGCGCATGGTGGCCTGGCGCTACCTGCGCTCCAGGCGCAAGGAAGCCTTCATTTCGGTCATCGCCGGTTTCTCCTTCATCGGCATCATGCTCGGTGTTGCCACGCTGATCATCGTCATGGCCGTCATGAACGGCTTTCGCACCGAGCTCATCTCCCGCATTCTCGGCATCAACGGTCATATGATCGTCCAGCCGATCGACGGCCCCCTCGACAACTACGCTGACCTTGCGACCAAGTTTTCGGGCGTCAAGGGCGTCACCATGGCGATCCCGCTGGTCGAGGGCCAGGTGCTTGCCCAGGGCATCGGCGACAGTTCGACCGGTGCGCTGGTGCGCGGCATCCGCGCCGACGACCTGAGCAAGATGAAGTCGGTGTCAGACCATATCCAGTCCGGTGATCTGGTCGGATTTGCTTCCGGTTCCGGTGTCGCGATCGGCTCGCGCATGGCCGAACAGCTTGGCATAAGCGTCGGCGGCACGATCACGCTGACCTCGCCCAACGGCGACGTGACGCCACTTGGCATGAACCCGCGTGTCAAGGCTTATACCGTCTCGGCGATCTACGAGATCGGCATGTCGGAATACGACTCGACGATCATCTTCATGCCGCTGGAAGAAGCCCAGCTCTTCTTCAACGCCGACGGACTTGCGCAGTCGATCGAGATTTTCGTTGAACATCCCGATGTCGTCGATGAGCTGCGCCAGCCGATCGAGGATGCCGCCGGACGGCAGATATTCATCACCGACTGGCGCGATCGCAACAAGACCTTCTTCTCGGCGCTCGAGGTCGAGCGCAACGTGATGTTCATGATCCTGACGCTGATCGTACTGGTCGCGGCGCTGAACATCATTTCCGGCCTGATCATGCTGGTGAAGGACAAGGGCAGCGACATCGCAATCCTTAGAACAATGGGTGCGACCTCCGGGTCGGTGATGCGCATCTTCTTCATGACCGGTGCGGCGATCGGTGTCGCGGGCACGGTGGCCGGCGTGGCGCTTGGCGTCATCGTCTGCCTCAACATCGAATCCATCCGGCAGTTCTTCTCCTGGATCTCCGGAACGACGCTCTTCAGTCCGGAGCTCTACTTCCTCAGCCAGCTTCCGGCCGACATGAATGCCGATGAGACCGCGCTCGTCATCGTCATGGCGCTCACCCTTTCCTTCCTCGCCACGATCTTCCCGGCCTGGCGTGCCTCGCGCCTCGATCCGGTGCAGGCTCTGCGTTACGAATGACAAGGACATCACCTGAATGAATGCGCGCGTGGCACTGCAGCTTTCCGGCGTCGAGCGACACTACGGGGAGGGCGAGACGTTTCTGTCGATCCTCAAAGGGGCGGATTTCACGCTGAGAAGCGGCGAGACGGTGGCGCTGGTGGCGCCATCGGGAACCGGAAAGTCGACATTGTTGCATGTTGCCGGCTTGCTCGAGCGTCCTGACGCCGGCGAAGTCTTGGTCAGCGGCGTTTCTTGTGGCGACCTCAGCGACGACAAGCGCACCGCGATCCGCCGCAACGAGATCGGCTTCGTTTACCAGTTCCACCACCTGCTTCCGGAGTTTTCGGCGCTCGAGAACATCATGATGCCGCAGCTGATTGCCGGTCTGCCGAAGGCGGAAGCCGCCGATCGGGCAAGGGCGCTGCTCGACTACATGCGGATTGGCCACCGCGCCGAACATCGTCCGGCAGAGCTTTCCGGTGGTGAGCAGCAGCGTGTCGCGATTGCGAGGGCTGTGGCCAACGCGCCGCTCGTCCTCCTCGCCGACGAACCGACGGGCAATCTCGACCCGGAGACCGCCGGCTATGTCTTTGAGGCGCTGGAAGCACTCGCGCGCCAGTCGGGTCTGGCGGCCTTGATCGCTACCCACAATCATGAGCTCGCAAGCCTGATGGATCGCCGCGTCACGATCGAAGACGGCAAGGTCGTCGAGATGAAATGACCTTGGCTGACGGCCGTGACGACCGCTTCGTCTGCCGCCATCCTTGGACTGGTTCCTGTCAGCCTCCTGCGCCTGTCTCTTGATCGCAGCCGATCAAGAGACAGGAACTTGCGACAATTCAAAGCGCCCCACGGCGCAGCGGGCTTTCCTCAGCGCTTGATCAGGCCGCCGCGATAATCGAGTTCATAGGCTTCCTCGCCATCGACAAAGATGACCTCGTGACCGGAAAAGTGCCCGATGTCTCCCCGGCTGTTATCAATGTAGTAGCCGTGAGCATGACGAAACTCCATGCCACCGAGAAAGTGTCGCTTGTCGCGGTACATGGCCTGGAGCGCTGCCTTGATGATCAGCCCGGCCTTTTCTCCGTTGATGAGATCGTGCCTTGTAATCCGGCCGAAATAGTTCATCGCCCAGGCAGGCTCGCCATCCCGCCAGACGGTCTCCTGCCCGGCAAAATCAGTTCCGCCGAAGTAGCTGTCGAGATAGCGCCAATTGTCCCTCTCGTAGCCGATGTCGCGGGAACCCGGGCGGGACGACGGGCGCGGCATCCCGCCGCCGACATAGGTGTTCGATTTGGCTTCGACGATGAAGTCCTTGAGTCGTTCGAGCGCGGTCATGATCGTTCCTCGTATGTTCTTATTGAGGATGCCGCGATCTGCGGTACCTGTAAAGAACATATAGGGAACAATCATCCGCTTATTGCAGGCCGCACGCCTTCTGGCCGCGATCGTCGTTCCAGTCCTTGAAGAGGATGAGTTCACCCTTGGCGACCACGGGCTTGTCGTTGGATTTGCCCTTGCCGGTCAGGACGTTGAGGTCGCATTTTGACGTGTTGTCGAGATCGAGCGTATCGTAGGACGAGTAGGTATAGCCGGCGACGACGAACTCGAAATTGCGATAGGCGACGGTCAGTGTCTGCTCCCAGCGGTCACGCCCGATGGAATCATTGTGACTGGTGATGAGCAACGAACCGCTCGGCAGCGCCTCGATCGCGGGGGCCTGTCCGGCGAAGTTGAATTGGCCCCAGATTTTGTTTGGGATCGCCGACTTCAGTTCGAGCGCGCCGTTCTCGCCGGTGAGATAAAGATAGACGCCGTTGTCCTCGTCGCTACCCTCGGCGGGGCGCACGATAAGAGCGAGGTCCGAGTCGCCGTCCTTGTTCCAGTCGCCGGCGGCGGCCGAAACAATGCGGGACAGTTCGACCGTTTCCGCCGCAGAAGCGGCCGCCGGAAACAGGAACGACAGCGGCAGGAACAACAACGGCAGGATCGGGCGTGCGCGCATGCGAGGAGATTCCCTTGTGGTTGTCGCTATTGATAGGCGTTCGCCTCGCATTCCTCAAGCGGCACACCGCATTGGCTGATCTTCCAGCGACCGGCATTAACCATCATTACCAGAATGGCTGTGGTTGCGCTTGACGCGTGAACAGAAATAGAACAAAATGAAAACATAACGAAAAAGGAGCCATGTTATGACTGATTTTGTTCGTGACCTCGCCGCCTTCACTTCGATGAGCCTGTTCATCGCAAGCATCTCTTTCATAGCGCTCGGCCTCTGAGGCGAGCGCGGACATTTCATCGTACGCACTCCCAATTTTCCTCCCCCCGGTTGAATAAGGGGACGACATGTCAGGTGAAACTGGACATGGCGGGTGATAAGCAGGATATCCTGTCGACCAGACAGGAATCGGGGTGCGGCGATGGCAGACGACGGCAAGACAGCATCGAGTGGGACGCTCGGCACGGATCCGCAGTTTGTGCACCTGCGCGTCCATTCAGCCTTCTCCCTGCTCGAAGGTGCTTTGCCGCTGAAGAAGGTCATCGGCAAGGCCGTCGCCGATGATCAGCCGGCGATCGGGATCGCCGACACCAATAACCTTTTTGCAGCCCTCGAGTTCTCGCAGAAGGCGTCCGAAGACGGGTTGCAGCCGATCACCGGCTGCCAGCTTTCCATTGACATGGAAGACGAAGCGGATGGCGATCGACGTGGTCATGCGCAACAGCTCGTCAAGCTGCCGGCGATCGTGCTGATCGCGGCCACCGACGATGGATACACCCGACTCGTGGATCTGGTGAGCCGCGCCTATCTCAGCGGCGAGGGCAGTCAGGCGACGCGGATTACCCGCTCCTGGCTCGAAGAATGCGGAACCGAGGGGCTGATTGCGCTAACCGGGGCGACGACGGGCCCGGTGGATATGGCCTTGAAGGCGGGCTCGTTCGCGCTTGCCGAAGCGCGTCTCGAAGCCTTGCATGATCTGTTCGGCGATCGCCTGTACATCGAGTTGCAGCGCCATGGCGGCTACGATCGGCGCCATGAGAGCCGGATGATCGATCTTGCCTACAAGTTCGATATTCCACTCGTCGCCACCAATGAAGCCTTCTTCCCGGCGCCGTCCGACTATGAGGCGCATGATGCGCTGATGGCGGTCGCGCACAACGCGATGGTGTCGGATGACAGCCGCTTTCGCTTGACGCCGGACCATTACCTCAAGAACCGCAAGGAAATGGCGGCGCTCTTTGCCGATCTGCCTGAGGCATTGGAAAACACCGTCGAGATTGCGCGGCGGTGCTCTTTCATGCTGAAGACCCGCGGGCCCATCTTGCCGCGCTTTACCGGCGCCACCGCAGACCCGGAGGAGGCCGAGCGCGCCGAGGCGGATGAACTGCGCCGTCAGGCGGAGGAGGGGCTGGAGGAGCGCCTCGCGAAGCTTGGCATGGCGCCCGGCTACACCGAGCAGGAATATCGCGAGCGCCTGGCCTTCGAACTCAGCGTTATCGCGCGCATGAAGTTCCCCGGCTACTTCCTGATCGTTGCTGACTTCATCAAGTGGGCGAAACAGCATGACATCCCCGTCGGGCCAGGCCGCGGTTCGGGTGCAGGCTCGCTTGTCGCTTATGCCTTGACGATCACCGACGTCGATCCGATGCGCTTCTCGCTGCTGTTCGAACGCTTCCTCAACCCAGAGCGCGTTTCGATGCCGGACTTCGACATCGACTTCTGCCAGGACCGGCGGGAAGAAGTGATCCGCTACGTGCAGCGCAAATACGGTCGCGAGCAGGTGGCGCAGATCATCACCTTCGGTTCGCTGCAGGCACGTGCAGCGCTGCGCGACGTCGGGCGCGTGCTTGAAATGCCCTATGGCCAGGTCGACAAGATCTGCAAGCTGGTACCCAACAACCCGGCCAATCCGACGCCGCTCTCCAAGGCCATCGAGGAAGAGCCGCGCCTGCAGGAGGAGGCGGAGAAGGAGCCTGTGGTCGCGCGTCTTCTCGATATCGCCCAGAAGATCGAAGGGCTCTATCGCCACGCCTCGACCCACGCCGCCGGCATCGTGATCGGCGACCGGCCGCTGTCGCAGCTCGTGCCGATGTATCGCGACCCGCGCTCCGACATGCCCGTCACCCAGTTCAACATGAAGTGGGTGGAGCAGGCAGGCCTCGTCAAATTCGACTTTCTCGGTCTGAAGACGCTGACGGTGCTGAAGGTCGCGGTCGATTTCGTCAAGCGGCGCGGCATAGAGGTTGATCTCGCCAGCATACCGCTCGATGACCCCAAGACCTATGAGATGCTGTCGCGCGGCGAGACCGTCGGCGTGTTTCAGGTGGAAAGCGCCGGCATGCGCAAGGCGCTGATCGGCATGCGGCCGGACTGCATTGAAGACATCATCGCGCTGGTGGCGCTTTATCGCCCGGGTCCGATGGAGAACATCCCTGTTTATAATGCGCGCAAGCACGGCGAAGAGGAGATCGAGTCGATCCATCCGAAGATCGACCATCTGCTCAAGGAAACGCAAGGCGTTATCGTCTACCAGGAGCAGGTGATGCAGATCGCCCAGGTGCTCTCGGGCTATTCGCTCGGCGAGGCCGATCTTCTGCGCCGCGCCATGGGTAAGAAGATCAAGGAGGAAATGGACAAGCAGCGCGCCCGCTTCGTCGACGGCGCCGTCAAGAACGAAGTGTCGAAGCCGCAGGCCGATCTGATTTTCGACCTGCTCGCCAAGTTCGCCAACTACGGCTTCAACAAGTCGCACGCGGCCGCCTACGCCATCGTCTCCTATCAGACCGCCTATATGAAGGCGCATTACCCGGTGGAGTTCCTCGCGGCGTCGATGACGCTCGACATGTCCAACACCGAGAAGGTCAACGACTTCCGGCAGGACGCAAAGCGCCTGGGTATCGAGGTGATCGCCCCATCGGTGCAAACGTCGTTCCGGCATTTCCAGACCGGCGAGAACCGCATCTATTACTCGCTTGCGGCCATCAAGGGCGTGGGTGAATCCGCAGTCGAGCACATCGTCGAAGTTCGCGGCGATCGATCCTTCGCCAGCCTTGAGGACTTCTGCCTCAGGATCGATCCGAAGCTTCTCAACCGTCGCGTCTTTGAAAGCCTGATCGCCGCCGGCGCCTTCGATTGCTTCGGCTATGATCGTGCGGAACTGGTCGGCGGGCTCGATCGCATCCTCGGCTTTGCTCAGCGCGCGCAGGAAAACAAGACGAGTGGTCAAAGCGACATGTTCGGCGCGGGGGCTGCCACCGGACCGGAGCGTATCGCGCTCCCGACCTATACGCCCTGGCTCGCTTCGGAGAAGCTGCACCGCGAGTTCCAGGTGCTCGGTTTCTATCTCTCGGCCCACCCGCTCGACACCTACAATGCCCTGCTTGCCAAGATGCGCGTGCAGACCTTCGGCGATTTCGCCGGCGCGGTGAAGAAGGGGGCGACCGCCGGCCGGCTCGCCGGCACCGTCACCTCGAAGCAGGAACGCAAGACCCGCACCGGCAACAAGATGGGCATCGTTGCCTTCTCCGACTCCTCCGGCCAGTTCGAGGCGGTGCTGTTTTCCGAGATGCTGCACCAGTACCGAGACCTGCTGGAGCCGGGAAAGTCACTGGTGATGACGGTGGCTGCCGAAGAACGACCGGAAGGGATCGGCCTGCGCATCCAGACCCTGCGCTCGCTCGAAGAGGAATCGCTTCAATTGCAGAAGGCGTTGCGCGTCTATGTGCGCGATTCCGGTCCGTTGAAATCGATCGCTTCGCACCTCAACACCAGGGGTGACGGCCTCGTGTCTTTCGTCGTCATCAAGGACAATGGTCAGCGCGAGATTGAGGTCGAGCTCAGCGAGAAGTTCCGCATTTCGCCCGAGATCGCCGCGGCACTTCGTTCGGCGCCGGGCGTGATCGACGTCGAACTGGTCTGATCGGCGGATTTCTCCGTTTCGTTCGAAGCGGAGAAATTACACAGAGCAGTTTGAGGATAGGCAGCCCGGAACGGAAGGCGTAGGCCGCGCGTTACTGCGGTTGCTCGGCTTCAGTCGCCCGGTCGCGCTCGGGTGATCGTGATGAAATCGGTGCCCTGGCCGGTCTCCAGCCCGCTCTCCGTGTCGGCGATCGAAAGCGACGAGCCCTCGGCCAGCAGTTCCTCCACCCGCTTGCGGACTTCGTCGGATATCGTCATCCGTGCCAGCGTGCGCTGTATGCCATTGTACGCAAAGGAATCAGCCTCCATGGAGATGCCAAGCCGCTTCTTGGTAGAGGCGGGAAGGTGGTTTTCAAGCGAAACGCCGAACCATTTGCCTTCGGCACCTTCCTCTTCATTGTGGCGAAACTGAAGGAAGTGCGTTCCAAGTGCTTCTTCCGGCTTGTCGATCGTGAGCCCCGCTTCGAAGAGCGGCTTGAACCCTTGCCGGACGAGGACCTTGCCGTTTTGCGGCGGCGTGCGGCCGGCCTTGCGCAGCAGTCTGTTGGTCAATTCCGGCGTCAACTTGCCGTCGCTTTCGAGACCTTCGCTTGACTGGAAGGCGCGAAGCGCCGCGATTGTCGCCGGCCCTGCTTGGCCGTCGATCGCACCGGGCGCGTAGCCGAGGGCATCCAATGACGTCTGAACTTCGCGCATGGAGTCGCGCGCGTCGCTGCGCGTGATCAGGATGCGGATCGGCTCTTCCATGGATCTGGCCGTTCCAGCACCGCCCGTCGGCTCGCGCATCGCCACTTCCACCGGGTTGCTCCCGGCCTGGCTGATCGCCGGCCTTAGCGGCACATCGGACAGCGGCGGCTGAATGTCGATCGGAGTCGGTCGGAAGAGCAGGGCGCTCTTGACCTCGGAAGGCGTTATCTGCCGGTCCGAGATCAGAACATGCACGCCGCGCTCGGTCATCTTGTAGAGCGAGGCGGCAAAGGCGCTCGGCAGGCGAACACAGCCATGCGACGCGGGATAGTCGGGCACATGGTTGGAGCCGTGCAGCGCGATCCCCGACCATGTGAGCCGCTGCATGAAAGGCATTGGCGCATTCGAATAGATGTTCGACTTGTGATGACGACGCTTCTCCAGGATCGAGAAGATGCCGGTCGGCGTCGCATGGCCGGCCCTGCCGGTCGAGACCGGCGAGGTCGCAATCACAGCGTCGCCATCATAAACGACGAGCGACTGCTGGTCCTTCGAAACGATGATCTGTAGCGGCCCGCGACTGCCTGCAAACCCACTTGCGGGGGATAGCAGCAGAGCGACGAAGCTGGCGGTGAGAGCGAAACGCGAAACCATACACTCAACCCAACACGTGACATGGCGGACGAGCCTAGCCCGCAATCTTTAAGGAATTCATCCAGATGCCATGTGGAGACGATCAAGGTTGCGTGATCGCCTTGGGCCGCATGACACGGCGGTCGCACCCGCGCAGCGCCTGCGGCCTCAGGGGTCGCGTTTCCTGGTGCCGAATGTATAGCCGGTCTCGACGCTCGCCTTGCCGAACTTGTCGCGCAGCTTGTTCATGGCATCTTCGGCGGCTGCTCGCCTGGTGGCCGCCGGATCGACGAGATCTGGGGGATCGGCGAGATCCGGGGCCGAGAGATCGCTGACGCCGATGCCGATCAGCCGATATTTCGTGCCATCGGCCTCCTTCTCCAGAAGCTGGAGGCCGGTGCGGAAAATGCGGTCGGCAAGCCGAGTGGGACTGTCGAGCCGCCGATTGCGTGTGCGAAGCTTGAAGTCGGTGGTTTTCAGTTTGAGAACGACCGTCTGACCGGCGAGCTCCGATTTCCGCAGCCGGTGGGCCACCTGTTCACTCAGGCGCCGGAGGTGCGTCACGAGGTCATCGTAGCGCGCGATGTCGTCGTTGAACGTCGTCTCCGCCGATACGCTCTTGGCTTCGCCGTCGATTTCGACGGCTCTTTCATCGAGCCCCCGCGACAGGCGATAGAGCCGTTGTCCCATCGTGCCGTAGCGACGCATGAGGTCGGCTTCTTCCATGGTCTGCAATTGCCCGATCGTGCGCACGCCGTCGCGCTCGAGCGTCGAGGCAAAGGCCTTGCCGACGCCCCAGATCAGGGTAACCGACTTTTCTCTCAGGAACTCCAGCGCCTCGGCCTGGCCGATGACGGAGAAGCCGCGCGGCTTCTGCAGGTCGGACGCCACCTTGGCGAGGAACTTGCAATAGGACAGGCCCACCGAGACGGTGATGCCGATCTCCTGCTCGATGCGTCTGGCAAGGCGCGCGAGCGTGCGAGCTGGCGGATCGTGGTGCAATCGCTCTGTGCCCCGGAGTTCCAGAAAGGCCTCGTCAATCGACAGCGGCTGCACCATCGGCGTCAGTTCCTGCATCAGCGTGCGAACCTCGCGGCCGACACGGGCATATTTTTCCATGTTGGGCTTGATGACCACGGCCTGGGGGCAGGCTTCCAGGGCCTTGAACATCGGCATGGCCGAGCGCACGCCGTGAATGCGCGCGACATAGCAGGCGGTGGACACAACACCGCGCTTGCCCCCGCCGATGATCACGGGCTTGTCGGCGAGCTCCGGGTTGTCGCGCTTTTCGATCGACGCATAGAAGGCGTCGCAATCGATATGCGCCAGGGTCAGATCATAGAGTTCTGCGTGACGCAGAATGCGCGGACTGCCGCAGGCGAGACAGCGCCGCACGGACGCCGCCTGTTCCCTAAGGCAGTCGCGGCAGAAGCCTGGAATTTGAGCAGCGCTGTCGGACATGTCAGGAACAAATATTGAACATCGCGACCTTACGCTCTAGGCTAGCGAGTCTCAAGGGAGGCGCGATTGGAAATCACACTCCAGTTCTCACCGGTGACGGCGGACCGTTGGGCGGATTTCGAGCGGCTTTTTGAGCCGAACGGTGCCTATGGTGGTTGCTGGTGCACCGCGCTGCGCCTGCCGCATTCCATCCGAACGGCGATGCCGGCAAGTGAGCGCAAGGCCTTTATCCACGCACGTGTCGATGTCGCGCCGCCGCCCGGAATCCTCGGCTATTTCGAGGGAGCGCCGGTCGCCTGGGTTCAGGTTGGTCCGCGCCAGGATGTTCCTCAGTTCAATTCGCCGCGCACGGTCGCGCGACCGCTGGAGGACCGCGAGGCGACCGATCCGACGATCTGGGCATTGAGCTGTCTGTTCATGCAGTCGAAGCTGCGGGGCAGGGGCTTGAGCCATCAACTCGTGGGTGCTGCGATCGACCACGCCCGGGCGGGCGGTGCACGCTATCTCGATGCCTGTCCGATCGATCACGCCAAACAACCGAAGTCGGTTGCCCTGTGGGTCGGTGCGACGTCCGTCTTTGACGCCGCGGGATTCGACGTCGTCGCGCGCCGCAAGGACGGTAGACCGCTGATGCGATTGGATTTGCACTGATGGGAACCGGCGCCGAACTAGCTCTCGAAATGCGCGCGAATGGTCGCTGCCGCTTCCGGCCAGTCGGTAACGGCGCAAATTCCGGCATCCAGCTTCGGCGCGAGTGCACGAAACTCGGAGTTGACCATCAGATTGATCAGCAGGCAGGAAGGAGCATGGTGCCGGACCGACTGCAGGTTGCGAAGCATGTCGTCGACAAAGACCAGCGGGACTGGGCGCCCGCCGTGCAGCTTTTCCACGATCGGCCCCTTCGGCTCTTCGGAGGCGAGCAGCGGATAGGGAAGGCCAAGCCGGTCGAGCAGAGCGCGGCGGACCATCGCGTGATGGGACGGCATGGCCGTCAGGAAGACGATATCGGCTTCCTCCGACAGCGCGGCCAAGGTTTCTACGACCTGCGCGGCGGGCGTCTGCCAACGATCCTGCGAACCATAGAAGGCGTCGAGCAGAATGCGGACTTCCTCCTCCGCGACCGGCTGATCGCTGGCGCGCTCGACGATGTTGCCGGTCAGACGGAACGACCGGGGCAGCAGCACGTGACCGCAGCTATCGAGGAAAGCTTTGAACGGATTGATGAATTCGAGTACGACGTCATCAATGTCGCTGACGATCAGCGGCCGCGCCCGGAGCTCGATATCTTGGATCGCCGGCATGGCCCGCGCCCTCAGTCGTCGAAGCCGGAATGGCCGGATAGGGCCGCGTGGGCGCTGACGACATCTTGCGGCGCCGTGCCCGTTGCCTGGCAGAAAGCCATGAGCGTCGGCTCGTGGTCCATGAGAAAGGCGATGATGCCGCCCATGAAGCCGGGCTCCGCGATCGCCGTGCGCAATGATTCCGGTTCGGTGCCGGTCAAAGCCAGGAAGCGGGACAAAAGCTCAGGTTCGCCGGCGAGCCAGGCAAGGATGTCGATGGCGATTTCTTCGGCGCTTTTCATTGGTTCGTCCTCGTATGGTTTTTACGCCTGGAGTTACCTATTTTTCAACCAAATAGGACTATCTCTGAAGTTGAGGAAATGGGTCGAGTCGTCGACTCGCAAGTTAAGTATCCTGAAATGACTTGCAAGGCGACGACGGACAGCAAGGGATCGACATGCCCAAACAGGTAATGATTGTTGAAGACAACGAGCTGAACATGAAACTGTTCCGCGACCTGATTGAGGCTTCCGGCTACGCGACGATCCAGACGCGCAACGGCATGGAGGCGCTCGAGCTCGCGCGCAAGCACCGGCCCGATCTCATTCTCATGGACATTCAGCTGCCGGAAGTGTCCGGTCTGGAAGTGACAAAATGGCTGAAGGAAGACGATGAGTTGCACGTCATTCCGGTCATCGCCGTTACCGCCTTTGCAATGAAGGGAGACGAGGAACGCATCCGCCAGGGCGGTTGCGAAGCCTATGTTTCCAAGCCGATCTCCGTACCGAAGTTCATTGAAACGATCAAAACCTACCTGGGCGATGCCTGAGCGGCGGGAAAATTGATATGACTGCGCGTATTCTTGTCGTCGACGATGTGCCGGCCAATGTGAAATTGCTCGAAGCCCGGCTGCTTGCCGAATATTTCGACGTGCTGACAGCCAACGATGGCTACGCGGCGCTGGCGCTCTGCGAGAAGACGCCGATTGATCTTGTGCTGCTCGACATCATGATGCCCGGTCTCGATGGATTCGAGGTCTGCGAGCGATTGAAGGCAAACCCGAAGACGGCGCATATCCCCGTTGTGATGGTCACGGCGCTTGATCAGCCCTCGGACCGCGTGCGTGGTCTGAAGGCCGGTGCCGATGATTTTTTGACGAAGCCCGTCAATGATCTGCAACTGATGTCGCGGGTGAAGAGCCTTGTGCGGTTGAAGAATGTCAGCGACGAACTGCGGCTGCGGGCCCAGACCGCGCAGACGATCGGGCTGGAGGAGGTTGGCCGCGCCGACCGTCCGGACGAACCCGGCAATATCCTGCTCGTCGATGGCCGCGGCTCGTCGCAGGAGCGCCTGCAGCGAGCCCTCAAGCCGATCGCCGATGTCTCGGTTATCTCCGATCCGCAGGCAGCTCTCTTTGAGGCGGCAGAGAGCAATTTCGACCTGGTCATCGTCAACGCGAACTTCGACGACTACGATCCGCTGCGGCTGTGCTCGCAGTTGCGATCGCTGGAGCGCACCCGTTTCATCCCGATCCTGTTGATCGCCGAGCAGGGCAGCGACGAGCTGGTGGTGCGTGCGCTCGATCTCGGTGTGACGGACTACCTCATGCGGCCGGTCGATCCCAATGAACTTATCGCCCGATCGATGACCCAGATTCGGCGCAAGCATTGCAACGACAGGCTGCGCGCCAGTGTGCAGCAGACGATTGAGCTCGCCGTTACCGACGGCCTTACCGGGTTGCATAACCGTCGTTACTTCGACACGCACCTAAAGTTGCTCATGGATCGGGCGGCTGCGCGCGGTCGACCGCTGTCGATCTGCATGACCGACATAGATCGCTTCAAGCAGGTCAACGACACCTATGGTCATGATGTCGGTGACGACGTTCTGCGTGAATTTGCCAACCGTATCCGCACAACGGTGCGCGGTGCGGATCTTGCGTGCCGCTTCGGTGGGGAAGAGTTCATCGTGGTCATGCCGGATACATCGGCTGAAATGGCGGCAGGCGTCGCGGAGCGCTTGCGCATCATAATTGAAAGCCTGCCTTTCCCGGTTGCGCAGGCGGAAGGCCCCCTGAAGGTCACTGCGTCCATGGGGATCGCCAGCCTCAGGGCCGGCAGTGATACGGCCGAAGCTCTGCTGAAACGCGCGGATACGGCGCTCTATCAGGCCAAGAACGAGGGTCGCAATCGGGTGGTGGCGGCGGCAGCCTGACGGGCGGCAGCACAGCTTCTGGGCGTCCTCAGAGCCCTATGAATTTCTAGGGCTAACCTCTTGCAGGTTGCATTCAAAGTTGTATTCTCGCGTCGACTGCTGCTACCGGGGAGTTTGGGTGGCCGCGGGACCATGCATTTGCCTGTCCTAGTCTGAGACAGAATTAACCATGCGCCGAGCGGCACCGCTCCGCGCATTAAGAATTCGTTGATTTTTTTTCCTTTTCAGGTGATGCTGATGGATAAGGAGGCATTTGCCTTCTGAGATTTTGGTTACCCCATGATGCTCAGGTCCGCCGCATCTCCTGGGTCGTGGGGTCGGTCGGTTGGCTTTTGACATCCGCGGAATCCTCGTGCCGCAGTCAGAGGCCAGCCGACCCCCTTTTCCGACGCGCCGTCCCTCCCAGGGGCGGCGTTTTTGATTCTGCCGGCCCATCGTGAGGGAAAGACGGGGCTCCTATCGGCGATCCGTCCTATTTCGTTCTTGGTGTCGTTCTTGCAGGGCGGACGAAGGCGCCGAGCAACGAACCCAGGGCATGCAAAAGGAAAGGGCGCCAGACCATGCGGCCGGCGCCCTTTTTCAATTCCTTGAAACGTTCGATCTTACTTGATCTTCGTTTCCTTGAATTCGACGTGCTTCTTGACGACCGGGTCGTACTTGGTCTTCGTCATCTTTTCCGTCATCGTACGGCTGTTCTTGGTGGTGACGTAGAAGAAACCCGTGTCGGCTGTCGAAAGCAGCTTGATCTTGATGGTTGTGGCTTTTGCCATGGTCGTCCTGCCTTTGTAACAATGAAAGCCGTGGACAACCGGTTGCGGGCCACGGGCAAGGTTGGCGCGAAACTACAAATCGCGGCCGAAAAGTCAAGGCCGTTTTGGATTCAAAACGATCCTGACCACGGAAAGCGCGACATAGAGACCGAAAAAGCCGGCGATCGCCCAGGCGAACCCATTGTTGCCGGTAACGTCCATTGCAGCGCCGATGACCTGCGGACCGGCGACCGTACCGACGGCATAGGAAAAGACGAAGGCGGCGTTGGCAGCCGCGAGATCTGCGCCCTGCAGGCGGGAACCGAGGTGGCTGAGGCCGACGGTGTAAAGCCCGGAAACGCAGCCGCCCCAGAAGAGCAGGACGATCGCCATCAGGAACCAGCTCTCGGCGAGCATGGGCAGACAGAGCGCGCCAATGAGGCCGATCACCGTCATTGCGGACAGAAGCGTTCGGCGGTCTTTTACCCGATCGGACAGCATGCCGAGCGGGATCTGGAAGATGAAGTTGCCGATTCCCATCACGGTGAGCAGCAGCGCGGCCTGTGATTCGGTAAAGCCGGACCGGGTGCCGAAGATCGGGAACAGCGACAGGCCACCCGATTCGACCGCTCCGAAGATGAAGACCGCCGCCGTCGCGGTCGGAACGAGATAAACGTAACGCAGGAAATGCCGTTCCGGCTTCTCGTCGATGACGGGGCTTTCATCGCGCGCCAGGAAGATTGGCACCGCCGCGAGCAGGATGACCGCGGCACCAACGACAAAGGGGAGGATGCCGTCGCTGCCGAGGATGGAGAAGAGCAGGGGGCCGGTGGCAAAGCCGAGCGAGAGGACGGTGCCGTAGATGCCGAGCACAAAACCGCGCTTGGCCGGCGGAGCCGTGGCGTTGATCCAAAATTCCGAGAGGATGAAGAGGACGGTGATGGCGCCGTGGAAAACCACCCGCAGCGGAAACCAGAGCCAGAAATTGGTGATGTAGTAAAAGCCGAAGGCGCTGACGGAGGCGACGAATACGGCCCAAAGCATGGTTGGCGCGACGCCATGACGATGGGCGAACTTGGTGGTGAACGGTGCCGCCGCCATCGAGGCAAGGCCGGCCATAGCCGAGTTGAGGCCGATGAGCGTCGAGGAAATTCCGCGCTTCTCCATGATGATGGAGAGCAGCGGCAGGCCGAGACCGATGGCAATGCCGACGGCACTGATTGCGGCAACGGCGGCGATCAGTGACCGCCAGTGAATTTCCTCAACCGGTGCAGCTGTACCGGGCGACGGCTGTGACATCAGACGAGGATCCTTAGAGCAGGGTGCGAACGAAGCGCCCACGGCGCGTGGTGTAGAGTGGCACCGGTCGCTCGCAGGGCAGCGAGGGATCAGCGTCGAGACCGCTTCTGAGATCCGCGAGTATGACCGCGGTGATGTCGGGTATCCGTAGTGACGGAGTATCGTTCACATCGATCCACTGCAAATCCTGAAGCTCCCGACTGTCCAGGAACTGCGTCGGATCGATTTCGGCCTCATCGGCGAACACGGCGAAGAAGCGCGTATCGAACCGCCTCGTGTTGCCCGGAGGGGTGATGGCCCGAGCCATATAGCGTAAGTTTGCGAGATCGGGAAGGAACGGAAAAGGCGACGCGGCCGAAGGCTGCGGCGCGCCGATTGCGATGCCCGCTTCCTCGTAGAGTTCGCGCAGAGCGGCAAGCGCCAGAGCGCGTGCACGAGCATCCGTCAGTTCGCGCGTGCCAGCCGTCTTCAACGCCTGCAAGACGGACGGATGGAGATCGGAGCTAAAGCCAAGGCGGTGGTCGCCGGTATCGCGGCGTCCGCCGGGAAACACATAGAGGTCCGGCATGAAGGCGTGCGCGCTATGGCGCCGCCCCATCAGGACGCGGACGCGGCTGCCGACGCGATCAAGCAGCATGATGGACGCCGCGTCCCGTGGTCGCATGGTCGCGGGACGCTGGCGCTTGACCTTGTCGCCGGTATCCCGCTCAGGCATCATGCCCGGTCGTCTCGCGGCGGCAGAACGTCTTCCGGTGCATCCTCATGGCCGCCGAAGCCGTGCATCTTGAGCGCCCATTGCAGGCCGATGACGGCGCCCTTGACCGGCTGTAGCAGCGCCAGCGAACTGATAACGGTGATCGGTGCCCAGATGGCCAGGTGCTGCCAGCTGTTCAGCGGCAGGATGAGGTCGGTCGCCATGTAGCCGCCAAGCACGATGTGGCCGACGATCGTCACGACGATATAGGGCGGGAAATCGTCGGCACGGTGATGGTCCATGCGCTCGCCGCAGGCCGCACAGGTCTCGACGGACTTGAGGTAGCCGCGAAACAGCTTGCCGCTGCCGCAAGCCGGGCAGCGGCCGAGAAAGCCGCGCTTTATCGCACGGCCAACCGGGCGCTCGTCGCTTTCGCTTCCGCCAAGGTGAAGCGTTTCGCCTGCAGCTGCTTTCATGCTCATTCCTCTGCCCTGGAAGGGAGGCTATTTCCGTCCCCTTGGTGGCCTCGTTCCCGGTTTCTTGCGCGCCCCGGTGCGATCGCGGCGACCAGACTTGTGGAAGGAGCGCATCGCCGTCGGCATCTTGCGTCCTTCACTCTGCATCTCGAAGCGCAGCGCGCCCGCAAGCGGAACGGCCTCGACGAGCTTGACACGCACCGGATCGCCGAGACGATAGCCGAGGCCGGTCTTTTCGCCGGAAAGCGCCTGATGCGCCTCATCATAGATGAAGTAGTCGCGCCCAAGCGTAGATATAGGAACGAAACCATCGGCGCCATAAGCGGGCAGGGTGACAAAAAGTCCCGCCTTGGTGACGCCGGAGACGCGACCCTCGAATTCCTCGCCGACGCGGCCATTGAGATGGTGCGCGATCAGCCGGTCGACAGTGTCGCGCTCCGCTGCCATGGCGCGGCGCTCGAAGGTGGAGATTTCTGCAGCGATGTCATCGAGCACGCCCTCTTCCTGCGGCGTCAGCCCACCTTCGCCGAGACCGAGCGAAGCAACCAGCGCCCGATGCACGATGAGGTCGGCATAGCGCCTGATCGGCGAGGTGAAGTGCGCATATTTCATCAGGTTCAGGCCGAAGTGCCCGATATTCTCAGGGCTGTAGATGGCCTGGCTCTGGGAGCGAAGGACCATCTCGTTGACCATGGTTTCGAAGGGCTTTCCCTCGGCCTTGGCGAGAACGCCGTTGAAGTGGTTCGAGCGCATGCTGCCGCCCTTGACGAGCGAAATGTCGAGGGTGGCCAGGAACTCGCGCAGGCTTTCCTGCTTGGCAAGCGACGGCTGGTCGTGCACGCGGTAGATCAGCACCTGACGCTTCTGTTCCAGCGTCTCGGCAGCAGCGACGTTTGCCTGGATCATCATCTCCTCGATCAGCTTATGGGCGTCGAGGCGTTCCGGCACGAAGACGCGGTCAACCGTGCCGTCGGGTTTCAGGATGATCTTGCGCTCGGGCATGTTGAGCTCGAGCGGCTGGCGTCGGTCGCGCCCGCGCGTGAGAATGCGATAGGCTTCCCACAGCGGCTTCAGGATCGTGTCGAGGATCGGTCCGGTCTTGTCGTCAGGATTGCCGTCGATCGCCGCCTGTGCCTGCTGGTAGGATAGCTTCGCAGCACTCTTCATCATGATGCGGTGGAAGGTGTGGCCGGCCTTTCTGCCTTCCCTTGAAAAGCGCATGCGCACGGCCAGCGCCGGGCGGTCGACGCCTTCCTTCAGCGAGCAGAGATCGTTGGAGATCCGTTCCGGCAGCATCGGCACGACGCGGTCCGGGAAATAGACAGAATTGCCGCGCTTCAGTGCCTCAAGGTCCAACGCGGACTTCGGACGCACGTAATAGGAGACGTCGGCGATCGCCACTGTGACGATAACGCCGCCGGGGTTGTCCTCGGACGGATCCGGTTCGGCGTAAACCGCGTCGTCATGATCCTTTGCGTCGGCGGGGTCGATGGTGATCAGCGGCAGCGTACGCCAATCCTCGCGGTGCACCATGGTGGCGGGACCGGCGGCGTTCGCCTCCTCGACCACCCGTTCAGGGAAGACATAGGGGATGCCGTGCGCGTGGATAGCGATCATCGAGATCGCCTTTTCGGAGGCGACCGAGCCGATGACGTTTTGCACCTGCGCACGCGGCAGCCCATACCGGCCAAGCCGCGACAGCTGGACTTCGACCAGATCGCCGTCCTCAGCGTTGCCGGTGAATTCCGGATCGACCAGCACTTCTTCGCCGCGCTTTTCGATCGGCATCAACCGGCCGCCACCGCCGGGCGTCGAACGGAAGACGCCGAGCACGGCGTCCTTGCGCTTATCCAGCACCTTGATGATGCGCGCCGTATAGGCCGGTCCGCCACGCTCTTTGGCCGGGAAGATCTTGGCAAGCACCCGGTCGCCAAGGCCGCCAACCGGAACCTTGCCTTTGGCCTTGCCGGCGGCCGATTGCTTGATCAGCACCGCCGGTGCGACGCCATCGTCGTCGAGCCATTCCGCCGGACGACCGATCAGTTCGCCATCGACATCACGGATGGTGATGTCGAGCACGGTCACCGGGGGCAGGGCCCCTGGGCGCACCAGCGACTTGCGCTTCTTCTCGACGAGGCCATCGACTTCGAGCGATTTGAGCAGGGCCTTGAGCTCGACACGGGTCTCGCCCTTGAGGCCGAAGGCCTTGGCGATCTCGCGCTTGGAGGCGCGGTCAGGGTTTTCGGCGATGAAGCGCATCAGCACGTCGCGCGGCGGGACCGCGCCGTGGATGATGGGCTCGCTTGTCGGAGCCGGACCGGCCTTGGTCGCGCGAGCGGGCTTCTTGCCCAGGCCTCTCTTGCCGGACTGTTCGGTCGGATCGCGCGGTATTCTGGTCAAGATCAGCCCTTCTTGGCCTTGGCGGCCGTCTTGGTTTTGCTCTTGGCGGGCGCCTTCGCCTTGGTCGCCTTGGCGGCACCGCCTTCGGACTTTGCCGCAACCTTGGTCGTCTTGGCCTTCGTTGCCTTGCCCTTCGTCGTTCCGCCCTTGGCGGCGCGCTCCGAAATCAGCACCAGCGCCTCTTCGACCGTTACCGACTGCGGGTCCTTGCCCTTGGGCAGCGTGGCATTGACCTTGCCCCAGTTGACATAGGGACCATAGCGGCCGTCGCGAACCGTGATCGCGCCACCGTCGGGGTGATCGCCAAGCTCCTTCAACGAAGCGGCTGCGGTGCGGCCACGGCCGGCGCCGGCCTTCGACTGCTTGTCGGCAAGCACGGAGACCGCGCGGTTGAGGCCGATCGAGAAGACGTCCTCGATCGATTCGAGGTTGGCATAGGTGCCGTCGTGCAGGACGAACGGCCCGTAGCGGCCAAGCCCCGTCGAGATCATCTTGCCGCTCTCGGGATGCGCGCCGATATCGCGCGGCAGCGAAAGCAGAGCGAGAGCCTTCTCGTGGTCGATCGTAGACGGCGTCCAGCCTTTCGGCAGGCTCGAGCGCTTGGCCTCCTTGCCATCGCCGCGCTGGACATAGGGGCCGAAACGGCCGCTGCGCAGCGTGATTTCCTCGCCGGTATGCGGATCCTTGCCAAGCGCCTGCGGCTCGTTCGAGACCGCCGCTTCCTGGTCGCCGTTGCTTTCGGAGGAAAGCTGGCGGGTGAAGTTGCACTCCGGATAGTTCGAGCAGCCGACGAAGGCGCCGTATTTGCCGAGCTTCAGCGACAGCTTGCCGGTGCCGCAGACCTGGCAGATGCGCGGATCACCGCCGTCTTCGCGCTTCGGGAAGACCAGCGGTGCCAGCTCCTCGTTCAACGCGTCGAGCACGTTGGTGACGCGCAGCTCCTTGGTTTCCTCGATCTGGGCGAAGAAATCCTTCCAGAAGTCGCGAAGCACGTCCTTCCAGTTGACCTCGCCGGCCGAGACCTGGTCGAGCTTTTCTTCGAGCGATGCCGTGAAATCATAGCCGACATAGCGCGTGAAGAAGCTCTCCAGGAACGCCGTCACCAGGCGTCCCTTGGCCTGGGGGATGAGCTTGCGCTTGTCGTTGGTGATGTAGTCGCGGTCGAGAAGGGTCGTCACCGTCGCGGCATAGGTGGAGGGACGGCCGATGCCGAGCTCTTCCATCTTCTTGATCAGGCTTGCTTCCGAATAGCGCGGCGGCGGTTCGGTGAAGTGCTGCGAGGCGTTGATCTTCTGCTTGGCGAGGTTTTCGCGGGCGTTGATCTCCGGCAGGCGACCATCCTCGTCGCCATCGTCCGTCTGTTCGCCGTCTTCCTTGGCGTCCGTATAGGCGGCGATGAAGCCGTCGAAGCGGATGACGGAGCCGGTGGCGCGCAGACCTGCCTTCTGGCCGCCGTTATCGGCAGTAATTTCCGCCGTCGTGCGCTCGATCTCGGCAGACGCCATCTGGCTCGCAATGCCGCGCTTCCAGACGAGGTCATAGAGCCTGAGCATGTCGCCATCGAGGAAACGGCGAACCTGGTCCGGCGTGCGGTTGAAATCGGTCGGCCGGATGGCTTCGTGCGCTTCCTGGGCGTTCTTCGCCTTGGTCGAATAGAAACGCGGCTTTTCCGGCAGGTAGCGGTCGCCGAACTGGCTGGCGATCGCCTTGCGCGAGGCTTCGATCGCTTCCGGTGCCATCTGCACGCCGTCTGTACGCATATAGGTGATCAGACCGACGGTCTCACCGCCGATGTCGATACCTTCATAAAGCTTCTGCGCGACCTGCATGGTGCGCGAGGCGGAGAAGCCGAGCTTGGAAGAGGCGGCCTGTTGCAGCGTCGAGGTGGTAAACGGCGGCGACGGATTGCGCTTGACGGGCTTGGCCTCGATGCTGTCGACCACATAGGCGGCACCATCGAGCAAGGACTTCAGCCGGTTCGCTTCTTCGCCATTGCTGACAGCCTTCGGCGCCAGGCGCTTGCCATCGGCCGAGACGAGGCGGGCCTCGAACTCGTCGCCGCGCGGCGTCTTCAGGAGCGCCGAGATGTTCCAGTATTCTTCGGAGATAAAGCGCTCGATCTCGGACTCACGGTCGCAGACGAGGCGTAGCGTAACCGACTGCACGCGGCCGGCCGAGCGGGCGCCCGGCAGCTTGCGCCACAGCACCGGCGACAGGTTGAAGCCGACGAGATAGTCGAGAGCGCGTCGCGCCAGATAGGCGTCGACCAGCGAAATGTCGATGTCGCGAGGATGGGCGATCGCTTCGAGAACGGCCTTCTTGGTGATCGCGTTGAACGCCACGCGCTGCACCGGCTTGTCGCCGAGCACCTTCTTCTTCTTCAGAAGGTCGAGCACGTGCCAGGAAATGGCTTCGCCTTCGCGATCCGGGTCGGTTGCCAGAATGAGGCCGTCGGCGGACTTAACCGCATCGGCGATATCCTTCATGCGCTTCGCAGACGCGCCATCGACCTCCCAGGACATCTCGAAGTCTTCGTCCGGACGAACCGAACCGTCCTTCGCAGGCAGATCGCGCACATGGCCAAACGAAGCCAGCACCTTGTAGCCGGGCCCGAGGTACTTGTTGATCGTCTTTGCCTTGGAAGGCGATTCCACCACTACAACATTCATCGTCATTTTCTGAGACAACCGGTTCTGGTTCGGCGTCAGCGCCGTTCGCGCCGTACTTCGCCTTATATCGACGCCCCGAAATGGACAGGGATTCGAGCGGGGTCAAGAGGGTTCACCCAAAATAACGACGAGAGGCCGATGCGCAATTCATGCGGGATCACGCCGAAACTGCGATCTGGAGCGCGTGGTCTGTCGCCTTCCGGTTCCCTTTTTCCGCGGCAGCGCACGGTCATTCCGGCGTCGCGAGCGACACGAGCCCGCCAGCGTGGCGGTCGAGTCGCCCGGCAAGATCGAGCTCAAGGAGAAGCAAATAGACCTGTGCGGGCGAGAGCCCGGTGTGGCGGACAATGTCATCGATTTCGACCGGCGTCGGGCCAAGCGCGGTGTTGACGGCGGCTCGGTCGCTGTCGCTGGCCCTGGCCGGATCATTTGGCTGGGCATGCCCGTCCGGCTCCCTGGCACCCGGCAAGGGCAATTCGAACTGGCTGAGCGGCGCCAGCGCCTCAATGACGTCGTCAGATGAGGTCGTGACGATCGCGCCCTGCTTCAAGAGATCGTTGGTGCCGTGGCAACGCGGGTCGAGTGGCGAGCCGGGAACGGCAAAGACGAGTCGGCCAAAGTCGGCGGCATAACGGGCGGTGATCAACGAGCCGGATCGGTTGGCCGCCTCGACGATCGTCACCCCCAGGCTGATCCCGGCGATGAGGCGATTGCGCCGCGGGAAATCGCGCGCCCGCGGTTCCCAGCCGAAAGGCATCTCGCTGATCGCCAAGCCGCGGCCCGAAGTGATTTCGTCGAGGAGGCCGATGTTCTCCGGTGGATAGGGACGGTCGAGACCGCCGGCAATCGCAGCGATCGTGCCGGTTTCGACAGTGGCGCGATGGGCGGCCGTATCGATGCCGCGAGCAAGGCCTGATGTGACGACATAGCCGGCGCGGCCAGCGTCGCGTGCAATCATGGCAGCGAACTTGGCGCCGCTCGCCGAGGCATTGCGTGAGCCGACGACGCCAAGCGATGGACGGGTTGCCACTTCGAGATCGCCCTTCATCGCCAGCAACGGAGGAGCGCCGTCGATCTGCCGCAGTGCGGAAGGATAACCCGGCTCGCCGATGCCGACGAAGACGGCGCCATGGCGTCGTGCGGCTTCGAGTTCCCGCTCGACCTCGCTTGCCGATGCCACGCGATAGGTTTGTTTGGTCCCGCCGCGCCGAGACAGTTCCGGAAGGGCATCGAGCGCGTTTTCCGCGGTGCCGAAGTGATTGATCAGGTCGCGAAAGGCGATGGGGCCGACATTGTCGCTGCGGATCAATCGTAGCCAGGAAATTTTCTGTCGTTCGGTCAGCGCCACTCCGGTTCGTCCTGCGCTGCTTTCAGACATTATCCCTTGTCTCCGATCCTGCTTTCCGTGCCGGCAAGCAGCCGCTGAATGTTGGCGCGATGCTTCACCCAGGTAATGGCGGTCATCACTGCGAAGAGAAGAGCGACCTTACCGTTCCCCACGGCGTAAAGTAGAACCGGCATGATAACCGTTGCAACCAGCGCGGACAATGAGGAGTAACGACTGATTTTTGCCATGCCGAGCCAGATGGCGGCAAAGGCTAGCACCATGAGGGGGGCGAGGCCGAACAGGACGCCGATATAGGTGGCGACGCCCTTGCCGCCCTTGAAGCCGAGCCAGACCGGGTAGAGATGGCCAAGAAAAGCGGCGAGGCCGGCGGCAATGCCCGCCTCGACACCCCAATAAGAGGCAATCGCTGCTGCAGCCGTGCCCTTCAGGGCATCGAGCAACAGTGTGGCGGCGGCAAGCTTCTTGTTGCCGGTCCTAAGCACATTGGTGGCGCCGATATTGCCCGAGCCGATCTTGCGCACGTCGCCGAGCCCGGCCATGCGGGTCAGGATCAGTCCGAACGGGATCGAGCCGAGCAAATAGCCGAAGCCGAGGCTCGCGAGCGTCAACGGCAGCCCGAGCTGCCAGGATAATAGATCCACCGGTTCCCCCTCCCGCGCGACGCTTTTGGCTTATGCAGAATGCACAAGCTTGCCGGCAACATAGGTTTGCACGACCCGCCCGGTAAAGCGCGCATTTTCAAACGGCGTATTTTTGGAACGCGAGACGATTGCCTTTTCGTAGAGCACCCATGGCTCGTCGAGGTCGATGACCGCAATATCCGCCTTGGCACCCGGCTTGAGCGTGCCGGCGTCCAGACCGAAGATCGCCGCCGGACGCGTCGACATCGCGTCAATCAGGCGCATCAGCGGAACCTGGCCGCTATGGTGCAGGCGAAGAGCTGCGGACGCCAGTGTCTCAAGGCCGATCGCACCATCCGCTGCATCTGCGAAAGGCAGGCGCTTGGTGTCGACGTCCTGCGGGTCGTGCGAGGAGACGATGATGTCGATCGTACCATCGGCGAGCGCCTCGGCCATGCCGACCCTGTCGTCCTCGCTGCGCAGCGGCGGCGAAAGCTTGAAGAAGGTTCGGTATTCACCGATGTCGTTTTCGTTGAGCGCCAGATTGTTGACGGAGATGCCGCAGGTGACGTTGGCGCCACGCTCGCGTGCCATGCGGATCGCTGCGGCCGACTCGGGAACCGAGATCTGGGCGGCGTGGTAGGCGGCCTTCGTCAGTCCGGCAATGCGCAGGTCGCGCTCGAGCGGGATGATTTCCGCTTCGCGCGGGATTCCCGCAAGCCCAAGCCAGCTCGCGAGCAGGCCCTCGTGCATGACGCCGTTGGCGCCGAGATACTTGTCGCGTGTTTCGAGTGAGATCACCGCGCCAAACTCGCGGGCATAGGTCATGGCCCGGCGCAGCACCAGCGTGTCGTGGATCGCTCTGCGGCCGTTGGTGAAGCAGACGGCACCGGCTTCCCGCAGCAGGCCGAACTCGGTCATCTCCTCGCCGGCGAGACCCTTGGTGAGCGCCGCTGCCGGATGGACGTTGACGAGCGCCTTGTCGTGCGCCGTCTTCTTTACATATTCGACCAGCGCAATGTCGTCGATGACTGGATCGGTGTCCGGCATGGCGATGAAGGTGGTGACACCGCCGACAGCGGCAGCACGCGACGCGGACTCGAAGGTCTCGCGGTGTTCGCTGCCCGGTTCGCCGACGAAGACGCGGGCGTCGACGAGGCCTGGAACGGCCGTGAGCCCGGCGCAGTCCTTGACGAAGGCGCCATCGGGCACGCCCTGGTTCTGCGCGTCTGCGCCGGCGGCAAGAATGTGACCATTGCTGCCGACGATGATCGTGCCGGTTTCATCGAGGTTGCGCGAGGGGTCGACGATGCGCAGGTTCTTCAGAACGAGTGGTCTGGTCATAGGCGCGGCCCCTGGTTCTGCGAGAGAAGCAGCGTTTCCATCACCGCCATGCGCACGGCAACGCCCATCTCGACCTGCTGTTCGATAACGCTCTGCGGGCCGTCGGCGATTTCCGAGGCGATCTCGACGCCGCGGTTCATCGGTCCTGGATGCATAACGAGCGCATCTCCCTTGGCCGCTTTCAGCTTCTCCGCATCAAGCCCGTAGTAGTGGAAGTATTCGCGCACCGAAGGAACGAACGAGCCGGCCATGCGCTCGCGCTGGAGGCGCAGCATCATGACGACATCGGCATCCTTCAGGCCTTCGGCCATCGAATGGTAGACCTCGACCCCCATGTCGGCGATGCCCGAAGGCAAAAGCGTCGCCGGAGCGACGACGCGCACGCGGGCGCCCATCTGGTTCAAAAGCAGGATGTTGGAGCGCGCCACGCGCGAGTGCAGCACGTCGCCGCAGATCGCGACGATGATGCGCGAGAGCTTGCCTTTGGCGCGTCGAATGGTGAGCGCGTCGAGCAGGGCCTGTGTCGGATGCTCGTGCTGGCCGTCGCCGGCATTGACGACCGAGCAGGAGACCTTTTGTGCCAGAAGCGCGGCAGCACCCGCCGATGAGTGGCGCACAACCAGCACGTCCGGGTGCATGGCGTTCAGCGTCATCGCCGTGTCGATCAGCGTTTCGCCCTTCTTCACCGAGGAGTTGCCGACCGACATGTTCATGACGTCGGCGCCGAGGCGCTTGCCGGCGAGCTCGAAGGAAGACTGCGTGCGGGTCGAGGCTTCGAAGAAGAGATTGATCTGCGTCAGCCCCCGAAGCGTGGAGGTCTTCTTCTCTCTTTGACGGGAGATTTGGACGGCTTCATCGGCGCGATCGAGCAGATAGGTGATATCCTGCTCCGTGAGCCCCTTGATGCCGAGCAGGTGGCGATGCGGGAAAGTGATCATGGGCCGCCCTTGCGCTCTGGATATTGGGTCGCTCTATAAGACTTGGTCCCCGGCACGGCAAGGCTTGGGCGCAACCGTCCGCAGAAAACTTGCAACGGCCATCCTATCTTTTGCGCGCCCCGTTTCGTGGTCGTGAAACTTGCGCTAGAACCGGCCCATGAATCAGATGAACCGGACTGAACAGAAACTCGCCGAGCTGAACCAGCCCAAGCCTTGGTCCGGCGTCAACGCCTATCGTTCCGATCCGCTCGTGGTGGACATCACCTCAAGCATGAACAAGACGTTGCGCGACGAGTTCGACGTATTGGGCCGTTACGTAACCTCACCTGAGGCGCAGGAACTGGCGCGCATGGCGAACGAGGGTCCGCCGAAGCTGAAGACGCACGGGCCGCGCGGCGAGCGTCTCGATATCGTCGAGTTTCACCCGGCCTGGCACGCGCTGATGCGCCGCTCGATGTCCTCAGGCCTGCATTCGTCCGCTTGGGAAAACGTGGCCGACGAGCGCAACCAGTCGCACAAGACGCGCGCGATCCGCTTCTATCTGACCGCGCAGCTCGAATGCGGTCATCTGTGCCCGCTGACGATGACCAGCGCGTCGCTTGCGGCCATCACAGCATCCCCAGCGGTCCAGAAGGAATGGGCGCCGAAGATCCTGTCGCGCAAGTACGATTCGACCAATCGTCCGTGGATGCAGAAGTCGGCGGTCACCGTCGGCATGGGCATGACCGAGAAGCAGGGCGGTACCGACGTGCGCGCCAACACCTCGACGGCCGAGCGGGTCGGCGAGGGCATCTATCGGCTGAGTGGCCACAAGTGGTTCATGTCGGCGCCGATGAGCGACGCTTTCGTCATGCTGGCGCAGACCCGAGAGGGCCTTGCCTGCTTCCTGGTGCCGCGGCTTCTGGAGGACGGCAGCGCCAATGGCCTGCGTTTTCAGCGCCTGAAGGACAAGCTCGGCAACCGCTCCAATGCGTCTTCCGAGGTCGAGTTCTCCGACACGTTCGGCTTTATTCTCGGCGCGCCGGATGCGGGCATCCGCACCATCCTCGATATGGTGACTTTGACGCGGCTCGACTGCGCGCTTGCATCTGCAGGCATGATGCGGGCATCGCTGGCCGAAGCGGTGCACCATACCCGCGGCCGCAAGGTGTTCGGCAAGCCGCTTGCCAGCCAGCCGATGATGACACGTGTGCTTGCAGACATGGCGCTCGACGTTGCTGCGGCGAGCGCGCTTTCGTTCCGGTTGGCCGAGGCCTTCGACAAGGCCCGCAGCAGTTCCGAAGACGCGGCTTACGCGCGGATCATGACGCCCGTTGCGAAATACTGGGCCTGCAAGATCGCTCCGGCGCTGATTTACGAAGCGATGGAATGCCTCGGCGGCAACGGCTATGTGGAAGAGCGGGCGCTGGCGCGCCATTACCGCGAAGCACCGGTCAATGCCATCTGGGAAGGGTCCGGCAACGTCATGGCGCTGGACGTGCTGCGGGTGCTCGCCAAGGGCAAGGATCTTTTCGAGCAGCTCTTCGTTGTTCTGGCGCGGGATCTCGGACCAGCCGGCCGCAAGACGATCGACGTGCTGCGCGCCGCCATGTCGCTCTGCGAACGCGACGAGGGTGCTGCCCGCATGCTGGTCGAGCAACTGGCGCTTGCCGCCGCCGCAGCCGAACTTTACCGCCTCGGTGCCGGCCGCATCGCCGATGCGTTCCTTGAATCGCGCCTGGCAGCCGGATGGCGCTCGACCTACGGCATGCTCGATTCGCGCTTCGATTCCGCCTACATCCTCGATCTTCTCTACCCGCCGGCGGCGTAAGCCGTCAGCTCGCTGCGGCATAAGCCGTCAGCTCGCTGCGACGTACGCGGTCAGGTAGAGCACGAGCGGTATCGTAAAGAACGAGGCGACGGTCTGAATGGTCGCGACCGCTGCGTAGAGTTCAGCGTCGCCATCCATCTGCTTTGCCAGCAGATAGCCGTTCATCGCCGTCGGTACGGCGGCGCCAAGCGCGATGACGAGCAAGGCGTCGCCGCGAATCCCGAGCACGAAGCTCGCGCTCACCATGAAGACCGGCATGACAATCAATTTGAGGAAGACGGCCAAAAGCGCAACTGCGCTCGGCCGCAGCGCGTCGGAAGCGCGCAGGCCCGCACCGACCATGACAAGCCCGAGGCTGAGCGAAGCGCTTGCCAGCATCTCGATGGTGGCCATGATCGGGCTGTAGATCTTCAGCCCGATCATGTTGACGAGAATGCCGAGAACCGAAGCGACTATCAGCGGATTGCTGGCGATTTTCGCGAAGAAGCGCCGGAAGTCACGATTGCCTCCGCCGAACCAGACCAGCACGCCGATATTGTAAAGGTTGATCGGGATGATCACGAGCGTCATCACCAGAGCGGTGAGTGTCAGGCCGATCGGGCCGTAAAGCTTCTGGGCGATCGCCAGCGCCATGAAGCCATTCCATCGCGTCGCTGTCTGGAAAACCGAAGTAAAGGACGCGCCGGAAACCTGCCGATCCCTGAGCATGGGCCAAAGCAGAAGCACGAAGACCGACATCAGGCTGACGCTACCGATCGTGGCGATGGCCGTCGCGTCGGCTTTCAGTCCGGCAAAGTCAGCCTGCGCCAGGGTGGAGAAAAGCAGGGCAGGGAACAGAATGAAGTAGCCGAATTGTTCGAGGCCGAGCCACAGTCCCTGATCGACGAATGCCGAGCGCTTGAGCCAGGCGCCGAGCAGGACCAAGAGGAAGATGGGAAGGATGCTTTCGAAGACGACGGTCATAGGGGGGCCTGCGTGCGGGAAGGATATCGCTACCTCAAATCACGTTGGACCGGAATGGTGTTAAGCGACAAAGGCGAGGGATCGGGGGCCGCACGTCTGCCGGCGGAGCGGCGGGGGCTCGCCCTGTGAAAATTAACCTTAACAAATGGTTTACATTGCGCAGCCCGCCGTGAGGGGGGAGATTGATCCGGCATTTTAATGGATTCCGGAATGGAGCGGTTCGGTGCGAACTGGTCTTTTGATCATCATGATGATGTTTTTTGCCGGACTGGCGCTAGATATCGCAATTCCCGCGATGGTTCTTGTTGCCGTCGTGCTGGCGGACCGTGCGATTTATCCACTCGTCTTTCGGCAGATCTTGGAAAGGGGAGCCGCATGAAGTGGTTTCTGATCCTTTGGGGCGGACCGGTCCTTCTGCTGACGGGCTGGTATGGCCTGTCGTACCACGACATGAGCTTCGGCTTCTTCATGCTGACGCGCCAGACACACGATCTGGTTTTCCAGATCTACGGCAACGTCCTCGGTATCCCGCCGGAAACGATCCCGCCGCTCGTCGCGCGTGCGATCGTCGTCGACAGCCTGATCGTTTTCGCCATCATCGGTTATCGCAAACGCCGCCAGATTGCAGCGTGGTATCGCCGTCGGTTCGGCGCTGCCGCTCCTCAGTCCGAGAGGCCGCCTCTTGCAAGCGAGGCCAGCCTGTCGAGCGCACCCTGAAGAATGAAGGATGCAGCGGCCGAATCGATGCGTTCGGCCCGCTTCCGGCGTGACACGTCCATCTCGATCAGCACCCGCTCGGCCGCAACGGTCGAAAGCCTTTCGTCCCAGAAGACGAAGGGCAGCGCTGTCTTTTGCTCCATATTGCGGACAAAGGCGCGGGTCGCCTGACAACGCGGCCCCTCGCTGCCGTCCATGTTGACGGGCAGGCCGATGATGAAGGCTGCGATCTTCTCTTTCCCCGCCGCTGACAGCAACGCTTCGGCGTCCACGCCGAACTTGACGCGGCGGATCACTTCGCGCGGCGTCGCGAAACGGCGACCGAGATCGGAGACCGAGAGCCCGATCGTTTTCGTGCCGAGATCGAGCCCGGCGATCGCCTGATTCTGTTGCAGCTGGGCTGCCAAGTCTTCGATGGTGAGAATTGCCATGGGAATGTCGATTCGATCTTTGCGCAGAGGACTGTCTGTTCCATATGCTGTTGCGACACGTAAATCATCAGGGAGATCGCCATGAAGATCAAATGGCTCGGACACGCGGCCTTTCATATCGAGACGGCAAAGTCCAAAATCCTCATCGACCCCTTCTTCACCGGCAATCCTGCTTTCCGTGACGAGGACCGCCGGGACGCGACCGCGGGCCTTACGCACATTCTGCTGACCCATGGTCACGGCGACCACGTAGGCGATACGATCGCGATCGCCAAGGAGACGGGGGCGACGGTCGTTGCCAATGCCGACCTTGCTGCCTGGCTTGGCCGGCATGGCGTCAAGGCCCTGGAAATGGGAAACACCGGCGGCACCATCCATCTCGGCTCGTTTTCCACGACCTTCGTCAATGCGCTGCATTCCTCGGCGCAGCTGACCGAGGACGGCGTTTCCCATTCGCTCGGCAACGCCAATGGCCTGGTTCTGCACTTCGAAGACGAGCCGACGCTCTATCATATGGGTGACACGGACATCTTTTCCGATATGGCGCTGATCAACGAGTTGCACCAGCCGGAAATCGGCATCGTTCCGATCGGCGACCGCTTCACCATGGGGGGCGCGGTTGCGGCGCTCGCCTGCCAGCGTTTCTTCAAGTTCTCGACGGCGATCCCCTGCCATTACGGCTCGTTCCCGATCATCGACCAGACGCCCGAGACCTTCGTTGCCGGAATGGAAAGCGCGTCGACCAAGGTGGAGACCCCGCACGTCGGCGGCGTCGTTACAGTCTGATGTTGCGCCGGGCCCTTTAACGAAAGGGCCTGGCTCTCTGGCAATTCCCCCGTTGCGTGCCTCGCCCTGCGCCATTATAGCGGGGGAAGTTCCAGTTACCGGAGACGATCATGTCCGTAGACCTTGCCACCGTGAAGCGCGTCGCGCGCCTTGCCCGTATCGCCGTCAGCGAAGAAGAAGCCGAACGGATGATGGGCGAGCTCAATGGCATCCTCGGCTTTGTCGAACAGCTCTCCGAAGTGAATGTCGATGGCGTCGAGCCGATGACCTCGGTCACGCCGATGGAGATGAAGAAGCGGACGGACAACGTCTCGGACGGCAACAAGGCTGACGACGTCGTCGCCAACGCGCCGAATTCGGATCGCAATTTCTTCCTCGTTCCGAAAGTGGTCGAGTAACAGCCCGCCTGCCGCCCCGACGTTCCCGATTGCGAAAGCCCGATCTTATCATGACCGACCTTACCAGCCTCACGATTGCCGAAGCCCGCACGAAACTCGCCGCCAAGGACATCACCGCCGTCGAACTGACGGATGCCTATCTCGGCGCGATCGATGCCGCCAACGAGGCGATCAACGCCTATATCGCCGTGACGCCTGAGAAGGCGCGCGAGATGGCCAAGGCCTCTGATGCGCGGATCGCTGCCGGAAAAGCCGGTGCGCTTGAAGGCATTCCGCTTGGCATCAAGGATCTCTTCGCAACCGAAGGCGTGCACACCCAGGCTTGCAGCCACATTCTCGATGGTTTTGCGCCGCGCTACGAATCGACCGTCACCCAGAACCTCTGGAACGACGGTGCGGTCATGCTCGGCAAGCTGAACATGGACGAGTTCGCCATGGGCTCGTCGAACGAGACCTCCTACTATGGTGCCGTCAAGAACCCGTGGCGCGCCAAGGGATCCAACATGGATCTCGTTCCCGGCGGCTCCTCCGGTGGTTCCGCCGCGGCCGTTGCCGCGCATCTTTGCGCCGGCGCAACGGCGACCGATACCGGCGGCTCCATTCGCCAGCCGGCAGCCTTCACCGGCACCGTCGGCATCAAGCCGACCTACGGCCGCTGCTCGCGCTGGGGCACGGTCGCCTTCGCCTCGTCGCTCGACCAGGCCGGCCCGATCGCCCGTGACGTGCGCGACGCCGCAATCCTCCTGAAGTCGATGGCAAGCGTCGATGCCAAGGACACGACCTCTGTCGACCTGCCGGTGCCGGATTACGAAGCCTCGATCGGCAAGTCGGTCAAGGGCATGAAGATCGGCATTCCCCGGGAGTACCGCGTCGATGGCATGCCCGAGGAAATCGAGGCGCTCTGGCAGCAGGGCATTGCCTGGCTGAAGGATGCCGGTGCCGAGATCGTCGACATCACCCTGCCGCACACGAAATACGCGCTGCCGGCCTATTACATCGTTGCTCCGGCTGAGGCCTCTTCGAACCTTGCCCGCTATGACGGCGTGCGCTACGGCCTGCGCGTCGACGGCAAGGACATCGTCGACATGTACGAAAAGACGCGCGCCGCCGGCTTCGGCCAGGAGGTCAAGCGCCGTATCATGATCGGCACCTATGTGCTCTCGGCCGGCTATTACGATGCCTATTATCTGCAGGCGCAGAAGGTTCGCACGCTGATCAAGCGCGACTTCGAGCTGGCGTTCCACGCTGGCGTTGACGCCATCCTGACGCCGGCCACGCCGTCTTCGGCTTTCGGCATCGCCGACGAGGACCTCGCGTCCGACCCAGTCAAGATGTACCTGAACGACATCTTCACGGTGACGGTCAACATGGCAGGTCTTCCGGGCATCGCCGTTCCCGGTGGCCTCGACCACAAGGGCCTGCCGCTCGGTCTGCAACTGATCGGCAAGCCCTTCGAGGAAGAGACGCTGTTCAAGACGGCGCATGTGATCGAACAGGCGGCCGGCCGCTTCTCTCCCACCAAGTGGTGGTAAGACTTTGATGGCGGTGCCGACCAGGCGCCGCCATTTTTCGTTTTGAAGGGCTGTCAGCCACTCTTGTCGCGGAAGGAGCCCGCGTCTTGCCCGTCATCCGCCACGCCCGTGCTGGTGACGTCAACCGATTGACTGCAATCGGTCTTGGCGCCTGGCAATCCGCCATTGCCGGTCTTGCCGGTGGCGACAAGATGCGGCGTGTCGCAGAGGCTGCGTTCTTCCGTTTCCTTTCTGACCATTGGCTTTCCGTTTCGCTGCTCGAAGCCGAAGGCGATGTTCGCGGCTGGGCTGCGCGCGAGAATTTCGATAACGCGATATCCGACCTGTGGATCGAGCCGGCTGCGCAGGGCAGGGGCTTTGGCGCACTGCTGCTTGCTGAGATTGAGCGTCGCATTGCTGCGGACGGGTTTGATGCCGCGACCACCAAGACACATGCCCGCAACGACCGTGCCGTGCGCTTCTTCCGCAATCGTGGCTACGGGGTGAGCTGGCTTTCGACCGCCTACGCGCCGCAACTCGACAGCGACGTCGAGTTCATTGGCCTCAGCAGGGCCCTTGAGCAGGATCCCGGTCCCTGACCTCCATTTATCGCACGGCTGTCGCCCGGAAATGGCGCTGGCGCATTCACATCTCATTCATTAGGCCCATGAAATATTACGGGTTATGAAGATGCGGTGGCACCGCGGGGGAACGCTTGTTGCAGATGCTGGAGAAGGCGGTCGCGCGGCCGTTGGTTCTGAGGCCCTTCCATCATTCGTTTTGGATTGCCGGGCTCGGCCTGATTGTTTTTGTCGCCTGCGTGCTTGGCATCGTCAGTCGCCCGGTCGGCATGCTTGCCGCCATCTGGCCGGCCAATGCTATCCTCCTCGGTCTCCTCGTTAGCAAACCGTTGCTTGCTTCCCCGGCAGGCTGGGTTACCGCTGCGCTGGCCTACGTGCTCGCCGACCTCGTTACTGGAGCGAACCTGGGCCAGGCCCTCTTCCTGAACGCGGCCAACATGGCCGGTGTCGTCATCGGCTTTATGCTTTTCGGCCGGCTTTCGAGCGAGCACCGGCACCTGCGCCGCCCACTTTCGGTGCTCTATATGTTCGCCAACTCGTCGCTCGCGGCAATTGGTGCTGCGTTTGTGGGCGCTGCGGCCGTGCATATCTCGTTCGGCGCGCCGCTGAACCATGCCTTCGTCGCCTGGCTGACGACCGAGCTTGTCAACTATGTGGTACTGCTGCCCGTCTTCCTGGCAGCACCGATTTCGAGCGATGCTTCGCGTGTTGGAGCGGCGTCGATCGCGGCATCCGCGCGGGCTGGTAGTCCTTGGCCGCTGGTCTCCCTTGTCGCTTCGTGCGCCGCCGCACTCGCAATTGGCGGCCCCGGCGCGTTTGCCTTTCCGGTGCCGGCACTTTTGTGGTGCGCGCTAACCTATGGATTGTTCACCGTGACGGTGTTGACGGCGATCGTCGGCGTGCTGACGCAGATCGCCGTGGCATCCGGGGCGCTGCATTTTGGCGTCAGCGGCGTTGCCGAGGCGACGCTGACATCGACGCGGCTTGGAACAACGCTTCTCGCTCTCTGTCCCCTGACGGTTGCGAGCGTCGATGCGGCGCGGCGGGCCCTGATCGGGCGGCTGTCCCACGCGGTCGATTACGACTTCCTCACCCAATGCCTGGCACGATCCGCCTTCATGACGCGTGCCGCAGCGCTCGTTGCAGCGCCGGCCCGCAAAGACGGAACGGTCGTGATGATGCTCGACATCGATCGCTTCAAGGCGATCAACGACACATACGGTCATGCCGTCGGGGACCGCGTCTTGGCGTCGGTTGCGAGAGCGGTGCGGGCAGCTCTTCGATGCGACGATCTCTTCGGGCGGCTTGGCGGTGAGGAATTCGCCGTCGTGCTGGTACGGCAGTCGCCCTCCGACGCGTTCAGGGTTGCCGAGCGGCTGCTGGAGGCCGTACGTTCACTCGAGATCGATTTGGAGCAAGGCTCCCGGCTCGCCGTCACCATAAGCATCGGCGCTGCCGAACTTTCGGCGAACGAAGCAAGGCTCGATGGTTTGCTGTTGGCCGCCGACCGCGCCCTTTATCAGACAAAGGCCGCCGGTCGCGATTGCGTCCGCTCTGCGCACTGCGCGAGCTGATCACCTAAGGTCAGGAAGTTGTCGATTGGGCTTCACGCAACGTGAGCTCCGATACCGGACATGTTTTCTGTCCGGTATCGGCCGTTGCTCAGCGGTTGTTGAGTTCTGATCGAACCAGCTGCAAGCCGCGTTCCGTGATTCGATAGGGTTTTCCGCCGGAAGACGAGATCGCCTTCTTGCGCTTCAGCTTGCGGAAAAGTTCCAGGTCAAAGCCGGGATAGACCCAGCCGTCACGGGTGAAGCACCGGATTTCGGTGATCGCCTTGCTTTCGCGGATAATTTCGATGCGGCCACCCTGGGCCAAATGATGAAGGATGCGCTGTTCTGCGCGCGAGATGTCCATTGTCTGAATGTTCCGGATAGCGTTCGTATGAACGCAGGAAAACGTTCCGCAAATCACTGAAAATGCGGGGTGACGTTTCCGGCCCGTGCGCGCAATCAAAGGGGATTGCGGGGACGGGCCCTTACCGGGACTCAGGCGAAGAACGGAACATCAAAACTCCAATAGAACGGTCGCTTCCTAGAAGACTGCCGCAAGCACGTCAAGATCCTCGCAACGCCAGCGTGCCGATGACCGCCAGCGCCACCTGGAAAACGACGATGAGCGCGAGGCGTGTGCGAAACGGCTCCTTGCGCGTCTTGTGACGGAAGATGTGGCGCGCGGTCATCGCACCCAGGCTCCCGCCGAAGAGCGCGACGGTCAGAAGCGTCCGTTCGCTGATCCGCCGGCGACCGGTGCGCGCGGCCCTCTTGTCGTGCCAGAAGAGCCCGAAGGCCAACATGTTGATGAGGGCTGCAATTAAGACGAGGGCAATGAAGGTAGGCATGGCGGAATTTTGGCTGAGGGACGCTAAACGGTGGTTAAGAAACGCCTGCCGCTTGCGTCACGTCGCGGATGGCGCCTCCGAACCCGCCGAACAACTTGCACCGGCGGACCAATTGCTCTACCGAGAAACCAAGAATTCAGGCTTCAAAGAAGAGCATGATATGAGCATTGTCGACGTCCGCACCCCCGATCCGAAACGCTTCATCCCCGGCGCCACCGGCGACTGGGAGGTCATCATCGGCATGGAAGTCCATGCCCAGGTGCTTTCCGATTCGAAGCTTTTTTCGGGTGCCTCGACGGAATTCGGCAAAGCACCGAATGCCAACGTTTCCTTGGTCGACGCCGCCATGCCCGGCATGCTGCCCGTGATCAACGAGGAGTGCGTCAGGCAGGCGGTGCGCACCGGTCTTGGCCTCAAGGCCGTGATCAACAACCGCTCGATCTTCGACCGCAAGAACTATTTCTATCCGGACCTGCCGCAGGGCTATCAGATCTCGCAGTTCAAGGATCCGATCGTCGGCGAAGGCAAGATCATCATTTCCGTTGGCCCGGACCGCCAGGGTCAGTTCGAAGATGTGGAGATCGGCATCGAGCGCCTGCATCTCGAGCAGGACGCCGGCAAGTCGATGCACGACCAGCATCCCTCGATGTCCTATGTCGACCTCAACCGCTCGGGCGTCGCATTGATGGAAATCGTCTCCAAGCCGGACATGCGTTCGTCGGATGAGGCCAAGGCCTATATGACGAAGCTGCGTTCGATCGTGCGTTACCTCGGCACCTGCGACGGCAACATGGACGAAGGCTCGATGCGCGCCGACGTCAACGTTTCTGTCCGCCGTCCGGGCGAAGGCTTCGGCACGCGTTGTGAAATCAAGAACGTTAACTCCATCCGCTTCATCGGCCAGGCGATCGAATACGAGGCGCGCCGCCAGATCGGCATCCTGGAGGATGGCGGCTCGATCGATCAGGAAACGCGGCTGTTCGACCCGAACAAGGGCGAGACCCGCTCGATGCGCTCGAAGGAAGACGCGCACGACTACCGCTACTTCCCCGATCCGGACCTGCTGCCGCTGGAATTCGACGATGCCTTCGTCGAGGCGCTGAAGGCTGACCTGCCTGAGCTGCCGGATGACAAGAAAGACCGCTTCGTGCGCGACCTCGGCCTTTCGGTCTATGACGCCTCGGTGCTCGTTTCCGAAAAGTCGATCGCCGATTATTTCGAAGCGGTCGCCGAAGGACGCGACGGCAAGATCGCCGCCAACTGGGTCATCAACGATCTGCTCGGTGCCTTGAACAAAGCCGGCAAAGCCATTGAAGAGACTCCGGTTTCGCCGGCTCAGCTCGGCGGTATTATCGATCTGATCAAGGCCGAGACCATCTCGGGCAAGATCGCCAAGGACCTCTTCGAGATCATCTGGAACGAGGGCGGCGACCCGGCCGAGATCGTCGAAGCGCGCGGCATGAAGCAGGTGACCGACACTGGCGCCATCGAGAAGGCCGTTGATGAGATCATTGCCGCCAACCCGGATCAGGTTGCCAAGGTGCAGGCCAAGCCCTCTCTCGCTGGCTGGTTCGTCGGCCAGGTGATGAAGGCGACGGGCGGCAAGGCCAACCCTCAGGCCGTACAGGCCCTGGTGAAGGCCAAGCTCGGCATCGAGGAATAAACGATGTTCTTCGTGCGCACGGCAAGCGACCGCGACCTGGATAAGGTTCGCGCTCTGCTGATCGAAACGTGGCACGCGACCTACGATACCTTCTATGGCGTCGAGAAGGTCAACGAACTGACGGAGCGCTGGCACTCGCTGCCGGCGCTGAAAGCGCGGCTGGCGCGCAAGAATGCCGAGTTTCTGGTCGCTGACGATGGTCGCCAGGTCGGAGGCATGGGTTATGCGGCGATGTCCGACACCCAGCCCAAGACCGCCGTGCTCCATCAGCTCTACGTGCTGCCGAAGTTCCAGCGGCAGGGTATCGGCCGCGACATTTTCGCTGAGCTCGAAACCTGCTTTCCGGATGCCGAGCGCATGCGCGTCGAAGTCGAGCCGCAGAACCTGCACGCCTTGGCCTTCTATCGGGCGCATGGTTTCACCGAGGTGGGTGAGACGGCCAATTGCGGCGACGAGCAATCCGGTCTGCCGGCCGTCATCCTGGAGAAGCGGCTGCTCGGCTGATCCGTCGCTTCGACGGCCTGACGTCTGCCCAAATGCGCGTGAAAAACCCGGGAGTGGCGAGCTTGTCATCATGCCGTTACGCTTCGGTGCTTGGTCCGCCCCAGGATGAATGCCGTGAGCGGGGGAACCATGGACGCGACGACCGAACTCTTGATCCGTGAGGCTGAACGCAAAGACCTGCCTGCGATCGTCGCAATCTTTGCCGGCGATCAGCTCGGCGGCCATGGCGATACGACGGACCCGGCCGCCTTCGGCGACTATGTCGCTGCTTTCGAGAAAATCACGGCCTCGTTGTTGCAGACGCTTTACGTGGCGGTGCTCGGCAATGAGGTTGTCGGCACTTTTCAGACGGCGCTGCATACTTCGCTGTCGGGGCGTGGCAGTTCGAGCCTGATCATCGAGGCGGTTCAGACGCGTGAGGATATGCGCGGCCGCAGGATAGGCGAACGCATGATGCGCCACGCGATCGCCCAGGCGCGGGAGCGGGGAGCAGGCAAGGTGCGGCTCACGTCGAATGCGCTGCGCGGCGACGCGCACCGCTTCTATGAGCGCCTGGGTTTCGCGCGCAGCCATTTCGGTTTTGTGATGCCGTTGAAATGACGGGCTTTGCCTCGGAATCACTGGACAAGCCAGGAGCGGCGGGGCATAAGCGGGGACATTGTTTTGGTATCTGGCCGCCTCCCAACGGCCGGTCAAGGACGGCATCCATGAAGCTCCTGCTGCAGATTTTCACCTGGTGGAACGAACAGACGATCGGAACGCGCTTTCACACGTGGCGCCACGGTCAACGGGTCGGCCAGGACGAGTTGGGCAATGTCTACTATCAGGGCGGCAAGGATTCCGAAGGCCGCACCCGCCGCTGGGTGATCTATAACGGTTACGCCGAGGCATCTGCCATTCCGGCCGGCTGGCACGGCTGGATGCATCACCGCACCGACGTTTCGCCGGCTGACGAAAAGTACACGCCGCGCGACTGGCAAAAGCCGCACCGCGCAAACCCGACGGGAACGGCCAATGCCTACCGCCCGCAGGGCTCGATCGCTTCCACGGGCAAGCGCCCTCGCGTGACGGGCGACTACGATGCCTGGACGCCGGGCTCCTGAGAAATCTCTCTTCAGCGAAGACGACGGACCGCGGAATAGGTTCCTCGATCATGGCGCGGCCACAATTGATGGTTAGCGCCTGAATGCCATCGATGATGATGAGAGCACGCGGGAGACGGGCGACAATGGCAGGTTCTGATCTGCACAAAGCAATCAGCCAGACGGCGAAACGATTGGGCTTGTGCCTCGTTGCCGGCCTGCCGCTGGTTGCCGCGACCGGAAGCGCCGACGCGGCGCGCCTTTCCAACGCTGTTGCCGTCTTCTCCGGGATCGACAAGATCACCGGCCGCATCACCACCTTTGACGTCTATATCGGCGAGACGGTCCAGTTCGGTGCCCTTCAGGTCACGCCGCGCGTCTGCTACAGCCGCGACGACACCGAGGCGCAAAAGATCACGACCTTCGTCGAAGTCGAAGAAATCACGCTCGATCGTAAGATCCGCCGCATCTTTACCGGTTGGATGTTTGCCGACAGTCCCGGCCTCAACGCCGTCGAGCATCCCGTCTATGACGTCTGGCTGCAATCCTGCAAGGCGACGTCCGAGCTGCCACCGCCGGACACGGCGCAGAAACGCTAAGCGATTTATTTGAGCCGTTCAGGCGACGTGCGCCCGCACTTTTTCTTCACATCAGAAGGGAAGGTCCGGCGAAGACATCGCGTTCGCCAGCATGACCTCATACTCGGCCTTCGGCACATCGATGGCGCCGAATGACTTCAGGTGTTCGGTGGTGAACTGCGTATCGAGCAGTTCGAAGCCTCGCGCCTTCAGCCGCTCGACCAGATGCACGAGGCAGATTTTTGACGCATCGGTACGCCGCGAAAACATGCTCTCGCCAAAGAAGGCGGAGCCGAGCGAGACGCCATAAAGGCCCCCGACCAGCTGATCACCCTCCCAGGCCTCGACGCTGTGGGCATAACCCATCGTGTGCAGCGTTGCGTAGAGCTTACGGATCTTGTTGTTGATCCAGGTCGTCGGGCGGTCCGGGGCAGGTGCCGCGCAACCTTCCATGACCGCTTCGAAGGCGGTGTTGAAGCGAATGTCGAAGGGAGTGCGGCGGATGGTCTTGGCGAGGCTGCGCGAGACGTGAAAGCCGGCAAGCGGAATGACGCCGCGAATTTCCGGCTCGACCCAGAAGATCTCGGGATCATCCGCCGAATCGGCCATCGGAAACAGGCCGATCGAATAGGCGCGCAGCAGCATGTCCGGTGTAATGTCGGGCTGCTTGCTGCGCGTCCCTTTCAATGTCAGGTCCTTACTCGGACGTGGCGGCCAGATGCTTCTCCAGCCAGTGGATGTCGTATTCGCCGTTCGCGATATCCTGATTATTGATCAGGTCCTGGAACAGCGGAAGCGTCGTCTTGATGCCGTCGATGACGAATTCGTCAAGCACGCGGCGCAGACGCATCATGCACTCGACACGCGTGCGGCCGTGCACGATCAGCTTGCCGATCAGGCTGTCGTAGTAGGGCGGGATCCGGTAGCCCTGATAGGCGCCCGAATCGACGCGCACGCCAAGACCGCCCGGCGCATGGAAATGCGTGATGGTGCCCGGGGAGGGGACGAAGGTGCGCGGATCTTCGGCATTGATGCGGCATTCGATGGCGTGGCCGGAGAACACGATGTCCTCCTGCTTGACCGAAAGGCCGCCGCCGGAAGCCACACGGATCTGTTCGTGCACGAGATCGATGCCGGTGATCGCTTCGGTGATCGGATGCTCGACCTGCAGACGGGTGTTCATTTCGATGAAATAGAACTCGCCGTTTTCATAGAGGAACTCGATCGTGCCGGCGCCGCGGTACTTCAGCTTCTTCATCGCGTCGGCGCAGATCTGGCCGATCTTCATGCGTTGGTCGACGTTGAGGGCGGGCGAATTTGCCTCTTCCCAGACCTTCTGGTGGCGGCGCTGCAGCGAGCAATCGCGTTCGCCGAGATGCACAGCGTTGCCGGCGCCGTCACCAACGATCTGGATTTCGATATGGCGCGGCTTGCCGAGGTATTTTTCCATATAGACGGCGTCGTTGCCGAAGGCGGCAAGCGCTTCGGCGCGGGCAGTCGAGACGGCTTCTTCGAGGTCAGCCTCGGAGCGAGCGACCTTCATGCCGCGGCCACCACCGCCAGCGGTTGCCTTGATCAGCACCGGGAAGCCGATCTTGCGGGCGACTTCAAGCGCGTTCTCCGGCTTCACCTCGCCGTCGGAACCCGGAACGACCGGGATGCCAAGTTCCTGCGCCGTCTTCTTGGCGGTGATCTTGTCACCCATGATGCGGATATGTTCCGCCGTCGGGCCGATGAAGGTGATGTCGTGTGCTTCAAGGATTTCGGCGAACTTGGCGTTTTCCGACAGGAAGCCGTAGCCCGGATGCACGGCGTCGGCACCGGTGATTTCGCAGGCGGCGACGATCTGGTGAATGTTCAGATAGCTATCGCGCGAAGGCGGCGGGCCGATGCAGACGCTCTCGTCGGCGAGGCGCACATGCATGGCGTCGGCGTCGGCCGTGGAGTGGACGGCGACCGTTGCGATGCCGAGCTCCTTGCAGGCTCTGAGCACGCGAAGGGCGATTTCGCCGCGATTGGCAATGAGAATTTTCGAGATCATCGCCGCGCCGCCTTATTCGATTACGATCAGCGGTTCGCCATATTCGACGGGGGCTGCGTCCTGCACGAAGATTTCGGTGACCTTGCCCGAGCGCGGCGCCGGGATCTGGTTCATCGTCTTCATGGCTTCGATGATGAGGATCGTCTGGCCTTCCTTGACCGTTGCGCCGACTTCAACGAAGGGGCGGGCGCCCGGCGCCGGGGACAGATAGGCGGTACCGACCATCGGTGCGGTTACGGCATTCTTGGACGCGCGGCCATTCTCGGCGGCCGGGGCAGCGACAGCGTTTGCCGGCGCGGCTGCGACAGCAGCGGGGAACTGGTAGGACGGCATCTGCGGCATAGCCATCGGCATTGCGACCGGCGTGCCGTTGCGCGAGACGCGAATGCGCAGGTCGTCCTGCTCAACCTCGATCTCGGTCAGATCGGTGTCCTTGAGAATGTTGGCGAGATCGCGGATCAGCGCCTGGTCGATGCCTGGTTTCTTGTCAGCCATGGAATATGAGCCTCTTGTGTTCTTTTTATTTCGACGGATTTGTCAGGTTCTTTAGCGCATGCAGCGCAAGAATGTAACTCTGCGCGCCGAAGCCGCAGATGACGCCTTTGACAGCCGGCGCGATCATCGACTTGTGGCGGAACTCCTCGCGTGCGTGGATGTTCGAAAGGTGGAGTTCGACCACCGGAATGCCGATGGCGCGGATGGCGTCGTGCAGCGCGATCGACGTATGACCATAGGCGGCCGGATTGATCGCGACGCCGGCCGCAACGCTGCCGGCTTCATGCAGCCAATCCACCAGCGTTCCTTCGTGGTTCGACTGGCGGAAATCGACCTCGAATCCGAGCGCATTGCCCTCCGCCTTGCACATGGCCTCGATGTCGGCCAGCGTCTGGCCGCCATAAATACCCGGTTCGCGCTTGCCCAGCGCATTCAGGTTGGGGCCGTTCAGCACGAAAATGGTCGATGGCATAAGGGATTCCGGTCCGGTGATGGAGGGTTACCTATAGACCGATGGTCCCGCGAGGAAAAGCCCTTTGGGCCCCCGCGGGATTTGTCCACAGTCATGGGAAGGTTTGTCAGCAGGCGGTCTTGCCGCATTCGCGCATATTGGCGACCTTGCTCTCGATTTCCTCGGCGCCGACGGCCCCAAAGACCGCCTCGTTGCCGATGACGTAGGAGGGCGTGCCGGTGATGCCGAGATCGTTGGCAAGGCCATAGGCCTCGCGCACGGCCGCATCATGCGGTTCCTTTTCCATCTTGGCGCGCAGATCTTTCTCCGTGACGCCAAGCTTTGCGGCGACTGCCAGGGCCGTTTCCTCCGTCGCACGATCCTCGCCACCGAGCAGCGCACGGTGGAAGTCGCCGTATTTCTCGGGTGCCACGAGGCGGAAGGCGGCGCTGACCTTGTGGGCGGCGAGCGAATCCGGACCGAGGATCGGCAGTTCCTTCAGCACGAAGCGGACGTTCTTGTCCTTGGCGAGGATGTCGTCCATGTCCGAAAGGGCGCGTTTGCAATAGCCGCAGTTGTAATCATAGAATTCGACCACGGTGACATCGCCCTTGGGATTGCCAAGGACCATGTCGTAGTCGGAGTTGAAGATCGCCTTCTCATTCTCGGTGATTGCGGTTTCTGCCGCTTCCTGCTGCTTGGCGCGCTGCTTCGTCGTCAGCGCCTCCTGGACTTCCAGCATGATCTCCGGATTGGCAATCAGGTATTCCTTGATGAAGGCGCCGATCTCTTCCTTCTGCTTCGCGTCAAGCGCGAGCGCGTTCTGCGGCAGGCTGACCCCGGCCACGAGCGCAGCGAGCGTTCCGGCGGCAATCATCTTCGTGCTGAAATTCATTTCTACCTCGTTGTCCTTGCGTATCCCGTGTGTCGTCCATCGCGTGTCGCCGGGTCAACCGACTGTTCGGAAAGGCAACAGGATTCCTCGTATCCGCAATATGCCGGCAGCATAGGGTGGGTGCCGCGGAAACGAAACGGCAAAATCGGCGGAAATACGGCACTCGCGGACTTGTGAAGGTCATTTTCATCGGGCAAAGGGCTTGTGAGCAGCCGCATATCGAGGATTTCCCGTGATAGACTTGTCAAAACGAAGCGCCGTTGAGCCCTTTCACGCGATGGATGTGCTGGCGGAGGCGACCCGCCGCCGCGATGCCGGCCATCCGGTGATCTCCATGGCCGTCGGACAGCCGGCGCATCCGGCACCCAAGGCGGCATTGGACGCCGCGCGCAAAGCCCTGGAGCATGGTCGGCTCGGTTATACCGACGCGCTCGGAACTCTGTCGTTGCGCACCGCAATTGCCCGTCATTATGAAAAGCGCCATGGCATCCACCTGGATCCGCAGCGGGTCGCCGTGACAACCGGCTCGTCCGCCGGCTTCAACCTCGCCTTTCTGGCGCTTTTCGATCCCGGCGATTGCGTCGCCATTGCTCGCCCTGGTTATCCTGCCTATCGCAACATCCTCGCAGCGCTCGGTTTGACCGTTGTCGAGGTCGAAGCCAATGCCGAGACCGGCTTCACCCTGACACCGGAAAGTCTGGCGCGCGCGGCCGCAAAGGTTGGCCGACCGTTGAAGGGCGTACTGCTGGCGAGCCCTGCCAATCCGACCGGCACCGTGACGGGCCGAGCGGGCCTCAAGGCACTGGCTGACTATTGCCGCGCGGAAGCGATCGCCTTCATCTCGGATGAGATCTATCACGGGCTGACCTTTGCTGGCGAAGAGGCAAGCGCGCTTGAAGTCACCGACGACGTCGTCGTCATCAACTCCTTCTCGAAATACTACTGCATGACCGGCTGGCGGATCGGTTGGATGGTGCTGCCGGCCGACAAGGTGCGTGGCTTCGAACGGATTGCCCAGAGCCTCTATATTTCACCGCCGGAACTGTCGCAGATAGCGGCCGAGGCTGCACTCGACGCCCACGAGGAACTCGACCGGTACAAGGCTGCCTATGCGGCCAATCGGGAATTGCTTTTGAAGCGCCTGCCGGAGATCGGATTTTCCATCGCCTCGCCGATGGATGGCGCCTTCTATGCCTATGCCGATGTCAGCCGCTTTACCAATGACAGCATGGCGTTCGCGCGCCGGATGCTGGCCGAAATCAATGTCGCAGCGACGCCAGGTTTCGATTTTGATCCGTTGGAGGGGCACCGCACCATGCGCTTTTCCTACGCCGGCGCTGAGGCTGACATGGCTGAGGCGATGGACAGGATCGCCCGCTGGCTTTCTTGAATGCCTGATCGAAAGGCAGCGGCGGACATGGCCCGCAGCTTTCACCGTCACCCAAGAAGAAAGGCCCGGAGCGATCCGGGCCTTTCTCGTTTTACGAATTTTCGCGTTCAGCGCTGCGGTTCCTGATTCGGCATCGACCAGAGCGCCGTGCGTTCATATGAACGCACCAAGGACGCTCTAGCACTTTGATTCTAGAGCATCTTTCCGCCTCGCATGGACCCACTTGAGAGCGGGATGCTCTAGGAACCGGAGGGCGGCTTCTTAGAAGAAGCCGCGGCGCTGCCACCAGCCGCCCTTTTTCGGCTTGGTCGAATCTTCTTCTTCGCCCTCGGGCTTGGTTGCGCTCGACGTCACAACCGGTTCCGAAGCAATCTTCGAAAGGTCGCGGTTCGCCCGCGTCGGCTTGGCTTCGGCGAGATCGGCCACAGCCTCTTCCACCGCCTCGACGGCGACTGCCGGCTGGTCTTCGACTGCCGCTTGGGCAGCTTCGTCAGCGCTTGCGACCGGTTCCTCGACCTTCACAGCCTTCTTGCGGGTCCGTTTCGGCTTGGCGGGCTTTGCTTCCGCCGCTTCGGCTTCCTCGACCACCGCGACCGTTTCCTCAACCGCGACCGCCACTTCAGCTTCGGCAGCAGAGACCGGAGCGTCTACGCTCTCCGTCTCATCGGCTTCATCGCTAGCCGTTTCCGCGTCGGCGTCGAGTTGGCCTTCACCTTCTCCCTCTGGACGATTGCGACGACCGCCACGCTTGCCGCGGCGACGGCGCTTGCGCTTCTGGTCGCCATCGGCGGTCGTGGAGTCGGCATCAACACCCTCGTCGTCCGCTTCACCCTCGTCGGCACCGTCGTCGGTGTCGGATGCTGCTTCGGAGACCTGCGTGACGCCGCCCTCGGCCTGCTGGCCACCCTTGCCGCGACGGCGGCGACGGCGCTTGCGCTTGCGTCCGCCCTGGTCGTCGGACTGAGCCGCGGCCTTCGGTTGCTCCTGGCGCTGCTCGCCGACGATTTCTTCTGCTTCTTCCTCGTCGAGATCCTCTTCGATCACGACGTCATCTTCTTCTTCCGGCTCCGGCTCGAAATGCAGGAGCTGCTCGATCTTGACCGGGTTTTCGACCGGTTCGCCGCGATCGATCGCGAAGTGCTGCGCACCGACATGGGCATCAGCCTCGATGATGATCGAGACGCCGAAGCGGGCCTCGTAGTCCATGATCGTGCCGCGCTTCTGGTTGAGCAGGTAGAGCGCGATATCGGGGATGGTGCGTACGGTGATGTCGTGCGTGGTGTTCTTGAGCAGATACTCTTCGATGCCGCGCAGAACGTGCAGGGCAACGGAGGACTGCGAGCGAACGTGGCCCGTGCCGTTGCAGTGCGGGCAGGTCTGCATCGTCGATTCGAGCACAGAAGCGCGGATGCGCTGGCGCGACATTTCGAGCAGGCCGAAATGCGAGATGCGACCGACCTGGATGCGGGCGCGATCGTTCTTCAGGCAGTCCTTCAGCTTTTTCTCGACAGCGCGGTTGTTGCGCTTTTCTTCCATGTCGATGAAGTCGATGACCACGAGACCGGCAAGGTCGCGCAGGCGCAGCTGGCGCGCAACTTCCTCGGCTGCTTCAAGGTTGGTCTGCAGCGCGGTGTCTTCGATCGAGTGCTCGCGGGTCGAACGACCGGAGTTGACGTCGATCGAAACCAGCGCTTCGGTCTGGTTGATGATGATGTAACCGCCGGACTTCAGCGTCACCTGCGGCTGCAGCATGCGATCGAGCTGTGCCTCGATGCCGGAGCGCGAGAAGATCGGATGCACGTCGCGGTAGGGCTGAACCACCTTGGCGTGGCTCGGCATCAGCATCTTCATGAAGCCTTTGGCTTCCTTGTAGCCTTCCTCGCCGGAAACGATGATCTCGCTGATGTCCTTGTTGTAGAGATCGCGGATCGAGCGCTTGATCAGGCTGCCTTCCTCGTAGACGAGGCAAGGGGCCGTGGAATTGAGCGTCAGCGTGCGGACGTTCTCCCACAGGCGCATCAGATATTCGAAGTCGCGCTTGATCTCGACCTTGGTGCGGTTGGCACCGGCCGTGCGCAGGATGACGCCCATGCCTTGCGGCACTTCGAGGCCGCGCGCGATTTCCTTCAGACGCTTGCGGTCCTGAAGGTTGGTGATCTTGCGGGAGATGCCGCCGCCGCGCGCCGTGTTCGGCATCAGCACCGAGTAGCGGCCGGCCAGCGACAGATAGGTCGTCAGCGCAGCGCCCTTGTTGCCGCGTTCTTCCTTGGCCACCTGCACGAGCAGGATCTGCCGGCGTTTGATGACTTCCTGGATGCGGTATTGCTTGCGGGGCTTGCGGGTCTGGCGGTCGGGAACCTCTTCCATGGCGTCTTCGGCGCCGACGGATTCGATGATTTCCTTTTCGCCATCGTGGCTGTCGTCGTCATCGTCGTCATCGTCATGGCGACGACGGCTGTCGACGTCCTCGGAGATAGCGTCGGTATCAACCATCGCGGCCATTTCGCCGCTGTTGCTCTCGTCGCCATCGGTGGATGCTGCCGCTGCTTCTTCCGCGGCCTTAGCCTTGGTCTTGCGGGTGCGCTTCGGCTTTGCCTTCGGCTTTTCGGCCGGCGCTTCTTCCTCGACGACCGGTTCGGCAGCGGCAGCTGCTTCTACGGACTGCAGTTCGACTTCCGCTGCCACTTCGAGATCGACGGGGACGGAAAGTTCGCTTGCCGGGGCGGGCGCCGTTTCGACATGCTCGATGTCGTCGTCGCGCCGCGCTTCTTCCGCTTCGGCCTTCAACAGGGCCTGACGATCGGCAAGCGGGATCTGGTAGTAGTCGGGGTGAATTTCGGCGAAAGCCAGAAATCCATGACGGTTGCCGCCATAGTCGACGAAGGCGGCTTGGAGCGACGGCTCCACCCGGGTGACCTTCGCCAGATAGATATTGCCGCGGATTTGTTTCTTATGTTCCGACTCGAAGTCGAATTCTTCTATGCGGTTCCCGCGAACGACAACGACGCGCGTCTCCTCGGAGTGAGACGCATCGATAAGCATTTTCTCTGCCATCTAAGCTGTGCTCCTCGGCGCACCAGCGGGACGGGAGACAGACCTGCTTCCTTGGGAAGGCTGCCAAACACGTCAATAGGTGTGCCGGATATGAAAGTTCCTGTTTGGTGCAGGCGATGGTGCAGCAGCCAGACGACAGCGGGAACATGACTGTCCCGGGGCCGCTCTACTTCTGACCGATACTGCTGAGTCAACATCAATGACCAAACAAGAATGCCAATGTCCAAGGTCTCATGAAGACCCGATGAATACGCCCGCTTGCGGGCGCTGGTGAAAAATCACCATCAAGAACTCCGGCCACCGCCGGAAATTTGCGATCCAGTGTACGGGGAGGAAATGCAGCGACGGCGGATGAACACCTTGCGACCGCGGAAGTGCGATACGTTTAACCGGTCAATCCGGTTCGATCACTCCCTGGCGCCAAGCTTTGGAGAAGCTCCGGCTGCCCGGTCGACTGTTCTATCCCGTCAACACTTTCTCCTTGTGACGCTTTTATGTTTTCTATGTCACATTGGCAAGGGAAAAGCCCGCGCCGCCACAATAATGATCGATTCGCTTGTCCTCGTGGAGTAGGTCGGCGAAGGAAGAATCGATCGTCTCGGCCGCGTGCGGAGCATGATCTTTGTCAAGCTTTGGTTAACCATAAGGGTTCATTGATCAATCATGTATTCGCGGTTGCGCGTCGGCCGCCGTCCGATCCCTGGGAAAGTGGTGGAGAGCCCGAGGTGAAACCTTTGGCGGTTTGTATGCGTAGTTCGCTGTTGTCGTTGTTGCCGCGCCCGAGTTGGCGCTTGCTGAGTGCGTCGCTGGTCGCGGGCAGTCTCCTGTTGAGCGTGCCGGCCGCCAACGCCGTCGAGCCGGGTCCGTTGCTCGCGTTTGGCGCGCGCATCGCCGGTGACGACGCCCGCACCCGGGTCGTGGTTCAGTTCGACCGCAAGCCCGAATTCTCTCTTCACTACGTGGCCGATCCCGTTCGCGTTGTCGTCGATCTGCCGGAAACGGCTTTCGGTCTGAAATCGGATAGCCTCGAGCCACGCGGCCTGTTCGACGCGATCCGCTATGGCGGCATGGGTGCCGGAAGCTCGCGCATCGTCCTTTCGGCCACCGGCCCGGTTGCGGTGACGCATGCGGAAGTGATCGCCGAGGAGGGGGGCAAGGGCTATCGCCTCGTCCTTGATGCCGAACGGGTCGACCAGGCCCGCTTCGATGCGCTTCTCGGCGAGCAGCAGTGGACCGGATCGGTTGCTGCCGCCAAAACCGATAGGCCGGTCGCCGTTGCGCCTACCAAGGAGGGCGGCCCCTTCATCATCGCGATCGACGCCGGCCACGGCGGCATCGATACCGGTGCGCTCGCAAGTGAGACGAAGACGGAGGAGAAGCACGTCACTCTGGCATTTGCGATGGATCTCGTCGAGGCGCTCAACCGGGGGACCGGGATCGAGGCCTTTCTCACCCGCGACAAGGACGTCTTTCTCTCGTTGCCCCAGCGCGTTCAGATCGCACGCAACAGGGGCGCCAATCTCTTCATTTCGCTCCATGCCGATGCGCTTCGGCAGAAGGAAATCCGCGGCGCTACGGTCTACACGATTTCCGACAAGGCTTCGGACCACCTGGCCGCAAGTCTCGCTGACCGTGAAAACCTGTCCGACGAGATCGCCGGAGTGCCGCTGCAGAGCGAGCCTGCGGAGGTCGCCGATATCCTCATCGACCTGACGCGTCGCGAGACCCAGGCGTTCTCGGTCAACATGGCGCGCGCGGTCGTTTCTTCCTTCGAAGGGCAGATCAACCTCATCAACAACCCCCACCGTTTCGCCGGTTTCCGTGTGCTGCAAGCGCCTGATGTGCCGTCAATCCTCTTGGAACTGGGCTTCCTGTCGAACAAGGAGGACGAGAAGCTGCTTTTGGATCCGGAGTGGCGCAAGAAGGTTTCCGAGCGTCTTGCGGTTGCGGTTCAGCGTTACCGCGAGCAGGCCGTCGCAAGCGGCGGTTGACGCTTGAAGGCATGCGCGGCGACGAAGTGATTTGTGTCGCCCCGGTAACAGCGCTATGCTTTTCAACTGGATGCGCACGCTATAATCGGAAACAAGCCCTATTTTATGCACAATCCCGGACGTAACCGGAATTGCGCCCTGATTTGTTGAGAAACGAGTTGAAGCCTGGGGTTCCTCACCATATGAGGGGCCGGGCTGCGGGAAGCCGCCACGCCAGACGATTTCTGACGGAAGAGTTTGGTCGGGCCGGCGCAATGCGAGCCGGCGGGACAGAATTTGTGCTGGCGGTCCGGCGATTGGACGATAATGAAGGTACTGGTATCTGACTGATGATCAGGCTGATTGGATATTTCTTCGGGATTGGTGCGTTTCTGCTGCTTGGCGTGGCCGCGGCCGCGGCGCTTTATCTGGGCGTCGTCACCAAGGATCTGCCCGACTATGAGGTGCTGGCCAAATACTCGCCGCCGGTAACGACGCGCTTCCATGCCGGTAACGGTGCGCTGATGGCCGAGTATGCGCGCGAGCGGCGCCTCTACCTGCCGATCCAGGCCATTCCGGATCGTGTCAAGGCGGCCTTCATCTCGGCGGAAGACAAGAACTTCTACCAGCATCCGGGCGTTGACATCACCGGCCTGGCGCGCGCCATCGCGGTGAACCTGCAGAATTTCGGCTCTGGCCGGCGGCCGGTCGGCGCGTCAACGATTACACAGCAGGTGGCGAAGAACTTCCTCCTGTCCTCCGACCAGACGATCGACCGCAAGGTCAAGGAAGCGATCCTGTCCTTCCGAATCGAGCAGGCCTATAGCAAGGATCGCATTCTCGAGCTCTACCTCAACGAGATCTTCTTCGGTCTCAATTCCTACGGTATTGCTGGCGCGGCGCTTACCTATTTCGATAAGTCGGTCACCGAGCTGACCATCGCAGAGACCGCCTATCTCGCGGCGCTTCCGAAGGGCCCGGCCAACTACCATCCGTTCCGCAAGACCGAAGCCGCCATCGAGCGCCGCAACTGGGTGATCGACCGTATGGTGGAGAACGGCTACGTCACCAAGGCCGACGGCGAGGAGGCCAAGAAGCAGCCGCTCGGCGTCAATCCGCGCCGCGGCGGCGCGCACCTCTTTGCGTCCGACTTCTTCGCGGAGGAAGTTCGCCGCCAAATCATCCAGAAATACGGCGACAACGCCCTCTACGAAGGCGGCCTCTCGGTCCGTACCTCGCTGGATCCGCGTTTGCAGACTGCGGCGCGCAAGGCCCTTCAGGCTGGCCTGTTGACCTATGACGAGCGCCGCGGCTTCCACGGACCGGTCAAGACGATCGAGATCGGCGGCGACTGGGGCGAGCCGCTCGGCGCGGTTGTCGCCTTCAGCGATGTGCCGGAGTGGAAGCTCGCCGTCGTTCTGTCGGTCGATGCGCAGGGTGCCGAGATCGGCATCCAGCCGGACAAGGAAGCCTCAGGCAAGATTGTTGCGGACCGCGTCACCGGGCACATCTCCGCCAAGAACATGCAGTGGGCCTACCGTTCCGCCAACGGCGACCGCAAATCGGCGAAGTCGCCTGAGGGCGTGTTCGGTGCTGGCGACGTCGTCTATGTCGAGCCGCTGCCGGAGAAGGGCGCGTACCGCCTGCGCCAGCCGCCGAAGGTGCAGGGTGGCCTTGTCGCCATGGATCCGCAGACGGGCCGTGTTCTTGCGATGGTCGGCGGCTTCTCCTATGGCCAGTCGGAATTCAACCGCGCGACCCAGGCCATGCGCCAGCCGGGCTCGTCGTTCAAGCCTTTCGTCTATGCGGCGGCACTCGATAATGGCTACACGCCGGCGTCGGTCATTCTCGACGCTCCGATCGAGATCGTCGCGGGCGGTCAGGTCTGGCGCCCGGAAAACTACGGCGGCGGCTCGGCCGGCCCGTCGACGCTGCGCCTAGGCATCGAGAAGTCGCGCAACCTGATGACGGTTCGCCTCGCCAACGACATGGGCATGAACCTCGTCGCCGAATATGCCGAGCGCTTCGGCATCTACGACAAGATGCCGCCGCTGCTCGCGATGTCGCTGGGCTCCGGCGAAACGACGGTCCTGCGCATGGTCTCGGCCTATTCCGTGCTCGCCAATGGCGGCAAGCAGATCAAGCCGTCGCTGATCGACCGCATCCAGGACCGCTACGGCAAGACGATCTTCCGCCACGAGGACCGCACCTGCGACAACTGCAACGCCGGCGATTGGCAGAGCCAGGAAGAGCCGGTTTTGACCGACAACCGCGAGCAGGTGCTCGACCCGATGACCTCCTACCAGATCACGTCGATGATGGAGGGCGTAGTGCTGCGCGGCACGGCTGCCGGCAAGATCAAGCTCGACCGTCCGGTGGCCGGCAAGACCGGTACCACCAATGACGAAAAGGATGCCTGGTTCGTCGGCTATACGCCGGACATGGTCGCCGGCCTCTATCTCGGCTTTGACAACCCGGCTCCGCTCGGTCGTGGCGCGACCGGCGGCAGCCTCGCCGTGCCAATCTTCAACGATTTCATGACCGAGGCGGTCAAGGGAACGCGCCCGAGCAAGTTCGTCGTGCCCGAGGGCATGAGCATGGTCGCCGTCAACCGCAAGACCGGCATGGCCGCCCAAGAGGGTGAGCCGGACACGATCATCGAGGCCTTCAAGCCTGGCACCGGCCCGGCCGACACCTTCTCGGTCATCGGCGGGCTCGACCAGTATGTGCCGCCGGAAGAGATCCTGAAGAACTCGCCGCAGGCGAACCAGGCGGTGACTTCGGGATCCAACGGCCTGTTCTAATCCTTATCCCCCTCGTGCGCTGCCCGCCGCCTTTACATCAGCGGCGGGCATCGTTATTTGACGCTCACTTTCATATCGGTTCACAAGAAGCAGGATCATGCGCAGCGAAATCGAGAATATTGTCGACGAAATCAAGCAGGCCATAAGCCTGCTGAGGAGGCATCTTTGACTGGGATCAGGCGGTAAGACGACTGGACTGGTTGAACAACAAGGCGGAAGATCCGACCCTCTGGAACGATGCCTCTGAAGCGCAGAAACTGATGCGCGAGCGCCAGCAGCTCGATGACGGCATCAATGGCCTGCGCCGTTTCGAGCAGCAGCTCAACGACAACATCGAACTCATCGAGCTCGGTGAGGAAGAGGGCGACGCGGCGATCATTACTGATGCCGAACAGGCGCTGCGCGAGCTGCGCAACGAAGCGGCCAAGAAGCAGGTCGAGGCGATGCTCTCGGGCGAGGCCGACCAGAACGACACCTATCTCGAAGTGCATTCCGGTGCCGGCGGCACCGAAAGCCAGGACTGGGCCAACATGCTTCTGCGCATGTATACCCGCTGGTCCGAGCGCCAGGGATACAAGGTCGAGCTGATGGAAATTCAGGACGGCGAAGAGGCGGGCATCAAGTCTGCGACGCTGCTCGTCAAGGGCCACAATGCCTATGGCTGGCTGAAGACCGAATCGGGCGTGCACCGCCTCGTTCGCATCTCGCCCTATGACAGCAACGCGCGCCGTCACACCTCGTTCTCGTCGATCTGGGTCTACCCGGTCGTCGATGATTCGATCCAGATCGACATTAACGAGAGCGACTGCCGCATCGACACATACCGTTCGTCGGGCGCCGGCGGCCAGCACGTCAACACGACCGACTCGGCCGTGCGCATCACGCACATGCCGTCCGGAATCGTCGTGCAGTGCCAGCAGGAACGTTCGCAGCACAAGAACCGGGCGAAGGCCTGGGACATGCTGCGCGCCCGTCTCTACGAGTCCGAGCTGAAGAAGCGCGAGGACGCGGCCAATGCCGAAGCGGCTTCGAAGACCGATATCGGGTGGGGCCACCAGATCCGCTCCTACGTGCTGCAGCCCTACCAGCTGGTCAAGGACCTGCGCACCGGTGTCGAAAGCACGGCACCGGGCGACGTTCTCGACGGCGAGCTCAACGAGTTCATGGAAGCCGCACTCGCCCACCGCGTCAGCGGTGGTGCGGATGCAGCCGTCGACGATCTCAACTAAGGCCGAAGGCGGTCCACAGATTTTGAATGAAAAGGCCGGGTGTTCGCGCCCGGCCTTTTCGTTTTCTCAGTTCGATGCCCGCTCGATCTTGATGTCGCCGAGATCGTCGATCAGCACGGTCCAGGTTTCCGGTTCGCGCGCGCTCGGGTCGGTTTTCAGATAGACGGTTGCAAACATGCCCGATTGAGCGGTGACGCCGGTCGAGGTCTCCGGGCGAATGTCGGTGACATAGGCCTTCAGCGCTGTAAATTCCTCGAGTTCGGCCGATGAAACCACCACGGGACCAGTCGCTGTCGCCTCGATCTGCTGCAGATGGATCTGCGCGGTACCGTCCGTCTGACGAAGTGCGATCAGTTTGTAGTAGCCACGCCTGGCTGCCTCTTGCTTTTCGGCGGGCGCCGTCGCGGTGCTGGGATCGAGCGCCGAAAGCGGTTCTCCGCTTTCCTCCCAATAGCCGGTGCTGGTGACGAAGGTTGCCTGCGGCGGCACGACGTTTGCGTCCTCGGCCTTGGCGCCGGCGCTGCTCATCAACAGGATAAGAGCGAGGAGGGCGGGTCTGTGCGTCGGCATTTTTGTCCTTTCAAGCGGCGGCGTTGCCGCCACAGCGGCAGTCGTCATCAGTGGGCGCGATTGCCGCGGATCATATCACAGGTGGCGCGCAGAACGTGCACTCAGTTCGAAAACTGCTCGGCCAGGATGCGGTCCGACCAGGAATGATCGGGATCCGAGAGAATGCGCGCCGTCATGTTCTCCGATTCGGCGATCCGCACCTTGACCACCGACTTCACTTCCTGGTGGTCGGCAACGGCGTTGACCGGGCGCTTGTCGGCTTCGAGGATTTCGATCTCGACCGTGACATGGTTCGGCAGGAGCGCCCCGCGCCAGCGGCGCGGACGGAAGGCACTGACCGGCGTCATGGCGAGAAGCGGCGCTTCCAGCGGCAAGATCGGGCCATGGGCGGAGAGGTTGTAGGCGGTCGATCCAGCAGGAGTCGCCACCAGCAATCCATCGCAGGTCAGTTCCTCCAGCCGCGTCTTTCCGTCGATCAGGACGCGCAGCTTGGCGGCCTGATAGGATTGGCGGAAGAGATAGACCTCGTTGATCGCCAGCGCCGTAAAACTCTCGCCGTAGACGTCGGTGGTCTGCATTTCCAGCGGATGGAACGCGTTCTCGACGGCGAGGCAAATGCGGTCCGTCAGATTGTCGGTGCTGTAGCGGTTCATCAGGAAGCCGACCGATCCGCGGTTCATGCCATAGACCAGTTTGCCGCTGTTCATGGTCTGATGCAGCGTCTGCAGCATGAAGCCATCGCCGCCAAGCGCCACGATCACGTCGGCCTTTGCCGGATCATTGTCGCCATAGATCGCCTTGAGATCGGCCGCAGCCTTCTGAGCCTCCTCCGCGGACGAGGCGAGAAAGGCGAAGGAATTGAACGTTCGGGCCATCAAATTCTAGTCCGCTCGATATGTTGCGCGCCGCTTACGGCGATCTCTCTTTATCGTTTCTGGCATGGCCGGAAACCGAACGCATCTGAAAAATTGGGAGAATTCGCAATTTTGCTTTACACCGCACGAGATTATGGTAACTCCGAGCGCTGTAAGTGCCCTTATAGCTCAGTTGGTAGAGCGGCTGATTTGTAATCAGTAGGTCGGGAGTTCGAGTCTCTCTGGGGGCACCAGCAATGCCTTGCGAAGCAAGATTTTCCGTTCCAACGTTCCCATTTAGTAAGCGGGTGACCGCAACGCTGAGCCGCAGCAGGCTGAGTCGGCCAGGCGGTTCTGCAGGATGCGCACTGACGTTGGCTCGAGAGCCTCAGCGCCCAAGTTCTTGAGGACGCCACTTTCGAGGTATGGAATCGGCGGCCTGAAGATCTGGATCGCGTTCTCGCCGTCAGATGTCGAACGAGGCAGCCATCCGCACCGGAACTTCCCGGCATTTCTGCAAGGCGTTGAGGAGATTTTCGGCGAGATAGTCGATCAGCGCCCTAGTCGCCGGCAGCATGCCCTGGCGGGACGGGAAGACCAGGTGAACGACAACGTCGTTGGAGGTCCATTCCGGCAAGACCGGCACCAGCACGCCGGCGCGGAAGGCGCGCTCGCAGATATGGTCGGGCAACAGCGCCACGCCCATGCCCTCGATTGCGGCGCGCTCGAGGATGATGAAATCGCTGCAGCCGACGATCGGGCGGTGGGAGATTTCCGTCGTGTTGCCATCGACCGAGACAAGGTGCCAGACATCGGTCGGGTGCTGCTCGTTCATTGACAGCGTTGCCTGCTGGCTGAGGTTGTCGATAGTAATCTCGCCCGAGCGGGCAAGGAACGTCGGGCTGGCCGCCAGTCGCTCGCGCACTTCGCCGAATTTCTTGATGATCAGCTGGTTGTCGGTATCGAGCTGTCCGCGGGCGCGCAGCGCCACGTCGACCCGTTCCTCGATCAGGTCGATCCGCCGGTTGGTGGCGGTTATCAACAGCCGGACGCCGGGATAGCGGCGGTGAAACGCCGGCAGGATATCGGCGAGCATCGGGGTAAAACCGAGCGGGCAGGCGAGCCTCACCGTGCCGGAGGGTTCCGCCCGCACGGCGGCAATCTCGGCCTCGGCCGCGGCAACACCTTCGAGCAGGCCCTGGCAATGGTCGTAGAACACGCGGCCGATATCGGTGACGCGCAGCTTGCGGGTCGAGCGTTCGAGCAGGCGTACGCCGAGCTGTTCCTCAAGCCGCGCCACATGTTTGCTGAGTTTGGATTTGGGTATATTGAGGTCGCGCGCTGCGGCACTGAAGCCGTTGCTGCGCACCACGGCGGCGAAAAGCGCGAGGTCGTTCAGATCCTGCATTATCCTGTCTCCGAAGTCCGGATCGTTTGCCCGATTGTTTCCGCCTGGAAACAGTATGTCAAATACACGCTGACTTATCGGGCGATTGTTTTCCCATCATATGTGGATCACCGCAACGCAAACACAAAGGTGTTCCCATGAACGTTCTTCATATCGACTCCGGTATCCTCGGTGATCACTCGGTTTCCCGCCGCCTGACGGCAGCACTTGCTGCTCAGGTCAAGGCCGATCGGCCGGATGCCAAGGTTACCTATCGTGATCTTGCTTCGAGCCAGCTTCCGCACCTGACCGGCGCGCAGATCATGGCCCCGGCCGACCTCGAAGGCGTTGATGCCAACCTCGCCGCCGACGTCAAGCTCGGTCGTGACCTGCTCGAAGAATTCCTTGCCGCCGACACGATCATCATCGGTGCCCCGATGTACAATTTCGGTATCCCGAGCCAGCTGAAGGCCTGGATCGACCGCATCGCCGTTTCGGGCAAGACGTTCCGCTACACCGAGAATGGTCCGGAAGGCCTCGCCAAGGGCAAGAAGGTCATCGTCGCCTCGACCCGCGGCGGTCACTATTCCTCCGGTCCGGCTGCCGTCATGGACCACCAGGAATCCTACCTGACCTCGGTCTTCGGTTTCCTGGGCATCACTGACCTCGAATTCGTCCGTGCAGAAGGCCTGAACCTCAGCGCCGACTCAAAGCAGTTCGCAATCGCCGAAGCAGAAAAGACAATCTCGGAAGGCAACGTCCTTCGCCTGGCGAGCTAACATTCAGGGTTCAGCGGGTCACCGAGGTGATCCGCTGGAGGGGCGAAGGCCCAGCGTGCGGACGATGCCGGTTGCAGATGCAGCCGGCATTGTCCGTTTTAGGATTTCACAATCTGCTTTATAATGCCGCGATGGTAGACCGGCGGACAATTCTGTTGGGCATGACCGCTGCGGTGGCTGCGCTGCTCGCCGCCGACGCCGCGCGTGCACACAATTGTACATGCCGCAACCGCGACGGTTCGAAGTACGAGCTCGGACAGGTCGCCTGCCTAATGGTCGACGGCAATGCCTACATGGCGCGCTGCGAAATGAACCTCAACGTCTCCACCTGGAAGAAGCTGCGTGACGGCTGCCCGACGGCGGATTGGTCCGAGGCCGCAACGGTCCGCTAGCATCCTGCCTCAAGCGGATTAACCTGAGGCAGAAAGATACTCTGGGATCAAAGTGCGAGAGCGTCCTTTGTGCGTCCATGTGAACGCGCGACGCTCTAGTTGCGAATGAGGAGAAGTGGCGTCCCGCCCTCGTTCCGGTCCTTCTCGAACCCGGACGCGGTGGCGGTGAAGGCAAGGGAGTTGCCGTCCTCGCCGAGCAGGGTGATGCCTAGACCGTTTGCCTGCCAACGCCGCAGCTTCAGCTTCTTGACCGTGGTGTCGCAAGGCGAAAGCACGGAGAGCGTGAAATTGCCGTCGTCGTCGGACTTGTCGGCGAAGCTCACCTGGCAGACGGGAGTTCCGTCCGGGCGCTTCATTTGCCATGCGCCCTTGACGTTCGCCGGTGCCGGCAAATGGGAAATGCCGTCGACGGCAGGCACAAGCGCCAGCCGCGGGCCAAGTTCGCCGCTCGTCAGCGGTGGTGAGCCCTCGCTTTCCTCGAAGCGGGCACGCACTTTTCGCAGGACATCAATCAAAAGCAGGCTGCCGTTCTCGCCGAAGTTCCAGGCTGTGACCTCGGAGATCGACGGCAGTGCCGTCGCGCAGGTCTCGGCACCGGTGACGGCGTAGCCGCCGATCGTTTCATCCGCGGTGAAACCGAGCTTGCAGCCGGCGGCCCCGTCGACCGGGGCAACGAGGTAGTCGCCGGTCCGCGCTGCGATGATGGCCGGATCGATATCGCCGGCAGCCAGCGCGTGTTGCGGGGCGAAGCAGCAAATTGCAAGCACCACACGTGTTGACAGGCGACCGCGTCGTCCGATCACTTTACCCATGAAATCCTCCAGCTCCCTGGGGCCGGAGATTTCCATGGCAACAATTTCGCGTCAACAGCGTGCGGTTTGAGACGCAGGACGTCTCGCGGCCCCGGTCTCCGGTCAGCGGTTGAGGAACTGGCGGGCCGCATACATGGCGATGGCCGCCGCGTTCGAGACGTTCAGCGACTTGATCGCGCCGGGCATGTCGAGCCGGGCAAGGTCGGTCACGATCGAACGGGTCTTCTGTCGCAATCCCTTGCCCTCTGAGCCGAGAACCAGTGCAATCTTCTCACCGCTGAATGTTCCCTCCAGCGGCTGCGGTCCCTCCGAATCGAGGCCGATCGTCTGGAAGCCCAGCCGGTGCAGTTCCTCGATCGCATCCGCCAGATTGGTGATCTGGATATAGGGGATCATCTCGAGCGCGCCCGAGGCGGATTTGGCAAGCACGCCTGATTCGGTCGGGCTGTGGCGTATAGTCGTGATCAGCGCGCCGGCATCGAAGGCGACGGCGGAGCGCATGATGGCGCCGACATTGTGCGGGTCGGTCACCTGGTCAAGGACGAGAAGCAGTGGGCAGTCGCGAAGCGCGTCGAGCCGGCGCACGGGCAGGGGACGCGTTTCGAGCATGACGCCCTGGTGGATGGCGTCCGGCCCGAGGAGCCCGTCGAGGTCCTGCGGCGTCACCGTCTCAACGGGGAAGGGCAGGTCGGAGAGTTCGCCGAGTTCCAGTCGCGCAGCGGCGTTCTGGGTGACGCTCAAGCGAACGACCTGGCGCGCCGGATTGTCGAGCGCGGCGCGAACCGTATGCAGGCCGTAAAGCAGAACCTGTTCGGGTGCCAGCTGCGGCGGCTTCCAATCGGCCGGCGCCTTGCGGCGCTTGTCCTGCTTCGGCGTCGGGATTTCGCCGCGTTCGCGTTTGGCGTCGCGGTGCGCGCGCCTGAGGTTGGCGTAATGGGTGTCCTTGGCGCTCTTGTCGCCGGTGCGATCTTTGCTCATGGGCGTCTTATAGTGAGGTTGCGCGCCTGACGAAACGATTTTCGGTATCGGGTCTATTTTTGCAGCTGTGGAGAAATTCGGAAATTTTCGGTCGAGCCGTGTTGACAGGACGAAACGGGGCAGTCATATACCCGGCCACAGATCGAGAGGCGGCAACGACATGTCGCAGGTTGTCTCGCGATCTCAATTGCTTGGTCGAAAGATCCCGACAGAATAATGGAGGGATGCCCGAGTGGTTAAAGGGGACGGACTGTAAATCCGTTGGCTCAGCCTACGTTGGTTCAAATCCAACTCCCTCCACCATTCTGCTTCTGGATCGAAGGCCCGCGGGTATAGCTCAATGGTAGAGCAGCAGCCTTCCAAGCTGAATACGCGGGTTCGATTCCCGCTACCCGCTCCAGCAGCGGCACCATTCTTTCCCTTCAATTGATAAGCTACATTAATGCCCCTCGCCAAACGTCTGATTCTTTTGCAGACGGAGCGAGTAGCGATTCGCTCCCGCTCGATCTTGTGTCGGCGTTTCGCGCTTCTTACATATCGGCTGGAAATGGCCGTCGGCGGCCGGTCCGGGCGCGCGCAATTAAGTCTTGCGCAAATCCCCTGAAACCCTTAAACGGCTCCACAAACCGGCCCTGCCGGCTGATCATTATTCATACTTGACCACAGGAAACGTACCCATGGCAAAGAGCAAATTTGAGCGCAACAAGCCGCACGTTAACATTGGCACGATTGGCCACGTTGACCATGGCAAGACGTCGCTGACTGCAGCGATCACGAAGTACTTCGGCGAGTTCAA
>NZ_MBSO01000033.1 GCF_001695835.1 Ensifer sp. LC11 | reverse complement strand
ACCTTCGACACGCTCTCAAACGCCCTTGGGTCCATCTGCAACCTCTTCAACAGAACCGAGTGCTGGAACTATCTCAAGGCGGCAGGGTATGCGTCTGATTAAACGTACGATGCTTTAGCACCTGTTCAGGAGGCTGGCGCCGCCTTTTCCCGCTTAGCCGGGCCTATGGGCAAAAAAGTGCCTCGCTGGTCGTTGGACAAGCGAGGCGAGGAGGGCGCATCGCATACAGATGAGGGAGGGAACATCTGCTGCACCAAGACACGCCAGGAGAACCCATTTCGGCTGCGTCGTTCTGTTTCTTGTCTTTTAATTGAACAACGTCGCGCAAATCAAAGTAACGGCAATATTTAAGCTATTCGCGCCACAGTCGCGCCGCGCTTAGTTTAGTCATTCAGTGGGGCTAGTCTTCATTCTCGCCCCGCTCTCCGTATTTTGAATATAGATGAGTCGCTGGCTGGCAGCCATCGTTATATTTCACCAATAAAATACTGTGGGTTTATCCGCCAAAATCAGGCGCCGCCCGACTATAGTCAGGCTGTTCTTCCGGCTGGGCTGATTGCTACCTATTGTTGCGCTTTCTTGAGCGTCTCCAGCCGGTATTGCAGAAGCCGGATCATGCGCTTGTCGAAGTTGGCGGCCTCGGTGCGGTCGAAGCGTGCCTGGTCCTTGTCATGGGCTTCGATGGCGGTGACGCTGACGCGCGCAACACTTGCCTGCATGCGCTCGCAATCCGCTTCCGGCTTCAGGGCAAGAAACATCTTTTCCATCCGGCGGGCATGGTTACGCGCGATTTCCGCGTGGCGTTCCTCATGGCGCTTGATGTCGCTCGACAGCGTATCCCAGACAAGCGCCAGATCGCGGCCCGCCTGGCGACGGTATTTCCATCGGGGCAGAATGATGCGCGTGCTGAGCGTGACGCGGGCCGAGCCGACGGCGCAGCGCCCGCCGCGGCTGACATAGGTGATGGAGCCACCAAACTTGATGCGGGTTGCGCCCGGGTGGCGCGCACCGGTGGACTTCATCATCGGGCCGCTCGCCGAGAGAGCCTTGTCGAGTTCTTCCGCAGTCCGCCCGCCGATCGTGAAATAGGAGAAGCTCTTGTTGACCACAGTTTCCCCCGAGGCGGCGCCGAGCGGGGCTGCGACCAGGAGAGCAAGGAGGGCGAATTTGAGCGGGACGCGTACTCGGGACATCAATGCGTGGTTCTCTTCGGTTGAACTTCAATCAAGCTTGGGGCATAGCCAGCGCCGGCGCAACAGCAAAACGAAGGCTCCCGGCCGGACGCGGATCGTGAGGGAAAATGACTTACAATCCATTTCAGAAATTTAGCTGGAAGCTGGCGCATGGGCGCAGCCTCGAACTTGGGCCGCGTGGCGTTTTGATGGCGATCGTCAATGTTACCCCGGATTCTTTTTCCGACGGCGGGCGTTTCATCGATGCCGTAGCCGCCGTCGCACAGGGGGTGCGCTGCCTGGAGGAGGGCGCGCTGATCCTGGATATCGGCGGTGAATCGACGCGTCCGGACGCAGCACCCGTCAGCGCAGACGAGGAACAGGCGCGCATCTTGCCGGTGATCTCGGCACTCAGCCGCGATACCGATGCGGTGATCTCGGTGGATACCTATAGAGCCACGACTGCCCGCTTGGCGGTTCAGGCCGGCGCACACATCGTCAACGACGTGCATGGCCTTCAGCGCGAGCCAGATATTGCAACGGTCGCGGCCGAGACAGAGGCAGGCCTATGCATCATGCATACGGGGCGCGAACGCCAAAAACTCGCCGACGTGATTGAAGATCAAGTCCACTTTCTGGAGAAGTCCCTGGAGATTGCGGCGGCAGCGGGGGTGGCACGGGATCGCATCGTTCTCGATCCGGGTTTCGGCTTCGCCAAGGATACCGAAGAGAACATCGAGCTGATGGCGCGCTTCGGCGAGTTGCACCGTTTCGAACTGCCGTTCCTGGTCGGAACGTCGCGCAAGCGTTTCGTCGGAGCGATAAGCGAACGTGAGGCGGCCGATCGGGATGTGGCGACGGCGGCAACGACAGCGCTGCTGCGCGTCGCTGGCGCTTCGATTTTTCGCGTGCACGATGTCGCAAACAGCAAGGATGCGCTGGCGATAGCGGATGCTATGCTGAACGCCAAAGCGGGATGAGAAATGCTGCGTGCGGTTTTCCGCCCGCATCCCGCCTTAACCTATGAGAACGCATCACGCTCAGGATTGTGGGACGGTTCGCCCCTCACAATCGTCGTGATCCAAGAACAGCCGATGGGACGGAGAAGCATGAGCGCGACCTATATCATCACCCTCAAGAACTGCGCCTTCTTCGCGCGCCACGGCGTCTTCGACGAGGAGGAACTGCTCGGGCAGCGCTTCTTCGTCGATGCCGAGCTCGAAGTCGAGCAGGGAACCGCGCTGGTTGACGATTCGATCGAAGACACGGTGCATTACGGCATCGCCTTTCAGGAGATCGAACGCATCGTCACCGGCCGCCGTCGCTACCTTATTGAAGCCCTGGCGCTGGAAGTTGCCAAGACGCTCTGCGTTCGCTTTCCGCAGATCAAGCGCGCAAAGGTGTCGATCCGCAAGCCGAATGCACCGGTTCCCGGCGTGCTCGACTATGTCGAAGTGACGGTCGAGCATGTCGTCTGAGCGGATCTGGCGGAGCGCCACGCTCGGGCTCGGCGGCAATCTCGGCGATCCGCCAAGAGCGATGGCCGAGGCGCTTGCAGCGCTCGACGCGCGTGCGGATTGCGCTGTCCGCGCCGTCTCCCGGCTCTACCGCACCCCGCCTTGGGGCAAAACCGACCAGGCATGGTTTTTCAATGCCTGCGCCGAGGTCGAAACGACGCTGGCCCCGGAGGCGTTGCTCGACGCCTGTCTTGATATCGAACGGTCGATGAAACGTGTGCGCGACGAGCGCTGGGGGCCACGCACGCTCGACATCGACGTACTGACCTTTGCAGGCGTGGTTCAGGTCGGAGGGCGGCTCGAACTGCCGCATCCGAGGATGACCGAGCGGGGCTTCGTGCTGATGCCGCTTGCCGACTTTGCCGCCGACATGCCGGTTCACGGCCGCCCGGTTGGCGATTGGCTGCAACAGGCGGATATCACTGGTATCGAAGTTGCCGACGGCGACAGGAACTGGTGGCGCTCGCAGGGCTGAGCAGGCCGGTCACGCCGTTACCGCCCGCCCCAATCAAAAAGCCCCGGTCTATGCCGGGGTTTTTGCTTGCTGGTGCGTCGAGGTTACTTGATCGAGCCGACGGCGATCGTATCGACCTGACGATTGAGGCTGACGCCGATGACCGGAACCATGGTGTCCTCGACCTTGACCGAGATGGTGATGTTCATGGTCTGGTCGTCCTGGAGACGGGCGATCATCGCGCCGTTCAGCTTCTTGCGATTGATACCGACGACGACCTTATCCTTGGCAACGTTGCCGGAAACGATATCCAGGCCCTTGCCCTCTGCGCCATCGAGGAACTTGCCGGTATAGCTGTTGCCCTTCTGGGTGATCAGCGCCGACATCGGCTGCTTGAAGACGCCGACACGGCAGAAACCATCGAGCTTGATGCCGGTATCGTCACCAGCCACCGGTTCACCGGAGAGGTCGCAGGTGAACTTGGTGCCCTTGTACTTGCCCGCGACGATCTCGCCCGGGCCCTTCCATTGGCCAGCGACCTTCTCGAAGAAAGCCTTATCCTTGGCGCCGGAAAAGGCCGGTGTCGCAAGGCCGACGGTGGCTGCAAGCGCGAAGGCGGCAGCGCCGCGAGCGATCAAAGAAGGGCGCGAGAACATAAACGATCCTTGATGGGTCAACGTCCGAAACTGAAAGCCACATTTGCGCGCAAATGGTTAATGGACGGTTTCCGGGCGGCGGATATCGCGGCTCGATGTGATCGGAAAAACGATTGCCCACAGCCATTTTGGCCCGCGCCGAAGTTGGAGTGGGATAGGTCGGTCGAGCGCTGTACGCGCCGGTGAAACTTGTCTGATCCGCCCTACGTATAGTGACGGGAAAGCGAGGTTTCCCATGGCAACGATAGAAACTGAAGCGACAAGCGTGACGCCAAAGGGGAGGTTGACGATCCGGCGGCATGGGCTTGTCACGCGGCTCACCCATTGGGGCTGGGCCGCCGCGCTGTTCTTCCTGCTGCTCAGCGGCCTGCAGATCTTCAATGCACATCCGGCGCTCTATATCGGCCAGCAATCCGGCTTTGCCTTTGACAACAGTGTTCTGTCAATCCAGCCGATTCGCCACCAAAACGGCGAGGTCAGAGGCATGACGACGGTGTTGGGGCGAAGCTTCGATACCACCGGTGTCCTCGGCGTCAGCGGATCGCAAGAGCAGCGCGCCTTCAGGGCTTTTCCGGCGTGGCTCACGGTGCCTTCCTATCACGATCTGGCAACGGGCCGCGTGGTGCATTTCTTCTTCGCCTGGGTCTTTGCGGCGGCCTATTGCCTCTGGCTTGTGGCGAGCCTGCTCAACGGCCATTTGCGACGTGAGATCATTCCCGGCTGGGCTGACGTCCGCGCCTTGCCACGAACCATTGTCGAACACCTGCGGTTTCGCTTCGATCACGACGGGCGCTACAACAGCTTGCAGAAACTCTCCTATGCCGCTGTTCTTCTAGTGTTTTTTCCAGTCATGATCCTGACCGGGCTGACGATGTCGCCGGGCATGGACGCCGCTTGGCCATGGCTTCTTGATCTCTTCGGCGGACGGCAGACGGCCCGCACCATCCATTTCGTCGTGATGCTGCTCCTCGTTGGGTTCTTCATCGTGCACATCTTCATGGTGTTTGCGGCCGGCCCGATCAACGAGATGCGGTCGATGATCACCGGCCGCTACCGGGTTGATCGCCGACACGAAGAAGGAAAAGCGCCATGAGCCGATTGCTCCTCAGTCGCCGTCGTTTCCTGAGCGTTGCTGGAGCTGCGGCATCGACCGTGCCGCTTGCCGGCTGCAACGCGCTCGATGCACTGCTTGCCGACGGCCATCCGGCACGCGGTCTTCTCGCATCGGCCAATGCCCTGACCTATCGGATGCAGCGGCTGTTGATTCCGGCGGATCGGCTTGCGCCGGAGTTCCCGGAAAGCGAAATCCGGCAGGGACAACGCCCGAACGGTTCGACAGACCCGAACGATCCCGCTTATCTCGCGTTGCGGGACACAGCGTTTTCCGGATACCGGCTCAGTGTCACCGGCCTGATAGAGAGGCCGCAGCAACTGACGCTTGACGAGCTTCGCAACATGCCGTCGCGCACGCAGATCACACGGCACGACTGCGTAGAAGGCTGGAGCTGCATCGCCAAATGGACCGGTGTGCCGCTGGCGTCTGTGCTCGATGAGGCCCGGGTGAAGAGCGACGCACGCTACGTCGTCTTCCATTGCTTCGACAGCATGTCGCTCGGGCTTGCGGGCTCTGTCGCCTATTACGAATCGATCGACATGATCGACGCCCGCCATCCGCAGACGATCCTGGCCTATGGCCTGAACGGCGCTGCTCTGCCCGTTGCCAACGGCGCCCCCTTGCGCGTGCGCATCGAACGCCAGCTCGGCTACAAAATGGCGAAATACATCCGCGCGATCGAGGTCGTTTCCTCTCTCGCACCGTTCGGCCGCGGGCGCGGCGGCTATTGGGAAGATCTCGGCTACGACTGGTATGCCGGTATCTAGAGCGCCGTGCGTTCAACTGAACGCATAAAGGACGCTCTCGCACTTTGATTCTGGAGCATCCCGACTCCACGTGATTCCACTTGAATGCGGGAGGCGCTAGCGCCTGCTACTTTTCGCCGTCTTCGCCGATCGTGCGTGCGGCGCCGGGGCTGAGATCGGACAGAAAATCGCCAATGCCCGGACGCTTCAGGGCCCTGAACGGCATCGGGCGGCACAGATCCATGGCGGCGATGCCGATGCGTGCGGTCATCAGGCCGTTGATGACACCTTCGCCCAGGCGCGCCGAGAGCTTCGAGGCAAGGCCGTGGCCCAGCACCTGCTGGATCAGGCTGTCGCCAGCGGCGATCGAGCCGGTGACGGCGAGATGGGCAATGACATCGCGCATCAGCCTGAGCAAACCGACCGTGCCGGGGCGGCCGCCGTAAAGCTCGGCCATCGCGCGGATCAGGCGGGCGGATTCATAGAGCACATAGCCAAGATCGACGAGGGCGCGTGGGCTGACGGCGGTCACGATCGAAACACGCTTGGAGGCTGTGAGAATGAGGCGGCGCGCTTCGCGGTCGAGCGGGCTCAGCAGTTCACGCTCTGTGAGCTCTATCAGATGCGGGCCGTCGATGATTTCACCGTCGCTCTCCTTCAGTCGCGCCCGGCCGCGCGCGGTTTTCGGATTGGCGGCGAGCAGATGGACCAGTTTCGCCTGGGCAGCACGTGCGGGTTTGCTATTGGCCGAAACCGCAGCGCTGTCCGTTTCCGCCTTCAGCTTCTGGATTGCCGTAAGCTGCATCATTCCCGAGAGCTCGCGGGCAACTACGATCAAAAGGGCGAGGAGGCCGATGGCCACGACCGCAAGCGCGGTGTAGCCGAGCCAGTCGGCGCGGGAGAAGAGATCACGCAGGAGTTGATCGACCCATAGGCCGGCAGCGAGCGACAGCACGATGCCCAGTGCCCCGATCGCAATTTTGCCGAACGACAGGCGGCGCTTGCGGGGGCTGGCCTCGGGCAGCGCCAGCGCCTCGACCGCAAGCGTCGTCTCGCGGAACGGATCGTCGGTGTCAGGCGTCATCACAACGTTGTCGTCGAAACTTGCCGGCGCACGCCGCGCCGGCGGCGTTGCGGCCTGTTGGTTGGCCTTGTCTTCCTGAACCGAGAATGCGCCGGGACGGCGGCCGCGGCCGTTGGTGTCGTCGCTCATGCGAGCCGGTCTCCGAACAGAAATTGCATCGCCCGATCCAGCCGGATATGCGGCACCGACAGTTTCAGGCCGCCACCGGTTTCCTCAAGATGCGGCGGCCGAAAGCGAACGAAGCTCAATTCGGGCATAGGGCGGACGGCACCATCGTGCGGCGACGCCCCCGTCTGCGCCTCGATCGCTTTGAACAGAACTTCAGGATCCTCCGGCAAGTCACCAGGAAATATGGCAGTTTTCTTCTCACCATCGAAGACTTCGCCGTTGATCTTCTCACCGGCGATGGGCGTGCCGACAATGACCGGAAGGGCGTGGCCGTCATGGTTGACGGTCGCTTCGCGGGTTGCCCTGACAGAGGCGAGCGCCATGACTTCGAGACCGGCGCCGCTGACGCCGATGCGCTCGGCAGCGCGCTCGACCAGGCGTGCGGCGATGCGCTCCAGCCGGTCGTGGCTTTCGTGGTGCAGGTGGTCCGCCTTGGTTGCGGCGATCAACACCTTGTCGATCCGGCGCGTGAGGAAGGACGACAGCCAGCTGTTGGTCCCGGCGCGAAAGCAGGCAAGAACGTCGGCAAGTGCCTGTTCGAGATCGAGCAGCGCCTCCGGTCCGTTGTTGATGGCCTGCAGCGCGTCGACCAGCACGATCTGGCGGTCGAGGCGGGCGAAATGTTCGCGGAAGAACGGGCTGACAACGTGCTTCTTGTAGGCCTCGTAGCGGCGCTCCATCATCGCCCAGAGCGAACCTTTCGGCGCACGACCGTCGGGAAGGTCCGGAAGCGGCGAGAAGGTGAGCGCCGGCGATCCCTCGAGATCGCCGGGCATCAGGAAGCGCCCGGGCGGCAAGGTCGAAGGGGAGCGTTCGTCCGCCTTGCACGCCTTCAGGTAACCGGTGAAGCTCTCGGCGAGCCGACGGGCGCTCGCCTCGTCGGCAACGGCCGTCGGACCGGCGGAGGAGGCAAGCGTCAACCATTCCGCGGAAAGGGAAGCACGGGCAGGTGCGCGGGCGCGTGCCATCGCATTGTCGCTGAACTGGCGGAAGTCCTGTGCGAGCAACGGCAGGTCGAGCAGCCATTCGCCGGGGTAGTCGACGATATCGAGCGACAGACGCCCCGGCGAAAACAAGCGGTTCCAGCCGCTGGCGCTTTCAAAATCGAGCGTGATGCGCAATTGCGAGATGGCGCGGGTGGAATCGGGCCAGATGCGATCTCGCACCAGCGCGGCGATGTGATCTTCATACTGGAAGCGCGGCACGGCGTCGTCAGGTTGCGGCTCGAGCCTGACCTTTGAGACACGGCCCGAACGCACGGGCTCGAACACCGGCAAACGTCCACCATTCAAGAGATTGTGGACCAGGGACGAGATGAAAACGGTCTTTCCGGATCGCGACAGGCCGGTAACGCCGAGCCGGATGGAGGGATTGACGAGGCCGGAGGCTCGATCGGTGAGATTGTCGAGTGCAATCAGGGCGTCGTCTTTGAAGCTGGTCAGATTAGGCGCCAATTCTCGCTCTTTCTTGCGGGCGTTTTTCCCGCGGACATGCTCTTCTGCGCGGTTTGCCGAACGGCCACGGTTGCGCTGTGCCATCCGCGATATAGGCACTATTTCTGGCGCCGCAACGCGCGCATGGCAATTCTTCCCGGCGCGCGTGCGCTAATGGCTTGGCAACAGCAAGGACACCAGTGTGGCGGAGGCGGATACCTCGTCGATGGCGGAAGGCACGTCCACGATAGCGAGCCCTGCGGGCGGGTAACCATTGGGCACGACCTCGCGGGCGGCATCATCACCGATCAGGCGATAGAGCAACTGTTCGATCATCGGATTGTGCCCGACAAGCATCAGCGAGTTCAGATGCCGGTGTGCGTCGATGAGATCGAAGTAGACGCTTGTCGGCCCGGAATAGAGCGCGTCGATATAGCGAATGTCGAGATCTTCGCTGACGGTGCGGAAGAACGGTTCGGCGGTCTCGCGACAGCGCGCGGCCGTCGAGCAAAGGATACGCTCCGGACGAATGCCCTGATCGGCTGCCAGCTGGGCGAGCCGTTCCGCTTCGATGTAGCCGGTCTCGTCGAGGGACCTGTCGAAATCGCGTTGGCCGGGCAATGCCCAACCAGAACGCGCATGCCGCAGGAGAAAGAGGCGTAGGACCTTGGGGGCGCTGTCTTGCATCGAGCGGTTCCGGTAACTACCTGTCGCAGCGACAGGGGCTGATGTCGTCGGGGCGGACAGGTGTTGTATCCTCCGACAGATATTCACCTTTTCCCGTCCGCACCGCAAAGATCAAGCTACGGGTCGCTTTTTTTCGGGGATTGCAGGTTGCTGCCCTTTGCCGCGGTCGCAATTGAGCAATCGAATGACGCAAACGCATCGCTGCCTGAGTTTGGATGTTTTTCATCGCTCGAGTGGCAGGTGCGCCCTGGAAATCAAGATCCGATCTGTAATTTTGATGAAATATTCGTCAGTTAGCCTGAATCGACAGCAATATTAAAATACGGTTGAGTGTCTGTTCCGAGGCTTGAATCACAGCTTCCATAGGTCTATACACCGCCGCAATGAGATGTTCTTCAGGAGAATCGCGTTGAGTGAGAAGATCGATCTTAGTACCTTTGTCCTGTCCGAGGACGAGGAATTTATGAATGCCAGTCACCGGGCGTATTTCCGGGCCAAGTTGAACGCTTGGAAAAACGACATCCTTCGCGAGGCACGCGAGACACTGGATCACTTGGCAGAGGAGAGCGCCAATCATCCCGATCTCGCAGACAGGGCTTCTTCCGAAACAGACCGGGCAATTGAGCTCAGAGCTCGAGACCGGCAGCGCAAGCTGATTTCCAAGATCGACGCGGCGCTGCAGCGGCTCGACGAGGGCACTTACGGCTACTGTGAAGAAACAGGCGAGCCGATTGGTCTGAAGCGGCTGGATGCTCGCCCGATCGCAACTCTTTCGATCGAGGCGCAGGAGCGCCACGAGCGGCGGGAGAAGGTCTACCGGGACGAGTAAGATACCCGGGTTTCGGGACTGTCTTATAAGAAAAAGGCGCGGGTCGACCGCGCCTTTTTTGTTGCCCAGGATTTGAAACGGCTTTCTTTCCGCCGTCGCCTGCCTTCAGAGGCTGGACCCTTCCACCGCTCGCGACCCCGATGTTCGAGCGGGCGGGAAACTATGGCTTCCGGCCCGCCGAGATATCGGCCAGCATACGGTTCATCTCTTCTTCAATCGTCGGCTCCTTGCGGCTGCCATCTGCGACGGGCGCGCCAAGCGTTGGTTCTTGACGGGTCGCAGGTGTCAAAGAGCGGCTTTCCGGTGTCATTGCGCTCGGGCTCGCCACCGTGGCCGGTCCCAGACGTTGCAGGTCGCCGCTGATTTCCGCATCGAGCATGCGCTCGAAGTCCGAAAGAGCCGCGGCTGGGGTCGCCTGTGGCTGGACTACGGGGGCAGGACGCTGCACCTGGCTGGGCTCTACCTGAATTGGTTGGGCTTGCATGTGCTGGGCCGCCGGCGCCGGGCGGTTGGCTGTGGCATCAATGCTGACCTGGGGCGCAACAGTGGGCGCAACCGCCGGAACCTCCGTTGCCGATTGTACGGCCGGTCGGGCTATCGGGCGCGCTTCGGCTGCCAGAATGGGCGCGGCCGCCGGACGCTGTTCTGCTGCAACGCGAACAGGTGCGGCAGGCTCGGCCCGCGCGACCGGTTGTTCCTCCGGACGGGCAACGGGCCGGACTGGCGTGACAGCGACGGGCTCAGGCTGGATTTGTGCCGGCTCCCTTGCCGCCGGCCGGCTGTCTGCTGCCACAGGCTCTGCGATCTTGCGTTCGTCGCTGGCGGGCCGCTCGTCGCCCGTCACAATCCGGCTTTCGATGACGACATCCGTCGGTCCACCGATCATGATCAGATGCTCGACATCATCCCGGCGCACCAGAACCAGACGGCGCCGGGTGTCGACAGCTGCCGCATCAAGAACCGCTAGGCGCGGCTGCCGGTTCTTGCCGCCGCGGATGAAGGGAGAGGAAGCGCGGTTGCGCATGATCCAGAGCACAGCCACAAGGCAGACAAGCCCAATCGCGACGGCTGCTGCGGCGACGATGAACCGGCTGCCATTGTCTGCGATGATCGTTTCCATCATAGGCTGAACTCCTTCTGCCTTCCGAGTGGCAGTATTTGACGGCTTTTTTCGGGCCCGGACAAGCACTTCGCCGACATTCCCTGTGAATTGGCGGCAATGCTTCCGCAGAGGTGCTTTTTGCTGTTATCTCTGATTGTTAAAGATGATTCTTGTCCGAATGATCGAGGGCGTGTCGGGAATGACCGATTTTGCCCGGCGGTTTGAGCGGATGCCGGCCGGAAGGGCTGGGCCGCGCCCGCGCGGTGCCGGCCGCATAAGAGGAACCGATGACGAAATTGCGGCAGTCAGGCGACTACCAGATGCCGGTTGTTGACCGCGGCGTCAGGCCGGGAACCGTGTTGCGCATCGTGCTGCTCGCGATCGTCTTGACCGTGTCGGCCATCGCCTTCGTGATCTTCAAGAACGAGATGGAAAACGAGATCGTGCTCGGCATCCTTGGCGTCCTCGCCATGGTCGGCATCTTCTTCCTTGTTTCTTCTGTCATCGGCTTCATCGAGGTCATGCCGCAGTCGCGTCCGGACGAGTTGGCACGCGCCTTCCTCGACGCGCACGAAGACGGCACCATCGTCACCGACCGCAAGGGCCGCATCATCTACGCCAATGCCGCCTATGGAGCGTTGACGGGTGCGAAGAACGCCGCCGGCATCCAGTCGCTTGAAACCATCCTGTCGCGCAACCGCGAGGCAACCGAAGCGATCTACCGGCTGACCAATGGCCTGCACGAGGGGAAGCAGGGGCACGAGGAGTTCCGTCTGCTGAAACCGCTGGCGACCAGCGCCTCAAGCGGTTCCGGTGCCCACTGGTTCCGGCTGAAGGCGCGCGTCCTGCCGCTCGAAGACAGCGAGCGCAACCCGTTGTACCTCTGGCAGATCGCCGACATCACCGCCGAACGGGATGACCAGGAGCGCTTCTTCAAGGAGTTGCAGAACGCGATCGACTATCTCGACCATGCGCCGGCCGGCTTCTTCTCGGCCGGGCGCAAGGGCGAGATCTTCTATATCAACGCCACGCTCGCCGACTGGCTCGGCATTGACCTCACCAAGTTTCAGCCGGGCTCGATCAGCATCGGCGACCTGGTGGCGGGCGAGGGGCTGACGCTCGTCCAGGCCGTGCAGGCGGAGCCGGGCCTGAAGAAGACCAAGATGCTGGACCTCGATCTGCGCAAGCTGAACGGCCAGAGCCTGCCGGTGCGCCTGATCCACCGCGTCTCCTCGACGCGTGACGGGGCGCCCGGTGAAAGCCGCACCATCGTCATGTCGCGCGAGGGCGGCGAGGACAGCGAACAATCGGCGTCGAGTGCGGCCATGCGCTTCACCCGCTTCTTCAACAATACGCCGATGGCGATCGCCTCGGTCGACGGCAATGGCCGGATCCTGCGCACCAATGCGCCGTTCCTGAAGCTGTTCTCCGGACTTGTGTCGCAGGACGACGTCGAGCGCGGGGCGCTGATCGAAGCCGTAGTGCACCAGACGGAAAAGGGCCGCCTGCACGAGGCGCTGGCAGCGGCCAAGGACCGGCAGGGCGACATCGCACCGATCGACGCGCTGCATCCGACCGACGGCGAACGCCACTTCCGCTTCTACGTCAATGCCGTGATCGATCAGAGCGATCAGGCGCCCGAGGAAGCGGCGATCATCTATGCGCTTGAAATCACCGAGCAGAAGGCGCTCGAAAACCAGATGGCGCAGACGCAAAAGATGAACGCGGTCGGCACCCTTGCCGGCGGCATCGCACACGATTTCAACAACGTGCTGACGGCGATCCTGCTGTCGTCCGACCACCTGCTTCTGTCGGCCCGGCCGGCCGATCCGAGCTTTGCCGATCTCATGGAGATCAAGCGCAACGCCAACCGCGCCGCCGTCCTCGTCCGCCAATTGCTCGCGTTTTCGCGCAAGCAGACGATGCGGCCGACCGTTCTCAACATGACCGACGTGATCGGCGACCTGCGCATGCTGGTCGACCGCATGACCGGAACGAACGTCAAGGTCGAGGTGGACTACGGTCGTGACCTCTGGCCGGTCAGGACCGATCTCGGCCAGTTCGAACAGGTTCTGTTGAACCTTGCGGTCAACGCGCGCGATGCGATGCCTGGTGGCGGCACGATCACGCTCAGGACCCGCAACCTGCCGGCAGCCGAAGTCGCGGCCTTCGGCCGTCGCGAATTGCCGGAAGAAGACTTTGTGATGGTCGAGGTCTCTGACCAGGGAACCGGCATTGCGCCCGAGATCCTCGACAAGATCTTCGAGCCATTCTTCACCACCAAGGAAGTCGGTAAAGGCACCGGTCTCGGCCTGTCGATGGTTTATGGCATCGTCAAGCAGTCGGGCGGCTACATCTACCCGGACTCGGAAGTCGGCAAGGGCACGACCTTCCGCATCCTGCTTCCCCGCCATATCGAGGTGCCGGCGGCGGCAGAGGAGCCCACGCAAGGTGCTACCGCGACGGGAGAGACCGGTCCTGCGCCGGCCGTGAAGGTGGCTGCGGCTATGCCGGTGAAAGCCGAGGAACCGACCGATCTCACCGGGGATTCGGCCGTCGTTCTGCTCGTGGAAGACGAGGAGGCCGTGCGTCGCGGCGGCAAGCGCATGCTCGAAACGCGCGGCTACACGGTTTACGAAGCCGGCTCCGGCGTCGAGGCGCTCGACATCATGGACGAGCTCAACGGCGCGGTCGATATCGTCGTTTCGGACGTCGTGATGCCGGAAATGGACGGACCGACGCTTCTCACCGAGCTGCGCAAGAAGTATCCGGACCTGAAGTTCATCTTCGTCTCCGGCTATGCCGAGGACGCCTTCGCCCGCAATCTCCCGGCCGACGCAAAGTTCGGCTTCCTGCCAAAGCCGTTCTCACTGAAGCAGCTGGCCGTCGCCGTGCGCGAGATGTTGGATTCCTAGTGGCTTTCGCGGTTCGCTAGCTGGCGATGACTGCCACGCTGTTGGAAAGTGAATGTAGTCCCCATAGGGGCCGGCGAAGGCTGGATACAAAAAGGCCCGGCGCTTGCGTGCCGGGCTTTTCTCGTCTGTCGATGCTGGCCGTTTTGGGCCGCGCTACTTGGCGCTGAGTGCGACCGCGATCTCGCCGGCGAGGCGTGCATTGTTCTCAACCAGCGCGATGTTGGTTTCGAGGCTGCGGCCCTCGGTCATTTCGAAGAGATTGCTGAGCAGGTAGGGCGTCACGGCCTTGCCGGTGATTTCGTCGTTTTCGGCGTTGTCGAGCGCACGGGCGATGTAGATTTCCATTTCCTCGCGCGGGATCTCAGCTGCCTCCGGCACGGGATTGGCGACCAGCATGCCGCCTTCGACGCCGAGCAAGTCGCGCATGTTCTGGAAGTTGGCGATCGCTGCCGGGCTGTTCAGCATCAGCGGGCTCTTGAGCCCCGAATCGCGCGACCAGAAGGCCGGGAACACTTCGCTGTCATAGGTGACGACGGGAACGCCGCGAGTTTCGAGCACTTCGAGGGTCTTCGGAATGTCGAGGATTGCCTTGGCGCCGGCGCAGACGACGATGACGCCGGTGCGGGCAAGCTCGTCCAAGTCGGCGGAGATGTCGAAGGAGAGCTCGGCGCCGCGATGCACACCGCCGATGCCGCCGGTCGCAAAGACGCGGATGCCGGCGCGGGCAGCCGCAATCATCGTTGCGGCAACGGTGGTTGCACCCGTGCGGCGCTCGGCGATCGCAAAGGCGAGATCGGCGCGCGAGACCTTCATGGCGCCTTGCGTCTTTGCCAGTTCCTCAAGTTTGGCATCGTCAAGGCCGATGTGCAGCACGCCATGGATGACGGCGATCGTCGCCGGGACGGCGCCCTGTTCGCGGATGATCGCCTCGACGCTGCGGGCCATGTTGAGGTTACCCGGATAGGGCATGCCATGGGTGATGATGGTCGATTCCAGTGCCACGATCGGCGCGCCGCGCGCCTTGGCGGCGGCGACCTCGTCGGAATATTCCATCGGCAGGAAGGGAGAAACGGGTTTGGTCATGGTCTTTCCTTGGGAGTTCTGCTGCCGTTTGTCATGACAGCATTTGCGGTGCCGGCACAAGAGCGAGCGCCTGTTCGAGATTGGCCGCGGACATCTCTTCGGATGCGGCCAAGGGGGAGCGCAACGTGATTCCGGCGGCTGCGATGCCGTGCCGCAGGCAATCGGCGATGTCGCAGCCGGAAAGCCGGGCGGAGAGGAAGCCGGAGGCGAGCGCATCGCCCGCGCCGGTGACGTCGGCGAGCGCGGGCAGGGCCGGCGGCACGATCACGCAGGTTCTGTCCTCATCGAACGCGACGACCGCGCGGCCGCCACGCGTCACCACACCGCCCCTGAGACCAACGGTTCCAAGCAACGCCGGCCATTCCTCTGCCTCTGCCGCATCCTTGCCGGTCAGCGCCCGCGCCTCGGATTCGTTCATGAACAGGAACGAAAGATTGGCAAGGCATGGCCGGTAGCGAATGACCTTGGCGGGCGAGACGGCGATGCCGGCGACGAGGCGGCCGCTTGCCGCGGCCGACTGCACCAGCGTGGCGATCGTTTCTTCCGGCAGGTTCGCATCGGTCAGCACGAGTTTGCTTGTGGCAACAACCTCACGCAGCGAGCGGCGTTGCAATTGCCGCGGCGAGAACAGCCGGTAGAGCTCCATGTCCGCAAGCGCGATCACCAGATTGCCGTCGTTTTCGAGGATGGCCGTGTAGCTTGGCGTCTTGCGGTCGAGGAAGGTGAGGGGGCTGTCGATGACGCCCGCTGCCGCTGCCGCCGCAGTCACCATTTCACCGGCGGCATCGCCGCCACGCGTGCTGATCATGCGCACGTTGTGGCCGAGACGGGCCAAATTGCGCGCTGCGTTGAAGCCGCCACCGCCGGCCTCCTCGAACCAGGTCCCCGGATTGCTCGATCCCGGTGCGGTCGTTCCTGAAATGCGGCCGCGCCTGTCGATATGCGCGCCGCCGAAGACGGCGATTTCAGCTTCCGTCATGTATGTTCCTCTGCTTGGCCGTCGGCCGAAATTTCTGTTGGCTCTCTGCCATTTCGAAGCGCAATCCCAAATGCCGCGCCTCTTCGAAGTCTCACCCGCGGACGAATCGGCAGAGCCTTGCCGGGCGTGCTCGGAGGGGTAGCGCTCGCACTTGAGAACCTATGGTTTCAATCCGTGAACAGGAATCGAACGAAAATCAGATAATCGTTGTTTTTCAATGTATTGTCCTGCTCTTGCAAATACGGAACAAAACATGTACAAAAACTCCTGCGGCGGCTTCATTGCCTCGGTAGCTTCAATAACCTAAAGGTGGACCAAATGGCACAAAACTCTTTGCGGCTCGTAGAGGACAAATCGGTGGATAAAAGCAAGGCACTTGAAGCGGCACTTTCCCAGATCGAACGTTCGTTCGGCAAGGGATCGATCATGAAGCTCGGTGGAAAGGACAGCATCATCGAGATCGAGACGGTTTCGACCGGCTCTCTCAGCCTCGACATCGCGCTTGGCATTGGCGGCCTGCCGAAGGGCCGCATCGTTGAGATTTACGGCCCGGAAAGCTCGGGTAAGACGACGCTGGCGCTGCAAACCGTCGCGGAAGCACAGAAGAAGGGCGGCATCTGCGCCTTCGTCGATGCCGAACACGCGCTCGATCCGGTCTATGCCCGCAAGCTCGGCGTCGACCTTGAAAACCTCCTGATCTCGCAGCCGGACACCGGCGAGCAGGCGCTGGAAATCACCGACACGCTGGTTCGCTCCGGGGCGATCGACGTTCTCGTCGTCGACTCCGTCGCCGCACTCGTGCCGCGCGCTGAAATCGAGGGCGAAATGGGTGACAGCCTGCCGGGCATGCAGGCCCGCTTGATGAGCCAGGCGCTGCGCAAACTGACCGCCTCGATCTCCAAGTCGAACTGCATGGTCATCTTCATCAACCAGATCCGCATGAAGATCGGCGTCATGTTCGGTTCACCGGAAACCACCACCGGCGGCAACGCACTGAAGTTCTACGCCTCGGTCCGCCTCGATATCCGCCGCATCGGCTCGGTCAAGGAGCGCGAAGAAGTCGTCGGCAACCAGACCCGCGTCAAGGTCGTCAAGAACAAGATGGCGCCTCCCTTCAAGCAGGTCGAGTTCGACATCATGTATGGTGAGGGCGTGTCGAAGACCGGCGAACTCGTTGATCTCGGCGTCAAGGCCGGCATCGTCGAGAAATCCGGCGCCTGGTTCTCCTATAACAGCCAGCGCCTCGGTCAGGGCCGCGAGAACGCCAAGACGTTCCTGCGCGACAATCCGGACCTGGCGCGCGAGATCGAGACGGCGCTGCGCCAGAACGCCGGCCTGATCGCTGACCGTTTCCTCGAAAACGGTGGCCCGGAACCCGACGACGGCGATGACGCCGCCGAAGCGTAATCCACCAAGGTCCAGAAGCTGCCCAAAAAACCGACCGTCGCTTTGACGGTCGGTTTTTTGCTGCCGTCTGGACAGTGGGATACGCGAGCGATAAAAGCCTTTGGTTCCGGCGGCCGAAGGCGTTGGAGGACGTGGCCGTTATGGGTGGCTACGGGGTTTAGGGACAATGGCTTAGTGGCGCGGCATATGCCGGGGCCGAGTCGGAATCGGTGCATAAGAATAGGACGCAAGATGAGCGGCGTGAATGAAATCCGGTCGACCTTTCTCGACTACTTCCGCAGGAACGGTCACGAAGTGGTGTCGTCGAGCCCGTTGGTGCCGCGCAACGATCCGACATTGATGTTCACCAATGCCGGCATGGTGCAGTTCAAGAACGTCTTCACCGGGCTGGAGCAGCGTCCCTATTCGACGGCCGTGACCGCGCAGAAATGCGTGCGCGCCGGCGGCAAGCACAACGACCTCGACAATGTCGGCTATACCGCGCGTCACCACACCTTCTTTGAAATGCTCGGCAACTTCTCCTTTGGCGACTACTTCAAGGAGAACGCGATCGAGCTTGCCTGGAACCTGATCACCAAGGAATATGGTCTCGACGCCAAGCGCCTGCTGGTCACGGTCTACCACACCGACGACGAGGCCTTCGGCCTCTGGAAGAAGATCGCCGGCCTCTCCGACGACCGCATCATCCGGATTCCGACCAGCGACAACTTCTGGGCCATGGGCGATACCGGCCCCTGCGGTCCCTGCTCGGAAATCTTCTACGACCACGGTGATCACATCTGGGGCGGCCCTCCGGGCTCGGCCGACGAGGACGGCGACCGCTTCATCGAGATCTGGAACCTCGTCTTCATGCAGTACGAGCAGATCACCAAGGAGGAGCGGGTCAACCTGCCGCGTCCGTCGATCGACACCGGCATGGGCCTCGAACGTCTGGCGGCCGTGCTTCAGGGCGAGCATGACAACTACGACATCGACCTTTTCCGCGCGCTGATTGCCGCTTCGGAAGAGGCAACCGGCGTCAAGGCCGAGGGCGACCGCCGCGGCAGCCATCGTGTCATCGCCGACCACCTGCGCTCGTCCGCCTTCCTGATTGCCGACGGCGTTCTGCCATCGAACGAAGGTCGCGGCTATGTTCTGCGCCGCATCATGCGTCGCGCCATGCGTCACGCCCAACTCTTGGGCGCACAGGATCCGTTGATGTGGAAGCTCTTGCCGGCGCTCGTCGGCCAGATGGGCCGCGCCTATCCGGAATTGATGCGCGCCGAAGCGCTGATTTCCGAGACGCTGAAGCTTGAGGAAACCCGCTTCCGCAAGACGCTGGAGCGCGGCCTGAACCTGCTCTCCGAAGCTTCGGCCGACCTCTCCGAAGGCGACCAGTTCAACGGCGAGACCGCCTTCAAGCTCTACGACACCTACGGCTTCCCGCTCGATCTCACCCAGGATGCGCTGCGCGCCAAGGGCATCACCGTCGACACCGACGCCTTCTCTGTCGCGATGGAGCGCCAGAAGGCCGAAGCCCGTGCCAACTGGGCCGGCTCCGGCGAAGCGGCGACCGAGACGATCTGGTTCGAACTCAAGGAAAAGCACGGTGCGACCGACTTCCTCGGCTATGACACCGAGACCGCCGAGGGCGTGATCCAGGCGATCGTGCGTGATGGCGCCGTCGTTACCTCGGCTGCCAAGGGCGAAACGGTTCAGGTGATCCTCAACCAGACGCCGTTCTATGGTGAATCCGGCGGCCAGATGGGCGACACCGGCACGATCACCGTCGAAGGCGGCAAGCTCACCGTGACCGACACGCAGAAGCGCGGCGAGGGGCTTTACGTCCACTTCGCCGTCGTTGCCGAAGGTTCGGTCAAGACCGGCGACGCTGCCCAACTCGACGTTGACCACGCCCGCCGCGCCCGTCTTCGCGCCAATCACTCGGCGACCCACTTGCTGCACGAGGCGCTGCGCGAAGTGCTCGGTACCCATGTCGCCCAGAAGGGCTCGCTGGTGGCCCCCGAGCGCCTGCGCTTCGACGTCTCGCACCCGAAGCCGATGTCGGCGGAAGAGCTGAAGGTCGTCGAAGAAATGGCCAATGAGATCATCGTGCAGAACACGCCGGTGACCACGCGCCTGATGAGCGTGGATGACGCGATCGCCGAAGGCGCAATGGCGCTCTTTGGCGAGAAGTACGGCGACGAAGTGCGTGTTGTTTCCATGGGCCGCGGCGTTCATGGATCCAAGGCCAACCGTCCTTACTCGGTCGAGCTTTGCGGCGGCACGCATGTGTCGGCGACCGGCGACATCGGCCTCGTTCGCGTCGTCTCGGAAAGCGCCGTCGGTGCCGGCGTTCGCCGCATCGAGGCGCTGACCGGCGAAGCCGCGCGCGCCTACTTGAACGAGCAGGACGAGCGCGTGAAGACGCTTGCCAACACGCTGAAGGTTCAGCCGGGCGATGTGCTCGGCCGCGTCGAGGCGTTGCTTGACGAACGCCGCAAGCTGGAGCGTGAACTGACCGAAGCGAAGAAGAAGCTGGCGCTTGGCGGCGGCGGCGAGGCGGGTTCCGCCGATGCGGCCCGTGACATCGCCGGTGTGCGCTTCCTCGGCAAGGTGGTCTCGGGCGTCGAGCCCAAGGACCTGAAGAGCCTTGCTGACGACGGCAAGAAGAGCCTCGGCTCGGGCGTTGTCGCCTTCGTCGGCGTCTCCGGCGACGGCAAGGCCAGCGCCGTCGTCGCCGTGACCGACGACCTGACATCGAAGCTCAGCGCCGTCGATCTGGTTCGTGTCGCCTCGGCTGCCCTCGGCGGCAAGGGTGGCGGTGGACGTCCTGACATGGCCCAGGCTGGCGGCCCCGACGGCGAGAAGGCAGCCGAAGCGATCGAGGCTGTGGCCGTCGCGCTCGCCGGTTGACGATCTACAACAAGGCTTGAGAAGGGGCGCCAATCTGGCGCCTTTTCTATTTGCGGACATGGCGCTCAGGCATGCCCTCGACACCTCCGGGGAGGGACGGCGCGGCCGGTGGAAAGCTTGGCCATGCCTCCAGACAACTCCGCAGGATTTGTCAAATTGATCTATGGTCTACCGATCCGTGAGCAAAGCGCGAAAGGTTCGACATGGACGATCAGGCAGCGTGGGCGACCTATGAGCGGCGCCTGCACCGGGTAAGCGACTACATCTATGGTCATCTCGACGGCGATCTCGACCTCGATCGCCTGTCCGAGATTGCCTGCCTGTCGCCGCACCATTGGCACCGGATTTACCGGGCCGTGCACGGCGAAACGCTGGCGGCCACGGTGAAGCGGCTGCGACTGCAACGAGCTGCTGCCGATCTCGCCCAGTCCGATCTTCCCGTCGAAACGATCGCGCGGCGCTCTGGCTATCCCAATCTGCAATCCTTCAACCGCACCTTCAAGGCAACCTACGGGCTGCCGCCGGCGCGTTACCGCAAGGAGGGAAGCCATGTCGCCTTTGAAACCGCTTCAACGGAAGGAATTACGGATATGTACGAAGTCACCCTCAAGGAGATTGACGCCTTCGATCTCGTCGGCGTCGCCCATAGCGGCTCCTATATGGAGATCGGAAGAGCGTTCGAGACGCTCTATGGAACGTTGTTCTCGCGCCAGCTGTTCCGGCCGGACATGGAGATGATCGGCCTCTACCTTGATGATCCCGAACTGGTTCCGACGGAGAAACTGCGCTCGTTCGCCTGTGTCAGCGCTCGCGCGCAGATGCCAACGGAAGCGCCGTTGACGCCGCACCGGCTCGATGGCGGCCGCTACGCCGTACTTCGCCACAAGGGGCCTTACGCGGATATGCCGAAGGCTTACCAATGGCTCTACGGCACCTGGTTGCCGCAGTCGGGTCGTGAAATCCGCGACAGCCTGATGTTCGAGAAATATCTCAACAATCCCCGCGAGGTTCCGCCGACGGAACTTTTGAGCGAGATCTATCTGCCTTTGAAATAACGGGCGTTCGGTGCCCGCTCACCGGAATTGACGAATCAGCGCCACGCCGCCACCTTTGGTTCGGCGTGGCCTGCGCCGAACCTCCAAAGATCGTCCCCAGCACGATCCTTTCACGGAGGCAAAGGGACTTCAGTCTCGGGTCGCAATCTCGGTCCCACCGTTTCGGGCCCGGTTGCTGGGGAGCTTGTCCGAGACGCGAAAGGCCCTGTTATGACTGAAAACCGAAACTTCAAACGGCGCGTGCGCGCCCGTGCCGCCAAGACCGGCGAATCCTATACCACTGCGCTCATGTATCTTCGCGACGCGAAGGAAAACGACGCGCCTTCCCAATCAAAATCGCTGCGCCTGGCCGTGGCGCAATCCAGCTTCTTCGATGATCCTCGCGATGCGGCCGCACTTCGCGTTGTCGGCGAGGAGATCCGTAACCTGATGCGGCAGGCACATTGGGCAGGGGCGCGCGTGGTGCATTTCCCGGAGGGAGCGACGTGTTTTCCGAACAAGCGCGTCATGTCCGCTACCGGTCCCCGCGAAATCGGTCCGTCCGACTGGCGCCGGTTCGAGTGGGCGGTCCTGCGCGAGGAGCTTGATGCCACGCGAAGGCTGGCGCGAGAACTCGGGCTGTGGACAGTCTTCGGGTCCGTACACCAGCTCACCGAACCTCACCGTCCGCACAACAGCCTGTACGTGATCTCGGACAAGGGAGCGGTCGCGACGCGCTACGACGAACGCATGCTGTCGAACACCAAGATCTCCTTCATGTACACACCGGGCTCGATCCCGGTGACGTTCGAGGTCGACGGCGTCCGCTTCGGCTGCGCGCTTGGTATCGAGTGCCATTTTCCCGAGCTTTTCATCGAATACGAACGGCTGAATGTCGATTGCCTCCTGTTCTCGACGACGGGCGGCTCTTTGCCGAATGACCTTGCTTTTGCCGCCGAGGTACAGGGGCATGCGTCGAGCAACCGCTACTGGACAAGTTTTGCCGTTCTCGCTCAGCCTGGCCTGGCGGCGCCCTCGGGGATCGTTTCGCCTGATGGTCAATGGGCGGCGCGGTGCACAGTAGACGAACCTTCGATTGCCGTGGCCGATATCGGCAACGATCCCGGCGATCCGGCCCGGCCATGGCGTCGACAAGCGCGCGGCGGAATCTACGATCCGCATTTTGTGGACGACGATCCGAGAAGCAACAGCCGCGATACGTTTTAGTTGTCGCGACGGAGGCGATCGCAGGGGCCGGTCGTTGAGCCTCCTGGACTTCGGCGGTCAGCCAAAAAGAAACCCGGCGCAAGGCCGGGTTTCGTTGTCTTCAAGGACTGCAGCCCTATCAGGCAGCCATGGCCTTCTGCAGGTTCTCGTCGATCTTGTCGAGGAAGCCGGTGGTCGAGAGCCACGGCTGATCGGGACCGATGAGCAGCGCCAGGTCCTTCGTCATGAAGCCGGCTTCGACGGTGTCGACGCAAACCTTCTCGAGCGTTTCGGAGAACTTTGCGAGTTCGGCATTACCGTCGAGCTTGGCGCGGTGGGCAAGACCGCGGGTCCAGGCGAAGATCGAGGCGATCGAATTGGTCGAGGTTTCCTCGCCCTTCTGGTGCTGGCGGTAGTGGCGGGTAACCGTGCCGTGGGCGGCTTCGGCTTCAACCGTCTTGCCATCTGGCGTCATCAGAACCGAGGTCATCAGGCCGAGCGAGCCGAAGCCCTGGGCGACGATGTCCGACTGGACGTCGCCGTCGTAGTTCTTGCACGCCCAGACGTAGCCGCCGGACCACTTCAGCGCCGAGGCAACCATGTCGTCGATCAGGCGGTGTTCGTACCAGATCTTCAGTTCCTTGAACTTCTCGGCGAATTCCGCGTCGAAGACCTGCTGGAAGATGTCCTTGAAGCGACCGTCATAGACCTTGAGGATGGTGTTCTTGGTCGAGAGGTAGACCGGAACCTTGCGCTGGATACCGTAGTTGAACGAAGCGCGCGCGAATTCGGTGATCGAATCGTCGAGGTTGTACATGCCCATGGCAACGCCGGCCGACGGTGCGTCGAAGACGTCGTATTCGATTTCCTTGCCGTCTTCACCGACGAACTTCATCGTCAGCTTGCCCTTGCCAGGAAACTTGAAGTCGGTGGCGCGGTACTGGTCGCCGAAGGCGTGACGGCCGACGATGATCGGCTTGGTCCAGCCCGGAACCAGGCGCGGAACGTTCTTGCAGATGATCGGCTCGCGGAAAATGACGCCGCCGAGGATGTTGCGGATGGTGCCGTTCGGCGACTTCCACATCTTCTTCAGCTTGAATTCTTCGACGCGGGCTTCATCCGGCGTGATCGTGGCGCACTTGACGCCGACGCCGTGCTTCTTGATCGCATTGGCGGCGTCGATCGTGACCTGGTCTTCGGTGGCATCGCGGTTTTCGACGCTAAGGTCGTAATATTCCAGATCGACGTCGAGGTAGGGATGGATCAGCTTGTCCTTGATGAACTGCCAGATGATGCGGGTCATCTCATCGCCGTCGAGTTCGACGACCGGATTGGCGACCTTGATCTTTGCCATGAATATGCCTCGTAGCTTATGCGGGACAGCGGGAGCGATGTCCCTTCCTCTCTGAAAAATCCTGTGCCCTATAGCACTCAGAACCGGCGACGCAAAGCATGCTTGGCCGAAACTTTGGATGCAGGCAAAACCCGGTGGAGACCAAGGGTTTGGCAAGTCTTTCCTGCTAGACTTTGAACGCTGCCGGCCTTGCAAAGGTGGCATCTGCCGCTATGCAGGGAACGACCGGCGAGGCGGCGCGCTGTTGCAGGCGACCGCAGACAGGCAAAGGCATCCGATGACACTTCGTTCCCGTATGCGTGATTGGCTCCTTGCCAACGATCCGGCCTTCTCCCGGCTGCGCCAGGCGTCCCGCATCACCGCCACGATCGTCGTTTCCGTTCTGATCCTGATGGCCGTCCATTATCTGATCGTGCCGTTGCCGCCGGCGGCCTACGGTCTTGCCGCCTCGCTGTCCGTCGAAGGCGGGTTGGCGGTGCGCGACCGCACCGTTGCCGGGCAACGCCTTACCCGCATCATTGCCGTTGTTGTTGGCGTCTCGATGGTCGCGCTTGCTTCGCTCCTCGAGAATCACCGTTATCTCTCCGACGTCGTGTTTCTGCTGATCATCTTTCTCGCGGTCTACAGCCGATCCTTCGGCCCACGCGGCTTTGCCGTCGGCATGTTCGCCTTCATGTCCTACTTCACCGGCGCCTATCTTCGCCCGACGGCCGATCAGTTGCCGGCGCTGTTCTTCGGAGCGGCCGTGTCCGCGACGGTCGCGCATCTTGTTCGCACGCGGCTGCTGCCGGATGACCGTTATCGCGACCTGCTGCGCGCCGCGGCCAGCGTCCAGCGGCGCGTCGACCAGATGCTGCTGCAGCTCTTGGACATTGCCCGCAAGCCGGTTCTCTCGGATGCCGACCGTCGCCGTCTGCATGCGGCCGAAGAGCGGCTGAAGGAAGCGGTGCTGATGGCGGAGAGCTTCATCCCGACGGAAAACCGGCGGCCGGAACCGGAGCCAGGCATCGCTTCCGCCGATCTCGTCGTCAACCTTTTCGACCTTCATCTGGCGGCCGAGAGCGTGATCGTGCTCAGTTTTCAGGCCATGCCACCGCCGGCGCTGGTGGAGGCGCTGATCGCGCGCGATGGCGAGAGGATCGACGAGGAGACCGCGCGACTGAGTGATGCGAGCGCTCGCCGCGAAGAGACAGTGAAGGCGCTGCTTTGGCTTCGCAACGTGCGCCAGAGGCTCGCGCGGAGCCTCGCGAAGCTGTCGCCCGCGGACCTCGAAGAACCGGCAGCGGCAACAGGCAGCGTCGCTACCCGCTGGAAGCCGTCGCTCGACGATCCGGCGCTGAAGACGGCGATCCAGATCACGCTTGCCTCCGGCATCGCCATGATCTTCGGTCTGATGCTGTCGCGCGAGCGCTGGTTCTGGGCCGTGTTGGCGGCCTTTCTCGTCTTTACCAATACCCGCTCGCGCGGCGACACGGCGGTCAAGGCGCTGCAGCGTTCGGCTGGTACATTGTTCGGCATCGTGGTGGGCATCGTCGCCGGCACGCTTGTCGGCGGAAACATTTATCTGGTGCTGCCGCTCTGCGCCCTCTGCGTCTTTCTCGCCTTCTATTTCCTCGCCGTCTCCTATGCGACGATGACCTTCTTCGTTTCGATCGTGCTGTCGCTGCTCTACGGCCTGATGGGTGTGCTAACGCCGCAGCTGTTGCAGCTACGGCTGGAGGAAACGTTGATAGGCTCGCTTGCAGGGGCGGCCGTCGCCTTCTTCGTTTTTCCGACGCGCACCCGCACGACGCTTGGTGCCGCTGTGGTGACGTGGTGCGACGAACTGACGGGGCTGCTGCAGGCGGCAAGGGACGGGGCCTCGGGTCTGGCTCTCGTTGCCCGCTCTCAAGCGCTCGACCGGGCCTATCGTGATCTGGCGGCGGCGGCAAAACCGCTCGGACTGCCCTGGCAACTGGTCACGCGCCCCGGCCATGTCCGCCAGACGCTCGCCATCTTTCTCGCCTGCACCTATTGGGCGCGGGTCTTCGCGCGGCGTGTCGGCACGGATGCGACAACCGAAGGTTCCGATTTCACCGCCGATCTTGACGAGAACATCGCGCGCGTTCGATCGGTCCGCGGGAAGGCTTCGACCTATTTCTATCAAGTCGGCCGGATCGGTGCGCCTGTTGACCGGCACCTGCCGATTTCCAGAGACGATGCCGAGCTTGGCCTGGAGATGATCGGCGTATCGCTCAACCGTCTTCACCTGTAGAACCGGGAGCCGGTCTTTAATTTCGCCGGCATTTGTGCAAGGGAAGCGCCGAACGAAAGGCGAAGGCTACGGAAATGGCAGGTACGAACAGCGAGCGCGAACTTCTGGCGGAAGGGCCGGCGATCATTCTCGCCTATCCCCAACTCGGCGAAAACATCGGCATGGTGGCTCGGGCCATGGCGAATTTCGGCCTGGCGGAGCTCCGGCTCGTCAATCCGCGCGACGGTTGGCCGAGCGAAAAGGCACGCTCCGCGGCCAGCCGCGCCGACCACGTGATCGACGCTGCCAAGCTCTATGGTTCGGTCGAAGAGGCGATCGCCGACCTCAATTTCGTCTATGCGACGACGGCGCGCGACCGTGATGGCTACAAGCCGGTGCGCTCGCCGATCGTAGCCGCGCGCACGCTGCGCCAGCGCTTTCAGACTGGCGAGAAGACCGGAATCCTGTTCGGGCGCGAGCGCACCGGGCTCACCAACGAAGAGGTGGCGCTTGCCGACGAGATTGTGACCTTTCCGGTCAATCCGGCCTTCGCCTCGCTCAATCTGGCGCAGGCCGTGCTTCTGATGTCCTACGAGTGGCTGAAAACCGGCATGGAATCGGAGGACCAGACCTCGTTCCAGGCGATCGAGCAACGGCCCGCCACCAAGGAACATCTGCAGGGGCTGTTCGAGCATGTCGAGGAAGCACTCGACGCGCGCAACTACTTCCGCTCCGCCGACAAAAAGCCGAAATTGGTCGAGAACCTGCGGGCCGTTCTGACCAGACCATCCTTTACCGAATCGGAAATCCAGGTGCTGCGCGGCGTCATTTCTTCGCTCGACCGGTTCACGCGGGAAAACCCGCGCGGTTCCGGCGCTCCGGGTGATCACAGCAGGGGCGAGCACAGCAGGAAAGTGCGAGACAAAGGTGACAGCGAGTGAACTGAAACCCATCCTCGTCTTTGACAGCGGCATCGGCGGCTTGACCGTGCTGCGCGAGGCGAGGGTGCTGATGCCCGAGCGGCATTTCATCTACATCGCCGACGACGCCGGCTTTCCCTATGGCGGCTGGGAAGAGGCGGCGCTGAAGGAGAGGGTGGTCGCACTCTTCGGCCGGCTGCTTGCCGAACACGATCCGGAACTCTGCGTGATCGCCTGCAACACGGCGTTCACGCTTGTTGGCGCCGATCTGCGCGCAGCCTATCCGCACATGACCTTCGTCGGCACGGTTCCGGCAATCAAGCCGGCGGCGGAACGCACCCGCTCAGGCCTCGTTTCGGTGCTGGCGACGCCGGGTACCGTCAAGCGCGCCTATACCCGCGATCTCATCCAGTCCTTCGCCAGCCAGTGTCACGTGCGGCTCGTCGGCTCCGAGAACCTCGCCAAGATGGCCGAGGCCTATATCCGCGGCGAGAAGCTGGACGACGAGGCCGTGCTTGCCGAGATCGCCCCGTGTTTCGTCGAGATGGACGGCCGCAAGACCGACATCGTCGTGCTCGCCTGCACGCATTATCCCTTTGTCGCCAACATCTTCCGCAGGCTTGCGCCCTGGCCGGTCGACTGGCTGGACCCGGCCGAAGCGATTGCCCGACGTGCGCGCTCGCTGGTACCGCAGCCGAACGGTTTCGAGCCGCTGAACGGTCAGGACCCGGCCATCTTCACCTCGGGCAAACCGGATTTTGCGACGCGCCGGCTGATGCAGGGTTTCGGCCTGACGGTGATGCCGAACGCGAGCGTCGAAGCGCAGGCGGGGCAGGCCGAGCCGGTCGGCTAGAAGAGGATCGCCAGCAGGATCGCGATCAAGGACACCAAGCCGCATAAAAGCAGGAAGTTCTTGTGGCGGACGGAGGCGGCTTGCGCCTTTGACAGGACGGGTTGGCCGCCCTCATAGGCATCGCGCATGCGCTGATCGAGGTTGTTCATCTGCAGTTGCTGTTCCGATTCGCTCCGACGCATCGTTCCCCCTGATCCTTGTTGCGTTCCAAGCATATGGGCTCGCGCTGTCGCTGATGAAAGGGCGCTGACGATGTCGACGCAACTTTGTCTTGCAGTCGGTAAGCGGCGGCCGTGTGGCGCGAAGCGCGTATTCCCTGTGGGTTTTCTGTGTCGACGGCACGATTTCCGGGAAAACCGTGCTAGGTGTCGCTCCATTGGCGGTCTCCGCATGATCGCGAATCATCTAAAGCATTGCAGCAGAAGTGCGCAGGCGTTTGCGCCCGGAATTGCATGAAACCAACACATTGAGCGGTTCGACAAGCGGAACGCTCTCGCACGAAGAGGTGGACATGAAGGTCGGCATCGATATGGGAACGACGTCCGAAGGGACCTCGGCCTCGCTCGATATCGAAGAGCTTCTGGCCACCCGTCTCCTGGTTCAGGGCAATTCCGGTTCGGGCAAGTCGCATCTTTTGCGCCGGCTGCTGGAGCAATCGGCACCCTGGGTGCAGCAATGCATCATCGATCCCGAAGGCGATTTCGTTACGCTTGCCGACAAGTTCGGACATGTCGTCGTCGAAGGCGAGCGCACCGATGCGGAATTGATCGGCATCGCCAACCGCATCCGCCAGCACCGCGTCTCCTGCGTGCTCTCGCTCGAAGGGCTCGATATCGAGCAGCAGATGCGCAATGCCGGCGTGTTCCTGAACGCCATGTTCGATGCTGACCGCGAATACTGGTATCCGGTGCTGGTGGTGGTCGACGAGGCGCAGATGTTTGCACCGTCGGTCGCAGGCGACGTCACTGAAGAGGTGCGCAAGATTTCGCTCGGCGCCATGACCAACCTCATGTGTCGCGGCCGTAAGCGTGGGCTTGCCGGTGTCATTGCCACACAGCGTCTGGCAAAGCTCGCCAAGAACGTTGCGGCCGAAGCCTCCAACTTCCTGATGGGCCGCACCTTCCTCGACATCGACATGCTGCGTGCGGCCGATCTGCTCGGCATGGACCGGCGCACGGCGGAAATGTTCCGCGACCTGAAGCGCGGTTCGTTCGTCGCACTAGGCCCAGCCCTTTCGCGGCGGCCGCTCAGGGTGACGATCGGTACTGTCGAGACTTCGGCCCGTTCGACCAGCCCGAAGCTGATGCCGCTGCCGGAGGCTCCACAGGATGTCGAGGACCTGATCTTCACGCCGGATCCGGATGAGCTGACGCGGCCGATCATGCGGCGCGCCGCGCCGCCGCCGCGTCCGGCGACGGACATCCTTGCGGAACTGTCGCGGCCTCGACCCGAGCCTGTTGCCCCGGTCGAGATGCGCCCTGCGCAACCGGAACTGACGCCAGAGGAGCGGGAAGGGCTGCTTGACAGCGTGTTCCTGGAAATCCTCGCCAATCCCGAAGCGGCCTTCCGGCCTGATGCGGAACTGTTCCAGGACTTCCTCGTGCGTTGCCGCATTCGCCGCCTGCCGTCCGGGACGGCGCTGTCTCTCAGTGCCTTCCGCCGCAAGATGGCGGTCGCGCGCTCCGGGGTCGATGCGGAAACGGCGGCGAGCGAGACCTGGGCTCAAGCGCTGCTGCTTGCCGATCGCGTCACCGAAGACCTGCAGGCGGTGTTCCTGATGATGGCGCAGGCGGCCGTGCGGCGTCTGCCATGCCCCTCCGATGCAATGATCGCGCGCGCTTACGGAACCCATTCGGCCCGCCGCGCGCGTCGCCTGCTCGGCTACTTCGAAGAGCATGGGCTGATCGTCGTCCATGCCGATTTCTCGGGCAAGCGCATCGTCGCCTTTCCGGATCTCGGCTGCGAGACCGCCCCTGGCGACGCGAACGGACCGGATACGGTGGATCCGGCGGCCGCAGCGGCGGAGTGAGCCCGGCTTCCAATCGAGGCTTCTTTTCTTGTCAAACAGTCGCGTGAGAGCGGGCGAGGGCGCCCGTCGTGGCCTGTTTCAGACCCATTCTTGAATGACCCGGTCGGACGCATGGATGCAGGTCATTTCCAGCCGGGTGTTGCCGCTGTTGACGAAACGGTGTGGCGTGCCGGGATCAACGACGATGATGTCGCCGGCCTTGCCGATGAGCGTTTGCTCGCCGACCGTGAACTCCGCCTCGCCGGAATGGATGAGCCAGGTCTCGGGATAGGGATGGACATGCAGTGCCGGCCCCTGTCCAGGCGCGGCATCCATGAGGAAAAGCGAAATCGGTGTGCCGTATTGCCCTCCTTCGAACAGGATCGTCCGGTTGGGGCTCTGCTTCTGCTCTGCACGCGGAATGACATGAAACATGCTGGCCTCCATCGGGTTGGCTTGTCAGGTCGAATGAACTATCTTCACGAGAAGATATTATTCGAAACTATCTTCTCGTCAAGATATATTGCCAGGAACCCGGAGTGTTAGATGCGAAATGACAATGAGAAGAGGGACCACGTCGACCGGTTGCGGGCACAATGGGACCGTGAATTGCCGGATCTCGATACGGAGCCAATGACGATCCTCGGGCGCGCCTACCGGCTTTCAAACCTGGTGCGGCCCTCGATCGAGGAAACCTTCGCCGCATTCGGTCTCGATCGCGGCGAATTCGACGTCATCTCGACGCTCCGGCGGTCCGGCCCACCGTACCGGCTGACGCCGACCGATCTCTATACGTTGCTGATGATCTCGTCCGGCGGTCTCACCCATCGGCTTGATCGGCTGCAGAAGGCCGGACTGATCGTGCGCGAGCGTTCGCCATCGGACGGCCGCAGCAGCGTGGTCGGGTTGACGCAGAAGGGAGTAGCGCTTGCCGAAACGGCGTTTCGTGCTGACATGGCGAGCGAGGCGCGCTATCTGGAGGGTCTTGGCCGAGAGGAGCGCGTCGCGCTGGCAGCGCTCTTGAAGAAGCTGCTCGTTTCCCTGGAAAGCCAACCAGTTGGCGACCCCGCCTGAAATGGTGCCCAAAGCGGCGATTTCGTTTGACAATGCCGGCCGGAAGCACTAAAGCCGCCCCAACGCCGGGCAGAAATGTCCGGTGTTTCATTTGACATGTCCCGTGGCTTCTCCGTCAGCTTGATCGTGAGAAACCTGTCAGAACCCGAAAATGGGTTCAGAGGAGGGCGTGTTTCCTTGATCCGGTTTGGTAACAGGCCGGTGTAACCGTTTGAAAGGAAATGCGATGAGCAAGCGCGAATCGTCCAAGTACAAAATTGACCGCCGTATGGGCGAAAACATCTGGGGCCGTCCGAAGTCCCCGGTGAACCGCCGCGAATACGGCCCGGGCCAGCACGGCCAGCGCCGCAAGTCCAAGCTCTCGGACTTCGGTGTACAGCTGCGCGCCAAGCAGAAGCTCAAGGGCTACTACGGCGACATCCGCGAGAAGCAGTTCCGCGCGATCTTCGCTGAAGCTGACCGCCGCAAGGGCGACACCCCGGAAAACCTGATCGGTCTGCTCGAGTCGCGTCTGGACGCGATCGTCTACCGCGCAAAGTTCGTTCCGACCGTTTTCGCTGCACGCCAGTTCGTCAACCATGGCCACGTCAAGGTTAACGGCGTTCGCGTCAACATCGGCTCCTACCGTTGCAAGCCGGGCGACGTCATCGAAGTCAAGGAAAAGTCCAAGCAGCTCGTAACCGTTCTCGAATCGGTTTCGCTCGCTGAGCGCGACGTTCCGGATTACATCGAAGCCGATCACAACAAGATGGTCGCGACCTTCGTCCGCGTTCCGGTTCTCTCCGACGTTCCTTACGCCGTCGTCATGGAACCGCACCTCGTCGTCGAATTCTATTCGCGTTAATCCGGGGCTCACGCCTTATGATGTTTCGAAAACCGCCCGGAAACGGGCGGTTTTTTTGTCGGTAGCCTCTGCCTGCCGATCAGACGACCGCACTCCGATCATGGCGATTTCATCCCTTCGTTCCGAAGGCGGTGAGTGAGAGGGAAGCCGATGCCCGAGCAGAACGTGCCGCAGGACCTGCAGACGATCATCGACGACATCCACCGGGAGCTGAGCCCAAGGTTCGGCCAGGGCAAGGTCGCCGATTACATCCCGCAGCTGGCGCGCGTCGATGCCAAGCATTTCGGCATGGCGATCGTCACCACCGATGGCAAGATCTACCGCGTCGGTGATGCGGAAGTGCCGTTTTCGATCCAGAGCGTTTCCAAGGTCTTCACGCTGACGCTGGCGCTTGGCAAGCACGGCGAAAACATCTGGCATCGCGTCGGCCGCGAACCGTCGGGTTCGGCGTTCAACTCGATCGTCCAGCTCGAGCATGAGGGCGGCAAGCCGCGCAATCCCTTCATCAATGCCGGCGCCATCACCATCAGCGACCTGATCCTCGCCGGCCATACGCCGCGCGAACTGATCGGCGAGATCGTGCAGTTCGTCCGCTATCTCGCCGACGACGATCAGATCGTCATCGACCACGAGGTGGCACGCTCCGAGACGGCCACCGGCTACCGCAACTTCGCGCTCGCCAATTTCATGCGCTCCTTCGGCAAGCTCGATCATCCGGTGGAACATGTACTCGGCGTCTACTTCCACCATTGCGCGCTGTCGATGACCTGCAGCCAGCTGGCAAAGGCCGGGCTGTTCCTGGCAGCCGGCGGCACCAATCCGCTGACCGGCCATAACGTCGTCTCGCGCCAGCGCGCGCGACGCATCAATGCGCTGATGCTGACCTGCGGCCACTACGATGGCTCGGGCGACTTTGCCTACCGCGTTGGTCTGCCCGGCAAGAGCGGCGTCGGCGGCGGCATTATGGCGGTCGCACCGGGCAAGGCCTCGGTTGCCGTCTGGTCGCCGGGCCTCAACGAAAACGGCAACTCGCTGCTCGGCTCGCTGGCGCTCGAAATGCTTGCGGCGCGCACCAGCTGGTCGGTGTTCGGCCCGTAAAGCACTGGCCCTCGGCCGATTTTCCTTGATCTTGACAGCCGGAGCGGGCAAGTGCAGGCCAAGATTTGCCGGGTACCGATTGTACCCGCCTGCCGCACAGGATCCCCGCCATGGACCTTTCGCTCAACGCGTCGCAAGACCAGGCCGATACCGTTTTTGATGAGACCGAGATCGACGCTGGCGCCCATCCGCTTTTCAGCCGCATGCCGTCGTCCGTCTCGTTCAACAAGCTGCGCAAGCGCCTGCTGCGCCAGACGCGGCAGGCACTTGACGATTTCGGCATGATGAAGGGCGCAAAGCGCTGGCTCATCGGTCTTTCCGGCGGCAAAGACAGCTACAGCCTGCTGGCGCTCCTGATGGACCTCAAATGGCGTGGGCTGCTCCCGGTGGAGCTGATCGCCTGTAATCTCGACCAGGGCCAGCCGAACTTTCCAAAGCATATCCTGCCGGAGTATCTGCAATCGATCGGCGTCAAGCACCGTATCGAGTATCGCGACACCTATTCGATCGTGAAGGAGAAGGTGCCGACGGGGGCGACCTACTGCTCGCTCTGTTCGCGGCTCAGGCGCGGCAACCTCTATCGCATCGCCCGCGAAGAGGGCTGCGACGCGCTGGTACTCGGCCATCACCGCGAGGACATTCTCGAAACCTTCTTCATGAACTTCTTCCATGGCGGCCGGCTCGCCTCGATGCCGGCGAAGTTGCTGAACGACGAGGGTGATCTGATGCTGCTTCGCCCGCTCGCCTATGCGGCCGAGGACGATCTTGCCAAGTTCGCTGCGGCCATGGAGTTTCCGATCATCCCCTGCGACCTCTGCGGTTCGCAGGACGGCCTCGAGCGCAATGCGATGAAGGCGATGCTTGCCGATATCGAGCGGCGCATGCCCGGCCGCAAGGACACGATGCTGCGCGCGCTCGGCCACGTGAACCCCTCACACCTGCTCGATCCCAAGCTGTTCGATTTCCAGTCCCTCGCTCCGGAGCCCAAAGAATGAGCCATTCCGTCGACATTGCCGGCCTTGCCAACCTCCTGCAGGAGGCCGCGGTCAAAGAAATACTGCCGCGCTTCCGCAATCTCGATGCCGGTGATGTCAGGATGAAGTCGGAAGCGATCGATCTCGTGACCGAGGGAGACGAGGCAGCCGAACGGCTGATCAAGGCGCGTATCCAAGAGGTCGCGCCGGGCGCGCTTTTTGTCGGCGAGGAATCGGTCGCAGCCGACCCTGCGCTGCTCGACAAGCTCGCCGATGCCGATCTCGCCGTCGTCGTCGATCCGATCGACGGCACCTTCAACTTCGCCGCCGGCATGCCGCTCTTCGGCGTCATGGCAAGCGTCGTTGCAAAGGGCGAGACGGTCGCCGGCATCATCTACGATCCGCTCGGCAATGACTGGGTGATCGCGGAAAAGGGTTCGGGCGCCTGGATGTGCCGCCCTGATGGATCGCAGGAGCGCCTGTCCGTTACCGCGGGTGTGCCGCTCGAGGCCATGGTCGGCGGGGCTTCGACCGGCTTCTACAAGCAGGAAGCGCGGCGCGAAGTCATGGCCAACATGGCCAAGGTCCGCATGGCCACCAGCTACCGTTGCGCCGCGCACGAGTATCGCATCTTTGCCGCCGGCCATATCCACTTCCTCATGTACCAGAAGCTCATGCCCTGGGACCACCTGGCCGGCACGCTGATTTCGCAAGAAGCCGGTGCCTATGCCGCGCGCTTCGACGGCTCGCCCTATCTGCCCTCTCACCTCAATGGCGGCCTGCTGCTTGCCACCGACAAGGACAGCTGGGAGACGCTGCGCCGCGAGGTCTTCACAGTCTGAGCCGTCTCCCTCCGCCAAAAGAAAAAGCCCGCCCGGAGCGCTCCGGGCGGGCTTTTTCATGCCATGCTGACGCCGGTTACATGTGGCCGCCACCGTGATCCATGGTGACGTCCTTGTCGCCGGGATGGGTGAAAAGCTTGCCCTTCTCGGCCCAGAGCGTCGCCAGAATCGTCACGCCCCCGAAGAGGGCAAAGCCGCCGAAGAGTGGTTGCAGCGTGCCGTTGAACAGCTGGCCAACGGCGCCGCCGATCAAGGCGCCGCCTGTGGTGGAGACGAAACCGGTGATCGCCGTCGCGGTACCGGCCAGGTGTCCCATCGGCTCGAGGCTGATCGCCGTGAAGTTGGTCGCGATGACAGCGAAGAACATCAGGAGCACCGAGAACATCAGATAGCTGACGACGAAGGCGGGCGTGCCCGAAAGCGACATCACGAAGCCGACAATCGAGATCAGGGTGAAGGCGATCATCGACGCATGCGAGATGCGGCGCATGCCGAAGCTGCGGACGAAGTAGCCGTTGGCGAAGTTCGCAACCGCGATCCCGCCCGCCGTGCCGGCGAACGCGATCGGCAACCAGTCGCCGAGGCCGTAGACCTCGCCGAAGATCTGCTGAACCGTGACGATGTATGCGCAGATGACAGCGGTAAAGAGCGTCATGCCGATCATGTAGCCGCAGGTGATGCGGTTGGTCAGAACGGTCTTGAAGCCGGAAGCGACTGCGCCGACGGAGAGCGGCATGCGCTCTTCGCGGGGCAGGGACTCCTTCATGCGGGAAAACGCCCAGATGAACAGGATCGCGCCGATGATGCCGATCAGGATGAAGATCCAGTGCCAGTTGGCATAGAGGATCACCAGCTGCCCGATCGAGGGCGCGACGATCGGCACGATCATGAAGACAATCATGACATAGGACATGACCCGCGCCATCTCGCGGCCGCCGAAGCAGTCGCGCACGATCGCCATGGTGGTGATGCGGATTGCGGCCGCACCGATGCCTTGGACGAAGCGCAGGATGAGCAGGGTCTCGAAGCTCTCGGTAAGAGCAGCCGCAAACATCGACACGGTGAAGAAGGCGAGGCCGCCGAGCAGCACGCGGCGTCGGCCGAACGCATCGGAAAGGCTGCCAAAGAAGATCTGCGAGATGCCGAATCCGAGGAAGAAGACGCCGATCACCAGCTGACTATCATTGGTGTTGGCGACGTTCAGCGACTGGCCGATGGCCGGCAGCGCCGGCAGCATGCTGTCGATGGCGATGGCGACACTCGCCGTCATGACGGCGATGGTGATGATGAATTCGACGATGCCCATGTTGAGGCGCTCCGCCCCGGAAACCCCGTCGATATGTTCGGATTGATTGGTGATGGTGGACATTGGGATAACCCGTAAATTTACTCTTTGAAAAGACTGGCCGGCCGGCTCCAAAGGTTCAGCCGGCCGGCTGATGGTGCGGTTTGAAAAGCCTGCCGCGTTCGGCGATGAGCACGAAGACGAGGCCAATGGCGGCAACGGTGAAGTAACCGGTCGCAAGGGGCGTGGCCGTGCCGTCGAACGACTGGCCGATGAAGGCGCCGATCACACTTCCGCCGATGGTCTGCATAAAGCCGAGGACCGAGGACGCTGTGCCGGCGACATGGCCGAGCGGCTCCATGGCCATGGCATTGAAGTTGGGAGCGATCAGCCCGAACTGGAACATCGTGGCGCAATAGAGGACCACAAAGACCGGGAAGGGCAGCGGCGCATAGAGCGAAGCGGACATCCAGATGAAGCTCGCCAGCGTGAAGCCGACGAGTGCCGCATGCGACAGCGGCCGCGTGCCGAAGCGGCGGACGAGGCGGGAGTTGGTGAAGGAAGCGACCGCCATCATACTGGCGAACGCCGCGAACACAAGCGGAAACCACACGCCGAGGTCGTAGACGCCGACGAGCACCTGCTGCGCCGAGTTGATGAAGCCGAAGAGCGCGCCGAGGATGACGGAGGTCGCAAGGGTATAGAGCAGCGACAGCCGGTTCGTCAGCACGATGCGGAACCCGTTGAGGTCACCGCCGGCGTGAAGGCGCGGCGATGGGCCGGATCAAGCGTTTCGCCAAGCTTCGATAGGACGATCGCGATGTTCATCACGGCATAAAGCGCGACGACGACGAAGATCATGTGCCATTCGGCAAGGCTGATGATGAGCTGGCCAATCGAGGGCGCCACGACCGGCACGATCATGAACACCATCATGACAAGCGACATGACTTCAGCCATCTGGCGGCCGCCATAGACATCGCGCACGATCGAGATGGTGATGACGCGCGTGGCAGCCGCTCCCGCGCCCTGTATGAAACGCAATGCCAGCATGAGGCCGAAGCTCGGTACGACGGCAATCGCGAGCGCGCAGACCGCATAGAGGGCAAGGCCGCCGACCAGCGGCGCCTTGCGCCCGAAGCGGTCCGAAAGCGGACCAAAGAACAGTTGCGCCACACCCATGCCGAGCAGATAGGCGGTGATGATATACTGCCGCTCGTTCTCGTCAGTCACGCCGAGGCTCGCGCCGATTTCCTGCAGGCCGGGCAGCATGATGTCGATCGAGATCGCATTGGTTGCCATCAGCATGGCCATCATTGCGATGAACTGGAATTTCGTCACGCCGGGCAGGGCGTCGTCGTTGGTCATGCTTGTCATTTTCAAAAGTCCTAGCGGCGCGGTGGGCGCAAGCAAAACAGGTTTGGGTCCGGACGGTTCCGGAAAAGAAGGATGTCGGCTGGCGTGATGCCGGTCGGCACAGGAATTTCGGGCGGGAGCGGCAGGCAGCCGCACCGCATGGACCGGGCCTGCAGGAAGCGAAGGAAGCGTCGATCGGCGGCGACCGGGAGTTTCCGTGCCGGAAGGGCCGAGGCGGGGAACCTCTGTTGGCTGCTTATGCCGAACGATCGCGACTGCTTCATGACAGGCCGGGAATTCGGCCCCAAGCTCCGCTTCCGAACGCCAATTTGCGTTTCAGGAAGGAAGTACGCTTTCAGAACATTCGAACGGTCCTTGCGCGAATTGAACGTGCAAAGCCCTTGGAAAGACAACGAAAATCGAGATCCGGACAGATATCCGAATCAAAAAAGGCGGTTGCCCGCCTTCTCCAATGGATCGGGACAAGGCGTCCTTAGATCAGGCGGCAGCGCCCTTGACGGCGATGCCCTGCGCTTCCAGATGCGACTGCAACTCGCCCGCCTGGAACATCTCGCGCACGATGTCGCAACCGCCGACGAATTCACCCTTGACGTAGAGCTGCGGAATCGTCGGCCAGTTGGAATAGTCCTTGATGCCCTGGCGCAGGTCTGCGTCGGCGAGCACGTTGACGCCCTTGTAGTCGACGCCGATGTAGTCGAGAATCTGGACCACCTGACCGGAGAAGCCACACTGCGGGAACTGCGGTGTACCCTTCATGAAGAGCACCACATCGTTCGTCTTGACTTCGTTGTCGATGAATTCGTGAATTCCGCTCATCTTGTCTTCCTTCCTGCGCCGGCTTCAAGGGCCGGAAATCGATTGGGTCTTAGATAGCATGCATGTTGGTGATTTTCACCACCGAATCGCAACAAATATTGATGGGCCTCAAGATGTGGTTTTATTACCACTGCCTAAGCCGTGCGCCGGCGGGTCTTGCTGCGCGCGGCCGAAGTCTTCCGCCGGCTCACCTGTTTCTTCGCCGGTTTGCGGATCGCCGCCTCAAGGATATCGGCAAGAATTCCGCCGCCGGACGAGGCTGTCCGCGTCCGGCGCTTCGTCCGCTTGGTCGAGGTGCGCTTGACGCCGGTCTTCTTGAGGATTTCCTTCAGCGCACTGTCGACAACGCCGCTAACGAGTTCCTTGATCAGGTCGGCCATTCAGGCTTACTCCGGCACGCTCGTCTGCAGGGCAAGGGCATGCAGAACGCCCCCCATGTTGCCCTTAAGCGCATTGTAGACCATCTGGTGCTGCTGCACGCGGGTCTTGCCGCGAAACGCCTCGGCCACGACTTCGGCGGCATAGTGGTCGCCGTCACCGGCCAGATCGCGGATCGTGACCTTGGCACCGGGAATCCCCGCCTTGATCATGTCTTCGATGTCGCCTGGTGTCATGGGCATGATACGCCAACTCCCTTTTTATTCTGCAACGTCAGCAGCCTGCCGACGCCGTCCATGAGATTAGGGAACCACGATTCAGGGGCGGAACGCAATTGCTGAATTGGGTGAGGGAAGAGAGCGGTCGACGGCTAAAGCATCTAATGATGGCGCGTCACGGCGCCTCCACAAACAGCGCCGTTGGAGGCGCGCGTGGAACGTGACAGGAGCCGCTTGCGGCGGCTCCTGTCACCGGTTTCTTAGTTTTCGGGAGCGAGGTCGCCCTGCATGAAGTCCGGGAACCAGGCTTCGTGCGAGGAGCGCAGGTCAGCGACCGAAACCGCCTTGGCATCGCCGAGCTTGACGGTGGCGCCACCTGTCTTGCCGATGGCGGGCAGCGACACACCGGCGGCCTTCGCGCGCGCGGCAACCGCGTCGAGCGCGCCGGCGGCAACCGTCACGACGTAGCGGCCCTGATCTTCGCCGTAGAAAGTGGCGATCGGATCGTGACCAGCGACAGCGTCGACCGTTGCGCCGATGCCCGAAGCCATCGCCATCTCGGCAACGGCGAGTGCCAGGCCGCCCGACGAGCAATCGTGCACGGCGGTCGCGAGGCCATCGACGATGAGGCCGCGAACGAAATCGCCAACCTTGCGCTCATGCGCCAGATCGACATGTGGCGCCGGGCCGTCGGTGCGGCCGTGGATGTCGCGCATGTAGACCGACTGGGCGATGTGCGAGCCGAGGCCGGCAGGAGCGCCGGCAAGCAGGATGGTCTCGCCTTCAGCCGCAAAGCGGATGCGCGCCATCTTCGACCAATCCTTGATCAGGCCGACGCCACCGATGGTCGGGGTCGGCAGGATCGCCTGGCCGTTGGTCTCGTTGTAGAGCGAGACGTTGCCGGAGACGATCGGGAAGTCGAGCGCGGTGCAGGCTTCGCCGATGCCCTTGATGGCATGGACCAGCTGGCTCATGATTTCAGGGCGTTCCGGATTGCCGAAGTTCAGGTTGTCGGTGGCAGCCAGCGGCAAGGCGCCGGTTGCCGTCAGGTTGCGCCAGCATTCAGCCACCGCCTGCTTGCCGCCTTCGTAAGGGTCGGCTTCGACATAGCGCGGCGTGACGTCGGACGAGAAGGCGAGCGCCTTGGAGGCGTGGCCTTCGACGCGCACCACACCGGCGTCGCCGCCCGGCAGCTGCAGCGAATTGCCCTGGATCAAGGTGTCGTACTGCTCGTAGACCCAGCGGCGCGACGAATTGTTGGCCGAACCGACGAGCGTGACGAGCGCGTCGGCAACGTCGGCTGACGGGATGTCGTTGGTTGCCAGCGGCGCTGCGGTCCTGGCCGGGGTCCAGGGACGATCATATTCCGGCGCTTCGTCGCCGAGTTCCTTGATCGGCAGGTTTGCGACTTCCTCGCCCTGGTGCAGGATGCGGAAACGCAGGTCGTCGGTGGTCTTGCCAACGATCGCAAAATCGAGACCCCACTTGACGAAGATCGCCTTGGCGACTTCTTCCTTGGCGGGCTCCAGCACCATGAGCATGCGCTCCTGGCTTTCCGACAGCATCATTTCGTAAGCGGTCATCTGCTCTTCGCGCACCGGTACGGTGTCGAGGTTGAGCTCAATGCCGAGGTCGCCTTTGGCGCCCATTTCGACGGCCGAGCAGGTGAGGCCGGCTGCCCCCATGTCCTGGATGGCGATGACGGCCCCCGTCTGCATCAGCTCAAGGCAGGCTTCGAGCAGGCACTTTTCGGTGAAGGGGTCGCCGACCTGGACGGTCGGGCGTTTCTCTTCGATCGACTCGTCGAATTCGGCAGAGGCCATCGTCGCGCCGCCGACACCATCGCGGCCGGTCTTAGCGCCGAGATAGACGACGGGCAGGCCGACGCCTTCAGCCTTGGAGTAGAAGATCGCGTCGCTCTTGGCGAGGCCGGCTGCAAAGGCGTTGACGAGAATGTTGCCATTGTAGCGGGCGTCGAACTCGACCTCGCCGCCAACGGTCGGGACGCCGAAGGAATTGCCGTAGCCGCCGACGCCGGCAACAACGCCCGATACCAGGTGGCGGGTCTTCGGATGATCAGGGGCGCCGAAACGCAGCGCATTCATGGCTGCAACGGGACGAGCGCCCATGGTGAAGACGTCGCGCAGGATGCCGCCAACACCGGTCGCAGCACCCTGATAGGGCTCGATATAGGACGGGTGGTTGTGGCTCTCCATCTTGAAGACGACGCAATCGCCGTCATCGATATCGACCACGCCGGCGTTTTCGCCGGGACCCTGGATGACGCGCGGGCCCTTGGTCGGCAGCGTGCGCAGCCATTTCTTCGAGGACTTGTAGGAGCAGTGCTCGTTCCACATCGCCGAGAAGATGCCGAGTTCGGTAAAGGTCGGCTCGCGCCCGATCAGGCCGAGAATGCGCTCATATTCGTCGGGCTTCAGCCCGTGCGATGCGATGAGGTCCGGGGTGATGGGGCGGGTGTTGGAAATCGTCATCGTCGACCGTCAAATCCTTCGGGCGGCGCGCAATCCACTTGAGGAGGAATATGGCGCGTGCGAACCGCAACAGACACAGGGGGCGCTTTGCGGCTTCTTTAGCCTATGCTGCGGCGCGGCGCGACAGAAAAATACGGGCGATCAACAGCGGTTGACGCCCGTATGGAGCTTTGCAGACGGCCGGTGCAGCGGTCTGCGTCAGAACTTGTAGCCGAGCGCCAATCCGGCGTGCGTCAGGCCGTTGTTCGGACCATCGCACAGATTGGCATGCGAAGCATGTTCCACAGTTGCCGCGACGTTCCAATGCTCGTCGAGGCGGTAGCCGGCGGCGGCATATTCGCGGAAGAGGAATCGGCAGCCAAGTTGGGGACCGGAACCATCAGCGTTGTCGAGGTCACCGTCATGAACCGTGCCGCCGGCGCCGAACTCGACGAAGAAACGCTTCGTCATATCGAAGGTCCAGCTCAGGCCGGCATAGGCCTGGTTGACCCCGCTGGACGATGTTGCCACCGCCCCACCCGCATGGATGCGCGGCCGCAGAAGCCTTTCGCCAAGATCGGTTGCCCCATCGGCGTCGAACGGGTCGAAGTAGACGGTGAAGGACGGAAACACCCCATCTTCCTGTTTGTCCCCATCGGCGATCGACGTGGTCACGCCGAAGCGCATCTCGTCGAAAACACCGTCGGCGGAGAAAGCCGACGCGTTGGGGAAGGTGACTGCGGAAAGAAAGAGACAGGTGGCGACGTGACGTGAGCGGACCGGGCTGGACGATAGCGGCATGCGGAATCCTTAGGGCGAATCATGTGCGCAAAACTGCTAAAACAGTATGTTGCGTAACCTTGCCCGAAAGTCACCCCGTCGATTTCGTTAGTCACTCGAAACTGTCATAGCCGGCGCGCCCGCTGTCGAGCAGTCGCTTCAGCACCTGGAAGCCGCCCCTTACCTCCGCGCGGTCGCGTGGCGAGGAGAAGCCGATGCGAATGCGGTGGAAGACGCGGTCGGTACGCCCGGCCTTGAACTCGTCCTCGTCATCGACGAGCACTCCGTCCTGGAGCGCCGCCTGTTTGAAGGTGCCCGACAGCCAAGGATCAGGCAATTTCATCCAGAGGAAGGGGATGCAGGGATGCGAGGTGAACTCGATGCCGTCGAACACCTCGCGCGCCATTGCCTCGCGGGCGCGGACCTCCTCGATGCCTTTGGCGCGCAGGATCGCCGCCGAGCCGGAGAGCACGAGGCGGGCGCAAAGCTCCGCCAGGATGAACGGCAGGCCGCCGCTCACCATTTTGTGGGCAATGCGGATGCGCTGGCTGAAATGCGGCGGGCAGGCGACCCAGCCACCCCGAACACCGGCGGCAACCGACTTCGAGAGGCCGCCGACGAGAAAGGTGCGCTCGGGCGCAAGCTCGGCCAATGGCGCCGTCTGGTCGCCTGTCATGGCGCCGTAGAGATCATCCTCGACCAGCCAGACGCCGTACTTGCGGGCAATGTCGGCGATCGCCTGGCGACGGGCCAGCGGCATGATCGCGACCGTCGGGTTGTGGGCGCTTGGCATCAGGAAGGCGAGCTTCGGATGCTGCTGGGCGCAAACGCGCTCGAAATCCTCCGGGATCATGCCGAATGCGTCCGTTTCGACCAGCGTGGTGCGGCGGCCGATGAGGCCGGCGCTGCGGCTGACCTGGGAGTAGGTGAGTGTCTCGAAGGCGATGCGATCGCCGGGCGCCGTGACAGCGGCAATAACGGCAACGACGGCCGCGTGGGCGCCGAGGGTCGGTACGATGTTTTCCGGCTTCGGCCGGTAGCTGCCGCGCGCCAGCCATTGGCAGCCGGCCTCGAACCAATGATCCGGAAAATTGCGGGCATAGCTGGCGATATCGGCATGATGCGCCTGGCTGATCTCACTCAGCAGTTCGCTCAAGACCGTGCCCTGGCCGATATCCGGCGCGGCTGTGCTGTCGAACCGTAGCTTGCCGGCCGGCGCCACGAGCGGTCGCGTGCCGGCGAGGGAAGTTGTGAGCGGATCGGACTGCTCGGGCGGGCGGCTCTCGGGATGATCAAGCACATAGGTGCCGCGTCCGACTTCTCCGCTGACCAACCCACGCTCGCGCACGATATTGTAGGCGCGACCGATCGTTCCGATTGTCACGCCGATATCATAGGCGAGGTTGCGCTGGGGTGGCAATTTGGCACCGACGGGCAGGGCGCCGTTGCCGATAGCGTGCTCGATCTGATCGGCAATCCGCGCGTAAAGCGGACCGTGACCTTGCTGAATGTCCGGGAGCCAATTTGTCATAGTGACAATTCTTTAGATTACAGCGCGAATTATGTCAATTATCACCGATACAACGATAGCAATCGCTGCATTGGGGTTATCAATGAGTACAATCGATACAATTTGTTTGTCCCGCGTCGAAGCGAAGTCCACCAAAAGCGCCAGCACATTGTTTGGCGGCGACTATTCGGAAGAACGGGAAAGTCTTCTGAAGCGGCTGTGGGGGTTCTATTGCGAGTTGGCAGCAAAGCGCCGCAGCCGGCTGGCGCTCGGTGAGATGAGCGACTGGCAGCTCAAGGATATCGGGGTCAACGAGAAGGATGCACGCCAGGAATCGGCGGTACCGTTCTGGCGGTAGGCCGAGGCGCGCCGTAGACCACCGACGACGAAAAGAGCCGGCGACCTGTTCGGGTCGACCGGCTCTTACGATGCGTTCAGCAAGTCAGGAGAGGCTTACTTGCAGCCCTGGCTTCCGGCGGCCCAGCGTCTGATATCGGCGGCCATGCGGGTCCCGACCGGTTCGCTCAGCAACGGCCCGAAAGCCTGCAGGCGGGCCGGATTGCCCTCGGCCTGAACGACGGCGAGCGGACGGGCTTCCGGGGACTTGCGCGGTACGATCAGGATGCGCGGGCGGCCGGAGAAGGAATTGAGCTCCGGTGCCAGCCGATAGGATTTGAAGGCGGGATCGCCGGATTTGAACCAGCAGCTATTGGCGCCGAGCGCCACGCGCTCCATGGTCGGCAGCGCTGCCGTGTTCGGGCTTGGAGCCGGCGGCTTCGGCGATTGGCACGAGGAGAGAAGGGCAAGCCCGAACGAAGCGCAGGCAAGGCCGGTGAGGCGTCCAGGAAGGAAAGAAGGCATCGACGGTCTCGCTCGTGTGAGGGGTGATCGGGACGCCTTCTATCAGCCGGATGGTTAAGCAGCGATTACTTCAAGTGCAGAGGCGAAAAGGCCGCGACCATCGGAACCGCCATGCGCGGCTTCGATCAAGTTTTCCGGATGCGGCATCATGCCGAGCACGTTGCCTTCCGCATTCATCACGCCGGCAATGTCGTTCATCGAGCCGTTCGGGTTGGTGCCTTCAGCGTAGCGGAACACGACCTGGCCATTGCCTTCGATCGTCTTCAGCGTCTCGGCATCGGCGAAGTAGTTGCCATCGTGATGGGCGACCGGCGAGCGGATCACCTGGCCCTTGGAGTAGGCGCGGGTGAAGTCGGTTTCGGCATTGACCACTTCGAGCTTGATCTCGCGGCAGACGAACTTCAGCGACGCGTTGCGCATCAGCGCGCCCGGAAGCAGGCCGGCCTCGACGAGGATCTGGAAGCCGTTGCAGACGCCGAGAACCTTGACGCCCTTTTCCGCCTTGGCCTTGATCGCCTGCATGACCGGCATGCGTGCAGCGATCGCGCCGCAACGCAGATAGTCGCCATAGGAGAAGCCGCCGGGAATGACGATGAGATCGACATCGGGGATATCCGTTTCCGTCTGCCAGACGGTGACGGGCGCCTTGCCGGAAATCTTGGTGAGGGCCGCGATCATGTCGCGGTCGCGGTTGAGGCCCGGAAGCTGGACGACGGCTGACTTCATAACTCTGTCTCCGTAAGCGGCGAGATGTATTCTGGCTTTACAGTTTCGGTGAGCCATACATCGTTTTCCGACAGGAAGAATACCCCGCCGTCCGAATGCATGCGCTCGGCATCTATTTTCAGGATCGCCGTTTGGCCACGGCGACGCTTCGCAACGGTTTTCGCTGTCGCCGGATCCATCGAGAGATGGACGTGCTGACGCTCCATCTTCAGAAGGCCGGCGTCCATGATCGCCGCAATCCTGTCTGCCTGCGTGCCGTGAAACAGCACTTTGGGCGGGACCTGTGCCTCAAGCCCGATGTCAACGGCGACACTGTGGCCCTGAGCGGCCCTGATCCGACCGCCTGCAAGGGTGAAGCGCTTCTTCGGGTTCTGCTCGATGAGCCGCAGCAGATCCTCATTGCCGATGTCGAAGCGGGTGCGGATGGCTGTGGTCAGATCCGAAAAGGCGACCCAGCCCTGGCTATCGAGTTCCAGCCCCGCTTCCTGCGGCGCATGCCGCAGAACATAGCTCATGAACTTCGATACCGCCGTATCCCGATCTTGCGCCGACATCGGCCCTAGCCCTCAGACAGATCAGGCGAACGAGATGCTGTAGTTCTCGATCACGGTGTTGGCGAGCAGCTTTTCGCACATGGCCTTGAGGTCTTCCTCGGCCTTGGCCTTATCTGCCGATTCGATCTGCAGATCGAAGACCTTGCCCTGGCGGACCTGGCCAATGCCGTCGAAGCCGAGTGCGCCGAGCGCGCCTTCGATTGCCTTGCCCTGCGGATCGAGAACGCCGTTCTTCAGCGTCACGGTTACACGTGCCTTGATCACTTTGAATTTCCCCGAAGTTATTTCACCAGAACCGGACCGGTGCCGCGCACGGGTTCGTTCTCGTTCATGATGCCGAGACGGCGGGCGACTTCTTGGTAAGCCTCAACGAGGCCACCGAGGTCGCGGCGGAAGCGGTCCTTGTCGAGCTTTTCCTTGGTCTCAATGTCCCAAAGACGGCAGCTGTCCGGCGAAATTTCGTCGGCGAGGATGATGCGCATCATGTCGCCTTCGAACAGGCGGCCACACTCGATCTTGAAGTCAACCAGCTGAATGCCGACGCCGAGGAACAGGCCGGAGAGGAAGTCGTTGATGCGGATGGCGAGCGCCATGACGTCATCAAGTTCCTGCGGGCTCGCCCAACCAAAGGCGGTGATGTGTTCTTCGGAGACCATCGGGTCTTCGAGCGCATCGGCCTTGTAGTAGAACTCGATGATCGAGCGGGGCAGCACCGTGCCTTCCTCGATGCCGAGACGCTTTGCCAGCGATCCGGCGGCAACATTGCGCACGACGATCTCAAGCGGAATGATCTCGACTTCCTTGATCAACTGCTCACGCATGTTGAGGCGGCGGATGAAATGTGTCGGAATGCCGATTCGGTTCAGATGCGTGAAGATGTACTCGGAAATCCGGTTGTTCAGCACGCCCTTGCCGTCGATGACGTCATGCTTTTTCTTGTTGAAGGCGGTCGCGTCATCCTTGAAAAACTGGATCAGCGTGCCCGGCTCCGGACCCTCATAGAGGATCTTTGCCTTGCCCTCGTAGATACGGCGGCGACGATTCATGGATGTTGTCTCTGTGTTTTTGGCGCTCTTGGGTCGCGCACGTGGAGTATCTCTAGCGGGTCCTTAGCTGAAAAGAACGGATTTAACAATCGGCGCGTCTTCCAGTCCCCTGATTTGCTTAGGGTAACACGAAAGTCATCAAACCAGAAAACTTCGCATTGCAGTTTGACGACCGTTTTGGTTTATGGCGATAACTGTTTCCGGCATGGAATTCTCAGGGAGATCGATAGATGACGACGATGCAGGATCGCGAAAAAGCCTTTGAAGCGAAGTTTGCGCTGGATGAGGAACTGCGGTTCAAGGCCGAAGCGCGCCGCAACAAGCTTCTTGGTCTCTGGGCTGCGGGCCTGCTCGGCAAGGCCGACGCCGAAGCCTATGCCAGCGAAGTTGTCGCTGCGGATTTTGAAGAGGCTGGCCACGAAGACGTCGTGCGCAAGATCAAGGCGGACTTCGACGCAGCTGGTGTTGCTCAGACGGAAGAGCAGATCCGCACGCGGATGCTCGAGCTTCTTGGCGAAGCCATTCAGCAGATCCAGAGCAAGTAAGCCCAAGGCGCTTGCGCCGCCGATGAATTGCCGCCCGCCCATCAGGTCGGGCGGTTTTTATTTGTCCGCACCACCGAAAGCCGGTTTCCATCCGCGGCGCAAACGCTGCTCCAGCTCCGGACGGTCCATTGGCCGCGCGAGCGCGTAACCCTGCAGCACGTCGCAGCCAAGATCGCGCAGCATCGCTGCATGTTCCCAGGTTTCGACGCCTTCGCCGACGACCTCGATGTTGAGCGAATGACCAATGTCGATGATCGCTCGAACAAGCTTGGCCTGCTTTGTGCTTTCAGTGATCGGGCCAACAAGCGCTCTGTCGATCTTGAGCCGTGCCGGGTTGAGGTTGAGCAAGCCGATGATCGACGCATGCCCGGTGCCGAAATCATCGATCTCGACTTCGATACCGAGGTTCCCGAGGGCCGAAATCGTTTCGGCGATTTCATCTTCCGGATCATCGAGGAAGATCGATTCAAGCAGCTCGAAGGAAAGAACACCGGGTAGGATCCGCATGGCGCCGAGGTCGGCAATCAACCCGGGATCGCGCAGGCGCGGAGACGACATGTTGACCGAAATCTTGGGAATGGCGAGACCCGCCTGCTTCCAGGATTGAAAGTCGGCATAGGCAAGCTCCACGACCTTCCGGTCGATCGCCGGCAACACGTTGATCTCCTCGGCAACCTTGAGAAAATGGATGGGCGCAAGAATGCCCCTTTCCGGGTGGTTCCATCGCACCAGGGCCTCGACGCCTGTTATCTCCAGTGAGCGCGCATTGAACTGCGGCTGATAGTAGACCGTGAACTGCCCTTCCTCGATCGCCTGGCGGATGTCGTCTCCGATCCTCTTGGCGGTCAGGATCTGGGTTTGAATGAGCTCGGAAAACACTTCGACCCGGTCGCGCCCCAGGCTCTTTGCCCGATAGAGCGCGATGTCGGCATTCATCAGCAGTTGCTTGGCATCGAAATCGTCATGCCCTCTCCAGGCAATGCCGATGCTTGCGCCGAGACGGCACAGCTGGCCGTCATAGGGGATGGGACGGCGGAAGGCATGCACGATCCGCTCGGCAAGCTCGGTCAGTTGCGGCAAGTTGCGGTTTCTGCGGCAGAGAACGACAAATTCGTCGCCGCCGATACGGGCGATGAAATCGTCGTGACGAGCATGCGCACGAAGGATGGCGGCTGCATGCGTCAGCATCGCATCGCCGGCCTGGTGGCCGAGCGTGTCGTTGATCTGTTTGAACCGATCAAGATCGATATGCAGAATGGCGTTGACCGCAACGTTCTCCGTCAACATCTGATCCAGATATCGGCGGTTGGGCAGGTCTGTCAGATAGTCGTGCAGCGCGTTGTATTCGATCCTTGTGCGCGCTTGCTCAAGTTCGCGGTTGCGCGCCTCGGCAGAGGCCTGCGCCCGGCGCAGCTCTTCCTGCCGGGCAATGTCTTCCGTGACATCCCAGTTGGCGCCAATGAGCTTGCGAGCGCCGAGATGATCAACGTAGGTCGCGGCATTCGAACGGACATGCCTGACCGAACCGTCCGGCCTGACGATGCGAAAGGCGTTGCTATAGGGTTTTCCGGAAGCGATGCCTTCGTTGGTCCTGATGATGACGGCATCGCGATCATCAGGGTGAAGGCAGTTTTCCCAGACCTCGGAGCTCGGTGCCCCCTCGGCCGGGTCAAGGCCGTAGATCTCGAACATGCGCTCATCCCAGTCGTCGCGCTTCAGGTCGAGATTGAAATCGAACACGCCGATCTTCGACACGCCAAGGGCGAGCCGCAGCCGGCGCGAGACCTCTTCGAGCCTGGCTTCCGCCTCCTTGCGGGCAGTGATGTCCGTATCCGTTCCAATGATCCGACTGGGGCGGCCGTCGGGCCAATAGGCCACAGCCGCACCGCGGCTTTCAATCCAGATCCAATGACCTTCCGCGTGGCGCTCACGATACTCGAAGGTGTTGAAGATGGCCTCGCCGGAATCCTGCCGTTCGATTGCGGCGCGCACATGCGCATGGTCGTCCGGATGAACGCTCTGGATCCAGGTTTCAAGGGCGCCGTCGACGGCTGCATCGTCGGGCAGGCCGCGAAGACGCTTCCAGGTGGCTGAGTAAAACAGATCTCCGGTTTCGAAATCGTGGTCCCAAACGCCCTCAAGCGCGCTGTCGAGCGCATATTTCCAGCGGGTCTCGTCGCTCCTTAGGCCGGCAATTTCGTTGACGAGATGATCGACCGGCAGCAGCAAGAGCAACCAGTCATCCTGTTCGCCGAAACGCGCCTGCGAGCAGGCAACGAGCATCGGCAGGCAGCCGGCGGGGCCGAGGAACTGGATCGTCTCAGGAGACGTTAACGCTCCCCGTGGGGGGAGAAGCGGCCGGGCCTCGTCCGGCACAAGGTCACGCAGGAACGCGTTTCGCAACTGGGACGGTGGGCGGAGGAGCAGTTCGGCGGCGCGGGAATTGGCTGCAAGGATCCGTCCGTGAATGTCCACAACGATTGCGCCTGCCGGCAACCGCTCCAGGTTGGCCTGCGTCAGAGCATCCGAATGCGCCGGTGCACGATGCGCGCCTTGGGTGAGACCTTCGTTTGCGGTCACTTATCCTACGTCCAGTGTCTGCGGCCACACCGCCAAGCTGCAAGAGCCGGGCAACCGGACCGCAAATCAAGGTTAGACAGCGCCGGAATCATCAAAGGCACACGCCACGCTGCCATGCCCGTCGATGATGACCGCGGACAATGAACGTCGGATTAATAAGGCGTCAACAGGTCGACCCGATGGCTTAGGGCTTCAGGCGGCTGAGGAACTGGGCAAACACCATCGTTCCCTCCGGCCACGGCCCATGCCCGGACTCCGTATTGATATGACCGGATTCTCCGGCATCGACGAGCAGCGAGCCCCAGGCGTTGGCGATATCGCTTGCATGATCGTAGGAACCGAACGGATCATTGCGGCTTGCGACCATCAGCGACGGGAAGGGGAGCGGATCACGCGGATAGGGCCCGAAGGTCATCAGATGCTTCGGCCGGATGGCCGGGTTGGCCACATCTGGAGGGGCGACGAGAAACGCGCCTGCGATCGGCTTCGTGCAATGGGGCAGGGCGTGCACGGCCGTCGCAACACCAAGCGAATGCGCTACGATTACCACGGGCTTTTCTGCCGCGTTGACCTCTTCGACCATTCGCGCCACCCAATCGTCGCGCACGGGCTTTGCCCACTCCGCCTGCTCAACGCGGCGCGCGGACGACATTTTGCGTTCCCAGCGGGTCTGCCAGTGCTCCGGTCCGGAGTTTGTGTAACCTGGGACGATGAGGATATGGGCGTCTGAAACTTTCATGGTGGCCGCGATTTGGCGCTGAAAGGCGCCGAAGTCAAGGTCTTGAGCGTCGCGCCTGCTCCAAGATGCGCGAAGGTCGCCATGACACTTTAATGCACTGCAGGCTACGTTCTTGGAACGGTGGCGATTTAGGGAAACATCCGGAAGGCGACAGCGGTTTCATTTTCTGTATAATCGGGCTGACGGTCGCGGGTGGTGCGGCTTGGTTTCGCCGCATTGCTGTTCCGTGGCCGCTCGGTTCGTTGAGGAGTGTGAGCCATGACAACATTCCATGTCCTTTCGGGAGCGGACGCGAGTGTCGCCCATCCCGGAATAAAGAAGATTGGCGTCGCGGATGTATTTGACGCCTTACGCCTCGGATTTGACGACTTTCGCGAAAAGCCATCGCATTATGTTTTTCTTTGCCTGATCTACCCGATTGCCGGCGCCGTCCTGATCACCTGGAGCGCGGGAGCCAACATGCTGCCGCTGCTTTATCCCCTTGCCTCAGGCTTTGCCCTGATTGGCCCGGTGGCGGCGATCGGCCTTTATGAAATCAGCCGACGGCGTGAACTGGGCATGGACTACTCGTGGCCGCATGCGCTTCGCCTGCATCGCTCTCCAGCCTTGCCCTCGATCATGGCCGTGGCGGCCATGCTCTTTGTGGTGTTCATTCTTTGGCTGCTGGTCGCGCAGGCGCTCTATGTGCAGATCTTCGGAACCACACCACCGGATTCGATCGCCGCCTTCTGGAACGGCATCGTCGGTACGGACCAGGGCTGGAACCTGATCCTCGTCGGCAATGCAGTCGGCTTCGTCTTTGCAGTCATCGTGCTGTCGACGTCGGTCGTGTCGTTCCCGCTGTTGATCGATCGTGATGTCGGCGCAGTTTCGGCGGTCGAAACGTCGATCAGGGCGACCCTCGTCAATCCGGTGCCCGTCGCAGTGTGGGGGTTCATCATCGCCGCCGGTCTGGTGATCGGCTCGATACCGGTCTTCGTCGGCCTCGCCGTGATCATGCCGATTTTCGGTCACGCCACCTGGCATCTCTATCGCAAGATGGTGGAGCCGGGCCCGCGCGCCCGTTCACGGTAACCACGCAGCGACGAGGCGAGCCCTCAAAGCCAAGAGCGCCGCGGGTCAACGACCGGCGGCGTTCGGCGCTTGAGCGTAAGCTGCTGCACCGGCCTAGGTCGGATCGACATTCAGGATTCCCAAATCAGCCGATGGCTGATTCATAGGACACCGTGTTGAAGCACGGAGGTCTGCATGGCGGTTAAGCGGTACGAGCTGAGCGATGGGCAGTGGGCGAAGATTGCGTCTTTGTTACCGGGCAAGATCGGCGATCCGGGGAGCACAGGCTCGGATAATCGCCTGTTTATCAATGGTTGCCTTTGGATTTTGCGATCCGGGGCGCATTGGCGCGACCTGCCGGAGCGCTATGGCAAGTGGAAAACGGTGCACAAGCGCTTCAGCCGCTGGTGCCATGCCGGCGCCTGGGAGCGGGTGTTCGAGGCGCTGACGGCTGATCGAGACAACCAGTATCTGATGATCGACAGCACGATCGT
>NZ_MBSO01000032.1 GCF_001695835.1 Ensifer sp. LC11 | reverse complement strand
ATCTCGGTCGACGAACTCGAAGGCACGAGCACTCGCGACAACGGCGTTGGCGTTTCCGGTATCGTTTCGGCTTCGCTCGGCGGCGTTTCCTTCGACCTGCTCGGCGGCTACGACTCTGAATTCGAAGAAGGCGCGATCCGCGCTCTGCTCTCTGCAGACCTCGGCCCGGGCGTCTTCCAGCTCGCTGGCGTCTGGGCTTCCAACCCGAACGCTTACTGGAAGGCTTCGGAATGGACCGTTGCGGCTTCGTATCGCTACAACGCCACCGACAAGCTCGCCATCACCCCCGGCGTTCAGTACTGGGATAGCCTGCGCACCGGCAACGACTTCAACAACGATCTCGACAAGTGGCGCGCTGGCGTTACGCTCGACTACAAGATCACCGAAGGTCTCGCGACCCGCGTTTCGGTTCAGTACAACCAGGAAGACCTGACGGCTACGACCGACCGCGACTACGTTTCGGGCTTCGTCCGCCTTCAGCGTAACTTCTAATCCGACTAAACCCGGATGCAAGAAGCCCGCACTTCGACAGAAGTTGCGGGCTTTTCCTTGTCTAGGCAAAGTAGAATGCGTTGTCGTTGCTGGCGTCAGCGATCAAGAAGCCGGCGTTGGCTCGCCCAGAGACAGCATCAACCGGTTCGCCCAGTTGAAGAATGCGGCACCATGGATCACGTCGGCGATCTCCAACTCGTCCAGGCCGGCCGCCGCGAGCTTGGCGATGTGGTCCTCGCCGAAGGCCGGTGGTGTTGCGGTCAGGGCAACAGATGCGGCAACGATCGCATTCCACCGTTCGCCGAGATCGGCCTCGACGCCATCGTCGAGCAACGTCTGCACGTCCTTGCCGCGCTTCGAGTGATGCGATGCGAAGCGCGAATGAACAGAGGCGCAGAAGATGCAGCCGTTATAACGTGACGCTGCTGTTGCTGCCAACTCGCGTTCCGCGCGCGGCAAGCCTGAGCGGGTGTTGTAGAAGATGTCCTTGTCGGTCTTGGTGCGCGCTTCCAGCACCTCAGGATCGCGCACGAGCAGGCGGAAGTAGGGTGATTTTGCACGCGCAGCTTCGACGAGGCCCTTGAGATGGCGCTCGGTCAGATCGTCTTCGGCCAGAGGCTGCAGCCAAGGTGTCCAGCCGATTTCATCCTGGGTGAAGACGACGGGTGGGTTGGCGACCTCGGGGATAATGGCATGTTCGGTCATTCACGGGTCCTCTCGATTTTTAGGCGGCGGCGCGCTTCGATGCGGTAGACAGGAGAGAAAGACCCGCGATCACACGGATCTGAAACGCGACGAAGGAAACCAGCTGCGACAGGGTGACGATACCATTCGTGGTCCAGCCTGCGTCCAGCAAGGCTTGAAGTGCCTGCGGATTGGCGTCACGGAGATGAAAGACGAGCAGATGGGCGTGTTCGAGCGCGGCCGACAGCTTGCGGCCGATCGCCTGGCGGCTCGCCTCAGAGACCCGATAAGTCGGACCGGGCGCGTTCTCCGCGTTCAAGGGCCCGATCGGATAGTTGCCATAGGGACCCGTTGCCCGCCCTGCCCCGATCTCCGCCTTGAGCACTTCGATCAGCCAGCGGTTCGCGCCGCCTTCTTCAATCGGATTGGTGTAGAATTCATAGATGTCCGCCTGGCGATGGAGGCCCGCGACGAAACTCGCGATTGCGTGCCGCTCCACCTCGGACACGTCGCCGAAGTCTTCCGGTTGAAAGAGCGAGAGATAGCTCTTCTGGGCTTGTTCGCGGGTCTCCGGCCGTTGCGCACGGATGCGGTCGAGTGCCGATCCGGCAGTAATGCCGGCAAGCAGGTCGATGATATCGGGTGACGTGAGGGTCATGGCTTCGTCTCCTTGGCGATTATGGACTACAGGTGCTCGGCTCCGGTTCAACCAACGGCGCCGAAACGGCGTGCATGGAACTTTTCCTGCGGCGACCAGCCGAGCGCCGGCGCAACCTTGGTCGCAATGAGCTCGATCGAGCGCAGGATCAGGGGGTGTGGCGGATCGACCGAATGGACCTGGAAAACGAGATCGGTGACACGCTCCAGCGTCCCGTCGGCGCCAAGGCTTTCGATGACGTCGTCAACCGTGCCGACATGCACATCGAAAGCGGCAATCAGATCGGCGAGAGAGTTGCCGGCAACCTTGTGACCAGCGGCGATCAAGCGCTCAGCGCCCCGCCTCAGCCCAACGTCCGCGAGCCGCAGCGCTTCGGCGCGACTATCGGCGACAAACAGGCTTCGGGAGCCAAGAATGCGCGGAGCGCGGCCCGATGGAAGCGCGTGCAGGTAGGCATCGATGATCGGGTTCTGAAGGCCCGCCAAGGAGGCGTTGGGGTTGTCGTTTTGGCGCGGCTGCGTGCGCGACAGCATCAGCCCGTCGCCCGCGCGGCCGGCGCGCTCGCCGCCGGCGACCGAGAACGTCGCCTGCCAGATACGGTCGAGCAATTGGGGCGCTGCCGGATAGAGGCGATCGCCGCCGGCAAGCGCGCGCCCGGCCCAGGCGTCCAGTACGGTTTGCAGGTGGCGGCCGAAGATTGTACCCCGCTCGGCGCTTTCCAGGCCAAAGGCCGTGAAGGAGGACGGCGTTCCGCCGGTACCGAAGCCAACCTCCAGTCGCCCGCCGGAAAGCAGATCGAAGACGGCAGCGTCTTCCGCCACCCGGATCGGGTTTTCGAGAGGCAGGGTAATGACGCCGGTACCGAGGCGAATGCGTGTGGTCTCAGCCGCAACATGGGCAAGGAAAACCAGGGGAGCCGGGAGGCCGCCTTCGTCTGCATGGAAATGGTGCTGCGCGACCCAAGCCGTGTCGAAGCCGAAGCGCTCAGCCGTCACGATCTGCTCCTTGGCATAGTAATAACGCGTGCCGGCCGGCACGTCGTCGAGCAGGCGTGTGAAGAAGCCAAGGCGTTTGCGTGGGATCGTCTCTGTCATGGTCATTCCTGTCTATAGTGCCGGTACGTCAGGCAGCCGCCCGGCGTGTGCGTCCGGGGATGGCGTTGATGAGTTCGCAGGTGTATTCGCTGCTCGGCGCCTCGAAGATCTCGGAAACCACTCCGCCCTCGACAAGCCGCCCGTCCTTCAGCACCGAGACGGTGTCTGAGATCTGCCGTACGACGGCGAGATCGTGGGATACGAAGAGGTAGGTGAGGCCAAGGTCGCTCTGGAGCTCGGCAAGCAGATCGAGGATGCGTGCCTGTACGCTGACATCAAGTGCGGAAACCGCTTCGTCCAGCACGACCACTTGCGGATCAAGAACCAGCGCCCGGGCAATAGCGACGCGCTGGCGCTGACCTCCGGAAAGCGCATGCGGCCGCCGCAACAGCGCGTCCTCAGGCAGGCCTACCCGGGAGAGGATCGTCCGCACCTTCTCTTCACGATCGGCGCGCGCAAGCCGTGAGAAATTCAAGAGTGGCTCGGTAACGATTTGCAAAACGCTCTGACGCGGATCGAGGGAGCCGTAGGGATTTTGGTAGACGAGTTGGATTTTGCGGCGGAACTGCCGAAGATCCTCCCCCTTCAGGCCGGAGACCTCGATACCGTCGATTTCGATGCGGCCTGCCGTCGGCTTGTCGAAGCCGACGATGTTGCGGATCGTTGTCGTCTTGCCGGAACCTGACTCGCCGACGATAGCGTGGGTCGTGCCACGACGGACACGAAAACTCAGATCGTTCACCGCGCACAGGCGACCGCGACCGTCGTCACGAGGGAATTCCCGAACAAGACCCTCAACGACAACGACATCATCCTGAACGCCTACTCCAGGCGATCGGATCGGGCGCTTGACTGGCGCCGTAAACGAAGGTGCATCCGCCAGCAGTTGCCGCGTGTAAGCGCTCCGCGGAGCAGCGAGAATGACGCCGGCGGCGTCCTGCTCCTGGATCCGGCCCTTTTGCAAAACGACGAGCCGATCTGCCCGATCGGCTGCAACACCAAGATCATGGGTCACCAGGAGCACGGAAGTGCCATACTCGGCCCGCAGCTCGTCGATGAGGTCGAGAATGCGCTTCTGCACGGTGACGTCGAGTGCACTCGTCGGCTCGTCGGCAATGATCAATTGCGGCTTCAGGGCGATAGCGATCGCGATCAGGACGCGCTGGCGCATACCGCCTGAGAGCTCGTGCGGATATTGTCGCGCACGCAATGCCGGTTCGCTCAGGCCGACACGGGCAAGAAGAGAGAGCACCCGACCCTCGATCTCCTCAGAGTGCAGTGCTCCGTGGATTCGGAAGATCTCGCCGATCTGCGAGCCGATCGTCTTGATCGGGTTGAGCGAACTGCCCGGATCCTGCGGCACCAGACTGATCTTGACGCCACGCACCGTGTCCAGCTGCCGGTCCGACCAGCGGGCGATATCGGTTCCGTTGAGCTTGATACTGCCACTTTCGACCCTGCCGTTGGCCGCCAGCAGGCCGATGATCGATTGCGCCGTCGTCGTCTTGCCGGAGCCGGATTCGCCAACAAGTGCCACGACTTCTCCGGGATTGATGCGAAACGAAACATCGTGAACGGCGCGCCGCTCGGCATGACCGTCGCGATAGGCAATGCACAGGCCCTCAACCTCGAGAACGGGAGGAAGCGGTTTCGCTACAACGGTCATGCTGAGGTCTTTCCGAAGGATTGGCTGATGCGATTGGCGGCGAGCACGACCAGCACGACCACGATGCCGGGAGCGGTTGTCAGCCACCAGGCGGTCGAGATGTAATTGCGACCCTCGGCGATCAGCAGCCCCCATTCGGGCGTCGGTGGCGGCGCGCCATAGCCGAGAAAGCCGAGTGTAGAGATCTGCAGTACGGCCGAGCCGAACTGCAGGGATGCGAAAGCGAGAACTGAGGTGAGCGCATTGGGCAGGACATGGCGCCACAGGACCGCTGCAAAGGTGCCGCCGCTTCCAAACGCGGCCTCGACGTAGTCGCTGCGGCGCACACGCACGACTTCGGCGCGCGCCAACCGGGCGAAGCCCGCAACCGACGTGACGCCGACCGCAATTGCCGCATTCACGGTGCCGAAACCGAGCAGGATGATGATGCTGAGCGACAAAAGCAGCGGCGGGATCGACAAGAGCACGTCGATGATGCGCATGATGACGTCGTCCAGACGGCGCCGGACCGAGCCGGCGACCACGCCAAGACCGGTACCGATCACAAGTCCCAGGCTGACGGCGACAAAGGCACCCGTCAGTGAATGAACGGCGCCGTAGACGATGCGCGCGTAGAGATCCCGACCGAGCGCGTCAGTGCCGAGCAGATGCTCGCCACCGGGCCGTCTTAATTGCTCGCCACCGACGCCTTCGAGCGGGTTGTAGCCGGTAAAGAGCGATGGCGCGACAGCCCAGAGGAACGCCGTGCCGAGGATAAGCCAGGACAAGACCAGCCCCGGAGATGTGCGGCGCAACTGCGATGCTGCGCCTGAACGCCATCCGCCTTGCCGCTTTGCTTCCGCGACGACGTCATTGTGAAGCGTATCGAAAGTCGTCATGCGGCGGCTCCAGCTTTTGTCCTGAGACGTGGATCAAGCACCGGATAAAGCAGGTCCACGGCGAGGTTGATGATCACGAAGCCTAGCGCCGAAAGCACGACGATGGCCTGGAGTACGGCCGCGTCCTGGCTACCGACCGCCCGTTCGGTGAGGCCGCCGATGCCGTTCAATCCGAAGACGGTTTCCGTTACGACGGCCCCGGCGATCAATTCGCCGAGAAGGACGCCGGCAATGGTCAGTGTCGGCAGAAGCGCATTCTTTGCCACGTGTCGCGAGAGGACCCAGAACCTGCTCGCCCCCTTGGCGCGTGCCACGGCGACGAAGGGGCGGGTCATCGCGTCATCGATGTTGCGCACGAGCACCTGGGCGAGCGGTGCTGAGATCGGCACGGCGAGCGTCAGGACGGGCAAGATCAGTTCCTGCCACGGGCCGGGATTGATGACCGGCACGAGCTTCAGCCGGAAGGAGAAAATCTGGATCAGCATGATCCCGAGCCAGAAGGTCGGGATCGAAATGAAGAGCGAGGGGATCGATTGCAGCGCGCCTCGCAGCCAGGCGAGTGGCGTAAGGCTGGAGAGAAAGGCGATGATGACCGCGAGGACCGAGGCGAGGAGAAAACCGAGCGTGGCGAGCATCAGCGTCGCTGGCAGATGTGCGGCGAGCAGGCTGCCAACCGGAACACCGGCCTGAACCGAATAGCCGAAGTTGCCGGTCAGGAAGTTACCGATCGTGCGCAGGTATTGCACGACGACAGGGCTGTCGACCGCATACGAGGATCGGATTTCGGCGACCTGCGCTGCGGTCAGGCCAAGGTCCGGATTCTGGAACTTAATGAGGACCGCATCGCCGGGCATGGCCTGCAGCAGCACGAAGGAGATCGTGAAGGCGGCCCACAGGACGAACAGGGCTTGTGCAGCACGATTGAGCAAGTAGGCGGACATGATCCGTTCCTTTGCATGCGGATTTCAAGGATGAGGGCGGCCAACGTGATCGCGTTGGCCGCGGGACCGATCAATGTTCGGCAAGCCAGGTGCTGTAGAAGCTCGGGCGTCCGACGGCCTCAAACGCGACACCTTGGACATAGGGCGCGCCGGCATAGGCCTGCGGCTCCTCAAAGATCGGGATCGCATAGGCCTGATCGACAACGTAGTCCTGGACCTCACCCGCGATCGCGAACCGCTTTTGCCGATCCGGCTCGGAGGCGAGCGCCTCGAGCAAGCCATTCAGCTTGTCGTCGACGAAGCTCTGGACCTTGTCGCTGAACCCGCCTTTTTGACGCAGGACATCGCGGTTCTTCGGATAATACTGGCTCTTGATCACATCCGGATCGGCGCGACCGACCATGGCCGGAGAAACCGGCGTCTTCAGCGGATCGAGATCGTCCACGGTCTTGCTGCCGCTGTCGCCGGCCAGCACGCTCAGCTTCACGCCGATCTTGCCCCATTGCTGGGCGACCAGCTGCAGCGTCTCTTTGTTCTGCGGTTGCGGCAGCGATTCATAGGCCGTCAGCACCAGCTCCTTGCCGTCCTTTTGACGAAGACCATTGGCGCCGACCGACCAACCGGCCTCATCAAGAAGGGCTTTGGCTTTCTCTGGATCGAAAGCAAGCTTGGCCGAGATGTCCTTGTAACCGAGGGCCGACGACGCGATGATCGACGTTGCCTGTGGGTAATTGGCCGAAAAGAGCGTCGTAACGATCTCCTTGGTGTCGGTCGCATGAAGCAGTGCCTGACGTACCTTGACGTCGGCCACCAGCGGGTTGTCCGGGCGGAAGACGACGCTGTTGTTCACGCCGCGCGTGGACGGTGCGTAGATCTGGTAGTCCTGTGCCTCGACTTGGCTCTCGTCATAGGCCTGGACCTGCCGGATGAAATCAGCCTGACCCGCAAGCAATGCGCCGATCCGCACGCTGTCTTCGCCGGTGATGATGTATTTGATGCCGTCGAGATAGGCGCGGCCCTGATGCTCAAGTTTGGCGGGGCCCCAGCTGTATTCCTCTCGCGCCGTGAGGTTCAGCTCCTTGCCGATCGTCTCGCTCTCGACCACGAACGGACCAGAGCCGATGATCTTCGTTGCGTCACCAAGTTCTTCGAAAGGCAATGCGAGCGTGCTCGCAGCGACAAGACCGGAGCCGATGACCGACGTGCCCTGCAAAAAGCCCGGCGACGGCTTCTTGAAGTAGAATTTAACGGTCAGCGGATCGATGACTTCGCTGCGTTCATAGTTGTTGATGACTTCGGAAACCGGCTGTTTCAGCGCCTCGTTGCCAAGACCGAAGACATCATAGTTTTTCGCGATCGCGGTGGCATCAAGTGGCGTGCCGTCGGAAAAGGTGACGCCTGGGCGGATCTTGAACGTGTACTCGGTCGCATCCGCATTGACGGTCCACGACTCGGCAATCCACGGCTCGATCTCGAGCGTCTTCGGGTTCTGATAGGTCAGCTTGTCAGTGATCTGGTTGAGGATGCCCCCGTTCGGATAAAAGCCCCCGGCCGGCGGATAGAGGTTGGTATGGGCCTGCTGCTCCAGATAGATCAGCGTGCCGCCCTTGACCGGTTCCGTTCCCTGCGCTTGGGCGCCTGACAGGATGAGGCCGGAAGTTGCAAGGGTCGCCAGGGTGAGCGCCAGCCGTTTCAGTTTCGTCGTCATGAGAGCCTTCCTTCAAAAATCCGAAGGCTATGGTACGACCGTGGGCGCCATTATCAATTAAATCTAGTAAATTAATATGCTATATGTTTTGGCCGAACGGAAAGAAGCATCTAGCGCCTCGCCACGACGGGGATAATTGTCCCTTCCTGTGTTTTTCCCACCGAATTCGAGGGGCTGTGGGTCATACCTGTGTGGAAAGAAACACACTGATAACCACCGCCACACACGCGACATGGACACATGCTTGATTGCGCGCGGCATTGACAACATTGTCATCATCCGTTGAAAAATCTCGGCAATTCCTTTGAACCTCCCAAGGATCGTAAGCATTATGGAAAGCAACAAAGTCCTCGTCGTCGGCGGTGCCGGCTATATCGGCTCGCACACCTGCCTCGAACTCGCCAACAAGGGGTTCGAGCCCGTTGTCTATGACAATCTGTCGAACGGCCACGAGGAATTCGTCAAATGGGGCGTGCTCGAAAAGGGCGATATCCGCGACCGCAAGCGGCTCGACGAGGTGCTTGCACGCCATAAACCCCGCGCCATTCTGCATTTTGCCGCGATGATCGAGGTCGGGGAATCGGTGAAGGATCCGGTTTCCTTCTACGACAACAACGTGATCGGCACACTGACCCTGCTGTCCGCCGCCCTGGCCGCTGGCGTCGAGGCGTTCGTCTTCTCGTCGACCTGCGCCACCTATGGTCTGCCGGAGAGCGTGCCGATCGATGAACAGCACCGCCAGGCGCCGATCAACCCTTACGGCCGGACGAAGTGGGTGTGCGAGCAGGCGCTGAAGGACTACGGACAATATAAGGGCCTCCGCTCCGTAATTCTCCGCTACTTCAACGCTGCGGGCGCCGATCCCGAGGGCCGCATCGGCGAATGGCATGAGCCCGAGACGCACGCGATCCCGCTGGCAATCGATGCTGCACTTGGCCGGCGCCAGAGCTTCAAGATCTTCGGCACGGACTATGACACGCGTGACGGCACCTGCGTGCGCGACTACATCCACGTGCTCGACCTTGCCGACGCACACGTTCGCGCGGTCGAGCATCTGCTTGCCGGCGGCGAGAGCGTCGAACTCAATCTCGGAACGGGCACCGGCACGACCGTCAAGGAACTGCTGACGGCGATTTCCGACGTTTCGGGGCGTGAGTTCCAGGTCGACCTCGTCGACCGACGCGAGGGCGACTCGACGACGCTGGTCGCCAACAACGACAAGGCGCGCGACATTCTCGGCTGGGTCCCGAAATACGATCTCACCGACATCACCCGCACGGCCTGGAACTGGCATTCCCGCCGCAATCAGGGCATCTGAGATCTGTATGGGCATCCGGTGCGGCAACCATCGCCGCACCGGGTCGTTTGCGGGCTGTCAGGCCGGGCGCTGCACCGGATTCGAAAAGAGCCCGGAACGCAGGCGCTGCGTCAGTGGCTTTTCTACAAGCCAATAGGCACAAACGCCCAGCGCTGTCCCCGACGCGGCGGCAAGGAGCGCGGACGGCAGCGGGCCCACACCGACCAGCGCACAGGCCTTGACTACGACTGAAATGGCGAAGGTGTGCCAGAGATAGATTGAATAGGACGCATCGCCGAGAAGCACCGCCAGTCCACGTGGACGAAACCAACCGCCTGGCTCGAGCGCCAGCGTGCCGATCATAAGCATTACGGCCAAGGGGCCGAGAACAAGTTCGTCGAAAGGCAGGCCAAGGACGGCCAGAGCGGTGAAACCTGTAACCGCCGCCGCGATCAGCACCAGGCCGAAACCTGTGCCCGGCACCCTCCCCCGGAGCCAAAGCTCGGCAACGATCATGCCCGCTACGAACTCAAGAAGGATCGGCCGGGTGTAGGTCTGGAAAAGCGCATTGTCGCTGCCGAACACCTGGCCAACCGTGACCAGCATCAGGAATCCCGTTGTCATCGCAAACAGTCGTCGCGACCGCGGCAGCAATAGCGTCATGGCGAAGACGGCGTAGAAGAACATTTCGTAGTTCAGAGTCCAGCCCTGCACCAGAACCGGCCAGATTTCACCGTTGCTCGGAGAGCGCATTGGAATGAACAGAAACGAACCGGATACGTGACCGATGCTCAAAATGAGATTGGGAAACAGGCCGGCAATGCCGCCAAGAACCATGACCGCCGTTGCGAGCCAATAGATCGGCGCGATCCGTTGGATACGATCGCGCAGAAAGGTGAGCGGTGACATCGGCCGTCGCGCGCTGATCACCCACATGATGAAGCCGCTGACCACGAAGAAGACATCGACCCCGGCCGAACCGATCGCGAAGTGAAACCCGGTCCGCTCCGCGGCGTGGAAGACGACGACGCCGAGGGCGGCAACCGCCCGCAAATACTGAATGCCGAAAATCGTCGTCATCCTACCTCCGCTCACCGGTTCATCGGTACTTCAGCAGCTGTGGGGCGTGTGAAATAAGCAGCTGAGGGCGGACCTCGGCGGGCCGCCGCCGGCTGTCTTGCGGCAGCGTCAACTTGCCCGCGGCAAAATAGAGCAAGAACGAACCGACGTGGTACGGATTGAGGATGTCGATCTCCACGAAGGAGCGTATCAACAACAGCACCGCGATACCGAAGAGCACCGAGGATTGCGTGTCATGGTCCGCCGTCAGTAGCCGCTTGGTGTGGCCAAGAACCGTTACCAGCAGGATGCCCGACAGGAGAACGAGCCCGATCGCGCCGGTCTCCACCATCGCCTCGATAAAGGTGTTGTGGAAATGAAAACCCGAGCGTGTCGCGATATAGAATTCTTCCCAAAGCCGCTCCGGCTCAGAAAACCCCTGGACCCAATAGGCTTGATAGCCAACGCCGACAACGGGTGAAGCCATGGCGGCTTCAACGCCCTGCTGCCACAGATAGGTTCGTCCGGTGAGTGTTGAATCCTTGCCGAAGAGGCCGAGAATGAAGTCGACGCCACCGCCATAGACAGCCGCGACCGCCACCATCACGCCACAGACGGCAGCGGCGAGAAAGAGGCCCTTACGATGGTTCGGCGACAACAGGCCGACGACACGCATGCAGAGCCATAGGCCGACGATCACGGCGGTGGTCAGCACCGATGTGGCGGATTGCGAAGCCAAAAGACAATAAGCTGAAAGCAGCCCGACCGTGCCTGACGCTGCCAGCCACAGACCCCGCTCGCCGAGCGCCACGGGTGCGACGAAGGCAAAGTAGATGCCGAGCGAGGCATAGAAGCCCAGTTGGTTTTTTGAGGCGAAGGCGCCGACGAAACTGTAGGTGCCGTCGAGTGGGTCCAGATGATAGACACCGAAGAGCAGCGAATAGGCGAGCACGACACCGGTCCCGACCACTGCGCCGCGTGCCAGCGTTTTGACATTGACAAGCCGCATGGCGATGAGCGCACAGACGACATGTGAGAGGTACTGGATACCGGCACGCGCTGTTATCGACGGTGCCGCCGACCAGAAAACCGACAGACAGGCGAAAACGGCAAAGCCGAGGATCCAGAGACGCCAGCCATAGTTGCCGAGCACGCGACGGTAGTCGACAAGCACCAATGGCAGCCACAGCGCATAGTAGAGCAGGATCGATGCCTGTCCGAAGCGCGAGGAATAGGCGAAGACGAAGAATGATAGCGCGATCGCAACGGTGCCATAGACACCATTGCGATCAGGGGAAATCAAGCTCGCCTTCGAAATTTTCACGACCAATCCTATTGCGTTGCCAGATTGGCTTCGGCCTTGATCACGTCGCCGGGCAGGACCGGCGTGTTCTCATCCGCCGCAACTTCGGTCGGCTTACCGTCGCGCTCGCGAATGATCGAATAGGTAATGGCGGCCTCTGCCGTGTTGTCTTTCATTTGCGCCGCTTCAGCCGATTGCAGCAACGCTTCGGCCATTAGGTCGCGGCTGGTACCGAGCTTGATGGATAGCGTATCGAGCTCGGCCTCGGTGTTTTGCAGATCCTGCGCCAGCTGAGCGTCCCAGTCGTTGCGCAGATTGGTGTCGTCCTGCGCCGCCTTGCTGACGTCCTGCTTGGCCTTGAGCGAGGCCGTGTCGATGTCGAGCACTGCCGCCTGCAGTTCAGCCACCCGCTGCTCCAGCTGCAGCTTGCGCTGGCTAAGCGCCAGCCCCTTCTCGGCCAGCCCCTCGATTTTTTCGCGATCTTCCATCACCAGTTCGAGCTGGCGGTTCTGGGTATCAGATTTTTTCGCCAGCGACTGGATCTCGCTCTCGAGCAACGACTTCAGATCGGCGAGCGATTTCAGTTGCAGTTTCTGCTTCCGGTCACGGGAGGCCATCAGAGCCGTCTCGTTCGCAAGAAGCTTGTCGATGCCGGAAACGCCCTGGAGGTCCTTTGGCAGTTCGATGCCCCCCTTGTCGGCGATCTCTGCCTGGAGCCGGGCGCGACGAATCAACAGCCTGTTGCGTTCCGCCGTCTGGACGCTCGATTCGCCATGGGCATTGATGTAATCGCGAGCAAAACGCTGGCCGCTTTCCGAGCGACGCAACCCGCCACCAAGGCTCACGGCCTTCAGTACCGTCAGGTTGGGGACGAAAGGATATTCGCCGGGCTTCTGGACCTCGCCTGCAAGATAGACCGGGCGATACTGCGCAAGTTCGACCGAGGCCGACGGACGGTCGCGCAGGCCGAACAGGGTTTGCATCTTTCCGCCGATCGCCTCTCCGACCTCAGTGGTCGTCTTGCCAGCTGCCGGCAGGTCGCCAATAAAGGGCAACGACAATGCTCCGGACGGGCCGACGGTATATTCGCCGCTGACAACCGACCAATCGCGCACGGCTCCCTCGGCCGTTTGCCATTCGGCGACGCGAATCTTAAGTTTGTCCATTGTGCCGAGTTGATACTCCTCGGCCCGAGCCTGAGCGGCGCCGAGCATGACTGCAACCAACAGAACAGCCTGGTGCAGGAAAGACGGCACCGTGCGGGAAATACGGGATCTCCCTATCAAATCGTGCTGTTTCATTTGGACTTTCCGAAATGAAGGCGCCGGCCCCGCGTCCCTATCGGGGCCGCGCGAGGTCAGGGGCGCTGTTTCCTCAGTAGCTGCCGCGCGAAAAGCAAACGGCGGGTATGGTTCTCACAACAATGGAGAAATCGGTCAGCAGCGACCAGTTCTGCACATAGTGCATGTCGAACGCGACGCGTGCCTGGTAGGAGACGTCGTTGCGTCCGCTGATCTGCCAAAGACCGGTGAGACCTGGGCGGGACTGCAGGTAGTAGACTGCAGCGCTGTCATAGAGTTCGAGTTCGTCTTCGACCACCGGCCGCGGGCCGACGATGCTCATCTCTCCGCGAATGATATTGATCAGCTGCGGTAGCTCATCAAGGCTCAGCTTGCGCAGGACGCTACCAACCACGGTCACGCGTGGGTCATTCTGTAGCTTGCGTGTCGCACGCCACTCTTCGTAGGCGGCCGGATTGCTTCTGAGATGCTTTTGCAGGACTCGATCGCCGTCGGCGCGCATCGTGCGAAACTTCAGGCAGCGGAACGACCTTCCATTGTGGCCGATCCGGCGGTGGGCATAGAAGACGCTGCCCCCATCGGAAAACTTGACGAGAGCCATCAGCATCAGAAAGAGCGGGCTCAGGAAAGCGAGCGCCAATGACGCTGCAAGAACATCGAAGCCACGCTTCGAAATTCCGCCCACGGGCGGAAAGACCGCAGTCTCTGCGGCGCTGAAAAACGGCGAACTGGCCGATCTGGTCGCAGACTTCATAGAGATGACTCCATTTACGTTGGCGATTGGTCGGTCTCCCCAGGGAGGGGCCCTTAGCCCACGGCGGGGCGCGCTCATTGCGAAGAATGAACGTCTCGTTAGGATTTGCTTTTTGAAGGCGAAATAATGGCGACCCCGCCTCGGAACGGCAGGCGACGTATATAATCGAATTCGAATATGTAATATTTCTTGGCGGAGATCCTCTATATTATTGAGAGCATAAGTCTCACACTGCACGCTCCGTTGTATTGTTTTCGCGTTTCGAAATTACATTGAGGGAAAAGTGGTGGGAGCTTCGCAGCTTAATGTTTTCTCTCAGCTTCCGGATGCTTGTCTGTGCCACAGGAATTTAGTCGACGCGAATTTTCGTCAAGCAATGCTGCAGTGCATCAAGTTTTCGCGACGCACACATCTCTCCTCTCGACCGGGCAAACTTGTAACAAAAGTTGATCACCGAGCCTTCACGCCGGCAACCGGCGAGCGGTCGCAAATGCTTCGCCCCTACACAAAGTGGAAGAGGCGGCATCCAAGGCCGCGGCCGGCGCGGGGACGAGACCCACGGTCAACTGATTTTGATTCGCGCGTACCTGTTCGAAACGCGACATAAAGATTTTGATGACGTAATGGGCAATCTGCTCGCCGGCCATTGTCGGTTGATGCCGACGACGGTCGCCAATATATTGAAACTCCGCGGAGGAAAGGCCCCAGTTCAGATGATGACTCCAGCGATAGCACCGAGTGCGAGTTGACACCATGTATGCACCACGCGTCTTCGTAAGCATGCTCGGCGCCCTGACGATATTTGCTGTTGTCACCTACGTCCTCAACGGCTCGCTGGTGCCCACTTTGATCCAGACCGCAATCTGTGCCGTCCTGATCCAACTTGGCTACTTCCTCGCCATTATCGTCCTTGTCTGGAAGAAAGCCCGCGAGAGCGAAAGGCAGGCCGCTGAAATGTCGCGATCGCCCGGCGAAGACACAGCGGGCGGCAAGACCGCTCCTCTGAACCGTCCGGGCCATCTTAACCGCTAGCCGTGACGGGCCGGCGGTCTTCACCGGTTCCCAAAAAATGCCCCTCCTTTGACGCGATCGCGACATGATCGCCCGGCATTGTGCGCCGCGCGGCGACGGAAACGCGCCGTGCCGGCCTCATAGCGTTCCTTTGATGGGAACATTGATAGGCTTGTGCGAAGTGAACTGAAGCGCCTCGCCCGAGGCGACTAGCGGTACCGCATCGTCCGCGAGACGCTAGGCCGGAGACCCTTATGACGACTGCCGCAAATATGACGCCTGCTGCAAAGCCAGAGGTCTGCGTTATCATCGCTGCCAAGGATGCCCAGGCAACCATTGCCCGCGCCATCGCATCAGCGCTCCGCGAGCCGGAAACCGCTGAAGTGATTGTCGTCGACGACGGCTCCGCGGACGAGACAGCAACCGCGGCACGGCACGCCGACGATCAATCGGGACGACTGACGGTCATACGCTTCGAGAGCAATCGTGGGCCAGCAGCTGCCCGCAACCATGCGATTTCGGTCAGTCGATCGCCGGTGCTGGCGGTGCTCGATGCGGACGACTTCTTCCTGCCGGGCCGTCTTGGCCGCCTGCTCTGCGAAAAAGACTGGGATTTCATCGCCGATAATATTGCGTTCATGGACGAGGCGGCGGCCAGCGCCGCGCCCGCGGTCATCGACCACTTCCCGCCCCAGCCGCGAAATCTCCATCTCATCGACTTTGTCGACGGCAATATATCGCGACGCAACGCGAGGCGTGGCGAGATTGGCTTCTTGAAGCCATTGGTTCGTCGCGACTTCCTGGAGGGGCACAGCATCCGTTATCGGGAAACACTTCGCCTTGGGGAAGACTACGATCTCTACCTGCGCGCGCTCGCGAAGGGCGCGCGCTACAAGATCATCCATAGCTGCGGCTATGCTGCGATCGTGCGCAGCAATTCCCTGAGCGGAAGCCATCGAACCGAGGATCTCAAACGGCTCTATGAAGCCGATCGCAACGTGCTGGCCGTAACCAGTCTCGACAGAGAAGCAACCGCTGCGATCCGTCGGCATGAGCGGCATGTGCGCGGCCGCTATCAGCACCGGCACTTTCTCGATCTGAAGAACCAGCAGGGCGCGAAGGCTGCGATCGGTTATCTGCTTCGGAAACCTGAGGCGATTGCAGCGGTTACCATGGGCATCCTAGCCGACAAGACCGAACGTTTCCGGCATTCACGCGAAGAACCGATCGGGCTCGGGGGATCAGGAGGGCTACGTTATCTGCTCTCCGATACCGTGAACCGGCCCTGACGGCCGCAGGCGCCGCAACGCTGCCATGGCCGCACGGCTGATCGGCGCTCTCAGAAATAGGCGCGCCGCACTGCCGCCAGCACGTCGTGAAAGCGCTCCTTCCGCTCCGCAAGGCGGGCATCGCTGCTCAATTGCGGCGTCGCCCGGCTCGCCTGCCAAAGTGCGAGCGTCGATGGCGCTGCAAGAAATTGCTTGGCGGCACTGCGTAAGAAAGTCTGCCGAGGCTCTCTTGTCGCTACGATCACGTCATCATCGACTGACCGCCGGTTCGGGTGTCCTGGCGATGTTTGCGCCTCAAAGCCCATGCCCCAGAAGCGCGTACCCTTGATGATGGCTTCGGTCCGGCTCGAGACCGGTACGTGGCGCGGTTGATAGGCAACGCCGACGGTTTTCGCCCAATCGTTCCATTTGAAACTGTTGATGCCGTCTGAGGTCGTCACCGCCACCCACGGCACGCGGAAAGCGTCCGCAAGGATCGCGCCGTGCATTGATTCCGCAACAATGAACTCGGATTGCGCGATCTCGCGGATCACGCTTTTTGCATCGCCGCGGGGGTCGATATAGTTGAGACCGACCGTGCCGCAGGTGACGGGCCACATGCCGGCGATCGCACTTTCCCAATGCGGAACGAAGCTGCGTTTATGGAGCTTCGGCAAGTTCTGGAACTCCGGCATGTCCGCGACCATGACGGCCGGATCAACGATGCCGCGTTCCGGCGGAAGCCCGACTTTTTCGGCCGTCAGCGGACCACGCACGCAGCGGAGGTCCCATTCCGCAGCGTTTCGCATATCCGGCAACGTGCCGTAACCGTAGCCGCTGCCGATCACGAGCTTTCGGATGCCGTCCGGCAACAGCGCCCGGTTGAGGACGGTGCCGACGCCGACCAGCAGGATGTCCTCATGAACATCACGGAAGCCCGGCAGCAGGAAATCCCATAGCCAGAGATTGAGGTCGTCGCCGAAATTGCCGTGCTGGGATTCCCAGTAATAGGGTTTCATAAGCGGTCCCTTCTTTCAGAATGCGAGATATCGGAAGCCGCGTCCGACGGCCTGTTGTTCCTCCACAAAGGAGTTTCTGTTCGGATCAGCGCGAACGGGATAATTTTCCAGCGGCAAGCGCCAGCGCGCTTCGCAACAGCTTCGGATCCCTGAGCACCCAGCGCGCTAGCAACTGAAACTGCGGCGGCTTGCGCCGCTTGAGCCGCCGCGCTTGGCTCCAGAGCGCCTGACGGCGCGCCGTATGCTGGTAAGAGCGGATAGAGGCGATCGCCGAAGGCTCGCGCGAAAAGCGGCGCTCAAGCGTTTCCAATGCAACGAAGGTGTTGAACTGCTGCTGTAGGAACTGCGGTGAATCGTTGTCGATCGAATGGAAGATGTTGATCCCCTCGCCGCGCTTAGCGCCAGGCGCATCGCACAGCACCACACGTTTGGCAGCCAGAATACAGTCGCAGAAGAACAGGACATCCTCCGCCGCCAGACGCAGTTCCGCGTCGAAACGGATCGTCTCGAATAGACTGCGACCAATCACCATCGACGAGAGATGCAGGAAGCTCCAATTCCGAAGCATCACGTTGGATAGGTCCGGGATCTCAACGACAAGCGGCCTCTCCTGCAACCGGACAACGGTATCGCTCGCCTCAAGGTCGGCAACACCGAAGTGGTAGTAGAACGCCTCGCTGCCGGTGATCGACGCCCAATAGCAGTCGGCACCAAAACCGTTCATGCTCTCGACGGCATTCTTGAGATGATCGTCGGTCCAGACATCGTCGGAATCGAGGAACGCTGCGAACTCGGCATCGAGCGGAACATGGTCGAGCCCGGTGTTGCGGGCGCCACCGGGGCCCTTGTTTGCCTGCCGGATCACCGTCACACGCGCGCGCTCGTCGTCGGCAAGCGGCTTCAACTCCTCATCGATCGAATAGGGAGATTGATCGTCTATCACCAGGACGTGGAAGTCCTGAAAGCTCTGGGCAAAGACCGACGCGAGCGCGCGTCGAAGAATACCAGGCTCCTTCTGATAGTAGGGAATAATAACAGTCAGCTTCGCCATCTTTTCGCCCCTGCGGTTTCTCTAAAAGAGTCTTGCTTGGTCCCTTCCCACCGCGGTTCGACCTCAAGTCTAGCGCTTGTCCTTTGTCGGAAATCCTTCAAAGGCATCACAGGATGCTCACAATGCCTTCAAACGTAAACGCCAAGTCTGTGACTCGGAATGTCGGCTGGAGCGTCCTTTCAAAGACAGGCACATTCGGGCTGAAATTTGTCACCGTGCCGATTCTGGCGCGTATCCTGACCCCGGAAGAGTTCGGAACCGTTGCGGTCGCGCTGACCGTCGTGCAGTTTTTGGCCATGATCGGCGGCGCTGGTCTTGCATCTGCGCTGATCATCCAGCGCAACGAGGATATGAGCCTCATACACTCCGCCTTCTGGGCCAATCTTGCTGTCTCGCTCCTGATGGCGCTCGGGCTTTTCGCCTTCGCCGATCCGCTCGCAAACCTGCTTGGCGCTCCGGAAGCGGGCTATCTGCTGCGGATCATGAGCCTTCTCATTCCGCTCCAGCTTGCGGGCGACGTCGCCTATTCGCTGCTGGCCCGGCGCATGAATTTTAGCAAGGACGCGATCTGGACCATGCTCTCGGAGATCCTGGGCGCGCTCGTCGCGGTCGGCGCGGCACTTCTGGGGTTCGGGGTCTGGTCGCTGCTGGCGCAGCTCTTCGTTTCCGCAGTCATTCGCCTCGCCGGGCTCTATGCCGTATCCGGCTATGTCCCCCGGCTCGTGTTTTCCCCGCGCCGCGTGCTTTCGCTCAGCCGGTTCAGTTTCGGCATGATGGGCGCCGAGATCGCCAATTTCATCACCTTCCAATCGCCGATGGTGGTCATCAGCCGCTATCTCGGGCTCTCGGATGCGGGCGCCTACTCGGCCGCAAACCGGTTTTCCAGCATCCCCAACCAGATCGTGCTCTCGGCGGTCATGGGCGTGCTCTTTCCTGCCTTCAGCCACATGGGCGAGGATCGCCAACGGCGTTCGCAGGCGCTGCTGCTCAGCACACAGGTCACGACGGTTCTTCTGGCGCCAATGATGTTTGGTCTTTGGGCGCTTGCGGAACCGGCGATGCTCGTGCTCTTCGGCCAGCAATGGGCCGCTGCCTGGCCGGTGCTGGGACTGCTTGCCTTGTCTAAGGGACTGCTGACGCCCTGCAGCACCTATATCCCCTATCTCAAAGGCATTGGCCAAGGCACGATCCTCTTCTGGTGGGCCTTGATCCGCGCCATTGCGACCACGGCCGCCGTAGCCTATGGCGCGATTGGCGGCTCGCTCGTTGAGGCAATGATTGCTCTCTGCCTCGTCAATCTCGTGACGCTTGTCGGCTATTCCTGGGTCGTCTTCCGCGCCGACCACCTGCCGTTCCTGCGTGGCTTCCTGGTTTCGGTCAGACCGCTGGCGTCCGCTTTCGCGATGGCCATCGCTGTCAGGCTGCTGCTGCAGTTCTATGGCTCATATCTTCCAAACCCGTTTCTCCAAGTCCTTGCTGGGACCGCGATCGGTTCGCTGATCTATCTCGCCCTGGTATTCCTGACGGAGCGGCCACTACTGGCAAAGCTTCGCGACATGGCGCGCAGCCGCGGCGCGCCATCCTCCGTGCGCGCCACAGCCGAGTAGTCGTCGTATGACACACGGGGAAACTGCCTCACCCTCGCCGCATTTCGGCACGGAAACTCGCGGACACCATCTCTCTGGCTGATTGAGAGAAAGAAAAAGCACACACGTTTTCAGTGCGAAACGGCCGCCGGCACAAGCACAGGCATCATAATTTCAGCTTCCGGTTATTTACCATAACCAACGGGGAAGACAGTCGTTTCCTGCCGCCCCGGCCCTCACCTAGGCCTATTTTCCTAGGCCGACCAGGGACAAGGATGTCGCAGCGCAGCAAACGGCGATCGATTCGTTTGCTGCGGCGCCATATTTTCATCCGCGCCCGGGCCTAGCCTACGGACTGCGGGCTCTGGTCTGCTCTGTTGAAACGGCCGCCTCAAAACGTGCTGCCAGATAGGGGTGACGGACATCGTGGATGTGAACGCGAACATCTCGTCGCGGATTAATCTAATGCGCATCGTACTGATCTCGGGCATCGTGTTCGTGCACGTTCCCTATGATCCGGCGACCAGTCCCTATGCCGGCAATTACGGCGGCTTCGATTGGCTACGCGTTTTCCTGGGCGACAGCCTCTTTCGTGTCGGTGTCCCGTGTCTCAGCGCCATCTCCGGATATCTTCTGTTTCGCCGTGGTCTCGACCGTTTCGACTATCGCAAAACGCTGAAAACCAAGGCGCGAACGGTTCTGTTGCCCTTCCTGCTCTGGAATGGAGCGTTTCTCGCGCTGGTATTCGTTGCTCAGGGCGAGGAGATCAGCTCGGGCTATCTGCCCGATGTCGCCGATGCGAACGCGCGCGAATGGTTGACCCTGGTCTTTGCGCTTGAAGGCATGCCGATCAATCTGCCGCTCTACTTCTTGCGCGATCTGCTGCTCTGCATCGTGCTTTCGCCGGCACTTGCGTGGTTGATCAAGCGCTATCCGGCGCAAACGCTTGCGGTGCTTTTGGTCTATGTCGTTTTGCCGTTTCCGAATGGGATTTTCCTGAAGAAATCGATCCTGCTCGGATTTAGCGCTGGCATTTACCTCAGCCTGCATGAGGTCGACATTCGCCGTTTCGACCGGTTCTCCTGGGCGATTGTCGTTGCGTTTATCGCCGCCGCGCTGCTGCTCTCTGCCCTGCTCTATCAATACGGTCCGGACTTTCCGATATGGCTCGATATGCTGCGCAGCCTGACAGCGCTCTTCGGCATCGCCGGCTCCTGGGCCGTTTCCGCGCTTCTTGTTCGAACGAGCATCGGGGCCTCCCTGGCCCGCGTCGGTGGGCTCAGCTTCTGGATCTTCTGCACGCACTTCCCGCTGCTGGTCCTTTTCTGGATGATCTGGAACCGGATGGATGTCGCGTATTATCCAACCTTCTACTGCACGGCTCCATTCGTCGCGATCGCGACGCTTGCCTGTGCCCACGCCCTCGCCCGGCGCTGGCTCCCAAACGTGACCGCTATTCTCACCGGCAGCCGGACCGGATCCACCCTCAAGGCAAGTGAGCGAGCACCGACCGTTCGCTCCGAGCCGTCACCTCAACAAAGGACCTGACCATGAGATCTCCAAGACCTCACCGCCTCGCCCTGCTCACCCTGTTCACAGTCGGCCTTTCCGGTTCGGCGCTCGCTGAAGGAACCGGTTCGGCCACGTCCTTCCTCGATAATTTCGACACGCTCGACACGTCCGTCTGGTACGTCTCGGACGGCTGGAACAATGGCGCACACCAAAACTGCACCTGGTCGAAGAACCAGGTGCGGGTCGAGAACGGTATTGCGGAACTGACTTTTCAGGAAGGAAAGCTCGGCGAGCGCAACTACACCTGCGGTGAAATCCAGACGCGCAAGCGCTTCGGCTATGGCACCTACGAGGCGCGCATCAAGACGGCCGACGGCTCAGGGCTGAATTCGGCGTTCTTCACCTATATCGGTCCGGCCGACAAGAAGCCGCATGACGAGATCGATTTCGAGGTCCTCGGCAAGAACACGGCAAAGGTTCAGATAAACCAATATGTCTCGGCCAAGGGCGGCAACGAGAAGCTTGCCGACGTGCCGGGCGGCGCCAATCAGGGCTTCAACGATTACGCCTTCGTCTGGGAGAAGGAGCGGATCCGCTACTACGTCAATGGCGAACTCGTGCACGAGGTCACCGATCCCGCGAAAATCCCGACCAATCCTCAGAAGATCTTCTTCAGCCTTTGGGGCACCGACACGCTGACGGATTGGATGGGCACCTTTGCCTACAAGGGGCCTGCAACCATGCAGATCGATCGCATCGCCTTCACCGCGCCGGGAGGGGATTGCCAGTTCGCAGAGTCGGTCGCCTGCCGAACGAACTAGGCGTCGATCGGGAACCGCCTTCGCGGCCGACGCCGCAAGCGCAAAATTTTGAACCATGTTCGGCTCGAGCCGAGCAGAAAACCGGATATACATGCTGCAGATACTCTATTTCGCCCAGGATCTTGCCGACCCCGCCGTTCGTCGGCGCGTTCTGATGCTGCTTGCCGGTGGTGCAAGGGTCAGGGTCGCGGGGTTCCGACGGGGAGCCAATCCGCTTGCGACCATCGAAGGTATCGAGCCCATCGAGCTCGGTGTCACCCATGACGGGCGCTTTTTCCAGCGGATCAGCGCGGTCGCCAGAAGCCGCCTCTCGCTCAAGCAGTCACTGCGCAACGTTGAACGTCCGGATCTGATCATTGCCCGCAACCTCGACATGCTGGCTGTTGCCAGCAAGGCAGTCGATCTCCTCGGCGGTGACGTGCCTATCGTCTACGAGTGCCTCGACATTCACCGCCTTCTCCTGCGGCCGGATATGATCGGGCGGACGCTTCGGGCGAGCGAAGCATTCCTCGGCAGGGACGTTCGGCTGCTGATCACCAGTTCGCCGGCCTTCGTCGAGCACTATTTCCGCCCGCTGTCCGGGATCTCGGCGCCGATGATGCTGCTTGAGAACAAGGTGCTCGAACTCAATGAAGAAACCGCGCGGCCATCGGTTTCGCCCGCAGTGGCACCTGAGGATGGTCCGTGGCGGATCGGCTGGTTCGGCGCATTGCGCTGCCGCAAGTCGCTGGCACTGCTATCGGCCTTTTCCCGCAGAATGGAGGGGCGCTTCGAGATCGTGCTGCGCGGCCGGCCGGCCCATTCCGAGTTCGACGACTTCGACGGCTTCATCGGCAATGAGCCGTTCATGCACTTCCACGGGCCCTACCGCAGCCCCGAGGATTTGAACGCGATCTATGACGACGTGCACTTTACCTGGGCGATCGACTTCTTCGAGGAAGGCCAGAATTCGAAATGGCTGCTGCCGAACCGGCTCTACGAAGGTTGCCGCTTCGGGCGGGTGCCGATCGCGCTGCGTGGTACCGAAACAGCGCGGTTTCTCGCGATACGCGGGCTTGGCATGTTGCTTGACGAGGCCGAGCCGGAAGCGCTCGAAGCTCTTTTCAGCGCGACAACGTCGGAACGCTACGTGGACGCATCGAGGCGAATTGCGGCTTGCGCGCCGGAAACCTGGATTTTCAGCCGCAGTGACTGTGCGGATCTTGTCAGACGCCTGGCCGCTGCAACCTCGGCTCCATCCTTAATGGCATCAAAGCTCTCGCCAACGCCCCGAAACACCGCAGCTCCCCAGAACGAAGGTGGATTGTCATGAGCACGAATACACCGGTCTCGACACGAACCCTCATCGTCATACCCTGCCTCAATGAGGCAGAACATCTGGAGGGACTCGTCGAAACGCTGCAACCGGCGGCAACACGCCTCAACGGCGCTATCGTGGTCGTCGATGGCGGTAGCACCGACGGCACCCGCGATATCGCAACGCGCCTCGCCCAGACGGACCCGGTGGTTCTTGCCCTCGACAACCCCAAACGCATCCAGAGTGCCGCGATCAATCTCGCCGTCGCCCGCTTCGGCGCCGCCTTCGACTATCTGATCCGTATCGACGCCCACGGGACCTATCCGCAGGACTATTGCGAGCGCCTCGTCGAGGAGGCGCTTCAAACCGGCGCCGATTCCGTCGTCGTGGCGATGCAGACCGTCGGCTTCACACCGTTCCAAAAGGCGACCGCCTGTGCCCAGAACTCCAAGCTCGGCAATGGCGGCGCAAAACACCGGCTTGGCGCGACGAGCCACTGGGCCGACCACGGCCATCATGCGCTGATGCGGATCTCCGCTTTTCAGGCGATCGGCGGTTATGACGAAATCTTCAGTCACAACGAAGATGCCGAATTCGATTATCGCTTTCATCAAGCCGGTTATCGCATCTGGATGACAGACCGGACCAGCATGGTCTACTACCCCCGCGCAAAGGTTGGCCCGCTCTTTCGCCAGTATTTCGCCTATGGCCGTGGGCGCGCGCGCAACGCCCTGAAACATCGCGCCTGGCCGAGCTTGCGGCAGCTTCTGCCGCTTGCGGTTGCACCAGTTGCGATCGGCGCGCTGCTGGCCGTCATAAGCTGGCTCGCGGTCCTGCCCGTGGTCCTCTGGGCCGCCGCCTGCATCGGCTATGGCATCTGGATGGCACTCGGCCAGAAGAACCCCTATGGCCCGCTCGCTGCTCTTTCGGCGATGGTCATGCATTTTGCGTGGTCGGCTGGCTTTTGGCGCGAATTGCTCGCGTCGCGCAAGCGCGGGGTGATGCCATGACCATGACGTATGCCAGAACGCAGATCGATATAGCCGTCTGCACCTTCCGCCGGCAGGAGCTTGCGGAAACGCTGCATTCCCTCGCCCTCCTTGCCGTCCCTGATGATGCTGACATCCGCATCATTGTCGCTGACAATGATGCGACGCCGAGCGCTGAAGCGCTGGTCGACCAGATGCGCCCGACCACACCTTTCGAGATCCTCTATCTGCACTGCCCGGCATCGAACATCTCGATCGCCCGCAACGCGTGCCTCGACGCCAGCCGCAATCACTATCTCGCCTTCGTCGATGACGACGAAACGGTGTCGAGGACCTGGCTTGCGCAACTGATCGAGACTGCCCGCGCGACGGGCGCCGATGTCGTGCTCGGTCCGGTTCGCGCCGAATATACGTTGTCGGCGCCGAATTGGATGCGCCGCGGCGACTTTCACTCGACCCGTCCGGTCTGGGTCAATGGTGAGATCCGCACCGGCTACACCTGCAATGCCTTGCTCGACCTCACCCGCCCGGTCCTCTCGGGCAGGCGGTTCAATCTGGCATCAGGGCGCTCGGGCGGTGAAGATACGGAGTTCTTCCGCCATATGCATGCGGACGGCGGACACCTTGCCTATGCGCCAGACGCCCTGGTCTTTGAACCGGTCCCCGAAAAGCGGGCACGGCTCACCTGGCTCGCGAAGCGTCGCTTCCGATCCGGACAGACCCATGGCCGTCTCTTGAGCGTGCGGGGTCAACCCCGCAAGCGAATGGCCGAGATTGCCCGCGCGACGGCGAAATCCGGCTACTGCGCGATCGCAAGCCTGCTTCTTGCGGGATCGCCGATCGCGCGCTCGCGTTACGCCCTGCGCGCAGTCATGCACGCCGGCGTCGTCAGCGGGCTCCTCGGGGTGCGCGAACTTCAGCAATATGGAGCAGCGACCGCCTGATGACGCGATCCGCCCCCGACGTCAGTTTTGTCATCGCGGCATTTAACGCGGCCGCCACCGTCCGGCGTGCCATCGACAGTGCACTCGCACAGGAGGATGTCGATGTCGAGGTGATCGTCGTCGATGATTGCTCCAGCGACGACACCTGCGCCGTGGTTGAAGGGATCGCCGATCCGCGCTTGAAGCTGCTGCGACTGACCGAGAACCGCGGGCCGGGCGGGGCCCGCAACGCCGGGCTCGATGCCGCCCTTGGCACCTGGGTTGCCATCCTCGATGCCGACGACACCGTCAGCCCGCGACGGCTCGCGCGCATGATCGGCCTGGCATCCACTGCCGACGCCCAGATTGTCGTCGACAATCTCGATGTCGCGAAGCTGGACGGCCGGGTGGAGCGCATGTTTCCCGACGCTCTGCTTGCGCGCCATCGGACCATGACGCTTGCGGCCTTTATCGGATCCAATGTGCTATTCCGCTCGACCTATAATTTCGGCTACATGAAGCCGGTGTTCGAGCGTCGTTTCCTGAACGGCCATGGGTTGCGTTTCGCGGACACCGTCCGGATTGGCGAGGACTACATTCTGCTCGCCTCGGCGCTTGCCCTTGGCGGACGCTGCACTGTCGATCCCTGCGCTGGGTATTGTTATCACATCCGCGAGGGCTCGATCTCGCGTGTGCTCGAACTTCGCCATGTCGAAGCGATGATCGGCGCTGACAGGGTATTCCTTGCCAATCACACGATAGACCCGAAGGCGATGGCGATGCAGCGCCGCCGCGACAAAAGCCTTCGGGAGGCGCACGCCTTCCTGAGACTCGTCGATCATCTGAAATCCAGATCTCTGGTGAGTGCCGCCCAGGTGGCGCTCTCCAGTCCCGCAGCGCTTCGACATCTCAAGATGCCGATCGCCGTGCGATTGCGCCGCCTGCTGGCGCCACTTGCACGCATGAAGTCCGCCACACCGGTGGCGGCTGAACGATCCACCTCGGGCGAAAGCCCGCACGCAAGTAAAGGATAAAACCATGGACCGTATCAGGACCGTCAGGAAAGCTGTGATCCCGGTCGCCGGCAATGGAACGCGGTTTCTACCCGCGACAAAGGCGATACCGAAGGAGATGTTGACGATCGTCGATCGTCCGGTCGTGCAATATGCGGTTGATGAGGCCCGCCAGGCGGGCATCGAGCACATCGTTTTCGTTACCAGCCGCAACAAGCAGGCGATCGAGGACCACTTCGACGATGCGCCGGAGCTCATCTCGTCGCTGACACGTTCCGGCAAGAGCGCCCAGATTTCCGAACTGGAGCAGATGTTGCCGCGCGCGGGCTCCGTCAGCTTCACGCGGCAGCAGGCCCCTCTTGGCCTCGGTCACGCCGTCTGGTGCGCGCGCAACCTCATCGGCGACGAACCCTTCGCGCTGCTTCTTCCGGACATGCTTTGCTACGGCCAGCGCGGCTGCATGGCCGGTCTCGTCGACCTCTATCGGCAGACCGGCGGCAACGTCGTCGGCGTGGAGCAATGCGCGCCGGAAGACGCATCGAAATATGGCATCGTCGGCAAGGGTGCCACCGTTCCCTACGGTTTCGAAGTCACGCAGATGGTAGAAAAGCCGCGCATTGGTGAAGCGCCTTCCAATTTTTATCTGAATGGCCGCTACATCCTGCAGCCGCAAATCTTCGACATTCTCGCCCACCAGCAAAAGGGCGCGGGCAACGAGATCCAGTTGACCGACGGAATGCTGAAACTCTCACAAAATCAAGCGTTTCATGCCCATCCTTACGACGGTCGCACGTTCGACTGCGGCTCGAAGGAGGGCTTTGTCGCCGCCAACGTCGCCTTCGCGCTCGCACGCGAGGATCTCGGTGAGACGGTCTACGCATCGGTCAAGGACATGGTCCTGTCTCATGAAGGCCGCATCCGCGCGGCATAACTGGCTAAGGCGTCCCTCCCCAAGGGGGCGCCAGCCTTCAGACTAAAGTGAACGGACAGAGCGCTAATGAACCAAAGAAGCCTCCCCTTCAACAGCGGCGGACCGCGAAACGCGGAGGAACCCGATGGCTTCATCGACCTCGACCGCCTCTTCTCGGTCGTCGTTCGACGCGCCCGGATGGTCGGCCTGTTTGTGGCGCTCTTCGTCGGGCTCGGCATCGCGTACCTGATTTTCGCAACGCCGTTGTACACGTCGGCGACGCAGATCCTGCTCGACGAGAACCTGTCGAAGTTTGCCGAGGAACAGACAACGCCGCAAAATGCCCAGTTGCTCGACACTCAGATTGCGAGTGCCGTGGAGATCTTGAAGTCGGGCGAACTTGCCTTGCGCGTTGTCGACAAGATGAACCTTGCCGACAACGACACCGTCCTCAATCCGCCGCGCTCGGCCTTCGATGTCGCCAAGGATGGGCTGAAGTCCGTCGCGGGCCTTTTTTTAAGCGGGCCGGAGATTTCCGAGGATATGGCCCGCAATGGCCGGCGGCAAAAGGCAGCAGCACTGCTACAACAACAACTGGCTGTCGAACGCGTGACGCGGAGCTCTGTTATCTCGCTGGCCTATCGCTCCAGTGATCCGCAACTGGCTGCCGGCATCGTTCACACCTATGCAGACGCCTATCTCAACGATCAATTGAACGCCAACTTCGAGGCGACGGAACGTGCGTCCGTGTGGCTGCAGGAACGCCTGGCTGACCTTAGGCAGCGCGCGCAGGCCGCTTCGCTCGAGGTTGAAAAATACCGCAGCGAGAACGGCCTGACGCTTGCCAGGGGCGAGCTGATGTCGGAGCAGCAGCTTGCGGATCTCAACAGCCAGCTGATCATCGCCCAGGCCGATACCGCGAGCGCATCCGCGCGTTACAAGCAGTTCCAGGCAATCATCGACCAGGGCCCGGAGACTGCCGTCAAGAACGCGACGATTTCCGCCAAGGAAGGCGACAACTCGGTCATTAGGGACCTGCGGACCCGCTATCTTGCCGTTAGCAAACGTGAACAGGAGGTGACACAGAGCTTCAGCGCCGATCATCCCCAGGCGGTGTCGCTGCGCAAGGAAAAGACCGACATCAGCCGGCAGATTTTCCAGGAGTTGCAGCAGCTCACGGCGAGTTACCGAAACGAATACGAAGTGGCGCGCTCCCGAGAGGCGTCGCTGCGCGAGAACATCGAAGGCACCACCGGCCGAAACTCCGATGCGAACCTTTCGCTCGTGCATCTGCGTGAGCTCGAGCAGAAGTCGGCGGCGCTAAAGACGCTCTATGAGACCTATCTCAACCGCTATGAACAGGCCTCCCAGCAGCGCTCGTTCCCGATCGCCAAGGCAAGAGTGATATCGACAGCCGGCGTTCCCGCCTCGCCTTCCAGCCCGAAGAAGACGTTGGTTCTGGCGCTTTCGGCCGTGCTTGGCCTGATGGCAGGCGGCGCCTTCGCCGCTTTCCAGGAGTTTCGCGAGCGAACCTTCCGGCTGGAAAGCGACGTGCGCTCGATCCTCGGCCACCGATCCTTTGGCTACGTGCCTCTTATCGGTGCGGGTCAACCAGGTGCCGCGGATCTGGTTCGCGCCAAGCTGATGAAGAACAGGGTGCCGCAACCACCGGCGCAGGGCGCCATGCCCTTCGAACGCCTCAGCCGCATCGTGCTCGACGCGCCCCGCTCGTCCTTCGCGGAAACGTTCCGAAATGCGAAACTCGCCTGCGACCGGATCTTGAACGGCAACGGCTCGCGGGTGATCGGCATCGCTTCGGCCGTACCGGACGAGGGCAAGTCGATCGTTGCGGCAAACTTTGCGGCGCTTCTTGCCGCGAGCGGCAAGAAGACCCTGCTGATCGACGCGGATATCCGCAGGCCTGGGCTCAGCAAGATGATCAATCCGGCGCCGAAGTCGGGGCTCGTGGAGGCATTGACCGGCGAATCTTCCTGGCCGGCAGGCATCAAGATCGATCAGCAAACGAAACTTGCGATCCTTCCGGTCGGTGGCGAAGTGTCGGCGAGAAGCAATCCCCATGACAGCCATGAGCTGCTTGCGTCCCCGGCCATGGCCGAGCTCATCGACAATGCCCGCAAGTCCTTCGACTACGTGGTTGTCGATCTTGCGGCTCTGGCCCCGGTCGTCGATGCCAAGGCCTTTTCGCCGCTCGCCGACGGTTTCATCTTCGTTGCCGAATGGGGACGGACACCGTCGCGGCTGGTACGCGATCTGCTGACTTCGGAGCCACAGATCGACGGCAAGATCCTTGGTGTCATCCTCAACAAGACAGACATGCAGGAACTGGCGAAATACAGCGACTTCGGCGGGGCCGAGCACTATCGCCATCGATACGAGAAGTACTACCTCGAAAGTTCAGGAATGCACCGCAAGAGCGAGGCCGCCTGACGCAACAACCGCCCGATCCCGATCTCTCGTTCAATCTTTCCAGAAGAGCGGTGTCAGGATGACGAGAACCGTCAGGATCTCCAGACGGCCGAGCAGCATCATGACGGACAGGAGGTAGAGCGCCGGGTCCGACAGCGTCGAGAAATTGCCGGCCGGCCCGATGATCGGGCCGAGCCCGGCGCCGACGTTCGATAGCGCCGTGGCAATGGCTGACGCGGCCGTCATGAGGTCATAGCCCATGGCCCCCATCGCCAGGCTCCCAAAAGCCCAGATGAACATGTAGGCGGTGAAGAACATGAACACCGTGCGCTGCACGTCGATATCGACGAGCGTCTTGCCGTAGCGCACCGTGTGCACCGCGTTGGGATAGATCAGCTTGAACAGGCCGGCGCGGATCGAATTGAAGATGATGATGAAGCGGTAGGCCTTCATGCCGCCCGCCGTCGAGCCGGAGCAGCCACCCATGAAGGTGGCCGCGAAGGCAAGTGCAACGATGAACTCCCCCCAGAGCATGTAGTCGTCGCTGGCAAAACCGGTTGTCGACAGGATCGATGAGACGGTGAAGAACGCATGGGCGAGCGCTTCATTGGCAGCTACCCCGTTGACCAGCCGCTGATAGAGGCTTGCCGCCAGCGCAAGCGCCGTCAGATAGGACAGGAAGACGATGATTTGCGGGTCCTTCAGCGTGTCGAGCCGGCCGCGCACGATGAAGAGGATGAGCACCGAAAACGGCAGGCTGCTCAGCGTCATGAAAAACGTCGCCACCCAGAGGATCGGCAAGCTCTTGAAGTAGCCGAGCGAGGCGTCATGGGTCGCGAACCCGCCGGTCGCGATCGTCGACATTGCATGGTTCAGCGCATCGAAGCGGCTCATCCCCAGATAGGAATAGATGATCGTGCAGGTGACCGTCAGCACGATATAGATCAGGATGAAGGCGCGCGTGAAGGTGACGATGCGGGCAAAGGGCTTCTCCGTCGTATCCGAGGATTCCATCTTGAAGAAGGACATGCCGCCGACCCGGAGATAGGGCATGACGAAGAGCCCGAGGGCAACGATCCCGATGCCGCCCAGCCAGTGCAGCAGCGAGCGCCAGAGGAGGATGCCAGGCGGAGCATGATCGAGACCGGTGATGACGGTCGAGCCCGTCGTCGTGATACCGGAAACCGATTCAAAGAAGGCCTTGGCGAAGTCGAGCTTCAGCGACGACAGCCAAAAGGGCATGGCGCCGACGAGCGAGACGACGATCCAAAGAAGGTTTACGACCAGGAAACCCATCTTGCGGCTGAAAAGCGGCGAGCCGCCCTGCGTTGCGGCAATCGCCAGAAGCGACAGCGCCCCCGTGACGAATGCCGAACCGGCAAACACCTTCCAGTTGGGATGACCGTCTAACAGATCGATTGCTACTGGAAGCAGCATCGCCAGCGACAGATAGAACGCAGCCTTTGCGGCTATGTTGATCGCGGTCTGATAAAGGGGTGCATGCAACGGTCGATCGCCTCAGCGCTTTGCCTAAGACCGAATCAGTCATTCAGCTTTGCGGCATTCAACCTCAAAGACGCGCGATTTGCACCGGCCGCGATCCGAGAATGTCTTGAGGATCGGTCATCAGCTCTTTTGTCCAGCACCTTTTCTTCGACTGGCGCACCAGAACTCGCCCTACAAATGCAGGGTGAGAAGCGTTTACGGCATGCTGCACTGCGGCATATTGCCCATTCAAATCTAACTCACGAAAAGATCAGGGCTTTTGGGCTCAGCAAGTCATCACCTTGACTTAATTCCACGTGTAAAGGCTGCTCATCTTTCCATATGCAACCTTGAGCACAACCGATGACCCCCGCCCGTTTCACCCAATGCCTTCTTGTTCTTCGTTGGACGCCGATCAATCTGGCGAGCGCCCTTCATTGCAACCTGGCCTGGATCGAGGCGATGGAAACCGGTGAGGAAAAGGTCCCGGACGAGCTTGCAACTTGGCTGGAAACGCTGGCCCGCACCCATGAGGAGCTCGGCATCCCTGTCACCTACCGTGGCAAGGGGCTGGAACCTGCAGCGAGCCGTGTTGCACGCCGCTGACCCGATGAAGCGGCGCGGCGGCTGACCTGAGTGGACGTTTGCGCCAGGTCTGCGTCAGTCGGCTTTCTCCGGCTCTATTGCCAAGGCACCCGCCGGGCTTAAAGCGCCACAGCGCCAGAGCCGGTAGGTCTGTTGGGTATCCCAGTCGTAGTAAAAGGCTGCGTCCAACCGTTTCGCCTTGGCGAAATCGCCAAAGACTGCCCGCATGGCAGCGATCGCGCCTTCGCGCTCGCGGTCGTCCACCGGGCAGGCGCGCGCAGTATTGGCAATTCCCCATTCCGTCACCCAGCACGGACGCCCCTGGCCCGCCGGTTCGCAGAAATCGAGAAGCTTCGTGACGACGGACTGGATCGCTGTCGGGTTCTTGCGGGCCGGATAGATATGGATGCCATAGGCGTCGACCAGCTCGTCCATGCCACGGGCCTTCAGGAGCCCGATCATCTCGGCCGGATCAAGACGCTCCATACCCTGGCGGTCTGCTTCCTTTGGCCCCATGTCCGAGAGACCGGCAGAGATCATGGCCGCATCGCGGCTGTTGACGCTCGCCCTCAATTCGTCGCGCGTGATCTTCAGTGCCGCGATGTAATTGTCCAGGCCCTTTTCAAAAGCGGCGCGGTCCGCGAGTTCGCTGATCTTGCGCGGCGTCGTCCTTCCGGGCTTTTGATAGACAGCCAGGTCACCATTGTATCCGGCAAGGTTGATCTCGTTGCCCGGCTCGACCGCGTCAAGGCGAATGCCCAGCGCATCGATACGCCTCAGCGCATCGCCGAGCCCCGCGCGATAACGGTCGAGATCAAGATCCGACAACCGGTTGATATCCCAGATGCGGCCAAGGCCGGATCGGGGGCGCACTGTTTCGGCGTAATAGCTTTTGTTGGCGAGCTGTATTTCAAGCAGAATCCGCAGCCCAAGGCGGTTGGCGATATCAAGCGCCTCGATGCTCTTGTCCACCGGCCGAGACAGGGAGAGACGCACATGCGTGGCGCCGCTGGCGGCAATTTCGCCAAGCACGCGCTCCTGCTCCGCGCGATCGAGCCAGGCAAGATTGAGCCGATTGATGCCGATGCGGGCGGTAGCGGTTTTATCGGCGCGCGCAGATGATGCGCCTGCAAACGACGCGCAGCACGCCAGGGCAACAAAGAGCAGCGCCGATAGCGCTGCCCTCGTTGCCCGACGATTAAAGGCCAACCTGCTTGAGCGCACTTTGGAAGTTCGCCTCGCATGCCGAGTACCGCTCGGTGACCGCCTGAGCATCAATCTTCGAGAGGAAATTGGCGAGATGGGCCTTTTTATCGGCTTCACGGTTCCAGACCGCCGCTTCGATGTAGGGGAAGCCGATGAATTCCAGCATCTCCCGCATGCGGTCGTCGACGGCGATCATCAGCGACGGCGTGCCGGCCTGCATGCCGATGACGCAGCCATGGAACCGCCGCCCGATGCAAAGGTCACGGCTCGATGACCAGGCGCGCCACTGATTGGTGTCGAAGAACACCAGGAGCTCATTCGGCCGCTGCCATTTTTCCTGATGTTTGTACTCGGTCTTGCCGGTGATGCGGCCGCTGGAGCGATCATAGACCGGCGCATTGTCGTCGACCGGAAGCGTGAGATTGTACGCAACCACCTCGTCCTGAATGACGTAGCTCGCGACGCTTTCCGGCTTCAGGAGCGCATGGGCATCGACGATCGTGTCGGCGACACTGCCGAGATAGCCGCCGAGCGCGAGCTTCTGTGCCGAGGCAAGATCAGCATTGGCAAGGGACGTCAGCGAGCGTCGCATCTCGTTCGGCGCAAAGAAGAGCGACGGGCAGCCGGTCGGCTTGACGAACTTCATGCCTTCCTCGCGCAGGAACTCGGCAGTGAAGTAGCCGCGGGTCAGGAAGAAGCTCTCTTTCTTCTTCAACACCTCGAGGAACCGCAAGGTGCCGGCCGGCAGGTTTTCCTTGAGCCCCTCACGCTTCTGGATGCCGATGCCCATCACCAGTACTGGCATCTTCAGCTTCTCGAACACGTCCGCCTCGAGATCGGCGGAATAGCCGGGTCGAAGCAGGTTCGCTGAGGCGAAGACGCACATGTCGAATTCCTTATTCAGGGCTTCGAAGACGTCGTTCGCGCCGCGGCTGTTGACCAGGTGCCAGAACGGCACATAGGTCACGTCATGACCGCGAAGGGCATGGGCCGCGCCTTCGCCAATCAGGTAGTTGCCGGTGTTGGCGATCTTCTTGACCTGGTCGACCAGGTCCTTCTTGCTCCGGATATCATCGAAGTAAGGTTTGTGATGGACCGTCGCACCGGAAACACGCGAGACGGTACGCTGGAGGTAGGAGGGGATTCCGGTGAGCAGGATACGCATCGTTACACCTGATTTTTGGACGGGCCGACGAGAGTTGGCGAAGAGTGAGAGCGGAACGAGGAAACGCCTTCGCGGCCTTCCTCGTCCCGCCCGAACCTGTGAAAATCGATCGCGTTCACGCCTCGGGCCGATCCGACCCAAGGCATCGGCGATTTATTGACCGATACCGATCTCGCGCAGCGCAGAGCGGAAGTTGCGTTCGCGATCGGAGTAGCGGTCGACGAGTTCGGATGCGTTCAGCCCGGCCAGATGGCTGGCGACGAATTCCGCACGGTTTTCAGCTTTTTCGAGTTCCTGCACCTCTACCGACGGCAGGCCGGTAAAGCCCAGCATTTCGCGCATCCGGTCGTCAACTGCCACCATCAGGCTCGGCACACCCGCCTGCATGGCGATGATCGAGCCGTGGAACCGCCGGCCGAAGTTGAAGTCCATATGCGAGGCCCAGGCGCGCCACTGGTTGGTATCGAAGAATGTGCGCACGTCGAACGGCACCTTTTGGCGCTCGGAGCCCGGAAAGGTGAGATCGCCGAGCATCTTTCCCGAGCAGGAGTCAAAAACTCTGCCATCGGCATCCGGCTCGACCTTCATGTCGAAGTGCAGGAACTCATCCTGGATAACATATTGCGGCTTTGCTCCCTCGGGGTTCAGCGCGAGGGCATCGACGATGCAATCGTGATTGGCGCCGAGATAACCTGAAAAGATCGTCTTTGCCTGGCCGATCTTGACGCTTGGCAGCTTCTTCATCGACGCGCGCATGTTGTTCGGCGCGAAGTAGACTGAAGGGCAGCCGGTCGGGCGAACGTACTTGAAGCCCTGGTCCTTCAGGTAGCCGGCCGTTTCGTAGCCACGGGTCAGGAAATAATGTTCGCGGTCCTTGAGCACGTCGAGCAGCCGCTTCGTTCCCTCCGGCAGGCCGGTTTCCAGATCCTTGCGGTTCTGATGGCCGATGCCGAGCATGACGATCGGCATCTTGAGCTTGCTGAGGACATCGGCTTCGGCATCCGCCGAAAGGCCCTTGCGCAAGAGGTTCGCGCAGGTGAAAACGCAGATATCGAAATTGTTGTTGAACTCTTCGAAGCCGCTGCCGTTCTTGTGGCTGTTGTAGAGATGCCAGAACGGGATCTGCTTGGCATGGGGCGCGATGGCACGCAGTGCCCCCTCACCGATCAGATAGTTGCCGGTGTTGCTGATGTTGCGAAGCTCCTGAAGAAACTCGTCCTTGGATTCGGGCTGTTTCTGCCGTTCCGAATAGGAAACCGACAGGCCATTCGCGCCATTGGCGAGGCGCGTGTAATGACCAGGAATGCCCGTCAGGAGGATTCTTGGACGCATGCGTTAGTCCCTTCTCTTTGAAAAGTCGTCCGGATCGATCAGCCTGCGGCTGCGACGCCGGCATTGGATGTCTCACGTGCCCGGATCACCTTGGCGCGCGAAAGCGATGAATTGTTCACGGAGCTATCGCACCAGCCGAGGAACTCCGCGAAGGAGTTGGACCAGGCCCGACGCGCCGCCGTTCTAAGGCAACCTTCCATGATGGGTGCAAGCAGGTTGCGGTCATGGGCAACCTCAGCGATCGCCTTCACCATGTCACGAACCACCTGCGGGTCGGAGGATGCATCGATCAGGATGCCATCCTCGCGATCGACGATCAGTTCGTCGACGGCGCCCACCGCCGTTGCGATCGGCACGCAACCGAGCTGCTGCGCCTCGGCGATCATCAAAGGCGCGCCTTCCCAGCGCGATGGCATCACCAAAACGTCCGCCCAGCCCAGCGCCTTGATCAGGTCGCGGCTGGCAAAGACCGGAGGACGCACGTCGACGCCGAGGTCCTTCAGCCGGTCCGTCCAGGAGAACGAGGCGTCGGCCAGAATTTCCCCGCCAATCGCGCGGGCGTCGCACGGCACGCGCGCCGCCCTGAGTTCCGCGATCGTCGCGGCCAGCCGGTCGATGCCTTTCTGCTGGTCGAGGCGGCCCATGTAGAGCAGCCGCAGACGGTCGTCCTTGCGCTCGATCCGTCTGACCTGCAGCACGTCGGCAAGCACTTTGGGCGGAACGGTGAAACTGGCGCCGTTTGGAACGGCGTAGATTTTTTCGAGCGGAACACCGAAGCTGTGCAGATAGAACTTCAGCTGTTCCGAGCAGGTGAGAAAGGCGTCGTAGCAATGCTCGTGTGCGATCGCCGCAAAAGGCTGCCCGGCCGGGCGCTTGAAGGGCGTGTTATCGATAACATGGAGATAGCAGGCGGTGCGCGTGCCTTCGGAACGCAGCCGCGCGATCAGCGGATGCACCGCCATGACGTGGTTGTTGATGACGAGGTCGAAGCCGGAGAGCTGGCCCTTCAGCGCCCCCCAATCGACCTCGTGATGTTCGGCAATGAAATCCTGCCCCAGGAACGAACCCGAACCGCCCCAGGCCGGAATGTCCTGATCCCAGAAATGCACATAGTCGAAGCTCGCGTCGAATTCGTCGATCACGTCCATCCGGCTGGTGCCAAGCACGAACAGGTGCGTTTCGTAGCCCGCGGCCCTGAGCTCACGCGAGGCCGCATAGATGACCTTCTCGGCGCCGCCGAAAGACGCGTTCGGCACGAGAAGCGCTGCGGTTTTCTTTCCCGCCTCGCTGTGTCCCAGCGGCAGCACCGGCGAGCCACCGATTTCCGTGCGCAACGCCTTGTGAAGATCGGAATAGGGCATGAGCCGCGGCGGACGCCAGGTCCAGCGGCGGCCGGCGGTGCGGCGCAGCGGGCTGGTGGCAATGGCGTTGACGCAGTTGATCATCACCTGTTGCGGGGTGATCAGTGTGCGGCGTGGCAGAGCCCGCGGGAACGGGAAGCGCACGTTGAGCACGGCCGAGGTCGGCCACACCTGCTGGCTGCCGATCGAGGCGAACCAGTCAAGCGCATTGTTGCGGATGACATCGCGCAAAAGCGCTGTCGAAATGAAGATGAGGTCCGGCTGGCCGACATGTTCGGCGCCCGCGTCGAGGAAGGTCGGCGCGATCTTGCGCTGCGTTGCGTCGTTGCCGAGATGCACGAACACAACGTTCGCCTTCTCACTCAGCCGCTCCAGGTGGCAAAGCACGTTGGGCAGCATGCGCGAGCGCAGGAGAAGATCGATGGTCGCACCGCTTCCCGCCATCACGAAGGGCGGGAAGTGAACGTTGTCAGGCTCGCCGGTGTTTGCCCAGAAGGCCGGAATGATATCGTCAAGCCGCAGCCGCTTCGGCTGCTTCGTCGGATCGGTGAAGAACGAGATCGCTGCGTCTTCGGTTCGAGCGAAGAGATAGCGCGGGCATTCCTCATGCTCGAAATCGACGAGCATCGGTCGCTGGAACAGCGCCCTGTGCCTCTTCCGAAGGAAGCTGACAGATGCGGCCCGGTCGCGGTTGGCTTCCTTGAAGCGGCTTTCCGCCCGCAGGCGATATTCAAATGTCGTGTCGTGGCAAGGCGTTCCGACGAAACCGTGCTCGACGCAGGAAAGCCAGAATTCCCAATCCTCGAAACCGTTCTGCCGGTCGTCGTTAAATCGGACACCTTCGCGGAAGACATCGATTGAGATCATCGAGCCTGTGTCACAGATATTGTCCGTGATGCAGTGGACCAGCCGGGAATAGTGGTTGCCGTAGTGCGCCCGCCAGCTGACCGAGAAGGTGTCGATGTTGGTGTAGACCCAGCCGGCACCGCTTTCATGCAGCCGTCGGTAAAGGGTCTCGATCGTACCCGGCAAGACGCGATTGTCGGCGTCGAGGAAGTAGACGGCCTTGGCCTCGGGCAGATTGTCGAGCACGTAGTCGATCGCGCGGTTGCGTGCCCCGCCCGGACCGGCATTGCGGCCGAACACCACGTGGATATCGGGGTGGGCAGCGGAATACAGCAACAGCTGATCGAACGTTTCATGCCGCGGATCGCCGTCAACCGAGACGACGACGGCAATCCGGCAATCCGAAAGTGTCGATGCGAGTGCTGACTCGACCGCCTCAAGCGCCAGCGCCGCATGACCATAGAGCGGCATGGCGATCGCTATCAGGTCGCGGGGATCGCTATTGCTGGACATGAGACGCACCGCCCGATTGCTTGACCATCCGGAAGCCCGAGACCTTGAGCCAGGAGAAATCGACCGAGTCGGTGACAGCTCGGCTCAGGATCATCAGATCCATGGGCTGGCGCACGGGTTCATCCAGCTGAAAATTGATGTTGATCGGTTGCTCATTCGTGACTTCGCGCCAGCCGCTGAAGAAGGCCGAAGGCTTCACCGATCCCTTGCGGGCAAGTTCGGCAACTTCCGAGCGCGCGTTCGAATTGGCAGGAGCCAGCAGGAAGCTAACGGCGGCAGGCGCGCCTTTCGGATGATCGACGATCGCGCTTGCCGAAAAGGATATGGTACCGGGCTCGACGGCGCGGCCGATGGCCCCAGCCGAAACCCCGGTTGCAAGCGGATGACAAACGACAGCGTGCTCGTGCTCGAGAAAGCGGACCGTCTGGAACTCCGGCACCACGGGCGTTACGGAGACATCGACAATCTGGCTCAAGAGATCGACGGACAGGCGGTAGTCCTCAATGAAGTGGCCGGCCAGCAACGCCGTCGGCGCGATCATGTTGGGCATGCGTGTCGGCTTGACGCCCGGCAGCCCGGTGTAAACGCGGAACGCTAGCGGGCGCAGGTCAAGGTCGGCGTGGCGCGTTTCTGAGCGCGCCGTATAGTGCTCGCTGGCAATAGGATAGCCGAGCGAGAGCCCGATTGTTTCGGCACCTGCCGTCGAGATCCTGAGCCGCAATGTTCTGGCACCGCCCCCGCATGTGCGCGGCAAGGCGAAGAAGTTCCAGCTGGGAACTAGTTGCGAGAACGGCACGGCCCATTCGGCTACCCCCTCGCCGCTCTCCACATAACTCAAGACGACAATCAGTTCGCCGCCGTCCCTTGGAACCGAATTGAAATGGAGCGCGATGCCGGCGACACCATGGCTGGAAACCGGCAAGAGCTGCTCGACGAAGGCATTGGCGATGAGGTGGCCGATCCCTTCGTCTTTTGGGTCAACATAGGGATCGTGGGCAAAAACCTCGGTGACTGGCTCCCAATTGCGCGCCTGGAAGGCGTCTTCGAGCGCGCGATAGTTTTCGAGCAGCGTTTCGCGCTCGCGCCGCAACAGCGCGAGCTCGGAGGTGATCGCCGACGAAAACCGCGCGAGACGCCCCACGCCGCCGTCCACAAGCGCCTGGATGAGCGCAGTGCCTTCGCCGACCGCCGGCGCACTCAACCGCTTGATCGGGACGTCAGGCACGGTGCCGAGGGCACGCAGCGACCCAAGTCCCTCCACGAGATCCGCCTCGCCCTCCTTCGAAAAGGCGATCGCGATCAGCGGGAAAACATTATCGAGAGTCGATTGCGAGCGATCGCCTGCCGGAAGGAAATGAACCAGGTGGGCGATGCCACTGCCTTCGACACTTTTCCTGTCGTGATCCGATGCCACCACCAGTTTTCGCTTCGCCTGCGAATACCTCACACCAGAAGACACCAACTCTTGCACGCGCCACCCTCGATACAACCAAATACTCTTTCAAGTTGAATTCGCCGAACCGAAATAAATCGGCGAATTCAACGATCTAGTAAAAGCATACCAAGGTTATTTGCAGTGCACAATAAGGTATATTTGTGTTTTTCATGAAATAATACTTCAGATTTTGAAGTATTATGCAGATGAAACCCGTAACATTTGAGTGGGTCTGGCGTTATCCATTGCCTTATCCAGCAATGTCATCTGCCTCGCCACGCAATCGCCCAGCCGGAATCGTTGTTCGACGGTCCGGCGCGCCGCTGCACGCATCTCCGAATACTTCTCTGGCTGCCGCAGGGCACCGGAGATCGCCTCGGCAAGCGCGTCCTCATCGAAAAACGGCACGAGCATGCCGTTGCGGCCGGAACTGATCACTTCCTGTACGGGCGCGGTGTCTGAGCCGATGACGAGTGCACCGCAGGCCATGGCCTCCAGGACCGACCAGGACAGCACAAACGGATAGGTCAGATAGATATGAGCGGCGGATATCTGGAACAATTGCCTGAGGACGCCGTGTGGCACCACCCCGGGAAACAGGAACCTGTCTGCCGGCACATCCAGCGACTGCAGCAGATGATCCTTCCATGAACCGCCGCCTTGTGGCGGAGCCCCGTAGCTGACGCCATCGCCGCCAACGAAAACGAAGAGTGCGTCGGGATGGCTCCGCGCCACTTTGGCGGCGGCCGCCAGCGCTTGCGGAAAGCCGCGATAGGGCTCGAGATCACGCGCGACGAAGGTGACGATGGGCGGATCTCCGGCCTTCAGCACGCGCCCGTCGGGAAGCTTCAGCGACGCCGACGCATCGGGACGGAAAACGCGCGTGTCAACGCCCTCATGGCACACGGCAATGCGCGCGCGATGTTCGGCCGGATAGAGGCTCCTTTGCCAATGGGTAGGACTGATGCCGCCATCCATCGCCTCCAGCGACAGGAGCTGCGCCATGTTGCGCAGCCGCAGCCGCTTTCGCGTGTCCGAATCAGGCTGATCGCCGGGGGCAAAGCCGATGTCGGCCCCTTCAGCGCGATAGAAGAATTCGCAATAGCCGAGCGTCGGAACATTGGGCAGCACGTCCTTGACGAACATCATGCTGCCCCAGCCGGTGTGCCCGACGACAACATCGGGCACCTGCCCCTGTCGCGCCATCGCGTCGAAAGTCTCGGCGACACGATGGCCGATGCGGACGTGATGATCCGGCACGCTGAGATGCCTTGCCATCTGCGCATTGGCCTGAGGTCCAGGCTCCGCCCTGTGCCGGATGACCCGCGTCGACGGTATCTTCTGATCCACGGTTTCCGTGACGAGGGTCACTTCGTTTCCCGTCTGCGCCAAGTGCGCCGCGAGAGCGGCGAACTGGCAGAAGCCACGCCGGTGTACAAATGCTACGTGCATGTTCCTAGCCTATTGCCGTTGAAAGGACAGCTTTTGCGCGGGCATCTCAAATGCCGTAGCGCGTTGCATTCCCCCAAACCAGCTCAAGCCGGTGCAGTGTCTGAAATGCAGTTTCGAGATTACGGCGATCCTGCTCACCGTGGCTGAGGACCCGTTCATAGGCGCCCGCCGCCTTGCGCAAGGCGTCGCAGAGTTGCTTGCCCTTGTCTGAAAGCCGGATGCGAGCCGAGCGTTTGTCGCGCTGCGACGCCGCCCTGTCGATGTACTCTCCGTCACCCAGCTGCTTCAGATAATAGGACACGTTCGAGCCGACATAGTGGCCTCGATCCAGCAGTTCGGCCACCGAGACTTCCGAATCGCCGATCGCCAGCAGGACCATAGCCTGTGCTGGGCCGATATCGTCGACCCCGAGCTTCGTCAGTTCGGCTCGCAACAGGCCGGTAAAGCGTCTGCTGGCGCGTTCCATCATCCGTGCCAATTCGAAATAGCTGACCACGGATGCTTCGCTTTCCTGGTCAATATTCTCGTGTTCAGGGCCACTTCCAGCTGCGTCATCCCCGGGCCGGATGGCAACAGCGCCGCCAAAATCTGCGAACGGATAGAGAATCCTTTGATTCATCCCTCTCTCCAACTAAGCATTACTACGATACTCAAAAATTACTTCAAATTTTGAAGCAATTTTTCGCCCCCTTTACTCCCCCCGAATACGATCATCTTGAGCATTCCACCATTATTGTGTCACACTTATCACGGCAACACTGTGATTTAAGTGATAACAAACAAAATAGCTTCCTCAAGACCCCAACGAACTTATCCAGAAAATCGCCACGCGTGACAGCAAACGAGGCAATATGATTAGCAAGAACCAAATTGGGCCAAAGACGGCGCAAAATGGAGCAAATGATCCACGGCTGCTTATTATGAAGGCACGCCGCGTGTTCGTTTTGGCACTTATTTATGCAGCGGTGCTCAGTGCTTGCATCGGCGTCTTGCAGCTCTCGACGCCACTCTACATGATGCAGGTGCACGACCGCGTGCTGAACAGCCAGAGCATGGACACGCTGACCATGCTGACGATTCTCGTCGTCGGCGCGCTCGTGATCTACGGCGTGCTCGAATACATCCGGGCGCTGACATTCCAGGCGATGGGCAGTGCCGTCGTGCGCTGGCTGAACCTGCCGGTGCTCACCGCCGCGGTACAGGCGGCGGCCGATCAAGGGCTGACCCGCGCGACGCAGTCGCTACGGGACCTGGTGGAATTGCGCAGTTTTCTGACCACCTCGGCCGTCAGCGCGCCGCTCGATGCCGCCTGGTCGCCGATCTTCCTCGGCGTCCTGTTCGCACTGCATCCGATGTTCGGCCTCCTGGGCGCCATTTCAATTACCCTGCTTGTGTGCTGTGGCTTGCTGACTGATTTGCTGACTCGCCGGCTTATGAAAGAGGCCAATCAAGCCAATATCGAGGCCGTTTCGAAAATAGGTGCGAGCTTGCGCCATGCCGAGGCCATCGAGGCGATGGGCATGCTCCCGGCTCTCGCCCGACGCTGGCGAGCAGCACAACTGCATGCGCTCGAATCGCTCGAAGTCAGCGGCAGCCGAAGCAAGGCGATGGCCTCGATCACGCGTTCTCTGCGCTTCATGATCCAGTCGGCGGCGCTTGCAACCGGCGCCATTTTGGTGATGAAGCAGGAAATTTCTCCCGGCGCGATGATGGCGACAACCATTCTGGTCGGGCGCCTTCTCGCCCCGTTCGATTCGATGATTGAAAACTGGCGGCAATGGGTAACGGCCATTGCCAGCTGGCGCCGAATCGAAGCGGCCCTCAAGCAGGATCTCGCCGTACGCCAGACGATGCCGCAGCCGCGCACACAGGGCGACCTCGTCGTCGACAAGCTGGTCTACGCCGCTCCCGGTCTCGATGTACCGATCATCAAGGGCATCGGATTTTCGCTTTCTCCCGGCGAGGTTCTCGGCATCGTCGGCCCGTCCGCCGCGGGCAAATCGACCCTTGCTCGGCTGCTCGTCGGCATTCTGAAGCCGACCACCGGCGGCGTCTTCCTCGATGGCAACAATGTCTACCTTTGGGAACGCTCCTCCTTCGGCCAGATGACCGGCTATCTGCCGCAATCCGTGTCCCTGCTGGAAGGAACCATCCGAGACAACATTTCGCGCATGGAGGAAGGCGAGCCCCAAAAGGTGCTCGAAGCGGCCCGTCTTGCCGATGTACACGACATGATCGGACGCCTGCCGCTCGGTTACGACACGCCGGTTGGAGACGGTCACCTCACGCTTTCGGGCGGCCAGCGCCAGCGCATAGCACTCGCACGCTGCCTTTACGACAGACCACGCCTGATCGTTCTCGACGAGCCGAACGCCAATCTGGATGCGATCGGCGAGCGGGCGCTGATCCGCGCGATCGAGCGGGCGCGCAACGACGGCGCGATCGTCATCATGATCGCCCACCGCCCCACCATCATGCAGGCTGCAGACAAGCTGCTTGTCCTTGAAAACGGCCGTATCACCCAGTTCGGGCCACGCACCGACGTGGTCGCGTCCATGACACCCGGCGAACCCAGACGGGAAGGCGTTTCCGCATGACGAACAAGAAAAACTTGCCGATCGCGCGCGACGCTCAGAGTGTCGTGGCGAGCGACCAGGCCAATCGCCTGCCCGCCATCCCCGATAGGCCCCACCCGCTGCACGGGCTGGAAGTGGATGCCGAAGGCAGCGCCTTTGCTCCGCTCAGAGGCGTCGTTCTCGCGGGCATGACGACGATCCTCGTCGCCTTCGGCGGCTTTTTTGGCTGGGCGTTTTCGACGGAGCTCAGCAGCGCCTCGGTTGCGAGCGGCACGATCGTGGTCGATACGAAGCGCAAGACGGTCAGCCACTTCGAAGGCGGCATTCTGAACCGGCTGCTCGTCCAGGAGGGCGATCGCGTCACGGCCGGTCAGCCACTGGCCAAGCTTGAGGACACGCGGGCCCGCTCCGACCTGCAGGCGCTGCAAAGCCGCCGCATCGGCCTGATCGCAAAACTCGCGCGCCTGCGCGCCGAGCAGACCGAATCACAAGCAATCGCCTTCCCCAGCGATCTGACGGCAACATCGGATGCGACGGCCGAGGACGCGGTCAAGGCCGAAACGAACTTCTTCGACAGGCGCCGCGAGGCCAAGACCGGCCGCCTCGACGTTCAGCGCAAGACGATCGAGGAGTTTTCCGAAAAGGCGAAATCGCTTACCGAGCAGATCCGTGCAACGGATCGCCAGATCGAACTGATTACACAGCAGCGTACGTCAATCGCGACCCTGGTCGAGAAAGAGTACGCACAGCGTTCGAAGCTGATCGAAATCGACGCCAAGCTCAGCGAGCTGGCCGCAACCCGTGGCGAGCTCGCCGGCAACAAGGCCCAGGCCGAAAAGGCGGAAGCCGGAGCGGAACTCGGGCTGACCGGCATCGAGAATGAGTTTCAGTCGGAGATCGCCGGCGAAATCACCACAGCCCGACTTGAGCTTTCCGACGTCGAAGAGCGGCTGGTGGCCGCCAAGGACATCTTGACCCGCCTCGATATCCGCTCGCCGCAGGCCGGCATCGTCACCAACATTCAGCTGCGCACGCCAGGCAGCGCCGTCTCGGCCGGCCAGCCGCTGCTCGACATCGTGCCTGAGGACGAGCCGCTGCTCGTCGAAATGCATGTCGGCACCCGCGACATCGACAGCATCGGCATCGGCTCCAAGACGCAGATCCGACTGACAGCCTACAACCAGCGCACACATTTGCCGCTGGAGGGCGAGATCAGCTATGTGGCAGCGGACCAATCGGTCGATGAAAAATCGAACGTCTCCTACTACGTCGCGCGCGCCCGCATCGCGCCAGCATCATTGTCGGCAAACCCGGATATCCGTCTTTATCCAGGCATGCCGGCCGAGGTGCTCATCGTCCACAAACCGCGCTCGGCGATCGACTACATGGTCTCACCGATCGCGGACAGCGTGAACCGGGCATTCCGGGAAGACTGATCCAAGCAGCGTCCAATTTCGGCGACGGCCGGCGAATTTCAATTTCGCCGGCAATTTGTTTCTAATTTTGAATTTATTTCTAAGTAATAGCAAAACTATTAGCCCCTTATATCTCGGGGATAATCATCAAAATGACACAAGATATACATCGTAGGTAGCAGATAATAATACAGTACAGCTGACATTTATTTATTTTTGCTGTTGCCATATGTTTTTTTGCAGTGCAATGTCGCCGCGCTCATCCAAGGTTTGAGTGCCAGAGATGAGCGTAAGCAACAACTAAGAGGAGTAGCATATGGCCACGTTGGAAGGCGGCGCGTATGACGACGCCCTTTTTGGCTCGCGCTTCGACGACTTCATCCATGCTCGCGCAGGCGATGACTTCGTGAACGGAGGCAATGGCGACGACACCATTTTCGGTGACGAAGGTGATGACCTGCTGTTCGGCGGCAACGGGAGCGATACCCTGTTTGGCGGCTGGGGCAGCGATGTTCTCCATGGCGACAACGGGAACGACGTCCTGTTTGGCGGCCAGGGTGATGACTTGCTTTACGGCGACAATGGGAACGATATTCTCATTGGCGGCGGCGGCAGCGACCTGCTCATGGGCGGCCGCGGTAACGACATCCTGTTCGGTGGTGCCGACAACGACATCATTAACGGCGGCAAGGGCGACGACGTCATGACCGGCGGCGAAGGCAGCGATGTGTTCGTCTTTGACGGCGGTGGCGGCAATGACGTCATCCTCGACTTCACGCCCGGCGAAGACCTCCTTCAAATCTCGAAGGACATCAACGGCCTCGATATCTCGTCTCCGGAAGATCTGGCATCGCGCGTCACCCAGGTTGGCGGCAATGTAGTCATCGACTTCGGCCATGGCGACACGCTGACGCTGGTCAATGCGGACGCCGACGACATCCAGGCCAACCCGAACCAGTACTTCACGATCCATTGAGATTGACTGGCGCGCCCCACTTCCTCCCGTGGGGCGCCCTCCCTTCTGTCCAGGAGTAGCGCGTGACGGCAGACGACCGTATCAGAAGCTTCGGCCAAGATTTCGCAAGCGCCGCAGCATTCAGGCTCAGCTCCGATGTTGCTGTGCTGATCTGGGACACGCCCGCCGAACGACTGGCGAAAACCAAATACACGCTTGCGGCATCCCGATCCCTGGTTCCTCTCGTCAGCATGGTGCTTCCGCGCGCCGATGGCGGACAACGCGTCTTCTGGGCCATGCGTCCCGGAAGCGAGCGCGAGCTTGCGGAAATCGCCGCCGACGGCGATATCCTTCAGACTGTTGTTCTCGAGCCCGTAAGCAGGCTGCCTTTCCTTGACCTGGCAGCTCAACTTGCCGACCTGCAGCCCGAGGGCCGCCTCAAGTTTCTCAACAACCTGTTGACGGTCTGGAGAAGCGCATTTCGTCTTTCTCGAGATGAGTTTTTTATTGGCCTCGTCGATGACGTCATCCATGCGCTGAACCTCGGGCAGCGTCCAGCGACGGTCGTCTGCCGGCTCGCGCAGGGACGATACCTGGCGGAAACGACGGTTAGTTCCGAATTGGGCGAGATCAATGCGATCTACGCACTGAGCGCGGACGCTGTTTTGCCGTTGCCGCCGCAGTTTGCCGTCACCGGTCGGATGGAGCGCGGCCAGCGTCGCTGCCATTTCGTTCTGGAAACGCCGCGGGCTCCGAGAGCACTCTCGCTGATGATCGTCGGGAAGCGCGGTATTGCGATCCGCGAACTGGCGCAACGCGGGTCCCGTCACCCCAGCCTCCAGGAATGGTGGCCGGAGCACGGCGCTGAACCTGGCCTGCGCGAATTCGTCGTGCGCTGCCTTTCCGAGATGCCGGAAAATGGCACGGCACTTGCGATCGACCTGCAGCTTCGCTCCGCCCTGCCGGCCCGGAAGGCCGGCAAGTCCCCGCTCCATCCCGGTGCGGAAATAGACCTTGCGCTTGCCTTGCCCGAAGGACTGCTGGTTGGCGGCTGGACGCGCGATGCAAATGGCGTTCTTGCCGGCATCGATTATCTTCAGGAAGACGGAACAGCTCTGCCGATCGACGGCAACTGGTATGAGTTTCCCGGCTGGGCACACGGAGCGGAAGAAGGTTCCAGGACAGATGTCACGGGCTTCGTCAGCTGGCTGCCGATGCGAGAGCCGCTCGGCGCGCTCCTTCAGCCACGCTTCCAGATGCGGCTTGCCTCCGGTGCCGTCAAACCACTCGTTCCGAAGCCACAGCCCTTCGACCCGGCAACGCAACGCAATCGCATCCTGCGGGCCGTGCCACCGCAGCACGCGATCGACGCCGCATTTCGCACGATCCTCGCGCCCGCGCTCAAGGGCGTCGAACAACGGCTGGGCAAGACCATTCATGTCGACCAGACAAAGGATTTTGGCCCCTTGCTCGACGCACCGCTGGTATCGATCGTCGTGCCGCTTTACCGGGTGCTTGATTTCCTGCGGTTCCAGCTCTCCGGCCTTGCGACCGACCCCTTTGTCGCGGCCAATGCCGAGATCATCTACGTGCTCGATTCTCCGGAGATCCACGACGAAACGGAGCATTTGCTCGGCGGCTTCCACCTGCTTCACGGGCTCTCGATGAAGCTTGTGGTGATGAACCGCAACGGCGGCTATGCCCGCGCCTGTAACGCCGGCGCGCGCTTTGCCCGCGGCCAGGTGGTCGTCATGCTCAACTCCGACGTTGTGCCTTGCGGACCCGGCTGGCTCGAGACCCTCGCGCTCTCGGTCCTGCGGCAGAAGTCCATCGGTGCAATCGGCCCGAAACTTCTCTTCGAGGATGGCTCGCTGCAACACGCCGGCCTCTACTTCGCAAGAAACAAGCAGGACATCTGGCTCAATCACCACTTCTTTAAGGGCATGCCCGGCGCCTATCCGCCGGCGCAGGAAGCGCGCGTCGTTCCCGGCGTGACCGGCGCCTGCCAGGTGATGCGGCGGGAGGTCTGGGAGATGGTCGGCGGCTATGCCGAGGACTTCGTGATCGGCGACTACGAGGACAGCGACCTTTGCCTCAAGATCCGCAAGGCCGGCTTCGACATCGTCTACGAGCCTGCCGCCTGCCTTTACCATCTCGAGCGGCGATCGATCAGCCGCAGCCAGGATTACACGCGCGGTGTCGCCAGCCAATACAATGCATGGCTGCACACCGAGCGCTGGAATGACGACATCGCTGCTTTGATGCCAGCCACCCTCGGCGCCGAAGAGGCGGCAGCGCCGAGCACCAGGAATATTGCCGCCAGGAGCGCCGCATGAACCAACCCGCACTTCGCCAAGCAGACAGCCTTGAGCCGATCTGGCAGCCGAACGAAGACCGCATTGAAGGCATGCTTCAGACCGTGCTTGCCAACCGGTTTCTGCCGCAGCCCGACAAAAACAGCGTCTTTGTCGGAGACGGCAGCTACCGGGCGGTCGGCGCGGAATTTCTTGGCCATTTCATCCGGTTGGGTGGATTGCAGCCGGCAAGCCGCGTGCTCGACATCGGTAGCGGCATCGGCCGGATGGCGGTTCCACTCACCCAGTATCTCGACGCAGAGCGCGGCCACTATGTCGGGATAGATCCGGTTGAAGGCGGTATCGCCTGGTGCCGCCAATCCGTCACGCCGGTCTATCCGAACTTTACCTTCCAGCATGTCGACATCGCCAATGAGCTCTATAACCCCACGGGTAAGATCAATGGCAAGGCACTGAGACTGCCATACCCGGACCGTCAGTTCGACTTCGCGATCATGACCTCGATCGTCACGCATCTGCCGCCCGACGAGGTCCTCGTCTATCTCAGTGAGGTCAGCAGGATGCTGAAGCCCGGTGGCCGGCTTTTCATGACGGCCTTCGTCGTCGATCAGGTGGCTGCAAGGAACGAATCCGGCAGACGGGATCAGCGCCTCGCCTTCAAGCGCAGCGGCGACGGCCCGTGCTGGTTCGTGCCGGGCCTGCCACCGCTTGCTGCCGTCGGTTTCGACGACGGTTTTCTCGATCGGGCGCTGGAGCGCGCGGGCTTCTCGACGGTGCTCAAATCGCTCGGCCACTGGCGCGGAGAGGCCGCTGGTCACTATCAGGATATTTTCGTCGCTGAGCGCCGGGGCGTGAGCGCATGACGAAGCGCGTTCTGGTCGCAGCCCATAATCATCCGGCGCTCCACCCGGGAGGCACCGAGATTTTTGCGCACGACCTCTTCCGCGCCTACCAGCGCGCCGGCCATGAGGTGCTCTTTCTTGGTGCGACCAACCAGACCCATCGTCAGGTGCGTCCCGGCACGAGCTTCCAGGCGATCGGCTCGGCTGGAGACGAGGTGCTGTTGTGGTCCGGCCACTTCGACCGCTTCTTCATGAGCCAGATCGACCTCTACGGTGTCGTCCCTGATCTCACCGAACTCTTGCGCGAATTTCGGCCTGATGTGGTGCACATCCACCATCTGCTGCTGCTTGGCGCCGAGTTTCCGCATATCGTGCGCCGGACCTTGCCGGACTGTCGGATCGTGATGACACTGCACGACTACTACCCGCTCTGCCATCACGACGGCCTGATGGTGCGCACGAGTGGCAAGGAACTCTGCCACAAGTCATCCCCCGACCGCTGCCACGGCTGTTTCAAGGACATCCCGCTTGATCGCTTCGTGTTGCGCGAACAGCACCTGAAGGCATTGCTGAGAACCGTTGACCGCTTCGTCTCGCCGAGCCAATTCCTCAGGCAGCGTTTCATCGACTGGGGGCTTGACCCCGAGCAGATCGACGTCATCGCCAATGGCTTGCCGCGCCGGGACGCCCCGTCGCGAAAGGACCGGCAGGAGAACGACCGTCCGGTTTTCGGCTATTTCGGCAACCTCAACCCCTGGAAGGGAACCACTGTTCTTTTGGAGGCCGCCCGGCAACTGATCGACGAGGGCCTGCGCTTCGAACTCAGGGTGCATGGCGGCGCGCCGTTTCAGAGTGACAGCTTCAAGGATGACATCGCGCGCCTGTTCAAGAAGACGGCGCCGACCGTGCAGCAGCGCGGCGCCTACCGGCGCGAGGATATCGCCGAACTCATTGCCGCAGTCGATTGCACGGTCGTACCTTCGATCTGGTGGGAAAACGCGCCGCTGGTAATCGGCGAAGCGCAATCCCAGCGCAAGCCGGTGATCGCCAGCAACATCGGCGGCATGGCCGAAATGGTTCAGGATGGCGTGAACGGTTTGACCGTCTCTCCCAACGATCCGCGGGCGCTCGCGGCCGCCATGCGCCGCATTGCCGAAAATCCGGACCTCAGGCGCCGCCTTTCGACAGGCGCCCGCAAACCCGACGATATCGACACCACAGCCCGGCGTTATCTCGCGCTCATCGACGCGATAGAGCGTGAGGAAACCGCCGCAGCGTAGAGCGGTTCCAGTTGAAACGGAACCACAAAAACCGCTCTATCTCTTTGTTTTTACGCATTTCCGGACGCAAATCCACTACGCAGTTTTGCTGGAAATGCTCTAGGGGAAGACCATGTCTGTAGCAGCCGACAAACCGGACGTCGCTCCGGAACAGAACAATTCGAAGCCCTTGAAGGGCCGTGTGGATGCGATCGATCAGGGCCGCGTCTTCGGTTGGGCGTTCGATCCGGAGACACCCGAAAAGAGGCTCGCCATTCGCGTGCTGCTGGACGGCAAGGTCATCGCCGAGGCGCTGGCCGACCGCAACCGGCCCGACCTCAAGCGCAACGGCATCGGCGACGGCAACCACGCCTTCGAGATTGCACTGCCGGAGATGGCAAGCGCGCGCGCCGGCGAACTCGTTGTCATGGCTTCGACGGACAAGGGCGGGGAACTGCCGTTGCGCGTTCCAAAGCCTGACGAGCAGGCGGCCGAAGCACTGATCGCAGCACCTCTTGCCAAAGTGCTCGACAAGCTCGATGTGCTGATGGCCGCACAACGGCAACTCCAGGTTTCCCAGCGCTCCGCCATGCGGACAAAGCTTGATGACGGCGAGGATGGCGAAGTTCCCGGACTTGCAGCTGTCAGCGACGATGTCGCCAGCCTGCGGGCCGAGATCACCCAACGACTGACGGACCTTGACGTTCACCTGATGCGCCTTGATGGCGTGGTCGCAGCCATGGAGAAGAGCCTCAACGCGCTGAAGCAACGCTCGAACGGGGACCTGAAGCCTGCATTCCTGCTTCTCTTCGTGCTCGCCGGCTTTGCCGCAGGCGCGATGCTTTCCCTCTTCCTGCGGACCTGAGGCGGCTCATGGCCAATTCCGAGCTCGCCCTTTCCCCCGCCTCCACCCCCGCTCCGCTTGCAAGGATCACCCGCAGCGGAAGGGTCGTCGTGTGCCCCGTCGACGAGACGCTCCTGATCGTGATCGGCGCCGGCGGCCCCATGCCGGAACAGGCACCGGCAGAGCTGGACGAAGATCCGTCTCGCGAAGCGGTCGCGTCGATCATCGGCTGGCGGCTCGCGACACCCCAGTCGTCTGCGACGCACGGCTTTGCGGCACTCGTGTCCGCCGAAACGACTGAGCGTCTTCCCACAACCATTCGCTTCGGAACGGAGAACAGCGGCAGGCGCCACATCGTCGCGTCGCGCGCGGCATCGGCTGGCGAAGTCGCTGTGATGCTGAAGGAGCTCGCCGGTCCCCAGCTGGTGCATATCCTTGGTCGCCTGGTTGACGTCCTGATGAAGCAGCCCTCAAGCGATGGACGGCTCGGCTTGATCATGTCGCTGCTGAAAGCCGGAACTGCCGCCGACGGTTACATCGAACTGCTGGGCGAAAGCCATGACGACGCGATCGCCCTCAAGGGCTGGGCACATGACATGCCCGCGGGCGTCTGCAGGGCAATCGTCAAGGCAGAGACACCCTCCTTTGCGGAGTGCTCGATCGCGGTCTTTCCCCGAAACGATGTGCCTGATGGTGCCGCCGGCTTTGTCGGACTGTTGACCGCAGCCGACCTGCCACGTGTGCGCGATATCAAGGGTATCTACTATCGCGGCCGCGGTGCCTGGCGATATGCGCCAATCCATGAGCGCAAGGTCATCGCCGGCCCGCTCGAGACACCCGGCCATATCCGCACGCTTCTGCTTCAGAGCCAGAGCGCGCCCCAAGTGCTGCTGAGCCTTCGCGGGGCCGCCAACGGCTTCGACGGAACAGAGACGATCTCAAGCCTGCCGGTCCCCGTGCGCCTCGGCGTCGATACGCTCTATCAGGGCGATGACGGTGCCTATCTGATCTCTGGCTGGCTGCTCGACCCCGATAATCATGTCGAAAGCGTCCGTCTGCGCCGGCAACGTGCCGACGCCCGCCTGGACGATGGCTGGACCCGCACGGAACGGCTCGACGTCGAAGAGGCTTTCATTGACCGGCCGGAATTCAAGAGCGCCGTTTCGGGCCACCGGCGTTCGCATGGCTTTATTGGCCTCGTGCCGGCTCTTGGCGGCGAGGCTCAAGCGTCCGTTCATCTTGAGCTCACCCTTCGCGACGCGCGTCGCGCCTATATGCCTCTTTTCCCGGTGCGGCTGCCGGCACGGGTTGCGGCCCTGCGGCTGCTCAACGCGATCGATCCGACCAGCTGGGCGCTTCCCGATATAATCGATCGGCAGATCGTTCCGTTTTTGACGGCCACGCGCGTTGGCCTGCCGGTCATCGAAACCGTCGTCGACGCAGGTGCATTCGACCAGGCTGAAGGCCCCGCGATCCTCATCGTTGCCGGAGAAGCCGAGGAAGATTTCGCAGCGTTGCTCGGGCTTCTGGCACTTGACCCGCATACGCGTCGCGCGCCGATCGCGCTCGCCTTGCCGGCCGACCGGTTCCGCAGGCACGCCGCCCGCATCCGCCAGCTTGCGGAATTCTACCGCTTGCCACTGCGCCTGGTGTCCGTCGAAGACGCCGGCGATGTTACCGACCTGGCGCAAGCAGCAGCCCAGACTGTAGACAGCGAGACGCTTATCCTGCTTTCCGCGTCGCTGACGCCCGCCAATCCCGGTTGGTACCGGTCGTTGGTGGCGGCACACGAGACAAACAAGGCAAGCATCATCTCCCCGACGCTCGCCTATGAGGACCACTCGATCCGCTGGGCCGGTAGTACGTCGCTTGATCGGCCGGATCTCCTTCAATCGAGCCGCTATGCCGGCTATCCGGTCGGCGCCGTCAACCGCTTGAAGCTGACGCGGGTCGCAGCAGCTTCACTTGATTGCTGCATCATGCCGCGTCGGGCGTTGATGGAGGACTTGGGCACGTCGCCAAGCTATCTCGGCGCGTCGCTCAAAGGATTGGATCTCGCGCTCCGGCTAAGCGGCAAGGGCTATGACGCCTACTGGCTGCCCTCCCTGCAGATGGTGGGATCCGACGAGATTGCCGGATCCGGCTCTGCGGCAACCGCTCGGTTCACAGAACGGGTCGATCGGACCCTTTTCCGTAACCGGTGGACGTCCGCCACCGAAACCGGCAACGCGCTTCTCGAAGGGGCTTCCGCATGAGTGAAAAACTCCGCGTGCTCGTGGTTTCTCATGGCCACCCGACCCATTCGCTTGGCGGAGCAGAAATTGCCTCGCACAGTCTGCACAAGGCTTTGAACGGCATGGCCGGCGTAGAATCGATCTACCTCGCCCGCGTCGGCAATCCCGTGCCGCGTCATGGCGCGTCGGCGCTGATGAGCCTGCGTCTCGCCATGGACGAGGTGCTCTATCACGCCGAAGACTTTGACCACTTTTTCCTTTCCAACGGCGATACGGATGCGATCCGCCGCGACCTCTTGCGTTTCGTCGGCGATATCAAGCCCGATATCGTTCACTTCCACCACATCCTCGGCTTCGGCCTGGAAGCGCTCTACGCTGTGCGCGATGCGCTGCCCAAGGCGCGCATCGTCATCACCTTCCATGAATATCTGCCGATCTGCCACAACCACGGGCAGATGGTGAAACGACCCTCGGGCCAGCTTTGCAACGGCGCCTCGCCGATCAGTTGCCACACGTGTTTTCCGGAGATCCCGGTGTCGCGCTTCGTGCGCCGCGAGCAGTTCGTGCGCGGCATGCTCAACCTTGCCGATGCCTTCATCGCCCCGAGCGCCTTTCTCGCCAATCGTTATGTCGAATGGGGGATCGAGGCGGAGAAGATTTTCGTCGTCGAAAACGGCATCGTCTTGGGCGAAAAGGCGCCGGCGCGCGAACTGCCGGCACCCACGGCGCGGCGCAATCGCTTCGCCTATTTCGGGCAGATGACGCCATTTAAGGGCGTACACGTGCTGATCGACGCGGTGTCGCGTATTCCGGACGAGATCTGGGGCGACGATTCCAGCCTGATGATTTTCGGTGGCAATCTCGAGCGCCAGCCGAAGGGCTATCAGGAGCGCGTGGCCAAACTGATCGAAGACGCCGGTCGTCGCGTCCGCTTCTATGGTTCCTATCAGAACCAGGACATGCCGCGGCTGATGCGTTCGGTCGATTGGGTGGTGATGCCCTCGGTCTGGTGGGAGAACTCCCCCATCGTCATCCAGGAGGCGCTCCACCACGGCCGGCCGATCCTGTGCTCCGACGTCGGCGGCATGGCTGAAAAGGTCCGCGACCGTCTCGACGGCCATCACTTCCGCACCGGCAGCGCCCAGGACCTTGCCGACAGGATGATCGACGTGTTGAAGACACCGCGCTCATGGGACAACCTGCGCGCAACCATGCGGCGGCCAATGAGCCATGTCGACTGCGCAAGGGAACATGTTGCGCTTTACCGCAAGATGCTGAAGGACGAGCAACCGGCTGTTCCGAGCGCAGCGGTGGCCTGAGCCGACCGCGCGCTCCGTCCCGTCCCTCACCTCGCATCTACAAGCGACCAACTTCCCGCTCGAGGGACATTCCATTGCTTATCGGGCAATGGAATGTCCTGGTTTTTCTTAAAGGTCAGCTTAAAGCATCGTACGTTTAATCAGACGCCTACCCTGCCGCCTTGAGATAGTTCCAGCACTCGGTTCTGTTGAAGAGGTTGCAGATGGACCCGAGGGCGTTTGAGAGCGTGTCGAAGGTT
>NZ_MBSO01000031.1 GCF_001695835.1 Ensifer sp. LC11 | reverse complement strand
AGCCTTCTTCTCGGCTCCGCTGCTGCTCTCGCAGCAGTATCCGGCGCACAGGCAGCCGACGCCATCGTCGCAGCCGAGCCGGAGCCCATGGAATACGTTCGCGTTTGCGACGCTTTCGGCACCGGCTACTTCTACATCCCGGGCACCGAAACCTGCCTCAAGATCGGCGGCTTCATCCGTTTCCAGACCTCGTTTGGTCGTGATGTTGTTGACAGCCGTGACAACAACGACGGTCTTCTTGGTCCGTCTGACTGGGATGCCTTCTCGCGCGCTTACATCTCGTTCGATGCCAAGAGCGACACCGAGTACGGCACGCTCACCGGCTTCTTCGCTGCTGAGTTCAACGCTGACAACGATGCAACCGACGCTGGCGACAGCTTCATCGACGTCGATGAAGCCTACATCCAGCTCGGTGGCCTGAAGGCCGGCTTCTTCTACAACTGGTGGGATAAGGGCCTGAACGGCGAAACCGACTCGCTCGGCAACGTCACCGAGTTCAACTCGATCGCCTACATCTACGATGGCGGTTCGTTCCAGGCTGGTATCTCGGTCGACGAACTCGAAGGCACGAGCACTCGCGACAACGGCGTTGGCGTTTCCGGTATCGTTTCGGCTTCGCTCGGCGGCGTTTCCTTCGACCTGCTCGGCGGCTACGACTCTGAGTTCGAAGAAGGCGCGATCCGCGCTCTGCTCTCTGCAGACCTCGGCCCGGGCGTCTTCCAGCTCGCTGGTATCTGGGCTTCGAACCCGAACGCTTACTGGAACAAGTCTGAGTGGACCGTTGCGGCTTCGTACCGCTACAACGCCACCGACAAGCTCGCCATCACCCCCGGCGTTCAGTACTTCGGTAGCCTGTCGACCTCGAACGTCAACTTCGGTGACGACGATGCATGGCGCGCTGGCGTCACGCTCGACTACAAGATCACCGAAGGTCTCGCGACCCGCGTCTCGGTTCAGTACGAAGACCAGGACAACAGGGACGACCAGGTATTCGGCTTCGTCCGCCTTCAGCGCGACTTCTAAGATCATCTGACCTCGGTCAGAAGAGAGAAGCCCGGCTTTCGAGCCGGGCTTTTTCGTTTTGGCGACGCGTTCCCGCCGATGTAGCCGGCCGCCCCACCGGTCATCGCGGACATGTCCGGAATGCCAGTAAATTCAGATACCTAGGATGTCCTTGCTCGGCGCTGGGCCGGTACGGCTTAGGGGCTGTGCTGGATGCGGTTCACAAACGCGGCCACCGCCTGACGTGGGCCGTCGAGGTGCAACAGGGGCGCGTGGCCCTGGCCCACCGCAGTGAACTGCACCAATCCCTGATGCCGCCGGTTCATTTCCCGTACCGTCGCTTGCGAGAGAAGTCGCGACTTCTCGCCGCGAATGACCATGACCGGAATTTGCGACAGGGCATCGAACTGGGGCCAAAGGTCAGGCAACGGCGTTTCGGGTGTTAGGCCGAGCAGTTGCAGAGCGATTGCCGGATCGAAATCCGGGACGGGCACACCATCTTCGTCACGATAAATCGCTGTCGCCATTTGCGACCAATCAGAATCGTGCAGGACCGGAAAGTCGGCACCGTGTAAGGTTTTCAAATAGTTGGGCGCCGCGACCCAGCTTGTCGGTCCGCCCGCAATATTGAGATAGTCCCTGATCGCCATCAGGCCGCCAATCTCGATCACAGACCCGATGTCATTGAGCACGGCGCCTGAAATCAGGCGAGGGGCGAGGCCGATGAGCTGGTGCAGAATCAGCCCCCCGCGAGAGGTGCCGACGAAGATTGCGCTGTCGATAGCGAAATAGGCGCAGGCGGCGATCACGTCCGCCGTTTCTGTTGCGATCGTGTAGCGGCTTTTATCGGCATCACGTGCCGAGTTGCCACGCCCACGATAATCCAATGAGAAAACCGGATATCCGCCGCCCGACGAAGATGCCAGGAACACCGCGAACTCGTGAAAATCGCGGCTGTTTCGTGTGAGGCCGGGCAGGCAGACGACGGGAAACGCTGTTGTCGGTTCGGCTGGCTCGTAGGCTCGAGCATAGAGCTGCAATCCATCGCTGCCGAGGAACCAATGTTCCCGAAAATGACCCATCCCTGCCTCCATTTGCAGACCGGAGGATCGTAGCCGTTGAAAGCAAAAGGACAAGGTGGCTTTGGCATAAGCGCGGAAGTCGACGGAGCTTGTCCGCGCCGCGTGCCAATGAACATTGCCAACGCGCTATGCTGGGAGATTGGGCAGACGTCAGCAACGAAACACCTCGTTTGCTGCCGGAGCGCGGCCCGCGAAATTGTCAGTCGCTACGGTGTCAGTACGGCGAATAGCATTGCCGACGCGAGCCACTATAGGGCTGATAGGTGTTGTCCCAAGCTCGATAGGAGCGGTAGCGCGCATAGCACCAGCGCGTATGGGCGTTGCCACCGACAACTCTCGGCTGATTATAGTACCTAGGCTGGTTGATCAAACCGCCGATGATCGCGCCCGCAGCCAGTCCGCCGATGATCGCGCCGAAATCGTTGTCGTCGTCACGGTAATATCGGCGATAGCGATCTCGGTAATACCCATTGCGATAGTATCCGTCGCGATAGTGACGATCCCGGTAGTAGCCGCGACGCCCGCGCAGCTCGCAGTACGGGACGGCACAACTGGAACGGTTCTTGCCTTCTTCCCCCCGCTCATAGGGGAATTGCACCTGCTGCACATTGGTTGTCTGGGAGACGACCGGTGGAGCGCTTGGGAATGCCATGGCCGGCGGAACGCTGTTCATTGCGGTTACCACCGAAAGGGCAATTATTGTCAACGTCTTCATCGTGTTCACCATTTCCTTCAGGAAAACTCGAACCTTAGAAAGGAAATGGCTGAGATCGTGCTTTGTGCCGTCGGCGCTCATCACGATTGTTTGATCGCCGAAGTCGGCTGCCGAAGTCGGCTATTGCCGCCCCATTCTGAGATCCTCGACGATGTCCGCTTTCTGGCCAAGTCTCGACTTGTAGACCTGATAATTCTCCATCACCCGCTGTACGTAGTTGCGTGTTTCCTGGAATGGAATGCGTTCGATCCAATCGACAACCTCGTCGATCGGCTTGCCACGCGGGTCGCCGTAGCGGCCAAGCCATTCGGGGACGCGACGTGGGCCGGCATTGTAGGCGATGAAGGTCAGAATATACGATCCCCCGAAACTATTGATCTGCTCACCGAGATAGTGGGCGCCGAGCGTAGCGTTGTAGCCGGCGTCGCTGGTCAACCGATCCTGCGAGTAAGCAAGCCCATAGCGGCTGGCGACGCCCTTGGCGGTACCCGGCATCAGTTGCAGCAGACCACGAGCGTTGGCGGTGGAGATGGCGGCGGGATTGAAGGCGCTTTCCTGGCGCGCGATCGCATAGGCGAGCGCCTTGCCGGAGCCATCGATGTTGGCATTGGGTGGGATCACGCCAACCGGGAAGGCGAGCGCTGCGACATCGATGCCCCGTCCGAACGCGATCTTGCCGACCTGAAGGGAGAGCTGATGATTGCCGGTTTTCTCTGCCCGGGCGGAAAGCAGCGCAAGCTCGCCCGGGCTTGTAAGCTCGTCGGCAAGCGCCCGATAGAGACTGTCGGCGCGCCACGCGTGACCGGCGGTCTCAAGCCGAGTGATTGCGCGCACCGCTTCCCGGTTTTCGAACCGCGCCCGGTCGTCCGCGGTCGGGGCAGGGTAGGCGACATTCAGTGTCTTGCGGCCGAGCCGGGCGGCCGCGAGTTGCCCATAGAAGGTTCCGGGGTAGCGCGCCGCATTGGTGAAATACTCGCCAGCAGTACCCGGTCCACCCGCTTCGGCGGATCGTCCGAGCCAGTACCAGGCGCGCGAGGCCGAAAGCGGCCGATTGGAAACGTCGAGGATGCGGCGGAAATGGCGAGCGGCGGTCGCCGGGTCTTCCAGACCGCGCAGTGCGTACCAGCCCGCATGAAACTCGGCGTCAACGACATCCGTCGCCTCCGTTGCCAGGTGGCCGGCCGCGATCCGATAGGCACCGCGAAAGTCGCCAGCGTCGAGCAGCCCTCGGCTGACGACCCGTTGCTCAACCCACCATTCTCCAGGGTTGACCAAAGCGCCGCTGTCCTTCGGCATCCGCGAGAGCAACTTGGCCGCTTCCGCGTACTTCTTGTCTTTGCGCAAAGCCTCGATCTGAATGAAAAGATAGGCCGGATCCTTGCGCCAGGACGGATCGACGGCTGCGATCAACGCAGTCGCTTTGTCGCCGCCGCGGCTGACCGCTGCCCAGGCGCGATAGAGGGACTGGGCTTTGCCGAGATCGCCGAAACGCTCGGCTTGCTCGACGCGGTTGCGATAAAGCAGCATCGCCATGCGCCGCTGGTGATCGCCTGCCGTCAGCAAGCCGGAAAACTCGGTGAGGATCTTCGTCTCGGTGTCCTTGTCGAGCGCCTCGCCCTGCCAAATCGCTCGCAGACGTTTCGCCGCTGCGTCGGTCTGCCCCCGAGCGACGAGTGCGCGGGCGAGAATGAGTGTCCCTTCGGTCGTCTCGGGCTGCGTGTTGCCAAAAGCCGCAAGAACATCTGCAGCCGGTGGGTTCTCTCGGTAAAGCGCGCGTTCGGAATTGGCGCGCAGAGATTTCAGACCCGGCCATCCCCGAAGTTCGCGCTGGGCGTCGGCGATCTCAAGCGATGGAACGCCGCGCTGGCCGGAAACGGCAATCGCCCAGGTCAATATGTGTCGATCGAGCGTGCCTTCGCCCATGGCGTTGCGCGCGGCGATCGCTGCGGCGGGCTGCTTGCTGGAGAGGGCGTCGAGGCCCGCCTTGAGATCACTGCTGACCGGCTCGGCGGTCGCAGCGATCGCATTCGTGGTTTCTTCGGCGGCAACCCGTGTCGCCCTGTTCGAAAACTCGGGCTTGCGTGCTGGAACCGGTATTCGATCAGGGGTTTCTGCGTTACCTGCGGACGCGGCCAGCAGTACCGCGCCGACGATGGCGGCGACAGGCAGATATATTGACCCGCGCATCAAGAGCCCCGTGTTCCCCGTATCCAACATTCATCTGCCACCGGATTGCCTGAGGCAAGACGTGCGGCCAATATCGATCATAACAATTGCACCAAGCAGGTTCGCCTTGGTCGGGCGGTCCCGATTATGCGGGCCATACATCAAGCTTTCGCATGAAAACTGGCGTGAAATGCCGTGTCACGACGCTTGCCGCAGCCACCTCACATGATTATGGTGCGGCAGTTTTCTAACCGTCGATTACGGCCAAAGCATGAGTGCATGCTTGCTCTTAGCGCCGTCAGGAGTTGTGCATGTTCAAGGGTTCCATTCCCGCTCTCGTAACGCCGTTCACCGCCGCTGGCGCGGTGGATGCGGATGGTTTCGTCGCGCATGTGGAATGGCAGATAAAAGAAGGCAGCCATGGCCTTGTGCCGGTTGGCACGACAGGCGAGTCTCCGACCCTTTCGCATGACGAACACAAGAAGGTGGTCGAACTCTGCATCGAAGCCGCGGCCAAGCGGGTTCCGGTGATTGCCGGTGCGGGCTCCAACAATACGACCGAAGCAATCGAGCTTGCCCAACATGCCGAAAAGGCGGGTGCAGATGCGATCCTGGTCGTCACGCCCTATTACAACAAGCCGACGCAGAAGGGTCTGTTCGCGCATTATGCGGCGATCGCCGAGAGCGTGAGGGTGCCGATCGTCATCTACAACATCCCCGGCCGTTCGGTCGTGGATATGAGCGTCGAGACGATGGCCGCCCTCAGCAAAGCCCATGCGAACATCATTGGCGTCAAGGACGCGACCGGAAAGATCGAGCGCGTGTCCGAGCAACGCATGGCCTGCGGTTCGCAGTTTGTTCAGCTTTCCGGCGAAGACGCGACAGCGCTCGGCTTCAATGCCCATGGCGGCGTCGGCTGCATTTCCGTTACGGCAAACGTCGCGCCGCGCCTTTGCGCCGAATTCCAGGAAGCGACGCTTGCGGGCGATTATGCCAGGGCGCTCGCCTACCAGGACAAGCTGATGCCACTGCACAAGGCGATCTTCATGGAGCCTGGCCTGTGCGGCGCGAAATATGCGTTGAACCGCCTTGGCCGGATGAGCCGTACTGTGCGCTCACCGCTTCTGCCGACCCTTGAGCCGGCAACCGAAGCGGCGATTGACGCGGCGCTGAGGCACGCAGGATTGATGAACTGATGGCACCCAAAGGAAGCCAGCGCACGGTCAACAAGGTCGTGGCGGAAAACCGAAAGGCCCGCTTCAACTACGAGATCGTCGATACCTACGAGGCCGGTCTGGTTCTGACCGGCACCGAGGTCAAGTCGTTGCGCGAAGGCAAAGCCAACATTGCCGAATCCTATGCGACGGACGAGGGCGGGGAGATCTGGCTGATCAACTCCTACCTGCCGGAATATCTGCAGGCGAACCGCTTCAATCATGAAACACGACGGCGGCGGAAACTGCTCCTGTCGAAGCGCGAGGTCAATCGGCTGCAGGGTGCGGTGAACCGCGAAGGCATGTCGCTGATCCCGCTCAAGATCTACTTCAATGAGCGTGGCAGGGCGAAACTCGAACTGGCGCTCGGTAAGGGCAAGAAGCTGCACGACAAGCGCGAGAGCTCGAAGGAGCGCGATTGGAACCGGCAGAAGAGCCGTCTGTTGAAAGACCGCGGCTGAGCGGACCCAAACACGTTCAAATCACAAGTGAAGCCGGGCCGAATGGGCACTCACGCGAAGGTTTGCGCGCAAGTGCTCTTAAGATTCAATACTTTATCAGATTATCAATGATTGACCGCGTTGACGCGGAGCACTCCGATCGCATTGGCGTTTCCGATTAGATCTCGACAGGATCTGCTACCGGTTCGCTGTGTCTCGGCGTGCGTTCGGAGGGTTCGCGGCCAATCTCGGCTCTGAGCGTGGCAAGATCGATGAAGTGGTCGGCCTGTCGACGCAGGTCGTCGGCGATCATCGGAGGCTGCGTCGACATCGTCGAGACGACGGAAACCTTGCGTCCGCGACGCTGGAGTGCTTCGACGAGTGTGGTGAAATCGCCGTCGCCGGAGAAAATGACGAGGTGATCGACGGTTTCGGATTGCTCCATGGCATCGATCGCCAGCTCGATGTCCATATTGCCCTTGATCTTGCGGCGCCCGAGCGAGTCTGTGAACTCCTTGGCCGGCTTCGTCACGACCTTGTAACCGTTATAGTCTAGCCAGTCGATGAGCGGGCGGATCGAAGAGTATTCCTGATCTTCGATGAGGGCCGTGTAGTAGTAGGCGCGCAGCAAGTAACCGCGTTTCTGGAATGCTTTCAGGAGCTTACGATAATCGATGTCGAAGCCGAGGCTCTTCGATGCCGCGTACAGATTGGCGCCGTCGATAAAAAGTGCGATCTTTTCGCGGGGGTCGAACATCGTCTTTCCTTTTCAATGGCGGCGCATCAACTACCCCTGCCGGCGGATGCGCAAAAATAAGTCGATTACATTAATAATTGCTGATATTGCAAATAATGTAGCTTATATATTGCATTATTCCAGCTGAGCGCTTGCGAATATAGCTAGTTTTAGCAGTTGCTATAGATCGTCCACACCCCAGGAGCGCCATTACTACCGGGCGTTTTCGCGATGCCACCGAGAATGCAACCAATGTGTGTGGCAAGGGTTTTCCAGCCCGTTCGGATCGCATTTTATCACGAAGTGTGACGTTACGTGAGCTCCACTTGAAGGAAAAACTTGAACTTGCCTTGTTTTGATTGTATCCGGGCGCTTAATTCCAGAAATCGAAGCCGACGAGGCCGTCGCTAGACGGCTGTTCCGGTTTCGAGTCGTCAATCCGTGCAGCGGCAATGCCGCAGCGCTTCGAGCCCAAAAGGACAGGCTAATGGCCCGCGTCACCGTCGAAGATTGCATCGACAAGGTCGATAACCGTTTCGAACTCGTTTTGCTTGCCAGCCACCGTGCGCGCCTGATTTCTCAGGGCGCTGCCATCACGATCGACCGCGACAACGACAAGAACCCGGTCGTAGCACTTCGCGAGATCGCGGACGAAACGCTTTCTCCCGGCGATCTCAAGGAAGATCTGATCCACTCGCTGCAGAAGCACGTCGAAGTGGACGAGCCCGAGCCGGATCCGGCTTCGCTGCTTCAGACGGATGCGGAAACGACCTTCGCTGAAGTTGCCGAAGAAGAGGATCAGCCGGAAGCGATCACCTTCGACCGTATGTCTGAAGAAGAACTGCTTGCTGGTATCGAGGGTCTGGTGCCCCCGGAAAAGAGCGACGACTACTGAGATCCGTCGCGGAACGCCCGTTCCCACGTGTTTTCAAAGCAGTGCGCCACTCGTATGATTGGCGCACTTTTTTATTGACTTCTTCGAAGGGGCCGCCAGCGAATGATGCGCCAATACGAGCTCGTTGAGCGCGTGCAAAAATACAAGCCCGACGTCAATGAAGCCTTGTTGAACAAGGCCTACGTCTACGCGATGCAGAAGCATGGCCAGCAGAAGCGGGCGAGTGGTGATCCCTATATTTCCCATCCCCTGGAAGTCGCGGCGATCCTGACGGAAATGCGGCTTGATGAGTCGACGATCGCGGTCGCGCTGCTGCACGATACGATCGAGGACACGACAGCGACCCGGCAGGAGATCGACGATCTCTTCGGCGAGGATATCGGCGCGCTGGTCGAGGGGCTGACGAAGATCAAGAAACTCGATCTCGTCACCAAAAAAGCGAAGCAAGCCGAAAACTTGCGCAAGCTGCTGCTCGCCATCTCGGACGACGTGCGAGTTCTTCTGGTCAAGCTTGCCGACCGGCTGCACAACATGCGCACGCTCGATCACATGTCGGCGGAAAAGCGTGCTCGCATCTCTGAAGAAACGATGGATATCTACGCGCCGCTCGCCGGCCGCATGGGTATGCAGGATATGCGCGAGGAACTCGAAAACCTCTCGTTCCGCCATATCAATCCTGAGGCCTTCGAAACGGTCACCCGGCGGCTGGAAGAACTTTCCCAGCGCAACGAGGGTCTGATCAAGAAGATCGAAGACGAACTGCGTGAACTGCTTCAGGCCGAGGGCCTGAAGGGCGCGCAGGTCAAGGGGCGGCAGAAGAAGCCCTACTCGGTCTTCCGCAAGATGCAATCGAAGTCGCTGTCCTTCGAGCAGCTTTCCGATGTCTGGGGCTTCCGCCTCATCGTCGACGACATTCCGTCGTGTTACCGGGCGCTCGGCATCGTCCACACCCGTTGGCGGGTCGTGCCGGGCCGGTTCAAGGATTACATCTCCACGCCCAAGCAGAACGACTACCAGTCGATCCACACGACGATCGTCGGTCCGTCGCGTCAGCGCATCGAACTGCAGATCCGCACACGCCGCATGAACGACATCGCCGAATACGGTATCGCTGCCCACTCGCTCTACAAGGATGGGGAGGGGAACGCGACCGATACGGCGTTGTCGCCGACCTCCAACGCCTATTCCTGGCTGAGACGCACGATCGAATCCCTCGCCGAAGGTGATAATCCGGAGGAGTTCCTGGAACACACCAAGCTCGAGCTGTTCCAGGACCAGGTGTTCTGCTTCACGCCGAAGGGGCAGCTGATCGCGCTGCCGCGCGGCGCGACGCCCATCGACTTTGCCTATGCCGTCCACACCAACATTGGTGATACCTGCGTCGGTGCCAAGATCAACGGCCGCATCATGCCGCTGGTCACCCGCCTCAACAATGGCGACGAGGTGGAGATCATCCGCTCGGGCATCCAGGTGCCGCCGCCGGCGTGGGAGGAAATCGTCGTCACCGGCAAGGCGCGCTCAGCGATCCGCCGCGCAACCCGCGCCGCCATTCGCAAGCAATATGCCGGGCTCGGCTACCGCATTCTTGAGCGTACCTTCGAACGCGCCGGCAAGGCATTTTCGCGCGAAGCGCTGAAGCCGGCGCTGCACCGTCTCGGCCAGAAGGAAGTCGAAGACGCGATTGCGTCCGTTGGCCGCGGCGAACTGTCCTCGCTCGATGTCCTGCGCGCGGTCTTCCCCGACCATCAGGACGAGCGCGTAACGGTGAAGCCGAGCGCCGACGACGGTTGGTTCAACATGCGCAGCGCTGCCGGCATGGTGTTCAAGCTGCCGGGCCTCGGCAAGGATCAGAACGGCGCGGTGCTGTCCGAAGGGCCTGAAGCCCTGCCGATTCGCGGGCTTTCGGGCAATGCCGAAGTGCACTTCAGTCCCGCTGGCGCGATCCCTGGCGATCGCATCGTCGGGATCATGGAAAAGGACAAGGGTATCACCATCTACCCGATCCAGTCGCCGATCCTGCAGAAGTTCGACGATGAGCCGGAGCGTTGGATCGATGTGCGCTGGGACCTTGACGAAGCCAACAGCAGCCGTTTCATGGCACGCATCGCCGTCAGCGCCCTCAACGAACCCGGAACGCTGGCGGAGGTTGCCCAGGCGATCGCGACCAGCGACGTCAATATCCGGTCGCTCTCGATGGGGCGCGTCGCGGCCGACTTCAGTGAACTGCAGTTCGATCTCGAAGTCTGGGATCTGCGCCAGCTCAACCACTTGATCACGCAGCTCAAGGAACTGCCGAGCGTATCCATGGTCAAGCGCCTCTTCGAATGAAGTGGTTGAGCATGGCCGCTACTGCATGTGTCCTTAGATCCTATTCGATTTAAGGACAAAAACATGCAGCAGTTCAAAGTGATGCAGCGGCCTGTGCGCGTCCGATAAGACGCGCGGCACCGTCGTGTGCCATACGCAGATGCCTGCAAAACAGGCACGGGACGCACGATAAAACGGCAAGCCATGCCCCAAGCGCATGGCTGCCGCCTTTTCCTGGAACTGGTGGAACAGCGGGCGCTAAACTATCTTCTGCGTCGGGAGGTAAACAAAGAGGTTTGCCATGTTCAATCAGTTGAAGAAAATCACCCGCGCCCTGCGCGTACCGACTCAGGAAGAGCGCGAGCTCGCCTATCTCAACAGTTCGGTCGATCGCATCGATCTCGAATACCGTCAGCGCCAGATCGACCGCGGTTTGTTCCGCAACTACTAAGTCGATCGCGTCCCGTCCGGTGGCGGATGCTGAGCTATGCATCCGCTGAATGGCTCGCCAGCGATATATGTGCGGCGCGCCGGCGGGTTGCAAGCAGCGGGCATGACGCCTATCTTGCGGCCAGCAAACAGGCGGACGCGCCCTCTTGTGCCGGCTGACGGTGTCAAGACGCGGTCATGACGGCATAATGTTATTCAGACGTAGAAAACCGGTCACGATTTCCGAAAGACTTCGCGCGCTCCTTTGGCCGCGCAAAGGTTTTGCGCGCGGTCCACGCTACGTCGCCCTCAGGATACTGCGCCTCTCGTCGACGCCGCATTCGATCGCCGTTGGCGTGGCGGCGGGGGCTGCGTCGTCCTTTACGCCGTTTTTCGGCTTGCACATCGTCATCGCCGTCGCGGTCGCCTTCCTTTTCTCGGGCAATCTTGTCGCGGCGGCAATCACCACTGCGCTTGCCAACCCCGTCACGATCCCGATGATCCTGACGGCCTCCTATGAGCTCGGCGTTGCCATTTTGGGCGTCGAGAGCGCTCACGCCGCCAGCAGCACCGATGTGATGCGCATGGTCGAGCGCCTTGACCTTTCCGCCCTCTGGGGACCGATCTTCAAGCCGATGCTCGTCGGCTCCCTGCCGCTGGCGGCCGCTGGCGCCCTTGTTTCCTACGCTGCGGCCTATCAGGCAGCCCGTCTCTTTCAGAAGCGGCGCCGGGCGCGCGTCAAAGACCTCGGACCTTCCTCATGATCATTGGCATCGGCAGCGACCTGATCGACATCAGGCGGATCGAAAACTCGCTTTCCCGTTTCGGCGAAAGGTTCGTGCAGCGCTGTTTCACGGACGTGGAGATCGCCAAGTCCGAAGGCCGGAAGAACCGCGCCGCGTCCTACGCCAAGCGCTTTGCCGCCAAGGAGGCCTGTTCGAAGGCGCTCGGCACGGGGCTCGCACAGGGCGTCTTCTGGAAGGACATGGGCGTCGTCAATTTGCCGGGCGGCAAGCCGACAATGAACCTGACCGGTGGTGCCGCGGCACGGCTTCAGCAGATGCTGCCACCTGGTCACAGGGCGGCCATTCACCTGACGATCACCGATGATTTTCCCTTGGCGCAGGCCTTCGTGATTATCGAAGCGCTGCCCGTTGCCCCGATTGAGGGAACGGTTTAGAGCATTCCGCTGGAAAACCCGGTCCGAAGCGATTGAAGGGCAGGCGATCTGCAGCATATGAGACCGGATTGCGGGACGGGATCGAGACTGCGGGCGAAAGATAAGAGCGGGCCCCGGCGAGGGCATCGCGATGATAAAGGAAGACAGTAGCGTGGCAGAAAAGACAGAAGCGAAGCAGAGCGGCCTCTGGGAGAACGTGAAAGTCGTTATCCAGGCGCTGCTCCTGGCCGTCGTCATCCGTACGGTCCTCTTTCAGCCCTTCACCATCCCCTCCGGTTCGATGATGCCGACACTGCTCGTCGGCGACTACATCTTCGTCAACAAGTTCGCCTACGGCTTCTCCAAGTATTCGCTGCCGCTTTCTCCGGATCTCTTCTCCGGTCGCATCTTCGCGAGCGAACCGAAGCGTGGCGACATCGTCGTTTTCCGCTTCCCGCCGAACCCCGATATCGACTACATCAAGCGCCTCGTCGGCCTGCCGGGCGACCGCATCCAGGTGCGCAACAGCATTCTCTACATCAACGACAAGCCGATCGAGCGCGTGCCGGATGGTGCGTTCCGCGCCGACGACCAGTACGACACCGGCGGCGATGTTCCGGTTTTCCGCGAGACCATGGACAATGGCGTGTCCTATGACACGCTCGATCAGTTCCCGGATTCGCGCGGCGACAATACGCGCGAATTCATCGTGCCTGAGGGCCACTACTTCATGATGGGCGACAACCGCGACAACTCCGCTGACAGCCGCTTCGATGTCGGTTTCGTGCCGGCAGAAAACCTGGTTGGCCGTGCCAGCATGATCTTCTTCTCGCTCGGCAACGACACGTCGTTCCGCGAAATCTGGAAGTGGCCCGCGAACCTGCGCTACGATCGCCTGTTCAAGGCGGTCGAATGATGAAGTCGCGGTCGCTAAGCGCGGAGGATCGGGCAAAGCTCGAGGCCGTGATTGGCTATCAGTTCGCCGAGAAGGAGCGCCTGGATCGGGCGCTCACGCATTCCAGCGCCCGCAGCGCCAAGGGGTCTAACTATCAGCGCCTCGAGTTTCTGGGCGACAGGGTGTTGGGGCTCTGCATCTCCGAGCTGCTGTTCCAGACGTTTCGCGAGGCGAACGAAGGTGAGCTTTCGGTCAGGCTGAACCAGCTCGTCAGCGCTGAAAGCTGCGCCAAGGTCGCTGACGACATGGAGCTGCATCAGTTCATCCGCACCGGTTCCGACGTCAAGAAGACGACCGGCAAGGCGATGATGAATATCCGGGCCGATGTGGTAGAGTCCCTCATTGCCGCCATCTATCTTGATGGCGGCCTGGAGGCTGCCCGCGCCTTCGTGCTGCGCCACTGGAAGGACAGGGCCACGCGCGCCGACGGCGCCCGCCGCGATGCGAAGACCGAGTTGCAGGAATGGGCGCATGCCAAGTTTGGCATCGCGCCTGCCTACAGGACGGATGAACGGTCCGGTCCCGACCATGATCCCCGCTTCACGGTGACCGTGGAGATCGCAGGGGTCGCGCCCGAGACCGGGACCGACAGGTCCAAACGCGGGGCCGAACAGGTGGCCGCGATGAAATTGTTGGAACGCGAAGGCGTGTGGCGGAAGAGTTCCGCCGGAAATTGACGGAAAAAATGACGGACATGGAAAAAGATACGGCCGCCGAAGGCGCGCCGACCCACTCGGGTTTCGTAGCGCTGATTGGCGCGACCAATGCGGGCAAATCGACACTGGTCAACCGCCTCGTTGGCGCCAAGGTGTCGATCGTCAGCCACAAGGTCCAGACGACGCGTGCGATCGTGCGCGGCATCGCCATTCACGACAACGCCCAGATCGTCTTCATGGACACGCCCGGCATCTTCAAACCGCGCCGCAGGCTCGATCGGGCCATGGTGACCACGGCCTGGGGCGGAGCCAAGGACGCGGATGTGATCATGCTCCTGATCGATAGCGAGCGTGGTCTGAAGGGTGATGCGGAAACGATCCTTGAGGGCTTGAAGGAAGTCCACCAGCCGAAGATCCTCGTTCTGAACAAGATCGACCAGGTGCGTCCGGAGGATCTGCTGAAGCTTGCAGCGGCTGCCAACGAGACGATCAAGTTCGAGCGTACCTTCATGATCTCGGCGCTGAATGGCTCGGGCTGCAAGGACCTGATGGACTATTTGGCCGAGACGCTGCCGGAAGGCCCCTGGTATTATCCGGAGGATCAGATTTCCGATCTGCCCATGCGCCAGCTCGCGGCCGAAATCACCCGCGAGAAGCTGTTTCTCCGCCTGCATCAGGAACTTCCCTACGCCTCGCATGTCGAAACCGAGAAGTGGGAAGAGCGCAAGGACGGCTCGGTGCGCATCGAGCAGGTGATCTACGTCGAACGCGAAAGCCAAAAGAAGATCGCTCTCGGCAAGAACGGCGATGCGATCAAGGCCATCTCGACGGCGTCGCGCAAGGAGATCTCAGAGATCCTCGAACAGCCGGTGCACCTCTTCCTGTTCGTCAAGGTGCGCGAGAACTGGGGCGACGACCCCGAGCGCTTCCGCGAAATGGGTCTCGAGTTCCCGCGCTAAGCTGTCACGCCTGGAGCATCCTGCCCTCAAGTGGAAACACCCGAGGCGGAAAGATGCTCTAGAATCAAAGCTCTACAGCGTCCTTGGTGCGTCTGATAGGACGCGCGGCGCTGCAGGGCCAGCCGCGGCTATTGTTCTGAAGTCGTGGGATCGATGTCGGCAAGGGCAGGCCTTGCGTCGCGCGAGAGGTCAGCCGCGCCCGGCTTCAGCCGCCTGCCGCTTCGCCAGCGCCGGCCCGATCGTCTCGATGCGGTTGGTCCAGACATAGCCGGAAAACCCTGACGGAACCAATTCCAGGTCCTCTGTCGTATCGATGCCCGTGGTGAAGTCGCCGCCATGATAGGGGCCGAGCAGGATGATCTCGCTGCCGGCCGCTTTCATGCGCTGGGCGAAACGGTCGGGCCAGCCCCAGAGAAAGGGAGCATAGTTGCCGGGCACGATGACGAGCGTGTTCTTGCACGCCTCCGGCATCAAACCGGTCCAGCCATAGCCGAGATAACGGCCAAGGCATGCCATCGTCGACGTCCGGTCATAGCCGCGCATGCCTTCGATGGTCTTCAGCGTCTCACGCGTCGGCTCTTCGCCACCATAGACGCCGAAGACGGCCTCTCGCCATGTCGACTCAGCTTCGATGCGGGCCGCGAGTGCCGTTCCTTCCTCGGCGCGCCGGCTCTTGAAATTGACGAGGAACTTGCGGTCGGGCAGGGCAGCCAGCACCTCGTCAAGCGTCGGCATCTGGCCAATGCCCTTGCCGCGGAACGGGAAGGTCCTGCCGCCATCGGCCGTGTAGCCATAACCGATATCGAGGGCTTTGAGCGCCGCCATCGGCGTTTCCTCGGTCACGCCCTTGGCTTCGGTGCGGCAATCGAGCGTCCAGTCGTGAAAGACCGCGAACTGTTTGTCTGGCGTCAGATGCACGTCGAGCTCGACAACATCAGCGCCCGCTTCGAAGGCTGCCTGCATCGAGGCGATCGTGTTTTCGAGATAGCCGTGACGCGGGGTGTTTATGATCGCCGCCGTGCATGTGTCGTTGCCGACATTTGCTTTCGGATAGGTCTGGTGGACGCCGCGGTGGGCGAGCAGTTTTGCAGCACCGGCCGGCGGGCTTGCAAACAGGGATGTGTTCAGCAGCCAGACGACGGCAGCAACCAGCACGATGGCGGAAACGAATTTCTTCATCCTGATCCTCCTCTTGCAATCGGGATTGCTCGATATTGTGGCGCGACGATGATGGCGCACGTTTCGCGTGCGCCATCCGGATTGCGAACAATGTGTCACCGCCGCGCGTGATTGACCGCTGCCCGGGCCCCGTGAGAGGTAGCGGTTGCTGATTTTCGATCCGGGAGAATGAGATGCCGCAGCTTGTCGAGGGCAAATGGGTCAAGGGCGATGTTGCGGCCAGCGAGATGAAAGGCGGTGTTTTCCACCGCGAGCCGACGCGCTTTCATCACTGGATTACGCCTGACGGAAAGCCTGGTCCCGATGGCCAGCCGGCGCTGCCGGCCGAGGCGGGCCGCTATCGCCTGTTTGTTTCCTATCTCTGCCCCTGGGCCTCGCGCACGATCGCCTTTCGCAATCTCAAGGGGTTGCAGGACGTCGTCGGACTTACGGTTTCCAACCCGGTGCTTGGCGAGGACGGCTGGGTCTATGACGAGCCGGTCGATGCCGGCGAGCGCGTTGGCAAGATCCGCTTCCATCACGAACTCTACGTGGCGAGTGACCCGGCCTACACCGGCAAGGTCTCGGTACCCGTGCTCTGGGACATGCGGGAAGGGCGGATCGTCAACAACGAGTCGGCCGACATCATTCGTATCCTGAATTCGGGCTTCAACCATCTGAGCGGCAACCGGCTGGATTTCTACCCCGAGGCGCTGCGAGGCGAGATCGACGGCTGGAATGGCCCGATCTACGAACGCGTCAACAACGGCGTCTATCGCGCCGGCTTCGCCAAAACGCAAGGAGCCTATGACGAGGCGGTGGCGAGCCTGTTCGATATGCTCGGCGAGCTCGAAGCCCATTTGGCGACCAGCCGCTACCTAGCCGGCGCCTATTTGACAGAGGCCGATATCCGCCTCTTCGTTACCCTCGTTCGCTTCGACGCGGCCTATTACGGCGCGTTCAAATGCAACATCCGGCGGATCGAGGAGTATCCGGCTCTGTCGAACTATCTTCGCGAGATTTACCAATGGCCGGGCATTCGCGAGAGCGTGCGTATCGACCACATCAAGCGTGGCTATTACGGCATCGCCCACATCAACCCGACGCGCATCGTACCAGCCGGCCCGCTCCTGGACTTCGACCGGGCGCATGATCGGTCGCGCCTGAACGGGCGTGGTGTCGTGGGCGCGTAGGACGCTTTCCTCCAGCATTTGCTAAGGAAACAAATTTATGAGGGTCCATAAAGAACCCATTGCCAATCGATCAATACTCCCTAAGTAAATGGAAGTTCTGATGGATTGGAGCCCGATGGCTGCCGGCCTGACGAAAATATCCGGCGGACGCCTGCACGAGCAGCCCGACGCGTCTGCGGGATAACCGTAAGGCTAAGCCCGAGCCGGTTCTCGCTGCTTCTGGACGCGGTCGCGTCTGTTCCCGATGCGCGCTCGCGCAAGCTCTCCGGAAGCCCCGAAAGAGCCGACCCTTCGCATCTCCCGTCCACCAGGACATGTCGGTCGTCTGGTAGGGGTGGGAAATGAATGCAGCATTCTTGACATTGCTTCGCCGTCTGGTTCGCAGCGGCAATCTCACAGTAATTTTTTCTTCCGGCGAGCAGGTCGTGTTCGGCGACCAGACAGGAAAGCCGGTATCGATCCGCATCGTCGATGCGGAGGCAGAAGCGGCGATCGTTCGTGATCCGGGCCTCCGCTTCGGCGAGTTGTACATGGATGGACGCGTCGTCATCGAGAAGGGTGATATCTTTGACGTGCTTTCGATCGTGAAGGCGAACGGCATCGAGAATGCCGCAAATGCGACCAACACGATTACGGCCCTCTGGCACGTGGTGCGCCAGCAATTGCTCAGTCGCATGCCGGTCAATCGCAACCGGCACAACGTCGTCCATCACTACGATCTCGATCGCAAGCTGTTCAATTTGTTCCTCGACGAGGACTGGCAGTACTCCTGCGCCTACTTCCAACCGCGGGGAATTTCGCTGGACGCAGCGCAACTCGCCAAGAAACGGCATATCGCGGCGAAGCTGCTGCTGGAGCCAGGGCAAAAGGTGCTTGAGGTCGGCTCGGGCTGGGGCGGAATGGCCATGTATCTGGCCGAATCCTCCGGTGTCGAGGTTACCGGCATTACGCTCAGCGAAGAGCAGCTCAAGGTCTCGCGCGACCGCGTCGCCAGGCGCGGGCTATCCGATCGGGTGCGGTTCGAGTTGCAGGACTACCGTACCCTGCAGGGCCGGCAGTTCGACCGCATCGTCTCGGTCGGCATGTTCGAGCATGTCGGCATCGGCAACTACGGAAATTTCTTCAGCAAGATGAAAGAGCTGCTGAGGCCCGACGGCGTCATGCTGCTGCACTCGATCGGCCAGGTCTCCAAGCCCTGGGCGACCAATCCGTGGATCGAGAAATACATCTTTCCCGGCGGCTACATCCCGGCCCTTTCCGAGGTCCTGCCGTCGGTCGAGCGGACGCAGCTTCTGGTCAAGGATGTCGAGATCCTGCCGATGCATTACGCCTGGACCTTAAGGGCCTGGCGGGAGCGCTTCGTCGCGCGGCGCGAAGAGGCCGTAAGGCTCTATGACGAGCGATTCTTCCGCATGTGGGAATTCTATCTTGCTGCGTCCGAGACCGCCTTCCTCTACGACAAACACTTCATCTTCCAGCTTCAGCTATCGCCATCCCTCGCTGCGGTGCCCGCGTCGCGCGGCTATATCGAGCAGCGTGAACGGCGGCTGATCGAGTTCGAAAAGCGCCGGCCGCCGCTCGAACCGGTCAACAATTGGGACGTCGTGCCCGAAGATGAGCGCATCGAGCCCGCTATGGCGGGGTGATACCAAGGCCGCCCGGCTGTTCCTGTGAAGGCGAGGCGGCCTTACCCCATCTCCTGTGGAGTTCCGGATTTCCTCTGAAGGCCTTCACTTGGCCTCGAAGGCATGCGCCTTTATGGTCGCCTACCAAATAGGAAAGACGGAATTCCCATGGCAAGTCCTGCAAAACTCATCGCCGCCATCATCGCCGCCGAAATCAAGGCAACGCCTTCGCAGGTCGTTGCCGCAGTCGAACTGCTCGACGAAGGCGCCACGGTGCCGTTTGTCGCGCGCTACCGTAAGGAAGTGACCGGGGGGCTCGACGACACGCAGCTGCGCACCCTTTCGGAGCGTCTGACCTACTTGCGCGAGCTTGAAGCGCGCCGGGCCTCGATCCTTGAATCGATCCGCGGGCAAGGCAAGCTGACCGAAGAACTCGAAGCCAAGATTGCCGCCGTCGAAACCAAGGCCGAGCTCGAAGACATTTACCTGCCCTACAAGCCGAAGCGCCGCACCAAGGCGGAGATCGCGCGCGAGCGGGGTCTTGGCCCGCTGGCCGAAGCGATCCTTGCCGACCGCACTGTCGCGCCCGCCGATCGTGCAGCGGCCTATCTGACGGCCGAGGTCGCGGACGTGAAGGCCGCGCTCGACGGCGCGCGCGACATTATCGCCGAAGGCATGACCGAAAATGCCGACCTGCTCGGGCGCCTGCGCAACCACATGAAGGCTGCCGCCTTCCTGCGTGCCAAAGTCGTCGACGGCAAGCAGGAGGCCGGCGCCAAGTTCTCCGACTACTTCGACCATTCCGAACGCTGGGCGACGACGCCGGGTCATCGGGCCCTGGCGATGCTGCGCGGCTGGAACGAAGAGGTGCTTTCGGTCGACATCGTTGTCGACCAGGACGATGCCTCGCCGGTGAAGCCGGTCGAGCGCATGATCGCCGCAGCCTACAATGTCGGCGCGCATCTGCCGGGCGACAAGTGGCTCTCCGAGATGATCGGCTGGACCTGGCGTGTGAAGCTGTCGATGTCGCTTTCGCTCGACCTGATGCGCGAGCTGCGTGAGCGCGCCGAGGAAGAGGCGATCCACGTCTTTGCCCGCAATCTCAAGGACCTGTTGCTCGCCGCTCCGGCTGGTTCGCGTGCAACGATGGGGCTCGATCCGGGCATCCGCACCGGCGTCAAGGTCGCCGTGGTCGACGGCACGGGCAAACTCATCGAAACAACGACGGTCTACCCGTTCCCGCCGAAGAACGACATCCGCGGCACCCAGGCCGAGCTTGCTTCGCTCATCCGCAAGCACAACGTTGAACTGATCGCGATCGGCAATGGTACCGGCAGCCGCGAGACGGAGAAACTCGTCGCCGACATGCTCCAGCAACTACCGGCGCCGAAACCGACCAAGGTCATCGTCTCGGAGGCCGGCGCATCCGTCTATTCGGCCTCGGAAACCGCCGCTCTGGAGTTTCCGGGCCTCGACGTCTCGTTGCGCGGTGCGGTCTCGATCGCCCGCCGCCTGCAGGATCCTCTGGCGGAGCTCGTGAAGATCGAGCCGAAGTCGATCGGCGTCGGCCAGTACCAGCACGACGTCGACCAGTCGAAGCTCAGCCGCTCGCTGGATGCGGTGGTCGAAGACGCGGTGAACGCCGTCGGTGTCGACGTCAACACCGCTTCGGCGCCGCTGCTTGCTCGTGTGTCCGGTCTCGGAAAATCCTCCGCCGAGGCGATCGTTGCGCACCGAGACGCGACCGGGCCCTTTGCAAGCCGCAAGGAGCTGTTGAACGTGGCGCGGCTTGGCGCGCGCACCTTCGAGCAATGCGCGGGCTTCCTGCGCATTCCAAACGGCAAAGAGCCGCTCGACGCGTCCTCGGTCCATCCGGAGGCGTATGGTGTTGCCAAGAAGATCGTCGCTGCCTGCGGCCGTGACGTGCGGGCGTTGATGGGCGATAGCGTGGCGCTGAAGAAGCTCGACCCTAGGACCTTCGTCGACGAGCGCTTCGGATTGCCGACCGTCAAGGATATTCTCGCGGAGCTGGAAAAGCCCGGCCGCGACCCGCGCCCGAGCTTCAAGACCGCGACCTTTGCCGAGGGCGTCGACGACATCAAGGATCTGAAGGTCGGCATGCAGCTCGAAGGCACTGTGACCAATGTTGCGGCCTTCGGCGCCTTCGTCGACATCGGCGTGCATCAGGACGGGCTCGTTCACGTGTCGCAGCTTGCTGATCGCTTCGTCAAGGATCCGCACGAGGTCGTCAAGGCAGGGGATGTCGTGACGGTCCGTGTCACCGAAGTCGACGTTGCCCGCAAACGGATTGGCCTCACCATGCGTAAGGATGGTGGCGCCGAGTCAAGCCGCGAGGCCAGGGCAAGTGTGCCGGCGGGTGGCAATCGTGGCGCGCCAATGCGCCAGCAGAAGCCGCAGCAACCGGCCCAGGGTGCCTTCGGCGCCGCTTTGATGGAAGCGATGAAGCGCAAGTAGGGCTTTGCTCCACCGGGGCGCGCCAAGTGCGCCGGCGGCACGCTCTATAAATTAGATAATTGTAATAATACCGCCTTTCCACCATACTGTTCGTATGGCGGCACGCGCATTGTGTTGTACGCGCGATGCCGATGTAGCAGCCGGTCGCCGGCGGAAAAGGTCAGCGCAAACTCCTCCTCCGCCGGGCGTCCGGTGAAAGGAGTTGCGTCATGGTTCGCAAGGCGATCCGCGGTCTCGCGCTGGCCGCACTTCTGGCAGTTGGCGTAACGGCGCGCCCCGTCCCGGCAGTTTCGCAGGCCCCCATCAATTGCGCCGACCGATCCGAGGTGATCGAATTTCTGGCGCGGCAATATCGGGAAAAGCCGGCGGCGACCGCTCAGATCAATCCGCATGCGATCATGGAGATCTATGCGGCTGACAATGGCAGTTGGACATTGATCGTTACCGATGTGAACGGCCGCAGTTGCGTCATCCTTGCCGGCAAGAACTGGGAATCCCTGCCGGCGCTGCCGATACCAAAAGCATAGCTTTCCTGTCTTACGGGTCGGCCCTCATTGCGACCGGCCGACGCTCGAATAGGCAAAGCCGTGCTTCACGACCTCGTCCTGGCGATAGATGTTCCTGAGGTCGACGAGAATGGGCGTCTTCATCACGGTCTTCAACCGGCGGAAATCAAGTGCCCGGAACTCATTCCATTCGGTAACGATCACCAGCGCGTCGGCTTCGTTGGCCGCCTCATAGGGGTCACCGGCATAGTCGATGCCATCGATGACTTTCTTTGCATTCTCCATGCCTTCCGGATCGTAGCCAATAACATGGGCGCCGGCGTCCTGCAGCGTCTGCACGATCGCGATCGCCGGGCTGTCGCGCATGTCGTCGGTGTTCGGCTTGAAGGTAAGCCCAAGAATCGCGATCTTTCGACCGCGCACATCGCCGCCGGTGGCCGCGATCACCTTGCGACCCATGGCCCGCTTGCGGTTGTCGTTGACTGCAACCGTGGTCTCGACCAGCCGGACAGGGCTGTCATGGTCCTGCGCGGTTTTCACCAGCGCCAGGGTATCCTTTGGGAAGCATGACCCGCCATAACCGGGTCCGGCATGCAGAAACTTCGAGCCGATGCGCCCATCGAGACCGATGCCACGGGCGACATCCTGGACATTAGCGCCAACCCTCTCGCAGAGATCGGCCATCTCGTTGATGAAAGTGATCTTCATCGCCAGGAAGGCGTTGCCGGCATACTTGATCAATTCCGAGGTGCGGCGCGAGGTGAAGACGAGCGGCGACTGGTTGAGATAGAGCGGACGATAGACTTCGGTCATGACATCTCGCGCCCGCGCGTCGTCGCCGGCAAGGCCGATGACGATCCGGTCGGGCCGCTTGAAGTCTTCGATCGCAGCGCCCTCGCGCAGGAACTCCGGATTGGAGACGACGGCAAAATCGGCGTCCGGGTTGGCCTCGCGGATAATGCGCTCGACCTCGTCGCCGGTGCCGACCGGAACGGTCGACTTCGTCACGATCACGGTGAACCCCTTGAGGTTCTCGGCAATCTCGCGCGCGGCCGCATGCACATAGGAAAGATCCGCATGACCGTCGCCGCGCCGGGAGGGGGTGCCGACGGCGATGAAGATGACGTCGCTGTCAGCGACGGCAGCAACAAGATCGGTCGTGAATGTGAGCCGGCCCGAGGCGACGTTGCTTGCGACCAGATGGTCGAGACCGGGTTCGAAGATCGGAATACGTCCCTGCATCAATGCGTCGATCTTGCTCTCATCCTTGTCGAGACAGACGACATCATGACCGAAATCCGCAAAACACACGCCGGAAACAAGGCCAACATAGCCGGCGCCGATCATCGTGACTTTCATAGGCTCTTTCCCTTGTTGTGTTCCACAGCGAGCTCAGATCATACAACGTGCAAATGTGTATTTTGCAATTGCTTATGCGCTGAGGTACACACCCATTTATGCTCGATTGCGACTAAGACAAGCGTTTCGCCAGCAAGTATTTCAGTTCGGAACAACTGGCGATCCGGCTCACCGGCCCGCGCTGTAGTATTCCTTGTACCAGGCTGCGAAGCGGGCGACGCCCTCTTCGACCGGGATCGAGGGCTTGAATTCGGTCAATGCTTCCAGAAGATCGGGTGAAGCATAGGTGCGCGGCACGTCGCCCTGCTGCATGGGCAGCATGTTGCGCAGCGCCGGCTTGCCGACGGCCCTTTCCACCGTTTCAACGAAGGTCATCAGCTCGACCGGCTGACCGCCGCCGATATTGACGACACGGAACGGCCCCTGGCGCGACAGCGTGTCCTCGGCCTTGTCGGACGGTGCCCGGTTTTCCTCCGCAGGCGCCACGTGAGAGAGCCTGAGAATGCCCTCGACGAGATCGTCGATATAGGTGAAGTCGCGGCTCATGCGGCCTTCGCCATAAATATCGATCGGTTGCCCCTTGTGAATGGCGTCGACAAACTTGAACAGCGCCATGTCGGGCCGCCCCCAAGGGCCATAGACCGTGAAGAAGCGGAAGGCCGTCGTTGGCACCTTGTAGAGATGGGCATAGCTGTGCGCCATGAGTTCCATCGATTTCTTGGTGGCGGCGTAGAGCGTCATCGGCTCGTCGGCGCGATCGGTTTCGGCAAACGGGATCTTGTCGTTGGCGCCATAGATCGAGGAGGTCGAGGCGAGCATCAGGTGCTTGGGGCCAAGTTCCCGCGCCAGCTCCAGGATGTTCCAGGAACCGACCAGATTGGAATCGACATAGGCCTTCGGGTTCTCGAGGCTGTAACGCACGCCGGCCTGGGCGGCGAGGTGGATGATGACCTCGGGATCGGCCATCTCGGCTGCCCGGCGAAGCGCATCCTTATCCTCAAGCATGCCGACGACCGCCTTGAAGCCGTTCGAGCGGGCGAGGATCGCGTGCCGATGCTCCTTCAGCGTGACGTCGTAATAGGGGGTCATGCCATCGAAGCCGACGACGAAATGCCCTTCGTCGATCAATCGCTTAGCAAGATGAAAGCCGATGAAGCCAGCAGTGCCTGTGATGAGGTAGCGCACGACGGTGTCCCCAGGTTTGCGTATCGGCCGTTCATACGAAGAAAGCGGTTCGATTGAAAGCCGAAACCATCGCTCTGGTTATCCGTCGAGGTTCTGCTGCAGGGCCGACAGGATCGACATCGCATGGCCGGCATATTGGCTGATCCAGCGATCATGGATGGCCTGAATCGGTAATGCATTCAAATGGTTCCAGCGCTCGCGCCCTTCGCGGCGGACGAGCACGAGCTCGGCTTCTTCAAGCACTTTGAGGTGCTGCATGACGGTGCAGCGGTCGAGGCTGCCGAATTGCTCGCACAGCATGCCGGTGGTTCGTGGGGCGTGCTTCAGCGCGTCGAGCATCTGGCGACGCAGGCCATTGGCGAGCGCCTTGAAAACCAGGTCGTCTTTCGAATCGGTTGACATGTTATTTTTTTATAACATAACATGTCCGGGTTCAATAGGAGGTGCACGTTATGCCCTTTGAATTTCGTGTGAATGGACGGATCGATCGCCCGGTTGGCGAGGTCTTCGATGCCGTGGTCAATCCGAACCAGTTGAGCCGTTACTTCGTGACGCTCGGTGGGATCAGCGGACCGTTGGTTGCAGGCACCACGGTGACCTGGTGGGGAGAGGTGCCGATAACGGTTGAGGAAGTCGCGGCCAACGAGCGCATCGTCTTCCGCTGGGATGCCATGGTCGCCAAGGGCGAGGAACCCTACAAGACGCGGGTCGAAATGCGCTTCCAGTCGCTCGATGACGGCGCCACCATGGTGACGATTGCTGAGAAAGGCTGGCGCGAGAACGAGCAGGGGCAGAAGAGCTCCTACATCAACTGCGAGGGATGGTCTCAGATGCTCGCCTGCATGAAGGCCTGGCTCGAGCACGGCATCAATCTGCGCGAGGGCTACTACGTCAGCGAGCTCTCGGGCAAACCAGCGCTCGAGCCGCAAGTCTGACCAGGCCGCCGGGCCAACTTTGTAGAAGGTTTGTCAGGTCGACGAGGCCCCCCGGCGAAGGCTTCCAGCAGCTGGGTACGGCCGCGTCGTGCACTGTTAGGTCGCCGGACGCCTCATCGGCGCCCGGTGGCGTGAGTATTGGGTCAATAGGCCGGAGGCAGGCCGCCGTTCTCGATGCTCGCCATCGGTACGCTCCCCGCCGGCTCGGTCATCGGCGGTTCGGCCTGCAGCACGACGACACGCGAATCGAGCGGCACGCGGCTGTAGAGGTCGATGATGTCGGGGTTGAAGAGGCGGATGCAGCCGCTCGACACGGCCTTGCCGATCGACCAGGCCTCGGTGGTGCCGTGAATGCGGAACAGCGTGTCCCGATTGCCCTGGAAAAGATAGAGCGCGCGCGGTCCGAGCGGGTTGCGCACGCCAGGCTCCATGCCTCCGGCAAGCGGGCCGTAACGCTCGGGTTCGCGCTCGACCATGCTCTGTGTCGGCGTCCAGCGCGGCCATTCGGTCTTGCGCGCAATGCGCGCTTCGCCTTCGAATTCCAGTCCGGCCTTGCCGACGCCGATGCCATAGCGCATTGCCATGCCGCCATCCTGGACCAGATAGAGGAAACGGTTCTGGGTATCGATGACGATCGTGCCCGGCGGCTCGTGCGTCTGATAGGCGACTTGCTGACGAAGATAGCGCTTGTCGACCTTGCTGATGTCGATGGCATCAAGCGGGAATTTTTCGTTCGGCAGTGGCCCGTACATCGCCACATAGTATGGATCCGGTCCCTTCGGCTTGGCCGGCCCCGAGGTGGTGACGCAGCTCGCGAGCGTCGAGGTGGCAAGAAGAAGGGCGAAGAGCTGCGCCAGGCGGCCGGCGCTGTTCCGGGACACACACATAATGAAATTTATTATCCTGCTGATTGTTTTTGGGGCGGGAGAGACGGCTTTGCCGCTCCCCCGTTCTAATGTCAAACATGGCATCGGGGCGGCAACAGCATGTCGCAAGTGAGGCGGGCGACGAGTGTAACCGAAAGGCGACACTCGCCCGCAGTGGGGATCCGCGCCCTTCGTCGTCCATGGCGGGCACCATCATAGCTTGATCCGGCTTCCGCCGCGGGTGTATGCCATGCCCATGCAATGGAGCGATCAGGCCATCATTCTCGGCGTCCGGCGGCACGGCGAAAGCTCGGCCATCGCCGAAGTCATGAGCGCCGCCCACGGTCGTCACCTCGGCATGGTGCGCTCGGGCCGCTCGCGCACCATGCAGCCGGTGCTGCAGCCGGGCAACACGGTCGAAGTCACCTGGCGCGCCCGGCTTGACGAGCATCTCGGCGAGTTCCGTATCGAGCCTTTGGAACTGCGCGCCGCGCGGCTGATGGAAACCGCGACCTCGGTCTATGGTATCCAGGCGCTCGGCGCGCTCCTGCGGCTGCTTCCCGAGCGCGATCCACTTCCGCATCTCTACGAGGCGCTCACCGTCATCGTCGATCACCTCGCCGATCCGGCCGACGCTGGCGAATTGTTCGTGCGCTTCGAGCTTGCCGTCCTCAACGATCTGGGTTTCGGGCTGGACCTTACCGAGTGCGTGGCAACCGGTACCCGCACCGAACTGGTCTATGTTTCACCGAAATCGGGCAGGGCGGTCTGCCGTGCGGCCGGCGAGCGTTATGCCGATCGCATGCTGGCGCTGCCGGATTTTCTTTCGACCGAAACGAACCGGGCGGCGGACCATGACAGTCTCGCCGCCGCCTTCCGACTGACTGCCTTCTTTCTTCACCGCCATGTCTATGAGCCGCGCGGTCTCGACGTCTCCTCCGCCCGCGACGGCTTCGTCCATGCGGCGCTCAAGGCGTTGAAATCCCAGTCCCTGTCGCCTGACCCAGGAGTTGCAGATGCTTGAACTTTATCCCGGCATGCCCGTACCCGGCATCGGCGTGCTGCCCCTCGACCGCGTTGCCCGCGATGGTGGCCTCAAGACGATGTTGGACTTGCTGAACGGCGAGCTGCCGGCGCCGCCGATGTCGAAGACGCTGAAGTTCGGGTTGAGTGAAGTTGAAGAGGGCAGGGTGGTTTTCAGGGGATTGCCGACGGCAGAACATCTCAACCCGCTCGGCACGGTGCACGGCGGATGGACGGCGACGATCATGGATTCTGCACTCGGCTGCGCAGTGTTCACCACGGTGAAACCAGGCGAGGCCTATACGACGGTCGAGTTCAAGGTGAACCTGGTGCGGCCGCTGCTGCCGGACATGGGCGAAGTGTTTTGTGAGGGGCGCATCGTGCATCGCGGCCGCACCCTCGCGACTTCGGAAGCATGGCTTCGCGACGGAAACGGCAAGCTGCTTGCCCATGGCACCGAAACCTGCGCGATCTTCCCGATCGATAATCTTCGGCGCTAGACACCACCACAAGGAAGACGCCGCGCGAGAGCGCGGCGTCCGTTTGCACTGGTAGTTTGCGTCAGCCGATGCGGCCGCCGCCCTGTTTGGTGACCGCGACGACGGCCGGACGCACCGGCATGTCGTCCTTGAAGTCGGGCCAGCGGGTTGCCGGGGTCTCGTAGGTGGCAAGACCCGCATCGCCCGGGTGCTGGACGGCGAGGAAGAACGTGTCCGACGTCGGGTTGAAGCACGGGCCGCACATTTCAGCGCCGACCGGCACCCGGAAGAAGAGCTTCGAGGTGCCACGGGCGGCCCCGTCGGTGTCGATCGCCCATATGCCGTCGGTACGACCGGTTTCCTTCTGGTTGTTGCCATCGGTCGAAACCCAGAGCCGGCCGTCCGCGTCGATCGCGCAATTGTCGGGCATGCCGAACCAGCCGTTCTTGGTGGTTGCCGTCGAGAACGACGCGCCAACCTCGGCAACGCTTGGATCGCCGCACTTCAGCAGAACGTCCCAGCGGCTCTTCAGCGAGGCGAAGTCGCCATCGGTCTCGCTGATCTCGACGATATGGCCGAAGGCGTTCTTGGCGCGCGGGTTGGCGGCGTCGACTTCGTCTGCCTTGCGCTTGGTGTTGTTGGTCAGCATGACGTAGACCTTGCCGGTCTTGGCGTTCGGCTGAATGTCTTCCGGGCGGTCCATCTTGGTCGCACCGAGTGCATCGGAGGCAAGGCGGGTGTTGATCAACACGTCCGCCTGCGAGGCAAAACCATTTGCCTCGGTCAGCGGGCCTTCGCCATGCACGAGCGGCATCCAGGTGACGGTGCCGTCCTCGTCGAACTTGGCCACATAGAGCGTGCCTTCGTCGAAGAGGTCCATGTTGGCGGCGCGGTCACCAGGGTTGAAGGTGCCCTTGGTTACGAACTTGTAGACATAGTCGTAGCGCTCGTCGTCACCGGAATAGAGCACGACACGGCCGTCCTTGTTGACGATGGATTCGCAGCCTTCGTGCTTGTAGCGGCCGAGTGCCGTGCGCTTCTTCGGCACCGAGGTCGGGTCGCGCGCATCGACTTCGACGATCCAGCCGAAACGATTGGGCTCAGTCGGCTCCTTGGAGACGTCGAAACGGTCGTAGAACGAGGCCCATTCATACTGGCCGCCCGGTGCGCCCAGGCGCTTCAGTTGCTTGTACTCCGGGTGATCCTCGGCGATCTCGCCACTGAAATAGCCGTTGAAGTTCTCCTCGGCCATCATATAGGTGCCCCAGGCGGTGACACCGCCGGCGCAATTGTTGATGGTGCCGAACACCTTCCTGCCGGTCGGGTCGGACGGCGTCTTCAAGCGGTCGTGGCCGGCAGCAGGACCGGTGATCTGCATCTCGGTGTTGACGGTGATGCGGCGGTTGTGCTTGCCGTCGAGAACCGGCTGCCACTTGCCGTCGACCTTGCGGATCTCGATGATGGTGCCGCCATGGGCGGCCATCTCGATGTCGACCAGTTCCTTGCTGTATTTCCCGAGAACGACCTTCTCTTCCTCGACTTCCTTGCCGTCCTTGGTCACCTTCTCCTTCACCACGGAGGCGAAGGCCGGGAACATCAGTTCGGCATTGGTGTATTCGTGGTTGACCACGAGCAGGCCGTGGTCGGCGCTTCCCTCGAGCGGGATGAAGCCGACATAGTCGTTGTTGTAGCCGAATTGCTTTTGCTGGGCGGCGGCGGTCTGGTTCTTCGGGTCGAAGTCCGGGCTGTCGGCGAAGATCTTGTCGCCCCAGCGCAGCAGGATGTCCGCATCATAGCCTTCGGCAACGTGGTGCGTCTCGTCGACACCGGCCTCGATCTCGGCGAAGTCGAAGTGCGAGCCTTCCTCGGCGCGTGCCTCTTCAGCGGTCAGAAGCGCGAGCGGACTGACGGTCGTGGAAATTGCAGCGACGGCCAGCGATCCACCGATGAAGGAGCGACGGGAGAAACGGCGATTAATGATGTCGCCCATCGTCGGATTGGTGGAACAGTTCTGGCCGACGTCCTCCAGTTCTTCCCTGCGCTCCGTCAGCGTCTTGAATTCGGTTTCTTCGGTCGGTCCGAGGTGCGTGTCCATGGTCGGCTCTCCTGGTTGAACGTGGAAACCACCGTGGCGGGCCACGGTGCTCATCCGCCTGTATCAGTTGCCCGATGACAGTTCTGCGACATTTCCGTGAAGAGATTGCAGCGCTCGGCCGTCTATGGATTTGGCGAGCGCACAAAAGTTTGTATGGTTGCGCAGAGTGCGCCGGCGCGACTCTCAGGGGAATACATGTTCGAAATCTTTGCTTTCGTTGCCTTTATCCTGGCCCTTTCCGCCTTCCTAGGCGGCCGCCGGACGGCCGAACGGCTGGCCGCCGAGATCGCCGCTTTGAAGGCGGAGATAGCGCGGCTTAACACGTCGACAAGCGAAGGACTCGGCCCCGAGGCAGCGACTGAAAACGTTGCTCCGACAGCGTTACCGGTCGAGGCGGAGATGGCTGACGAGGGTGTTATCGCTACGTCGGACGGCGCGCGCGAAGGTGCGCGCATCTTCAGCGACGCGACGGCGAGCGAGGAGGAAAGCCACGCCGATGTCCTGACGACAGAAACGGTGCCTGTCTCCGCCATGCCGACGCGTTCTGCCGAGAGCCTCGAAAGCAAGCTCGGCGCACGCTGGGCTGTCTGGGTCGGCGGCGTTGCCTTGGCACTCGGCGGCGTCTTCATGGTCAAGTACTCGATCGATGCCGGCCTCCTCAGCCCGGCAGTGCGCCTGACGCTCGCTGCCCTGTTCGGGCTCCTGCTGGCTGCCGCCGGCGAAGTCATCCGCAGGCGCGCCGTGCCTGTGATCGCCAACGAGTTCCAGAACGCGATGATCCCCGGCATCCTCACGGCGGCCGGTGCCGTGACCCTGTTCGGGGTCGCCTATGCCGCCCACGGCATTTACGGCTACATCGGAACGGTGACCACTTTCGTTCTGTTGGCGGTGATTTCGCTGTCGACCGTGGGGCTATCGCTGCTGCATGGGCAGGCGCTGGCCGGCCTCGGCCTGCTCGCTTCCATGATCACGCCGGCGCTGGTCGCGAGCGATGAACCGCGGCCTTGGGTCCTCTTCGGGTTCTTGTCGGTTGTGTGGCTTGCGACATTGCTGGCGTCTCGCCGGCGGAGCTGGACCGTGGTTCCGACCCTAGCCAACGCCGGCATCGGGCTTTGGGGGCTTGCCTATGTCACTGCGGTCTCGCCGTTCGAGCCACAGCCGGTTGCTTTCGCGCTACTGGTGGTGATCGCGGGCGTTGGGTTGATCTGGCCGGGTGGCGTGGAAAGAGTGCCGGTCGTGGAGCCGTCTGACGGAAATGAGCAGCCTGGAGCCGCGGCGGACCCGTGGGACCGGTTGTTTAAGCCACCCCACACGCCGATCAGCGTTTCGGCGGCAATCACGGCTGCGGTGCTCGCGCTCCTGTTCATCAGTCCCGTGGTCGAGGCGATCAGATATCCAGTGGCAGAGTTTGTTATCGTCATCGCCGCGCTCGCTGTGTTCGGGGCCCTGAGGACAACTGCGGTTTATCCAGCCCTCGTTTCCGGAATCGGTGCGATAGCCGGCGTCTGGAATCTGACGACGCTGAGCGGTGTGCTGACCTATTTCGATCCTTCGCTGGCCGACATTGCCTCGGCAATTGTCGTACCTGGCCGAACGGCAATGGTCACGGCGATGCTGCTTGCGACGATGTTCGTCCTGTTGGGCGGTCTCGTCTTGCGGCGCCGGCTCGACACGCACCCCCAATACGCCATTCTATGGGCGTTCATGGCCGCTGTGGTTCCAGTCGCGCTGACGGCCATGTCATTCCTGATGACGGGCAACTACGCCTTCGACCTGCCGCACGGTCTGTTCGCGCTCGTCGTCGGGGTTGCGTTGCTTGCGCTTGCCGATTGGCTCTACCGCGCGGACGAAACGGCAGGGGATGGCGATCTGGCAGCAAGCCTGCTGGTCCTCGGTTCCTTTGCTCTTTTCATCCTCACAGTCCACGCCTGGACCGACGGGCTCGTCTCGACGCTTGCGATTGCCGTGCTCGGCACGGCTTACGCCGTCGCGACGCGCATCCGCACATGGCCGATCCTTCCATGGATGACCGGGGCGGCGGCGATCGTTGTTCTCGGGCGCATCGGCTGGGAGCCAACGATCGTCGGCGCCGGCAATCTCGGCACCACGCCGGTGTTCAACGCGCTGCTGCCGGGCTACGGCATTCCCGCGGCACTGCTCGTGGCTTCGGCCTACTACCTTCGCTCCTGGCCTGATACACGGGTGCGCAACCTCCTGCAGGCGCTCGCAAGCCTCTTCGTGCTGTTGACGGTGGCAATCCTTGTGCGCCATGCGATGAACGGCGGCGTCCTCGACAGTTCCGTGCCGACGCTCGGTGAGCAGTCCACCTATACGCTGCTGGCGATCGGTGCGTCCGCGATCTTCATGAGCCTCGACTTGAAGTCCCCGAGCCCTGTCTTCCTCTACGGAGGGATGGGCATCGGCGTCCTCTCGATGCTGTCGGTGCTCTCGGCGCATCTCTTCGGGCTCAATCCCTATTTCAGCGGCGAGCTTCTCGGGCGCATCCCGTTCTTTGACCTGTTGCTGATCGGCTATCTGTTGCCGGGGCTCGGTTACGCCGGTTTGGCCTGGTATGCACGAAACAGGCGGCCGATGCCCTACGTCACGGCGCTGGCCGTCAGCGGTGCAGTGCTTGCTTTTGTCTGGGCAAGCCTCTCGGTGCGCCGCGCCTGGCAAGGAGAAAACATCGCAGCCTGGAAGGGTTTCCTGCAAGGGGAAACCTATACCTACTCGGTCGTCTGGCTGCTGCTTGGCGTGCTGCTGCTCGTGCTCGGTTCACGTTTCCAGGCAAAGAGCATCCGCATCGCCTCTGCAATTCTGGTCTTCGTCGCCGTCCTGAAGGTATTCCTGATCGACATGTCCAACCTCGAAGGTTTCCTGCGGGCGCTGTCCTTCATCGGTCTTGGCGGTGTATTGATCGGCATCGGTCTCTTCTATCAGAAGATTCTCTCCGGTATGGGCACTGCCCAAAGGACACCGGCAACGCCGGCCGAACAGCCATAGGATGTCTCTGTGACACGCATCTCGAAACTGGCGGCAGCCTTTGCGCCGCATGAGGAACTTGCCGCCGCACTGTTGCCGCACGCCTTTGCCGCGGATGACGGTTCGCACGACGCCGCGCACTTGATCCGCGTCTGGAAGAATGCGACGCGCATTCACGCGGACGAGGGGGGCAATGTGCGCAAGCTCGCCGCGGCGGTCCTGCTGCATGATTGCGTTTCGGTTGAGAAAAATTCTCCGCTCCGAACCCAGGCATCGCGGCTGGCGGCGGAGAAGGCGACGGATATCTTGCAGGCACTCGGCTGGGGTGCCGAGGAGGTCTCCTCGGTGGCGCATGCCATTCTCACGCACAGCTTCTCGGCCAATATCCCGCCGGAAACTCTGGAGGCGAAAATCCTTCAGGATGCGGACCGGCTCGACGCGATCGGCATGGTCGGTGCGGCCCGCTGCTTCTACATCGCCGGGCGCATGGGCAGCGGTCTCTACGATCCGCTTGATCCGATGGCCGAGGCGCGGGATCTCGACGACAAGGCCTTTGCCATCGACCATTTCGAGACCAAGCTGTTTCGGTTGGCCGACGGTTTCAAAACCGAGGCCGGGCGTCGGCTGGCGACGGAGCGCGAGCAGCGCTTGCGCGACGTGCTTGCCATGATGCTAGACGAAATTTGAGCAGTTCCAGGAAAACTGCATCGTGGTTTTCCGTCCGGAATTGCCTCGACATACAACGCCAGTTCGTTTCTTCTTTTCCCTGAAGCAGAGAAATGATCTAAGCCTTTCAACGGATTGGTGCCGCTCTGTGAATCGGATCGTCAGGTGCCTGAATCATTTTCTGAAGATGAAGGAATTGCCATGAAGGTGACCGGCCTCAACATTCATCCGCTGAAGAGCGGCCGCGCCATCGCCCGCGAGGCGGTTGTTGTCAATCTCGACGGTTTCGAGGGTGACCGGCGCTTCATGCTCGTTGAGCCGGACGGGCGCTTCATCACCCAGCGCGAATTGCAGTCGCTGGCCCAGGTCGAGGCCACGCACATCGATGGCGGCGTGCACCTGAAGAAGGGCGGGGACGAAATTTCCGTCCGCTTCGATCCCGACCGCCGACAGAACGTCGTCGTCTGGGGCAGCGAAGTCGACGCCGCCGTGTCCGACGACACGGCGAACGTGACCCTGTCCGCATGGTTTGGCCGGCCGGTCAAGCTTGCGCATATGGATGCATCCGCCGAACGGCTCGTCGGCGCCGACTGGGCGGGAACCGCGGCCCCCGTCGGCTTTGCTGATGGCTTTCCGATTTTGATCACCACCACCGGATCGCTCGCCGACCTCAACCGTACGCTGGCTGACAAGGGCCAGGATCCCGTCGGCATGGATCGCTTCCGCACCAATATCCTCATCGATTGCGACGGCGCCTGGGAGGAGGATTTCTGGGAAAGCGTCGAGATCGGCGGCATCGTGTTCGATCTCGTCAAGCCGTGCGCCCGCTGCATCATGACGACGCAGGACCAGATCACCGGCGAGCGCATCGGCGGCAATCCGATCCAGGGGCTGGCCGAAAAGCGCATGTCCTCCGATCGACGCGTTGCCGGCGTGCTCTTTGGTTGGAACGCCGTGCCGCGCAAGGAAGGCACCCTGAAGCTCGGCGATGAGGTCAAGGTTATCGGCCGACGCGCTGAACGCTGGCCAATGAAGGTGCGGGCGTCGGCTTAGTTCATACACAATTCCGGACGGAAAACCGTTTCGCACTTTTCCTGGAATTGCTTGAGAGTTCTCAAGCCCAGGGCGTAATGCCGAGCAGTTTGGCGCCGAGATCCGAAAGGCTGGCGGGGGAGGCGTTGTGCTTCTCCCATTCGCGCGGATCGCCGGGGAAAGCGTCGCGTTTCGGGTGGTCGAGTTCTCGCCATAGCCGTACCCGTTCCTCGCGCTCGGCGACGTTGCCCCATTGCGCCGGATGCATCGAGATGTACTGCGCCATCCGCACGCGGCCGTCGGAATGGTTGGGACGCACGCCATGGGCGAGCAGGCTGTTGAAGATCATCAGGTCGCCCGCCTCCATCTCGATGTTGACTGTCGAGAGACCGGTCATGTCCGGGTGCATTGGGTCGCGGTCGGCGGCTTGAGTCTTCTCCCAGCTTTCGAAGTTTTCGAACAGTTCCGGCACGCACTGGAAGCCACCGACATCACCATCCTGTTTCATAAGGCTCAGCACGCCCTGAACCCCGATCGGCAGCGGTCGGATGGAGGTGTCGACGTCCCAGTGAATGAATCCGTCAGGATTGCCCTTGACCTTTTTCGGCGGGTTAAGGTTGGCGCGGTCGATCGTCACCCACAGGTCTTCCCGGTCCCAGATGTCGACGAATGCACCGTAGATGCGGGGCTCCTGCCGGTTGTCCCAGAGATATTGATGGTTGTAGATCTCCAGCATGCCGGTGTTGTTGAGCTCCTTCATCTTGTGCTCGCGCCGCTGCGGCGCGTACCAGGTCGAAGCATCCGCCGGATCCTTCTCGTCGAAACGCCAGAGCAGATCGACGAGACGTTCGACATTGGTCGGCGGCACCGCCTGGCGCACAATGACATAGCCCTTGGTGATCCAGTGCTGCCAGTCCGCCTCCGACAGCACGCGCAATGGCAGCCGTTTCTTGATGTTCTTCAGTTGGATTTCGAGATTGGCGGCTGTCGGATGGCTGTCTCTAAGCGCCTGCATGGATGTCTCCTCGCCTTGATTGTTCGATTGGTCGATGGAGAAAGCCTAGCCGTTCCGTTGGGGCCGTGTTGCACAGAGCAGGCCAAGATTGATACTATTCTGGCTTATGGGGACGGGGTGATGCAACATGAAGGCTGTTTTGCAGAAGATACCGAGGGCGACAAATGCTTCGTCGATCCTGCTCGACCGCCGCCTCGACGATTCCATTCCGTTCCAGTGGCATCATCATCCGGAGTTCGAACTGACGCTGACGCTCAACTCGCGCGGCCAGCGCTTCATCGGTGACCACATCGGTGCCTATGACGATGGTGATCTCGTGCTCGTCGGCTCCAACCTGCCGCATACCTGGCATTCATCGAGCAAGATCGAAGAGGCTCAGCCGCATGTGGCGCTGGTTCTCTGGTTTCATCCTGAATGGGTGGAACGGCTCGACGAAGGGTTCGTCGAACTCGAAGGCGTGAAGGCGATGTTCGAGCGATCGGCGCCGGGTCTGCAGTTTTCGACAGAGGTGGCCGCCCGGCTGCGGCCGCTGTTTGAAGGCTTGCGAAGGCTGGCGCCGGAGGAACGTCTGCCCGATGTCCTGTCGCTGCTGACGATCCTTGCCCGCGAGCAACTCACGGTGCCGCTGTCGAGCCGTGTCGTCACGCCCTCGGGGCGCAGCGTCGACCGCGGCCGCCTCGACCGCGTGCTCGATCATATCCATCTCAACTACGCCGAAAACCCGTCGATGGACGAACTCGCCGATCTGGCCGCCCTCAGCCTTTCGGGTCTGCACCGGCTGTTTCTCCGCCACCTCAACATGCCGGTCTCGGAGTATCTGATGCGGTTGAGAATTGGCGAGGCCTGCGCGTTGCTCACCGGCTCCGGGCGGTCGATAGCCCATATCGCCGAAGCGGTCGGCTATCACTCGATCGCCAACTTCAATCGCCAGTTCAAGGTAACCAAGGGCATGACGCCCAGGCAGTTCCGCAACCGCTTCCACCGTGGCGTTTAAATCAGCCATCAATTCTGGTGATCGCGGCGTCAATTTAATTGGCTTTTATCTGTTTTAGCACCCGCCTAGGATCGCGCTCCATCAATCGGAGTAGTTCCATGTCCGCTGTTTCCGGAGCATCCGTGCCGTCCAGTGCTCGCCAGGAAATGCCCTGGCTGATCATTGCCGCTGGTTCGGTCGTTGCGATGCTCACCTTCGGCCCGCGTTCGGCAATGGGCTTTTTCCAGCTACCGATGCTTGCAGATACCGGCTGGGACCGGACAACCTTCGGGCTTGCCATGGCGCTGCAGAACCTGTGCTGGGGCCTGAGTCAGCCCTTCTTCGGCGCGGTCGCGGACAAATTCGGCACGTGGCGGGTGCTCGCCATGTCGGGTCTTCTCTACGCTGCGGGTCTGTTCATCATGGCTTTCGCCAATGCGCCGATCTGGCTGCATATCGGTGGCGGCGTTCTCGTCGGCATGGCGGTCGGCTCCGGGTCCTTCGGCATCCTGCTCTCGGCCTTCGCCCGCAACGTCACGCCGCACCAGCGCTCGCTTGCTTTCGGTATCTGCACGGCAGCCGGCTCGGCGGGCATGTTCCTCTTTGCGCCGTTGAGCCAGGGGCTGATCTCCACCTTCGGCTGGTCGGACAGCCTCGTCTATCTCGGCATTTTGATGCTGCTGGTGCCGTTCTTTGCCATTCCGCTCGTTGGCAATGCCTCCTCCGGTCGCCAGAGCGAAGCACACTACAAACAGTCGATCGGTGAAGCACTGAAGGAGGCGCTGGGGCACAAGAGCTACCTGCTGCTGGTCTCCGGCTTCTTCGTCTGCGGCTATCAGGTCGCCTTCATCACCGCGCATTTCCCGGCCTATATCGGCGATATCGGCATCGACGCGCGTTATGCGGTGATCGCACTGGCGTTGATCGGCTTCTTCAACATCATCGGCTCGCTGTCGGCGGGCTTCATCGCCCAGCACTACTCGAAGCCCTATTTCCTGGCACTGATCTACATCGCCCGCTCGGTGGCGGTGACCGCCTTCCTGCTGCTGCCGCAGACGCCGACGTCGGTGATCATCTTCGCCATCGTCATGGGTCTGCTCTGGCTTTCAACCGTGCCGCCAACCAATGCGCTGGTCGCCATCATGTTCGGCACACGGCATCTGGGCCTGCTCGGTGGCATCGTCTTCCTCTCGCATCAGGTCGGCTCGTTCCTCGGTGTCTGGATGGGCGGTTACCTCTACGACCGCTTCGGCTCCTATGATCCGGTGTGGTGGCTGGGGGTGGCGCTTGGCGTCTTTGCAGCGATCGTCCACTGGCCGATCGAGGAGAAGAGCGTGGTCCGACCGGCGCTGGCCTGAGGAAATCGAGGAAATCGGGGGCGTCGTGAAAATCGGCGCTCCATTCTTGAATTCTGTCACAAAACTTTCTAAATCAACCCATGCGGCTTTGCCGCTTTTGTTTTGGTTCAATTATGCTCAATTTGAGCATAATTGAAAGCCGCCCGAAAATAGGGGCGGAGAGGAGATCTCGATGACGCGCCTTGTTACCCGCACTGAGGCTGTGGCGAACCCGGTTCCTGTCAGCGCCGCCCAGCGCTTCGGCGTCATCGAAAGGCCCGAACTTGCCTTCACGCCGGCGATCGCCCGCGAAACGGCGCACCTCTACGAGAAGGTCAAGGATTTCATCCCGGCGATCGAGTGGCCGGCCTATGCGCCTTATGTTCATGCCATCAACCGGCTGAAGAAGGAGCGCAACGCCGTCATCCTCGCGCACAATTACCAGACGCCCGATATCTTCCACTGCGTCGCCGATATCGTCGGCGATTCGCTGCAGCTCGCCCGTGACGCCGCCAAGGTCGATGCCGAGATCATCATCCAGTGCGGCGTGCATTTCATGGCCGAAACATCGAAGCTGTTGAGCCCGGAAAAGACAGTGCTGATCCCCGACGCCAAGGCCGGCTGCTCGCTGTCGGAATCGATCACCGGCGCCGACGTTCGCCTGCTGAAGCAGCGCTATCCCGGCGTTCCCGTCGTCACCTATGTCAACACCTCCGCCGATGTGAAGGCCGAAACCGACATCTGCTGCACCTCGTCGAACGTGCTCGACGTCGTCGAGAGTTTTGAGTCCGACACGGTGCTCTGCATTCCGGACGAGTATCTGGCAATGAACGTGGCGCGCCAGACCAACAAGAAGATCCTGACCTGGAAGGGCCACTGCGAGGTGCACGAGCGCTTCACCGCGGCCGAACTGCTCGCCTACAAGGAAGCCAATCCCGGCATCGAGATCATCGGCCATCCGGAATGCCACCCGGATGTGATTGCCGTCTGCGACTTCGCCGGCTCGACCTCCGGCATGATCAACTATGTCAAGGACAATCGCCCGTCGAAGGTGCTGCTCGTTACCGAATGCTCTATGGCGTCAAACATCCAGGCGGAGATCGAGGGCGTCGAGTTCGTCAAGCCGTGCAACCTCTGTCCGCACATGAAGCGCATCACGCTGCCGAAGATCCTCGACAGCCTGCTCAACATGACGGAAGAGGTTCTGGTCGACCCGGCGATCGCCGATCGCGCCCGCCTCGCGGTCGAACGCATGGTGAACCTCAAGCAGTAACAATTTCCGCCGGGCGAGATGCGCCCGGCTTTACAGCGCCGCGCGCCTGGGCGCGCAAAGGTCGCTGTACAGAAGTTCCGCATGCGCATTGGAGGAGAATGAAACATGCTGACCGACCATTTCCGCCCGCAATCCTTCAACGGGATTGACGACATCGTCATCGTCGGTGGCGGCCTGGCCGGGCTTTTCTGCGCGCTGAAGCTGAGCCCAAGACCCGTGACGATCCTCGCGGCCGCGCCGATTGGACATGGCGCGTCGTCGGCCTGGGCGCAGGGTGGCATCGCCGCAGCCATGAGCCCCGGCGACACCTTCGAGAAACATGTCGCCGACACACTTGCCGCTGGCGCCGGCATCGTCGACGAGAAGATGACGCGCATGATGGTGGCCGAGGGCCCGGCGCGCATCCACGACCTGCTCGAATACGGCGTGCCCTTCGACCGCGACCTTGAAGGCAAGTTGCTGCTTTCTCGTGAAGCGGCCCATTCCGAGCGTCGCATCGTTCGCGTCAAGGGCGACATGGCCGGCAAGGCGATCATGGAGGCGTTGATCGCGGCCGTCCGCAAGACGCCGTCGATCCGTGTGATCGAAGGGTATGTCGTCGAGGAACTCGTCCGCGAGGGGCGTTTCATCTCCGGCGTCATCGCCCGGCCGGACGCCGGTCAGTCGAAGAAACGCGTGTCGTTCCCGGCGCGCGCTGTCGTGCTTTGCTCCGGCGGTGTCGGTCACCTCTATGCGGTCACCACCAATCCGTGGGAGGCCTGCGGGCAGGGGGTCGGCATGGCTGCCCGCGCTGGCGCGATCATCGCCGATCCGGAATTCGTACAGTTTCACCCGACAGCGATCAACATCGGCAAGGACCCGGCGCCGCTTGCGACCGAGGCCCTGCGTGGCGATGGCGCCCAACTCCTGAACGGTGCCGGCCATCGCTTCATGCTCGACATCCACCCGGACGGCGAGCTTGCGCCACGCGATATCGTTTCGCGCGGGGTCTTTGCCGAGGTTCAGGCCGGGCGCGGCGCCTTTCTTGATTGCACCAAGGCGGTGGGCAAACACTTCCCCGAAATGTTCCCGACCGTCCACGCTTCGTGCATCGCGGCCGGTATCGATCCGGTGACCCAGCCGATCCCGGTCGTTCCGGCAGTCCACTATCACATGGGCGGCGTGCTGACCGACGCCGAGGGTCGCACCTCGATCGATGGTCTCTGGGCCGCGGGCGAGGTGACCTCGACCGGCGTGCATGGCGCCAACCGGCTCGCTTCCAACTCGCTGCTCGAAGCGGTCGTCTTTGCCGCCCGCATTGCCGAGAACATCAAGGGGAGCCTCCCGACACCGCAGCTCACCGAATGGGGCGACAACGCCGGTGAAAACGACGATCCGGTGACCGTCGAAGACAGCCCGCAGCTAAAAGTGCTGCGCCAGGTCATGAGCGACTGCGTCGGCGTGATCCGCACGCGTGAGAGCCTGGTGAAGGCGATCCGCGAGATCGAGCAGCTGGAGCGCGAGAACACGCGCATGCGCTTCACCAATATCATCACGACGGCCAAGCTGATCACGGTTGGCGCGCTTCGCCGCACCGAGAGCCGGGGTGGTCACTTCCGCGCCGACTGCCCGGCGGAACGGCCGGAATGGCGCCGCCGCACCTACCTGACGCTCGCCGATGCCAACCGGCTGGCAAAGGAACTGGCGGAAACGGAACCGGCTTGATCCGGCATCTGCCGCTCGCAAGCGACCGAAGTACAAGGACGAATAGCAGATGACCGCAGCCCTCCGCCCCGAACTGCCCGCGCTGATGATCGAAGACCAGGTACGCGCGGCGCTGATCGAGGACCTCGGCCGTGCCGGCGACATCACCACGTTGTCGACGATCGGACCGGAATTGACGGCGACGGCCGGCATGAATGTCCGCGATGCGGGCATTGTCGCCGGGCTTGATCTCGCCCGTGCAGCCTTCCGGCTGGTCGACCCGTCGATCCGCTTCGAGGCGCTCGTCGCTGACGGCGACCGGGTGGCACCGGGAACGGCGATTGCCCGTATATCGGGTCGTGCCCGCGGCCTGCTTTCGGCCGAGCGTGTCGGGCTGAACTTCCTCATGCATCTCTCGGGCATTGCCACCTATACGGCGACATTCGCCGACGAGATCGCCCATACGCGTGCGAAGGTTTGCTGTACCCGCAAGACGATCCCGGGGCTGCGTGCGCTTGAGAAATATGCCGTGCGCCTCGGCGGTGGCTCCAACCATCGCTACGGGCTCGATGACGCGGTGCTGATCAAGGACAACCACATCGCCGTTACCGGCGGCGTTGCCAGCGCAATCCACGCAGCGCGCGCCTATTGCGGTCATTTGGTCAAGATCGAGATCGAGGTCGATGGCCTCGACCAGATGCGCGAGGCACTAACCGCTGCACCCGACGTGATCCTGCTCGACAATATGGGCCCGGATCCGCTTCGCGAGGCCGTTGAGGTCAACCGGGCGCACTGGCGGCTTTCCGCCGACGCCTATGCCCACGATCCCCGTCGCACCCGCCTCGAAGCCTCCGGCAACGTCAAGATCGACACGGTGCGGGCGATCGCCGAGAGCGGCGTCGACTACATCTCGACCTCGAAGATCACCATGGCTGCCCCGACGCTCGATATCGGCCTTGACGTGGTGATCGGGCGCTAGCAAGCCGAAGCAGTTCCAGGAAAAGTGCGAAGCGGTTTTCCGTCCGGAACTGCGTGCTTCAAGGGAAGCAGTTCCAGGAAAAGTGCGAAGCGGTTTTCCGTCCGGAACTGCTCAAGCCCGACACTCAACGCTGCATGATGAACGGGCAAGAGAAACGATCGCCGACAGTGATCTGCGTGCCGCAGTCGTAGCGGCAGGTCTTGAACTGTCCGTTCGAATCCTGGCTGTTGAGATTGCAGATGGTGGTCTGCGGCTGCGAGCCGCCGGGCTGCGAGTTCTTGAAATAGTCCGGCATCTTCGGCTTCTCATCGATACCCGATTGGGGCGAGGTGCCGAGCAGCGACGTAAGCAGGGTCAATGCGAGCAGCATGGTTGTCACCTCGGTCATAAGCGGTGCGGAAGCAGGGAACGTTTGCGTCGCGGTGGGCGCGTCCGCGCCATAGCCTAGAGAATGTAGTGCAAATTTTGCGATCTGTTAGACGCAGCGCCGATTTTCAGCAGCGGTGATCCGCAATTATCGCCCGCCGACCTTGAGCCCCGGGGCAGGACGTTCGTCCAGGATCTGACGGCGAAAACGAAAGAGCGCGGCGGGGCGCCCGCCGGTCGACGAAAGCGTCATGCCTGTCGGCTCCACCAGTTCTGCGCCTTCGACGAGGCGGCGGAAATTCTGCTTGTGCAGGTGGCGCCCCGAGATCGCTTCCACCGTTGCCTGCAGGTCCGTCAACGTGAACTCCGGCGGCATCAGTTCGAAGACAACAGGCCGATATTTGATCTTGCCCCGCAGCCTGGCGATCGCGGTTGCGACGATGCGCCGGTGGTCGTGACGCATCGCCTGTCCGGCGCTTAAGACCTGCTGGCCGTTGCCATGGCCGTCGATTGCGGCTTCGGGCACAAGGCCCGCCTCATAGAGCAACTCGTACCGTTCCAGCACGCGCTCCTCGTCCCAGGGAAAATCATCAAGGCCGAAAGCGAGGCGGATACGTGCCCGGCGCGGCGCGACGGGGGCGACCCTTTCGTCGCCGGATTCCCAGCGCGCAAGCGCTGGCAGGATTGTCTGGTCGAGCACGGCCGGGCGGCCCTGCCGCCAATCTTCCCAAGGCAGATAACCGTACCAGTCGCGCCAATGCGCGCCGGCCTCCGCAAGCCGTTCCGTGTTCTCGGCATCGGTTCTTGTCAGCGCCAGATAACCGACCGAGACCATGTGCTTGCCTTCCTCGCCCGGGAGCCGCTGGCGGCCGCGATCGCCGAAAGTGTAGAGCTGCTCGATATAGCCGAGCTTGAGCGCAGTGCGCTTTTCGACGCGGTCGCGCAGGCTCGTTTCGAATGTGCGGTGCCGGGCCGGGTCAAAGGGGCCGAAGGGCAAACTGTCGCGCGCGTCTCCGTCCGTTTCGCTGACGGCGAGAATGCGTGGGCTGCGGTGAACGACCGCAACGATCGCGGCATTAAGGCCGATTTCGACGGTCGTCGGCTGTGTCTCAATTGGCAACAGCTGCTCCTTCGGCGAGAAGCGGCAGGACGAAGGGCGCATTGCCGTCGGTGTCCGCGCCTCGACCGATCGCGCGGACAGCGGCGATCAGCCGCCCGTTGCGCTCAAGCACGGCATCGCCGATCTCCACGAGCCGGGAGTTCGGCGTCGCAAAGGGCGAGGCGTGCCGCAAACGCTGCACCAGCGCGGTGTCATCCTGGTCTGGCTCCGTCGCCAGCGCCGCGATGAGCGCTGCGGCGGGCGAACGGGAAACGCCCATCCAGCAATGAACAAGCAGCGGCCGCGCGCGGTCCCATTCGCGGGCAAAGGCAATGATTTGCCGGACGTGGTCTTCCTGCGGCGCCACCAGATCACCGGTGCCGGCGAAGGTGATGTCGTTCATGCCAAGCGTCAGATGCCGTGCCTTGGCGATCACGCCGGGCCGATGAAAATCCTGGCCCTTGGCAACGAGGCTGATCATCTCCGTGCAGCCGTGTCGGACGGCCATTTCGGCCATGCGGGCAAGCGGAGAAACGATGATGTCGGGCATGTCAGATGTCCGCGCTCACCGGCAGGCGCTGCGCTTCCAGCGCGAGAAAGCGCTCGGTGAACAGCCGCTGTGCTTCCACCGCCGGCAAGGGGTCGATCAGCAGGCCCTCGCGCGTGATGCCGCGTGGCTGGCCGAAGAACTTGCGCGCCTCTTCGACGGAGAAGCCGGCCAGAACCGTCGCCTCGAAGTAGGCGGCGACATGATCGGCCTTCTTGATGCGGTCCTTCAGCTCCTTGGAGCAATGCGCCGGCAGACCGAAGCGCAGGTGGATGGCGCTCTCCAGCCGCTTCTCCACCGACTTGTAGCCGCCGCCGACCACCGCCTTGAACGGAGAGATCATGTCGCCAATCACATATTCCGGCGCGTCATGCAGAAGGGCCAGCAGGCAGTCGTCGGTGCTGCATTTGTTGCTGCGGCGAAAAATGTCTTCGACCATCAGGCTGTGCTGGGCGACCGAGAAGGCGTGGTCGCCGGCGGTTTGCCCGTTCCAGCGCGCGACGCGGGCCAGGCCGTGGGCAATGTCGCTGATTTCGACATCGAGCGGTGAGGGGTCGAGCAGGTCCAGCCTTCGGCCGGAAAGCATGCGCTGCCAGGCACGGGTCGTCGTCACGCGCTTGCCTCGTCCGCACTCGTCGGAAAGGTAAGCCCGGTCCATTCAGGCAGAACCATGGTTACAGCCACGTCGCCGGCAAGGAGCGGGGTTCCGTTTGCCATGGCTTCGCCGGCCTTGTCGATGCGCACGATCGCCAGCGCCGACCTGCCCTGAACCGTCCCGAGCGTGCCGATCGCCTTGTCATTCGCGGTGATCACCGTGCCTGTCGGGGGCAGAACGGTTTGAGCCGTGACGATCACCACCCGGCGGCGCGGCGCGCTGCGGTGCTGCATGCGTGACACCACTTCCTGGCCGACATAGCAGCCCTTCTTGAAGGACAGGCCGCCGTTCTTGTCCAAGAGAACGTCATGCGGAAAGGCATCTTGTGCCGCATAATCGGCGCCGGCAGCCGCGATGCCCGCTGCGATGCGAAGCTGCTCGAGTGCTTCGACACCGGCCGTATCGCCGGCTGCATCGCCATAGGCCCGGAAAAGTGAAATCCCGGCCTTCTCGAAACGGTGATCCCGAAAGGCACCATCCGGTGCCGCTTCATCGAATATGACAGAAACGGCGGGCCCGTCGAGCGACAGTTCGACGGCCGAGCGCAGCTTGTACATCGTCAGTCTCTTCAAGAGCGCTTCTGCCTGATCGCGCGCCGTCTCGAGCCAGAATCCATCGCCGTTGCGGGAAATCAGGAAGTCGAACAGGATCTTGCCCTGCGGCGTCAAAAGCGCACCGGGCCGCGCCTCGTCGGGCGAAAGCAGGTCGAGATCGGTGGTAATCAACCCTTGAAGGAGGTCTTCCGCGTCCTTGCCGGAGACGGCGACAAGCGCGCGGTCGTCGAGGCGAACTCTGGGCATTGTTCGAATCCTGCTCGGCGGGAGAGCCCGCTCTAACCTAGAAACTGATCACGCATCCGCGATCCAGGTCGACTTGACCTGGCGTCAGCGTGATCTCTTGGCGAAGAGGTAGGATGTTCAGCTGTCAACGGCAAGCATGTCGCCGGCGATCAGTCGCCGGCGATGAAGAATTTCCACTTTCCATCAGGCATGATGCCGACGCGGTAGAAGTTGTAGCTGCCGAATTCTTCCATGTCGGCAAAGTCGCCGGCGGTAACCAGCCGGAACAGGTCGACCTTTTCCGGTGCTGTCAGCGTGGACAGCTTCTTTTCCGCGAAATAGGGCCAGACATAGGCCTCCTGAGGCGTACCCTTGTCGACCAGAACGAAGCCGGTCGACAGCACGTCGAGCAGGATTGCCAGGATCTCGACGCCCTCCTGGTCGCCCGAGAGTCCCTTCAGGATCGCCACCGGGTCTTCGTCGCCGGTGACGCCGGTGACCTGCGTTTGAGTCGGCCCCTTGCCGAGCAGCGGGCGCAGGCGCTCGATGTCGCCGGAGGCCGCCGCCTCGACGATCAGCTCGCGCATCCGGGCGACGGGCGCCGGTATCTTGGATACGTCGGTGAGAACCTCGACAGGCCCGACGGTCTCCGGCTCCTCCGCAGCGGGCGCTTCGTCCTTGGTGGTCGTCGCCGATTTGTTGATCAGCGGATCGGGCCTCGGGATTTCGAGCGGCAGCTTCTCTTCTTCGTCCGGCTCTTCTGCAACCGGCTCAGCCACGGGCGGCGTCGCCTTCTGATCGCCGGTGGCGGGCTGTTCCCCGGGAACCGGTTGCGGCGCGCCCTGAAGTTCACTGAGGGCAAGGGCGGGGGAGAACGCTACCGGAGTTGTCAAGACGACACCGGCCAAGAGCAGCGTAGCAAGGCGAACCGGAATGGTCCGGTTTGCAAGGTTCCGATTCATCGGGCAGTCCTGATATTACTGAAGCGAGCGCTGGGGCGAGAACTCGCCGGCGAGCACGCGCTCGCGAAGCGAATTGAGCATCGCTTCGGCGCCGTCTTCGCCGTGAAGCCGAACGGTTTCCCGCATGGCCAGTGCGATGGCCGCATCGGCGATGATTTCCGGCTCGATACCGTCGGCCATGCCGTCCGCCCAGGCCTCGCTCTGATGTTCGAGCGCAGCCTGCATTTTCTCGTGGACGATCATGTCATCGATGTCGGTCAGGCTTGGTTCCATCATTCGTTCCATGCGACTTCCATTGTGCAAGCGGTTCATTCTATGGCCGTCCGGCTGAACTCCAACTGAACGGCCGTAACGGACTCGCCACTTCTTACCACTCTCTTAACGAACTTAGCAGCCTTTTCCCGAAACGACACGGGGTCGTGAGAAAAGAGGTTAATTTATTGCTAATTTCCAAAGCGGGCGACGATTTCTGACGCAAGTGTTGCGCCTTCGGCACGATATCGCTGCTCGGCGACAATCGCCGGCCCTGTACAGGCCGTATAAACGGACGCAAAAGTGCGGTATCCACGGTTGAAGGCAGCCGTCATTCTCTCGCGTCGTTTGATCTCGCTGGCGGTCTCTTTGTCGATCAATTCCTGCATGGAACGCCGCCAGACATCCTCCGGTTCCTTGATGCAGAGGTTTCGCAGGTAATGAACGGAGCCCAGAATCTCCGACAGCCGAATCAGCCGCTGGTCGTAAGGGGTCGGTTTTTCCTCGACGGCAACAGGGGCGGGGGTCGCAGTCTCGGTCTTTGCCGGTTCTTTCGCGGGCGTTTTCTGCGCGGCGGCGCTGGTCGCCGCTGCCACGACGAAACCTGCCAGAGCGAGCCTTGCAAGGAGCGGGGCGGCGATCATGGTTTCACCAAGCCCGAATTGGCGGCGATTTCAAGACCACCGCCGGCTTTCGCCGATTCCATATCGATCTCCGAGAGCCTTTCCACGCATTCGCGCACGCTGTCGGGGATCGGCAGGGCGAAGATTTCGGCGGGCGTGAACCAGCCGAGCCCGGCGGCGTCGTCGCTGGCGACGGCAACCGCTTCGGCATCGGCTTCCGCCTTGAACACCGAAAGCAGGAAATGCCGCCCCTCCGATTCCTTGCCGGGCAGGTCGTAGGTTTCAAACAGCGTGGGATTGCGGGCCTTGAGGCCAGTCTCTTCGAAAAGCTCACGCAGCGCCGTTTCCGCTGGCGTCTCGCCGGGCTCCGCCCGCCCGCCTGGAAAGGCGTACATGTCTGCCGAAGGCGGGTTGGCCCGTCGGACGAGCAAGTAGCGGCCCTCACGTTCGAGAATGACGGAGGAGGCGAGTTCGGGTTTGGTCGGCATCTGGGAATCAAATCGTCTCTGTAGCGTTGACCCATCCTACGTGAAGTGCCACATCGATGTCATGTGCGGACGTTTTGCGCTTACGGCAACGCCGGAAGAATTGATGGAGTTGTTTGCGCTGCTGGAAAGCGACGACTTTCCGGCGCGCTTCAACATAGCGCCGACCCAGCCGATCATGGTCGTCGTTGCCGGCGAACGCGCTCAGCCCGGCAGCAATCTGCCCGAGCGCAAGGCGGTCCTCGTGCGCTGGGGGTTCATGCCGGGCTGGGTCAAGGACCCGCGTGATTTTCCGCTGCTGATCAATGCCCGCGCCGAATCGGCCATCGAAAAGGCCTCGTTCCGGACGGCCATGCGACACCGGCGTGTGCTTGTGCCGGCCTCCGGCTTTTATGAATGGCGCCGGCCACCGAAAGGCAGCCGTGAGCCGTCTCAAGCCTATTGGGTGCGCCCGCGCAAGGGCGGGATCGTTGCTTTCGCCGGCCTGATGGAGACCTGGTCGTCGGCCGATGGCTCGGAAGTCGACACCGCCGCCATCCTGACGACGGCGGCCAATGCCTCGATCCGGCAGATCCATGACCGTATGCCCGTGGTCATCAAGCCCGAGGATTTCGCCCGCTGGCTGGACTGCAAGACGCAGGAGCCGCGCGAGGTTGTCGATCTCTTCGGTCCGGCGGCGGAGGACTACTTCGAGGCGATCCCCGTTTCCGACAAAGTCAACAAGGTTGCCAATGCCGGCCCTGACATTCAGGAGGCGGTGACGCCCAAGGTCGCGCCGGAGGCCCAACCCAAGAGCAGGCCGGCCGAACCCGATAACGCACAGATGTCCCTGTTCTGAGGATCAGGCGGGCCGCTTGGTCAGCTTGGTCGCAGGCTTCACCTTGGCCTGCAGCGCAGCGGCGAGTACGGCCTTCAGGCCGAGCGGGCGGTACTGTTCGACGAGATTGGCGGATTTGGCGACGTCTTTGGTCTTTGCGGCTTTCACTTGCACTCACTCCTTGATGCTTGCCTGATCCGGATACATGCCGTTCTCGCCTTTCGACACGAAAACGGCGCTCCTCCCTGTTCTCCGGAAACAGGAACCCGTGGTGCAGAACCAACTACACCGCGAATCTGTTCTCCGCGTGGCGCTCTCAGATAAGCCTAATCATGACAAATCCATGGCCGCCGATTCCCTTTCGATAGCTGACTGTGCTTGCATGCGGCTGACCTCTTGACCGAGCACAGGCGACGCGCGATAAGTGGGCCCATGAAAACGGTTATCTGCATTATCTGCCGGAAGATTATTCGCTAGCGTCCCGCTGGCCTGGCCGTTTTCGTCTCCTAAAATCCAAGATGACAAACGCGCGGGCCACCCCGGGCGCCGTATTCGACGGTCGTATGCATTTTGGAGATTGGCAATGGGCGGAACGCCGACATTGAAGCTGTACAACACGCTGACGCGGGAGAAGGTCGAGTTTCGGCCGATCGATCCCGACAACGTCCGCATGTATGTCTGCGGTCCGACGGTCTATGACTATGCCCATATCGGCAACGCCCGGCCAGTGATCGTCTTCGACGTGCTTTTTCGGTTGCTGCGCCACGTCTATGGCGCTGAGCACGTGACCTATGCGCGCAACATCACCGACGTCGACGACAAGATCAATGCGCGCGCCCTGCGTGACTATCCGACCCTGCCGCTCAATGAAGCGATCCGGCGGGTGACGGAGAAGACCGAAACGCAGTTTCTTGCGGACGCCAAGTCGCTCGGCTGCCTCGATCCGGACGTGCAGCCTCGGGCGACCGACAACATCACGCAGATGATTGAGATCATCGAAAAGCTCATTGCCAAGGCACACGCCTATCAGGCAGGCGGCGAGGTGCTGTTCGACACCAAGTCAATGGCCGACTACGGGCAGCTTTCGAAGCGCAATCTCGACGAACAGCAGGCCGGCGCCCGCATCGCCGTCGAGGCGCATAAGAAGAACCCCGGCGACTTCGTGCTGTGGAAGCTCTCGGCCGACAGCGAGCCGGGTTGGGATAGCCCATGGGGCAGGGGACGCCCCGGCTGGCACATCGAGTGCTCGGCGATGAGCAGCCGCTATCTCGGCGAAGTCTTCGACATCCATGGCGGCGGGCTCGATCTCATCTTCCCGCACCATGAAAACGAGATCGCCCAGTCCCGTTGCGCCCACGGCACCGAGGTCATGGCGAATGTCTGGATGCACAACGGCTTCCTGCAGGTCGAAGGCCGCAAGATGTCGAAGTCCGAAGGCAATTTCGTCACCATCTACGAATTGCTGCACACGGAGAAATTCGCCGGCCGCCAGTGGCCGGGCGACGTGCTGAGGCTCGCGATGCTGATGACGCATTACCGCGAGCCGATCGATTTCTCGGTGAAGCGGCTGGAGGAAGCGGAGCACTTGCTTTCCAAGTGGCCGGTGCCGGGTGACGCAATGGGCGAGGCCGATCCGGCTGTCGTCGCCGCGCTCGCCGACGACCTGAATACCGTCGCTGCGGTTCAGGCGCTGCATGCGCTTGCTCAGAAGGCTTCGGCCGATCCGAAATTGCTCGGGACCTTTGCGGCAAGCGCTACGCTGGTTGGCGTGGTGCCTCAGGCCGTCGAACTCGACGAGGGGCTGGTGCGCGACATCGACAGCCGCGTGCGGACCCGTCTGGAACTGCTGAAAGCGAAGAACTTCGCAGAAGCCGACAAGATCCGCGACGACCTCCTGGCACGGGGTGTTCAGCTCAAGGACGGCAAGGATCCGGCGACCGGCGAGCGTGTCACGACCTGGGACGTCAAAAGGTAACCGACTGGTCGGCGCAGCGCAGGTCAGGGCGTGAAAGAGGAGACGGTGCGATGATCGACCATACAGGCATTCCCGTCGCGGATTTCGACCGGGCGCGGGCGTTCTACGACAAGGCCTTTGCGCCGCTCGGCGCCTCGCTTTTGATGATGGTGCCGGCAGAACATACCGGCGGCGCCAAGGTCGGCGGTTATGGCCGCGAGCGGCCGGTCTACTGGTTGCATGAGGTGGCTGCGGTCGGTCCGGGACGTCACTATGCCTTTGCGGCGCGCAGTCGTGCCGAGGTCGATGCCTTCTATGAGGCGGCGATCGCGGCTGGCGGGCGCGACAACGGCAAGCCGGGACTGCGTCCGCACTATCACCCCGACTACTACGGCGCCTTCGTGCTCGATCCCGACGGCAACAATGTCGAAGCCGTCTGCCATGCGCCGGGCTGAGGAGGGATTGCGATGAGTCTCGACAACAAGCCTTACTACACCGGCGGCTGTCAGTGCGGTGCGGTGCGTTTCCGCGTCGAGGGTAAACTCGGCGACGCATCCGTCTGCCATTGCCGCATGTGCCAGAAGGCGAGTGGCAATTTCTACCTGCCGCTGGTTTCGGTGCGTGGCGCGAATGTCACCTGGACGCGCGGGGAGCGCAGGCGCTTCCAGTCCTCCAATTTCGGATGGCGCGGCTTTTGCGGCGACTGCGGGACGCCTTTGACCTATGAGGCGCCTGATGGCATGGCGCTGGCGATTGCTGCTTTCGACGAGCCGCAAGGCATCACGCCGACGGTTCAATGGGGCATCGAGAGCAAGCTGCCCTATGCCGACCATATTCCGGCATTGCCCGGGGTCGATACGATGGAAGATCCGGACGCTCTGGAATTCCTGGAAAAACTCGTTTCCTATCAGCATCCTGACCACGACACCGAAAGCTGGCCCCCGGAGGAGAGACGATGACCGAGAACGTTCGAACAGGTGGATGTCAGTGCGGCGCGGTCCGCTTCCGTATCCGAGGAGAACTCGGGCGGGCGTCGATCTGCCATTGCCGCATGTGTCAGAAACAGTTCGGCTCATTCTTCTCCGCGTTGGTGACGGCGCCGAAGGTTGGTGTCGAATGGGTGCGTGACGAGCCGAGTTACTTCCAGTCCTCGGTCAACATCGACCGCGGCTTCTGCGCGAAATGCGGAACGCCGATGACCTACAGGCATCCGGGAGGCCTGGAGATCGCGATCGGGACCTTTGACGACCGTTCCGATCTCGCGCCGAAAATCCAGGTCAACCACGCCTCGCGGTTGCCCTGGGTCGAAACCATCTTCGAGCAACCGGTGCTTGAAGACCAGGACTTCTACGCCCGGCAGGAGAGCATCATCTCGTTCCAGCATCCGGACCACGAGACCGAGCAATGGCACCCTTCGGGAGCATTCCGGTGACGATTGCGCGCATCTATACCGGAGGCTGCCAGTGTGGCGCGGTCCGCTATCGCGCCGAGGGCGCGCTTGCCGATCCGCATATCTGCCACTGCCGCATGTGCCAGAAGGCGACTGGGAACTATTTCATGCCGCTGGCCAATGTCGCGCGCGACAGTTTCGATATCACGCGGGGCCAGCCGTCCTGGTTTCGCTCGTCACACCTGGTGCGTCGCGGCTTCTGCAGCGACTGCGGCACGCCGTTGTTCTACGACATGCCGGGCGAGGACTTCGTCAACATTGCGCTCGGATCGCTTGATGATCCGGACGACGTGCTGCCGGTCTATCAGTCCGGAGTAGAGTCCCGCGTCATCTGGTTTTCTCGACTTGCCAGGTTGCCGGAAAAGGAAACCGATGACGGCACCGAAATGTCGGCGACCCGCCATCTGATCGTGCTTGAATCGAACCGCCAGCATCCGGACTACGACACCGTGCACTGGCCGCTCACGAAAGACTGAAAATGACGACTGTTCTGCGTACGCTCTATCCGGAAATCGAACCCTATGCATCGGGCCATCTCGATGTCGGCGACGGTCACACGGTCTATTGGGAAAAGGTCGGTACACCAGGTGCCAAGGCGGCCGTCTTCCTGCATGGCGGCCCCGGCGGCACGATTTCGCCAAACCACCGCCGCCTGTTCGATCCGGCCCTCTATGACGTGACGTTGTTCGACCAGCGCGGCTGCGGCAAGTCTCTGCCGCATGCCGAGATCGAAGCCAACACCACCTGGCACCTCGTCGCCGATATCGAGCGGCTGCGTGAGGTTGCTGGGGTGGAGAAGTGGCTGGTCTTCGGCGGCTCCTGGGGATCGACATTGGCGCTCGCCTATGCGCAGAAGTACCCCAGCCAAGTTTCGGAACTCGTGTTGCGCGGCATCTACACGCTGACGAAGGCCGAACTCGACTGGTATTATCAGTTCGGCGTCTCGGAAATGTTCCCGGACAAGTGGGAGCGCTTCATTGCGCCCATCCCGGAAGACGAGCGCCACGAGATGATGCTCGCCTACCATCGCCGCCTGATGAGCGACGAAAAGGCGACGCGCGTTGCAGCCGCAAAAGCCTGGAGCATCTGGGAAGGCGAGACAATCACGCTGCTGCCGGAGCTGTCGACCAGCACGCCCTTCGCCGACGACGATTATGCCGACGCTTTTGCACGGATCGAGAACCACTTCTTCGTCAATGCCGGCTGGATGGACGAGGGGCAATTGCTGAGGGACGCTCATCGGCTTCACGGCATCCCAGGTGTTATCATTCACGGACGCTACGACATGCCGTGCCCGGCGAAATACGCCTGGCAACTGCACAAAGCCTGGCCGGAATCAGAGCTCCACCTGATCGAGGGAGCGGGGCACGCCTATTCCGAGCCGGGGATCCTCGACCGGCTGATCCGCGCCACGGACAAGTACGCCGGCAAGACCGAGTAAGAACACGAGCATTTGGACGAGAGCCATGACCAGGGAACGCATCTACCTCTTCGATACGACGCTAAGGGACGGGCAGCAGACGCCCGGCATCGACTTTTCCGTCGAGGACAAGATTGCGATTGCGGGCCTGCTTGATGACTTCGGCATGGACTATGTCGAGGGCGGCTATCCCGGTGCAAATCCCACGGATACGGAGTTCTTTGCACGCAAGCGCACGCGAAAGGCATCCTTCGTCGCCTTCGGCATGACCAAGCGCGCCGGCGTTTCGGCCTCCAACGATCCGGGGCTAGCAGCACTGCTGGCCGCCAAAGGCGACGCCATCTGTCTTGTCGCCAAGAGCTGGGACTACCATGTCGCGGTTGCGCTCGGCTGTACCAACGAGGAAAATATCGACAACATCCGTGCATCGGTCGAGGCCGTGGTCGCCTCGGGCCGCGAGGCGATGGTCGACTGCGAGCATTTCTTTGATGGCTACAAGGCCAATCCCGCCTATGCGCTCGCCTGCGCGAAAACGGCGTTCGAAGCCGGCGCGCGCTGGGTAGTGCTCTGCGATACCAATGGCGGCACGCAGCCGCCGGAGGTGCGCGAGATCGTCACTGCTGTCATCGCCGCAGGCGTGCCCGGCGCCAACCTTGGCATCCATGCCCACAACGATACCGGCCAGGCGGTCGCCAATTCGCTGGCCGCGGTGGAGGCCGGCGTACGCCAGATCCAGGGAACGTTGAACGGCATTGGCGAGCGCTGCGGCAATGCCAATCTCGTCACGCTGATCCCGACGCTTGCGCTGAAAGAGACCTATTCGAGCCGCTTCGAAACGGCGATCGATGCCGACCGGCTTCAGGAACTGACGAAGCTTGCCCATTCCTTCGACGAGCTCCTCAATCGCTCGCCGGACCAGCAGGCCCCTTATGTCGGCGCGTCTGCCTTCGCCACCAAGGCCGGCATCCACGCCTCCGCATTGCTGAAGGACCCGCGCACCTACGAACACGTCGCGCCCGAAAGCATCGGCAACCTGCGCAAGGTCATGGTGTCCGACCAGGGCGGCAAGGCTAATTTCATCAACGCTCTGAAACGCCGCGGCATCATCGTTAGCAAGGACGATCCGAAGCTCGACAAGCTGATCGCCATCGTCAAGGAACGGGAGGCGACCGGCTACGCCTATGAAGGGGCGGATGCGAGCTTCGCTCTGCTTGCAAGTCGCATCCTCGGCACGGTGCCGGATTTCTTTCACGTCGACAGCTTCCGGGTCATGGTCGAACGCCGCTTCGATGCCAACGGCAATCTGAAGACGGTGTCGGAAGCGGTAGTGAAGGTGGTCGTTGATGGTGAGACGATGATGTCGGTCGCCGAAGGGCACGGGCCGGTCAACGCGCTCGACCTGGCGCTACGCAAGGATCTTGGCAAGTATCAGTCGGAAATCGAAGATCTTGAGCTGGCCGACTACAAGGTCCGTATCCTCAATGGCGGCACCGAGGCGATTACACGCGTCTTGATCGAATCGACCGATGGCACGGGCGCGCGCTGGTGGACCGTCGGTGTTTCGGACAACATCATCGATGCCTCGTTCCAGGCGCTGATGGACAGCATCGTCTTCAAGCTGCTCAAGAACCGCGACCATGTCGGGCTGATTGCCGCCGAATGACATTCGGCGGCACGGTGACCGGGAGATCGACCACCAGAGTTGATGAGTAAAACTTACCGTCCCTTCACGGAAATGAATTGGTGCATCACCTGGTGTTGGAGTAGGACGCCTCTATGGAAGCTTCGCTGGCTGGTAAGCCGCGCCTTCCGTTGCGACCGGAGAGCGGCTCGTTGCCGCCAGGGCTCCGGTAAACACACCAGGAAAAGATGTTATGGCTGAGCCAAAAGCACCCGCCGAAAATACCGATTCCGCGAGGGGCTTCGCCTTCGCGCTGACCGCCTATCTGCTCTGGGGCTTCCTGCCCTTTTTCATGAAGGCGATCGCCCATATTCCGGCGCCGGAAGTGGTGGCGCATCGGATCGTGTGGTCGGTGCCGCTCGCCGGCCTGGTTCTGCTCTGGCTCGGGCGCACGGACGATATCAAAGTAGCGCTGCGCTCGCCGCGCATGCTGCGCATGGCGGCGCTGACGGCGGTGCTGATCACGATCAACTGGGGCATCTATGTCTGGGCGATCGGGGCCGGTCGGGCGATCGAGACCGCGCTCGGCTACTATATCAACCCGCTTTTCTCGATCTTCCTCGGCGCGGTGCTTCTGAAGGAAAAGCCGAACCCGGCGCAGATGGTTGCGATCGCTCTTGCTGCAAGCGCCGTCGCCGTGCTCGCCTTCGACGCCGGTGGCCTGCCGTGGGTGTCGATTGGGCTCTGCCTGTCCTGGGGTTTCTACGCCTTCTTCCGCAAGACCCTGCCGGTCGGTCCGAACCAGGGTTTCTTCCTGGAGGTTCTGCTGCTGAGCATTCCGGCGATCGGCTACATTATCTGGCTGGAAGCAACGGGGCAGGGGCACTTCGGCGACACCGGCATGACTGACGTCCTCTGGCTGATGTCGTGCGGCATCGTCACCGCCGTGCCGCTGATGATCTATGCCAACGGCGCCAAGCTCCTGCGCCTGTCGACCATCGGCATCATGCAGTACATCGCCCCGACGATGATCTTCCTGATCGCGGTCTTCGTCTTCCACGAGCCCTTCGGCACAGCGAAGCTCATTGCCTTCGGGCTGATCTGGGCGGCGCTGGTGATCTATTCCGGCGCCATGCTGGCCGAAAGTCGCGCCCGCCGTGCCTTGCAGGCGAGCCCGGCCGAATAAGGCCGCTGCTGATACAATTAAAAAAGGCGCGCCGGTGGCGCGCCTTCAGACTGCTGACAAACCTCTGGCGTTTGCCGGGGGTTTTTGATTCACTGGGTTATGTTGAAGAAACCCGCTCCCGAACAGACCGCACTCGAGATGGTGACGCTCGACAGCCTGG
>NZ_MBSO01000030.1 GCF_001695835.1 Ensifer sp. LC11 | reverse complement strand
GCCACGATGCAAGTCGCTGATCTTGCTTCCCAACGCTGACCTTCGACCAGCCTCCCAAGAGGCGACGACTGTCGCATCTCTAACTGGCCTATACGTCGCATTTCTAAAATGCCGCTACATACGAAGATCGCATAAGATAGATTATGGAACAGTGGTGCGGTTTCGGCTGTGTTGCTTTTTGCGCCTAAACCGCCGCTTACGCAGTTGTGGACTTCCTCAGGCATGTTGGAAGAAGACATCGTTGACGCAACCTGATGTTGTTCATGATATGGAGATTGCTAATATGCAATCCGCTAAGGAGGCGGAAATGACGGGCAGCGGTGGTGATCTCCCAGGAATGATAGCGTTAGAGCCGGGCGACGAAGCGCTATTGGCTGCACAGGAACTCGTCGCTGAGGAAGTCCAGGAAAAGAGGACCGTAAAACGTCGAGGTGGCAATACGCTCGACAAGTGGGAGGTTCCGCTCGTCAAGGCGATGCTCGACAAGAAAGTCTACAACGACCAGGACATTCTTGCCTACTTCACCCGACCCACAAGAACCGTAAACCACCGGTTGATCAGTGAGATTCGATCCCAAAAGAAGCACAAGGCGGTCAAGGCGGCCGATAACGACGCCCTCAATGAATTCCTGGCTACATGGCCAGACGTAGATCATGAGACCGGGCTTAGCGTCCGGGGTGACGAGCTTCTCATCAAGGCCCGCGAAGCAATGATTGCCGCTGTTCACATTTTCAACAGCGCTGGCCTGACCTTCCGAGCCGAACTGTTTGTAGTCACCGCCATCATCGCTTGGACCTACCTGTTGCACGCTTTGTATAAGCGCATGGGCGTGGACTACTTCTACAAGGGAAGGAAAACCCCTCAGGGACAAGACAGATACTGGGACCTGAGCCAGTGCCTTGATACCGGAAAGTGTCCCCTCCCCGAAGGCGTCAAGACGAACTTGCGCTTCCTCATCGGATTGCGAAACGAGATCGAGCATCAGTCCACCTCTCGCATTGACGATGCCGTCGGAGCGGAGTTGCAGGCTTGCTGCGTTAACTTCAACGACGCGCTGAAGCAGCACTTTGGACACCAGTTTGGCTTGGAAAAACGCCTGCCGATTGCATTGCAGTTTGTCTCGTTTGGCATGGATCAGCGCACCGCGCTAAAAAAAGCGTCGAGCTTACCGCCGCACGTCTCATCCTTTATATCTGCGTTCGAGCATGGCCTGACCGATGAGCAGGTGAAAGACCCGACCTTCAGGCTCAAAGTTGCCTTCATCCCTATTGCGGCAAAGAAGGCGGCAGGAGCTGATCAGGCCATCGTTATGGTTCCACCGGGATCGGAACTCGCGGACAAGGTTGAGGTCGTCTTCAAGGAGGTTAATCGCACTCGGTATATCCGGCAGGAAATCCTGGAAAAGGTTGCAGAAGCAGGCTTCCCTAAGTTCGGGCCAGGTGCTCACACCAAGCTGATGAACGAACTTGATGCTAAGAATCCTTCCAGGGGATACGGGTGCGTCGGAGACTACAAGGCGCATTGGGTCTGGTACGACCGATGGCTGGAGGCAGTCCTGGAACACTGCAAAGTCAATCCCGATAAGTATCAGTAAGGACAACGCCGCTTCGTTTCCAACCCTATGGAGAAAGAAATCGAGTCTCTTATGTGGTTCAAACTACGCAGATTCATCGGACCCGTTGCCTTATTGCTGACTTCCGTGGTCGCTGGCTTCGCAGCTTTTTTGACGAACATCGACAGCATTCGTGAATATTTCTTCGAACCATATGTTCCCGCTGTTCTTACGATTAGGGACGTAAGCCCTAATCACATCCAAGCTGCCGACCTGCCTGATGTTGACAGCAGGTTATGGACTCCATTCACGCTGGTCGTGGAGAAGCAATCTGAAGGAACGGCAAAGAATTGCTCCTGCTGGCTTTTTGAGGAAAATCTATCGAGCCCATCATTGCCAGCTTATGGACTATCGCGTTGGGGGGCGGAGGATGAAGAAAAACTCGTTTTTTCTATAGAAGAGAACGTGCGATCTGTAGAGATAGATGTAGTATTCAACCTCATCGTCACAAAAGCACCAGATAACTATAATCTTAAAATTTACATTCAGTGCGATGGAATTGTCTCTAATAAAGTAAGTATTCCGTCTGCATGGGAGCCAGGCTGGGATGCGGCTGGATAAGCGTTTTCCATTGAGCACCAAGACTATCTGTTATTCACATCGGCTCTGTTCGATTTGAAAAGATCATTGAGCACGACCGCTGGCGAACAGCGCTGAGAAGATCAGGCCCGCGATATAGCATTCAGGATGGTCCGTCTCCAGGAAATGGCGTAGCTGCCTCAACTGCGGCATCTACCAGTTCGAGGAACCGATCCACAAAGGATAGGAACCCGGCGAGGAAGTTGGGCGACACATCGAGCGCCTTGTCTCCGAATGTGAAATGCTAAAGTGGACGGTGCGCGCAACACCACCTTCGGTGATGGGTTGGGGCCGGTTGCGCCCGCTCCCATAGAGCCGATCCTCGGCGTGTTCAAAATGGTTACGGGCGTCCACCAATAGACAGAAGTCACGGGAGCTGACGTGGGTCTTCACTTCGCCTTCAATGTGCTTTGCTGTCACGTTGATGAAAGCGACGATGCGGCTGGCCGCAGTCATACAGAAGTGAAGCTCCACCAAGGCGGCATCATGTTCACCCGCCATCCAATGGGACATGATAGCCGCGTGCCGTTGTTCGACGGCGGGCCGGTAGCGGGGAATCCATCTCACGGCTTCGGCAACCGCTCCCGATGGGTCTACCGCCAGAAGACCGGCGAATCTTCTCAAAGAATGCTCCATCGCTCTCTCACTCTGACCATGATGCACAGTATGTGTGGATCAGATGCGGACGCAACAAAGGCGCTTTGCGCCTTGAGCTACAGCAGATCAGGTGTTGCTTTCAGGCTGCTCAGTAAAAGCAACAAACGCGCATTTATCCTGCGTGCAACGCCTTAGAACTCAAGATTGTAGCCAGAAGTGACCAAGAACCAAAGCAGCGCTGGGGTCGCTCCTCACTCACTCACCCAGCTACAAGGCCGAAACCGCACTCTTTGGAACTATCGAACGTGCCGGAAAGCATGGATTGTGCCTGTTCCTTGCCTTGTCGCGCTTGACCGGGCCTTTCCGGCCTGCTTAGCGTTCCGGCATCGAAGCACCTCTTTCAAGGCCAGATGTGATGAGCGAATTGCGCGTTCTTTCAGATGCTTTCATTCCGGAACTGCCAAACCGCTACAAAGGCAAGGTTCGCGAAAACTACGATCTGCCCGATGGCAACCGTATCATTATCGCTACGGATCGCCTCAGCGCCTTCGACGTCATCCTGACCTCGATCCCGAACAAAGGTCACGTGCTGACCCAGACCGCGCGCTACTGGTTCGAGGAAACCGCGGACATCTGCCCGAACCACGTCGTCAGCTATCCGGACCCCAATGTCGTCATCGGCAAGCGGCTCGACATCCTGCCGGTCGAGGTCGTGGTGCGCGGCTATCTCGCCGGAACGACGAGCACCTCGATCCTGACGAAATACCGCAATGGCGAGCGCGAGATGTACGGCATCACCTTGCCGGATGGTCTCAGCGACAACGAGAAGCTCCCGCAGCCGATCATTACGCCGACCAGCAAGGCCTTCGACGGTGGCCACGACGAGCCGCTGTCGGCCGAAGCGATCCTCGAGCAAGGACTGCTGACGAAGGAGCAGCTCGACACAGTCTGGCAATATGCACTGGCTCTCTTCGCTCGTGGCCAGCAACGCGCCGCCGAGCGCGGCCTGATCCTAGTCGATACCAAATACGAATTCGGAACCGACGAGAACGGCACGATCATTCTCGCCGACGAGATCCATACGCCCGACAGCAGCCGCTACTGGATCGCCGACAGCTACCAAGAAAGCTTCGAGCGCGGTGAGCGGCCGAAGAGTTTCGACAAGGATTTCGTGCGCGCCTGGGTCACCGCGCGCTGCGATCCTTACAAGGATCCGATCCCGGAAATCCCGGCGGAACTCATCGAGCAGACCTCGGCCGTCTACATCGAAGCTTTCGAGAAGATCACCGGCAAGCGCTTTGTCCCGGATCTTTCGGGCGCGACGGTTCTCGATCGCATACGCTCCAACCTGGAGCCGTATTTCTCCAAATGAATCCATAAATTAGATAGTTAGGCTAATCTAATTTACTAGCCGTCGTTCGCCGCAACATCGACGTCAAATTCGAGCCGCATCATGTCGTATGCCGGCTCGATATGATCAGGCGTCTCGCCCTGCACCGTGTCGTAGTCAAGCGGCACATGCATATGCGTCAGCACCGCCCGCTTCGGCTGGAAGCGCGCGATCCAGCCGAGCGACTGGACCAGCGACAGATGGCTCGGGTGGAACTTGTACTGAAGCGTGTCGATTACCAGCAGATCGAGACCGTCGAGTTTGGCGATAGTTTCGGCCGGGAAATCGCTGACGTCGCTGCAATAGGCAAAATCGCCGATGCGAAAGCCCAGCGAATGAATATTGCCGTGAAACTGCATCAGCGGTCGGAACGCAATCGGCCCGCCGGCGCCGGTGATGACCACAGGCGACAGATCCTGGGGAATGAGGTGTGGCTCGACGATCGGCGGATAACCGCTGCCTGGCGGTGATTCCAGGCAATAACCAAAGCCTTCGCGAATGCGGCCCATGGTGTGGGCATCAGCCCAGATCGGCACCCGCCTCCGGTTTTCAATGACGTAGCCGCGCAGATCGTCGATGCCGTGCAGATGGTCGGCATGGGAATGGGTGTAAATCACCGCATCGATGTGGCGGACCTCTGCCGCGATCATCTGGGCACGAAAATCCGGGCCGGTATCGATGACAACGGTCGTCTTGCCGCCATCGGGTGCCGTCTGCTCCACAAGCAGTGCCGCGCGCATGCGCCGATTCTTCGGATTTTCGGGATTGCAGGCGCCCCAGTCACCGGTGATGCGCGGCACGCCCGGAGACGAGCCGCAGCCGAGGATGGTGAAGGCGCGCCGGAACGCCACGTCAGAGCCTCGGCATCTTCGAGAAGATGCGAAAAGCATTGTCGGTGGTGATCGTTGCGATTTCCTCCGTGCTGACGCCGATCGTTTCGGCAAGCACCGTCGCCGTATGAGCGACGTAAGCGGGCTCGTTGCGCTTGCCGCGGAACGGCTTCGGCGCCAGATACGGCGCGTCCGTTTCGACAATCATCCGGTCGTGCGGCACGGTCTTGGCGATCTCGCGCAGCTCTTCCGACTTCGGGAAGGTCAGGATGCCGGAGAAGGAAACGTATCCGCCCAGCGCGACGCCGACACGGGCGAGGTCAGCACCAGACGAGAAGCAGTGCAGAAGGAAAGGGAAGGCCCCCTTCCCGGTTTCCTCGGTCAGGATGGCCGCCATGTCCTCGTCGGCCGAGCGGCTGTGAATGACCAGCGGCAAGCCGGTCACGCGCGCGGCGGCGATATGGCGCCGCAGACCTTCGGCCTGGGCCGCGCGCGGCGCGTTGTCGTAGAAATAGTCGAGACCCGCCTCGCCGATCGCAACCACCTTCGGATGCGCCGAAAGCCGGACAAGGTCTTCCGTCGTGATGTCCAGCTCTTCGTCGGCATTGTGCGGATGCGTGCCGACGGAACAGAAGACGTTGGGATAGGCCTCGGCGATGGCAAGGATCGTCTCGAACCGCTTCACGCGGGTCGAGATCGTGATCATCTGTTCGACCCCCGCATCGCGCGCCCGCGCGACGATGGCGTCGCGCTCCGCTTCAAAGTCGGGGAAATCCAGATGGCAATGCGTATCGATCAGCATGCTCAGTGCCTTATTGTGCTTCCGGCGCGATGTAGCGCGGGAAGACCGGCTTCGGCGCTTCAAGCGGCGTGCCCGAGACAAGGCGTCCCGCCTCGCCTAATGCGGCAAAGTCGCGCTTGTCGGCCGGTGCTGCCACCAGATCGAGCAGCTTTCCTGAGGATTCCGGCATGAACGGTTGCAACAGGATGGCGATCTGACGCACCACTTCGGCCGTGACATAGAGTACGGTGCCCATGCGGGCCGGATCGGTCTTCTTCAGCGCCCAGGGCTCTTGGCCGGCGAAATAGCGGTCCGTCTCGGAAACGACGGCGATGATGGCCGCGAGTGCCCGATGGATCATCTGCTTGCCCATTTCGTCGCGCGTGATCTCATGCAGCGCATCCGCAGCGGCGAGCATCGCCTTGTCCTCGTCGGTCAAGGTGCCGCAGACGGGGATCTGGCCATCGCAGTTCTTGACGATCATCGACAGTGAGCGGCTCGCCAGATTGCCGATACCATTGGCGAGGTCGGAGTTGATGCGGGTCGCGATCCCCTCCTCGCTGTAGCTGCCGTCTTGGCCGAAGGAGACTTCGCGCAGGAAGAAGTAGCGGATCTGGTCAAGGCCGAAATGTTCGACGAGATTGAACGGATCGACGACGTTGCCGAGCGACTTCGACATCTTCTCGCCCTTGTTGAGCAGGAAGCCGTGGGCAAAGACGCGCTTGGGCAGCGGCAGGCCAGCAGACATCAGGAAGGCGGGCCAATACACCGCGTGGAAGCGGATGATGTCCTTGCCGATCACATGGAGGTTGGCCGGCCAGAACTTGGCGCGCGGACCCTGCTGATTATCGAGATAGCCGGTCGCGGTCAGGTAGTTCGTCAGCGCATCGACCCAAACATACATGACGTGCGAGGGGTCGTTCGGAACCTTGATACCCCAGTCGAAGGTGGTCCGCGATACCGAAAGGTCCTTGAGACCCGATTTCACGAAGGAGATCACTTCGTTGCGGCGCTCGGCCGGACCGATGAAGTCAGGGTTTTCCTCGTAGTGCTTCAGGAGCTTTTCCTGATAGGCCGAGAGACGGAAAAAGTAGCTCTGTTCCTCGACCCACTCGACCGGCGTGCCCTGCGGCCCATAGCGGACGCCGTCGTCGCGCAGTTCCGTCTCGTTCTCCTGATAATAGGCTTCGTCGCGGACCGAGTACCAGCCGGCATAGGAATCCTTGTAGAGGTCGCCCGCCTCGCCCATGCGGATCCAGATGTCCTGCGACGCCTGGTGGTGGCGCTTTTCGGTCGTGCGGATGAAATCATCGTTCGACGCATTCAGGGCCACAGCCATCCTCTGGAATTCCGCGGAGTTGCGGTCGGCCAGTTCCTGCGGCGTCACGTCTTCCTTGCGCGCCGTCTGCTGCATCTTCTGGCCATGCTCGTCCGTACCGGTCAGGAAGAACACGTCACGTCCGTCGAGGCGCTGGTAACGCGCCATGGCATCCGTCGCGATCAACTCATAGGCGTGGCCGATGTGCGGCTTGCCGTTCGGGTAGGAAATCGCGGTGGTGATGTAGAAAGGGGACGTGTCTCTCATAGGCGGATTCGATCTATCTCGGATTAAGCTACGCACGCTCTTAGCGCATACGCTCCAAGGAAGAAACATGCGATGCACGAAAAGCCCGGCCGGCAAGATCATGCAGCCGCTCGGACCGTCTTGCACGGCTGCCACACGGCCGTAGAACAAAAGGGAAACAAAGAGGAGAATGTGAGTCATGCTGGATCGACTTGGCAGCCAATTTGAAACCGCCTCTGCCAGCTATGCCGCAGAGCACGGCATCGAGCGCGATCGTGACTGGTTCGTTCTCAAGATGCAGGAAGAAATGGGCGAGCTGACACAGGCCTGGAACAAGCTCAGCGGTCGCGGGCGGACCCACGGGAAATCAGAGGACGAACTTGTAAGCCAGATGGCCGACGAGACCGCAGATCTGCTCGGGCATGTGCTGCTCTTCGCCCACCACCACAATCTCGACCTGTCGTCGGCAATCGAGCGTAAGTGGCGCTTTCAGGTCGGACTATAGCGCCGCTTTCACGTCGTCGAGCAGCGACAGGATGGTTTGCTTGCGATCTAGATTGTAGGCATCGCTGATCGTAAGCCGTTCCGCCACGGACGCTGACAGTCGGGCAAACCGCTCGGCACGCATGATATCGGCCGCAACGGCGGCCTCGCGCGCCTCGTGCATGATGCGATCGCTGACAAGCGCCTGGAAGAACTCGAAGATTGTCTCGCTGTCCTTGCCGGCGAGAGCGTCAGCCAGCTTGTGCATGTCCTTGCGGACCGCCGGTCCCTGCCCTGCAAGGATTGCCTCAAATGTCGCGGCAATGTCGAGGCCACCATAGTTGATGAGCTTCAGCGCCTCGGCGACACTGCCATTGGCGGCCGCGACGATGCGCTCGGCATTCTCGCCCGCAAGATCGAACCCAAGATGCGCCAATGCCTGGCGCAAGGGGTCCGCTTCGAGCGGCTTCAGCCGCAGCGGCAGGCAGCGCGAACGGATCGTCGGCAGCAACTTTCCGGGCGCATGCGTCAGAACCAGGAAGAGCGAGCGACGCGGCGGCTCCTCGAGGATTTTGAGGATGGCGTTGGCGGCATTGCGATTGAGGTCGTCGGCCGGGTCGATGATGACGATGCGCCAGTTGCCGGTGCCGGACGTCTGGCTGAAGAACTTGCCCGCCCGCCGAACCTCGTCGACGGTGATTGCACCCTTCGCCCTGCCCGTCTTTTCATCGATCGGCCGGCTGAGGTGCAGCAGATTGTGCGAAGCGCCCGAGGCGAGCTGTCGCCCGATGGCGGAGGCTGGATCGGGATCGGCAAGCGTCTCAGGCGCTTCGGCCGGTTCCGGATGTTTCAGAATGTGGTGCGCGAAGCGAAAGGCAAGCGTTGCCTTACCGATACCTTCCGGCCCTTCGATCAGGATGGCGTGATGTCCTTTGCCTGACCGATAGCTCTGCGCCAGGAAACTTTCCGCCTGTTCGTGACCGAACAGTCGATTGTTCTCCACGGGCGCGATGGCCCCGTCCAGCACGCCGGCTCGTTCGGCGCTCATGACACGACTTCCGCCGTCGATGTACCGGTGCCATCGCCATGCGGCAGGAGCACTTCGACAAGCGACAGGACTTCGGTGGCGATAGCGTCAACAGGCTGCGTCGCGTCCACGACCCGGCATCGCTCAGAATCACGCCTGGCGATATCGAGAAAGGCCTCCCGTCGTTTCTCGTGCGTCTCCAGGTGCTCCTTTTCGAAGCGGTCCGGATTGTCGTCGCCGGCGCGGCGTTGCGCCCGCTCGAGACCAACGCTGGCAGGCAAGTCAAAAATGATGGTTCGATCCGGGACCACGCCGTTGATCGCCACCCGTTCCAGGGTCGCGACGAAACTCTGCTCGAGATTGCCGGTAATGCCCTGGTAGACGCGCGAGGAATCCATGAAGCGGTCGCAAAGCACGATCGTACCCTTGTCGATCGCCGGCCGGATGACCTCTTCGACATGGTCGCTACGCGCCGCGGCGAATAGAATCGCCTCCATCCTCACCCCGAAGGCCTCTGCCGCTCCGGAAAGCAGCACATGGCGCACCGCTTCGGCGCCGGCAGAACCGCCCGGCTCGCGCGTCGTCAGCACCGTGTAGCCGCGCGCACGCAAGGATTCGGCCAGAAGGCGAAGCTGTGTCGATTTACCGGCACCTTCCCCACCTTCGAATGTTACGAACAGACCTTTTTTCAGCGATACCATGCTTTCCCATATCGGCGTACGATTTGGCCCTGTTTAGCCGATTGGTCCGCTGCGCGAAACCGTCCGGTGACGATGAATTGTAGAGCGGCGTCCTTTCGCCGACGCGGCATCCGCCTATAGCCAGAAGAAAAGTAGTTCCTGCAGGGCATCAACCGCCCGGCTTGTCAAACTACCCTGCCCGACCGCGGTGGCGGTTTTGACCGGCACCTCGCGCAGCAGCTTCTCGCCGTTCCACAGCTTTACGACGCCGACCTCAGTCCCGGCCGTCACCGGCGCGCGCAAGGGCCACTTGTAGACGATGCGTGCCGACAGCCGCTCCGGATTATCGACCGGCAACAGCACATCGACAGGACCGCCCGCCACCAGTGCCACATGCGCGGCATCGCCACCATAGACCGCAGCCTCACCGATTGCTTCTCCGTCGGCAAAGATCCGCTTCTTCTCGAATGCGCTCATCGCCCAATCGAGAACCTTGCGGCTCTCTTCGATCCGTTCCTTGTCGGTCTGAAGTCCGCCCATGGCCAGATAGACGCGGCGGTCGCCGCGCTGAAGCGACGTGGCAAGCGAGAAGCCGAAGCCTTCGGCGAAGCCCGTCGCCAGCCCATCCACGCCGATATTGGCCGATATCAACGGGTTTTTGTTGCGCTGGAGGATCTTGTTCCACTCGAACTCTGGCTGCGAATAAAGCCTGTAGAGATCCGGATGCGCCTCGTGCAGATGCCGGATGAGCGTGACGAGCTCACTCATCGTGATCTGGTTGCCCGGGTCCGGCAGCCCGGTCGCGTTTCGAAACGTTGCAACCGGCATGCCGAGTTCACGTGCCCGCGCCGTCATACGCTCGGCAAACGCGCCCTCGCTGCCGGTCATGCCCTCGGCCAGAATGATGCAGGCATCATTGGCAAGTTGCACCGCAACACCTTGCAAGAGATCTGCGACCCTTATGCGCGACTTCAACGCGGCAAACATCGTCGAAGTACCGGCGGGCGCGCCGCCGGTGCGCCAGGCGTGTTCGGACACATCGAACGTGGTTTCGGCCGAGATCTCGCCCTTGCCGAGCGCCTCGGCAACGACTTCCATGGTCATGAGCTTGGCAAGTGAGGCCGGTGGGATCGGCTCGTTTTCGGCGCGTGAGAAGAGCACCGTGCCGGTTTCGGCATCGACGAGCAGGATCTGTTTTGCCTTGGTATCGAAGGCGGGCGCCGGTGTCTGTGCAAGTGCGTCGCCCGCAAACAGCGCGACGCCGAAAAACACCGCCGAAAGCATCTTCATGCGCATGGGAAACTCCGGGTTCCCCTTGGGCATAGCAGCGCGGTCATTTTGGCACAACGGCGCGTACCGTTATCGCACAGAGCTGCCTGCCTTCTGGCGTTTTGCGAAGTCGACGATCACCTGGGGCGTCAGCTGCTTCTTGTCGACCATGATCGCTTCGAACGGCGATTCGGCGTCACTGACGCGCACTTCCACATAGGCGGCCGCATAGGCCATATTGCCATCGGGCATCGGGATGAATTCCGGCCGCTCGCGCGGGATCGGGCCGATTTCCGGCAGCATCACGAATTCGCTCAGCGACTGGGGCTGCGCGAATTGTGGAACGGGAGCCGCAAGCGCGGTCACCGGTTCGCTGACGTCGAGCGAGGCCTTCGCGGGAACGGTGATGGTACCGAGGCTCTGATTGCGGAACGGCTCGTTCGAGGCAACCATGACCCCAGTCGCGATCTGGCCCTCGGGCATGACGCTCGGACCACGCTCGCCCTTCTGAACGTAGGACGCCATCAGATAAGGCATGTCGTTGCCTTCGAGCGGTGCGCGGCCAACATACTGCACGCGCACCTGTGCGCTGCCTTTGCGCTTGATGTCGAGCATGTCTGCCGTTTTCGAGGAGACGTCGATGATGCGGCCGTATTCATAAGGGCCGCGATCGTTGACGCGCACAATGACCGATGTGCCGTTTTCCATGTTGGTGACGCGGGCATAGCTCGGTAGCGGGAACGTCGGGTGGGCGGCCGACAGATGAGCCTTGTCGTAAACCTCGCCATTGGCGGTCAGGCGACCGTGAAAGGCCGAGCCGTACCAGGACGCGATACCGGCCTTGTTGTAGCCGAAGTCTTCCTTCGGCTGATACCATTTGCCCTTGACCTGGTAGGCCTTGCCGACCTGAAACCGTCCGCCGCCCTTTGGAATGTTGTTGCCGGTGGCAACACGCGGGCTTGCCTTCACGCCGTAGACGGATTCGGGGAAGTATTCCTTGCTCCGCGACTTCTTTTTGATGCTCGACGTGGATCCACAGGCCGCAAGCGCAACGCACAGCATGGGAACCGCCGCAAGGCGCAATCCCTTGACCAGATATGCCGCATTTTTACTGGAGGTCATCTGTCCCACAACATCGATCGAAATAAGCCGTACTCGAAACCTTCCGCTTACCCCCAGCGGAAATCTCGGCGTCCCGAAACGGAACAGAGTTTATTCATGACAGCAACAAGGCGAAAATGCGAATTCATCCACAGGCTGGCGCCGGATTTCTCGCCTTATGGTTTATAAATGGTTAGCGCGGGCCGCAGTGCTGTCGCCGATCGCGCACCACCGAGAAAATCTTTCGGTGGTGCATGTTCCTTCTTGCAAAGCGGCAGAGGTTCGCGCAATAACGCCGTGCCCGGAGAAATGGCCCTGCGCCATTTCAGGCAAGGACAGGTGGCCGAGTGGTTTAAGGCTCTGGTCTTGAAAACCAGCGTACGGGAAACCGTACCGTGGGTTCGAATCCCACCCTGTCCGCCACTCCCCTTTTCTCCACCCACTAGTTGTCGAACCAACGAGATGGGTCTAATTTACCCAGCCTGATGACGGTACCAAGTCCTTTTGGGGAGCGGGATCGACATGCGCGTCAAGGATGTAATGACGATATCGCTCGTCAAGTTGTCCCCTGACAACAGCGTCAGACAGGCAGCCCAGATCATGATCGACAATCACGTGAGCGGCCTCCCGGTCGTTGACGATGACGGGCGTCTGGTAGGGCTGATCAGCGAGGGCGATCTGATCCGCCGAACGGAGCTTGGCGGCGGCGTTCCGACGGCTGACCCGACCCGCGCCGCCGGCGAGCGCGCCCACGCCTACGTGCGACGCTCGTCCTGGCGCGTCGGCGACGCCATGACAGCCGATCCCGTGACGATCGACGAGGACGCTCCGATTGGGCGCGTTGCCGCATTGATGCAGGAACGCAGCATCAAGCGCATTCCTGTCTTGAGGGACGGCCGCCTGATCGGCATCGTCAGCCGCGCCGACCTGTTGCAGGCGATCCTGGCGGCGAGGCAAGACGAGACAGCAACCGGCGACGACGCGATCCGGCGCAGCATCCTGATCCGTCTCGGCGAAAACACCGGCCTTGAAGGACTGGATATCAAGGTCGCGGTGTCCGACGGCGTCGTGCATCTTTGGGGCAACGTCGAGACCGACGATTGCCGCCGAGCGGCGCGGATACTTGCCGAAGGCGTGCGCGGCGTCAGGGGCGTGGTCGAGCATTATTCGGAGCCCTATCCGCAGTAGCCTTGAACCGGGACTATCGCCGCGGGGAGTCTCGTCGACGGCTTGCCCGCAGGATTTCGAACGGAGGGACAGCGCCCCTTGAGCGCTGGGCAACAGCGGGCGGCCTTGCAAACGTATGGAACGTCTCGGCGCGCATGACAGCAAGCCGGGAGTGATTTCAAGCACATGTCTTATCGATCGGGAGGTTCAGATGGTTACGCCTGAAACAGCATCGATGAACGAGACAGCGTCCAAAAAATCAGCTTCACCGTTGCCGGCCGACGAGCTTCGCCTGTTGGACGCCTACTGGCGGGCGTCGAACTATCTGTCCGTCGGGCAGATCTACCTGCTCGACAATCCCTTGCTGCGCGAGCCGCTGAAGCGCGAGCACGTCAAGCCACGTCTGCTCGGCCACTGGGGAACGTCGCCGGGGCTCAACATGCTCTACGTGCACCTCAACCGGATCATCAAGCGTGACGATCTCAATATGGTCTACGTGATCGGTCCGGGGCACGGCGGGCCGTCGCTGGTGGCCCATGCCTATCTCGAAGGCACATACAGCGAATTCTATCCTGACATCGGCGAGGACGCCGAGGGAATGCAGAAGCTCTTCAAGCAGTTCAGTTTCCCCGGCGGCATTCCAAGTCACGTGGCGCCGGAGACGCCCGGCAGCATCCACGAGGGCGGTGAACTGGGTTATGCCTTGAGCCATGCCTATGGCGCGGCCTTCGACAACCCGGATCTGGTCGTTGCCTGCGTCGTCGGTGACGGCGAAGCCGAGACGGGGCCGCTTGCGACCGGGTGGCAGAGCAACAAGTTCCTGAACCCAGCCCGTGACGGCTGCGTGCTGCCCATCCTGCACCTGAACGGCTACAAGATCGCCAATCCCTGCTTCCTTGCCCGCATCCCGCACGATGAGCTCCGGAAGTTCTTTGAAGGCATGGGCTACAGGCCCTACTTCGTCGAAGGACATGATCCGGCAAGCGTCCACCAGCAACTCGCCGGCGTGCTCGATACGGCCATGGCCGAGATTCGGGCGATCTGGGACGATGCGCGCATGAAAGGCAACGTGAAGCGGCCGGCCTGGCCGATGATCGTATTCCGCACGCCGAAGGGCTGGACCTGCCCGAAGGAAATCGACGGCAAGAAGTGCGAGGACTACTGGCGCTCGCACCAGGTGCCGATGGGCGAGATGGACAAGCCGGAGCACATCCGGATCCTCGAGCAATGGATGAAGAGCTATCGGCCGGAGGAGCTGTTCAACGTGGACGGCAAGCTGAAACCGGAACTCGCCGCACTCGCCCCATCAGGGCATCGCCGAATGAGCGACAACCCGCATGCCAATGGCGGCGTGCTGCTGCGCGACCTGAAGATGCCGGCCTTTCGGGATTACGCCGTCGACGTCCCTCGTCCCGGCGCGACCACCGTCGAGGCCGCGCGCATCATGGGCAAGTTCCTGCGCGACGTGATGAAGTCCAACATGGATGCGAAGAACTTCCGCCTGTTCAGCCCGGACGAGAACAACTCCAACCGCTGGCAAGACGTGCTTGAGGTCACCGACCGCTGCTATATGGCCGAGATCTACCCGGAGGACGATCACCTCTCACCGGATGGCCGTATCATGGAAGTGCTGAGCGAACACCAGTGCCAGGGCTGGCTCGAGGGATACCTGCTGACGGGCCGCCACGGCTTCTTCTCCTGCTACGAAGCCTTCATCCACATCATCGATTCCATGTTCAACCAGCATGCCAAGTGGCTGAAGGTCTGCAACGAAATCCCCTGGCGCAGGCCCATTGCATCGCTCAACTATTTCCTGAGTTCCCACGTCTGGCGCCAGGACCACAACGGCTTCAGCCATCAGGATCCGGGCTTCATCGATCACGTCGTCAACAAGAAGGCGGACGTGATCCGCGTCTACCTGCCGCCGGATGCCAATACGCTGCTTTCCGTGACCGACCACTGCCTGCGCAGCCGCAACTACGTCAACGTCGTCGTGGCGGGAAAGCAGCCGGGACCGCAATGGCTGACGATGGAGCAGGCCGTTCGCCATTGCAGCATGGGCGTCAGCATATGGGACTGGGCGAGCAACGATGCCAACAGCGAGCCGGACGTCGTCATGGCCTGTTGCGGCGACGTTCCGACGCTTGAAACACTGGCGGCCGTTCAGCTGCTGCGCGAACACCTGCCCGAGGTCAAGGTGAGGGTTGTGAATGTCGTCAACCTGATGAAGTTGCAGCCTGCGGAGGAGCATCCGCACGGCCTCTCCGATCGGGATTTCGACGGCATCTTCACGCGGGACAAGCCGATCATCTTTGCATTCCATGGCTATCCGTGGCTGATCCATCGCCTCACCTATCGCCGCACCAACCACGGCAATCTGCATGTGCGCGGCTACAAGGAGGAAGGGACGACCACGACGCCGTTCGACATGGTTGTGCTCAATGAGCTCGATCGTTTCCATCTCGCCGGCGATGCCATCGACCGCCTGCCGCAGCTCGGCGCGCGCGCCGCCTATTTCAAGCAGGCGATCCAGGCCAAGCTGATCGAGCATCGCGAATACATCGAGAAACATGGCGACGACATGCCCTCGATCAGCGGTTGGAAATGGGGTGTTCAAGGGGCCCAGCAAGCGAAGGCAGCGACATCGACGGAAGGTGACAATGTCTAGAGCATCCCGCTCTCAAGTGGATCCGCGTGAGGCGGAAAGATGTTCTAGAATCAAAGAGCTAGAGCGTCCTTGCTGCGTTCGTATGAACGCACGGCGCTCTGGTCGCGTCCGTGTCCTTCCGGGGCTGGCTGCTTTGTCTTGATCGCCTGATCGCGCGGAGAGCCGCTCTGTAAGCAGCGGCTTTCGGTGTGATGACTGATCCCTTCCTCGTAGCTGCGGTTGGCTCGCCATGTCGGAAATGCTGTCGACAGATCCCGAAGTGAAGCGGATGCCAACCGAGCAGGACCTCGCTCGGCTCCAGTTCACGACGCTCCTTTATTATCTCCACTGCACCAACCCGGATAACGGGTTGGTCCGCGATAAGACAATGGACGACGCGCCTTCGAGCATTGCTGCGATCGGCATGGCGCTGGCTGCAATACCTGTTCTCGTCGAGCGCGGCATCATCATTCGCAACTTCGCCGCGAAGATCGCGCGACGGCGGCTGAAATTTCTCTTCGACTGCCCGCAGGGACCCGAGCCGGATGCTTCCGGTTACAAGGGCTTCTTCTATCACTTCCTCGACATTGAAACCGGCAGGCGCGTGTGGGAATGCGAGCTGTCCACGATCGACTCGGCATTTCTCTTTGCCGGCGCGCTGACGGCTGCCGCCTATTTCGACGGGGAATCCCCGGAGGACGCGGAAATTCGCCACCTGGCAAATGCTCTCTACGAGCGTGCAGACTGGAACTGGGCCTGCGATCATGGGCTAACGCTGACCCATGGCTGGCGGCCGGAGAACGGCTTTATCCCTTATCGCTGGCGCGGCTACGACGAGGGCCTGCTGCTCTACATCCTCGGCCTGGGATCTCCCACCCATCCGCTGCCGCCGGAATCCTATGTCGCCTACACGGAAAGCTACGATTGGCGGAACATCTACGGCCGGGAACTGCTCTACTCGGGACCGCTCTTCACCCACCAGCTCTCGCACATGTGGATCGATTTTCGCGGCATCCGTGACCACTACATGCGTGAACATGACAGCGACTACTTCCTGAACAGCCGCCATGCGACCTACGTCCAGCAGGAATATGCGATCCGCAATCCGATGAATTTCAAGGGATACGGTGCGCATTGCTGGGGCTTCACCGCAAGCGATGGCCCTGGCTGGATCAGGGGGAACTTCGACGGCACGCAAAGGGAGTTCTTCGACTATATCGCGCGCGGTGCGCCGTTCGGCCCGGATGACGGCACCGTCTCGCCGTGGGTGGTGGTGGCATCCCTGCCTTTCGCGCCCGAGATCGTCATCCCGACGATCTGGAACTGTGCCCGGATGGGTCTTGGGATGACGAGGCTCTATGGCTTCAAGCCATCCTTCAACCAGACCTTCCCGGTCGCAGGCAGCGACACGGGATGGTGGGTCAGCCCCTGTCACTTTGGTATCGATCAGGGGCCGGTCGTGCTGATGGTCGAAAACTACCGCACCGGCCTGCTCTGGGACATCATGCGTCGCTCGCAACCCGTGGTGACCGGGCTTCGCCGGGCGGGGTTTTCCGGGGGCTGGCTTTGAAAAGAAGTGGACGTCGTTCGAACCGTATCAGGCGGCGCGCGTGAACCGCCCTTGATCCATCGAAAAATGCTCTGGGATCCCATCGCATGACGGCAATCCCACCTTTCGTATCGATCAGCTCCGTGCAGAGGTGACCAGATTACCTCGGAGCGACGATACCCTGATAATAATCGCCATCGCCGCCGACGACACGCGGCGGACCACCGGCGGTCTGCGAACAAGCGGCCAGTGTGGAGAGCGTAAGCAGCAATACGATCGTTCTCATGAGGTCGGTCCCTTTCTGGCCTGCATCCCGGCTATGTCCTTGAGACTCGAAAGAATCTGCGGCGAAGCCGGTTCGAAAACAAGTAGTGAAATGGTGGTATAACAAAATGATTAATCGTTGAAGATGCAAATTGCGCGACCGCTTGCCGCGGAATTTTGCCATCCCGCGGTTGCAGCTGCGCCAGCTCCGCTGCTGTGTTGTCCAGCTAGACCGACTGTTGCTTGCGCGCCTGCTCGCGGTCCTGCCAGTATCTGAGCCGCAGCCGTGGCGCCATGAGCCAGGCGATGAACGGCGTTATGGTAAAACAGGCGACTACCAGGACCGGGATGGAATACTTGGCGTTGTCGGCCAGGACGGGGATCGACAGGATGGTGACGATACCGATCCCGAACAGGATGGCGTTGATCATCAGGCCGACCATGATGGCGAGTTGCAGGCGGACGGACATTTAGACCTCCCGGCGCGTCGAGGCGGCATGCAGCCTCGAACATTCAGTTCGTGGCCGATTGTAACAGAGCGCCCTCATTCGCAAAATGGTGGCGGATGCGGGGCGGATCTCGCCCCTTTCACCAGCGCAAATCTGCCCTATCCTCATAGCCGAGCGATTGAAGGCACGGGTCTGGCGCCAATCGCTCCTGCCTGAAGGAGATCGCATGACGAGCCCATACGAAACGCTCGGCGTCAGCCGCGAGGCGACGCAGAAGGACATCCAGAGCGCCTATCGCAAGCTTGCCAAGAAACTTCATCCGGATCTCAATCCGGGAGACAAGGGCGCCGAGGACCGCTTCAAGGCGGTGTCGGCCGCCTATGCCTTGCTGAGCGATGAAGACAAGCGTGGGAAATACGATCGCGGCGAGATCGACGAGACGGGTGCGGAAACCCCACCCCGGCAATACTACCGGGACTACGCGACGTCGGGCGAAACGGCCGGACGCTATGAAAGTACACATGGCTTTTCGGACTTCGGCGATAGCGACGATATATTTTCGAGCTTCTTTTCCCGTCGCACCGGCGGCCAGCGCAGCCAGCGCGGTCGCGATGCGCATTTTTCCATGGAGGTCGGTTTTCTCGACGCAGCCAATGGCACCAAGACACAGATCAACCTGCCGGGGGGCGGACCGGCGCTCGACCTCACCATCCCGCCCGGCACGCGCGACGGCCAGACCCTGAGGCTGCGTGGCAAGGGCGAGGCTGGCTTCAACGGTGCGCCGGCGGGCGACGCGCTGATCGACATTCGCGTTCGCCCGCACCCGCTTTTCTCGGCCGATGGCGATGACGTGCGCTACGATGTGCCGATCTCGCTGAGCGAAGCGGTGCTCGGCGGCAAGATCCGTGTCCCGACCATTGACGGTGCGGTCAACGTGACGATCCCTCCACACTCCAACACCGGCAAGACGCTGCGGTTGAAGGGCAAGGGATTGCACAAGTCGGGCGGGGGCCATGGCGACGCCTATGTCAGCTTGAAGATCGCGCTGCCGCAGGCCCCCGATCCGGCACTTTCCGCTTTCGTCGAAAGTTGGGAAGCAGGCAGGGCGGAAGACCCGCGTAAGGGTTTGGGAGGACACGCATGAACGACCGGGAATTTTGCGAACACCTGGACATTGAGGTCAAGGTTCTGCGTATCTGGGTCGAACAGCATTGGCTGATGCCCCGCGAGGCGGAAGCAGGCTGGCTGTTTGAAGAGGCCGATCTTGCCCGAGCCCGGCTGATACAGGATCTGACCGGGCCGATGGGGGTCAACGACGATGGCGTCGATGTCGCCATGGGACTGCTCGACCAGATCCACGGCCTGCGCGGCCGGCTTGCCGTGCTGATGAGCGCCATCCGCGCGCAGGAGCCTGACGTTCAAAGGCTCATCCTGTCGCGCGTGCAGGATGAATAGACGACAGGTGTTCGAGGGGATCATTACAGTTTTCCTAAAATGCGACCACTGGATTTCACGCGCCTTAAAGTTGAACTGAGCGATAAGAAAGGATTGGCAACGGCAAGGCAGGAAGAACGTGACGCAGGTGGTCACCGTATCCGCGACGACAGCGGCCTATGCAGCGGAAGCGCTGAAGCCGTCGGCGCGTGTGCGTGGCGACGGTCCAACCGACGAAGCGATCACGTTGCTTTCGACCAAGCGCACCGAGCAACCCGCGCTGACGCCCGACGCGATCCCGAAAATGAAGGGCGCCCTGCCCTTGTCTTTCATGCTGATGAGTGCAGATGGTCGCCTGCCGGAGCGATCAGAGGCCGAAGCCTTGCGTCGCTATCTTGAGTTCATGCGCGACGACGATGGCGCCGAGGAGAGGCGCGAAGACGAAAGCCGGCAGGAGGAACCCGCCGGCCATGAGGATGAAAGCGACGCCGCCTGAGGCCGTCGCAAACTATCACGTCAATGATGCTTCTGGCCGCCGGTCGCCTCGCCACCCTTGGCAGCGCCGACCGGCAGCGTCGCGTCGACCTTGCCCGCCTTTTCGAAGACGAGCGTGACGGGAACCGCATCGCCTTCCTTGAACGGCGTCTTCACATCCATGAACATCAGATGCAGGCCACCGGCCTTCAGCTCGACCGTTTCTCCTGCCGGCAAGGCAACGCCGTCATCGAGCTTGCGCATTCTCATCACGTCGTTCTCGGTCTTCATTTCGTGGATTTCGACCCGGCTCGCCGCGGGGCTTTCGACGGCCACGAGCCGATCCTCGGATTCGCCCGCGTTCTTGATCGTCAAATAACCGCCGCCGACCTTGGCACCGGGCAGCATGGCCTTGACCGAGCCGGCGGAGATTTCGAGATCGCCGATCTTTGCCGAACCGTCGGCCGCCATATGCCCACCGTGGCCGGCATGGGGATCGGCGGCATCCGCCATCGTGACGGTCACTGTCGGTGCCGGGCTCTTCAGGTCATGCGCATTCTGGCCCTCGGCGGCAACCTCGTCCCAGACGACCTTGCCATCGGTGCCGCAAAGCTGTGTGGTCGGGAAGGCGAGCACGGTCTCCTTGTCGAAGCCCGAGAGCTTACCGCGAACGACGAAGGTGTCGTAGTAGTCGTCGGAGAGGTTGCCGCCCTTCCAGCGGATTTCCAACGGGCCCGACGAGACCTTCTTGCCGTGATTGTCGTAGGTCTTCTGGTAGTCGCCCTTGATCACCTCGAGCTCCCAGCCGGGCTTCGGTTGCGGCTTGGCGAAGACGAAGCCTTCCGGAAGCTTGATCTGCACTTCAGTGGTCGGCTTGCCGTCGCAACCATGCGGCACCTGCAGCACCGCCTTGAAGGTGGTCTCCACCGGCGCCTTGTCGTTTTCGAACGTGGCGTGGGCATGGGCAATGCCGCTCGCGGCGAGGGTAAGGCCGAGCGAAAGCGAAACCAGTCTGGTCGTGTTCATGTCGTAATCTCCTGACCACGCGCGGGCTTTGCCCGGTTTCCGGTGGTCGACGCCGCGCAAAGCGGCAGATTGTCATGGGAATGCGAGAGGAGGATTACGAACGCGCCGGCGGCCCGCGTGAAGGCGGCAGCAGGCGCAGAGGCTGGCGGAGCGCGCTGCTTTCGGCGAAAACCGGCGAAATCTGCCATTCGCCGGTATCGGCGCGAACACTCTCGGCTGGCGGAACCGGCAGCAGGATCGAACCCGAGAGGCGGCAGGCCTCGCAGACCGGAGCCATGGACTGGCCCTTGCCGCTGTCGTGATCGACGCCGTCCATGCCGAAGCAGATTTCGGCGGTCGTACCGTCAGGCAGCTGATAGGCGGCGATCTCGGCCGGGCCCAGTGTCTTGGCGCTGAGCGGCTTGTGGGCAAAGGTCAGGAAAACGAGCGCGAATACGGCGATCAGCCGCACTGCTACCCCGAATTTGCCTTCGCGCCCTGTCATGGTCATCCCCGGTCTCTGCCTTGGGTTATCCTCAACTGGAGAAGAATGCAAAGGCAGAATTGCCGCACCCGCCTTGGCTGCGTCTTATGGTCATGCGACAAAAATGTGTTTCACCGCGACACCGCCCTCTTGCCAAGCTCCCGCCTTCGCCGTTATCTGGAGACGATCTTGTTGGGAGAAGCCGGTTCAATCCGGTGCCGAAGGAGCAACCGCCCCGGAAACTCTCAGGCCAAAGGACCAGCAAGGTGCCGGTAGGACTCTGGAGAGAAGCGTTTTTACGCTCGCCGAAGGGATAACAATCTCAGGCAAAGGGACAGAGGGGGCTCGAATCGACGGCGATTGACGCCGGAAGTGTGAGCCGGCGCGGGAGCGCCAGACCTGGAGGCCGGATTTGGAAGACAATCCTCACTTGAAACATACGCCGCTGCATGCGCTGCACCTTTCACTCGGCGCGCGCATGGTGCCCTTTGCCGGATACGACATGCCGGTGCAGTACCCTGAAGGCGTGATGAAGGAACACCAGCACACCCGTGTTGCCGCCGGTCTCTTCGACGTCTCGCATATGGGCCAGGTCATCGTTCGGCCGAAGTCCGGCAAGATCGAAGATGCGGCGCTTGCGCTGGAAAAGCTGGTGCCGGTGGACGTGCTCGGCCTTGGCGAGGGCCGTCAGCGCTATGCGATTTTCACCAATGCGGAAGGCGGCATCCTCGACGATTTGATGATCGCCAACCGTGGTGATCACCTGTTTCTCGTCGTCAACGCCGCCTGCAAGGATGCCGATTTCGAGCATCTGAAGAAGGGGCTCGCAGACACCTGCGAAGTCACGATGCTCGACGATCGCGCGCTGATCGCGCTGCAGGGCCCGCATGCCGAGGCGGTTCTCGGTGAACTCTGGGCCGACGTTTCGGCCATGCGCTTCATGGACGTCGCCGAAGCCGATCTGCACGACGTCACCTGCATCATCTCCCGCTCGGGCTATACCGGCGAAGATGGCTTCGAGATCTCCATTCCCCTGGAGTCGGCTGTCGATGTGACCCAGCGGCTGCTGGAGCATCCCGATGTCAAGCCGATCGGTCTCGGCGCCCGCGATTCGCTTCGGCTTGAAGCCGGCCTTTGTCTCTATGGCAACGACATCGACACCACGACGACGCCGGTCGAGGCGGCGCTGGAATGGGCGATGCAGAAGGCGCGGCGCGCCGGTGGTGCCCGCGAAGGCGGCTTCCCGGGGGCTGATCGCATCCTCGGCCAGTTTGCCGGTGGCGCCTCGCGTCGTCGTGTCGGGTTGAAGCCGGAGGGCCGCGCGCCCGTTCGTGGCGGCGCCAATCTCTTCGCCGATGCCGAGGGCAAGACGCCTGTCGGCCAGGTGACGTCGGGCGGCTTCGGCCCCTCCGTCGATGGCCCTGTCGCCATGGGCTATGTCGATTCCGGCCACACGGAAAACGGCACCACCCTTTTTGCGGAAGTGCGCGGCAAGTACCTGCCTGTAGCGGTCGCCGCCCTGCCCTTTGTCAAACAAACCTACAAACGCTGATCAGGAGAGAGCGCACATGTTGAAGTTCACTGAGGAACACGAGTGGCTGAAGATCGAAGCTGGTGTCGCAACCGTCGGCATCACCGAGCACGCTGCCGGCCAGCTCGGCGATCTCGTCTTCGTTGAACTGCCGGAAACCGGATCCACCTTCTCGAAGGGCGATAGCGCTGCCACCGTCGAATCCGTCAAGGCAGCTTCCGACGTCTATTGTCCGCTTGATGGCGAAATCGTCGAAGTCAACCAGGCGATTGTCGACGACCCGTCGCTGGTCAACAGCGATCCGCAGGGTGCTGCCTGGTTCTTCAAGCTGAAGCTTGCCAACCCCAGCGAAGCCGACGCCCTTCTCGAAGAAGCGGCCTACAAGGAGCTCGTCGCCTGATGAGCATGCCCAAGGATTTCACCTTTACCGACTACAAGCCGTATGACTTCGCTAACCGGCGTCATATCGGCCCGTCGCCGGCCGAAATGGACGAGATGCTGAAGGTCGTCGGGTACCCGACGCTCGATGCGCTCATCGACGACACCGTGCCGCCGTCGATCCGGCAGAAGACGCCGCTCGCCTGGGGCGCGCCGATGACCGAGCGCGAAGCGCTCGACAAGATGCGCGAAACGGCCAACCGCAATCAGAAGCTCGTCTCGCTGATCGGCCAGGGCTACTACGGCACGATCACGCCGCCGGTGATCCAGCGCAACATCCTGGAAAACCCGGCCTGGTACACGGCCTACACGCCCTATCAGCCGGAAATCAGCCAGGGCCGTCTCGAAGCGCTGCTCAACTACCAGACCATGGTCTGCGACCTGACCGGTCTCGATGTTGCCAACGCCTCGCTGCTCGACGAAGCGACAGCTGCCGCCGAAGCCATGGCCATGGCCGAGCGCGTCTCGAAGTCGAAGGCCAAGGCCTTCTTCGTTGACGAGAGCTGCCACCCACAGACAATCGCGCTCCTGAAGACCCGTGCCGAGCCTCTCGGCTGGCAGATCGTCATCGGTAACCCGTTCACGGATCTGGACCCGGTCGACGTCTTCGGCGCGATCTTCCAGTATCCGGGCACCTACGGCCACGTGCATGACTTCACCGGCCTGATCGCCCGCCTGCACCAGACCGGCGCGATCGCGACGATCGCTGCCGATCCGCTGGCGCTGGCGCTTCTGAAGTCCCCGGGCGAAATGGGCGCAGACATTGCCATCGGCTGCACCCAGCGCTTCGGCGTTCCGGTCGGCTATGGCGGTCCGCACGCGGCCTACATGGCGGTCAAGGACGTCCACAAGCGCTCGATGCCCGGCCGTCTCGTCGGCGTTTCGGTCGATGCGCGCGGCAACCGCGCCTATCGGCTGTCGCTCCAGACCCGCGAACAGCATATCCGCCGCGAAAAGGCGACGTCGAACATCTGCACCGCGCAGGTGCTGCTTGCCGTCATGGCCTCGATGTATGCGGTCTTCCATGGACCGAAGGGCATCAAGGCGATCGCGCAGAGCGTTCACCAGAAGACCGTTCGCCTGGCCATGGGCCTTGAAAAGCTTGGCTACACCGTCGAGCCGGACGTGTTCTTCGATACCATCACCGTCGAAGTCGGCAAGCTGCAGGGCATCATCCTCAAGACTGCCGTCGCCGAGGAAGTGAACCTGCGCAAGATCGGCGAGACCAGGATCGGTATCAGCCTCGACGAGCGTTCGCGCCCCGTCACGCTCGAAGCCGTCTGGCGCGCCTTCGGTGGCGACTTCAAGGTGGAAGAGTTCGAGCCGGGCTACCGCCTGCCGCAGCCGCTGCTGCGCACCAGCGAGTACCTGATGCACCCGATCTTCCACATGAACCGCGCCGAAAGCGAGATGACGCGCTACATCCGCCGGCTGTCGGACCGCGACCTCGCGCTCGACCGGGCGATGATCCCGCTCGGCTCGTGCACGATGAAGCTCAACGCGACAGCGGAAATGCTGCCGATCACCTGGCCGGAATTCTCGGAGATCCATCCGTTCGTTCCGAAGGATCAGGCGGCCGGCTACCAGCACATGATCGAGGACCTGTCCGAGAAGCTCTGCGCCGTCACCGGCTATGATGCGATCTCGATGCAGCCGAACTCGGGCGCTCAGGGCGAGTATGCCGGTCTGCTGACGATCCGCGCTTACCACCTGGCACAGGGCGACGCCCATCGCGACGTCTGCCTGATCCCCACTTCGGCGCACGGCACCAACCCGGCGTCGGCCCAGATGGCCGGCATGAAGGTGGTCGTCATCAAGGTCAGTGAAAACGGCGACATCGACATGGATGATTTCCGTGCGAAAGCCGAGCAGTATGCGGAAAACCTCTCGTGCTGCATGATCACCTATCCCTCGACCCACGGCGTGTTCGAAGAGAACGTGCGTGAGGTCTGCGAGATCGTGCACAAGCACGGCGGCCAGGTCTACATGGACGGCGCCAATATGAACGCCATGGTCGGCCTTGCCCGCCCCGGCGACATCGGCTCCGACGTCAGCCACCTGAACCTGCACAAGACCTTCTGCATTCCGCACGGCGGCGGCGGACCCGGCATGGGCCCGATCGGCGTCAAGGCGCACCTGGCACCCTACCTGCCCGGCCACCCGGAAACGGACGGCGAGGATGGTGCGGTTTCGGCTGCTCCGTTCGGCTCGGCCTCGATCCTGCCGATCTCCTGGAGCTACTGCCTGATGATGGGCGGCGAAGGCCTGACCCAGGCGACCAAGGTGGCGATCCTCAATGCCAACTACATCGCCGCACGGCTGAAGGGCGCCTATGAGGTGCTCTACAAGTCGTCGAAGGGCCGTGTCGCGCATGAGTGCATCATCGATACCCGTCCGCTGGTCGAGAGCGCCGGCGTGACCGTCGACGATGTGGCCAAGCGCCTGATCGACTGCGGCTTCCACGCGCCGACCATGAGCTGGCCGGTTGCCGGCACGCTCATGATCGAGCCGACAGAGTCTGAGACCAAGGCAGAGATCGACCGCTTCTGCGATGCGATGCTCGCGATCCGCGAGGAAGCTCGTGCGATCGAAGAAGGCCGGATGGACAAGACCAACAACCCGCTGAAGAACGCTCCTCACACGGTCGAAGACCTGGTCGGCGATTGGGATCGTCCCTATTCGCGCGAGCAGGCCTGCTTCCCGCCGGGTGCCTTCCGGGTCGACAAGTACTGGTCGCCGGTCAACCGCGTCGACAACGTCTACGGCGACCGTAACCTCGTCTGCACCTGCCCGCCGCTGGAAAGCTACGCGGAAGCAGCCGAATAATATCAAAAGCCGGCGGAGCGTTTGCGCGTTCCGCCGGCTTGCCCGGGCGCGGATGCCACCTGAGATGACGCGCAGCGCATCCCATCTCCAAAACAATCTCCAAGATCGTAAAGAGAAGAACCAGGCGCGAGCGTAACGAACGCGCCCGCCCTATCGGCGCAAGCTCATGCTCGGCGGCAGGATCGCGCTTTCGACCCAGAATCGGATGAAGGCTTCGGCAAAGCGGCGATATTCCATGACCGATGACGGTTTCGCGACATAGGCGTTGGCGCCGGCACCGTAGCAGTGAAGGACATCGGCTGGATTGATCGAGGACGTCAGCACGATGATCGGAACAAGGGCGGTCGCTCGGTGCTTGCGTACGCGCCGCAGAAGGTCGATGCCATCGCTTCCGGGCAACTTGATATCCATCAGGATGTAATCGAAATGGCCGCGGGTGAGCTGTTCGACAGCCTCGTCCGCATCGGTAACCAGAACCAGATCGATTCTGTCATCGATCTGGGCAAAGGCCCGCATGACGAAACGCGCATCGTGCGCGTCGTCTTCCACCAAGAGCAATCGCTTTGGCGTCGAGACCACCTTGTTCCGCCCTATTTCGCTTTCCTCAGCCGCCTCGGAAGAAGCACGATGAAACGTGCGCCTTCACGAAAGGTTGTGTCAAGGCAGATCGAACCGTCGTGGCTTTCGGCAATGCGTTTTGCGAGCGCCAGGCCGATGCCGGTACCTCCGTAGGTCGTCTCGTCCTTGTGCAGACGCTGGAACACCTCGAAGATGCGTGTGGCAAAGCGCGGGTCTATGCCGATGCCATTGTCCTCGACCATGAGCTCCACCATGTGGTCCGTGAGCCCGCCGTGGATGCGGATCACCGGTGGTCGGTCTGCGTGCCGGTACTTGATCGCGTTGCCAACCAGGTTCTGGACGAGCCTTCGGAGAAGCTCGGGATCTCCCTCCAGCTCCGGCAATGAACCGACCTCAAAAGTCGCGTTGGCCTCGCGTGCGTCGCCGGCGAGCATCGTCAAGGTCTCGGAAACGACGTCGTTCAGCCGCACGTGCGTCCAGTCCGTAATGCGGTGGGCGATCTGCGCGTAGTCGAGCAGGCTGTCGACCACTCGGTTCATCCGTCTGACGCTGTCGCGCAGGTGACGGGCGTTTTCGGCAAGCTCGGTCTGATCGCCTGCCTTCAGATCATCCTCGATCATTTCGGAAAACATCGAGATGTGCCTGAGCGGCGCCTTGAGATCATGGGATACGGTGGCGGTGAACTGATCAAGGGCTTCGTTCTTGTGTTCCAGCTCCTGTCGCTGCCGCTCCAGCGCCAGTTCGGCGCGCTTGAGATCCGTGACATCAACGCGGGCAACGACCGTGTTGCCATCCTTCGTCCTGATGTTCTCGACCCTTAGCCAGCGATCGTCGGCATAGCGAAAAATCTTCGGGCGACCATCGGGATGGCGGAAGTCACGGAGCCGCGAAGATATCCACTCATCGCCTTCGCGTGTTCCCGGTATGGCATCGGGATAGTGACCGCCCTGTCGCGCCAGCAGCAGGATTTCCTCGGCGGTGATGCCGGGCTTCAGCGCCGGACCGGCCGGGCCGCAGATCGCCTGATAGGCTTTGTTGTAGACAACCAGGCGCTCCTGGCGGTCGAAGATGGCAAATCCCTCGGGCATCGCCTCAAGCGCTGCATCCAGCATTTTGGAGGCCCGTTGCCGCTCGCTCACCGCCTCGGCAAGATCCGAGACATCACGAATGATACCGATGAGCGCCAGTTCCTCACCCTGATCGTCGATCAGCGGTGTGGTGCGCAGGTGCCCGGAAAAAGAGGATCCGTCTCGCCTGACGTAGAGATAGGTCGATGTTCGGGCGGTGGTCTCATCCACCCTTTCTGCGCGATTGCGCAGACGTCTTTCGTATTCGGCATCGTTCGCGTAAATCAGCCGCACGGACTGGTCGATGAATTCTTCGGCCGGATAGCCGAACTGCTGCAGGGCAGCATTGTTGGCGGAGCGGATGATCCGCTCGGCGTCGATGATGATCACAGGATCGGGAAAAGTCTCGTAGAGCGCCTTGAAGACGAGATCCTCATTGAACGCTGCCATCATCGTAGTCTCCGTTCCAGCCGATCTCATCTCAGCAGAAAAAAGGCCCGGCGAAAACCGGGCCGACCTATCCGCCTTAACGAATGAAGGAAACTTAGTTAGCGCGCACTACGGCGTCGCCCTGCGCGGCGAGCGCTGCAAGGTCTGCAGGCTTCAGCTCGACCGATTCGCCGCAGCCGCAGGCCGAGGTCTGGTTCGGATTGTGGAAGGTAAAGCCGGAACGCAGCGCCGTGACTTCGAAATCCATCTGCGTACCGAGCAGATAAAGCACGGCCTCGGGCGCAACCCAGACCTTGGCGCCCTGATGTTCAATCAGGTCGTCCTTGGGGTTGGGTTCCGTCACCAGATCGACGGCATACTCCATGCCGGCGCAGCCGCCCTTCTTGATGCCGACACGGATACCCATGGCATCGGCGCCGGCATTCTCCACGATCGCGCGGACGCGGCCGGCTGCGGCATCGGTCAGGCTCATCACGGCAAAGCCCATGGGCTCATTCTCCTTGTCGTCACCGGGGTAAAGGCCCGGCGCCTTACAGAATCAAATGTAGTATCCGCGCCTTAACGGATCAATACGACGCGGGTTCGTCAGTACCAGCCGACAGCGACCTGCGCCTCTTCAGACATGCGGTCCGGCGTCCACGGCGGATCGAAGGTCATCGAGACCTCGACGCCCGATACGCCTTCGACGGCGCCGATGGCATTCTCGACCCAACCGGGCATCTCGCCGGCCACCGGGCAACCGGGTGCGGTCAGCGTCATGTCGATCTTCACCATCCGGTCGTCTTCGATGTCGATCTTGTAGATCAGTCCGAGTTCAAAGATGTCGGCCGGGATTTCCGGGTCGTAGACGGTCTTCAGCGCGGCGATAATATCGTCGCTAAGACGCGCCAGTTCCTCGGCCGGGATTGCCGAATGCACGATGCCCTCGCGGACGTCGACCTTTTCTTCCGTAGCATCAAGGCTCATGTCGGCCTCCTGGACTTTCTCTATTGGTTCAGAAGATTACGATAACTCTTTGAACCTTTTGCAAACTTATCAAGCGAAGAACTTGCGCGCATGCTCCAGCGCCTCGGCCAGCGCGTCAACCTCCGCCCGGGTATTGTAGAGGCCGAAGGATGCACGGCATGTGGAGGTGACGCCGAAGCGTTTCAAGAGCGGTTGGGCGCAATGGGTGCCGGCGCGAACGGCCACACCGGCGCGATCGATCACCATGGACACATCGTGCGAATGGATGCCGGCGAGTTCGAATGCGAAGATGCTGCCTTTATCAGGAGCATTGCCGAACACGCGCAACGAATTGACGGACGAGAGGCGTTTGCGCGCGTAAGCGGTCAGGTCCGCTTCGTGTGCCTGAATTGCTGCCCGGCCGAGCTTCTCCATGTAATCGAGCGCATAACCAAGGCCGATCGCCTGCACGATCGGCGGCGTGCCGGCTTCAAAGCGGTGCGGCGGATCGTTGTAGGTGACGTAATCCTCGGTCACCACCTCGATCATCTCGCCACCGCCGAGGAACGGCTGCATTTCCTTCAGGCGATCTGTCTTGCCGTAGAGCACGCCGATGCCGGAGGGGCCATAGAGCTTGTGGCCGGTCATCACGTACCAGTCGCAATCGATGTCCTGGACATCAACAGGCATGTGCACGGCGCCCTGGCTGCCGTCGATGAGCACCGGGATGCCGCGTTCGCGGGCAATCCGGCAGATCTCCTTCACCGGAACCACGGTCCCGAGCGCATTCGACATGTGGGTAATGGCGATGAGCTTGGTGCGATCCGTCAGGCACTTGACGAAATCTTCGACGTGAAGCGCACCCTCGTCGTCGACCGGAACCCAGACGAGCTTGGCGCCCTGGCGCTCGCGGATGAAATGCCAGGGAACGATGTTGGAGTGATGCTCCATGATCGAAAGAACGATCTCGTCGCCTTCGCTAAGTTTCGGCATGCCGTAGCCATAGGCGACCGTGTTGATCGCCTCAGTCGAGGACTTGGTGAAGATGACGTTGTCGACCGACGGGGCGTTGAGGAAGCGGCGCACCTTCTCGCGCGCCGCCTCATAGGCTTCCGTCGCGGCATTCGACAGGAAATGCAGGCCGCGATGGACGTTGGCATATTCATTGGCATAGGCATGGGAGATCGCGTCGATCACGACCTGCGGTTTCTGCGCCGATGCCCCGTTGTCGAGATAGACAAGCGGCTTGCCATAGACGGTTCGCGACAGGATCGGAAAATCCCTGCGGATCGCTTCGACGTCGTAGGCAGGCACCGGTACAGAGTGTTCCATGTCTTTCAATCCAATTGCGCCACAGCGCCGCGCGTCTCTCAAGACGCGCCAGGGCCGCTGTAACATGTTGAACTGCTGCATAATTTTATCCCTAAATCGATGCCGAATTAAGGAATTACGCAATAGCCTTACGCGTGCTTGTCGAGCCAGGTCGAGATGACGTCTTCGAGTGCCTCGACCAGCGCCTCGTCGTCTTCCAGTTCCTCGACGATTTCGGCGACGAAAGCGTTGACGAGCATCGCCCGCGCCTTGTTCTCCGGAACGCCGCGCGCCATCAGATAGAAGAGCTGCGTGTGGTCGATGTCGGCAACCGTCGCACCGTGGCCGCACTGAACGTCATCGGCAAAGATCTCGAGCTCCGGCTTCGCCGAAAGGTCGGCGTCGTCGGACAAGAGCAGCGTGTTGCACGCCATCTTCGCATCGGTCTTCTGCGCGTCCTTGGCGACCAGGATCTTGCCCTGGAAGACGCCCTTGGCGCGGTCGAATACGACGTTGCGGATGATCTCGGTCGAGGTCGTGTGCGGTACGTTGTGACCGAGCGTGAAGGTTACGTCGGTGTGGCTTTCGCCGCCAAGCAGGTTGATGCCGCGCAGCTTGAAATCCGCGCCCTCGCCGCTCGTCTTGCCGTGGATCTCCTGGCGCACCAGCTTGCCGCCGGCATTGATTACGAAGAGATGCAGCTTGGCGTTCTTGCCGAGGTCGAAGCGGATCTGGCCGAGATGGGTATCGGCAGCGCCCTGCTGCTGCAGGACGATCCAGATGACGTCGGCACCTTCGGCAAGCGTCACGTCGCTGACGGAGGAGACGAAGCTTTCGGCGTCATTGGTCGACAGATGCCGCTCGATCACCGTTGCCGTGGCGCCGGCGCCGAAGGAGACCGGAAAGCGCGTATGCGCCTGGCCAAGGCTCTGCACCAGCTGGATTTCCAACGGATCTTCGAGTGCGGCGTCAGCGGCGACGTCGATTTCGAGACCGCCGCGAACGAGACCGCCGTTGATGCGACCAATCGCGTCGTCAAAGCCGAGCACGGCAAGGCCGGCCGCAGCCGAACCGTCGAGCAGGCTGTCGACATAGGAGCGGACAGTCACACCATCAGGCAGGTTGCCCTTGATATCCGTCTGGCCATTGCGGACGGAAAGCACCGTCGAGCCGGGGACCAATGCATCGACACGATCGGCAAAGGCCGTGGGGTCGGCGGCAGGAACGGCGCGCAGCAGCGTGCGAAGGTCGGTGTAGTGCCAGGATTCGACACGGCGGGTCGGGAGACCTGCAGTCTTCAGTTCGTGCACCAGCGTGTCGCGAACCGAGAACACCGAGCCGTCGCCCGGCAGATCGCCGATCTGCGCGGTATAGGCATCGACGAGCGCCGTCTCGGCGGCCGTCATCTTGATTGCCTGTTGCATATTCATTCGAACACTCCTTCAACAGCCTTTAGGCCGCGGCCTCGATGATGTCCGCGTAGCCGTTGGCTTCGAGTTCGTGCGCCAGCGTCTTGTCGCCCGACTTGATGACCTGGCCCTTGTAGAGGACGTGCACGGTATCAGGAACGATGTAATCGAGCAGGCGCTGGTAGTGCGTGATGACGACGACGGCGCGGTCCGGCGAACGCAGCGCGTTGACGCCATCGGCGACGATCTTCAGCGCGTCGATGTCGAGGCCGGAATCGGTTTCGTCAAGCACGCACAGCTTCGGCTGGAGCAGCGACATCTGCAGGATTTCGGCGCGCTTCTTCTCACCGCCGGAGAAGCCGACGTTGAGCGGACGGCGCAGCATTTCCGGCGCGATCTTCAGCTCGGCTGCAGCTTCCTTGACGCGGCGCATGAATTCCGGCGTCGTCAACTCGTCTTCGCCGCGATACTTGCGCTGCTCGTTCATCGCCACCTTCAGGAACTGCATGGTGGCGACACCGGGAATCTCGACCGGGTACTGGAAGGCAAGGAAGATGCCCTTGGCTGCACGCTCGGACGCGTCGAGTTCCAGGATGCTCTCGCCGTTATAGAGGATGTCGCCTTCAGTGACTTCGTAGTCTTCGCGGCCCGAGAGGATGTAGGAGAGCGTCGACTTGCCCGAGCCGTTCGGGCCCATGATGGCGGCGACTTCGCCGGCCTTCACGGTGAGGTTCAGGCCACGGATGATCTCGGTGCCGTCTTCGGCGATGCGGGCATGCAGGTTCTTGATTTCAAGCATTTCTATCGTCCTCTTGGGAAACGAACGTTTGTTCGCGCGCAAACTCGTCGTGCGCGCCATTCAATATTCAGTGCAGGGCCTTAGCCGACCGAGCCTTCCAGCGAGATGCCGATCAGCTTCTGCGCTTCGACGGCGAACTCCATCGGCAGCTCCTGGATCACTTCCTTGACGAAGCCGTTGACGATCAGCGCGATCGCCGCTTCGGTGGGGATGCCGCGCTGCAGGCAATAGAACAGCTGGTCCTCGGAGATCTTCGAGGTCGTCGCTTCGTGCTCGAACTGTGCCGTCGAGTTCTTGGCCTCGATGTAGGGCACGGTGTGCGCGCCGCACTTGTCGCCAATCAAGAGCGAGTCGCACTGAGTGAAGTTGCGGGCGTTCTCCGCCTTGCGGTGGGCTGAGACCTGGCCGCGATAGGTGTTTTCCGAAACGCCGGCAGCGATGCCCTTTGAGACGATGCGGCTCGACGTGTTCTTGCCGAGGTGGATCATCTTGGTACCGCTATCGATCTGCTGGTGGCCGTTGGAAACGGCGATCGAGTAGAACTCGCCGCGCGAACCGTCGCCGCGCAGGATGCAGGACGGATACTTCCAGGTGATCGCCGAGCCGGTTTCGACCTGCGTCCAGGAGATCTTGGAGTTCTTGCCACGGCAATCGCCACGCTTGGTGACGAAGTTGTAGATGCCGCCCTTGCCTTCCTTGTCGCCCGGATACCAGTTCTGCACCGTCGAATACTTGATCTCGGCGTCATCGAGCGCGACGAGCTCGACGACGGCAGCGTGAAGCTGGTTCTCGTCACGCTGCGGCGCGGTGCAGCCTTCGAGATAGGACACGTAGGCGCCCTCTTCTGCGATGATCAGCGTGCGCTCAAACTGGCCGGTGTTCTTCTCGTTGATACGGAAGTAGGTGGAGAGCTCCATCGGGCAACGCACGCCCTTCGGCACGAAGACGAAGGAACCGTCGGTGAAGACCGCGGAGTTCAGCGTTGCGTAATAGTTGTCGGTCGTCGGAACGACGGAGCCGAGATACTTCTGTACGAGCTCGGGATGCTCGCGGATCGCCTCGGAGATCGACATGAAGATCACGCCGGCCTTCTTCAGCTCTTCCTTGAAGGTGGTGACGACCGAGACGCTGTCGAACACGGCGTCGACCGCGATCTTCGACTTCTGCACGCCGGCAAGGATTTCCTGTTCCTTCAGCGGAATGCCGAGCTTTTCGTAGACCTTGAGGATCTCCGGATCGACTTCGTCGAGCGACGTCGGACCCGTGACGCCCTTCGGCGCGGCATAGTAATAGATGTCGTTGAAGTCGATCTTCGGATAGCTGACGCGGGCCCAGGTGGGCTCCTCGAGCGTCAGCCAGCGACGATAGGCGCCGAGGCGCCACTCGAGCATCCATTCCGGCTCGTTCTTCTTTGCCGAAATGAAGCGAATGATGTCTTCCGACAGGCCCTTCGGGGCCTTCTCGACTTCAATGTTCGTCTCGAAGCCGTATTTGTACTGGTCCACGTCGATCTGACGGACCTGATCGATGGTCTCCTGCACGGCAGGCATGTCGTTCTCCAATCTTGCCGGATCCAAGGTCCGGCAGCTTGTCAGCGCGGTGTGAACTTGGCGCACCGCTTATGTAATGGCTAAAAGGCGTTTTTCACCCTGTTTGCCAAGCGGAAAATTGCTTTTCCGCAATTTCGTCATACCGCTCGCGTCAGGCCGCTTGTCCTGGCGCGCGTCGTCTTGCTGCTACCTTTGCGAAGGCGGCGGCGCAACGCTCGATGTCGGCTTCGCCCGTCGCGTCGCCAATCGAGATGCGCAGCGCGCCCTGGCGCGGATCGTAGCCCATCGCCGTCAGCACGTGGCTCTGCCCGACCTTGCCGGACGAACAGGCCGATCCCGCCGATAGCGCCACGCCTTCCAGATCGAAGGCGATTTGTCCCGTCTCTGCCTTGAGACCAGGAAGCGTGAAGAATATCGTGTTGCCAACGCGCGAAACGTCGCGGCCGTGAATGACCACATCCGCCGCTGCCGCCAGCATCGCGCTCTCCAGCCTGTCGCGCAACGCAGTGATCGGGCCCATCCGCGCCGCAAGGTCCTTGCCCACCTTGCGGGCAGCTGCGGCAAAGCCGGCAATCGCCACCGGATTTTCGGTCCCCGAGCGGTGCCCCTTCTCCTGACCGCCGCCGCGGATCAGTGGGATTGGCATCATCACCTCGCCGCGGGACACGAGGGCACCGGCGCCTTTCGGACCGCCGATCTTGTGCGACGACAGAATGAGAAAGTCGGCGCCGAGTTCGTCGATCGCGAGCGGCACCCGCCCTGCGGCCTGGACCGCGTCAACGACGAGTATACCACCATACCCGCGAACGATCTCGCCGATCTCGGTAATCGGCTGGATGATGCCGGTCTCGTTGTTGACCAGCATAACGGCGACCATCGGCAGGCCGAGCGCGCGGTCATGCGCACTGAGAAGCTCTAGCAGTGCCGCAAGGTCGACGACGCCGGCCGAGGTCACCGGGATTTCGCGTAATGCTTCGCGCGGGAAACGCCCCCCCTCGCGCACAGCCGGGTGCTCGATCGCCGAAGTGTAGAGCCCGCCGATCCTGAGCGGCGTGCGTCCCATGCGGAAGTCCGGCGTCAGCACCAGATTGGCGGCTTCCGTGGCGCCGCTGGTGAAGATCACGCTTGAAGACTTGGCGCCGCAAAGTGCTGCGACATCGCGACGGGCATTTTCAATCAACGTGCGCACCGCTCGGCCCTCACCATGGACGGAAGACGGGTTGCCGATGAGGTCGAGCGCCGACAGGCAAGCCTCACGCGCTTCAGGCAGAAGCGGCGCGGTGGCGTTCCAGTCCATATAGATGCGCGAACCCGACATGATTTCCTTCGCTAGAACAACAGGCCGCAACCCGGCAACCTCTGGCGATGCATTTTCCTTGAATTTTCCGCGTCGCTTGCCTTATGAGACGAAGCACAAGGCGGAATGCCCGCACAGAAGTTTTGAACGGTTCTAAACTAGGTTTTAGAAAAGCTGACTGCTTTCGTCAAGACTGATCGCGATCTGAACCCAAGATTCGAACCAGGAACGCTCCCGGAGAACCAATGCCCGAAATCATCTTCAACGGACCCGCCGGCCGCCTCGAAGGCCGTTACCAGCCTTCGAAGCAGAAGAGTGCGCCGATCGCCATCATCCTGCACCCGCACCCGCAGTTCGGCGGTACGATGAACAACCAGATCGTCTATCAGCTCTTCTACATGTTCCAGAAGCGCGGCTTTACGACGCTTCGGTTCAATTTCCGTGGCATCGGCCGCAGCCAGGGCGAATTCGACCATGGTGCCGGCGAGCTCTCGGATGCGGCGTCTGCGCTTGACTGGGTGCAGAGCCTGCATCCGGATTCCAAGAGCTGCTGGGTGGCCGGCTACTCCTTCGGCGCCTGGATCGGCATGCAGCTCCTGATGCGCCGCCCGGAGATCGAAGGTTTCATGGCGGTGGCACCGCAGCCGAACATCTACGACTTCTCGTTCCTGGCGCCCTGCCCGTCCTCGGGCCTGATCATCAACGGCGATTCCGACAAGGTGGCGCCGGAAAAGGACGTGAACGGTCTCGTGGAAAAGCTGAAGGCGCAGAAGGGCATTCTGATTACCCATCGCACGGTGCCCGGCGCCAACCACTTCTTCAACGGTCAGGTCGAAGGTCTGATGACGGAATGCGAGGACTACCTCGACCGTCGCCTCAACGGCGAGCTGACGCCGGAGCCGGCTGCCAAGCGCATCCGCTGATAGAGCGCCAACGCAACGCAAAGCGCCGCCTGTATTCGCACGGGCGGCGCTTTTTTTATGCGTGGCGGATGTCAAGATTTAGGGGCGACCGATCCAATGCGGCACCGCCGGATTGACGACGGTTATCGGCGTCTCGGCGCACTCGACCCGATTGCGGCCATTTTCCTTGGCCGCGTAGAGGGCCTTGTCTGCGCGCTGCATGACGAGATCCAGCGTCTCGCCGCGGCCGGTGGCGGCCACGCCGAAACTTGCTGTGACACGCGCCGCTTCCGGCAAACCGGCGATCTGCTGAGACATGATCGCGGCGCGCATGCCATGGGCGACGACACGCGCTTCCGACAATTCCGTGCATGGCAGGTAGACGGCAAACTCCTCGCCGCCCAAGCGGCCGGCGACAGCGCGGTTCGGCATCACGTCCATCAGCACGCGGGCAAACCGGCAAATCACCTGATCGCCTGTGAGGTGACCGTAAGTGTCGTTGACCAGCTTGAAACGGTCGAGGTCCGCCAGGATGAGTGTGCCGGGCGTCTCGCTGGCGCGGGCGTGCAGCAGCGGCATGACGCGCTCCGTGAAGCCGCGGCGATTGTAAAGACCGGACAGCAGATCGATTTCCGAACGGGCCTGCGCGTCGTCAACGATGTCCTTGACCATCACGCCAAGCATGGCCAGGCCGGCGCCGACGATCAGCATCGCCCCGAGCGCCTGTGAGACGAGCGCGAAATTGCTCGAAACATAATCCTGGGCGGTTGCGCCCGAGCCAACCGCGACGGCGGCATAGATCTTCATCAGGTAATAGGCTGCCGACAATGCCAGAAGGCCGAAGAGCAGCCAGTCGAAGAACGAGCGGCGCCCCGAACGGATCACGACCGATGCGGTCCACGCCTGAATGAGGACAAAAGGCATCTGGTAGAAGAAGGAATGCTGCCAGGTTCCCCTCGGTAGATCAAAGATCGCCACATCCAGCGCGACGCCGGCCACGAAACACCCACAGAGCGCGGACCAGTGCACCGGCACCTGGTAGAAAAGCCCCAGGCCAAAGCGCAGCAGACAGAAACCGCCGAGCACGCAAGCAAAGGCCGCGATCGCAAAGATCCGCGGCGTCGACGAAAAGGGAACGATTGCCTCGCAAACCGCCGAAAGCGAAGCGACGGCAAATCCGGCTGCACACCACAGCGCCGCACGACGTTGGCGGCTCTTCGCGGCAATGGTGAGGAATGCGGCCGTGAATATCTGCGCAATGATGAAATTCACAGCCAGCAGAGATATCGCACCACCCATCGACGAACCCGAAACCTTCGTACTGCGTTAGCTGCTTATTGCCACCTTCTGGGGCAGCGGCTGCCGATCCTAATTCTCCGATGCGAAAATTTGATTAATCCGGCGGTGGGAGCGCTGGCCGGATCCGGACCTATCCATTCCGGGGCTTTGCGGCATATTTGCCACCGCTTGCCGGCTGCCGAACGCCTGTTGTTCCTGGATAGGTGAGCGGCAGCCCGCTCAGCGCACGCACAGCCAGATAGGCCCAGGCCTCCGCCTCCATGGAATCGCCATTGAGGCCCACTTCCTCCGCCGCAAGAACTGCCGCGCCCTCCTGTTCGGCGAGTGACGCGAGATCGCGCATGATCACCGGATTGAGGCGACCGCCGCCGCACACGATGTAGGTCGCCGGCCGCTGCGGAAGGTGCCCGGCCGACTTGATGATTGCCGCTGCCGTCACATGGGCGAGCGTGCGGGCGCCGTCGGCAAGGTCAGCGTCCCGCCCGTGCGGCGGCGCAAAGTCATTTCGATCCAGTGAGCGGCGCTTCGTTGCGGTGAAGAAGCTGTTGGAGAGATAACGGTCGGCAAGCCCGGCAAGAACGGCTCCCTCGCTGGCGATCATACCTCCCTGGTCGTAGGGAATTCCGGCATGGGCCTCGACCCATTGATCGATCAACGTGTTGCCGGGGCCGCTGTCATAGGCAATGAGCGTTTCGCCGGTGCCGATAAAGGTCAGGTTGGAAATGCCGCCGATATTCACGAAGACGACCGGCGCGGCGAGGCCGCGGTCAGTCGCCGTGCCACGCGCAAGTGCGGCGTGGTACGCGGGAATCAGCGGTGCGCCCTGCCCGCCCTGCTCCATGTCGTTGGCGCGCATGTCGTAGACGACATCGATGCCGGTCTCACGCGCAAGCAGCGGGCCGTCGCCGATCTGCACCGTCAGGGCCTCATCCGGCCGATGCAGCACGGTCTGGCCGTGGAAACCGATCACATCGATCGCCGCCGCCGTCAGGTCGTTCTGCTGCAGGAAGAATTTGACCGCCTCGGCGTGCCGCAGCGTCAGCTCGCGTTCAAGATCGGCAAGAGCGCCCGGCCTTTGATCCCGTTTTGTCATCGTCGTTGCATCGACCAGGCCCTGCTTCAGCCGGTCGCGAAAGCCGGCATCATAAGCAAAGCCGGCCGACGGGCCACGCTCGACGATGCAGTCCCCGTCCGTGCGCAGTAACGCGACGTCGATGCCGTCCATGCTCGTGCCACTCATCAGGCCGATTGCGTTTTTTGTCTGTGCCATGCCGTCAGATTTCCAGAATCACTTTTGGAGTGATTATGCGCGGAAACAGTGCTAAACGCCCGTTCGTTCAAAAACTTCCCCGTAAGAAAGACAGATGATGTCCGGTTTCAAGTCCGATTTCCTTCACACCCTCAGCGAGCGTGGTTTCATCCACCAGATCTCTGACGAGTCTGGCCTGGACGAACTGTTCCGTAAGGAAACCGTGACGGCCTATATCGGCTTCGACCCGACGGCGCCGAGCCTGCATGCCGGCGGACTGATCCAGATCATGATGCTGCACTGGATGCAGGCGACCGGCCATCGGCCGATCTCGTTGATGGGCGGCGGCACCGGCATGGTGGGCGACCCGTCCTTCAAGGACGAGGCGCGGCAATTGATGACGCCCGCGACGATCGAATCCAACATCGCGAGCATCAAGACGGTCTTCTCCAACTACCTCACCTATGGCGAGGGCCCCAAGGACGCGTTGATGATCAACAACGCCGACTGGCTGCTTGGCATCAACTACCTCGAATTCCTGCGCGACGTCGGCCGTCACTTCTCGGTCAACCGCATGCTTTCGTTCGACAGCGTCAAGACGCGGCTTGATCGCGAGCAGTCGCTGTCGTTCCTCGAGTTCAACTACATGATCCTGCAGGCCTACGACTTCGTCGAACTGCACAAGCGCACCGGCTGCCGCCTGCAGATGGGCGGCTCGGACCAGTGGGGCAACATCATCAACGGCATCGACCTCGGCCATCGCATGGGCACTGAGCAGCTCTACGCGCTGACGTCTCCGCTCTTGACGACGTCGTCGGGCGCCAAGATGGGCAAGTCGGTCAACGGCGCGATCTGGCTCAACCCGGACATGCTGTCGGCCTATGACTTCTGGCAGTACTGGCGCAACACCGAAGATGCGGACGTTACCCGCTTCCTGAAGCTTTATACCACGCTGCCAATGGCGGAGATCGAGCGCCTTTCGACGCTCGGCGGATCGGAGATCAACGAAGTCAAGAAGATCCTGGCGACGGAAATCACCGCCATGCTGCACGGTCGCGAGGCCGCCGAGCAGGCGGCGGAGACCGCGCGCAAGACCTTCGAGGAAGGCGCGCTCGCCGACAACCTGCCTTCAGTCGAAATTCCGGCGGCAGAACTCGAAGCCGGCCTCGGGCTACTGACGCTGATCGTGCGCGCCGGCCTCGCCGCCTCCAACGGCGAAGCCCGCCGCCATGTTCAGGGTGGCGCTGTCAGGATCAACGACGAGGCGGTCAGCGACGAGCGTCGTCTCATCGGCACCGGCGACGTTACCGCCGACAACGTTGTCAAACTGTCGCTCGGCAAGAAGAAGCACATCCTCGTGCGTCCGGCCTGAGCCGAGACAACACACAAATCGATCTGAAGGGCCGGCCTTAGCGCCGGCCTTTTTCATTGGAATTCGAAGATGCTGCGGAAGACGCCGGGGGCGATGATCGACAGGGGATTGATCGTCAGCCTCGGCTGGTTGAACGGGCCGTTCAGCTTAAAGGTGATGCCAAGCAGGCCACGGTCGCGGCCGTTGCCGAGCAGCACGCCGATCAGCGGCAGCTCGCCGAAGAGGCGGTTCAGCCCATAGGCCGGCATGAACGTGCCGGTCATGTCCATGATGCCGTTGTTGTCGCGCACCGTCCCCTGGAACGTGGCGCCGACGTCGGTCCCGCGCAGGACGCCGCCGTCGACACGGATGGCGCCGCGATCGAGCGCCAGCTGGGCGAAGCCGCGCTCGAAGCGCGCCGAGCTCACGTCAATGTCGCGCCGCACAGCCTGATTGAGGCTGCGCCCGTCTGCGCCGGTTGGCGTCGATACCATTGATTGTAGCCGTTGCTCGCCGATCAGTTGGAACTTGCGGATATCGACGCTGCCGCGCCAGGAACGCCCGCCACGGTCGCGCAATTTCAGGTTCAGCAGGCCGCCACGCATGTTCTGGTAGATATCGGCAAACCGGGCGAGCGAACCGGCGTCGCCGGTCGTCAGCTCCAGCGTGTTGTCCGCCCCCGCCTTGGCGAGTTTTGCGACGAGCGCCTGGCCGCTGCTGGTAACGGCCGAGAGATTGACGTCCTCGATCTGGCGGCCGCGCTCGGCATAGACGAGGTTGACGTTCGACAGGAATTCGCCGTTGAAGCCGGTGACGCGGCCAAGCTGCGCCTTGATCGCGACGTCGTCGCCGCCGCTCTGATTCTGGTCGCTTCCCGCCTTCAGCTGCGCCAGGATGGGCCTGATATCCGCAGTAGCGCCAGTCAACGTCGCGGCATAGCCGCTCTTGTTGCGATCCACCGAAACCCTGAAATCATCCCCCTGTGCCAGCCGCACATTGTCGAGATCGGCCGATACGAGGCCGCGATCGTCTACCCGAAAAGTGCCACGCGCGCCAAAACCGTCGCCGGCAAGCGCAAAGTCGCTGATTGTAGACAGATCGCCGTCCGTGCTCGAGGTGAACTGTGCTTCAGCCGGGATGCCGACACCCTTGCTCCACCCGATCCAGGGAAGCGACAGCTCCGCCTTGGCAAGTCCGATCTTCACCTTTTGCTTGCCGGTCTCGTCGATGGTGACATCAATCGTAATCGGTCCGGAGATGACGCTCGACGGCCCCGATGCGATCTTTTGCCAGACGCCGTCGTCGAGCGTGCCCGAAATATGGCGAGAACGCTTCACCGTCGAAGCCGCGTCCACCGGCTCAGTGAGCTCGACCTTGACTTTGGCGCCTTCGATCCGTGCATCAGCCTCCAGCACCGCCTGCTGATTGTCGACGCGGAACGTGCCGACGAGGTCCGTTACAGGGCGCCCTTCGAGCGCCTTATCCACGCTGACCTTATCGAGCTGCATCTCCACCTGGTAGAGTGGCTTCGGCGGACGCTGGTCCGAGATCAGGCCGAAGCGAGCCCCGACGACTGCCGTCAAAGGACCACTGAAATCCTCCGGCAACAGCGGCGTCTTCTGCAGTGCCTGGATCGGCTTGTAGCTGACGAGCTCGGCAATCGCGTCAGCATTTCCACCGACCTCGATCTTCATTTCGGCCATCAGCGGCTTCGTGTAGACGTCGGGAAGGATGAAGTCACCGCCGTTGAGCGCGACCGAGCGCCCGGACGGAAAATAGGCTGTGCCTTTTTCCACCTGCACGGTCATGCGCTGCCCCCGCAGCTTGAAGGTGCCGGAAGTGTCGCGAAGCGGCGGAATTTCACCGGTTATGTTGATGCGGGTGTCGTCGATGTCGAAGTTGATGTTGAGTTCCTCGTCACCAAGCTTCAACTCGCCCTCGTTGTTGGCGATACGACCTTCGGCGACCGACACTTCGATCCGGGCATTGGTGACGGTACCACCGAAGAGATTGCCGATCGCCCAGCGGCGCGCGCCCTTGGCCAGCCACCAGGGCCACAATTGCTTGACGGCCGCCGCATCCATCCGGTCGCTGACCGAGGCGAAGCTGATTTGCGGCGATGTCTTGCCGAAGGCGACCGAAAGCGAGCCGTACATCGAGCCAAGCGGGCTCGACACGGCGAGCTGATCAAAGATCAGCCGGCGCGTATCCGAGGTAAATCGGCCGTTGGCCTTGGCGTCGAATGTCAGCGCTGGCGCGGCGATGTCTTCCGGCGCAGAGCTGGCGTTCTTCAGAAGCAGGTCGATCGCGAAGCCCTTGTCCGTGGTGCCGGCAATCTTGTCGAGATCGATGACCGCCCCGGTAAACGGAAAAGTCGAGCGACCGATCTTGACCAGCGACGGCAGGATCTCGACCGACGAGCGCTCGAAATCATAGGCGATATCCATCTGCGAGGGATTGAGGGTTGAGACGAAGCCACCCGCATGGAAGGCGCCCTTCGAGGTGCGCACCGAGACGCGTAAATCCGGCTTCGCCTCGCCGGCCGCCCGTGTCGCCCTCAACGTCAGTCCGGCGGCTGCGTCGATACCGAAGGCGGCCTCCGCGCCCAGCTTGCCATGGTAGAGGAATGGTGCGAGCGGCAGGTTGGTGATCGCCGCCTCGAAGCCGGTCACATGCCCCTCTTGACCGAGTGCATCAGCGCTGAGATCGACCTCAACCCCGTCGACGGTAACGTTGCCCTTGACGCTCATCGAGCCAGCGGCATCGCGGTTGAATTCAAGCGCAGTGGCAACGACCGGCACGACGCGGTCGCGTGCCCCGACAACGGAAAAACTGAAGTCCGAGAGCGTCACCGTCTGATTTCCGCGTCCGGAAGCCATTTGCGACATTCGGTCGACGTGGGAAAAAATCGCTTCCAAAGCGTCGCCGACATCAGCGATCTTGATCTTGGTGAGGTCAAGCGGCTCGCCCTTGGGAAGCAGCCCGGTATCGAAATCACCGCCTTCGGCTTCCAGGCTGGATACGGCGATCCGACCGGTCACGAGCGCCAGCGGGTCGAGTGCAATCGAAATAGAACGAAGTTTCGCCACCGACTGGCCAGAAGCGGCCTCGTTGAGAGAGACCTCCCGCGCCTTCAGCGCAAGCGCGCCGCTGCCGGTCATGCGCACAACCGTGCTGCCGACTTCGGCGCGATAGGCGTCGCCGAGGGCAGCGTTGAGTGCGGTGCGGGCGCGCGCATTCAGCGTGCTGTCCATCACGCCGCTCTCGATGGCCGTGACGAAGATCGCGCCGATGACGAAGACAAACAGGAAGGTGTAGAGCGCGATCTTCGCGCAAAACCGCGGGGCCGTGCTCTTGTGCGGGGCATGCACGATAATAGGATCGTGAGCCTGCGCCGAAGGCAACGCATGCAACGCGACGATGTCTTTCTTGCGAAAGCCGACTTTTTCGCCGCGGATCTCACTCATCAGCGCGGACGTCCTCCGTTCGATACGAGCTAGTTCGCCGTCCCTCTTCCCGGTCGCGCCGGACGGCCGTTTCTCGCCCCATGTAGACCACATGTCGCCGTGCAAAGTCACCAAGAGCGCGGGACCATGCTGTGGAAAGCCATCACCTGCAACGGGAATCGCGCGTGCGGGCGACAGCAACGTTTCGTAGTGGCTAATGCCGTCCGAAACCTGTCGAATCTAGCACAAAAGCGCTGGACGGTAGTTGACGATTTTCGATATGCCCTACAGCGGCGCGTGCCTTAGGAGGTGCGCAAAGGTCGCTGTAGCGCTTTGAGTTGCTGCATGTTTTGCCCTCTAATCGGCGACGATCAAAGGCAAAACGCAGTAGCGTTCGATTGTCCGCAAAACTTGGCAGAAGGAAGGTTTAATTATGGCAAGGCCCACCCCAGGGGATGTCGCTCCCGACTTCACGTTGCCGCGCGACGGCGGCGGCTCGCTTTCGCTTTCCGCCCTGCGAGGCCAGCCGGTCGTTCTGTTCTTCTATCCGAAGGACGACACGCAGGCCTGCACGCTTGAAGCGATCTCATTCTCCGAACTCGCCGAGGACTTCGCCGCCGCCGGAATCACGCTCATCGGGCTCTCGCCTGATTCGGTGAAAAAGCACGACCGCTTCGCCAAAAAGCACAATCTGACGGTCCCGCTTGCCGCGGATGAGGAGAAGGCGGTCGTCAACGCCTACGGCGTCTGGGTCGAAAAGATGATGTACGGCCGCAAGTACATGGGCGTCGAACGCAGCACCTTCCTGATCGGCGCCGACGGCGTCGTCGTCAAGGTATGGGAAAAGGTGAAGGTCGACGGTCACGCCCGCGAGGTCCTTGATGCCGCAAAGGCGCTCTGAGGAAATCCATGACTGCGTTGCCCGTATTTCACAGCCTGCGTGGCGCCGCCATCGAAGCGATTCGCGCCGCGGACCTTGAGATCAAGGCGGAACTTGCTCAGGAAGCGGCGAGGCGCTGGCAGGGCCGCACGCTGTCGTTGCGCTCGCCTCTCGATCGGCCGGTACCGACCCGCCCCGGGCGTCCGGAAAAGCCGGTGCTGACGCCGCCGACGCAGGTCAAGCGGCGCTCGCTCGGCTCGCTCAAGGGGCGTATCGCCCTCCTGCATTCCATCGCGCATATCGAGCTGAACGCCGTCGATCTCGCGCTCGATATCGTCGCCCGCTTCGCAACGGAGCCGGTGCCCAACTCCTTCTTTGACGGCTGGATGCGTGTTGCCTTCGAAGAGGCCAAGCATTTCCGCCTGGTTCGCAAGCGGCTGAACGATCTCGGCGCGGATTATGGTGATCTGCCCGCACATGATGGGCTTTGGCAGGCTGCGCACGATACCCGCAACGACCTGACGGCGCGGCTTGCCGTGGTGCCGCTCATCCTTGAAGCGCGCGGCCTGGACGTGACGCCGGCGCTTCAAGCCAGAATGCGTGAGACTGGCGACTTCGAGAGCGCTGCTGTTCTCGATGTCATCTACGAGGATGAAAAGGGCCACGTCGCCGTCGGTGCCAAATGGTTCCGCTTTCTCTGCGCCCGCGAGAAAAAGGACCCGGCGGCAACCTTCCAGGCGCTGGTACGCAGCAATTTCCGTGGGCCCCTGAAGGCGCCGTTCAACGATATTGCCCGTGCGGAAGCGGGCCTGACGCCGTCATTCTATCGATCGATGACCGCCTCGACCAATCGATAACCGGATCACGCTCCCGCAATCATCCTCACCAATTGTTAACCCTAACGAAGTGTAATGATCCGCAGGTGATGCGAGGCAACGCGCACATGGCGGGAGAGAACGGGTGTCTGGACATCAGGCAAATCGTACCTTTGGAAAACGCAGGCAGAATCACGTCCTGATCCTGGCGAGCGGCGACAAGGTCCGCCACATGACCGTGCGCCCCTGGATGGCCGCGATCGCCGTCTCTTTCGCCGGCGTTTGCAGCATCGGCTATCTCGCGGCCACATCCTATCTTGTCCTGCGCGACGATCTCATCGGCGGCACGATTGCCCGCCAGGCGCGCATGCAGCACGAGTATGAAGATCGGATCACCGCGCTGCGGGCGCAGGTCGATCGCGTTACCAGCCGGCAATTGCTCGACCAGCAGGTGGTCGAGGAAAAGGTCGAAAAGCTGCTGCGGCAGCAGATGGCGCTCACCTCACGCAATGGGAAACTAGGCCCCCTGGTCGAAAGAGCTGAGAACTCCGGTCTGATGACAGGATCCGACGAAGCACCGGCCGTTGAGCCTCTCGCTTACGACAAGCGCGCCGACGCCGGTAGCAGCGTCAAGGCAATCGAAAGGCTGATGGGACTGAGCAGTGCCCCCGTCAAAAGTGCGGTCGGCCCCTCTGCCCTCGCCTATGCCGCACCCGAGGCCGCCGAATCGTCTTCGGATCGCGCCGACCGGGTCTTTTCAAAGGTGACGCTTTCGCTGAAGGATGTGGAGCGGGAGCAGATGGCGAGGGTGAAGCGGCTGACGGAGGGCGCGTCCAAGACGTCGGATGCGATTCGCTCGATCGTCGGACACACCGGTGTCGACCTGCCCAACACCGACATTGTCCCGCTGACCGCAACATCCGCCTCAGCCGATACGGCAATCGGCGGACCGTTCGTCGAGCCAACAGACGAAGACGATTTCGGCCGTTCTCTGGCGGCACTGGATACGGCCCTGGTGGAACTCGAGCGCACACGCGAACAGGCCCGCGAACTGCCGTTCGGCAACCCTTCACCGGCAAGTGACATCACCAGCGACTTCGGCAACCGGCTGGATCCCTTTCTGGGGCGTCTGGCGCTGCATGCCGGCATCGATTTTCGCGCCACGGTTGGCACGCGCATTCGCTCGGCGGCACCCGGAACGGTGACCACTGCCGGCTTGACAGGCGGTTATGGAAACATGGTCGAGATCGACCACGGCAACGGTGTTGCCACGCGATACGCTCACCTCTCCACGGTTCTGGTAAGGGTTGGCGATCAGGTTCAGGCGGGGGCTATCATAGCCAAATCGGGCAATACGGGGCGTTCTACCGGTCCACACCTGCACTATGAAATTCGCCTGAACGGTGAGGCCGTGGATCCCATGCGGTTTCTCGACGCCAGCAGGAAGCTTGCCAGCTACATGAACTGACAGGGGTGCCGAACCGCCCCTCACGCTCGGTCACGACTTGACAAGAAATGCGACAGATTCGCCGCTTTTCACCTTTTCCCGCTTCAACGTGCTGGATTTCTTGACTTTCAGTGGCGTTCAGCTTAAGAGCGCGGCCACGTGCTCGTGCGTTTTCCATCGATCGATCAGTGTTCTATTGAACCGGAACGGAAACAGATTTCCCTTTGACCAATTTTGCTGACCTTGGCCTGAGCCAAAAAGTTCTCTCCGCTGTCACCGATGCGGGCTACACAATCCCGACCCCGATCCAGGTTGGAGCCATTCCTCCGGCGCTGCAGCGTCGTGATATCCTGGGTATCGCGCAGACGGGTACGGGCAAGACGGCTTCGTTCGTGTTGCCGATGCTGACGCTGCTCGAAAAGGGCCGCGCCCGCGCCCGCATGCCGCGGACACTCATCCTGGAGCCGACGCGCGAACTCGCCGCTCAGGTTGCAGAGAACTTCGACAAGTACGGCAAGAACCATAAGCTCAATATCGCGCTCCTGATCGGCGGCGTTTCCTTCGACGAGCAGGATCGCAAGCTGGAACGCGGTGCTGACGTCCTGATCTGCACGCCTGGCCGCCTGCTTGACCATTTCGAGCGCGGCAAGCTCTTGATGACGGGCGTCGAGATCCTCGTCATCGATGAAGCCGACCGCATGCTCGACATGGGCTTCATTCCCGATATCGAGCGCATCGCCAAGATGATCCCGTTCACGCGCCAGACGCTGTTCTTCTCGGCAACCATGCCGCCGGAAATCCAGAAGCTGGCCGATCGCTTCCTGCAGAACCCGGAACGTGTCGAAGTCGCCCGCCCGGCGTCGACGGCCCAGACGGTGACGCAGCGCTTCGTCGCGACGCACGCGAAGGATTATGAAAAGCGCGCCGTGTTGCGCGATCTGATCCGCGCCCAGGACGAGCTGAAGAACGCCATCATCTTCTGCAATCGCAAGAAGGATGTCGCCGACCTTTTCCGCTCGCTCGACCGTCACGGTTTTTCGGTCGGCGCCCTGCATGGCGACATGGACCAGCGCTCGCGCATGACCATGCTTGCCAATTTCAAGGACAATAACATCAAGCTGCTGGTCGCATCCGATGTTGCTGCCCGCGGCCTCGATATTCCCGATGTCAGCCACGTCTTCAACTTCGACGTTCCGATCCACGCGGAAGACTATGTTCACCGCATCGGCCGCACCGGTCGTGCCGGCCGCTCCGGCGCGTCCTTCACGCTGGTGACCAAGCGCGACACCAAGTTCTCCGATGCGATCGAAAAGCTGATCGGCCAGAAGGTCGAATGGCTGAACGGCGATCTCAACAATTTGCCGGAACCGATGGAAAGCCATGACACCGGTCGCCGCGATCGCGGCCGCGATGGCCGCAAGGACCGGAAAAAAGATGGGGATCGCGGTCCGAGGGCCCGTTCCGATCATAAATCCGATACCGTGCGTGTCGATAGTGAGGTCGTAATTGAAACAGTCGCGGAAAGGGCGGAATCGGTGAAACCGGCACGCAGCGCAGAAAACAAGCAGGGACAGAACAACCGCGCCGATCATCGTCCGGTGCGCGCATCGAACCCCGCCAACGATGACAATCGCGACCGCCGCAACCGTCACCGCCGCGACTATGACGACGGCCCGACCCCGGTCGGCTTCGGTGATGAAATCCCCGCTTTCATGTTGATTGCCGGCAAGGCCTGATAGCCATTATGGGCCTGCCGGGCATCGATTTTCCGGGTTTCGGCTGCGGACTTGCGATCGTGCGCGATGGCAAGATCCTGCTTTACAAGCGCGTTAACGCGCCTGAAGCCGGGCACTGGAACATCGTCGGCGGCAAGGTCGACCATATGGAGCGCTCGGAAGCCGCGGCACGACGCGAGGCCGAAGAGGAAAGCGGTCTCAAGATTCGCTCGAGCGAGTTCCTGTGTCTGAGCGAGCAGGTGATCGAGGCCGATCGCCAGCACTGGATCTCGATGATCTATGTGAGCCGGGATTTTGCCGGCGAGCCTGAACTCACCGAACCGCACAAACTGTCCGCTCTCGGCTGGTTCGATCTCAGTGCCCTGCCCCAACCGCTGTCGCGTTTTACTGCGGACGCTGTCGTGGCACTGCGCAAGCTGGAACATGGGGTGCCCGCCTAGAGCATCCCGCTCTCAAGTGGATTCAGGTGAGCGGAAAGATGCTCTAGAATCAAAGTGCTAGAGCGTGCTTGGTGCGTTCATAGGAACGCACAGCGCTCCAGCAACGCGCGGCGGCTCGAAGGCTTGTCCTCTTCAATTGATGCTTGTTGTCCCGGTGGCGCCGATCGGGGCGTGATCGATTAACCTATTTCTTTGCGCGCAAGGCCGCATCATAGGCAAGCCGCACCCAGCGCGCCATTTCGTCGGGGTCATCGAAGGCATCGTCCGGGATGCTCCAATAGGGCATCTTCACCGGCTTTCCCTTGCCTTCATAGGCCCACTGCCTGGAACCCGCTGCCTCTAAGGCCGGCGCCGTCTGGTCGTCGCCTTTCAGCAGAATCTCGCCATCGACCTCCAGCGCGAAGATCACGCCTTCGAAATAGATACCCTTGCCGCCAAACATCCGCTTGATCGTCACCGGTCCGAGCGTCTCGAACATCTCTTCAATGGCAGCATTGTCCAAGTGTCTATTCCTCCAGGGTGCCGCCGGCAGCGACGATCTGCTCCGGCGTGTCGAGATCGAGCCTGGCGGCTGAGCCAAGTTCGACATCGATGACCGGCAGTCCGCATTTCTCGATGATGTGCCTTGCGCCAACGTCACCAACCAGAAGCCTGATGGCAGAAAAAGTCTGCGGCGGCAGGATCACCGGGTTGCCCCGTTGCCCTTCGGCGGTGGCGCGGATGACAGCACGACCGCCTTCGGCGCTGAAGCGCGCGGTGAGCTTGTGCAGGTCGTTGCTGCTTATGCCCGGCATGTCGGCGAGCATCACCAGCATGCCGGCAGCACGCGCGCCAATGGCCGAAAGACCTGCGGTAAGCGACGACGCCATACCGGAAGCATAGTCTGGGTTGGAGACGAATTTTACCGGCAGCCCCTTGATCGCGGCACGGATATCGCCTTCGCGATGGCCGGTGACAACAGTCACCCTGCCGGGAGCCGCGGCGATCGCGATTTCGACGCTCCGGCGCACCAGCGGCACGCCGTCGAAGGTTGCCAGCAGTTTGTGCCCGCCGCCCGGCCCCATCCGGCTCGCGCGTCCGGCGGCCAGGACAACAATCTCGACAGGAGAAAATGGCAACGCCGTTGCATTTTCGCGGGGTTGCGGCCGGGTCGGGATTTCGCTCAGCAGCCCGCCAACGCCAAGGCCGGTAATGTCGGCGAAGCTTGGCCACTCATTGGCAAGGATGCGATCCAGTATCCAGTCAAACCCGTTTTCCCGCGGGCTGCGGGCGCATCCGGGCGCGCCGATCACCGGTGTTTCGCCGACGCGGCCAAGAACGAGAAGATTGCCCGGATCGACGGGCATGCCCACGTGATCGACGACGCCGCCGGCAAGCCGGATCGCCGCCGGAATGACATCATCCGGATTGGCAACGGCTGAAGCACCGAATACGACCAAAAGGTCGTGGCTGGCGCGTAAGTCGTCGATTGCGGCGGCGACGGCGCCCTCGGTGTGGCCGACCCGCCGTTCGGTCCCAAGTTCGCTTCCCGATTGCCGGAGGCGCGCGGCCAGAATGGCGTGCGTCTTGTCCATGACTTGGGTCTTCAGGGTCGGCAACTCAGTTGCTATGAGCGCAACGCGACGTGCCGCAAATGGCTTGACCTCGAAGGCCGGCTGGCTGCTCAGCAGTCGATGCGCCTGTTCGACAAAATGCCCTGCCACAGCGAGTGGTATGATCTTGATCGTCGCGACCATATCACCGGCCCGCACGGGCACGTGATCGGCAAGGCATGCCAGAGTGATCGCCGGCTCAATCCGGTTCAGCCGATCGATGGTTTCGCGTGTTGCGACGAAGAGGCCGTCGACTTGCGAGTAGACGTTTACGCGGCCGGTTGCCGCCGGCGAGAACCGGAGATGATCAGGCGCAACGGCGGAAGCTATTCGAGCTGCCGCCTCGTTTTCCATGAGGTCGCCCGGATCGAGCCTGGCAACGATGACCTCCTCCATTCCCGAACTGGTCAATGCCCCAATGTCGGTGCTTGCAAGCCGGTGTCCCTTCGGCAGCCTGAGATCACCGGCCTTCACTGCATGGGCAAGAACCGCCCCTTCCGCGTCGACGACCTTGACCGGCCCGAACTTCATGGCGCACCGCCCTCGGCTGGGCCGACGTCCCGCCGTCGCAGCGCCTCGATGATCTCGGCGAGCGTTGCGACGGCGATTTCGGCGGGGCTCGCAGCACCGATATCGAGGCCGATCGGCGCTCGAATGCGAGCGATCTCAGCGTCCGCGACGCCTGCTCGCCGAAACCGGTCGACGCGCGCCGCGTGGGTCTTCCGGCTACCGAGCGCGCCGACGTAGAAGCAATCGGCCGCCAGCGCCGCGCGGATCGGCGCGTCATCGATCTTCGGATCGTGGGTAACGGCCGCGAGGGCCGTGAAGCGGTCGAGTGGCCGGAGCTTCAGGGCATCTTCCGGCCATTCGGCAATGAGCTCGACGCCACCAAAGCGCTCCGGCGTTGCAAAGGCTGTACGCGGATCAATGATCGTCATGTCGAAGCCGGCAACCGGCGCCAACTGTGCCAGCGCCTGGGAAATGTGCACGGCACCGATGACGAGAATGCGCGGCGGCGGCAGATAGACATTGCAGAAGAACGATCCATGCTCGGTTTCGACGAAGCCGGCTTTGCCGGATTGCAAGGCACGCGCAACGGCGAGGCGCCAGGGGGCCGGACAGTCGTCACCCTCGAGAAAAATCTGAGTGCCCCCGTCGGCAAGATCACTGAACGTAACGGCAGCGCGCCGCGCTGCGCGTGCCCGATTAAGTGTCCCTAGGATTGCCTGTTCCATGTCAGCCGACGACCTGCTCCACAAACACCCGTATCCTGCCGCCACACGAAAGCCCGACGCGCCAGGCGGTTTCATCCGCGACGCCGAATTCGAGAATTCTCGGCGCGCCGGAGGCGATGACATCGGCCGCTTCCGTGATGACTGCGCCTTCGACGCAACCGCCGGAAACCGAGCCTTCAAAGTTGCCTTCGCCGTCGATCACCAGATGGCTGCCGACAGGGCGCGGCGCTGAGCCCCAGGTCTCGATCACGGTCGCGATCGCCACCTTGCGCCCTTCCCTGATCCAGGCCTCGGCGACGTCGAGCGGATCCAAAATATTCGCTGCCCCCAACATCTTGCCACCTTCCATGCCATCATCGTGGCGCGAGAAACCGCCTCGGGTCGGCCTGCCGGGAGCCCTGCCCGGAAAGCGCCTTCACCAGCTCACCAATCGATTCAAGATTGTGCACCGCCCGGAATTCGTCAACATGCGGCAGCATGGCCCTGACACCGCGGGCGCGCGCCTCGAAGCCGTCAAACCGCAGCAGCGGGTTGAGCCAGATCAGCCGCCGGCAGGACCGGTGCAGCCGGTCGATTTCGATCTCAAGGTCGCCCACATCGTCCCGCTCGAGACCATCGGTGATCAGCAGCACGATGGCGCCTTGCCCAAGCACGCGACGGGACCAGCGGCGATTGAAATCATGCAGCGTCTCGCCGATCCGGGTGCCGCCGGACCAGTCCTTGACAGCCGTGACGCAGTCGTCGATGGCGGCATCCGGATCGCGGTTGCGCAACTGGCGTGAGACATTCGTGAGCCGGGTACCGAACAGGAACGTGTGCACGCGTCGACGCTCTTCGGTCAGCGCGTGCAGGAAATGCAGGAAGATACGGGTGTACTGGCTCATCGAGCCGGAGATGTCGGCGAGCACCACAAGCGGCGGATGGACGAAACGTCGCTCGCGAAAGCGTGGCAGGATCAGCTCCCCGCCAAAGCGCATGGCATCGCGCATGGTGGCGCGGGGATCGATGCGGATCTGCCGGCGTGAGGGTCGAAACCGGCGCGTGACCACACGGTCCATCGGCAAGGTCAACGCGGCAAGTGCGCGCTTGGCCTCGGCGAGCTCGACAGCACTCATCTGCGCGAAATCGGCTCTGCGCAGCAATTCGCGACCGGAGACCGTGAACCGCGCGTCGACCTCGATCTCGGGCTCGTCGCGTGCCGGGCGGTCGGCTTCGTGCCCCGAAAGCAGCGCTTCGCTGACGCGCGTTTCGCCTGCCCGCCGCTCCAGGCGCTGGCTCTCGCGCTCCGGTGCGAGTGGCGACATCATGGCGATCATCTTCTCGACGAGGCCACGCGATCGCCAGAACAGACGAAACGCTTCATCGAACACCGGCTGGTCTTCGTGGCGCTTCACGAAAACGCACTGCAGCGCCGCATAGAATGCGTCCCGGTCACCGATGCCGATCAGTGCGACGGCATCAATGGCGTCGGCGATGGTACCGGGGCCGATCTTGATGCCGGCGCGCCGCAGGGCCCGCGCGAAGAAGACGATGTTGTCGGCAAGCCGGCCGCCGTCTTCCGCAACCGGCGGGAGAAACGCACTGCCCGTGTGCAGCTCCCGCTCTTCCATGTCAGCCTGCCGCCAGCAGTTCCGCCTTGACCTCGGCGAGCAGCTTGCGCCCCTCTGCGCCGTCGATCCGGGCGATGTCGTCCTGATATTTGAGGAGTGTGCCCAGCGTATCGGCGATCGTCTCCGGATCGAGCGCCAGCCGATCGAGCTCCGTCAGGGCCGTTGCCCAGTCGATCGTCTCAGCCACGCCAGGGTTCTTGAAGAGATCGATGGTGCGCAACCTCTGCACATAGGCGATGACCTCCCGTGACAATGTCTGATTGCAGCCAGGCACCTTGCGGCGGATGATTTCGAGTTCTTGCGCTGCTTTCGGATAGTCGACCCAGTGGTAGAGGCAGCGGCGCTTCAGCGCATCGTGAATTTCACGTGTGCGGTTGGTGGTGATGATGACGATTGGCGGCTCGGCGGCGCGGATGGTCCCGAGCTCCGGAATGGTCACCTGAAAGTCCGAGAGAACTTCGAGCAGGAACGCCTCGAACGCCTCGTCCGTGCGGTCGAGCTCGTCGATGAGAAAAACCGGCGCGCGGCGCGGCTCGGATGAAATCGCCTGCAGAACCGGGCGGCGGATCAGGAAGCGTTCGGAGAAGATGTTGCTCTCGATCCGTTTGCGGTCGACCTTGCCGGCGGCTTCCGAAAGGCGGATTTCCAGCATCTGTGCCGGATAGTTCCATTCGTAAACGGCCGAGGCGACGTCGAGACCCTCGTAGCATTGCAACCGGATCAGCGGCCGATCGAGCGCCTTTGCCAGAACCTTGGCAATCTCGGTCTTGCCGACTCCGGCTTCGCCCTCGAGAAAGAGCGGGCGCTTCATCCTGAGCGCCAGAAACAGCACCGTCGCCAGCGCCGTTCCGGCCAGATAGTCATGTGCCTCCAGCAGCGCCATCGTCTCCTCGATGGACTGCGGCAGGCCAGTTGTCGCCTGTGTCGCCATGTCTCCTCCGCCACGGCTCGAGTCGATCGCTTGATGCTCGCAAGGAAATTAAGTCTCCTTGCTAACTCAAGGGCTTATGGCGATATTCTCACGTCCAGAAAGACACGTGTTCTCGCCACGTCAAACTTATAGCGAGTGATATCCGCGGTCCACATAAATGAGCGGCGGGCGTGACGGCCCAATCGCCACGTCAACCACCTCGCCGAAAAGCACCAGATGCGTGGCTATGGTCTTGACCTCGATCAGGCGGCAATCGAAGGCGGCGGTCGCATTGACGAGGATCGGAGAACCGGTGGTCAATTGCGTCCACTGACCAAGCGCGAAGCGCCGGTCCATGTCCAGCTGATCGCGTCCGGAAAAGGCATGCGCCAGCGCTCGGTGCTCGTCTCCAAGCAGATTGAGGGCGAAACTGTCACTGCGCGTGAAGATCTCGTTGCGCGGATTGGCGCCGTTGAGGCAGACCAGAACGGTTGGTGGGCTGTCGGAAACGGAGCAGGACGCAGTAACGGTCACGCCGCGCCGCTCGCTGCCGTCGGCTGCGGTGATGATTTGCACGTGACCGGCCAGGCGGCTCATCGCGTCGCGATAACTGATAGGGTCCAGCCGGGTCTTCTCCAACACATCTTTCTCCGGGCGATGTCAGGCACATACATAGACGGTAGTAGGAAATATGAAACCCGTTTGCAGGAGAATCTTGCAGATCTGCGACATGGCGACGACGCAGCTAGAACCTTCTTCGTGACGGGTGACATCTTTTCCTTTGACGCCGCAGGGCACATCCTTAAAACATGCGACACTACCGTGCCGCACGCCTGAGGCGAGCGGCAACGGAAGCGGTAGCTGTTGGGGCTGGCCGCATGGTTTCGTGTCGGATCGATTCTGACCCTTGAAACAGGCGGCAGCGGAGAAAGTGAATGCTTCGAACGATTGTCACCACCCTCATCCTTGCCGGAGTGGCCCAGGCGGCACCCGCAGCGGCAGCTGGAATCAAGGTGGCGGTCGTCGCACCGGTCGAAGGTCCGTTTGCACTCTTGGGCAAGCAGATTGTCGATGGCGCCGCGTTCAAGGCGGGTGATCACGGCAGCGAAATCGTCGTCATTCCCGAGACTTGTGATACGGCTGGCAACGAAGCCCTGACGAAGGCGTTACTGGCTTCCGGCGCCGAGGCGGCGATCGGCTTTCTCTGCACCGAAAGCCTGGATGCGACGTTGCCGGCGCTTGCCGAAGCCGGTCTGCCGGCAATCACGCTCAGTGTGCGTTCCGATATCCTGATGGAAGACGCCCTCAAGAACAAATGGCCGCTGTTTCGCCTGGCGCCGAGCGGCAATGCGGAGGCAGCAGCCGTTGTCGACGCGATTTTGGACCGGTGGAAGGGTAAACCAATCGCGCTCGTCGACGATGGCACGATCCACAGCAGGGAACTGGTCGAGACGGTACGCTCCGCGCTCGGCGAAATCGGAATGACGCCCGTGTTCAGCGATACCTATCGGCCGGCACAGGAACAGCAGATCAATCTGGTGCGGCGCCTGGTCAAGAGCGGCGCCACCCATGTCTTCACCGGCGGCGACCGGCAGGACACGGCGGTGATCGCCCGCGATGCGCTGGCGGAGGGGGCGAGCCTCGCCTTGCTCGGCGGCGACGCCTTGAACGCCGCCGATCTCACTGTGCCTCTCGCCGACGGCGTGCTCGCTGTCACGTTGCCGGACGCGTCGCAATCGCCCGAAGGCAAGCCCTTTGCCGACGACATGCGCGCCGCCGGCCTTGAACCTGAAGGCTATGTGATGCCGGCATTCGCAGCGATGGCTCTGTTGGAGCAGGCCAAGGATCGTGCGGCTGAGGACGACAAGTCGCTTGCCGAAGCGATCGCCAAGGGCCCCTACCCGACCGTCCTCGGCCTCACTGCTTTCAATGACAAGCATGAGCGTGCGGAAAATCCCTATCGTCTGATGCAGTGGCAAGGCAGCCGGTTCGTACCGGCGGCCGCGGAAGGAAGAGCCCCATGATCCGCACAGGACCCTTGAACCTGATCACCGACGTCGCGGGGCTGACGGTTGGCAACGCCGAGGATCACCGCCTGAAATCCGGCGTCACCGCCATTGTCTGCGATCCGCCGGCAACGGCGGCCGTACAGGTGCTTGGTGGCGCTCCCGGTACCAGGGAGACGGATCTGCTCGCTCCGCACAACACCGTGCAGACGGTTGATGGTCTTGTGCTTTCCGGCGGTTCGGCTTTCGGGCTCGATGCGGCTTCCGGCGCTCAGGCCGCGCTGAGAGAGATGGGCCGCGGTTTCGCCGTCGGCCCGCATCGCATACCGATCGTACCGACGGCCATCCTGTTCGACCTGATCAACGGCGGCGATAAGGATTGGGGGCGTTTCCCGCCCTATCGCGAGCTCGGTTTCGAGGCTGTTCGCCGCGCCGGCTCGAACTTTGCGACCGGAACGGCGGGTGCCGGTACCGGCGCGCTGACCGCGACCGTCAAGGGTGGCCTCGGCTCCGCCTCGACCGTGCTGCCGAGTGGCATCACCATTGGCGCGCTCGTTGCGGTCAATGCACTCGGTTCAGCGACCGTTGGGAGCTGTCAGCATTTCTGGGCGGCTCCCTTCGAAATGGATGGCGAATTCGGCGGTCTCGGCCTGCCTCATCCCCTGCCGGCGGATGTCGCCGATATCCGGATCAAGTTTCGTGACCGGCAGTCCGCTGCCGCCAACACGACGATTGCCGTGATTGCGACCGATGCGGTGCTCACCAAGGCTGAAGCCAAGCGCCTGGCAATTGCCGCCCATGACGGCTTTTCCCGCGGGCTTTGGCCTGCACACACGCCGCTCGACGGCGATCTCATCTTCGCGCTTGCGACCGGTGCCAGCGGCAAGACGCCGACACTCGAGGATTTCATCGACCTCGGCGCGGTGGCGGCATCGACGATGGCGCGCGCAATCGCCCGCGGCGTTCATGACGCCACGCCAGTCGAAAACGACCTCATGCCGTGCTGGTCGCAGCTCAGCTGACGCAGCTTTGATCGCCAGCATGTTGTTTGCGCGGCCCGCCGGTGCTATTGCGCGACAAAACACGCTGGAGTGCGCCATGACCCATCCTATCCGCATTGCACCGTCGATCCTGGCGGCCGATTTCTCCAAGCTCGGACAGGAGGTTCGCGACGTCGTCGAGGCCGGCGCGGACTGGATCCATCTCGATGTCATGGACGGCCATTTCGTGCCGAACATCACCTTCGGCCCTGACGTGATCAAGTCGCTGCGCCGTTACACCGATGCGACGTTCGACTGCCACCTGATGATTTCGCCCGCTGACCCGTTTCTCGAGGCTTTCGCCAAGGCGGGCTGCGATATCCTGACGGTCCACGCCGAGGCCGGCCCACATCTGCATCGCTCGCTGCAGACGGTGCGTTCGCTCGGCAAGAAGGCCGGCGTCTCGCTCAACCCGGCAACACCCGAAAGCGCCATCGAATACGTGCTCGATCAGGTCGACCTCATCCTGGTCATGACCGTCAACCCAGGCTTCGGCGGACAGAAATTCATTGAAGCCACGGCAGAAAAGATCCGCCGTATCAAGGCGATGATCGGTGATCGGCCGATCGAGATCGAGGTGGACGGCGGCATTGCTCCCGACACCGCCGCTGTTGCCAGCGGCGCCGGCGCCAATGTTCTCGTCGCCGGTTCGGCGATCTTTAAGGGTGGTTCGGTAGAAGCCTATCGCGCGGCCATCGAGGCGATCCGCGCGCCAGCCGAGAAGGCCTATCGATGAGGACAGGTGCCGGAGCTCCCGCTCTGCTCTTCGCGGCCGCCGTGGCGGTCGCACCGCCGGCACTTGCCGGCGACTATGCCGCCTTCGAGCCGATCGGCTTTTCGGCCGATGGCAACGTCTTTGCCTTCGAGGAATACGGCGTCCAGGACGGCTCGGGCTTTCCCTATTCGACCATCTATGTGATCGACACGCGCAATGACGCTTTCCTGCCGGGCGCGCCGGTGCGTGCCGTCGGCCGCGAGGATGGCAGCCCGCTCTCCAAGGCGCGCCACGAGGCCCGTCGACGCGCAGCGCCCTTGATCGAGGCCTATCGCCTGGCGGATGCGCCCGGGTTGTTGGCCGCCTATAATCCGATCACCGAGGCCAACGCCAAGCCGCTGAGCCTGACCTACGATTCCTTTGCGGCCGACGAAGCGTTCCGTGAGACCTATTCGGTGACGCTTGAAGAGAAGACCTTCGAGCCGAATGGAATCTGCAAGGATTTCCTCAAGGAGATTAGAGGCTTTCGCCTGTCGATGACGATGAAGGCGGGCACGCCGGCGACAGACGTCCTGCAGGATGACAACCGCATACCGGAGAGCCGCCGTTGCCCGACGGGCTACCAGCTTGGCGGCGCCGTGACCCACAGGAACGATGACGGCTCCGAAACCCATGTCATCATGGTCCTCGTCAAGTCGCTCGGCTTTGAAGGCACGACAGACGGACGCTGGATTGCGATCCCGACGCGGGTCGCGAAATGAACGAGGCGGCCGCCGGCATCGACGCGAAAGCCGACCATGCGGCGGCGGGCACCCGGAAGAAAAGCCGCTTCGCCCGGTCCGTTCCGGCGGCCAGGGAACTGGTGATCGGCGCATCTCTCTGGGGGGCGGCGATGACGCTTTCGGCCTGGTTCGGCCTCTGGCTTCGTGAACGGGCTTTGACCTTCCATCTGTCGGAATTGCTTGTTCTGTTCGGGGTCGGCGCGCTGATGGCCTGGCCGCCGTCGCTGTTTCTCGCTCGCTTCGCCGCATTGGAGCGCAGAATAGAAACGCGTTTCGCTGCCTATCTCTTCTTCCTGGCGCTCGGCACCATCGGAATGACGGCAATGCTTTTTGCATTGGACTACCGGGCGTTTTATGCGCAATGGCACGCCCCCGTCGGAACCAGAACCTGGCTCTTCCAGTTCGCCTTCACCACGGCCATCGCCTTCTATCAGTTTCTGGTGATGGGCCTTCGCCTCTATTTGCCCGTTGGCGGTGCTATATTGCTCGGCGTCAGCCTGTGGCTGGCAAACGGCCGGGGCGAACAGCGTTGAGCTTCGCGGCTATCTTTGCTAGAGGCACGGCCATCCTCCTCTGACCACGAAAGCTAAAGCCCATGATCCCGCGCTACTCCCGACCGGAAATGGTGGCCATTTGGTCGCCGGAAACGAAATTCCGCATCTGGTTCGAGATCGAGGCCCATGCCTGCGATGCGCTTGCCGAGATCGGCGTGATCCCGAAGGACGCCGCCCGCACGATCTGGGAAAAGGGTGGCGCTGCCACCTTCGATGTCGCGCGCATCGATGAGATCGAGGCCGTCACCAAGCATGACGTCATCGCCTTCCTGACGCACCTTGCCGAATTCGTTGGTCCGGACAGCCGCTTCATTCACCAGGGCATGACCTCGTCCGACGTGCTCGATACCTGCTTCAACATCCAGCTGGTCCGTGCGACCGATCTGCTGCTTGCCGATCTCGACAAGCTGCTGGAAGCACTGAAGCGCCGTGCCTTCGAGCACAAGGACACGGTAACGATCGGCCGCTCGCATGGTATCCATGCCGAGCCGACCACCTTCGGCGTCAAGTTGGCGCTCGCCTATGCCGAGTTCGATCGCTGCAAGCAGCGTCTGCTGGCCGCGCGCGAAGAAGTCGCGACCTGTGCGATCTCCGGCGCCGTCGGCACCTTCGCCAATATCGACCCGCGTGTCGAAGAGCACGTCGCCAAGGCGCTTGGCCTGAAGCCGGAACCGGTTTCCACCCAGGTCATCCCGCGTGACCGCCATGCGATGTACTTCGCCACCCTCGGCGTCATTGCCTCCTCGATCGAACGGCTTGCGACGGAAATCCGCCATCTGCAGCGCACGGAAGTTCTCGAAGCCGAGGAGTACTTCTCCCCGGGCCAGAAGGGCTCGTCGGCGATGCCGCACAAGCGCAACCCCGTTCTGACCGAGAACCTGACGGGTCTCGCCCGCATGGTCCGCGCCTTTGCCGTCCCTGCCATGGAAAACGTTGCCCTCTGGCATGAGCGCGACATCTCGCACTCCTCGGTCGAGCGCATGATCGGCCCGGATGCGACGGTGACGCTCGATTTCGCGCTGGCGCGTCTGACCGGCGTGATCGACAAGCTGCTCGTCTACCCCGAGAACATGACGAAGAACATGAACAAGTTCCGCGGGCTTGTTCACTCTCAGCGCGTGCTCCTTGCACTCACCCAGGCCGGTGTCTCGCGTGAGGATGCCTATCGCCTCGTTCAGCGCAACGCCATGAAGGTCTGGGAACAGGGCAAGGACTTCCTCGAAGAGCTGCTCGCGGACGCCGAAGTCCGTGCGGCGCTCTCTGAGGACGACATCCGCGAAAAGTTCGACCTCGGCTACCACACCAAGCACGTCGACACGATTTTCAAGCGCGTCTTCGGCTAACGCCCGAAGCTGCGGGTGCCGCCTGGCGCGCCGCAACTCTACGAACATGCTCGCATTTGGCGCACTTCGGTCAAATGCGGGCATTTTTCTTAGCAGGATATTCAATCATCACGTGCGATGATCAGGGCCTGTCAACCAGGTTTCTGAGGATCACATGGCCTACAAGGACAGTGTCGAGCGGACGACGCAGCGCACGCAAACGAAAATCACGGGAACGGTCACCGTCAAGTCCGGCTCCAGCAACGGCGTCGTCAAGGACCTTTCGGCCGAGGGCATCTGCTTCCAGCTCCTTTTTGACATCGGCGCCAAGACGGGGCAGGAAGTGACGATCCGAAGCGAGGAGCTCGGCTTCCTGACGGGCATGGTTCGCTGGTATCGCGGTGACAAGATCGGCATCAAGCTCAATCTGTCGTCCAATACGGCCGCGCAGATTTCGTCCTATTACAAGCACTTCCGCTAGGACGAATCGACATTCATCGCAGCCAGATCATTGCGGCGACGAGATAGACGAAGCCTTCGAAGTGGATTGCTCTGCGGTCGTATCGGGTGGCGAAGCGTCGGAAGTGCTTCATTCGGTTGAAGCACCGCTCGATGCGGTTGCGATGTTTGTAGACGGCTTCGTCGTGCGGAATGATGATCTTGCGCGAACGGTTTGACGGGATCACCGCTTCGGCTCCCATGCTGGTGATCGTTTGCCGCAAGGCATTGCTGTCATAGGCTTTATCAGCCAGCACGGCGGCGCCGCGCTG
>NZ_MBSO01000029.1 GCF_001695835.1 Ensifer sp. LC11 | reverse complement strand
GGGCTTCGAGCCCCGGCCGAGCCCGACGGCCCGGCCAATCTCCACTTCCGCCCGCACGACATCGAGCTGATCGACGGCTGCGGCGGCTGTCTCGCCGGCCTGGTCACCGCCAGCCGCCGGGTCGCCGGCACCCGCCATCTCGAACTCGCGCTTGGCCGCAACCATCCGCATGTCGAGATCGAACTGCCGCCCGAACGCGCCAATGCCGGCGACCACAGCCGCATCGCCTTTAGACCGACCAAGTGGAAGCTGTTCAGGGAGGCGCAGACGCAGGTCGCTGCAAGCACAAGGGCGGAAGTAGCCGAAGATCGCGCCGACGTGGAGCCCGCGGAGGCCGAAACCTTCGAGCTGGCCCGTACGGGCACCTGATCTTTCATCACGATGACGCCATACCGGGCAGAAACGGCGCCGCGTTTCTCCGGAATGGCTCCGCGCGCGACAACGCGCCGGCAAAGCACGGCCTGCGCGTCGTCGCTCGGATATCGGTTTGCGACAGGATGCGTTAAGCAGGACCCTTCGCGGCCACTCATCAAGGCCGCGGAACGGGAGAAGCGGCGCATGACCATCATTGACGGCCTCAAGCAAACCCTCGGCGATATCGTCCTGACCGGAACGGAGATCAGCGAGCGCCACCGTAGCGACGCCAGCCTCACGGGTCGCGATCTGCCGAAGGCGGTCGTCCGGCCGACGAGCAGCGATGAGATCGCAGCGGCCCTTCGCCTCTGCAACGAACGCGGCCAGGCGGTCGTGGTTCAGGGCGGCCTGACCGGGCTTGCCGGCGGCGCCAATGCCAATGGCGATGCGGTGGTGATCTCGCTCGAGCGCTTCACCGGGATTGAAGAAATTGATGCGCAGGCGGGAACCATGACGGTGCGTGCCGGAACGCCGCTCGAGGTGGCCCAGCGCGCCGCAGATGACGCCGGCTTCCTGCTGCCGATCGATCTCGGCGCGCGCGGCTCCTGCCAGATCGGCGGCAACCTCGCCACCAATGCCGGCGGCATCCGCGTTCTTCGCTACGGCGTGACCCGTGACAACGTGCTCGGCCTGGAGGTCGTACTTGCCGACGGCACGATCGTCTCCTCGCTCAACAAGATGATCAAGAACAATACCGGCTACGACCTCCGGCAATATTTCATCGGCTCGGAAGGAACATTGGGCGTGATCACCCGCGCGGTTCTGCGGCTGAGGCCGCTGCCGGCCGGCCGGCTGACGGCGCTCTGCGCGCTTGACAGCTACGACAATGTGGTCGCCTTTCTGGCGCGATGCCAGCGCGGCCTACCGGGCCTGTCGGCTTTCGAAGCGATGTGGCAGAGCTATTTCCGCTTCAACGCGGAAGCGGAAAAGCAAAGGCTTTTCGACGAAGTTCCGCCCTTCGCGGTGATTGTCGAACAGGATCTGCTCGGCAACGGCAACGAGCGCGAGGGCTTCGAGGCTTTCCTCGGCGAGGCGCTTGAAGACGGCATCATCAGCGATGCGCTGATCGCGCAATCGGAGAAGGAAAGCCGCTCGTTCTGGAGCGTGCGCGAAGGCCATGCGATGGACAGTCAACTGCCTGATCTCGTCAACCTCGACATCAGCCTGCCGATCGGCGATATCGGCCGCTTCGCCGACGAATGCGGCCAGGCGCTGTCCGCGCGCTTCCCCGCTGCGCATGTCTCCTTCTTCGGCCATGTCGCCGATAGCAACCTGCACATCGCCTTCTCCGATCCCGGCAGCGACGCGGAGACGCCGCACATCGTCGACGGCATCGTCTATGAGATCGTGCGCCGTTTCCGTGGGTCGATCTCGGCGGAACATGGCATCGGTACGCTCAAGCGGGACTTCCTCGACCATTCGCGCAGCCCCGCCGAGCTCGAACTCATGCGGCGGATCAAGCACGCGCTCGACCCGAACGGCATCCTCAATCCGGGAAAGGTACTCTAGACAAAGCGGCAAAAAGCGGGAGGGGTTTACCCGGATTCGCAAGCCTCTCGAAGCTCAGAGCCAGGAGGCCGGAGTCTTCGGCAAACGCCCCTCCGGATCTATGACCTGCAGCTCGGCACCTTCACCGGCATTCCAGCGCCAGAGCGCTACACATGTACCGCCGGGCGACATGAAGGACGGATAGATCAGACCGTCGAAACCGCGAGTGCCGAGCTCTCCCTGCAAACGATGCGTGTCGGGCACGAGCCCCCGATCAAGGGCATCGCGCCATTCGCAACGATGGATCTGAGCCGTGACGCCGAAAGCGGCCAGCGACTCCGGCATCGTCAGATCTGCAAGCCGCGCGTTGCGCAATTCGAGCTGGGCGATCAGCGCCGGGTGCTGGACGAAGCCCTGATTGTACTCGGCCCAGGCAGTCGACAGTTCACGCGCCGCGTAGATCGCCGGCATGCCCACCGGGTTCCACCGCCCACCGTAGCGCTGAGCGCCCTCGCCGGAGAGCGGCGCATGCGCCCATCGCGGCACATAGGCACGCCACAGACGCACCGTTTCGCTTGACGACATCAGGCGTAGACACCGGAGCGCACGGCTTCGAGATAGGCGAGCACCTTGTCGGCCTTGCCTTCACCGACAAGGTCATAGGCGGTCTTTCCCGCCCAGCCGGGAATCGGTTGATGCTTGAACCAGATGACGGCGCGGCTGTCGTCGCCCGCCATCTCACCGGCCATGGCGAGGATACGCACGACACCGCTCAGCGCCGCATCGACCTTGCGCGCGCTCGATTTCGCCGTCAGCGTATTGCGCGCAACGCCGATCAGCTTTGCCAGTTCAGCGAGCGTCACGCCCAGCCGCTCCGAAACCAGCCGGGCGGACAGGAAGGACGACTGGCCCTCACCGTATTCGGCGGTGGAGATGTTGAAACTGATGGCGGCCATGGCACGATCCGATCTTATTTTGATCACCATGCAATCAAAATAGGCTCAAAACGTGCCCAAATCAAGGAAACCTATTGCCGCCACGACGGTTCGCGCTTGTCGAAGAAGGCGCCTACGCCCTCGCGGGCCTCGTCCGATTCCCAGCAATCGGCAAGCTGTTCGATCGTCGCCGCGACGATGTCTTCGGTGATCGGAGCGCCAAGCGAACGGGCCAGCCGCTTGGCCCGGCCCGTGGCTTCGGGAGCCACGGCCAGATAGGGTTCGATTTCCGTTTCGATAGCCGCATCCAGCCCATCGGCCGAAACGACAGTGGTAACCAATCCCAGAGTGTGCGCCTCCTCGGCTCCGAACAGGCGGGCGGACATGAACAGTGGTCGCGCCTTGCCCTCGCCAATGCGGGCGACGACATAAGGGCTGATGGTCGCCGGGATCAGTCCGAGGCGCGTCTCGGTCAGGCCAAACTTGGCATCGGCCGAGGCAACCGCGGCATCGCAGACACTCATCAGGCCGACGCCGCCGCCGAAGGCATTGCCGTGCACACGCCCGATCACCGGCTTCGCAATCTCGTTCAGCGCCCTGAACATCATCGCAAGCCGCGTCGCCTCGGCGATGCGGGTCGCCCGATCGGCATCGAACTGCTCGCGCATCCAGCCGAGATCGCCGCCGGCGCAGAAACTCTTGCCCTCGCCTTCCAGAATGACGACCCGGACCGCGCGGTCGACCGACAGATTTGCCGCCGCTTCAGTGAGTTCGCCGATCATCTTCGCCGAAAGCGCGTTGTGCTTCTGCGGCTGCGCCAACGTCAACCGCGCGACGCCGCGGGCATCGGTGGCAATCCGGATGGTATCGAAGGTCATGAACCGCTCCTCAAGGTGCGCGCGAAAGCGGCTGCCTGTTCGAGTTTTGGTATGTCCAGTCCGGTCGAGAACCCCCTGGCCGTCACGAACGCATTGACAGCGAGCGTATCGACATTGCCGGCCGCGCCCGGCGCATAGGGGCAACCGCCGAGGCCGCCGGCCGACGCATCAAAAACCAGAAGGCCGCGGTCGAGCGCCACGGCAATATTGTCGAGCGCGCGGCCGGACGTATCGTGAAAATGCCCAGCCAGGTTTTCCGCAGGAATACCATCCAGCACCGCAGCCAGCATCGCGTCTACCGCTTCCGGCGTGCCGCGACCGATCGTGTCGCCGAGGCTGATCTCGTAGCAGCCGAGTTCGTCGAGAAGACCGGCGACATAGGCAGCGCTCGCGGGCGCAATCGCGCCCTCATAAGGGCATTCGACGACACAGCTCACATAGCCACGCAGCAGCACCCCTTTTTCGCGGCACAGTTCTGCAACCGGGTGGAACCGCTCGATGCTCTCGGCGATCGAGCAGTTGATGTTCTTTTGCGAAAAGGTCTCGGAAGCGGAAGCGAAGATCGCCACTTCGTCAGCGCCGGCAGCGAGTGCCGCCTCCAGCCCGCGCAAGTTCGGCGTCAGCACCGCATAGCGCGTGCCGGGGCGCCGGCGGATGCCCGCCATCACCTCGGCAGCGTCGGCCATCTGCGGCACCCATTTCGGGCTGACGAAGCTCGTCACCTCGATCCGCTCATAACCGCAATCCGATAGCATGTCGACGAGGCGGACCTTGTCGGCGGTGCCGACCAAGCGGCTTTCGTTCTGCAGCCCATCGCGGGGCGCCATCTCGACGATCGTCACGTGCTGGCGCGCCGATCCGCTCATTCCGCGCGCTCCGGCTCAAGCATCACCAGCACCGCGCTGGCGCTGACCTGTTCACCTTCGCTGACAAGCACGCTTTCGACCACACCATCGCGCGAAGCAGACAATGTGAGCTCCATCTTCATCGCCTCCATAACGGCAAGCGCCTGCCCCTTGGTGACCGTTTCGCCCGGACGAACCCGGACCAGCTTGACGATGCCGGGCATCGGCGCCGCCACCGCATCGTCCGCGACCTCGCTGGCGTGACCGGTCCCAAGCGCATCGGGCAGGCGAACGGCATAAGTCTCGCCATTGAGGAAGAGAGTGATCTGCTCGCCTTCGCGCAGGAAACGAAACTCCTGCTGTGCCCCCGAAATCTCGGCGCGGGCACCATCAGGGAACCGCTCGAGGATGACGACCGGCAGCGCCGCCGTTCCGGTGTGGACCGCGAACTGATCCCGTCCGCGCGCCGCCAGCGCCACGCTCGCCCGTCCGCCCGTGTGTTCGATCGTGACGCTCCTGCTTGCATCGCCCCAGATTTGCCAATGGCCGAGCGATGACCAGGGATCGGCAGACCCATCCGGCCCAAGCGCCCCGGTCGAGACGATGGCCGCAAGCGCAAGTGCTGCCTCGCTCGGCACAAGGGGCGCCGAAAGTCGATCGATCGCACGGTCGATCAGGCCGGTATCGGGCCGACCGGCGCGAAATTCTGGCTCTGCTGCAAGGCGCCCCAGAAAATCGAGATTGGTAATGGTACCGCCGATACGGCAGGCTTTCAGGGCGCTTTCGAGCTTTGCCAGCGCGGTCGAGCGGTTCGGTCCGTGAACGATCAGTTTTGCAATCAACGGGTCGTAAAACGGTGTGATCCGATCGCCCTGCCTGACGCCCGCATCGATGCGCACACCGTCCGCAGGAAAACTCATCGCCGTGAGCCGGCCGGTCGCCGGCAAAAAGCCGCGGGCCGGGTCTTCGGCATAGATGCGCGCTTCGAACGCCCAGCCGTCGATGCCAATTTCGCTCTGCCGTTTCGGCAGCGCCTCGCCGGCGGCGGCGCGCAATTGCCACTCGACGAGATCAATCCCGGTGATGGCTTCGGTGACCGGGTGCTCGACCTGCAGCCGCGTGTTCATTTCCATGAAATAGAACTGGTCCGGCCACAGCCCGTTGGTCACGTCCGCGATAAACTCGACAGTGCCTGCGCCGACATAGCCGATCGCCTGGGCGGCCCTTACCGCCGCATCGCCCATGGCGCGCCGCACTTCCGCGGTCATGCCCGGGGCCGGCGCCTCCTCGATCACCTTCTGGTGGCGGCGTTGCAGCGAGCAGTCACGCTCGTAAAGGTGCAGGATGTTGCCGTGCCGATCGCCGAACACCTGCACTTCGATATGCCTGGGTTTCGTCAGGTATTTTTCGATCAGCACCGAGCCGTCGCCAAAGGCGGCCTGCGCCTCACGCCGCGCCGCATCCAGTGCCGCTGGAAAATCTGCTGCGCTGTCGACGCGACGCATGCCCTTGCCACCGCCGCCGGCGCGCGCCTTGATCAGCACCGGATAGCCGACATTTTCCGTTTCGACCGCGAGAAAATCCGCATCCTGCCGTTCGCCGTGATAGCCGGGAACGACGGGCACGCCAGATTGCTCCATCAGAGCCTTGGCGGCATCCTTCAGACCCATCGCTCGGATCGCTCGGGCGGACGGTCCGACGAAGGTGATACCGGCTGCCTCGACGGCTTCGGCGAAATCGGCGTTCTCAGAGAGGAAGCCGTAACCCGGATGGATCGCATCCGCACCGACCGACCGCGCCGCAGCGATGATCCGCTCGGTCGAGAGATAGCTCTCGAGCGCCGCCGGCGGGCCGATGCGGATCGCCTCATCGGCAAGCGTGACATGCAACGCCCCGACATCGGCGTCGGAATAGACGGCAACCGTGCGGATGCCAAGACGCTTGGCGGTGCGCATCACCCGGCAGGCGATCTCACCGCGATTGGCAATCAGAAGCTTGGAAAACATCGGCATCTCCGGGCCTTATTGCGCCGCGATCACATCGATTTCGAGCAGCCAGCCGGCGTCGAAGATCCCGGCGATCGCCACCGTCATGGCGGGTGCGAGCGCGCCCAGATACTCCTGTCGCGCCGCGCGGTTGGCCATGGTGTACTGGCGGTCGGCAAGCAGGACCGTCACCTTGACGATATCGGCCTTGGTCATGCCCGCCGCGTTCAGTTGCGCGTCGATGTTCTGCCAGACCTGGCGCGCCTGCGCTTCGAAGCCCTCCGGCAATACGTCTTCCGGCGTCAACGGCACCTGGCCACTGACGAAGAGCAGGCGCTCGAAATTCTCCAGGCGAACGGCCTGCGAATAGCCGCCGCGCGGCTGCGGTGCGTTCGGGGCATTGATGTTTTCGCGTTTCATGCGTGTATCCCTACATCCTGAAGAGGCCGAAGCGCGTGTCTTCGATCGGCGCATTCAGCGCGGCCGACAGCGACAGGCCAAGCACGTCGCGCGTCTTGCGCGGATCGACGACGCCATCATCCCAAAGTCTTGCCGAGGCATAGAGCGGATGGCTCTGGCGCTCGAAGAGATCGAGGATCGGCTGGCGGAAACGCGCCTCCTCCTCTTCGCTCCAGGGTGTTCCGGCCCGTTTCAGCGCGTCGCTGCGCACGGTCGTCAGCACGCCGGCCGCCTGCTCGCCGCCCATCACGGAAATGCGGCTGTTCGGCCAGGTCCACAGGAACCGCGGCGAGAACGCGCGGCCGCACATGCCGTAATTGCCGGCACCGAAAGAGCCGCCGACCAGCATGGTCACCTTCGGCACCCGTGCGGTCGCCACCGCCGTCACCAGCTTGGCGCCGTGCTTGGCGATGCCCTCGGTCTCGTACTTTCGCCCGACCATGAAGCCCGTGATGTTCTGCAGGAAGACGAGCGGGATCTTGCGCTGGGCGCAGAGTTCGACGAAATGCGCACCTTTCAGCGCCGATTCCGAGAACAGCACGCCGTTGTTGGCGATGATGCCAACCGGAATGCCATGCACGTGCGCGAAGCCGCAGACGAGCGTCGTGCCGTAGCGTGCCTTAAACTCGTCGAAGCGCGACCCGTCTACGACGCGGGCGATCACCTCGCGGATATCGTAGGGCGTGCGCAGATCCGACGGCACGATGCCGGCGATTTCCTGTGGGTCGTAGAGCGGCGGCTCGGGTGCCGCCAGCTCGACCGAAAGCGGCTTGTGCCTATTGAGCGCGGCGACGGCCCGGCGGGCGAGCGCCAGCGCATGGGCGTCATCACGCGCCAGATGGTCGGCGACACCCGAAAGGCGCGTATGCACGTCGGCGCCGCCGAGGTCCTCCGCCGAGACCACCTCGCCGGTCGCGGCCCTGACGAGCGGTGGTCCGGCGAGAAAGATCGTGCCCTGTCCCTCAACGATGATCGTCTCGTCCGACATGGCCGGCACATAGGCACCCCCTGCCGTGCACGATCCCATGACGACGGCGATCTGCGGAATACCGGCCGCCGACATGTTGGCCTGGTTGTAGAAGATCCGGCCGAAGTGATCGCGGTCCGGAAACACCTCGTCCTGGTTCGGCAGGTTGGCGCCGCCGGAATCGACGAGGTAGATGCACGGCAGATGGTTCTCCGCCGCGATCTCCTGCGCCCTGAGATGCTTCTTCACCGTCAGCGGATAGTAGGTTCCGCCTTTGACCGTCGGGTCGTTGCAGACGATCATGCACTCACGGCCCGCAACGCGGCCGACGCCGGTTATCAACCCGGCCGCCGGCGCATCGCCATTATACATGCCGTGCGCCGCCGTCATGCCCACTTCGAGGAATGGCGTTGCGGGATCGATCAGGTGGGCCACACGGTCGCGCGGCAGAAGCTTGCCGCGGCTGACATGGCGTTCGCGCGCCGCATCGCCACCGCCGGCAGCCGCCAGCTTCACGGCATCCTCAACCGTCGCGATCGCCTCGGCCATAGCGGCCTGGTTCGCCTTGAACGTATCGGAGGACGGCTGGATGTGAGATTTCAGAACGGTCATCAAGTCCTCATTCGATCGAGTTCGGCCACTGCCTTCTGGCGCCGGGGCAAACCGGGAGTGCGCATTGCGTCCGCACCCCGCCTAGAGCGCCGTGCGCTCATATGAACGCACAATGGACGCTCTGGCACTTTGATCCTAGAGCATCTTTCTGCCTCAAGTGCTTCCACCTGGGGGCAGGATGCCTCTAGCGCGTCTCGGTGAACAGTTCGCGCCCGATCAGCATGCGGCGGATCTCGCTGGTGCCGGCGCCGATCTCGTAGAGCTTGGCGTCACGCAGCAACCGGCCGGCCGGGTAATCGTTGGTATAGCCGTTGCCGCCAAGGGCCTGGATCGCTTCCAGCGCGAGCGCCGTTGCCTTCTCCGCGGCATAAAGGATGCAGCCGGCAGCGTCCTTGCGCGTCGTCTCGCCGCGGTCGCAGGCCGACGCCACCGCATAGACATAGGCGCGCGCCGCATTCGCCGTCACATACATGTCTGCGAGCTTACCCTGCATCAGCTGGAATTCGCCGATCGCCTGGCCGAACTGCTTGCGTTCGTGCAGATAGGGGACGACGACATCGAGACAAGCGGCCATGATGCCAAGCGGCCCGGCGGAAAGCACCACGCGCTCGTAGTCGAGCCCGGACATCAGCACGCGCACGCCGCCACCGACCGTGCCGAGTACGTTTTCTTCCGGCACTTCGCAGTCATTGAAGATCAGCTCGCAGGTGTTGGAGCCGCGCATGCCGAGCTTGTCGAGCTTCTGGCCGGTGGAAAATCCGGCATAGTCCTTCTCGACGAGAAACGCAGTAATGCCGCGTGGGCCGGCCGTGGCGTCGGTCTTGGCGTAGACGACGAGCACGTCGGCATCCGGACCATTGGTGATCCACATCTTGTTGCCGTTAAGCACATAACGGTCGCCGCGCTTGTCGGCCTTGAGCGTCATCGACACGACGTCGGAACCGGCGCCGGGTTCGGACATCGCCAGCGCGCCGACATGTTCGCCGGATATCAGCTTCGGCAGGTAGCGCGTCTTTTGCGCCTCCGTGCCGTTGCGATTGATCTGGTTAACGCAGAGGTTGGAATGCGCGCCGTAGCTGAGGCCGATCGAGGCCGACGCACGGCTAATCTCTTCCATCGCCACGCAATGGGCGAGATAGCCCATGGCGGCGCCACCATAGGTCTCTCCCGCGGTGATGCCGAGCAGGCCAAGTTCACCCATTTCGCGCCAGAGCGGCATCGGAAACGCATTGTTGCGATCGGTCTCATCCGCCAGCGGCGCGATGCGCTCGGCCGCAAAACGGCGCACGGTCTCGCGCAATGCCTCGATGTCGTCACCGAGCGCGAAGGTCAATCCGCCCTGAAACATGTTCTGTCCTCCCCTCGTTCCGGGCCGCGCGGTCTCCTCCCACAGCGGCCGGACGAAATGCGTTCCATCCTCTACGCGGATCGCGACGAATGCAATGATATCAACGCCGCGAAGTGCCCGGACGATAGCACCGCGTTTCGCTAATTTCCTTCCAAAGAGGGGCAAAGCCAAGCATGATATGCAAATCCGCAGCCGCCGGTCGATTGCATCTTGTGCGCGAGCGGGCCGGCGGGCGCCCGGCCCGGGACCGTTCGCATCTCAGCGTCCTTACAACAGCAGGATTACGGTGACGCCAAGGGCGATCACCGTTCAGTTCTTGTTTGGCCAGATTTCCTGGCTGGCCTCGACGGCGGCAAGCCCCTGCATCGCGTCGCGATTGCCGGTGGCGGCAAGCGCTTCGAAGATCCGCCGCGCCTCGGCGTAGTACTTGAGGTTCATGTAGGAATACCCGCGCAGCACCATCAGATCCTGGCGGCGGGTCGAAATCTGCCCGAGTTGATCGAGAAACAGGATTGCCTCGCGGTAGCGCTTGGCATCGAAAGCTGCAATAGCCCGGTCAGCGAGGATTGCCGTCTGCAGCTCGTCCACCCGCCCCCTTGTCTGCGTCGACTTGGTTGCGGAAACCGCCGCCTTGTTGGTCAGGCCGGCGCGCAAGTAGGCAAGGCTCTGGCCATAGGCTGCGTCTTCGCGGATCTGCGATGCAGCAGCCTGGAGCGCGACCTCGAAAGCTTCAGCCGCCTCCAGAGGTCGATTGAGGTCCATGAGGCACCAGCCACGGGCCAGCGCCGCCTGCGGCGCCAAGCCGGCGGGATTAATGGTCGTCCGGCAACCGGCCCCGCTTCGCACCGCCTTTTGGGCAGTGCCGCCCGTGCGCGGCCTCCGGGTGACGGGCTGCTCAACGACCTCCGCCACCGCCGTCGCGCGGGTGGACGACTGGGGCGGGGTGTACGCCTGCGCCTCGGCCGTCGGGACCTGCGTCCGGTTGACTTCCTCGAGCTTATCCTTGACCTCGCCAAGACGAGCGATACGCTCTGAGCGCCCCGACCACAAACGCTGGATTTCGACAACGCCGTCTTTGTCACCCAGCTGATCGCGGCTGAGCGCAAGCCCATAGGCCGACGGCTCGTCGTCCGGCTTCCAGCGCAGCGCCGTCGCAAACCACAGCGCCGCTGTTGCCGGCTGGTTGAGGGCACGGGCGTACCAGCCGAACTGCTGTGCCGTCGCCGCATCGCGGCCCTTCGTTGTCTCCTGGGCAATCCGGGCCAGCACTGCCGCATCCAGCGCCACCGGCGGATCGATCGCCAGAAGGTTGGCAGTGGCGGCAAAATAGGTCGCCAGCGCGTCGGGTGAGCTCGCGCGCCACGGATAGAGAACCGCTTCGGCTTCGGCCGGCGCGTTCCGCGCAATCAGCGTGAGGGCCAGACCTTGCGAGGCGGAGGCGGAATCTTCCTTGTCGTGGGCGCGCCGGAACCATTGTTCGGCCGCGCTCATATTGTCTCGGCGCAACTGATACCAGCCGAGCAGCAGCGCGTCGCTTGCCGCCCCACCGGTCTCGGCCAGCGTCTCGACACGCTGCACATATCTGGGATCGACGGCGAGCGCCTTGTCTTCATCACCTTCTGCGACGAAGCGACGGGCCAGATCGTCGCGGATGCTCTCGAATTCCGGCACGCCCTCAGGCGTGGTGCGCTCAAGCGCAAGCAAGTCCTGCAGTGTCGCGTAGGGCAGCACCGCCGCAGCCTTCTGCACGGTCGCGAGCCGTTCGGGAGCGTTTTCGCAACTCTTCAGTACATAGAGATAGGCATCGCGGGCGCGCTCCGGCCGCTTGGTTTGAGCAAAGGCATTGGCGACGTGCCACAGCACATCCACCTCCGAGCAGGTGAGAAGGCTCGGCGTGCTCGCGGCGATCGAAATCACGGTTTCATACTGCTTGAGTTCGGAGGCGTTCACCAGCCGGGCCCGCGCCTCGGCGACATTGAGGCGCTCCAGGAGGTCCGACGGCGGCTGCCAGGCGGCCTCCTTCGCCTGACGCTCGGCGATCGCCTTGCGGACTTCGGCGTAGCGGCCTTCCGAATAGAGCCGCCACATGGTTTCAAGCGCGACATCGGTGTTGCGCGGCACCGCCAGCGGATCGGCGGGCGGGACCCAATCGGGATAAAGCGAGCGCAGGCGCGAGATCTCGGCCTGCAGACGGGCCGTATCCCCCTTGGCCGCGAAATAGCGAAGTGCCGATTCGTCGACGACAGGCTCCGGTTTGGCCTGACTGGCGCCTTCTTCCGAAGGCTTTTCCGCCTGTGCAACCTCGGTAAAATGCGCAGCAGAGCTTCGTCCGCCTTTGTCCGCGACACTGCCGACGGCGACAGAGGCCTCCTGATTGGCTGCGGACAAACTATTGAATTTCTTGTCATCTTGGCGCAGAAATCCGCCATCGGTCAGTCCGGCAACCCCGATCGCCGTGGTCATAACAGCGGCAATGGCAACGATTGAGGACTTCATAGACACTCCGGACGCTTCTCCTTCACGTAAGACAGCCCCAACAGGTGCAGCGTGGAAGGATAGTATAGCGTCGGGCTGAACACCTTGACGCTGTCGGGTATCGGGACCCGGTCCAAGACACAGGCCAGAATATGGTTAACAAAACGATAACCGGGGTCCATCAGGCTCGTCTGCACGGCACCGGCCGCGTCGCTGAGGATCAGCGCGTCGTCGCTGCCGGCAATCCCCTTTCGCAACCGCGCCATCAGATCCCGATCGCCCATATCAGCGCGCACCAGGTAAAGCGGTACGCGCAGAGCATTGTAACCGAATTCGGCCGGAAAGCCCTGAGCAGGCTTGGGTGTCGTTCGAAGGCTGACCCAGTCGGCCGGCAATTTTCGCGAGCCCATCTGCGCGGCACCGAGAAGCCATAGGCCGGTGTCGGAAAGCTCCTTCCAGCGCGGCGACGGCGCCACCCGGTCGAGCGCTGGGAACGCCTCGAAGATCCAGTAGGACGGATTGACCACGGGGCCATCCGGCCGGTCGGCCGTTCCGAAACCCGAGACGCCCGGCATGAGCAGCGTCTGACCGCCATGGTCGAGCACGGCACGGTCGAGGACAGCTTTCGCAATCCGCGCCGCCGCTTGCAGATAGTCCTCCCGCTGCCAGCGCTCGCCGGCCAAGACCAGTGCATAGGCGATCAAAATGTCGCCATCGGTGGCATTGTTGATGTCGACGACGTGGGGCGTTTCGGTCGGGCTCCATTTCCAGGCCGCCAAGCCGTCATCTCTCAACAGCAACTCGCGACGGGTGAACGACCAGATCAGCGCAAAATCGGCCGGGTTTTCCGCCAGCACGGCCAAAAGCAGGCCATAGCCCTGTCCTTCGCTGTGGCTGACATTGCCGTTGCCGTCGTCGATGATGCGCCCGCCCGCATCGAGAAAGCGGGCCTTGTATTGTTCCCAGTCCCTTGCACTCACCGAGCCGCCCTCTTCAGCCCCACCGGCTGCGACCGGGATCATGAGGGCAAGCAGCCCGGCAAAGAGAGCGGTTCGCCACCTCATTGGCGGCGCCCAAGCCGTGTCAGCATCGAGGATGTCACCAGCCCCAGGAGCACGGACAGCACGATCAACAGCAGCGCGTAGAACATGATGTTGCTGGACAGCCAGTTCGCCAGGATCAGGCGATAATTGGTAAGAGACGGCGGTTGCGTCTGAACGAAATCGAACCCGGCGACCGGCGTGACGTCGATATTGTCAGTCGCCGGCTCATAAACCGAGACCCGACCGGCGAGTTGCTGCCAGCGCGTGACATCTACGATCGCTGAAGTCCCCTCGCGCAAGCGCTTGGCTGTCGGCGCCGTCAGCAGCGTCCAGGTCGCATCGTCTGTCGGATTGGCGCCCTGAGCAAGCACCAGGCTTGCGCTTTCCGGCGGAGCGAACTCGGCCTGCGCTTCGGGCATGATGCGCAAGGAGCTCAGCGAAATATCGAACTCCTGCTTTACCCAGGTCTGAAAGCCTGTCAGCTGATTTCGCCACGCGCCGCCGCTCAGACGGGTGCGCCATTCGTCGATGGCCCTTTGCGTCTCATCTCTTTGCCCCGTATCCGTGGCATTGCCCCAGGACATCTGCCGCGTCGAATCGATCCCGACTTGCGTCAGCACCGTCTTCGGTAACTGTGGCATGGCGCCGACGAAAAGCGCGTTGCGGCTGCCGGCCGCAAGTGGCGACGTGATCATCTCCACGAGGATTGGCCTGCCACCGGCAACGGCGAGCCGGCCAAGAAATGTCGCGGCTGCCGACAATGTGTCCTCATCGGCACGGTCGAGAAAGAGCGGAACGGCGGCAGCGTCGTTGCGGTAGGGTGCTCCAGCCCCGGAAATTGCCGCGAGGTTCGGCCGCCGGCCGATCCGTGCAAAGTCCGGCATGCGCAGCTCCGAAGTGTCGAAGAGCGCGAAACGCGGATCGCTTGCAGCCGGCGTCCCCGGCGCACAAGCCTTGTCCGGCTCGGCAAGCAGCACCGCCTCGATCTCGATCAGGTTGGGGCCGGGCTTGAAGTGGCGCATCGTCACATTGATCGGCAGATGTCGCAGAATATCGCCCGTCACCGAATTTAACGGAATGGTCGAGGCGATGTTGCCGTTGACGTAGATGTCGATGTGGCTGCCGGGAAGAACGGCCTCGGTATAGGCAGCGTCGAGCAGCAGCGTCGCATCGCCATAGGCATCCGCATAGAAATCCGACGGCACGGCAACCGAAAAGCGCGCGCGAAAGCGCCGGCCGGTGAACTCGCTGGTCTCCACCCCGAGCTCGGAGAACCGCAGGCGCGCGTTGGAAACGACCAATGGCGTCTCCGGCAGAAGCCAGCGCCCGGTGCCGATGACGTCGCGCGGCACGTTGCTCGGTCGGTCCATCGGCTGGGTGACGCCTTCGATCGCCTCCTGAACTGCAGACCAGTCCGGGCCGCTGATGACCAGCACCGAAGCCTTGGTCTTGCTGTCGCGCACGAACATGGCAACTGGCCCGCTGGAGGCCCCGTCGGGCAGCCGCTCGATCAGCGGCGCCACTTCTTCGGCGGTGCCGACGAGTGCGGTGATCTGGCCCGGCTTCCCGAGTTCGGGCATGGTTTCGCTAAGCGCGAATTGCTGGGCGGGCATCTGGCCGCGCAGCGCCAACCCCTGCGCAAGGCGCATCAGCGCTGCCGTTCGGCTCGGTTGCTGCAGACCGGGAACGACCAGGTTGAACTGCGTCCTGCCGCGCTCGTCGAGACCGACCGCGCGCACGTCGTCGAGGCTGGAAAGCGAAGCGCTTTCGCCGGAAGAAAAGCGGATGAAGGCGGTGTCCGGAGCGATCTCGGTCCACAGCTCATAGGTCGATTCGACCGTGCAATCCGTGCGGTGACGCTGGCGGACCCTGAAGCGAATGTCATTGGTACCGGCATGCAGCAGGCCGGGCTTCAGATCGTAGCTCAGCTGAGCCGCCGTCTCCGCTGCACCGACCGGACCTTCACCGGCGAGTTCGCCGTTGACGAAAACCGAAAGCGTCGACGCTTCCGGGGCGACGACAATCGCGTTCTGGTAGGAAAAATTAAGCGTCGCCGAAGACTGCGCCTGCGCCGGCGTCAGATAGACAGACCAGGTGCGCTCATCGACCTCCCCCGTCAGCGACAAGGCACTGAACGGAATGATGAAGCGCTTGAAGTCATCCGGCAGCTTGGCGGCGATCGGCCGCTCGGCCGGCAGACCGCTCTTTCCGCCGGCCTCTGCCGGCCGTTGCCGTAGCGGCACATCCGCCGGGCGCTCGCCGGACATGTCGAAAGGCGCGGGCTGGGCAGCCGCCTGTGTCGTGACGGTCAACAGGGCAGCGAGGAGGATGCCTCTGATCATCAGGTTCCCTCCTTCTGCGCTTCGGAAGTGCGCAGACTGCGCAGGAAGTAGATCAGGCCCCGGCTGGTCTGGTAAAGCGCCAGCCAGAGGAACCAGAGCGTGCCGCGCAGCAGGCCGGGGTTGCCGCGCCGGGCGCTCTGGAATTCGCTCCATTGCCGCGAATTGGCAAAAATCAGATCGGCGACCAGGCTGTGATGGCGCGCGACCTGGGGCAGATAGCGGCAGCCGATGACGGTGATATCGCCGGCGACCTCCTTGTTCCTGATCGAGACCGGCAGCGTCTCCGGTATGCCGCTGCCGCTATAGGGCTCGAAGCGGATCGCCCCTTCCGTGTCGGTCGGCAGCGCCGTCGGGTCGATGCCATAGACCTGCACGCGTGCTCCATGCGCGGAAACGTCTTCGATCGTTGCCGGATACCATTGCTCGGCAACGCCGAACTCGCAACGACGGCTGACCTTGACGCGGCGCGAGGCGGCCCGTTCGCCGCGCTCGGAAACAACGCCGAGCAGGCAACCGGCCATGATCAGGTTCAGGAGGTTCCAGCCGCCGACGACCAGCGTCACGTCAGCCTTGTATGGCTCGGTGTAGACCCGGTAGACGGTTATCAGCAGCGCAACGAAGAGCACCGCGAAGATGACGAAGAACGGCCGGCCGATCTCGGACAGGCGGCTTTCCTGGATCGATTCGTCCTTTGCCGTCACCTTGAAGGTCGGCCGGCTCGGCCTCAGTAACACCGAAATGACGGCCGGCAGGAGATGCACCGTCTGCGCAAACTCGTAGAGTTCGGAGATCCATGGCCAGCGGAACGAGCCATAGAGATAATTCTGCATCATGAGGTTCACGAGCATGTAGGCAAGCGTATAGGCGAGAAACTCGCCGCCCGACGCCGTGAAAATCTCGAGGTCGAAGAACAGGTAGAAGAGCGGGGCGAAAAGGAAGATCGTCCGCGGGATCGGGAACAACCAGAAGAGCGTCGATGACATGTAGCAAAGCCGCTGCGGGATCGACAGGCCGCCCTTGAACAACGGGAAGCGGAAGAGAAGAATCTGCATCATGCCCTGCGCCCAGCGGCTGCGCTGGCCGATGAAGCTTGCGAAGGTCGCCGGCTGCAAACCTGCGATCAGCGGGCGGTCGACATAGATGCTGTTCCAGCCCCGCCCATGAAGGGCAAGTGCCGTCTCGCAATCCTCGGTGATGCTCATGCCGCTGAAGCCATCGGCATCTTCCAGCGCCTTGCGCCTGAGAACGGCGGCCGAACCACAAAAGAAGGCGGCATTCCATTTGTCGAGGCCGCGCTGAATGATGCCGTAGAACATTTCATTCTCGCTCGGCATCTTTTCGAAGGTGCGCAAGTTGCGCTCGAGCGGGTCCGGGTTAAGGAAGAAGTGCGGCGTCTGCACCAGAAACAACTTCGGATCCTGCTCAAAATAGCCAACGGTTTCCAGCAGGAAGTCGCGCGCCGGCGCATGGTCGGCGTCGAAGACGGCGATCAGCTCGCCATCGGAATGCAGCATGCCATTGTTGAGGTTGCCCGCCTTGGCGTGCTCGTTGCGCTCGCGCGTGAGGTAGCGCACGCCGAGATCATCGCAAAGCGCCTGCAGCTCGACATGGCGGGCCGAGGCGCGCTGTGCCTCGATGAGGTTCGCCGACATGCGCTTCTGCTGGGTGCCGCCATCGTCGAGAAGCCAGACCGTCAACTTGTCCGCCGGATAGTCCATCGCCTTTGCGGCGGCGAGCGTATTGGCGAGCAGACCCGCATCCTCGTTGTAGGAGGGAACGAAGACATCGACCTTCGGAAACTTGCCGGGCGAGATGGAGCTCGCCTTGCGCGGCGGTAGCGGCATCGCCACCACGAACAAGCTCAAAGACAGCATCATCACGCTATACATTTCAGCGAGATAGAGCAGGAAGCCCGGAATGAAATTTTCAAGCTGGTTGAGCGGCGGCAAAGTGCTCGTCGTGCGCCAGTAGACATAGCGCAGAACGACGGCCGTGCCGAAGGCAAGCGCGATCAAGCGCCAGCGCCCGCCGGCATTGACGAGCTTCAGAACGGCCATGAAGGTGACGATCAGGACGCTGACGATCAGCTGTGTCTGGAGGTTGACCGGCAACGTGATGACGGCAATGACGCAAAGCGAGAAAAAAGCCCAAGCGGCAACCGATCCGACCTTGCTCATACATTTGCCTTCCAGCGTTCGGCATCATGCCACTGGTATTGCTCGATCTATGTTCGACCGAGTCCCTGAACCGACACCAGCCCATAACAAAGGATGGTTAGCAGTCGATTAAGGGCATGCTGTGCCAGCCTGCTGCGCATCGCATGTTGGCACCGGCACGATCACGGTCGGCACCGTTTGCGCCCGACCATCCGGCTGCGGCAGCGTCATAGTCCCGTCCGGTTGAGGAACCGGAATCGATGACGCCGCCGTCGGCGTGACAACCAGCTGTTTGGTCTGTGTCGATGGGACACTGCGAACTTCTCGCCGCATGACCGGCTGCGGCTGGCGTCTCGTGACCGCGACGGGGACACTCTCCGTCGGCGCCTGTTCCCTTGCATAGATCGGACTGCCGGTCCGGCCGAGCCCCGCTTCCAGCGGCGGCGGCGCGCCATAGGGGTTCCAGGCGGGATCGCCGAAGGTACCGGTGATCGTATAGCCATAGACCGGCGCCAGGAGTTCCGCCTCATTCGCGCCGATCACGCAGTAGCGGAGCTTGATCTGAATGGTGCCGTAGCCCTTGAGCGGAGAACGATGGTTTTCCTGCTGGCGGATCTGTTGCCAGGCAAAGATGCAGGCGTCGTTCGCCCGGCCTCGTCCGAAGGCATAGCCGAAGGGGCCGTAGTTGTTCTGGAGGAAATAGGGATTGAGCGCCAGGGAAACACCGGGCAACGCCCGGCGCGCCTCTGCCATCATCCTGTTGTCCTGAATACCGGCGTAGCCACTGCTCTTCTGTTGATCGAATTTGGCGTCCATCGGCCCGAAGAACTTGGCCTGCAGGACGTTCTGGCCGGGCGTTGCCGCCGACGTGTACAAATAGATATCCTGCTCGATGGCGTTCGTGCGACGCCGTTCGACGACGTTCAAGACCGCCGGGCCACCGGGCGGAGGCAGGATCAGAGCGTTTTCCGAGGGAACCATGGCGCTGCCGGTCGGCGTGCCGACGTCCTGGCGTGTCGCGCAACCCGACATCGCCGCAGCCGCTACCAGCGACGCCGCGACCATCATGGGTGCGCGACCGCTCCTAGAGAGGCGCCGCCTCTCGTTCGACGTGCCGTTTCTCCGACTCAGGTATCGTTGCATCATGGCCGAGCATTAGTTGATTCACCCCATTTCGCAAACCCGGGAAGAATAGGGACGCGAGGCACCACGAGCGTCGGCACGCATTTGACGCACGTGCACTCGCTGATACCGCAGCGCCAGCGGGACGAAGGACGATGTCGGACAAGGTCACGTCGAACGACACGTTCAGACAGCCGCCCGGGGGCGGGCGACATCGTTGACGCCCTCGCCATCGGGCGCCTGGCCGTAGCTCATGCGGCGCATCTGGGCGATGACCCGCTCCATTTCATCATCAGGCAGAATGGGCGGCTCGCCGAGCGTCAGTGCCTGCACATACATGCGCGAGAGGGTCTCGACCTCGATTGCGAGCCACAGGGCCGACTCGAGCGTCTTGCCGAGCGAGATCTGGCCGTGCTGTCCGAGCAGGCAGGCCGTGCGGTCCTTGAGCGCGACGAGCGCGTTGTCGGACAGCGCCTGGGTGCCGAAGGTCGCATATTCAGCGCAGCGGATCGTCGTTCCGCCGGCAATGCCGGTCATGTAGTGGAAGCTCGGAATGGTCTTGTGATGGCAGGCAAGCGTGGTTGCATAAATCGAATGGCAATGCAGCACGACGTTGATATCCGGGCGCTCCCTCAGGATGTCGCGGTGAAAGCGCCATTCAGACGATGGGCGAAGACCGGCATAGGTGCCGTCGAAATCCATTTCGACCAAGTCTTCGGGCTGCATCGTCTCATAAGCGAGCGACGATGGCGTGATCAGGAAGCCGTTGTTGGTGCGCACCGAAATGTTGCCGGCAGTGCCCTGGTTGATGCCGCTCGAATTCATCCGGCAGCAGATGCTCACCATCTCGCGGCGCAGCGACAGAATGTCGGTCTTGGTCATCGATATGTCCTTTCGAAGTCGCGACTGAAATCATTGTTTTGCCCGGCGCGGACGCGCGCCCGCCATTGCGACGCGTAGACGGCAACGGCCGGCGAAAGGTGCGAGACGTCGCACGGATCGGCGAGCGAGAGCGCAGGCGGCCTTGAACGACGGCCTTCCCTTGCAAGCAGCGCGGCCCCGGATGCCACACCGTGGGCGTCCATGTTGAAGCGGACCCGCCGGTTCGGCAGCACTGCTGCGACGAGGCGGGCATAGAGGGGGTCGCGCAAGAAACTTCCATCGAGCACGACCAGCCGCCCGGGCCCGAGCGCCTCGACACATTCGGCCGTCAGCAGCGCGCAATAGAGAAGCGCCAGCGCCTTGCGCTCGATCGGCGTCTCCGGTGGCGGTCCGCTGATGCGACCGCGCCCGGCACTCCCCGGAAAAAGGCCGCCGTCGTCGCCAAAGGACGGCAGCGCCATGGTCCGTTTCGCGATCAGACCGAGGACCACGTCGTCAGACACCAGCGCCTCCGGCGGCTCGTGACCCGCGACATGCGAAAACTCCCGGCCGCCCATGGTGAGCACACCAGCGAGCGGGCGACCGAAGACGTCGCTGTTGAGCGTCATCCCACGATGCTCATCGAGCCGATCGAGCGCCGTCTGGCCGCAAAAGCCGACGATCCATGTTCCGGTGGAAACGACGATGAAATCGCCGAGACCGGCCGCATGATAGCGATAGTGGTTCAGGCTGCTGTCGTGGCCTCCGGCCAGCACATTGAGACCCTCCGGCAGTCCAAAGCGGCGAACAAGTTCCGGCCGCACGCATCCCAGAACCTGCCAGGCATCGGCAAAGTCCGGCATCAGCCGCCGCCATCCGCGGGCGTCGACGATCGGTGCGAAGCGGCGTTCTGCGACATTCCAGAGATGCGACTGGGCACCGAGCAAGCTCGCCTCGGAGACGGCGACACCCGACAACCGCCACGCCCAATATTGCGGCAATCCAAGATACCAGCGTGCCCCTCTCACCGCGTCCGGCGCGTGCTCCTCCATCCAGTAGAGCTGGCGCGCCTGGTGAGTGGCGCTGTGCATCGTCGCGCTGCCCCGGTCGAAGAAGGAGCCGGCAAGCGGCGCATAGCCACGCCGGATCTCGTCCGGCAGCGGCTGTTCGTAGTCGATCATCGGCAGAGCCACACCGGCAGCCGCATCCGGATCATCGCCGACAAGCACGCCTCCGGACCCGTGGCCGGCGGCGACGAAGGTCCGTAACGGGTGGCGGCGGCCGAGGTCTGCCAGACGGGAGAAGATCCATTCGCCGAGCCCATCGAGGTCGTGATGTCGCCAGGGCGGTCCCGGCAACACCGGATTGGCAACGCTCAGCGTTTCCAGGACGACACCGTCCGTCGTGACCGCATTCAGCTTCACGTTGGTCTTGCCGACATCGAGCACGGCGACCGTACCGGCATCTTCGTCCGCTGCAACTGGCATGACGCAACCCTCCCGTCCTGATCCGGGCGGCGCTGAACGCGCGCCCGCCTAGATCAATCCGTATTGCTTCGCCTTGTTCCGCAGGAACGGCAGGCCATTGCCCATGACTTCCTCTTCGTCCTTGGCCACGGGACGCCAGACGGCGAGACCATAGGCGACCTCGGGCGGCATGTTGATGAAGCTCTCCATCGCCAGACCGCCCTTGAAGCCGATCGCGGCCAGCGTCGCGAAGATCTCGTCCCAGGCGACGTTGCCGTAGCCGGGCGTGCCGCGATCGCTCTCGGAAAGGTGGATGTATTTGATATGTTCTCGCGCATCGAGAATGCCGGTGCCGATGCCCTTCTCCTCGATGTTCATGTGGTAGGTGTCGAGATGGACGAAGACATTGTCGGCGCCGACCCGCCTGATCATGTCGACCGCCTGCCAGCCGGTGTTGATCAGGTGGTTCTCGTAGCGGTTGACCGCCTCGACGCCGAGTTCGATGCCACGCGATTTGGCATGCTTGGCGGCTGCCTGCAGGACGCGGGCGATGTTGTCGTATTCGGCCTCTGTCGGCGGCACGCCGGTGCGCTCGCCGATGCCGCCATAGATGACACCGGACAGCGCCTCGCCGCCGAGATCGGCCGTCTTGTCGATCGCCACCTTCAGATGCTCGATCGCCGCATCAGGGCGAACGGACGCCCAGGCACGTTCCGGCAGGCCGAGCGAGCAGACCGCGCGCAGCTTGTTCTTCTCAAGCAGCGCCCGGGTGTGGGCGGTGTCGACCGCCGGCGGGTTGAGCATCGGGATCTCGATGAAATCCACGCCGTATTTCACCGCGGCGGCGACGGCGCGCTCGGCACCGGGGCGATCCCAATTCATGGTCCACATGCTCGTATGGACGCCAAAACCCTGCATGGTCATGTTTCCTTTCTGACAAACGAAATCTTGAACTTGGTGGCGACGAAGCGCAGCACCATGACGCCGGCAAGCAGCAGTCCCCAGACGGCGGTCGCCAGATGCTGGTTGGCACCGACAAGGTTGAGCCCGGACGAGAGAAGCTGGAGCACCACCAGCGCGACGAAGACGGGAATGACCCGGCCGAAGCCGCCGAACGGATTGACGCCGCCCAGGAAGCAGGCAAGCACCGTGATCAGCAGATAGCTTTCCCCGTGGCCGATGCGCACGGAATTGAAGCGCGCCAGCATGATGATGCCGGCAATCGCACACATCGCACCCGAGCGCGCGTAGACGAGCACGATGACCTTGCGGGTGTTGATGCCGGAATAGCGCGTCGCATCGAGGTTGGAGCCGATCATATAGGTGTTGAAGCCGAGCTTGCTGCGCGAAAGCAGCAGGTTCCAGGCGAACACACAGGCGATGAAGACGATGAGCGGGATCGGCACGCCGAGAAGCGAGCCATGACCGAGCGGGCCGAGGAAAGCCGGAAAACCGGAGACGTCACCGCCGCGCGTCAGGAACTCACCGAGACCGCGCAGGAAGATCATCATCGACAGCGACACGAGAATGGGATGGGCGCGGGTAAAGGCGATCACCAGCCCCATGATCACGCCGCTCGCCGCACCGACCAGAAGCGCCAGAACCGAGCCGAGCACAAAGGCGCCGGGGCCCGCATCCACACCGCCGTTTGCCTGCAGAACCCAGGCAAGCGTCAGCCCGGCGATGTTGGCCGTGAAGGTGATCGCCAGATTGAGGCCGCCGGTCAGGATCGGCAGCAGCATAGCAAGTGTCAGAAGCCCGAGTTCCGGCAGCTGGAAGGCAACCGAGCCGAAGGTGGCCACACTCAGGAACTGCGGCGAGGCAATGCCGAAGGTGAGCACCACGGCGAGGAAAGCCAGCCCCGGCCCGGCCATTTCCGGCCCGAACAGAGTCTTTACGCGTTCAACGATCGTGCTCATCGTCCGGCGCCTTTCTGAGCGATGAAGGGCAGCAGCCGCTCGATGTTGGTGTTGGAGAGCGTGATTGCTGCAAGAATGATGGCGCCGATGATCATCTTGAAGGCGAAGGGCGAGACACCCATCAGGTTGAGGCCGTTCTGGGTGATCGAGATCAGCAGCACGCCGAGCACGCAGCCAAGCACCGAGCCCCTGCCACCGCCAAGCCGCGCGCCGCCGAGAACCACGGCCGCAAGTACGTCGAGTTCGCGGCCGTAAAGCGCGTTCGGTACCACCTCCTGGGCGTAGTGGGCCTGGATAAGGCCACCAATGCCGGCCATCAGGCCAAGCCAGCCGAAGGCGATGAATTGCATCGCGCCGATGTTGATGCCGAAACGGCGCGCACCCTCCGGATTGTCGCCGAAAGCGTAGAGCTGGCGGCCGGTGGTGGTGCGGGTGATCAAGACCCAGGTGGCGATGACGCAGATGACCATCACCAGGACAGGCAGGGTGATCTCGATCCAGGTTCCATCCGGCATCTCATGTTCGAACAGGATGACGCGGTCCGTCAGCCAATCCGGCAGGTCGTAGATCGACACACCCTTGGTGAAGAACATCAGGAGGCCGAAGTAGATATTGAAGGTGGAGATCGTCGCCACGATCGAGATCACCTTGAACCGATGGATCAGGAAGGCGTTGATGGCGCCGAGCAGGATGCCGATCGATCCGGCAATCAGGAGCCCCGAGATCCAGCCGCCGCCGCCGATCCAGCCGAGCGCGATCGCCGTGCCGTATTGGACGACGGAGGCGGCAACGGCGAAGGAGATGTCGATGCCGCCGGCGATCAGCACCACGAGCAGCCCGACGGCGAAGATGATATTGACCGAGCTGATGTTCAAAAGGTCGAAGGCGTTGCCGAGCGAGAAGAAGTTGGCGGTCGAGACCGAAAGCACCGCGCTGATCGCGATGATGACGGCGAGCAGCGACACTTCCGTCGCATGGGTGCGGGCGAAGCTACGCATAGACAGCTCCCTCGATCTCGGCGAGCGACGATGCGCGCGGATCATAGCTGCCGACGATGCGGCCCTGCGCCATGTGCAGCACGCGGTCGGCGTTGAAATAGACTTCCGGCACCTCGTCGGAGATCAGGATGATCGCAAGCCCGCTTTCGGCAAGCCGGGCGACGATGTCGAAGATGCCGGCGCGGGCACCGACATCGACGCCGACAGTGGGCGCGTCAAGGATCAGGAGCTTCGGGTCGGTCGCCAGCCACTTGGCGATCGCCACGCGCTGCTGGTTGCCGCCCGAAAGGGTCGAGATCGCATCCTGCTGCAGTCCGATCTTGACACCGAGATCGGCGATCCAGCGACCGACGAGGCCACCCTTGCGCTCGTCCGAAAGCAGACCGCCTGCAAGGATCTTGTCGAGCGAACTGATCACCAGATTGTCGGCGATCGATTGCGGCTGGATGAGGCCGAGCGACAGCCGGTCCTCCGAAAGATAGGCGACGCCGGCCCTGATCGCATCGCGGTTGGAGGAAAAGCGAACCTGCCGGCCTTCAAGCGCAATGGTGCCGGAAGTGGGCTTCAGCATGCCGAAGAGGGTCAGCGCCAGCTCTGTACGCCCCGCGCCGAGCAGGCCTGTTATGCCGAGCGTCTCGCCGCGCCGAACCGTGAGCGAAACATCCTCGAACTGACCAGGACGGGAGAGACCTTTGACCTCGAGGACAATCGGTTGATCATCGCGAGACTTCGCCCGCACCCGCTGATCGAAGGTCTTGCCGGTCATCAGTTCGGTGATGCGCGACTGGGTCATGCCCGAGGCGGGATAGACGCCGACCAGCGCGCCGTCGCGCAGCACCGTGATGCGGCTTGAAATCTCCAGCACCTCTGCCAGCCGATGGCTGACGAAGACGACGGCGACGCCGGAGGCGGACAGGCCGCGCACGATGTCGAGCAGATGGTCGGTTTCCGACTGGGTCAGGGAGGCCGTCGGCTCATCCATGAAGACGAGTCTCGCTTCACCGACGAGCGCCCGGGCGATGGCCACGATCTGGCGTTGGGCGATGGCGTATTCCTTCAGTGGCAGATCGACGTCGAGCGTCACGCCGAGGCGGGCAAGCGCGTCCTTGGCGATCTGACGCATGCGGCCGTAGTCGACAAGCTTCGGCCACCGGCCGAGCACTGTCTGGAAGGCGATGTTCTCGGCAACGCTCATTTCGGGAAACAGCGCCAGATCCTGCCAGATCACCTGGATACCCCGATCCTGCGCGGTCACCGGTGACATGTGGGAATAGGTTTCGCCGTCATACTCGATCGACGCGCCGTCGGCGGGGCGGTAGACGCCGGTGATGATCTTGATCAGCGTGCTCTTGCCGCAGCCGTTTTCACCGGCGAGGCAATGGACCTCGCCCGGGCGAACGTCGAAGCTCACATTCTTGAGCGCTCTGACGCCACCGAAGGTCATGTTGATGTCGCGCAGGGACAGAAGCGGCTTTTCGCTTCCTCCCGCGGTCGCAAGCTGGTGCATGAACATGTGCCCCTAAATCGTCAGGTTGGAGCGGAATGCGGGCGGAAAGCCGCAAACACTTTTCCTCATCCCGCTCCCTTACAGCTGAGGGGGACTTGCCAGGCCGGCCGGAGCCGGCCCAGCAGCCGGGAGAACTCTTAAACTCTGGACGTCAGAGGCCCATTGCCGCGAGGTCGGCAACGGTGTCCTTGTTGATCGGCACGAGCTGGTCGACGATGATGTTGCGGTTATCGAAGTCAGGCTTGACCCTGCCGAGACCCTCGATTTCATCACCGTCCTTGACCTCCTCGCCCTTCATCAGCTTGTCGGCAAGGGTGACGAAGACTTCGCCGGCCTGCTTCGGATTCCACATGAAGCCGCCGGAGATCGCGTCGGACTTCACCAGCTTCTGGCCCTGACCGGGAGAGAAGGGACCGAGCACGAAGATCTCGCCGATCTTGCGGCGTTCTTCGACGGCACGACCGGCGCCGATCGGACCCTGGCTGCCGAAGGCGAGGAAGCCTTTCAGGTTCGGATGGGCGGAGATCAGGTCGAGTGCCGTCGAGCGGCTCTTGTCGACGTCTTCGGCGACGCCGTAGCGGTCACCAACGAGCGCCATGTCAGGATAGTTCTTCTTGATGTAGGCGATTGCCGCATCGGCCCAGGCGTTGTGCAGCGGCACGGTGAGCGAGCCGACAAACACGGCGTATTCGCCCTTGCCGCCCATCTTCTCGGCAAGCAGCTTGCCATGCGCTTCACCGAAACCGGTCGAGGACGCGAGTTCGAAATCCCAGTCGGCACCTTTCTGGCTCGGCGATTCATGGGTGATGACGATGATGCCCTTTTCCTTGGCTTTGGTGAGAACCGGCTCGAGCACCTTGGCGTCGTTCGGCACCACGCCGATCACCTTCACCCCTTGCGCGATGAGGTCCTCGATCGCGCGCACCTGCAGCGCCGGGTCGGCGCTGGTCGGGCCGACCATGAAGGCGTCAATGCCGAGTTTCTGACCGCGCTCCTTGATCCCCGCCTCCATGGCGTTGAACCATGGAATGCCGCCGATCTTGACGACGACGCCGACCTTGCCGGCCTCTTGCGCAAAGGCGGCCGCAGAGCTTGCAAGCGCCAGCGATGTCGCCAGGGCGGCGACGAGAATTTTCCTGATCATATCTCTCCTCCACTCGTTCCCGCAAAGGGAACGCGTCCGGTCGCTATTCAAGCGCCGGCCTCCAGTTTCCAACCATCACTGGCGAAGCTGTCCTCGCCTCCCTGATCGCCGCCTCCTCAGACGGCACCACAAATTGCACAATCGATATTTCTTGTTTGCACAATCGATGGTGCAAGAACTATTGTGCAGACTTAATCTTTCGTCAAGGGGAAATCGGCACTAAAACGATCAGAGGAGAAAGCGATGGCCAGCAGCGGCAAAAAGAAAGCGACGATCTACGACCTGTCGGTGCTATCCGGCAGCTCGCCATCAACCGTAAGTGCTGTCCTGAACGGCACCTGGCAGAAGCGGCGGATCAAGGAAAGCACGGCGGAGCTGATCCGCAGCCTTGCCGAGACGCACCAGTACACGGCCAACCGCCAAGCGCGCGGCCTGCGCAGCTCGCGCTCGGGCCTGATCGGCCTGTTGCTGCCGATCCATGACAACCGCTATTTTTCGTCGATGGCCCAAACCTTCGAGGCGCACGTACGCAGCAAAGGGCAGTGCCCGATCGTCGTCAGCGCCAGCCGCGATCCGAAAGAGGAGCGCAAGACCGCCGAGACGCTGATCTCCTATTCGATCGACGAGTTGTTCATCTGTGGCGCCACGGATCCCGATGGCGTGCACGAGGTCTGCGAAGCGGCCGGTCTCAAGCACATCAACATCGATTTGCCTGGCACCAAGGTGCCCTCTGTCATCAGCGACAACTACGAAGGCGGGCGGATGCTGACCGAAGCGATCATCCGCCGCTTCCAGGCGTCGGGCCCGCTCGAGCCGCACGAGCTCTACCTTTTCGGCGGCCGCGACGACCATGCCAGCCGCGAGCGTATCCGTGGGTTCCGTGCCGTCAAAAACGAGCTCCTCGGCGCCGATCCGGACGAATGCATCCAGCCGACGGGTTACGCACCGAACAATGCCAGGCTCGCCTTCGAGGCCTTTTACGGGAAACATGGCAAGCTGCCGCGCGGCCTCTTCGTCAACTCGTCGATCAATTTCGAAGGCCTGCTGCGCTTCATGGCCGGGCACCCGCACGAGAACTTCACCGATCTCGTCGTCGGCTGCTACGACTACGACCCCTTCGCGTCCTTTCTGCCCTTCCCGGTCATCATGATCCGCCAGGACGTCGAGGGCATGATCAGCAAGGCCTTCGAGGTCATCGAGGAAGCCCGCCCCCAGCCGCGCATTCACCTCATCCAGCCGGAACTGGTGCAGCCGCGAACGGCGCTGACCGGCCCGCTCGATGCGTTGAAGGACATCGAATAACCGGCTCCACCAACGTTTCCTTGGTCGAACACCTCACAAAACGAAAAAACCTCTGTACATTAGTCATTTTTCCACGTATTTGTTATTCATGGACGCCGTAGACAGAAAAATCATCGAAATTCTCGCTGAAGACGCGCGGCGGTCGCTGACTGACATCGGTACGGCTGTCGAACTTTCGCCCTCCGCGGTCAATGAGCGCATCCGCCGGCTCGTCGCCAATGGCGTGATCCGAAATTTCACCGTCGAGGTCGATCATCGCGCTCTCGGCCTCGACGTTCTTGCCTTCGTCTGGGTCGGCCTGGCGCCGGATGCGGACGAGGCGGCGTTCCGCGCCTTCATGGCTGACCACCCTGCCGTGGCCGAATGCCATCACGTTACCGGCGGCTGGTCCTATTGCGTCAAGGTCCGGATGCCGTCGCTCGGCGATCTCGAGCCGTTCCTCGCCGAACTGAAGCAACGGCGCTTCCTGGCGCGAAGCGAAACGGTGATCGCGCTGTCGACCGTCCGGGAGAGCCTGGCAACGACCGCGCCGCGCGCCTGACGGCCGCGCTGCTGCACATGTCCTGAAGTCGACATCGATGTGAGGGCAAATATGCAGCGCCTTGACGTGTCACAGCGACCTTAGCGCGTCTTTTAAGACGCGCGGCGCTGTAAGTCTGCTGCAACATTTTTGATTTGCCGGGCATGCGCCATCCTTGAAGCGGATGGGTCGAGCCATGCCGCGGCCGGAGCCCTACGCCTATGTCTACGTTGCTGTTTGGAAAAAGCCTCCTGCTCGGTCTTGCGATCGCCGCACCGCTCGGCCCCATCGGCGCGCTCTGCATCAACCGCACGCTGGAGCGTGGTTTCTGGGCAGGCGTCGCCGGCGGGCTGGGTACGGCGGCCGCGGATGCCACCTATGCCGCGCTTGCGGCGATCGGTTTTGCTGCCTTCGCAGCGGTCCTCGCGATGATCGCAACGCCGCTCAGTCTCGCCGGCGGGCTGTTCATGATCTGGCTCGGCTGGCGCGGGCTGCGGCCGAAGGCGGTGACGGCAGCTGCCGATGTCGGCGGACGCGATCTCGTCCGCACGACCATCGCCACATTTCTGCTGACGATGACCAATCCGGCGACGATCCTCTCCTTCGCCGCGATCTTCGCCGGCCTCGGTCTCGCGGAAGCGGGCGACGCACTGAGCGCCGCCATCGTCGTCGTGGGCGTCTTTCTGGGGTCGCTCGGCTGGTGGTTTTTCTTGAGCGGTGGCGTGGCGATCGCCAGGACGCGGCTTCCCGACAGCTTCGTCGTCTGGGTATCGCGCGTTTCGGGTCTCGTTCTGATCGCCTTCGGCATCATTGCCATCGGCGCCGCGGCAAAGGGGCTGCTCTAAGACCTGTCGACGCAGCCTTCGGCTGCGTCGACCACTTTTCACCTGTCTTTCTCGGTCGCGGGTTTCACCGCCTCCACGTGCCACCACTTGGGTCGCGTGGAGCGGAAGCTGTGGCTGGTCGGGATCAGATCGGCAGAACTGGTCTTGTCGAAAACACCGATGAGCAGGGCCACGACCGGCGCATCATCGATCGCACCGAGGCTGCTGCCGCATGTGGGGCAGAAGGCGCGGCTGGAATAGTCCGAGGAACGATAGACCGACGAAGCACCGCCCGGACCGGTCCAGGCCACGGCATCCCTGGGAAATTCAACCCAGGACAGCGTCAGCGCTCCCGAATGACGCTGGCACATCTTGCACGAACACGTATGCGGCTTTCCCGCCTTTCCCTGCGCCTCAAAACGGATTGATCCACACAGGCATCCACCCGTGTGAGGCTTGAGCTTCCTGGCCACGGCCACGCATTACCTCCAGTTGCGGCTTCGAATCGGCCGTAGCATAACTTGCAACGAGCGGTTTGGGGTAGCTCGGCAATGACACTGCGTTTGGCCATCCATGCGTATGATTTTGGTGATATTGACCCTGATCTTCGGCGGCTGCGTCACGGCCCCGGCCACGGCCCAGGACGACACCCAATCGCCGGCTAATTTGGCGGCGACCATAGCCGCGGTAGAACACCGTCTTGCGCCAGCGGCCTCGATAGCCGGACAGCCCACAGACTCGCCATCGCTCGCCGACGAAATGCCGCGGCTTCACGTGCCAGGCGCCGCCGCTCAGTAGAACCAGGCGCCGACATCGCGAAAAGCCCGCTTGCTTTGCTCGCGGCGATTGCCCTCAGGAACACCCCTACCGTCGGTCAGCGGAAGGCTGAAGCCGAAAGGCCCGGCCGGCTCGCCGCCTCGGTCAAACCAATAGGCATCGAGGTCGGCCAGCATCATCTTCCGTCGCTTGAGCCGGCGACGGTTGATGACATGGTTCTCGTTCGAAACCGCGTAGAGGCAGGCGGCGTGCCCTTCGGACACCAGCCCCTGAAGGACGAGCAATGCCGCATCCTTCGGGCGCAGGCCCCCAAGGTCGCGCGTGGCCGTGATCAGCGACCGTTTGGCATCCTCGCCTTTCGGCCCCTGCATGCCGCCGATCGCAAGACTGTAAGCCTCGTCGCCGCAGCGCACGAAAACGAAGCCGACCGTGCACAGCGCAAAGTCGTCGCTCTGGCGGCGAAGCCGGATCGCGAACGCCCCTTCGTGGCGCGCGCCACAATGGTCGGCCAGCTGCAACTGGATGCGGTAGTTTTCGCTGCGACCGGAAACTGTTCCCATCTCCAGGGTGCTTCCGCGCCAGAGCGCCATCAAAGAGCGGCGCGAAAGCACTTCGCTTGCAACGTCGAAATGATCGCGCAGCAGGTCGAGCCGCGCCCCGGAGGATGCGCCGTGCAGGAAGAAGGTCGGGATCGATTTGCGCACGAGATCATCATGCGGCAGACCCAATCGGTATTGTTCGCCGAATTCACTGAGGAACGTGATCCAGCGCACCGTGAGCAAGGGGTGGCGCGCAAACCGCATCGAAAAGACGACGGCGCGTTTCAGGCTCACCCTGAGACCGAGCTTCAGAACATGACCCAGGATCGATGCCTTGGCCGGCGACCGCTCGCTGGCAAACGGTCCAGGGGCCGACCGTCGCGGAGACGCGGGTGGCTCCCCGCCGAACGTCTTGCCGCCTTGAGCGGGCAACCGCAGATCCGCGCTGTATTCCTGCCTGAATTCCAGGGACATTGTGCAATCCTTGAGAGCAAACTCTGCCGGCCGGGATATCCGGCAGCCTGGGTTTGCCCGGTTACTGTCAAGGAATTGCGGAGAAGCCGTCGACAATTGAGCGCCTGCGCTGGCAGGACGCGACCAGCTGTCGGATAGGCCCGAAAGCGGACATCCCTGAACCGTCGCCTATCTCAGGTTGCTGGTCGGCGTTCAAAGTGTTGCGGCAGCCATTGCGCATCTCACAAGGCGCCGGGCCCTATAGCCCGCTTCAGCGACTGGTGATGCGGCCCGCGATCGTCGGGCCGAGGGTTCAGACCGCGCTGTCGCGCGGCAGGACGATGGTGATCACTGCGCCGCCACCGGCACGCGAGGCGAATTCCAGCCGCCCGCCATGCGCTTTGGCGATCGCCTGAACGACGGAGAGGCCAAGGCCGGTGCCGCCGGTTGCCCGTGATCGCGAGGCGTCGCCGCGCCAGAAAAGGTCGATCGAATGGGTCGAAACGTCGTCCGGCAGCCCCGGACCGCGGTCCAGCAGCCGGATGAAGGCCTCGTCGGCACCACGCCTTCCCGTCTCGCATCGCAGGACACCACCATCCGCGGCGTAGCGTGTGGCATTCTCGATCAGCGCCAGGAGTGCCTGACGCAGGCGCTGCGAGTCGCCGGAGACTTGGGCCGGCTGAAGCGACAGCTCCACGGACATGCCCACCGACCCGAGCAGCGTGCGCGACGCCCCAAGAACCTGGGCTGCCTCCGCGGCGAGATCGACGCTCTGGCGCTGCGTCACCAGTTTCTGGCCTGCGGCAAGCGACAGGGTGCGCAGATCCTCCACCAGGGCGGAAAGCCCCTCCACCTGTAGCAGCAGTTGCCGGACCCTCTCCTGCTCGAGAGGGAAGACGCCGTCGGCCATGCCCTGAAGGTTGCCCTGAAGGATCGTCAGCGGCGTGCGAAGTTCGTGCGCCACCGCCATCGTATTGAAACGCAGCCGGTTCTCCATATTCTCGAGCTCGGCCGCCAACTCATCGAAGGTCTTCACGAGCGTTGCCACCTCCTTGGCACCCTTGCGGATCGATCCGACGCGCACCGCGAAGTCACCCGCCCTGAGGTCCTGCGTCGCCTGGGCCAGCACCTCGAGCGGCCGGCTGATCTTGCGGGCCAGCCAGTAACCGACGAGCCCGCAGAAGGTGACCGCCGTCATTCCGAAACCGAGGATGATCTTGTCCACCTCCCAGTTTGCCCACTCCTCGAGTTCCGGCATGGTCGAGAGCAGTTTCTGCAGCGATTCCTGGCTCGGCAGCTTACCCGCATTGAAATCGGTATAGGCCTGGGCCGCTTCCGGCGGCATCCGCTGAAGCATCTTCGCTTCCAGCCGTGGCTCCATGTAGTCGACGCCGGCATAGATGATGAACACGCTGATGATCAGCAGGACGATCGTCACGAGCGCGGTGAGAATGCCAAGTGGCAGGCGCGAGAGGCTGATTTTCATCTCGGCTCCACGAAACGATAACCGACCCCACGCACCGCACTGAAGAAACCACAGGCACCGAGATCCTCCAGCTTGCGCCTGAGATTGGCGATGTGGGTGTCGACGGTGCGGGCGAGCGCATCGCTGTCCGGCAGGCAGGCATCGAGGATATCGGCGCGATCGAAGGCATGCGTCGGGCGGCGGATCATATGCGCCAGAATGCGGAACTCGCTGAGTGTCAGCGGCACCGATTGCCTCTTGCCGGATTTTTCGACAAAGGCGACATGGGCGTCGAGATCGACCTCGACATTCTCGAAGCGAAGCACGGTCGCGCCAGCGCCGTTGCGGGTACGGCGGAGCACGGCGTTGACGCGCGCCACCACCTCCTGCGGATTGAACGGCTTGATCACGTAGTCGTCGGCACCGAGCCGCAGCCCGGTCAAGCGGTCGAGGTCCTCCGCCAGCGCCGTGACCATGATGACCGGCGTGTTGCCCTCGCGCCGAAGGCGCGCCAGCACTTCGAAGCCATCGAGCTTCGGCATGCGGACGTCGAGCAGAACGAGATCGGGCGACAGCACGGCGTGATGCGTCAGCGCCGTTTCGCCATCGGCGGCTCTGACCGTCCTGAAGCCGTCGCGCACGAGATAGGCATCGAGGATCTGCGCAATTTCCGGCTCGTCCTCCGCCAGAAGGATGAGACCCTTATCGACCATAAAACAAACTCCCTGGTCCGATGTTGTGATCCGCAGCTTATGGGACGAAAAAATCAGGCTTGCAATTGATCCCAGCAGCGCCAGCGCGCCCCCACCCGCCCTCCGGATAGAGCCCCCGACAAATCTCCGCTGTTTCTTGACAAATGGCGCCGTCCGCCGGGCCAATCGATACGTGAGGCGCTCGGTGGCCATTTAAAGAGCCAGACCCGGCGGCGTTTCGTCTGCACGCACCAAACGGCATGTGGTCATCCTCTTTTGCGCATCAAGCGCCCCTTGTCCCTCCATTCGGCCTTGACAGAGCAAGGCAAGTGTCCGGCCCGCACACTTCGACAACCTGCGAGCGACCGGCATGTCCAGCCTCTTCCATTCCACAGCACCATCTTCAGGCAACATCCGATGGTGGCGTGCCAGCCCACGCCGATGGGCAGGACAAGCACGGGCCCGGGCTCAGCATCAGCCGGTCACCGCTGCCGGTGCTCTGACCATTTCCGCGGCTTTCATCTTCATGGCCTTCCCCGGCATCGACCTTGCCGTCTCGCGCTGGGCCGCCTCGTCAGGCGGCGATTTTCCGCTTTCCCGAGAGCCGATGCTGAGGGCGCTACGCGACTTCAACCGCATGCTGCCGGTTTTCATTCTGCCTTGCGTTCTGGCGCTGCTCGTCGCGCAAATGATCGCGCCGGGACCGCGGCTGCTGCGCCCGCACAAGGCGCTGTTTTTCCTCACTTTCTATGCACTCGGACCGGGATTGCTCATCCAGGCGCTGAAGCGACTGATCGGCCGGGCGCGGCCCTATGAGATCTTGGAGTTCGGCGGAATTCTGCCGTTCACGCCCGCTTGGCAAGTCTCGGGCGCCTGCAACCGCAGTTGTTCCTTCGCCTCCGGCGAATCCGCGACCGCGATCGCGCTCGTGGCGCTCGCACTGCTTCTGCCCGCTCAGTGGCGCCGTGCGGCGATCGTGGCGCTCATCCCCCTGATCCTCGCCTTTTCGCTCAACCGGATCGTCTTCGGCGCGCACTTCCTGTCAGACGTCGTGCTCGCCTGGCTGTTGATGCTCTGGCTGATGGCGTGGTTGTGGTCGGTCTTTTCCGACAATGGCGAACGCATCGATGCTGCCGTTCTGCGGTGCGCGCGCCGGGGCAGTCCGTAGGTCACCGTCAATCGGCGCCCGCCTCAACTCGGAAAGATCAACTCCACGCTTGTTCCGAGGCCCGGTTGGGAAATGATACGGGCGTCGCCGCCGCTTTGCCGAACGAAGCCGTAGACGACCGCAAGCCCGAGACCGGCGCCGCCTTCTTCATCACGCGTGGTGAAATAGGGTTCGAACGCCTTGTCCACCGCTTCCGGCGACATGCCCACCCCCTCGTCGGACACGCAGACGACGACCCCGGCCTCGCCGCTTGCGGCTCGGATCAGGATAGCCCCGCCGCGCGGCATCGCAGCGGCGGCATTGAGGCAGAGATTGAGGATCGCCTGTTCGAAGAGAGCGGCATCGAGATGCACGTTTGGCAGACCGTCGGCGATTTCAAAGACGAGACGGCATTTCTCGCCAACGGCGATTTCCAGCACATCGGCCATGCCACGCAGGACCGCGCCGATCTCCAGCGCCCCCGGTTGGAGCGGGTGCTGGCTGCCGACGGACAGCATGCTGCTGGCAAGCGACCGCCCCCGATCGGCCGCTTTGCGAATGCGGGCGATGTGTCGCTTCTGCCGATCGTTGAAACCCGTTTCGCGCTCCAGGAGCCCAAGGCTGCCGGTAATGATACCGATCATGTTGCCGACTTCATGGCTCACCTGATGGGTCATGCGCATGATGCCGTCCAGGCGCTGCGCCTTGACGGCTTCCGCTTCCTGCCGATCGATGTCCGTCACATCTCGGGCAAGCAGCACGATACCGCGGTCTGGCTGGCGTGAGAGCGAGACCTCCGTCACCCGGCCGATCCCGGATCGATGACGCAGCACGAGGCGGTCATCGAGCGTTCCGGCATCGGCATCGGCGGGCAACAGGGCCGGATCAATTTCCGGCATGGGGCCGACGAAAGCGCGCAGCGGCAGCTTTCGGGCCGAGCCTGGCCAGCCGACCAGCTCCATGACGCGCCGGTTCATGGTGATCGGCTTGCCCCTCGGGTCAAAGAGCGCGATGCCCTCGTTCATGTTGCGGAACGTCGAGCGGATGGTCCGGGCGGCAGCTTCGGCCGTGCGCCGGAGCCGCGACACGCGCGCGACGCTCTCGCGAAAGGCGCTGAAGGCTTCCAGCAGCCGGACGAGCTCGGTCTCGGTCCCCTGGTAAGTCGGCGCGTCGACGTCTCGGCGGCCCTGCGCAAGCGCATTCATTCCGTTCGACAGCGACACGATACCGCGCGAAACCCGCATGACCGAGCGGATGGAGAAGATGGCCATGACAAGCACGAGCAGCGAGGCGACTGCGACGATGACGAGCAGGCGGCTCAGCGCATCGGAGGTTGAGACCAGATCTTCGTTGAGGCCGCGGGCGACCGCCTCGCTCTGCGTTTCCGTCGCATGCGACAGGTCACGCGAAACCGTGTGCAGCCGTGCCACTGCGGCGCGGATTGCGAACATTTCCAAGAGGTAGTGCGTCTGCGCCTGAAAGACCCGCTCATAGGGCGTCAGTTCGGCGACAGAAACCCGAACATCCGGTCCGGCGTGCTCCAGGCGCGGCGTCGTTTCGGCAACGTAGCGACGCCGCAACTCGCCAAGCTGGAACAGGCTGTCGGAATTGGATGCCGATTGCACGATTGCATTGAGACTGCGGCGGACGTCGGCGTCAGTGACACCGCTACCGGTCGCGATCTCGCCGAGCGCTGCTGCCGCCTCCGCCTTGTGCTGCTGGGCCGACTCCGCATCGCCGGCAAGCGTCATGGTCTGGGTGCGGATCGCCTCCAGCAGTTCCACGATGTGGCCGCTGGCAAACCCCTTGACCGCCGCCTTGCCGCTGTCCGGCTCCATGGCGCGCAGCAACGCATCGACCTGCGCGACGACCGAGCGGCTTTCGCTCGACACCCGGTAGGGCGATGTCGCATTCATCAGGAAGGGCGCACTGGACACAAGATCGGAGACCTGGCGCGAGACGAGGGAGGCCTTGGCAAGGCTGGAAAAGGCCTGCAAACCGTAAGCGGCCATCTCGTCGCGCGCCCGCTGCAGGCCGAAGACAGCAACCGTCGCCAGTCCGAAGACAAGGACGCAGATGAAGGCGATCGCAAAGGGCAGACGGAAGGCGATCGAGGAGAGAAAAGGACGATTGATCACGGCCTGAACTCGCCATCATCCGTGTCCAGCACATAGCCTTTGCCGCGCCTCGTCTTGATATGGCGCGGAAGATCGGGATTGCGCTCGATCTTGCGCCTGAGCCTGAGCACCAGCACGTCGACGTTACGGTCGATGTAGCGGTCGCTTTCGGCGCCCAGACGGTCGAGAATATGGGCGCGGCTGACAGGCGTGTTCGGCGTCTCGGCGAGGATTTCGAGAAGAGCAAATTCGGCGCTGGTGAGCGACCTTGCCGGATCGGCAAGGCAGACGGCACGACGGCTCTTAAGGTCGATCGACCAATCGCCCAGCTTCAATGATGCAGGCTCGGGCTCGCGCTCTGCCTCCCGCTCCGGCTTCAGAGACGGATAGGTCCGGCGGAGAACGGCCTTGATCCGCGCCGTCAGCTCGATCGGCTCGAACGGCTTGACGACATAGTCATCTGCCGCGGTTTCCAGGCCAAGCACCCGGTCGGCAGCGCTGCCAGCGGCGGTCACCATGACGATGCCGATGTTGGTCCTTGCGCGAAGCCGCTGCGCGAAGGTGCGCCCGGACGCGCCCGGCAGATTGTGGTCGACGAGCACGAGATGCACGGTCTCCCGCTCCAGGACGCCGGCGGCCACTTCCGCCGACGGCGCCGTCAGCGGGACCCAGCCTTCAGCCTCCACCAGGTCGGAGACAAGCTCCGCCATGTCCGGATCGTCTTCGACGATCAGAATCCGTATCCTCTCACTCAGCATGCTATTCCTCCCGCCCCATCATAGGCGGCGCTGTCACAATGTTCAAAGCGGCTCGCGTTATGCCCGTTGTCATATTTGTAATCTTTGTAATCTTGAAACAGCCAGGCCCTGCCGTGCTGTAAGAACGGTAACCATTCTGCGGGTTGCGGCCAGCCGGGAATGTGGACATCCTGAGTGTGGAGATTGGGGCGCATGCGCTCCAAATGGGAGGACATCGTGAAAGGCATCACCGCTATCTGTGCGGGCGTGGCCCTGTGGCTGTGCACCGCCGCAACGGGCTCGGCAGCGCCGTCGCTCACCGTCCTGTGCGGTGTCGACGAAGCATGGTGCACCGCGATGAAGACGGCGTTCGAGGCAAAGTCGGGCCTTGAGATCGCGGTCACCCGCAAGAGCAACGGCGATATCTTCGCCCAGCTCCGCGAGGAGAAAGCCGCGCCGACCGTTGATGTCTGGTGGGGTGGCACCGGCGACACCCATCTGCAGGCAGGCTCTGAAAATCTGCTCGAACGCTACCAGCCGGCGCATGAGCGCGACATGCTGCCGTGGGCGCAGAATTTCTTTGCGATTTCCGGGGGCCGATCGGCCGGTATCTATGCCGGAGCGCTTGGTTTTGCCTACAATGCGGAACTTCTGGCCAAGCTGAAGCTGCCGGCGCCGACCTGCTGGAAGGACCTCGCCGACAGTGCCTATCGCGGCCACATCCGCAGCGGCAATCCGAATTCATCCGGCACCGCCTTCACCACGCTTGCGACCCTGGTTCAGCTCTTCGGGGAGGATGAAGCCTTCCGTTTCCTGGCCGCCCTCAACCGCAACATCGATCAATACACCACCGCCGGTTCGGCGCCGGTCAAGGCGGCGGCGCGCGGTGAAACGCTCATCGGCATCTCCTTCATGCATGACGCGGTTACGCAGAAGCAGGCAGGTTGGCCGCTCGTGATTGTCGCGCCTTGCGAGGGCACCGGTTACGAAATCGGCGCCGTCAGCATCGTCAAGGGCGCACGCCACCTGGAAGCCGCCCGAAGCTTCGTCGATTTTGCGCTCAGCCCGGAAGGCCAGGCAACCGGTGCGGCCTCCGGCCAGAACCAGGTACCGTCCAATGCCCGCGCCGGCCTGCCGCCTGGCGCACCCGATATCTCGCTGATCAAAATGGTTGACTTCGACTTCGCCACCTTCGGTTCGCCGGAAGAACGAAGTCGACTGCTCGAAAGGTTCGACGCGGAGATCGCCGCGACGAACTGATCGCTTGCAATAAGCTGGAGCAGGATGCGGGCGAATAACCGCACCTATTTTCATCAGTCCGATCCAGCAATGCCGAAAATCCGAAATCGCGAACGTGCTGCCCGGCGGGCAGGCCGATGGCCGCGCCGTGTCTCGCTCGCGCCTGAATAAACCACGGCAACAGGAGGATGCCACCCATGAAAACGAAAACCCTTTCCCTCGTGCTCTTCGCCGGAACGGCGCTCGCTGCCCTGCCGGCGCAGGCCGCCGGCAGCCTCAATCTCATCTGCTCGGCAGACGTCGTGATCTGCGAACAGATGACTGGCGATTTCCAGAAGGAGACCGGCATCAAGGTCAACATGGTGCGCCTGTCCTCGGGCGAAACCTATGCCAAGGTGCGCGCAGAGGCGCGCAACCCGAAGACCGACATTTGGTGGGCCGGCACCGGCGACCCGCACCTTCAGGCAGCTTCCGACGGCCTGACGCTCGAATACAAGTCCCCTATGCTCGACCAACTCCAGGATTGGGCAAAGAAGCAGGCCGAAGGCTCGGGTTACCGCACGGTTGGCGTCTATGCTGGCGCGCTCGGCTGGGGCTACAACACCGAGATCTTCTCGAAGAAGGGCCTGAAGGAGCCGAAGTGCTGGGCCGACCTGCTCGACACTTCACTGAAGGGCGAGGTCCAGATGGCCAATCCGAACTCGTCGGGCACCGCCTATACGGCGCTCGCCTCGCTGGTGCAGATCATGGGCGAAGACCAGGCCTTCGACTATCTGAAGAAGCTCAACGGCAATATCGCGCAATACACCAAGTCGGGTTCGGCACCGGTAAAGGCGGCCGCACGCGGCGAGACCGGCCTCGGCATCGTCTTCATGCATGACGCGGTGTCGCAGACGGCGGAAGGCTTCCCGATCAAGGCGATCGCCCCTTGCGAAGGCACCGGCTACGAGATCGGTTCCATGTCGATCATCCGCGGCGCCAAGAACCTGGACAGCGCCAAGGCCTGGTACGACTGGGCCCTGAAGCCCGAGGTACAGTCGCGCATGAAAGATGCCAAGTCCTTCCAGCTCCCCTCCAACAAATCAGCCGAAGTGCCGAAGGAGGCGCCGCGGTTCGAGGACATCAAGCTGATCGACTACGACTTCGCCACCTTCGGTGACGCCGAGAAGCGCAAGCAGCTGCTCGAGCGCTGGGACCGCGAAGTTGGCGCCGCCGCCAACTGATCGTCGCTGGAATGTGCTGGCCGGATGACTGATCCGGCCGGCAGCACCCGGCATCGACGCTCGATCGCCGCCTCCGGCCCAGCCGCCGGAGCGGCGCGACGTCACATCGTTTTCATTTCAAATCTCGCGAGGACCGTCATGGAACATCGCAACTGCAGGCTCGACCTGACACTCGGGCTCGGACTGGCCGCATTCTTGGCTGTCCCCTGGTATCGCGTCGAAGGTGGCTTCTTCGGCCTTGGCTGGCTCACCGGCTTCCCATCCGACCCGGCCGTCGCCCCCGGCCTGGCGCAGATCTTCGCCCATGGCCGCACATGGCTTGGCGTGGCGCTGCTACTCTTCGGCATCTCAGTTGCAGCACGCTTTGTTCGCGACCCGGACCGACGCGGCATGATGCTCGCAATTGCCGGTGCCACGGGTGTCGTCTTTCTGGCCCTGCAGGGTCTGGCGATCGGTTTCACCGGCTGGACCTGGACGATCAGCGAGACCTTGTTCGGACCTATGTCCGACGGACAGCCGTCGATGGGCGCCGGCGCCGTGCTTGCAGCGCTTGCCTTTGTGCTCCTGTTCGCCTTCGGGCTTGCGGAACGCGGCGTGCTCAAGGGCGACGCCTTCCTCGTCGCGTCGATTTCGCTGCTCGTCTGCCTCGTCATCGTCTTCGTCTTTTATCCGGTCGGCAGCATGTTCGCCGCTTCCGTCCAGGATTTCGACGGCTCGTTCAAGCCTGACGGCTTCATCCGCAACGTCCGGGACGGCTCGATCTGGAGCTTGAGCTGCATCATCGGCGAGGGCCGCTGTGGCGTCGCCTGGCGAACCCTCTGGCTGGCGCTGATGACCGCTTCGGGTTCGACGCTTCTCGGCCTTGCCTTCGCACTTATGGCCACCCGCACGCGCTTTCCCTTCAAGAAGGGCATGCGGCTCCTGACGGTGCTGCCGATCATCACGCCGCCCTTCGTCATCGGCCTGGCGCTGACCCTGCTCTTCGGCCGCGCCGGCGTCGTCACCGAATTTCTTTCCGATGTCTTCGGCATCGAACCCGGTCGCTGGCTCTATGGCCTCACCGGCATCTGGATCGCCCAGGTCCTCTCCTTCACGCCGATCTCCTTCCTCGTGCTGATCGGCGTCGTCGAAGGCGTCAGCCCGTCGATGGAAGAGGCATCTCAAACACTCAGGGCCGATCGCTGGCGCACCTTCTGGACCGTCTCGCTACCGCTGATGAAGCCGGGCCTTGCCAACGCTTTCCTGATCGGCTTCATCGAAAGCATGGCCGATTTCGGCAACCCGCTTGTGCTTGGCGGCAGCCACGGCGTGCTTTCGACCGAGATCTTTTTCGCCGTCGTCGGTGCGCAGAACGATCCGTCACGCGCAGCCGTGCTCGCGATCATCCTGCTCTGCTTCACGCTCTCGGCCTTCCTCGCCCAGCGCTACTGGCTCGCGGGAAAGAACTATTCGACGGTCACCGGCAAGGGCGACTCCGGCGCACACAGCGCTCTGCCACGCTCGGTGTCGATCGGCGTTCATGCCGTCGTCATTCCCTGGATGATCTTCACCGTCGTCGTCTACGGCATGATCCTCTTCGGTGGCTTCGTGAAGACCTGGGGCCTCGACCATTCGCTGACCCTCGACCACTACGCCAAGGCGTTCTCGATCTCCGTCGTGGACGGCGCGATCGCCTGGACCGGCGTTGCCTGGAACTCCTTCTGGACGACCATGGAGATTTCGCTGCTCGCAGCTCCGCTCACCGCTGTTGTCGGACTGCTGACGGCCTATCTCATCGTGCGCCAGCGCTTTGCCGGTCGCGATGTCTTCGAGTTCGCGTTGATGCTGAGCTTCGCCATTCCCGGCACCGTCATCGGCATCAGCTACATCATCGCCTTCAACCTGCCGCCGCTCGAAATGACCGGCACGGCGCTGATCCTGATTGCCTGCTTCGTCTTCCGCAACATGCCGGTCGGCGTGCGCGGCGGCATTGCGGCAATGAGCCAGCTCGACAAGAGTCTCGACGAGGCGTCGCTGACGCTTCGGGCAACGAGTTTCCGGACATTGCGCAAGGTCATCCTGCCGCTGCTCCGGCCCGCTATCGTCGCGGCCCTCGTCTATTCTTTCGTCCGGGCAATCACCTCAATCAGCGCCGTCGTCTTCCTCGTCAGCGCCGAATACAACATGGCGACCGCCTACATCGTCGGCCTTGTTGAGAACGGCGAGTTCGGGGTGGCTATCGCCTATTCCTCGGCCCTTATCCTGGTGATGATCACCGTCATCATCGGTCTGCAACTCCTCGTCGGCGAACGCAAGCTGAGGCGCGAGAACCGCGTCCTCAGTGCCGCTCCGGCCCGCCCGGCCGCCACCACCATTTCCCAGGAGAAAACCGCATGAGCACCCAGATGAACTCCCCGCGCACCGGCTCGGTCGTTTTCCAGAACGTGCGCAAGCAGTTCGGCGCCTTCACCGCCATTCACGATCTGTCGCTTACCATCGAGCCCGGCACGCTCGTCACCCTGCTTGGCCCCTCCGGCTGCGGCAAGACCACGACGTTGCGCATGCTTGCCGGGCTCGAACATCCGTCCGCCGGCAAGATCCTGATCGGCGGCAAGGACGTCACCATGCTGCCGGCCAATGAGCGCGACGTGTCGATGGTCTTTCAGTCCTATGCGCTGTTTCCGCACATGTCGGCGCTCGACAACGTCGCCTATGGCCTCGAATCGTCGGGCATCAAGAAGAAGGAAGCGCGTGAGCGTGCAGAGGAAGGCCTGCAGCTTGTCGGTCTGGGAGGCCTCGGCCAAAGGTTGCCGGCAGAGCTCTCCGGCGGGCAGCAGCAGCGCGTGGCCGTCGCCCGCGCCCTCGTTCTCGAACCGCAGGTTCTGCTGCTCGACGAGCCGCTTTCCAACCTCGACGCGCGGCTGCGCCGCAAGGTCCGCACGGAAATCCGCGAATTGCAGCAACGGCTCGGCTTTACCGCCGTCTATGTCACCCACGACCAGGACGAGGCGCTTGCCGTTTCCGACCGCATCATCGTCATGAAGGATGGGGTGATCGCACAGGAAGGCGCGCCGCGAGACCTCTACGAGGCGCCTGCCTCGACCTTCATCGCCGACTTCATGGGCGAAGCCAATGTGCTGCCCTGCGAGGTCACCGCGGCGGATGCCGGTCTGGCGACGATCCGCATCGGCGGCCTCGAACATCGCCTGCCGTCGCGAAACGCCCGCCCCGGTCCGTCGAAACTCGCGGTCCGCCCCAATGCGGTCACCTTGACGCCGGCCAAGGGCGCTGCCCTCTCGGGCACGATCAGCAGCGCGGCCTATCTCGGTGGCCACGTCGAATACGAGGTCGAAACATCGACAGGCCTGCTGTTTGTTGTCGATCAGGCGGTTGAGGAAATGCTATCTCCTGCAACCGAGGTCGCCATCGGTTTCCGCAGCCGCGGCCTTGCTTTGATTGACGCCTGAATATTCAAACTGGATACGAGAAGGACAGCCGCATGACTTCCGAGATAACCGGCCTCGATGCCCGGTTCGCCCTTGCCAAGTCCATGGCCGAGGAGGCCGGACAGCTCGCCTATGACTACTTCCTGAAGCGGGAAACGCTCGTCATCGAGACCAAGCGCGACGCTCACGACGTCGTCTCGATCGCCGACCGCAACGTCGAAACCCTGATCCGCGAGAGGATCGCGGCTGCCTTTCCCGATGACGGCGTGCTCGGCGAAGAGCATGGGCTTCTGGAGGGTTCCTCCGGCTTCACCTGGGTGCTCGACCCGATTGACGGCACCACGCCGTTTGTCAACGGCATGCCGAACTGGTGTGTTTCCATCGCCGTCGTGCATGACGAAAGGCCGGTCATCGGCGTCATCCAGTCGCCCTGCCATCAGGAGCTTTACGCAGCCGCGACAGGCCGTGGCGCAACGCTGAACGGCAAGACGCTTCGTCTCGATGGCACCCGCACGATCCGCAACGCCGTCACCGGACTTGGCGCCAATGACCAGGTAAAACCCGGAGAGATGGGCGCCATCGTTGAGCGCCTGCTTGCGGACGGCGGCAACTTCATGCGCAACGGTTCCGGCGCGCTGATGATCGCCTATGTCGCGGCCGGCCGGCTCGTCGGGTACTACGAACCCTACATGCATGCCTGGGATTGCCTGGGCGGCTATTGCCTTGTGTCCGAGGCTGGCGGCTGGACCTTGCCCTTCCCGGCGCGCGGTGAGGCGCTGACGCATTGGGCACCGGTCCTGGCGGCTGCGCCCGGCGCGGTCGACGATCTGCTCAAGGTCGCCAATCTGGAACGGGCGGCAGCCTGACCGCCCTCTCAGCGCTCACGTCTGGCCGGTGGGCTTGTCGGTCTTGAGCCCGAACAGCCCGCCGATCTCCATCGGGAACGGGAAGACGATCGTCGAGTTCTTCTCGCCGGCTATGACATTCAATGTGCTCAAGTAACGCAGCTGCATCGCCTGAGGCTGGCGGGAGAGGATCTCGGCAGCCTCAAGCAGCTTGGTAGCCGCCTGCTGCTCGCCCTCGGCATTGATCACCTTGGCGCGCCGCTCCCGCTCGGCTTCCGCCTGGCGGGCGATCGCGCGGATCATGCTCTCGTTGATATCGACATGCTTGATCTCGACGGTCGCCACCTTGATACCCCAGGCGTCGGTCTGGCTGTCGAGGATCTTCTGGATGTCCTCGTTCAAACGGTCGCGCTCTGCCAGCATCTCGTCGAGATCGTGTTTGCCGAGCACCGAGCGCAGGGTGGTCTGCGCCAGCTGGCTCGTCGCCATCATGAAATCCTCGACCTGGATCGTCGACCTCTCCGCATCGATGACCCGGAAATAGATGACGGCGCTGACCCGCACCGAAACGTTATCATGGGAAATGACATCCTGGCTCGGCACGTCCAGGACCCGGGTCCGAAGATCGACCCGCACCATCTGCTGGACATAGGGAACCAGCAGGATCAGGCCCGGCCCCTTGACGCCGGTGAAGCGGCCGAGCGTGAAGATCACGCCGCGCTCGTATTCACGCAGGATCCGGATCGCATAGGCGATGACGAGAATGATGAGCACCAGTAGGGCGGCGAAGGGAGCAAGGCTCCCGAAAAGGCTCCCGAACATGTCCATGATCATTCCTCCGTTTCGGCCTGTGCTCCCGTCGAGGCGGGAGCGCCCTGGCTTTTCTGCTCACTGCGGGCCACCTCGAGCGTCAAACCGTTGCGCCCGACGACCGTCACGTCCTCGCCCCTGGATAGCGTTTGATTGCTCACGGCCTGCCAGCGCTCGCCATGGGTGACGACGTAGCCGCCCGCACCCGCCCAGCTTTCGACCTTGCCGCCAATGCCGATCATCTGCTCGGCTCCCGTGACGACCGCGTGGCGGCGAGTACGGAACGCGAGCCGCGCAACAAGCAGACTGAAGCCCAGACTTGCGGCGGCAAGCACGGCAAGCACAGACCAAGAGACCTGCAGGCCCGGCGTATCGGTGTCGAACAGGATGGCGGCACCGAGCACGATCGCTATGCTGCCTCCGGCACCGAGGATACCGAAAGTTGGCGAATGTGCCTCGGCTACCATCAGGCCGATCCCAAGCAGAATAAGCCCGATGCCCGCGAAACTGACCGGCAGCAGCGCAAGCGCGTAGAGGCCGAGCAACAGGCTGATGCCGCCGATCGTGCCCGGCGCGACCGATCCCGGTGACAGAAATTCGAAAAACAAACCATAGATGCCGATCATCAGGAGGATAACCGCGATGTTGGGATCGGTGATGACCGAAAGCAGCCGCGTGCGCCAGTCCGGCACGAAGTCCTCGATCGCAAGACCGGAGGTGTCGAGCACCACGTCCTGCTGTCCCACGCGCACCGTTCGGCCGTTTGCCTGCTTCAGAAGGTCGTCCACGCTCGTGGCCGCGAGGTCGACGACCTTTTCCCGCACGGCTGCCTCGGCCGAGAGGCTTGCGGCCTCGCGCACTGCCCGCTCCGCCCAGTCGGCATTGCGACCGCGCAGTTCGGCCAGACCGCGAATATAGGCGACAGCGTCGTTGACGAGCTTCGCTTCGGCGGCGCTTTGCGGCCCCCCTTGCTTGCCGCCGGACTGATCGCCGTCCTTGCCGCTGTCTCCGTCCTTGCCCTGGCCGAACATGTCGCCGCCGATGGCAATCGGCGTCGCAGCCCCGAGATTCGTTCCTGGCGCCATGGCGGCGACGTGGCTGGCGTAGAGGATGTAGGTGCCGGCGCTTGCAGCACGCGCACCGCCCGGCGCGACGAAGCTCGCCACCGGCGCCGGTGAGGCCAGGATCGCGCGGATGATGTCGCGCATCGAGCTGTCGAGACCTCCGGGCGTATCGATTTGCAGCACAACCAGGGGAAGCCGCCGCTCGGCCGCCCGCTCCAGGCCGCGCACCACATATTCGGCCGTCGCCGGGCCGATGGCGCCGTTGACGTGCAGAACCAAGGCGACCCGATCGCTTTCGGCTCGCAACGCAGCTGGAAACGAAAATGGTGAGATCAGAACGAGCAACAGAGTGAGGATTCGCAACATCCGTCGTCAAAACCTCGCATGCGCAACACCCTCAAAAAGGTGTTCACCTCGCCATGATAGCACAACACAAGGTTAGGACGAAGCAAAGCGCACCCGCGGCCATCAGGCGTAATGACAGACTGGAGAATTGCGGCTATCTGCTAGTTCACGCTCGGCGCAACGCCCTGATGCCGACTTGAGGCAATGCTTCCGGCACCTCCATGATTTCGACCAGAAGAGGATTTCCGGGTTTGGAGACGACCCTCTACCAACCGATCAAGACCTTTCTCGAAACCCGTGGCTACAGCGTCAAGGGCGAGATCGGCGGTTGCGACCTCGTTGCGCTCAGCGACGACGAGCCGCCGCTGGTCGTCATCTGCGAGCTGAAGCTGAGCTTCAATCTCGAACTCATCCTGCAGGCCGTCGACCGCGCCACGGCCGGTGACGAAGTCTGGATTGCCGCCCGCGTCTCGGCCAAGGGCAAGGGCCGGGAAAGCGACCGCCGGTTCCGCGATCTTTGCCGCAGGCTTGGGTTTGGCATGCTTTCGGTTGCCGACAACAGCGCGGTCGATGTCATTCTCGCCGCGTCTGCGGTGATGCCACGCAAAAACAACAAAAAGCGATCGCGGCTGATCCGCGAGCACCGACGCCGCAAGGGGGACCCGACGGCGGGCGGCGCTACGCGTTCGCCGATCATGACCGCCTATCGGCAACAGGCACTTGCCTGTGCGGCGGCCCTGCAGGACGGCGAACGGCGTCCACGCGACCTTCGCGCCGTTGCGCCGGACGCCGCCAAAATCCTGCTGAGTAATGTTTATGGCTGGTTCGAGCGCGTAGACCGGGGCGTCTACGCCCTGACGGAACAGGGCGCCGAAGCGCTTCGCCGTTGGCCACCCGGCGACGCCAGCCCGGCGCCGGCCGTCGAGACGTCCGAAGCATGATACTCTAGGGAAGTTCCATATGAACCCCGCACTTCGCCTCCTTTATCTCGGTCTCGGTTGGCTGATGGTCGGTCTCGGCATTGTCGGCGCCTTCCTTCCCATCATGCCGACGACACCCTTTCTGCTTTTGGCAGCTGGGCTTTTTGCCCGCGCGTCGCCCCGGCTCGAGCAATGGCTGCTCAATCATCGCATATTTGGCGGGTCGCTCAGGCTCTGGCGTGAAAAGGGTGCGATTTCCAGGGGAGCCAAGACGGGTGCGGTGAGCCTGATGGCCACAAGCTTCGGTCTCTTCTGCTTCTTCGGCAACCCGAGCCTGCCCCTCGCCGCAATTGTTGCAGCGGCGATGGCGCTCCCCGCGCTGTTCATCCTGACGCGCCCGGCGGAATAGCGTCGCAGGCAGATCGGCAACGGAACCGAGTGTCGGAGCCGCAAACAAAACGATACACTTTTCCTCAAGAAATACTTGAGTTATGCCCGACAAGGTCGAGCATTGCTTCAGCACACACTTTTTGAGAGCGCGAACATCAATACTTAGTGTTATTGTAAAACAAGATATATTTCGAACAACTCAAGAACAAAGCTGTACAAACGCGCAATTTGTCGCAGAGCGCAGTTTTTCGCGCCTTCAAGGCGATCCCTGGCCCAACCGCGATTGCAGCCGCTCTCTCAAACATGAGCGCGGAGTTAAAACGCAGCGCAGCGGTTGCTGGAACGTTTCATCAGTGGATGCCCTCCCCCAGGAAAAGCGGACAGCACCCCCAAATCTGATGATTGCCGATTGACAAGCCGATAGGGATAGCTCCATCTATTGCATTACAAAGGCAGCAATTCCTTAATAAAGGAATATGTGGAGGAGCACATGCCTGACATGCTGGTGAGCTTGTATTCGTCGACACTCGTCGAACTCAAGCGGAGAACCGAGAGCTGCAAGGTGACGATCCGTCCCGCCTTGCCGCCGGAAATGCGCCTGATCGTCGACTGGGTGCGAGAGAATTTCAGCGAAAACTGGGCGAGCGAGGTAACCGTCGCCTTCGCTCGCCGGCCGATTGCCTGCCTGGTCGCCATCGATGATGGCAAGCTCGTCGGTTTTGCCTGCTACGACACGACCGCGCCGGGCTTCTTCGGCCCGACGGGCGTCGACAGCGCTTGCCGTGGCAAGGGCATCGGCGTTGCCCTGCTTTCCAGCTGTCTCGATACCATGAAGACCCTTGGGCATGCTTACGCCTTCGTCGGCGATGCCGGCCCTGTCGATTTCTACGCCAAGACCATCGGCGCCGTGCCCATCCCCGCGCCCGACAAGGGGATCTATCAGGGCATGTTGCGCCGCCCATCCAAGTAACCCTCAGACGACCCGGAGCCCCCCGATGTCCTCGACCCCGCTTGCCCTCTTTGTCGGCCTTCCGAACCCGACGCTTTCCGCTGACGAATTCGCGCTCTTCCGCGAGACCAACCCGCTCGGCCTTTTCGTCGGCCGTCGCAATCTGCGTGACCCCAACCAGGCCAAGGCGCTGATCGAGCGCTTCCGCGAGGCCGTCGGCCGCGACGACGCGCCCGTCTTCACCGACCAGGAGGGCGGCCGCGTCCAGCATCTGGACGCCGGCCCCTGGCCGCTCTTCCGATCTTTCGGCGAATTCGCCGAACTCGCCCGCCACGATTTTGCCCTCGGCAAGAAGGCGCTGCGCCTGTCGAGCCAGGCCATGGGCACGATGATGAGCGAGCTTGGTCTGACGAGCGGCTGCTCGCCGGTGCTCGACCTCGTGTTCGCAGCTACCAGCTCGGTCATTGGTGCCCGTTCCTTTGGCGCCGATCCGGACTTCATCGCAGCCCTTGGCCGCGAAGTGGTCGATGGCCTGCTTGAGACCGGCAACATGCCTGTGATGAAACACATCCCCGGCCACGGCCGCGCCACGCTCGATTCGCACAAGGAGCGCCCGGTCGTCGACGCCTCGCGCGAATTGCTGACATCCACCGACTTCAAGCCCTTCGTCGCGCTGCGCGACACGCCCTGGGCCATGGTCGCCCATGTCGTCTATTCCGCCTTCGACAAGGAACTGCCGGCGTCGATCTCGCCGGTCATGCACGACGTCATCCGAAACAACATGGGTTATGACGGCGTGCTCGTCTCCGACTGCATCTTCATGGAATCGCTGCGCGGCACCTTGCCGGAACGCGTCCGCCAAGTGCTCGACGCCGGTTTCGACATTGCGCTGCACAGCCACGGCACGCTCGCCGAAAGCGAAGCGGCGGCCAAGGTTGCAAGCCCGCTGACCGCAGCCGCCCAGAAGCGCATCGATGCCGGCAAGGCCCGCCTCGGCACGCTGAAGGTCGATGTGCGCGCGGTGCATGCGGAAGTCGAGGACATGTTCCAAAGCGTCCTCGTAGCCTGATCGAAACAAGAAATCCTTAAGATCTAAAAAGGGGAACTACCGTGAAAAAATCGCTTCTCGGCGCAGCGACCGCGCTCGCCCTCATCGCGGGCCCGGCGGCGGCCCAGACCGTGCTGACGGCCAATATCGAGCCGGCGACGACCTGGGTGCGCAACTTCAACCCGTTCAACCAGACCTCGGCGCGCCAGAGCACACTCGACTTCATCTACGAGCCGCTCGTCGTCTTCAACCGCTTTGACGGCAACAAACCGGTCTTTCGTCTCGCCGAAAGCTTCAAGCTTTCCGACGACCTGAAGTCGATCGAGTTCAAGCTCCGCCCGAACCTGAAATGGTCGGACGGCAAGCCGCTAACGGCTGCCGACGTCAAGTTCACTTATGACTATCTGAAGAAGTACCCGGCGCTCGACTTCGTCAGCATCTGGACCTTCATCACCGGTGTCGAAGCCGTCGATGGAGAGACCGTGCGCTTCACGCTCGCCAACCCGAGCTCTCTTGCCGCCGAACAGCTGGCGCAGCTGCCGATCGTTCCCGAGCACGTCTGGAAGGACATCGCCGAGCCGGTGACCTTCGCCAACGAAACGCCTGTCGGTAGCGGCCCGCTGACGGAAATCCCGCGCTTCACCGGCCAGACCTACGACCAGTGCCGCAACCCGCATTACTGGGATGCCGCGACCTTGAAGATCGACTGCGTGCGCTTCCCGCAGCTTGCCGACAACAACCAGATCCTGACGGCGACCGCGTCGGGCACGCTCGACTGGGGCGTATCCTTCATCCCGGATATCGAGAACGTCTATGTCGCCAAGGACCCGGAGCATTTTCACTTCTGGTATTCGCCAAGCAGCATGGTCGCCTTCCTGTTCAACCAGGAAACCGCCAACGAAAACAACCGCAAGGCCTTCAACGACGTGAAGTTCCGCCGCGCCGCCTCGATGGCGCTCGACCGCGGCACCATGGTCGACGTCGCCGGCTACGGCTATCCGACGCTCAACGAAGACCCGGCCGGCATGGGCGAGCTCTACAAGAGTTGGGCCGATCCGTCGGTCGCGGCCGATTTCGGCAAATACGGCAAGTATGATGCCGATGCCGCCAAGGCGCTGCTCGACGAGGCCGGTTATGCCGACAAGGACGGCGACGGCTTCCGAGACAATCCGGATGGCACCAAGATCGCGTTTTCGATCATCGTGCCGAGTTCCTGGACCGACTGGATCGACACCGTGACCATCGCCGTCGAAGGCCTGCAGGCTGTCGGCCTCGACGCCAAGATCGAGACGCCGGAGGAAGCCGTCTGGACCGGCAACCTGATCAACGGCACCTTCGACGCGGCGATCAACAGCCTGCCGGCGTCCGCCTCGCCCTACTATCCCCACAAGCGCGCCTTCAGCTCGAGCGACAAGGGTAAGACCCGCTTCACCTCGCAACGCTGGTTCAATCCGGACGTCGAGGCTCAGCTGACGAAGTTCACCCAGACCGCCGACCCCGCCAAGCAGAAGGAAGCGATGAACAAGGCCCAGCGCATCGTCGCCGAGAACATGCCCCTGATGCCGGTGTTCAACAACCCGAACTGGTACCAGTACAACACCAAGCGCTTCAAGGGCTGGGCAACGGCGGAAAACCCCTTCGTCAACCCGTCGATCACCCGCAACAACCCGGCGCGTCTCCTGCACCTTTTGGCGCTTGAACCGGTGAAGTAACCCGATCGCAGATACGGCGCTCTTTCGGACGACGTTCCGTGAGGGCGCCGTAATTCCCGATCACTGGCAGGCGGCCTTCGCCTGCCACGCGACCGTCCCGGCTCTTGCCAGCCGCGCGGCCCGACAAGAAGACAGCCCTGCCGCCTGACGCCTCCCGCGGCGGCCGCAGTCGATGGAGTTCCCGATGGCCTTTCTGCTACGCCGCCTGTGCTTTTATCTGGCGGCCTTCGTTGCAGCCGCGACGATCAACTTCTTTCTGCCGCGGCTGATGCCGGGCGATCCGGTGCAGATCATGTTTTCGAGCGCCGGCGCCGAGTTGCCGCCCGAAAGCCTGCAGGCCTTGAAGCTGACTTTCGGCTTCGTCGACGGGCCGCTCTGGCAGCAGTATCTCACCTATCTCGGCAGCATCTTCAGCGGCGATCTCGGCCGCTCGATCAAGTATTTCCCGCTGCCGGTGACCACGGTGCTCGGCAATGCGCTGGTCTGGACCGTCGGCCTGATGGGCACCGCGACGCTGGTGAGCTTCGCGCTCGGCACCTTCCTCGGCATTCTCGCGGCCTGGCGGCGCGGCAGCCTGTTCGACGTCATCGTCTCCGTCGGCGCGATCTTCGCGACCTCGGTTCCGGCTGTCGTCACCTCGCTGATCGTGGTCTTCACCTTCGGCTTCACGCTCGGCTGGTTTCCGACCGGCTATGCCGCCGACCCGGCCCTCGATCCGGCCTTCACGCTCGAATATCTCGGCAGCGTCCTTTATCACGGCATCCTGCCGATGATCACGCTCTGTGCCGTTCTGACCGGCGGATTCGCCGTGACCATGCGCAACAACATGATCAACCTGCTCGGCGAGGACTACATCGTCATGGCTCGCGCCAAGGGGCTTTCCGACACCCGCGTGATGCTCTGGTATGCCGCTCGCAACGCGCTGCTGCCGACCGTTTCAAGCCTCGCAATCGCCATCGGCACCGTGCTCGGCGGCTCGCTGGTGACCGAGGTCGTGTTCAACTATCCGGGCCTTGGCAACATTCTCTACCAGGCGATCCTCGCCCGCGATTATCCCGTCATCCAGGGACAGCTTCTGATCATGACCGCCACCATGCTCGTCGCCAACTTTGTCGTCGACGTCAGTTACGTGCTGCTCGACCCGCGACTGAAGAGGGCCTGATATGAAGACCTCCTCCTTCCCGCTCATCCACAATCGCAAGGCCATGGTCGGCGCTCTGATCGTCGCCTTCATCCTGCTCATCGCGATCGCCGCACCCTTGCTGACCTCCTATGATCCGAGCGCCCGCGTCGGCCGGCCGCACCAGGCGCCATCGCTTCAGCATTGGCTCGGCACCACCCGCATCGGCCAGGACGTCTTCGCGCGCCTCGTCTATGGCGCCCGCACGTCACTCGCCGTCGGCTTCGGCGCCGGTCTTTTGATCACCGCCGTCGGCACGGCACTCGGCATCATCGCCGGCTATCGCGGCGGCAAGGTGGACGAAGTCATCAGCTTCTTCACCAACATGGTGCTCGTCGTGCCGAACCTGCCGCTGCTCCTCGTGCTTGCCGCCTTTATCGGCCAGGCGAGCCCCTGGGTCATCGCGCTCATCCTCGGCGGCACATCCTGGGCCTGGGGCGCACGCGTCACCCGCGCCGAGACGCTGTCGGTCAAGCAGAAAGACTACGTCAAATCCGCCGAGATGATGGGTGAGCCGCGCTGGCGGATCATGACCTTCGAGATCTTCCCCAACCTGATCTCGATCGTCGGCATCAACTTCATCGGCAGCGTGATCTTTGCGATCATCACCCAGGCGACGTTGGAGTTCCTGGGTTTGGGCGATCCCAAGGTCGTTTCCTGGGGCACCATGCTCTATGCCGCGCAGAAGGCCTCGGCGCTTTCGGTCGGCGCCTGGTGGGATATCCTGACGCCCTGCTTCGCACTCGCCTTCCTCGGCATCGGCCTGTCGCTCCTCAACTTCGCCGTCGACGAGATCGCCAATCCGCGGCTGCGCACCGGCAACCGGCTCGGCCGCTGGCAGGCCCTTATCCGCTCCGGGGAGGGCCGCCTGTGACCACGCCTCTGCTTTCCGTCAAGAACCTCACCATTGACTACATCGGCGAGACCAACGATTTCCGCGCCGTTGACGACGTCAGCTTCGACGTCGCTCCCGGCGAAGTCTTCGGCCTTGCCGGCGAATCCGGCTGCGGCAAGAGCACCATCGCCTTTGCCATCAGCCGGCTGCACAAGCCGCCGGCGCTGATCCGCAAGCAAAGCGCCATCCTGCTTGACAGCAGAAACGTGCTCGATCTCGACCAGAAGGACCTTGCCGACTTCCGCTGGCGCGAAGTGGCGATGGTGTTCCAGAGCGCGATGAACTCGCTGAACCCCGTCTTGCGCATCGAGCAGCAGTTCTACGACGTGCTGAAGACGCATAAGCGCATAAGCCGGGCCGCCGCGCGCGATCGCACCGCCGAGATGCTCAGGCTCGTCGACATCTCGCCGGACCGGATGCGCGACTACCCGCATCAGTTTTCCGGCGGCATGCGCCAGCGCATCGTCATTGCCATCTGCCTGGCGCTCAATCCGCGGTTGATCGTCATGGACGAACCGACGACGGCGCTTGATGTCGTCGTGCAGCGCGAGATCCTGCAGCGGATCAACGAGCTCCGCCGCAAGCTCGGCTTTGCCGTGCTCTTCATCACCCACGACCTCGGGCTGATGGTGCAGTTCTGCGACCGCATCGGCATCATGCTCGGCGGCAAGCTGGTCGAGCAGGGCACGGCCGATGCCATCTACCGGACACCGGAGCACGACTATACCAAGAAGCTCTGGGCCTCCTTCCCCTCGCTGCACGGAGGCGTTCTTCGATGACCGGCACATCCGCACCCATTCGGACGCTGGCCCCCATCCTGACCTTGGAAAAGGTCAGCAAGACCTTCGGCCATGGTCCGGGCGCCGTGCGCGCCGCGCGGTCGATCACCTTTTCGCTCCACGCCGGGCGGGCGCTCGCCGTCGTCGGTGAATCCGGCAGCGGCAAGACCACCTGTGCTCGCATCGCCATGCGTGAATATGAGCCGAGCGAAGGGCGGCTGCTCTTCAAGGGCAAGCCCGTCGATGCGGCAGGAGCGAAGGAGATCACCGACTATCGCCGCTCGGTGCAGATGATCTTCCAGGATCCTTTCGCCTCGCTCAATCCGGCCCACACGATTGCCTACCATCTGAAGCGCCCGCTGATGCTGCATCGCCCTGACATCAAGGGGGCGTCCATCAACGAGGAGATCAAGGCGCTGCTCCGGCAGGTGAAGCTCGATCCTGAAATCGTCGCGCCGAAATACCCGCACGAGCTCTCCGGCGGCCAGCGCCAGCGCGTCAACATCGCCCGGGCACTGGCGGCAAAGCCCGAGGTCATCGTCGCCGACGAGCCGACCTCGATGCTCGACGTCTCGGTCCGGCTCGGTGTGCTCAATCTCTTGAGCGAAATGAAGCGCGAGATGAACCTCGGCCTGCTCTACATCACCCACGACATCGCGACCGCCCGCTACGTCGCCGAAGATATCGCGGTGATGTATGCCGGCCAGATCGTCGAATGGGGCAATACCGGCAAGGTCATCGACAATCCGGCGCATCCCTATACGAAGCTGCTGCTTTCGGCCGTGCCGGATCCGGACATCCGCTTCGACGACCCGAATGCGCAAGTCAGCGCCTCGGAAGCGAACGAAACCCGTCGACGCTCGGCGGCGACCCAGGAGACGATCCGCGAAGTGGAGCCCGATCACTTCGTGCGCGCGGCCTGAACCGTTGCCGATAGGACCAAACAAAAACGCCCCGCGGATCGCGGGGCGTTTTTGTTTGGTCGCGAAAAGCGCAACCCCGTCGATTTCGGCCCGGCGCCCTCGTGAACACCGGGCCTGAAAAATCAGGCGGCTTCGCGCTTTTCGACGTCGGTCGGGACGGTGGAGATCGTCTTCAGGATCTGCGAAGCGATCTGGTAGGGGTCGCCCATGGAGTTCGGGCGGCGGTCTTCCAGGTAACCCTTGTAGTCGTTGTTGACGAAGCTGTGCGGAACGCGGATCGAAGCACCGCGGTCAGCCACGCCGTAGCTGAACTGGTGGATCGAGGCGGTTTCGTGCTTGCCGGTCAGGCGCATGTGGTTGTCAGGACCGTAGACGGCGATGTGATCGGCGCGGGCTTCGGCAAAGGCCTCCATCAGGCTTTCGAAGTACTCCTTGCCGCCGACTTCGCGCATATAGGCGGTCGAGAAGTTGGCATGCATGCCCGAGCCGTTCCAGTCGGTGTCGCCGAGCGGCTTGCAGTGGTATTCGACATCAATGCCGTACTTTTCGGTCAGACGCTGCAGCAGGTAGCGGGCGAGCCAGATTTCGTCGGCCGCCTTGCGCGAGCCCTTGCCGAACACCTGGAATTCCCACTGACCCTTGGCGACTTCGGCATTGATGCCTTCATGGTTGATGCCGGCAGCCAGGCAGATGTCGAGGTGCTCTTCGACGATCTTGCGGGCAACGTCGCCGACGTTGCTGAAGCCGACGCCGCAGTAATAGGGGCCCTGCGGCGCAGGGTAGCCGGCATCCGGGAAGCCGAGCGGGCGGCCGTTCTGATAGAAGAAGTATTCCTGCTCGAAGCCGAACCAGGCGCCGTCGTCGTCGAGGATCGACGCGCGGGTGTTGGACGGATGCGGCGTCTTGGCATCGGGCATCATGACTTCGCAGAGAACCAGAACGCCGTTCTTGCGCTCGGGATCCGGATAGACGGCAACCGGCTTCAGCACGCAGTCCGAGCTGCTGCCTTCGGCCTGCATCGTCGAGGAACCGTCAAAGCCCCAGAACGGCAGCTGTTCAAGCGTCGGGAAAGCGTCGAATTCCTTGATCAGGGTCTTGCCGCGCAGGTTCGGGGTGGGCTTATAACCGTCGAGCCAGATGTATTCGAGCTTAAACTTTGTCATTTCGTTCTCTCACATGACGCCAGGAATGGCTTGGTTCCGAAGCGGCTGGGCAATCCAGATCAGTTGCCCGACGACCGATGCCTGTTAAGAAGCATTAATCGTGCCAACTCGGATCCACCCCTGGAATCCAGAGAAAAATTGCGTTTGCCGGCAGGTATGGACACCGGCGACCCGGCACGGCAGCGCAAGGAACAAGCGTATTGCGCAAAAAATAGGCAAAATGTGCCTGACTCCGCGGCAAAGGAAGTAGCAAAGCCGATTTCAACGGCTTTTCCCCAGCGATCGCCGTTGACTGCCTCCAAAACGTGCAACTGCCATCAGCACGCCGCTCTGCTCAGCCCGCCCGGGCAACACCGCATTGGCGCATGATCGTGGGCAAAATCTTGAAAAGCCGCTCGTCATCGCATTGCGAAACATTGAAGCGCATGAAATTGTTGGAGGTGCCCGCATGACTGAAGACGTTGCCGGGCGCCAAAACGATCTCCTGCTGCAGCGCCTTCTGCGCCACTTCGGCCGCGTCGATACCATCAGGCAGACGGCACCAGAGGAACATGCCCGCCTGCGGCTCGATCCATGGTTTGATGCCCATGTCGCCCAGCCGCGCCGCCGTTTCGCTCATCGCCCGTGCCAGACGCTGGCGCAGCGCCTCCATATGCTTGCGATAGCTGCCGTCCTTGAGCATGGCAAAAACCAGCTCTGCCGAAAGGCTTGGCCCGCCGAAGGTCGTGGCGATCTTCAAGTCGATGAGCCCCTCGATCCAATCGCGCGGCGCGGCGATGAAACCGCAGCGCATCGAGGCAGAAAGTGTCTTCGAGAAGCTGCCGATCTGAACGACACGATCAAGCCCGTCGAAAGCGGCCAGCCGTGGAGCCGGCGCATGCTCGAAATCGGCGAAGATATCATCCTCGACGATCGTCAAGCCGGCCTGTTCTGCGAGCTTCAGCAGGCGATGGGCGACGACGGGAGAGAGCGTGGCACTCGTCGGGTTGTGGACGGCGGAATTGGTGATGTAGAGCCGCGGACGATGCTCGGCCAGCGCCTCGGCAAATCGCTCGAGATCCGGCCCCGAAGGGGTGTAGGGGACGCTTACCACCTGCACCCGGTGCGCGCGCAACAGCGCATGGAAATTAAAGTAGCAGGGATCGTCGACCACGACCGTGTCGCCGGGTTCCAGCAGGAAACGACAGATGAGATCGATCGCCTGCGTTCCAGACTCCGTCAAAATGATCTGTTCGGGTGACGCCTCGACGCCATGCTCGCCGAGACGTCGCGCCAAAAGCTGGCGCAGGAGCCGATGCCCAAGCGGCGTTCCGTAGTCCGTCAACCCGCTTGCTTCCAGCCGCGCCGAAGACTTGAGCGCGCGGCGAATTGCGGCCTCCGGCATCCAGCCCGGCGGCAACCAGCCGCAGCCCGGCTTCAACACGCCTTCGCCGGTTTCCAGCGCCTGGCGCGACACCCAGAGCGGATCAACAGCCCGGTCAAGCCGCGGCCCGATCTCGGCCAGCGACAAGGGCGCCAACGGTGCCGAGACGAAAAAACCGGCGCCCGGCCGCGAGCGGATGACGCCTTCGGCCACAAGCCGCTCGTAGGCCTCAACGACGGTGGATTTCGAGACGCGCATGGTCTTGGCGAAAGCGCGGATCGAGGGCAACTTCGCGCCGGGCGTGAGGATCCGCCCGGCAATCCGCTGCCGGATGGTGGCCATCACGCCTTCGAGCAGCGTTTCACTGCCTATTTCGAGCTCCTGCATCGTCATCTGTACCGCCAAAACATCCATTACAGTTTTGAAGAACTGTACCGCATTGTCTCTGGCAAGAACAGATCACCTGGCCGATACAGGCGAAAAAGGAGCCTATCATGGACAAGACGGCAGACGGTTGGGTGAGCGGTTTTCTCGGGGTGCTGATCTTCAGCGGGTCACTGCCTGCGACACGCGTTGCGGTGATGGATTTCGATCCGGTGTTTCTGACGGTGGCGCGCGCAGCGATCGCCGGCCTGCTCGGTCTCTGCCTGCTTTTGATCTTCCGCCAACGCCGCCCGGCGCGGTCCGACCTCGTTTCTCTGGCAATCGTCGCCTTCGGTGTCGTGCTCGGCTTTCCGCTGCTCACCGCTCTGGCCTTGCAGCATGTCACCTCGGCGCATCTCATCGTCTTTGTCGGCCTGCTGCCGCTGGCGACTGCCATCTTCGGCGTGCTGCGCGCCGGCGAGCGCCCGCGTCCGGCCTTCTGGCTTTTCTCCTGCCTTGGAAGTGCCGCCGTCGTCGGCTTCGCGCTGGTGCAGGGCTTTGCTGCCTCTCCCGTCGGGGACCTTTTGATGCTCGGCGCCATCATCGTCTGTGGCCTCGGCTACGCCGAAGGCGCCAGCCTTTCGCGCAAGCTTGGCGGCTGGCAGGTGATCTGCTGGGCCCTGGTTCTGTCGCTGCCCGTGATGCTGGCGCTTACGCTTTTCACCATGCCCCCGTCCTTCGCGACCATCGATCACGCCGCCTGGACCGGCCTTGCCTATGTCTCGATCTTCAGCATGCTGATCGGCTTCGTCTTCTGGTACCGCGGCCTCGCGCTCGGCGGCGTCGCCGGTGTCGGACAATTGCAATTGCTGCAGCCCTTCTTCGGACTGGCACTTGCGGCAACGCTGCTCGGCGAACCGGTAAGCTGGAGCATGCTCGCGACCACGGGCGCGATCGTGCTCTGCGTCGCCGGAGCCAAGAAGTTCGCGAAGTAGATGCCTCCCAGGCCAAAGGGATTGCGGGGCGGCCAGCCGCCCGCAATCCCCATCGCTCGTCAAAGGCGGTCGAGCTTCAAACGCTCGCCAAGCAGATCGAGGAAACAGCGGATCTTTGCATTGGGGGACCGCCCTTCGAGCCACAGCGCATGGATCGGCACCGGGGCCGGTTCGAACGGCTCGAGGATAGTCTCGACCCTGCCAGCGTCGATCAGGTGTTTGATCTGCCAGAGCGGCGAGTAGCCGAGACCGAGCCCCTGCTCCACCGCAGCGTAGATCGCGTTCATCGAATTGGTCCGGAACGCCCCACGCACTTTGACCGCGCGAGCCCGGCCGTCGATCGTGAACATCCAGCCGCCCGGCCGCTCATCCACCGTTCTGGTAACACAGCTATGCTCCGCCAGCTCCAGCGGGTGCGAAGGCCGACCGCAGCGCGCAAAATAGGACGGCGCGCCGAAGACGACGCGGCGAAGCGCGCCAAGACGCTTGCCGGTCAGCCCGGAATCCGCGAGATCGCCGATCCGGATCACCATGTCGAGCCCGCTGGCGGTGAGGTCAACGAAGGCATCCGAGAGATCGAGATCCACTTCGACCTGTGGGTACCTCCTCATGTACTCGGCGACGACAGGCATAAGGAACCGCGGCGCAAACAGATTGGGCGCCCCGAGGCGCAGCACGCCGGACGGCTCGGACCGGCGCTGCGCCGCTTCCTCGCGCGCCTCCTTTATTTCCTCCACTGCCGGCTTGATCCGCTGGTAGAAGCTCCCGCCCGCTTCGCTCGGGACGGAGCGTCGGGTCGTCCGATGCACCAGTTCGACACCGATGTCGGTTTCAAGCGTAGCGAGCGATCGGCTGACGGTCTGTAGCGGCCGTCCCAGCCGCTTGGCTGCGCCCGTCAGGCTGCCTTGTTCGACGATCGCCAAAAAGGTTTCGAGGTCTTCGATGCGGCTCATGCGACAATCCCGCTTTGCAGGATAATAAATCATAATTCGCGGCGATTGTCCGCATTGTTTCGGATCGTTAGCTTGAAGTCATCGTTCGATTGCACGAAAGGCAGAAGCACATGAACCAGCGCTCGAACACGATCCTTGTCGTCGGCGCCACCGGGCGTTTTGCCGGCCTCTGCGTTCCGGAACTGGTGCGGCGTGGCGCAAGGGTCCGCGCCCTGATCCGCGACGAGGCGCATGGCGCGCTTGCCAAATCCCTCGGCGCGTCCGAGCTCGCGATCGGTGACCTGCGCAGACGCGCAAGCCTCGACCGCGCACTTGAAGGGACCGACGGCGTCTTTCACATTGGGCCGGCCTTCGCACCCGACGAGGCCGCTATGGGTATGTCGATGGTCGAAGCGGCCGTGCGCGCTGGCGTCAGAAAATTCGTATTCTCCTCCGTCATCCAGCCGACCAACACGCGCCTGAAAAATCATGCAGCGAAGATCCCGGTCGAGGACGCGCTCTACTCTTCGCCCATCGAGTACACCATCCTGCATCCGGCAAACTTCATGCAGAACCTTCACGCCGCCTGGCCGGGCGTTCTTGCCACTGGAACCTTCGCCGAGCCTTTTCCGAAGACGGCGCGCATCGCTCGCGTCGACTATAGAGATGTCGCCGAGGTGGCGGCGATCGCGCTCACCGAGGATCGCCTTGCCTATGCGACGCTCGAGCTCTGCTCCGAAGGGCGACACAATCGTGAAGAGATTGCCGGAATGATGAGCGAGGCCCTAAGCCGGCCGATCGCCGCGGGAACCATCGATTTTCACGAATGGGCAAAACCCATCCGCGCCAAATACACCGACCACCAGCTCGAACTGCTGGCAAAAGTCCACGCCCACTACGCCGATGTGGGCCTCGGCGGCAACAGCCTCACGCTTCGAGCAGCTCTCCAGCGCGAACCCCGCAGCCTCCTTAGCTTCATCCGCGAATTGGCGCTGCCGAGCGACCAGGACCGCACGAAAACGTTCCACTGACCAGCACACCCATCCCCACAAATTCCGGAGTTGACCGCATGCCAAAGAAGCTTCCCCAGCGATACCAGGCAATCGTCATGCCACTGGTCCTGTCCGTGCTGATGTCCGCCATCGTGTCTTTCGTCTCGACGGCCAGCGGCACCGGCCTCCAGCCCGGGATCTTTTCACTTTGGCTCAAGGCCTGGGTGTTCTCCTGGATCGTCGCCTTTCCGAGCCTGCTTCTGGTCCTGCCGCTCGTGCGGCGGATCGTTGCGGCAACCGTCGAACAGCCGGGCAGCAGCCGGTGACGCCCTTGCGGCAGCACCGCTGCTGCGGCCTTGAGCGCGCTGCCACGTCAACTTCGCCCGCATTGCTATCCGGTGATGCGGACGATTTTTTAGGTCAGCTAAAATCCGTTGACAGCAAATTAGGCTGCCCCCTAGCTTGAGGAGAGACGAGAGGGAATGACAACGGATGACGGAAAATGCCAGCAACGTGATTGCCCGCGGAGCGGAAGCGCCGCCGCTGGGCGATCGCCTGCGCCAACGGCGCAAGGCGCTGAAGATGACGCTGCAGGAGGTCGCCGATGAGGCGGGCTTTTCCGTTGGCTTCATTTCACAGATCGAGCGCGGCATCACGGTCCCTTCCCTGACCTCGCTGATCGCAGTCTGTCGGACCCTGAAGGTGGAGGCCGGCAGTTTCCTCAATCCCCCGAAGGTGGCGACCCCCTTTACCCGTCGCGAACATCGCCCGATCTACGGTCTCGGCCAGCAGGGCGGCAACGCCGTCTCCTATGAACGGCTGTCCGCCTCCTTTCCCGGAAACGTGCTCAGAAGCACGATTATCCACGAGCCGCCGGGCCATCGCAGCGAGCCGATGTCGCATGAGGGCGAGGAGATCTTCTTCATCCTCAAGGGCGCGTTGACACTGGAGGTGGACGGCGAGCCGATGGTTCTCGAGGCTGGCGACTCCGCCCACTTCCCATCGCTCCGCGTTCATACGATGTGGAACCATACCGGCGAGCCCACCACCATCCTGCACACCTGCACCATGGATGTTTTCGGCGACGGCGAGCCCTCAGGAAGCCCGACCGACAGCCTGGCGGTGACGCGGGCCGAAAACAGGCTGGACGCCACCGACAATGGCATGAGCAACAAGGACATGGGCAACAGGCGCTGACTGCTTCCACATGAGAGCGGGAGCGCTCCGGAAGCGCTATGGCAACAGCACCATCGCGCCCGTCGTCTGGCGACCTTCGAGCCGACGATGCGCCTCGGCCGCCTGCGCAAGCGGCAGACGCGCGTGAACCGGGATCTTGACCGCGCCGCTTGCGACGACGTCGAAAAGATCCTTGCTCAGGGCGACCACGTCTTCGCGCCGCGCCAGATGCGTCGGCAACAGCGGCCAGGTGGCGTAGAGCGAGCCCTTACGCGCCAGCGTCGTGATGTCGAATGGCGCGATCGGGCCAGAGGCAGCGCCGAAGCTGACGAAATGGCCGAAGGGGCGCAGGCTGTCGAGCGAGCCGTCGAAGGTCGCCTTGCCGATGCCGTCATAAACGACGTCCACACCCTCGCCCCCGGTGATCTCCCGCACCCGGGCGGCAAAGTTCTCCTTGCCGCAGTCGATGACATGGTCTGCGCCATTGGCGAGCGCGAGCTCGGCTTTTCCGGACGAACCGACCGTGCCGATCACGGTTGCGCCGAGGTGCTTTGCCCATTGCGTCAGGATGAGGCCGACGCCGCCGGCCGCCGCATGGACGAGGATCCGATGTCCCGCCTCGACGCGGAAAGTGCGGCGCAGGAGGTATTGCGCCGTCAGGCCCTTCAGCATCATCGCGGCGCCGGTCTCGAAATCGAGATCGTCGGGTAGATGCACGAGGAAATGGGCCGGCACGTTGTGTTCTTCGGCATAAGCCCCGAGCGCCTCGGCATAGGCCACCCGGTCGCCGGGGCTGAAGCCCTGGACACCGGCCCCGACGGAGATCACCTCACCCGCCCCCTCCTTGCCGGGAATGAACGGCAATTGCGGTGGCGGGTACGAGCCGGAGCGCAGGTAGACGTCGACGAAGTTGACGCCGATCGCCCGGTTGCGCACACGAACCTCACCGGGTCCGGGCGCGTCGAGTTCGACATTTTCATAGGCGAGCACATCCGGCCCGCCGTGCTGATGCACGCGGATTGCTTTCATGGGTCTGTTCCTTGGATTGGGATGGCTGGCAACGAAGCCCAATGGTGGGCATCGGCTCGTCCATGGACGATGCTGACTTGCTTCTCACGCAGATGGCGCCTGGCGCTCCTTTCTTGTCACATCTGATAGATAGCCATGCCGAGGTTACCGTTGTAGACTGATATCGATGACAACAGACTTCAAAGATTATGATATCTGATCAGATCGGCATCGACCTGCTGCGCACCTATGTCGCCGTCTGCCGCCAGGGCAGCCTCAATCGTGTCGCCGTCCAGACCGGGCGCACCCAATCGGCGCTGAGCATGCAGATGCGCCGGCTTGAAAACCTGCTCGGCCGCCAACTGTTCCAGCGCACCGGCCGCGGCGTTGTCCCGACGCCCGAGGGAGAGGTGTTTCTCGGATACGCGACCCGCATGCTCGCACTCGGCGACGAGGCAGCTGCGCGCCTGCGGCAAGCGGACCTAAGCGGTGGCGTACGGGTCGGTCTCGCCGAGGAAGTGGCAACGACGGCGCTGCCGACAGCGCTCGGGCGACTGCATCGCGGCTATTCCGAAATCCGCCTCGACGTCGTGGTCGAACAGAGCCTTGCTCTCGGCCGGCTCTGGCAGGAAGACGAACTCGACATCATGATCGTCCCGACATCCGCCGTCGTTGCCGATGCCGTGACCACCTGGAATGTCGAACTGCAATGGGTTTGCGGGCTGGACTATGTTCCGGACGCGGACGGGCCTCTCGATCTGGTTGCCTTCGCTGCCCCCTGCCTCTGGCGGCGGCGCATGATCGAGACACTGGCCACGGCCGGGCGCGAGCACAGGATCACCTTCTCCAGCCAGAGCGTTACCGCCCTGCAGGCGGCGATCGAAAACGGCCTGGGTATCGGATTGCTGCCGCCGGAATCCGTGCGATCCGGCACCATGTGCGTGCTGAAGGCTTCGGCTGGCGTACCGAAGCCGCTTCCGGTCCAGTACGGTCTCTACGCAAGAGATCGCCGCACACCCGTCGTCGATGCGGCAATCAACGTGCTGCTGGAGGGCCTGCCGGTGGTGCTGAACACCTAGAGCGTTTCATTGCTTGTCTGAATCTGGGGGGATTCCCGGCCGGTCGGTTTTGTGATTCAAGATGCTGGCTGGGCGGAGGCCAGCTTCTGATGACACGAGCCCTTTCGAATGATCT
>NZ_MBSO01000028.1 GCF_001695835.1 Ensifer sp. LC11 | reverse complement strand
CCGTGGCTGAGCACGACGACCGGGCCGTCCGTCGGCCCCCAGTCCTTGTAGTAGATCTCGACGCCGTCGCGGGTGATGATGCGGCTGCCCACGGTCCTTGCGCCTTCCCGGCCGGACGCCCCGGCGGCTGATGGGGTGGTCGATGTCGATGCGGCCCTGGCCGGCGTGCCGACGGCGTGAACGGCTGCTGCGGTTGCTGCCGCGCCGAAGGCGGCCGAAAGTACGTTGCGGCGCGAAGGTCCGTTCGAAACCGTTGTGGAAACTGCGTTTGCCTTAGTCATTGTCCTCACCTCTTTGATCTCTTGAACCCGGCTTCCGTCCGTGGAAGCGATGGTTGAATTGATAAACCGGCAGGCCTAACCTCTCGACCGGCAAAGCTGACAACAATGGGGGCAGAAGTGACAAAACGACCGGAAGGCGAGCCGGCGGAGATCGGGATCGTCGTCTACCCGCGGGCTCTGATGTCGGCGATCCATGGGCTCACCGATATGTTCCAGGTGGCGGACATGCAGTCGACGGAGCAAGGCGGACGGGAAGCGCCGCAGATTCGCGTCAGTCACTGGAAGCTTCAGGACGACGGCACGGTTTCAAAGGCCCGCGATACCCACTCCGGCCCCTCCTCCGGCCTGCGGGCGCTGATCCTGCCGCCGACGCTTTCAGACCTGCCGGTCGGAGATCGCATGGGGGGCCTGCCCGCCTTCATTCGCGAGCAGCACGGCCGCGGCACAACCATCTGTTCGGTGTGTGGCGGCGCCTATCTGCTGGCAGAGTCCGGTCTCGCTGCGGGACGCACGATCACCACGCACTGGTCGCACCAGGAGTTGATCGGCAACCGCTATGGCGATCTGCGCATCGATACCGACAAGCTGCTCATCGATGAGGGCGACATCATCACCGCCGGCGGCATGATGGCCTGGATCGACCTCGGCCTGAAACTGGTCGATCGGTTCCTGGGAACGGACGTGATGCTGGCAACCGCGCGTTTCATGATCATCGACCCCGGTGCGCGCGAGCAGAGCTATTACAGCGTCTTTGCGCCGAAGCTCGATCACGGCGACACCGCCATCCTGAAGATCCAGCACTGGCTGCATGGTACGAGCACCAAGGGCGTGACGCTGCAGATGATGGCAGAACGCGCCGGGCTCGGCGATCGTACCTTCCTGCGCCGCTTTCAGAAGGCGACCGGTCTCAACCCGACGGAATACTGCCAGCGGCTGAGGATCGCAAAGTCGCGCGACCTTCTGGAACGCTCCCAGCTTTCCATCGAACAGGTCGCCTGGCAGAGCGGTTACGAGGATACCAACGCCTATCGCAAGATCTTCCGCAAAATCCTCGGCCTGTCTCCAAAGGAATACCGCCTCCGCTTCTCCGTTTCGGACAGTGCCCGAGGGTTGGCCACTGCAACACCGGCAACGGTGCCAGCCCTATAACCGACGCTCGCACCCCCGAGCTAAAAGCGCACCCATCGTTCCATAAATTACTGAATTAGCGAATCCGTATACTTGACATATAAACTCACCATTTAATAGAACGAGCCCGCTCCGAGCGGTTGTCACCGACTGGCGACCGCTGGAGCAACAATCGCGATAGTCCGTCAAAATCGGACGTGCCCCTTTCGGGGGTGCGAACGCATTGGCGCGCCGTCTTGGGGCACGCCGTCTTGGGGGGGGGGAACTGGAAAATGGGCGTTCTGGAATTTTCTTTGTCGTCGGCACCGGCGCTGGTTTCGTATCTCCGCACAACCCTGCGGCTGGTCCATTTCTCCGGCATGATCCTCGGCCTCGGCGGCGCCGTGTTTCTCGATCTGATGCTGTCGCGCTACCGCCAAATGATCGTCAGCGCCGAACTGGTTGGTCACGTCGAATGGGTCAGCCGCTTTATCGCCGCCGGGCTCCTGCTGCTCTGGGTCTCCGGGCTCGGATTTCTGCTGCTTTATCAACTGACCGAACCGGAGAAACTGTTGAACCCCAAGATCTGGGCCAAGGTGACGATCGTCAGCATCCTCACCGTCAACGGCCTCGCCATCCACCGTTTCGTGCTGCCCTTTGTCCGCCAGCAGATTGGCTCCACGCTGCTCGCCGGCGTCAAACCCGCCACGAAGACGGCACTGATTGGATGCGGCGTGATTTCGATTGTCTCCTGGAGCGTGCCGGTCATCCTCGGCACCGCGCCACAACTGAATTTCGTCGTGCCCTGCGGCGTCATACTCGTGGCCTACGTCCTCCTGATGGTCCAGGCTTTCTTCATCGCCACCCTCGTCATGCGTGACGGGCGCCAGACCGTCGCGGACGCCGTCTGACGCCATCTCCGCGCATCTCTGGGCGCAAGCAAAAACGCAAAAAAAGCGCCGCGCGCCCCAATGGGCGCGCGGCGTCTTTTTGTCGGCCAGTGACAGATTGATGCGGCTCGTCTCATGCGACGGTCGAGGCAACCCGGAACTGATGCATTCCGGGAAGGAACGGTTCACGCAACGAACGGCCCGCATACGCCGTTCACTTCAGACGCTCACAAAAAGTTTCGATCGGCACCCTCCGCCGTCACCCCTTGCTCATGACGACAAAGACGACACGGCGAATCGCCTCGGCAAAGCTGACGCCAAGCGCCATCGCCGCGATCCCGGTGACACCCAGCGCGCCGATGCCCATCAGCTTCCAGCGCCTGACATCATCCGTAACCGGTCGCATCTCCGCAACCTCCGCACCGATCGTCGAAACAGAGGCCTCGAGCTCGCCGACCCGCTCGACAAGCCGCGCCGCCTTGTCCTCCGCACGCCGGGCGCCCTCCTCGATCCGGCGAATGGAATCCTGCAAGCCGCGCATCCCGGCGACCAGTTCCCCAAGCTGGCGGTGAACGGCAACGTCGATTTCAGCCGGCGACATGATCACGCTCTCCGTGTTTCGCACATTCGACCTTCGTCCAGATATCCGCAGCACAAAGGCCAACCACCGTGCGGTCGATCCGGCGCTGATCCGCTGGCGAAGCGCCGCGCGCGCCGACGAGATCAGTTCCGACCACGCCGCGCAGTCCCGGAACATTGGCCGGATGCGAAATCCCACAGCCTGCCAACATCAAGGCAGGAATCATAGTCAAGGCGCTTCTCGCGAGCGCGGCTCTCAGCGTCATTGTTCTGCCTTTCGATGGCATTGGTAATGGAGCGGGCACCGTCCGCGCGGATTTCGTGAACGAGCCAGGCAAGACCCGCGATGAGAAGGCTGCCGACGACAAGCTTGGACCAAGGCAACATCACTTCGCCCAGCCAAGGCGTCGTGCAAGCAGGTACCAACCCTCGCAGACGACGCCAGCGACAAGACCGGCGCCAACCTGCAACAACATTTGAATATCTGGATCTTCGGCAAGTGCCGGCCCGGCCGCCGGCGCCAGCACCCCCTTTGCGACAAGCAGGCCGGCGCCATAGCGCAGCAGAATGCGGACAACCACGGCGCTCATTTCATCAACCTCTCGAGAACAGCGGCAAACGCGTCAAGCAGGCGACCAAGAAAACCGAGCCCGGACCGGCGCGCAACGCCGGCATCGTCTTTGCCGGGTACTTGCGTGGTCCTGCCGGGCCGAAGTTCGACGACGACGTCTTTCTCGCTCCGTTCTGACCTTGGAGTTTCGTCCGGGCCATATCCGGCCTCGCGCAGAGCCGCCTCGAACGCCCGGCCATAGGCCTCGATCTTCACGCCATTTTGTCTGACGTCCCCATTGATGATTGCCCGCGATGCAGCATAGCGATAGCCGGAAGCGGCGGAACTGCTGTCGATCGTATCGAAGTCGGACAGTCGCTTGCCTGTGAAAAGCCCCTCGATCATTCCATCAAACAGCACGCGCACCGCCGTAGTCATCTCGCTCGCCCGATCCGGCGCATGCTCCAGTCCGAACTTCGCATAGTTCGCCCGGCCGGTGATTTGGGCCAGGCCCCGCCCGCGATAGACCCAGCCGTCGTCGAAGCCGGCATTGCCGAGCCGCCCACCATAAACTCTGTTTGCGAGCGCCCGAGGGTTGTTGGCGTAAGATTCGGCGCTCGCAAGCGTCGGAAAGCGGGCGGGCCACACCTGCGTGAGCCGCTTTGCAGAATAGTTGAGATTCTCCCCGACCGGCTGCATGGCGCCGCCGGTCTCATGGTAAACCTCGGCCAGTATCGCGGCGAGATGGAGGAGATTTGCGCCGCGGCGCTGGGCTTCGTCGAGGATAGCGTCGACACCCTCGTCTTGCTTGGCACACCGCGATTTTCCGAATACGCCAGACATGCTCCGACGCAGGGCCGCGTAAAACGCTGCTCTGTTCATGGTTCACCTTATTTCTTTTGGAGAATGGTTAGAGGCTGACGGCAGCCAGCCACATAGCGTCGATTTGGACGTCAGAAAGACCGAGCGCGGCGCCGACGGTCGCGATCAGCGGGTGTGTCCGGTTGAAGGTGGTGGCGTATTCCCATTCGACTTTGGCCTTATCGCGATCAGCGCCAGCCGGCAGCGCATCGATCACCGCCGTCACCCGATCGAGAGAGACCCCTCCATCAATGAGGCCGAGGCGAAACTGCCGGGCGGTAAGCGGGCGCATCTTCGCGCGGATCTCCTCCGGTGTCGGATCCGGCGGCGGTCGGTGCACCCATTCCCCATCCGCCCATTCATGGAAGCGCGAGGGCTTGATCGGGATCTCGATCGTGCCTTCGGGATAACCCTTCAGAATATCGTTGGGAACGTCGTCATTCGCCTGCCAATAGCCGCGATCCGGGTGAAAGAAGCCATGTTCAGCCATTATCTTTTACCTTAGTTCGTTCCAGAACGGGTTCTGCTGAGAATTGTTGATCAGGCGATAATACCAGCCATGCGGGATGATGACCCCGGCCGTCGTTGCGCCACCGTTGTCCTGGTCGACGTCGGAGTAACCAATCGTCAGCCAGTTGCTGTTGTTGGACGAAACCTGGAACTCCGACCCATCATTGCCATACACGCTGACCATGATCGGCCGGCCAGTCGTGTTTTGATACGACGTGCCTGCCGAGCGCGATCCGGAAACGTTCTGCCAAGATTGCGCTCTCCATTGCGCAGTATCCAGCGCCGTACTGAGGTAGGCACCGTAGGCACCCATACCGCCCGAGAACTGAATGTTTCCGTCAGTAAAATGAGATGCGCTCCCAATATTCACCTGACCCATCGTCGAAATCGTTCCAACACGCGGGTCCATGACGATACGCGTGGTATTATCGATTGAACTGGTTAGCCCGATACCCCACCAAGACACTATCTGAATATTCTGTGTATCGAATGAAGCACCATCGCCAGAACCGACGCGGATGCCGTTGTCACCACCGCCCGCTGCGCCGTGCATAAGCATCTTCTTGGCGTAAAGAGCTGGGGCACCATCGAACAATATGTTGAATGAGCTGTCGCCTCGCATAATCGTGCGGAAGCTACTTTGGTAAAAGTCGCTGGACCACTGGAAATTGAACGTGTTGTCGCTTCCGAAGATATATCGGAAATGGCTGTTGTTGTCAGCGTACCAACGGGTTTCGGAGCCGCCTGTTGTCCGCCCGTCAATAGTCTGCCTATGGCCGCCCCACTCCATAACACCATCCTCTCGCAGATAGAATGCGCGGACGAATGCACCGGAAGTGTTGTAGAGCAGGGACCCGATCGACCCCGAGGCATTGTCGTGATAAACCAAACCACGATTGACGTCGGCGGCATTGCGGAGCCACAAATGACGGTTTCCGCTAGACCGAACAATCACTTCTCCGTTCGTGGAGACAATCGGACCGGCGAGGACGGCTCCAGTAAATGTGGCACCATTTAGCGTGGCGATCTGATTGCCGTTTACACTCACTGAGTTGGCAACAAAATTGAGGTTGCCGACGTTCGACGTGACACCGTCCCACAAACCAGCCACCCAGTTGCCGGCGGTTGTCGATTTCTGAAAGAACAGCGACGGCTTCCCCGCTCCCACGTCGGTGGGCTGCAGCAGAAGGTAGTCGTTTTGCGAAGTCGCTGCGCCGACACGAATGCATGCCGTCGTGTTAAACGTCTTGCCTGCTTGAGTACTTGGCAACCTCGCATCAGCAATCGTGCCGGTCGTAAGGTCACTCGCGGATCCTGACGAGGCGACAGCCGCAAGCCCCAACGTCTCCTTTGCGGCGGCCGCATCCACGTCATCAAGAATAGACCTGGCAAATGGTGTCAGGGCTGTGGTCGCATAGAGGTCGCTCCCCGTCGTGTAGAGCATCTGGTGGGGTGTCGTCGTCAGCCCCGCAATCGACTGCAGACCTGCGTCATAAGCTTGCACGTTTGCCCCGATTTCGACCCCGAGCGCCGTGCGCGCTCCGCTTGCCGACGTCGCACCGGTGCCGCCGGCCGTCACTGGGCGCGGCGCGTTGGCATCGGCGGTCAGGTCATCGATGAGGGTGTTGTAAGGTACACTTTGAATGGTCGTGTTCGGCACGCCTTTGGTGCCGGCGGGAGGCGAAAAGACTCCCCCTGTTCTGGGCATGACTGTTCTCCATGAATGCGTTCTGTTGAGCGCTCTGCGGGTTGCTTGGACAATTTGGGGGGCAGCGCCCAAGAATGCCCGCCCACTCTTGGGGTTCCTGTTGGCAGGCCCGTTCTTCGGCGGCTTGCTTTTCCGCCAATCGATAGGCGTCCCAAGGAAAGGCCGCTGGTCAACGTTCGATAGTCCGACATATCCCCTCCGTCTGGCCCGCATGCAGACACGGCTTCGTGCCATCGGGCGGCCGAAGTCTGCATGGCTCAGAGCCTCCAATATTGACGACAGTTTCGCCTTGATGGCGTTCAGCGGCGCGCTATCGCCTCTTCCGCCCCGCGGCAAAAAGCCGGCCATAGTCGACCCGGCGCATGCCGTCGAGGCCACGGCTGACGACATCGGGGCGGGTTCTTTCCACCTCTTGCGCCATCACGCCGATATGTTTGGGGCCATGTGCAGGCTCGCTCTTGTAGCGGTATGCGTAGAGAGAATGCCCGTCGAGTTTGCCGACCTTTTTGATGTCCTTCTTCAGGCGACGGTCCGAGTCCGCCATTTTGCCAAAGGGCAGCATGCCGAGCAGATTACCGAGCGCTCCGCTGACCGCGTTTTGCCGGGTTCGATACGCATCGAGCTGTCCCTGATAATTCCCCTGCACCAAACCTGCATAGTTTACTGGCTCAATCCTTTGCCCCTGCGTCGGCACAAAGTTTGGATTGTTCACTTGTGCACCTGAAAGCAGGCTCGATATTTCGTTGATCGGTTGATTGCGCTGGGCATACATCTCATTGAGATATTGCGCCCGCGCTGCATTTTGCGCCGCAAGCTGGGCCTGCTGGGCGTTGAAGCTCTGGTCCTTCAGCGCATTGTTGGCCGCCGTCGTCGACTGGCTGTTCTGATGCATCTGCTGCAAGGCATCATTGCTGAAGCCGGCTACTGCCAGTGCCTGGTTGAAGGTCTGCTGCTGGGCGGCGTTCGCCAGTTGCATGGTGTTGGCGTTCTGGGTGTATTGCTGGTTCTGCGCCTGGTTGGCAAACTGGCCGTTCTGAAGCATCTGGCCATGGGCCTGCTGCTGCGCCGCGTTCTCGAAGGTTGCCGCCTGCTGGGCGAGCCCCACCTGCCGGGATTGCTCCTGCCCTGCATTGAGGATTGCGCCGAACCGGGCGTCGTTCGTCTGGCGGTTCGCCTGGTCGATCGCGCGATTATACGCCTCGGAACCGGGTTGCAGCCCCTGGTTGGCAAGCTGCGTTTCCAGGGCGGCGCGGTCCCTTTCCAGCTGTGGGTTCATGCGCGCCATCAGCGCATCCTCGTAGCGCTTGGTGTCGAAGTTGGTCTCGTAGTTGCGCTTGACGTCGCCCGCATTGCCGAGCGTGGTCTGGATCGTCCCCGCATTTGCCACTGTGCCTTGAACATTGCCCGTGCCGGGCAGTGCCGTTTGCAGCGCGGGCCCGGGGCCGTATTGCTGATACTGCGGCAGGTTGATCGCATTGGGGTTGCCGGCTGCCGGAGCGCCGGAAAGGTCGATTGGCCGCCCCAGAAGATCGTTCAAGCGGGTCGACTGGTTGTTGGCGAGTGTCGCCAGATTCTTCTCGGCGGCATCCGTCTGGTCCTTGATTGCCTGCTGCGCCGGCGAGAGTGTTTGCGTTGCGGTCCAGCTCGGTATGTCATAGAAAGCGCCGCTCAAGGGATCCTTCCATTTGGTCGTGCCCGTCTGTGAATAGGTCAGGCTGCCGTCGGGCGTCACCTGGTTGATGTTGCCGAGTGTTCCATTGGCGATGGCAGTGCCAATATTCGTCGCGGTCTGCGCGGCCGCGGTCTCGCGTGGATCCGGCGGCTTTGGAGCTTTGGGTTTTCCCATGGTTCCTACCTTTGGTTGACGGGGTGCGCCCGCCAGTCGTTGTCGGTGAGTGTGAAGATGATTTCCGCTTCTCCCCGCCCGCGAAGGCGAGGAATTCGATGAGAAGAAAAGCCAAAACGCTCTGCGATCGCGATCATGCCGGCATTGTGCTCGGAGACACGCAGAGCGACCATCTGGCAGCCGAGCTCATCAAAGGGATAGCCAAACATGCCCTTGAGCACCTGCCTCGTCAGCCAGCGTTTGCAGACAGAAGCAGCCGAAAGCTCGATCACGCCGGCTTCGGGCACATAGTTGTGAAACACGACGCCGGCGACAAGCGCCCCTTGGTCGATCACCCCCATGGTCGTGAAGTCGGCGAAGCCGCGCCCGCATCCGGCGATATGAGCCGCGACGAAATCGGCGATCGTCCGGTTTGTCTCGGAATTGGCCGCGCCGGCCCAGACGAACCTCATGTGCTTGCCTCCCCGGCCTCCACCTGCAGCGTCGCCAGGTCCACCTCCAGGTCGAGCTTTACACCACCCCCCGAGGTGACGGCACAGCCGACCGCCAACATGTCTCCTGCCGCTCGCACGTTCTGGCGAAAGCTGTATCGAAGCTGCTGCGTCAGGCCGTCCCAGACGGCATTGCCCCACAGGCCCGCGTCCCATTCCGACGAAGCGGCATCACCAACTGTCACGGCGGTCGAAGGCGGGATCGACCTGTCGAAATCGGCGCGGGCGAAGAGCCGCACCTTCGGTCTGCTTTTCGCACGAAAGTACATCCGGGCGAGCGTGGCTTGCGCGCGTTGCCCGAACTGTCCTGCCGGTGTGAACTGCGAAAGATAGGCCGCGGTAAAGGTGAGCCCGTCATCGGTCCCGGTCGTGTCACCCTGCCAGCAGAAGCCACCGTCCGCACCGAAAAACAACCCACCTTGCAGGGTGTCGTAGCAGCTCGCCTTCCAATTGCTGATCGTCGACCAGCGGCCGCTCAGGACGTTCAACACGAACGTCGTGTCGGCAACCACGCTGTTACCGGGAAAGGCAATGAAGACGAGGTTCTGTTCCGGCCACGGCTTTACCACCCAACCGGTGCCAGTCGCATTCGCTGCCCGCCGCCAGTCGTCCTCGATCGGCCGGGAAACCGAAACCTGGCTCAGTGCCTGGCGATCGCGTTGGAACACCTGTGAAATCGGCGTTAGCCCGTCGCTGGTGGCGACCAGCACATCGCCGCCGGCGCGGATCCAGGCATTTTTACCGAGCGGTCGGCCAATCTGATAGACGCCCTTCAGCGCGAAACTGTTGGCGTCGCTCGGATCGCTGCCGGCATAAACCGCCATCTCCCCTTCGGTCGAAACGAAGACGCAGAGATCGGAAAGCCCGTCGCCACTTTCGAGCGACCAGGAAAAGCCCGTCAGCAACGAGCCTCCCTTCTTCATCACCCCGCCAAGCGGAAACACCGCAGCCGCCCCCCCGACCGCATTGACCGGCAGGTAGTAGGCGTCAAGCGTTGCATTCTTCAGGAAGAACTGCCGGTTCTTGAACAGCCAACCATAGTTGAGCTGCGCCATCGTCGTTGTATCGGAGAAGGTAATCGCCGGGTTCGTTGTCCAGACGCTGCCGTTGTACACCTGGCGCGGGTCGGCCCCATTGAGGCAGATGAGATGCGACCCGCCTGAATTGGTGTGCTGGAAGGAACACCAGTTGCCGCCCGAAAGTCCATTGACGGCGTCCGCCGTCGTCGCTGGCGGTGCTGCCGGCGAGGTCATGTCGTAGATCGCCGTATCCGTCGCCATGAAGAGCTTTTCAATGGCGCCATACTTGTACTTGAAGGCGCTTCGGATGGCTCCGCCATCCGCTGCTCGCCCGCGCTTCTGCGAGCCTCCGCGAATACGACAACCGACGAGCGTCGGGAAGAAGTTGCGCAACACGGTCGCAGATCCCGGTTGTTGCGAAGCCATGTCGGCGGCCGTGACGAGCCCATTTATTGGTGCCGGAAAGGTGACCGGTCGCGAAGTCTGTTGCCGCCCGATGCTCGTGGCGCCGCGATTGCTCTGCCCGATCCGCCCGGGTTTCAGGTCAACTCTCATGATGCCCCCCGGTCCGCGTTGAGTTCCTGCAGAAGATCCGCCTCGAATTCGGCCAGGCTGTCGTCGAAGGGCAATCCCTTCTGGCGTTTCCAGCGCCAGAGGATGCCCTTGCAAAGCAGTCGTTCGGGAAAGAGCGTCCGGTCATCGTCCGCCTTCAGCGTATCGCGCTCCTCATAGGGGTCGCCCAAAACCCAGTTCTTCGAGATGTAATCGATGACGGCTCCGATCCCAGCCGCGACAGGAGAAAACAGCAACTGGCTGCCGCGCAGGAAGAAATAGGCTTGCGTCGATTCGACGGCCCTTACGATCGCCCATTGCGAGCTGTTGGTGATCGGCCGAAAGCATGCGCCGGATCCGGTCCTGACTGCACCACCGGGCGTCAGCCGCTGGTAGTCACCCGGCAGGTCCAGTGGGGAAGTGATCGCCACATGCTGCTTCAGCATGCCGCGCCAGTCGCCACGGCGGGAAATCTCCTCGCCCGCCTCCTGCGCCAGCGCGACCATCGTCTGGGCATTGGGATCGTTCGAACCATAGATGCTGTCGAAACGGTCGAGCGAAACAATGTCGCAGACCTCGTTGATTGCCGAAAGCAAGGTCATGGCGTCACCCCTCCAACCGTCATCTGAGCATCGCCCCAGCGCGCGCGCTCGTCAGCGATACCGAGCCCCGCAAGCGCCGACATCTTGAGTTGTTGCGCGGCCCCTGCCTTGCCGGCGTCGCGCTCCCAGACGGCGATCTCCTCGACCAGCCCGTAGAGATAGGCGTCAGGCGCCTTCTCAAGCAGCCAGTTCGTCGGATGCGTGGCCGAGAGCGGCGGGATCTTGCGATAGTAGGTCATCGTCAACCCGTAACTGCCAGTCGGAAAGGGCTTGATCCGGTTGCCGACGATTGCGTAGCCAATCGGCGCTCCGGGCCCGCTGCGACCACTTTCGGCAGACTCCTGCAGCGCAATAGCGCGGATCGGCCGGCCGCTGGCGGTCAGAACCTGCCGCGCCTCGAGAAAATCCGCCGGCAGTGGCGCATCACCGTCGACGACGTCGACCACCGCGGTCGCCTCCATGTCGCCGACGCGCAGGATCCGGTTGAGCTTCAGTTCCGCAAGGCCGACGAACCGGGGAAACAGATGGGCGATATCGTTGCGCCCGCTATATTCGCCCACATCGACAAGCAATGCGGCATAGTCGGCAACGCTCATAGCCTGCCCTCCTTGGTGCGCCAGGCGCGATTGTCGCCGTCGTTCAGGAAACCCTTGACGAAACGGTCGTCACCCTCCGAATGCGCCTTCACCAGGCCAGAGGCATGGGCAATGTTGAGCGGAACGGAGGCAACACGGTGCCAATCGCCGCGCCAGGCTTTCTCGGCGCTGTTGCGCGTCTCACGGTTTTCGCTGAGCAGGTTGTCGACTGGATAATCGACGCGGTAGACGTCCTTCTCCCCGTCGAAGAGGTGCCAGACCGACCGGCCCGTCACCCTGTCATGATCGTGGAGCGTCCAGGCTCCGTCGCGGATCACCATGGATCATTCTCCTGGCAGCGGATCGGCGCGTTCGGCCTTGCCGGCCGCAATCAGCGCCTTCGCCTCATCGAGGCTGACGGATACGACAGCACCGGCGGGCGTGCGCTCCTCTTCCCGAAACCAGACGTCATAGACGAGACGGACGGGCACGGTCTTTTTTACATCGGACATGAAAGTCTCCATGAAAAAAGGCGGCTCCGAAGAACCGCCTTGGCAAGAATTGTTCTATTGAAGGACGATCGGCGCGGGTCAGGCGCCCGCATCCCGGTGTCAAGTGTCACGCGTCAATATTGGCAGCGCCTGCGCCGGGCCATCAGGTCGCCCAGGTGCACGGGCGGCACGGATACTAGTGGCTCACACGGGGAAGGCCCACTTGCGTCGGTAAGGCCGCCCAGTCTCCTTAGTGCATCGTGTAACAACAGTATTTGCCAATGAAAGCCGCGTCGGACATGTCGCAGTGGCGCCGGCTACGTCGAAGCCACTGCCCCGTTCGTCGAGACCCGCAGGCGTACACAAAGCCTACATGCCGTTCGACGCGAGGTGGGCCCGCGCCGAACCAGGATCTTCCGAACCACCGCGGGTTAACGTTCCGCGGGCGCGGCTGCCCGCATGTGCCGGCCTACAGCGGCAACAGCAGGTATCTGACAAACAGTACCGCCAGCAAAGCGGCGACAAATCTTCCGACCGCCTTTGGCATCGCTGTCAGTCTTGGCGTCATCTTGATGGCGGTATCGATGAGGGAGATGAACAAGTGGACAAATGCCGCAAATATCAACGCTTCTTTCAGATGGTACATATCTCGGTCCCAAGAGAGAGGATCTGGCCAACGCTATCGTTGGCAAAACCCGGATCACTTTCAACGCAGGCCGCTTAGGTCACCATTGAAGCCGCCTCGCCCGACGGCTCTTCCTGTTTCCTTCAGAAGTCCGGGCCCGTAGCCTCCCGCATAGTATCCGCCGACCGTACCCGCAACCGAAGCGGCACCGCTTCCAAGAAGAGCCCCGACAGCGGAGCCAAGCAGCGAGCCAAAATCACTCCAGCCGATATCATGGGATCCGTCTCGATTGGATTTCTCGACAGCCCTCGTGCGGTAAACTTCAGCAGCACTATCTCTGCTTCGCGGTTCCGAGGCAATGTTGCTGTCGCTCCGATGGTCCGCCATCAACGGCCGAAAACGCTCGGTTGGCAACACGCCGTTCTGTAGGTCAAAGCGGCCCGGGCCAGGATCCGCCTGGGAGAGCAACAAGCCGCCGCGGGCAATGTCGTTTGCAGGCGTCCCTGCCGATGGATGGCGAAATCGCGCTTCCGCTCCGCGCGGCATCCTGGCCTCGGCCATGGGTTTGCTCTGCAGCAGAGGACTTTCGTCGAAATAGTCGATGGCTTCGCGAAGCGATTGAATTCTGTCGGGCAAGCCCTTTCGGCCGAACGCTTTGTCTTGTTGGGTCATAACTCACCTCAATTGTCTTGTTGTAGGTTGATCGACATCCGGAACAGCTCGAGCCGGACAGGACGAGCCAATGCAGACAGATCCGCAAAGCCGCTCAAGCTCGCTGGAATTGCTACGCACGGATCACCGCGGAAGCCTCAGAGGTTTCCGCGAGCAGTCTCCGACGTTTGTGTCCGCTGCATCCTTCTGCACGTAAGGCAAGATCGAGACATGGCGGAAATTGGCGCCGTTCTGGTGGCGCCTGGCGCGCCTGTTTGGTTCTACTGAACCCGTCCCGCATCTTCTTCCGGAAAGAGGTCCACGGATTTCGGCGGCTCCTTGCCGGTAGCAAGCGGCGTCGTGCAACCGACGAAGCCCTCTTCGAACCCGAGATCCGGGGAACGCGTGTATCCCGTTGCCTCCGCCTCCTCGTCGATGCGCCATCCTTCTGGACTTTCCCAGCTACCGGTGCGCAGTTCCACCACGCGTACGAGGTTGAGTGCGTTTGCCTCTGTCTGGAACCCCCAGCGCAGACTCGGCGCACCGTTCACCACGTGACGCTGCTGGACGTACCCACACGCCAAAACTGACCTGAGCAAGCCTCGTTTTTCCGTCCTCAAGAGCACTTCGACCACCACAGCATGCATACATGCCACGCACACGCGGCAAGCGATATTACAGAAACAAATTCAAGTAGATATGCAACTTCGATGCTTGGGTTCAGGGGCGCCTGAGCCATCGCCGCGAAATCGGACCATTGCTCGTCGCATGTTCAATCCAGCCAATCACCGATCCAGGCGAGCCATCGGCCCTTGCTGTCCCAAGTCTCAAAAAACAGATCGACGACATCCGGCAAGGACCAGATGTTACCGAGCTCCTCTCGTCCAGAATGACATTCGAGATTGGCGCCGCTTTCCCCTTCGAGCCTCACCTTCGCAATCGCAAAGAGCCTGCCCCGACGGTCCGTATACCCGTTCGTCGGCTCAAGCATGTCAACGGTCCCCCGGTAGGGTTTTTCGCCGGGGAAATACTTCCGAAGCGCGAGCGCTACACCGACAGGCGTTTCATCAGCCTGAAATCCCCACGAAAAAGCGGATGGCCTGAGGCCATAATTCAACGCCGTCTCCTGTCTGTAGCTGGTGAGGCGAAGGCCAAGCACCTCCACTGGTGGATCGAACTTAACAATGTCTATACGCTGATGCTCGGAAAAGATTGTCCTGACTTCCCGAGGGCGAAAGGCCGCCCGCTCGCGGCTCAACACCTGGAAGAAAGTAGTGTCGCAGGCAAACAAGGCTTCAACGGCTCGCTCTGCCCCAGCGGCGGCCGGTGACGCAAAACCCGCAAACCCCAGCGCAACCAAAGCTGGCAGCAGCACTCGAAACAATGCTTTTCTCCCACCGACGCCGAACGCCCTTCGCTACCATCCAGGCTGCGTTCGCAGAGCGCCTCAACAATGCCACCTGCGCTTTCGCAAACTACGAAAATGCCCGCTTCCCTTGTAGAACATTTCAGGAACAATCACAAGCTGGCCGAACCAGCCGTCATTCGAAAATCCGGAGGGCATCCCTCAAAGAAAAACTACGCTGATTTCGAGCACCATCGGGCTCCCAACGGTTGTCGACTTCGGGCGTCGCCGCGGGCGCATATTTTCGCTCAAGCGCTTCGATCGTGAAGTCAGCAGGATCATACTCGGGGTAAGATACATTCAGTTCGGCCCACTGCCCGGTGTTTCGGTAAAAATCTGCGAAACTGTCCATTCCGTTCGTGAGATCAATGCAGCCAGCGGATCCCGGAACCGCGCCTCCGTGAATGGAAAATCGACTCCGGTGCGCCGCCTCCGGATGTGTTGTAGACTTTGTGTTTAGAAATGCTCTCGCATTTCCCCACGTGTCCTCCAATCCTCCCCACGTCCCATGTCGAAATTTCCCCTTTAAGCGTTCCCAGCTCCCCTCCGGCGGCGGATACTGAAGCTGCTCAACATCATAGACACCTTCGGGGATGGGACCTTTATCGGTCCACTTCTGAAATTCCGGTCCTTGTGAACCGGGCCTGCCACTCACGCCATCCCACCCGCCGGCGTACCGACCGTTCTCGGTGGCGTTCAGCCGTTCGCCATCAAAGTGAAGCTTGATTCTGTTGCGGTTGTTCCGTTGATCCACTGCATCTTTCCGTCTTGCAATCTGCGTCAGCGTTCAAAGTGGGCCGTCTCGTTGCGGCGATCATCACCCTCACCCGCAAGGGAGGATGATGATGCGATTGCCAGCTGCTTTGAAAAATCAGCTCGCAGCACTCAGCCCGAAGAGGTCGGCCGCAACGCCGAGGCCCTTTTTCGACCTTCAGCGTGCCCTCGCCGATGATCACGCCCTTGTCGGCGTCGCCGGTCTTGGCGACCGCCTTGTCTTCCTGGATCTGGCGCAGCCAGAGGAAGGAAAGCATGTCGGTGTCGAGGAAATAGGCGTTGCGCGCGAGCTTGGCGTTGCCCGCCTGCACCCGGTTTGGGTGGATCATCACAGTGCCGAACGGGCCTTCGTAGTAGTCGGCGGTCGCCACGATCGTGTTGCGCTCGCCGCCTTGCGAGACGGCATAGCGAAACGGCGCCACGTTGGCGTCGGACATGAAGGTGACGAAGACCGATTTCACGTAGGGCGAGACCGAGACGTGGCGGAAGTTGGCGCCGTTCTGGTAGCCCGTCTGCATCACCTGGTCGAGGATCGCCTTGGTGAAGGGGCGCTGCGTGCCGTCGGTCGGCGCCACCGTCAGCCCGGTCGTCGGGTTGTAGCCGCCATTGGCGCCGCCGGCCCCGCGCGAGACGTCCGCGATCCGCTGACCAAGAGCCCGATACGGTTCTACGGCACCCTTCCCGTGTCCTCTTTTAGAAAAAGGTTGTCGGATTTCGGCGGTGCCTTGCCTGAGGCGAGCGGCGTCGTGCACCCCAGGAAGCCCTCGTCAAACTCGAGATTCGGAGAAGGCGTGTAGCCGGTCTCGTCGGTCTCCAAGTCGAACAACCACCCCTTGGCGGACACACGAACGCTTCCTGTGCGCCCTTCGGCGGTGCGTTCGATCCTGCGCATGTCGTCCGGTGATTGAAAGCCCCGGCGCACAGCCCGTATCCTCGGTCGTCAGACCGAGCCCCCAGCGACCACCTTCGACCGGCTCTGCGCCAGTGCGCAACCGCAGAACCTTGGCAAGCTGATTCTGCCCACTTCTCGCCTGAAATCCGGGGCGACAGCGGTGTAGACCAATTAGCCACTTCTTCACGACGCCTTCTCTTTTGCGCGGTACCGAAACAACAAAGGATGGATAAAACGCCCGCCAGACACATCGCGCCCGCCAATCAGTTCGCCAGACTTCAGCCGAAGTGGTGCCTGTTTCGCGTCAGGTCGGTAGCAGCGACAAGATCTCGAATCTCGCGTCCTCTAACGAGAAACCAGTCGATGATCCGCACCCACCATCGGCCCTTGGTGTCCCATTCCTCGGAAAACTGGTTGACGACATCCGGCAGCGCCCAGATGTTGTCGAGGTTCTCTCGCGATACAGAGCAGTGCAAATCGGCGCCGGTTTCCCCGGCCAGCCTCGGCTTGGAAACAGAGAAGCTTCTGTGGGTTACCGGCGGGAACTTTAATGCCATCAGACTCTCATCGCCGCCTTCAAAGCCTTCGGGGAAATGGTCCCGAAGGGCGAGCGCAGCGCCCGCAGGCGTTTCATCAACCTGAAACCCCCATTCAAAAGAGGTCGGCCGCGCGCCATAGTAAAAGCCTGTCTGCTGCCGGTAGCCGGTAAGGCGAAGGCCAAGCGCCTCCACCGGCGGATCGAATTTGACGATCTCGATACGCTGCTCCGAAAGATAGCTGATCCTGACTTCCCGAGGGCTAAACGCCGCTCGTTCGCTCGCGAAAACCTCGAAGAAACCGATGTCGCAGGCAAACAGCGCTTCGACCGCGCGCTCCGCCCCCGCGTGAACGGGTGACCAAAAACCGACGATCCACAGCGCCGAGAGCGCCTTAACCACACCTTTGAACAAGCATCCTCCCTGGGCTCACGCCGCCACATCTGGCCGCCGAACCCGTGCATGGGGTCATCATCAGCGCACCCGCCGTGTGCTACCAGTGCGATTATGATCGGCGATCGTACTCGCATAACAGGTAGAACATTTCAGGAACGTTTGCAAGGGGAATTTCCCCGCGTGCAGCCGCGTTGCGACATATGCTCTGGCCGGATCTGCGCCCCTCCCAAGACATCACTCCCAGAAGCGGAGCGCGTCTCGCAGTGAGAAACTGCGCCGGCTGCTCGCGCCATCGGGCTCCCAGCGGCCGCCCGTCTCGGAGGCCGCCTTTCCATCCTCCTGTTTGTCGGGGTCGTATTCGGGATAGGACACGTTCAACTCCGCCGATTGCCCAGTGTTGCGATAGAAGTCCGCGAATCCGTCCATCCCGCTTGTCAGATCGATGCAGCCGTTCGACCCCGGATCCTTGCCGCCATGGATCGAAAAGCCGTTTCGATGCGCAGTCGCTGGATCGGCGATCGATTTTTTCTTCAGAAACGCTCTCGAATTGTCCCAGGTCTTCTCCAAGCCTGGCCATTCCCCCTCGCCCATCCAACTCTCGAAACGCTCCCAACTGTCCTGCGGGGGATACTGCAACTGTTCCACGTCATAAACGCCTTCGGGGATGGGGCCTACGTTGGTCCGCTTCTGGTTCTCTGGCCCCTGCTTGCCCGGCCTGCCGGCTACCCCATCCCACCCCCCGGCGTAGCGCCCGTTCTCGGTAGCGTTCAGCCGCTTGCCATCGAAGTGAAGTTTGATTTTTTTGCCACTGTTGCTTTGATCCAACGTATTATCCCTTCTTCTAGACTGTGAGATTATCAGTAGTGTCATCCGCTTCCTAAACGGTGGTCATCACCCTCGCCCGTAAGCGAGGTTGATGACGCCACCGTGCTTCTCTGCGAAGAATCAGCTCGCCGCACTCAGCCCGAACAGGTCGGCCGCAACGCCGAGACCCTTTTCGTTGTGCACCTCCAGCGTGCCCTCGCCGATGATCACGCCCTTGTCGGCGTCGCCGGTCTTGGCCACCGCCTTGTCTTCTTGGATCTGGCGCAGCCAGAGGAAGGAAAGCATGTCGGTGTCGAGGAAATAGGCGTTGCGCGCGAGCTTGGCATTGCCCGCCTGCACCCGGTTTGGGTGGATCATCACGGTGCCGAACGGGCCTTCATAGTAGTCGGCGGTCGCCACGATCGTGTTGCGCTCGCCGCCTTGCGAGACGGCGTAGCGGAATGGCGCCACGTTGGCGTCGGACATGAAGGTGACGAAGACCGATTTCACGTAGGGCGAAACCGAGACGTGGCGGAAGTTGGCGCCGTTCTGGTAGCCCGTCTGCATCACCTGGTCGAGGATCGCCTTGGTGAAGGGAAGCTCAAGTGCCGTCGGTCGGCGCCACCGTCAGCCCGGTCGTCGGGTTGTAGCCGCCATTGGCGCCGCCCGCCCCGCGCGAAACGCGCAATGGCGTTGGCCGAAGAGTCTATTACAGTTCTACGGCACCCTTCCCGTGTCTTATTTGAGAAAGAGATCGCCGGATTTCGGCGGTTCCATGCCTGATGCGAGCGGCGTCGTGCAGCCCAGGAAGCCCTCGTCAAACTCAAGATCCGGAGACGGCGTGTAGCCGGTTTCGTCGGTCTCCAGGTCGAGTAACCACCCCTTTCCGGCCACACGAACGCTTCCTGTGCGCCCCTCGGCAGTGCTTTCGATTCTGCTCATATTGAGCGGTGATTGAAAACCCCATCTCAGTTTCATCTCGCCTGCAACATTCACGCGCCGCTGAATGTATCCGGTCAGCATGAAGCCCGAGGCATAGACCGGCTTTTCGAACGCCACGCGCATTGGCGCACGCGCTGCGTCTCCATCCCTGCGGTATGGGCCGGCGGCCTCCTTAAACGCCACCTTGCCGAAGGCATTCCTTTCCTCGCCCAACGCCTCGAAGAAATCCAACCGGCATTGCAGCAAGGCATTGATCAGCCGGTTGCCGCGGCTCACCGGTGGCGGCCCAAGTGGGGCCCAGCCGAAGGTCTCGGCTCCTTCCGGCAGGCGAAAGTCCCTCGTCTCGGCTTCGTCGGGTGCGCAGGTCACCGTCGCCTGCTCATCGGGATCAAAGTAGGAACGCAACGTCAGGTGCTGCGAAACCGGCGTGGCACCGACATCCTTGTCAACCAAACTCCAGTAATCCGTAAATCTCACACCGTACTGAGCCGAGATAGCACGAGCGACTCCATCGGGCGTTTGAGCGACCTGAAAGGCCCAGGCAAAGCGCGTCGGTTCACCAGACTGAACCGTCTTTCGTTGAAGGAACCGGACGATGCGGAGGCCACCAATCTCGACCGGGTGTTCGAATGTCACGGTTTCGTTGTAGGTGTTCTCCGCTTCGGGAATGTGAGGCGCATTGTCCGGGCTCTCCCAAGGCTCGATCCGGACGCGCGGAAAGATGCGTCTTTCAGCCTTCAACACCTCGAAGAAAGAGGGCTTGCAGGCGACGAACGCGTCAAGAATGTGGTTGGTCTTGACGGCTGGCCGCCTCACCGACGGAAACAGATCTTCCGCTGCCGGGAGGCGCCTCCTGCCAGTCTCCTCATCGATCGCCAATTCCGCCATTCGATCCTTGGACGCGTCACACATTACGAGGGATCGTAAAGGGCTGTTCGCCTGGTGAACGACGATTTTTCTGTAACTGTCCTCCGGCGCGACCGATGCGTCGCCCTGTGGAACCGATTGGGCATCGAGCTTCAACTCGAGCGCACCACCATCCTGGGCCACGAACCTGGCACCGGGAAGCATTCCCTCGATCGCCTTGGCGACGTCAGATACGCGCCGTTCGACCTCAAAACCCCATGCGAAGTGCGGAACAGCAATGCCGACGGCCTCAAACTGGACATAACCGGTGAGCGGCAGGCCACCGACGTCGACAGGCGCCGCAAACGCGATCGTTTGCCCTGTGACGCCGTCCGAAATGCTCCAATCGTAGGGCCCGATCACTGCTGCGCCAAAATCCGCCCTGTCACTGCCGAGAAGCGAAAAGATGTCCGCCTTGCAGGCGAGGAACGCGCCAAACACCTGCTTTGCACTGGCGGATGACGCTTGCGAAGATGCCGCCGGGATCGCCGAACTCAAGACAAACAAGGCCGCCAGGGCCGACACGCACCACCTGAACACGATCCCTCCAAGGCCAACGCCGGACGTCTCTAATGAATGGAAAATTGAGAATGCATGCCGGGGTCAATACTCAGCGCACCGACGAATTCGACCGGTACGCTCACCCCTTTGTTCACTCGCAAAATTTGTAGAACATTAAGAGAACGAGCACAAGAGATCGTTGAGAAGAAATCGCATCTCTAGCCCGGCACAATCAACCACAGCTATCGCCGTTCGTGCCGTGACGAACTCGGCGATGGCAACGGACTCGTGTGAACGACCACACGGGTATCCTTCGGCCACCGCCACGCCTTTGATGCCGCCTAGCGCCGCCAGGGTGGATCTGAGATAGGATTGCGCATCGGATTGGCAGGGGGAACGGGTGTCTCGACAGAGTAATCCGGAAGCTGCAGCGCTCGCCGCGCTAGCGCTTGACGTTCACCAAGCTTCATCTTGGCGGGGTTGGGACGCTCGTATTTCTCGGCGACGACGTATGTAGCGTCGTCGATATCCTTGGCAGTCGACAACGGCTCCCGCACACCTCGCTCACCATTGAGGAGCTCGTGCTTTATGAAGCCATAATTTGCCTCATAGGATTCGGGCGGCAGCCCGCGCTCTTTCGCCCAGTTGAAGAAAGCTTCCCTGCGATCGTCCCATTGCGGATAGCCATAAGCATTTCCGTTTACCCGGCCATTTTGCCACAAATTGCCGAACACGCGTCCGAATCCGCCGCTTTCGTGGTCGAAATTTCCTACGAAGGCGGCAGCGTCCTGTTCGGTCATCATCAGATCCCGTTGCAGATCTCGCTTCAGACGCAACGCGATGTTGTCCGAAAGCTTGTCATGCGGCGTAATTGCATTGAGGCGGTCAGCAGGCACCTGGGGTTCCTTGGTGAACCGGGTAGTATCCGTCAGCGTGCCGCGAAAGTGCATCGGCGCCTTGCGGAAGTCCCCGCTCATGAGTTCGCTCGGCTGAGGGTGGCGGAATTGAGCCCCCTCGCCGCGCGGCGCCTTCGCGTCCGCAATCGGCGTGCTGTTCGTCAACACCGGGTTTTCGTCAAAATACTTGATAGCCTCTCGAACGGACTGAATTCTGACGGGAAGCCCCATCGAGTTCAGCGGTTTGTCTTGTTTGGCCACATTGCACCTCTCTTGGGTCTGTTTCGTTCTGTGCGCGTTACTTACAAGCGCCGCCACGCGGACCGCTGACGAGCGAGAGCGGCTCCTTGAAGCCGCTCAAGCCACCAGCGCCGCGGTCCGGCTCCAGCCGCAATCAGCTCGCCGCACTCAGCCCGAACAGATCAGCCGCGACGCCGAGGCCCTTTTCGTTGTGCACCTTTAGCGTGCCCTCGCCGATGATCACGCCCTTGTCGGCGTCGCCGGTCTTGGCGACCGCCTTGTCTTCCTGGATCTGGCGCAGCCAGAGGAAGGAAAGCATGTCGGTGTCGAGGAAGTAGGCATTGCGCGCGAGCTTGGCGTTGCCCGCCTGCACCCGGTTCGGGTGGATCATGACCGTACCGAACGGGCCTTCGTAGTAGTCGGCGGTCGCCACGATCGTGTTGCGCTCGCCGCCTTGCGAGACGGCGTAGCGGAACGGCGCCACATTGGCGTCGGACATGAAGGTGACGAAGACCGATTTCACGTAAGGCGAAACCGAGACGTGGCGGAAGTTGGCGCCGTTCTGGTAGCCCGTCTGCATCACCTGGTCGAGGATCGCCTTGGTGAAGGGGCGCTGCGTGCCGTCGGTCGGCGCCACGGTCAGCCCGGTCGTCGGGTTGTAGCCGCCATTGGCGCCGCCTGCCCCGCGCGAAACGTTGGTCGTGAGCCACGTCGGCAGCGAGCCGAACTCGCGGGTGGCACCCGAGACCGAAGCATTGGTGTCGGCGATCGCATATTCCAGGTCCTTGCGGATCTCCACGCCCTTCTTCAGCTTCTGGTACTTGCGCTTCTGCACGTTGCCGGCTTCGGCCACCACCTCCTGGGTCGCGGAGATGATCCAGTCCTTGCGCAGGATCTGGGTGTAGTTGCCAAGCCTGGTCGGCGCGATGATGGCGCCGAAAGTGTATTCGTCGCCTTCCTGGCGGATGTTTTCGCCGGGGGCGGCCAGTTCGTCCGTCTCCCATTCCGGGTGGTGCGTGTTGCACTTGCCCTTTTCGATCAGCGAATAGATCGGCGTATCCTCGGGCGTGACGCGGGAAACGACGTCGGAAAGGTCCTCGCGGTTGCCCACGGCCTGCGAGGTCGTGAAGGTGTTTGCTACGACAGCCATGATAGTGTCCTTGATTGTTGGGATGTTCGAAGGCGCCCGCGCCAGACGGCGCGTACGCTGCGAGATCAGTTTTGGTTGGGTGGCGCGGGTGCGGAACGGAATTCAGCGAAAACAAACAGATAGAAGGCTTTCCGGACTCTGTTTGTGATGAGCCGTCTGCGGCCGCCCGCCGCGGTCAGTCGAAGTCGACGCCCATCGCGTCGCGGATGGAGCCGCTTTTCGAAAGCCGCTTCATCGCCTCCCGGCTTCGGCCCAGCGACTGCTCGGCCTTACCGGCCGGCCTTGGCCGCGCCACCGTTGCCGGTGCTTGGCTCAGCTTGCTCATCGCCCGCCTTTTTGCCTGCTCGGCGGCAAGGCCGAGGCGGGCATAGTGGGCAAGCTTGAAAAGCCGATGGTCGGTGACCTCGCGCACCTCGTCTTGCGAAAAGCCGAGTGCCTCGGCCACGTCGAAGGCGCCGGCAAAGAAGGAAAGCCGCCCCTCCGCATCAGCCGTTTCGGGAAAGGCTTCGACCAGCTTGGCGTTTTCTTCCGCGAGCTGTTCGTCGCTTGCGGCCTCAGAAAGCGCGTCGACCACCGTCGCCGGGGCCTCGGCTATCGAAAGGATCTCGTCGATTCTCTCGAGCCCAGCCTGGTGCAGCGCCCATTGCCGCCGATAGCCGTCCGGGTCGAGTGCGGCCATATGTTCCGGCGGCTCGGGCGGGATCTGGCTGGCGATGAGATTGGCAAAGGCGTTGGCCGATTGCGCCACGCGGTTTGCCATGCCTTCCAGTACCCGGCCGCGATTGGCGATGTCCTGTGTCTTGTGGCGGTAGTCGCGGTCGCGCATGTAGCCGAGCTTCAGCTCGGAAAACGGCACTTCCTCGCCGCCCTTGAGCACGACCAGAAAGTCCTCGTCGTCGTTGGCCGCCGCGTCCTCGTCAGGATCGCTCGGCTCGTCGCCGGGATGGTTGGGGTCGTCGTGGCCCTCGCCACGGATGTCTTGCGCGCCGTCGTCGATCCCCTCGCCCGGTCCCGGGTTGGCCTCGTCTTCGGGCTCCCAGAAATCGAGATTGGCATCGTCAAGCCCGGTCGCGGGGTCAACGGTTTTGCTCCCGCCAAAAGGCAGGTTGGCACTATCGTTCGTCATGGCGTGACCTTTTTGATAAGAGTTGCATTCCGCTGCGGTCGTTGCCGCTGAGGTGGAATGCCCAGTGAAAGCGCTTGCCCGTCAGGCGGGTGCGCCCTTGCCGTCAGCCTTGGCTTGTTCCGTCAGGAACTTGAGCTTGGCCCGGAAGTTTCGGATGGCGCGGGTCTCGGCGGCATAGGCCGCTCGGCCCTGATCGTCGGTGAGGCCGGCATGGATGCAGCCATTGATCGCCGCCCATTCCAGCTCGTTCATGATGTCGTCGAAATAGGGCACGTCGAGAATGGCGCGTGCAGCCGCTGCCCGTTCCTCTGGTTTCATCCTGTTGACCTCGGTTGGAGAGCAGTCGGTTCGACCGAAATTTAGCGTCGAACGCTGCCTTGATTCTGCTTTTGTTCTACGCTACCGCTGTGCGTAACGGAGCGATCCACTACTCTAGCTCGCGCTCGCGATTACCAATCGAAATGCTGCGTGCCCGGCTGTTTCAGCGTCAGAGGCCCCGCCGCTCTGCTGGTGTCATGACGCCCGCTGCAACTGCAGCCGGGTTCGGATCCCTTACAATCGCCCCGAGTCCGGCTCCAACCTTCTCACCCAGATATTGCCCACCAGCAGCCCCTACAAGCTCGCCGCCCTTTCCGAACCTTTTGAGGAGCGTTCGGCCCAACCATCCGCCGCCGTCGGATACTGCGCAAAAGGGTCATAGAGGCGTTTGCTTGTTCTAGTCATCCGGTATTCCTTCGATGTGGGTCGCAGTCAGCGACATTCCCTCGGCCATTGTGCCGAGTTCCATTTCTCTTTGAGGGATTGCGTGCTGCATCGGCGCGGTAGTGTTTCAGAGCAACACGCAGCAGGGACTGCGAGCTCACAGTGGGGGATCGACATTGGGTTTTCGACTCGTCCATTTTGGCGTGCGTCTGCGTTCAGATCGACACGCGCGCCCGTATCGACAGCTCGCCTCAAGCGTGCAAATGTCACACGTGACCGCGCCGCCTCAACAGGAAAATCCAATGAGCGAAAAATCCAGGAAATCAGAGCTACTCGAATTGGTGGTCGACCTTGGACTCGGCTTTCTGGTCATCCGGTTTGTCGAGCACGCTTTTCCGGAGCAGACATTCCTGGTCCAGTTAGCGCTCATTCTACTCATAGCAGTACCGGTCGGCTTGGCGGTGCATGCCGTATTGAAGCTTGCTCGCAGAGCCTTGCAACGGAAGTAGCCCCCGCCGAGCCCCATTCATTGGCAACGCCTCTATTTACCCGCCCGCTTCGTGCACTGGTTCTCCCGCTTGATGCAGGCGATTTCCGCCGTCGAGCATTCGGCAACGCCGTTGACGACCGCGCAGTGCGAGCATTGGTCGGTGAATTCCAGGCAGTCCGGATTGGCCTTCATGAAATTCTCAAGGCTGGCATTCGCGGTCTGTCTCGGTTCGGGAACGGCATCGGCACCGGGCTTATCCGCCGCGTGAGCGGTCGCCAGTTCCGCCATCGCCATCGCCAGGCAAAGCGCGACACGAAAGCTAAAATGCCTCATCCCCTGCTCCCTCAAGAGGCAGTACCGGAGGAGACGTGAAACGGTTCTCCGTCCAGAACTGCACAATTTCAAAGAGTGCCGTCACAGCGGCCGCAGCGCAAGCGGCGACCCGCCCTCACCCCAGCTCGTTGCGGATCGCCCGCATGAAGACGCGCGCGCCGATGCCGATCAGGTCGTCGGGAAAGTCATAGTCCGGATTGTGCAGCCGCGCGTGGTTTTCGCCGGCCCCGAGGAAAAACATCGCCGAGGGCGCCACCCGGCCGAAGAGGCCGAAATCTTCCGATCCCTTCATCGGCAGCACGCCCTCGCCCTTGTCATGGCTGATGCCCTCCTCGTCCATGGCGCGCTCGAGCGCGGTCACGGCGACTTGGGCATTGCTGCACTGGTGGAACACGTCCTCATAGCCGATCGCGACCTTCAGCCCCGCGGCACCCGCCTGCTCGGCAACCAACGCCTCGGCGCGGGCAACGAGATCGGCCATGCGCTCATCGGTCAGCGTCCGCAGCGTCGCCCAGATCTCGGCATAGCCCGGGCTGATGCCGAAGGCCGCCTCGCCGAGGCGGGCATGTGTCACCGTTACAAGCGTATAATTCTCGTCGAGCGGCCCGTTGTTGCCGAGCGCCGTCAGCCCGGAGAGCAGCGCGGCAACGGCGAAGGTCGGCGCGATGCCGTCCTCGGGCGTCGAGGCATGCGCCGTCTTGCCGGAAAGCGAAATCCGCATTCCGCGCGAGGCGCAATTGACCGGCCCGGAGCGAAGCGCGGCATGGCCGAACCCGATGCCGGGAAAATTGTGCAGCGAGAAGACGAGATCCGGCTTGATGTCGGCAAATTTCGGATCGGCAAGAACGGCCGCGGCACCCGCACCGTTTTCCTCCGCCGGCTGGAACATCAGGATCGCACGGCCCTTTACCGGCCGCTCGCGCCCGAGCCCCTTGGCCAGCGCCATCAGGATGGTCATGTGCCCGTCATGGCCGCAGAGATGCCCGCGGCCATCGATCTCAGAGCGGTGCGCGATCTGAGAAATCTCCTCGATCGGCAGCCCGTCAAGCTCGGCCCGCACCATCACCGTCGGCCCCGGCTCTCTGCCCTCAAAGATTGCCGCCACCCCATGCCCGCCAAGACCCGTCATCACCGCATCGGGCTTCGTCTCCGCCAGGGCCGCAACGATCGTTTCCGCCGTCTGCCGCTCCTCGCCCGAAACCTCCGGCCTACGGTGCAGGTCGCGCCGAAAGGCTGTGAGCGCCTCCAGTTCACGGTCGATCAGAAACATTCGGTGCCCCCTCCGCTATCCAGTTTCCTTGCTCTTAGCAGGTCTCGGAGGGTGCCGCCAATCGCGCCGTCTCGCTTCTCTCAGGCCGAAGGGCCAGGGTCTAGCGAACGCGATCGCCTTGCCCCGCCAGAACATTTCATGAACAGATAAAGACTGCAAGCGAAAGCTTCAATACCAGCCACGTTCACGCGATGGCTGTGCAGGAACGTGTTCATCCGTGCCGGAAGCCCGCTCACCCAAGATCGCAGCTGCCCCCAGGCCATTGAATTGTATAATTTACCCGCCGCAGCCCTTGCGCAAAGGTGCGCACCATCAGCTCCGTCTGGCCGATGCCCGCCTGTTCGACGCGTGCGCTCGCCTTCGCCGTCATGTTCTGCAGCGCGTCGGGCGCCAGGCCGCTCGAAGCGTCCGAAATGCCGGTGCGGTCGGTCGCCTCCCGAAGCAATTTCAGGAAAAGTGTGGAGCGGTTTTTCGTTCGAGATTGCGCATCTCAAAAAGCGGATAGCCGAGCATGGAGAAGGATTCGCGCGCGGCAAACGGCACTGCCGTATAACCGACGGCACCGCGCATCGACGCCCTAGCCAACGCGGATCGGCTGGCCGAATTCGGGTTCTGGATCACCCTCCCTGCAAGATGATCGGCTCCTGGCGTCGAGCGACTTGAGCCAATCCCCACCGTGCTCTATTGCTGCTTATTTTTCGGATTGCGCCAGCGCAGCTCCATTATTCTTTGCAGCCGCCGTTCTGCATTCCACCGACGAAGATCGGAGCTATCCGGCTGTCTGCGGCTATCCCCTCCTTCAAGCTCGGCCCGTTCGCATTCTGCGCTCCAGCATTCGGTGAGGAACTTTTCAAACCATTGGCATTGTGCAAGCCAAATGCGCGCCGCCTCCCGGTCGCTCGCGTCAGGATCGGTGGCGCGCAATTCCGCCCGCGCCAACTCCGCCTTTATACGGCAGAGCCAATACTGACCACGCGTTGCCTCGTCGAGCTTCATGCCGAGACGTAACCACCTGTCCCATCTGGGAGCGCCCCCCTCCCCGATAGCGGGCCTTCGCGCGTACATCTTGTCACGAAGCCGCAGGTCCGCGTCCCACCATCGTTCCTGGCGCTCAAATGCGGTGCGCCACGATGCAAAATGCTCGGATTGGGCGTGCCAACGTTCATCCCCCTCAGGATCGACCTCCTGAAGCGCAGCACACTGGCGCATGAAGGACGCGATCTCCTTGCTTCTCTCCGGTTTCCAAGCCCACTTTGGCCAGGGATTGTGGGGGCCGTCCTCGATCACGACAGAGTCCCTGCGCGGGGGACGATGGCCAACGGCCGAACTCTCACCATTCGCTGAAGGCGCCGGCTGCTTCACTCTATACACCCTCCCGGCCAATCCAAGCGATGAGGAATATACTCCTATGTTGCTATGGAATGTCAAGCACGCTGCATCCAGCCGTCAAGGACGACTGCCTTACAGGCGCGGTCATCCAAGTAAATGCTGCTCAAGAACTCATCCGGTTTCATCATTTTTATCTCATCGGCCAATGTGCATCAGGACTGCCAGGTCACGATGTTCCCGAGGACATCGAGCGAGGGACCCTCCCTCGAGATGGCGATGCGCGTGCGGTGTTTTTCTAGGACCATGCCCCTCCGGATTCAGTCTCTGATAGTTTGATCCGTTCGGATAGAGCGTATGCCTGTCAACTGGATTTTTCCCTGGGACGGTGCTGCCTCCCAACGGCTCGATCATGTTGTTGCCTAGCCCGTCGCCGATGAAACGCTGGACGGGCCAACCGGCGTTGCGGTCATAAACGGAAGCTCTTTGAAGCTCGTCCAGCCGCCGTTGCAACCCAAGCGGTTTTTCTTGCACAGCAAGCGCCGAAGTACACGAGAGAAATCCCCCGCCGCATTTTGTAAGACCACCTACTCTCTGATCCGCGCGTTTTCCTCGCCCGGCTTCTCAATCGCTACAGCTTTCGCCCGAATGGTTGCTTTCACCGAACTATACGTCCCAGCCTCGTCACAGAAACCCATATCGAGCACCACAGTGAACCGGCCGCTTTCGAACCCCAGAAACTCGATGTCTCCGAAATCATCATTTGGCATGTTGCCGGGCGGATCGAAGGATACGTGATCAACACCCTCGAACACCAGGAAGCCATCCACTACATCCTCGGCAGAGTAGAAATCCCAGGCCTCGCCACGGACCCGCGATATGGCATCAATCTGGATCTTCACCTCTTTCTGCCATCCGTCTAGCAAGATGGCCTTGCATGCACGATCGCCGAGATAAATCGAGTTCAAGAAATCGTCGGGTTTCATTTCATTTCCTCAATGACCAATGGGCATCGGGGCTATTGTATGGCACCACATTGCCCCAAACATCAATCGACGCTCCCTGTCCGGACTTACCTGGACCGGCGCCCTCAAGGTGCCCATGCCCGTGCGGCGTCTTTCTGGCACCGTGTCCCTCGGGATTCAATCTTTGATAGTTCGATCCATTGGGGTAGCGCGTGTGAGTATCAACCGGGCTTTTCCCCGGCACTGTGCTGCCTCCCAACGGCTCGATCATGTTGTTGCCTAGTCCGTCGCCGATGAAACGCTGGACGGGCCAACCGGTATTGCGGTCATAAACGGTAGCTCTTTGAAGCTCGTCCAGCCGCCGTTGCAAAGCCTGCAGGGTCTGTGGCGAATGAGAGCCTCCTGGAGGGTTCAGAAACGCCTCATTGGGATTGAAGCGACGTATCGCCTGCTCCAGCCGCACGATTTGGTCCGCGATCACCTCCTGAGCGGGGCTTCTCGCCGGGAGCCCGCGCCGCGTCGGCGGCCGAGCCTGGGCATATTCTGCTCCGCCCCGGCGCGCTGGCCCCGATTTGCCCCCCCAACTGCTCGCCTCCTCGCCGAAATCGCGAAGCTCCAGCGCGCCACCAAGTCCGATCGGCGCTTCGTAGAAGTCGTCATAGTCGCTGATGCGTCTCATCCCGGCATCCCTCCAATATGCGCTGTCGTCAGCGCCGTGCCACCGGCCATTTCGGCCAGGTTCTGCTCTCGTTTGAGGTTCAGTTCGGCATCGATCTGGTAGCGCTTCAGCGCGCCGTTCTGCTGGATCTCCGCAAGCTTCAGCTCGCGTTCCATCTCGAGCTTCCGCCGCGCCGTCTCGCTCTCCATGCGCGCCTTTTCGGTGGCAAGCTGCGCTTCCATCTGCAGCCGCTGCATGCCCACATCGGGCTGTTGCTGCGGCTGGGCTGCCTGCATCCGCTTCTGGATGTCCTCCGGCGTCGGCTTGGTGAAATAGAGGTCGGGCGATTTCAGCCCGCCGCTTCCACCGTCTTGGCGATGCCGGTGAGCGTACTACCGCGTTGGCTGCCGCTAGATCGTATCTTCGCGGCCAGACTCTGCTATCTGTAGCTTGGCAATTCGTCTGATGGGAAGATCTAGGGCGATATAGGTCAACAGAAACACGAAGGTCTGGGGGCCAAGTAGGCCAAAGATGACCACAATTGCGATCGTTTCTAGAAGAAAATTGACGCTGTCGATTCTGTTGGCAACGAAGAAGTATGTGAACGGCACGATGCTCAAAACGACTGCTGCCAAGCAGATATACAGAACCCGTTTCCACAAACGTCGGGCCGGAAGTGGCACGAAAGCGAACAGATAAAGCGACGAAAACAACAGGGCTGTGGTGAAGTCCACATAGCGACCGAAGAACCAAGCCACAGCTGTCAGCATGGCAATGTAACTCGACAGTACCCGGATCGTATTGAGAACCATGTAGCGCATGGGATACCTGACGCATGAAGTGTCGATCTTGCCAGCCTAAATTTTGGCAGGCCTATTGGCTTTGCCTGAAAGCTAACTGTGGCTTATATACGCCCTTAACGCGCAATGGCGACAAAAAAAGCTTCCTCTGATTGCGCAAAGCTATCGCGCGATCTGTTTGTCCGCGCCCATACGACCTTTCTTTGCCATCAGGCGACGAAGGCTCTGGACATCATTGGCTTCGCCCACATGTTTACCCAGTTCCCGCAACTGATTGTCGAGCGAAACTGGCCACATTGTCTTCTCGACCTTACCAAATGGTCCGATACCCCGTATCACCTCGGTTACATTGGTCGTACAATCAAAAGCTCCTCCACCGCCAAGGCGGTCGATCCTCTCCTGAATTTCGGCTTCCTGGTCGGGCGTTGTGTTGAATTTGCGCACAGTTGCGTTGGGCCCGCCGGCAAGGTGATATCGCAAGTAATCCTCGGGAGACACTTCCTCTCCATAAAGAGCATCCCCGCTGCCCATCTCTCTGGGCTTGTAATGACCGGAGGGATCATAGAGCAGCCGTCCTTCGGGGTCGCCATTATCGGGCACGATGAAGAGACCAGTGTGAGAATTATTTCCTATCAGCGGATATCCCGTCGGATTCGTATTGGACATGATGTACGTGTCCGCCACCTCCACGCCCTTGTCACTCTCGCGCTCCTTGCCCCAGCTCGGCAGTCGGCTGTTGGCCTCCTCGCCGAAGTCACGCAGTTCCAGTGCCGTCGTCGACCGCGGGTCAGTCGCGTAAAGATCATCGTCGTACCTAGCCCCGTAAGCGCCACGCCCCCGCTTGCTGTTTCTAATCATCCCGGCATCCCTCCAATATGCGCCGTCGTCAGCGCCGTGCCACCAGCCATTTCGGCCAGGTTCTGCTCGCGTTTGAGGTTGAGTTCCGCGTCGATCTGGTAGCGCTTCAGCGCGCCGTTCTGCTGGATCTCCGCAAGCTTCAGCTCGCGTTCCATCTCGAGCTTCCGCCGCGCGGTCTCGCTCTCCATGCGCGCCTTTTCGGTGGCAAGCTGCGCTTCCATCTGCAGCCGCTGCATACCGACGTCCGGTTGTTGCTGCGGCTGGGCTGCCTGCATCCGCTTCTGGATGTCCTCCGGCGTCGGCTTGCTGAAATAGAGGTCGGGCGATTTCAGCCCCGCCGCCTCTACGGTCTTGGCAATGCCGTTGTAAAGGTTGTCGGGCGAGACGTAAGGGTTGTCAGGCCCGAGCGTCGTCAGCAGCTTTTCCTGCAACTGCTGGATCATCTGGATCATCAGCATGTCGCGCTCGCGGGTGCCGGCGCCGAGCCCGGTATTGACGGTCGCGTCCATGCCGGCGTTCCAGTGGCGCGGGTCGAAGCTCACCCACTTCCCGCGAAGCCTTACTGCCCGCGGCCGGTCCTGGTGCTTGATGGTCAGCCCAAGCAGTCCCTTGAACACCCGTCGCAGCCCTTGCGCGAAGGTTCGCACCATCAGCTCCGTCTGGCCGATGCCCGCCTGCTCGACGAGTGCCGTCGCCTTCGCCGTCATGTTCTGCAGCGCATCCGGCGCCATGCCGCTTGAGGCATCCGAAATGCCGGTGCGGTCGGTCGCCTCCTGGTCGAGATAGCCGAGCATGGAAAAGGATTCGCGCGCCACGAACGGCACCGCCGTATAGCCAACAGCGCCGCGCACATCGACGCCCTGGCCGACGCGGATTGGCTGGCCGAACTTCGGGTTCAGCACCGATTCCGGGTTCTGGATCACCCCTTCCTGCACGATCGGCTGCTGGTTGTTCTGCCAGTAGAGATTGTCGAGCGTCTGGCGCAGGAGCACCGTCTTTACACGCTGGATCTCCGCCATGTCGTCGGTAATCGCGTTGCCCTCGCGCTGGTGCGGCCGCCGCTCGGTGATGAGATCGGCAAAGGGCACCTCGTCCCACTCCGCATCCTCAAGCAGATTGTCGGCCCCGGTGCCGCCGGCAAAGACCAGGCGGCGCAGCTCGGCAATGCCGTCGTCGTCGGCATCGACCTTCACATAGAGCTCGTAGTAGTCCACCTCCTGCAGCGCCGTCGCGGTCTCCTCACCGTCGCCAAAGACGCCACGCCGGCGAGCAAACTCTTCGTCCTCGCCGTCGGCATCGCCGGCGATGGCAAAGCCTTCGACGAGATCACGGTCATAGCCCATGGCGATCAGATCGGAGCGCCGCATCCGCCGCTTGATCCCGGCAATCGGGCTGTCGTCGATCGAGATCGCATCCGGATGCACGAGAAACTCTTCGAGTGGCACCGCCGCAAGCCGCGTCGCCCCGCGCTCGGCCGTGCGGCGGATCTTCACGGTGAAAACCGGCTGTTCCACCGGCCCCGTCGGAAGCTCGATCTTTTCGACCGATTGCGCCTGTTCCAGCACCTCCACCGTGTCGTCGGCAATCAGTTGCACTAGCGCTGCCTCGTCGAGCCCGCTATGGGTCGAGACCTGAACGCTTTTCTTCTTCTCGTACCACCAGCGGATCACGCCGTTGCCGAGCTTCAGCGCGTCGTGCGCGGCATCCTGCACCGCGTCATAGCCGTCGCTTTCGGGAAAGACGATGTAGTTGATATAGTCGGTCGCCTGCTCGGCCCCCGCCTCGTCGCCCTGGTTGACCGGCTGGTATTCCACCACCTTGTCGTTGCCGAGAACGGTGCGGATGAGAGAAGGCAGCACCTTCTTCACCGCCGCCCGCACATCGCGCGAAACCACCTTGGAACGGTTCGCTTCCGCCGGCACATCGGCCATCACGCCGTCATAATATTCCATAGCCCTGACACGCGCCGCCGAGAGCTGGTCGCGATAGTCCTCGCAATCCCTGACGAGCTGGCCCACGAGCTCCGTCAGTTCCGTTTTCGTCATCGCTGCCATCAGAGAACCTTCCGATCGGTAAGGCCCGGGCAGCATTCTCAGCCTTGACCCGGGCATGGCGTTTCATCATCAGCGCCTGGCGGCTGACCGAAGAACGTCGTCACGTTGTTTTTGCTTGTGAAATCAGCTGATCTGGATCGTGCCGATCTTGTACCGCACGCCTTCATCGGCCGTGATGACGACCGCGCTGTTGCTAAGGATCGTCTGATAGTTCTGATCCTGCGAATTCGGATCGAACACGCTGATGTAATGGTTGCTGTGATATTCGTTCGCTGCGCCACCGCCGGCGAGGCTCACCAGGCGGCGCCCGTTCGCCTCGAATTGCGGATTGGCCAGCGTATCCGACACGCAGTAGCAGAAGCCGGTCCCCTGCAGACCGGTATAACCGAACAGAACCCATTTCTGCGTGGGAACGTGATAGCGGATGCTCTGCGCCATGCGCCCGTTCTGGTCGTACATGGTGTACGGGTTATAGCCCGCCACCTTGAAGAAGATCTTCGGCTGCTGGGGCGCGATGTTGCCCTGGTAGTACTGGTGGTTCACCGTCTCCCACTGGTTGGCGTTGTTATAGAACTGCCAGCCGACCGAAGCGTCGAGGTTCGACGTGCGGATTATCGCAAAGCCGTTGTCGAGCAGCGTCGTGTTCCCCGGCAGGTTCCGAACTTCGACGAAGGCATAATAATAATTGCCTTCCTTCACGATATTCGACGGATGCAGGAACCCATAGGCCGTGTTGATGGACTGGTAGGACCACGGCTCCGGGATCAGCACGCAGCGGACATTGTGATGGTTCTGGCCGAAATCTCCGGGATTCGGGACGGTCCAGGCCTGACCGTCATTGGTCGAGCGCACATAACCGATGCCGTTGACCCAGCGCGTGTTGAACCCATGGGCGTGGGAATTGAAGCCCGGGACTCCGCCGATCGTCGTCGACGACTGATAGAATTCGTGGTGCGTCAGGCCAACGACCAGGGAGCCGCGAGCGTATGGCGACATGATCCAGTGACGGTTGGCATAGTGCCCCTCAACGGTGTCGCGGGGCGAATTCCAATGCCGGCCCGCGTTCCAATTGGTCCAGGTGTGGCCGTTGTGCCAGTCATGGACGACGTTGTAACGGTATCCTTCAGAATGACCGGTGATAAAGGTCGGCGTCCCGTTGGCATCGCGCCACGGATGCAGGGGACCGTCCACCCACAGACCATAGGGCGTGCTTCCGCCCACATAGCCGTGCCACTGATTGGTGCTGAAATCCATGCATGTCGTGTTTCCTGACGTGGTAACGACGCTGGTAACCATTGATTTCTCCTACCGTTGAATACTGCAGTGGTCTGTCCACCGGAGCCGGGCTCTGGCGCTACAGGTAATCGGCCCCGGCGCGCGCCGGAGCGGGCCGTTGTCTTGGAACGGGATCGCGATCGGCCGATCAGAGAACCTTCCGATCGGTAAAGGCCCAGGCGGCGTTATCAGCCTTCACCCGGGCAAAGCGTTTCATCATCAGCGCGTAGCGGCTGGCCGAAAGAACGTCGTCGCGTTCTTTGACGATCCGGCCGTCCTTGCGGTGGTAGAGCCTGAATTCTTCGAACCAGTCGCCACAGGTGGAAAACACCTTGAAGCGCCCAGTCTGCATGCGCTGCAGCATGTCGGAGATCCCCGCCTCGACACCGTTGGTGCCGTCGTCGAAGGTCGCTCTGTCGGAAAGCATCGCAAGCCCCTGCCCGCGATACTGCGCCGCCAGCTGCTCGCCCGAGCCCTTGTCGTGCTGCAGCCCGTCATGCGGCCAGGCCCATGGCAGCCAGGCGCCCCAGGGTTTCAAGCTCGCCGCATGGATGATCGGTGTCGCCTCGCGCTCGCGGTAACAGCGGGTCACATAGAAGACGTCGGCGTCGCGGTCCCAGGCGCAGAGCGCGGCGGCAAAGGGGTGGTCCCAGCCGAAGTCGAGCCCGCCGATCTGCACCCAGTGCCGGGGTATCTCGAAGGGCTCGACGCGGATCTGCTCCTCGGTCACCGGGAAGATGCGACCGGAGCCCAGTGTCGGCACGCCCTTGGTGCGCGCTTCCTTCTCATGCGCCGGATAGCTGGCGACGATCTTCGCGCGCTCTTCCGGCGAATAGTGTTCGGCATCGTCGATCGTCATGGTCACCACGGTCCGATCCTCTGAAGGTTCCAGCAGGTAGCGGCTGACGACCGAGCTCATGCCTTTCAGCGGCGTAAAGGTCACGGCGACCGACCCACCCGTAGCATTGGTGCGGGTGATGCCCTCGAAATAGACGTCTTCCGGGGGCTCCTCGTCGAACCAGACATAATCCACCGTGTTGGCCTGCCATTTCGCACGGCCCTGCTCGTAGGCCTTCAGAAGCAGCGTCGAGATGCCGCCCGAAGCGTGGCGCACCGTCACGCTGTCAAGCGCGCCGGAAGCACTTGACCTGCGCGTCCAGCCTGAAATCGCCTGCTTCGGCAGATAGCCGGTGCCCCAGTCCTCCTCGCTCATTGGCGGGCCGACGAGCAGCCGCTGCACGCCATCGCGTGTCAGCTCGTGCGATTCCGAGCCGCCGATCATCGTGATCGGCCGGTCGAACCGTCGGCCCGCCCACCAATGAGGATAGTCTCCGGTCAGGTGCATCGCCGCTTCCGCCGCCCCTGCCAGCGTCTTGCCAAGCTGGTTGCCGGCCATGAACAGCCGCTCGCGAAAGGTCGCTCCTGCCGCGTGGAATGCCGTCTGCTTCGCATAGGGCTGGTAGTAGCGCAGCCTATTGGTGTTCTGCCGCCGCCCGATCTCCATCGCCAGCTCCATCCGCTCCCTGAGCATTGAGGAAAGGCCGGATGGTCTGGTCGAGCTTGCGGATCCGCTGAAGGAGTTGTTCATCCGTCATCTCGCCGATCTGGTTGGCATTGATGGTCACGTCCTTCGGCATCAGTGCCGCCACGGCTTTGAGGAAATCATGCGGGTTCTTCTCGATCAGCGCGTGGATCGCCGCCGCCCCTCTGGCTTCCCAGGCCGAAAGCATGTCTTCGAGAAAGAGTTCGCCGAGCTTGGTGCGCACCGCCTTGCGAGCGCGTGGCCGGATGCTCGCCCCTGCCCGGTCGCTGCGCGGCAGAAAGCGCCCGGTCTTCGGGTCCTTGGCGGGTTTGCCTGTCATGGGGATTTGCTCCTGGGCACGAGGAAAATGCTCCTCCTGCGCAAGTTGGATCGGTCGCCGCTTGGCCAAAAGTTGCATTCCGCGATCAATACCGGTCGCCGCTCCGGTTGCGGCAGGATTCTGTCGGAGGCGATCGCCGGTGATCCGGAGTTTGTGGACGAAACTGTGTGGCATATTCGCGAGACCGGCCCCGCCCTTGGCCGAAGTCAACGAGCCGTCATCTCCGAAGGTCGCGTCACCGCAGCCGGGAGCTCCAATGCCTGCGGGAGACACCGTCGCGTCGCCGCGACTGTTCGAGCTTGCCGGGCGACGACTCGGCGTCGTCGTGAAGGCTGATCTGCCGGAAGCGGCCTATTGGGCGTCGCTCTCCTACCTCAATACCCGAGACGATCCGGAGAACCTGAAGATCGTAGATCCCTATTACCGGTCGGTTCTGAACAAGTTGACCTACGAACAAAAATTGCAGCTTGTAGAACGGCTCGAGCGTCAGGTGAGGCAGGATTGAGGGGCGGCAAAAGTGCTGTTCGTCCGCGACCACGGAACGGCACTTCGGCATCCCGTGTCCCCGCCCCGGACGCGGCAAGCGTGACAGCCGGTCACAGAAAATTGCTGATGTCACGCCTGATGTCACGCTTGCATCCTTGACTTCAGGTTGCATCCGGTCATCAATACCGCTCACCGGGTTGCCCCACATCGGATGCTCTTGGAGAAATGCCTCGCAACGGCCCCTGTCTCCCAGGCAGCGGCAAGGGAAAAGCCGAATTAGTTCAATATTTTAATTAATTTCCCAGTCTAGCAGTCCAGCCACGGGAACCATGCGATGGATGCAACAGGTGTCAGATGATCCGCAACACGATTGGCAAGTTGAAGACCATTCTCACCCCGCGGCCGTCCGCAACGAATATCTCGCCCAGGTTGCTTGAGCTGGCCACATCAGGAAACGTTGACGCCCAGGCAAAGCTGGCCGAAATCTATTTCAATGACGGCGGCGAGGAACACTACGCCGCATCTCTTCATTGGAACAGACAGGCGGCCCGCCAGGGGCATCCCGCCGCCCAGGCCCGTCTCGTCACGATCTATCAAAGGGGCCTTGGCGTTGAGCGCGACCCGCAGGAGGCGTCACGCTGGCTTCGCAGCATCGGTCAACCCCGTCCCCGGCACGAACCTGGGCACGCCGTTTCCGGCAAGATCGCCAAACAGGAAGCATAAGGTAACCCAACCCTTGGGTTGAAGGCGCCTCACTTCGCCATGTGCGGCCGGTGCGAGATCAAGCGCGTGGCGGTGGCATGAGGTCGATCGGGCGCCTTGGCCCGCCGCCGAACTCAAGCACTCGGATCAAGCACCAGGAATCAAGCCAGGCAAGAATCAAAAAGGCCGCTTCAATGACGAAACGGCCAGCCTGGAATATCCTTAGCCCGCTTCCCGGTCCTTGGCAAGCCCTTCCGCCTAAATTTGTTTCTGTTTTGTTCGATTTCTATCACAGGCGGCACTCGCCCGCCCGGTTGTCCCGCTGCGGCGGCACGCTCCCATCGTTTGATGATATACTTGCGACCGGCATGCCGTGCGGCCTGTGCCCGACGTCCCTCGGGAACGAACCTCCTGCCAGGCCGGCGCGTGCCTTGTCCGTTTCGATCGCGGGACGGCCGAGCCGCCCTCGCAATCACGGGAGGATCCCATGATAACGCGTTACCTGATCGTCGCGATTTCCGTGGCGCTCCTTGTCCTCGCCGGCTGCACCACCGACCAGGCCAGCCGCACCACCGCACCCAGCCCAAGCCAGGGCACGCAAGGGATGCAGAACATGCAGGGTATGCAGGGCAACACGGGCGGCGGTAGCTCCGGCTACTGAACATGCCGCGCGTTTGCCCGCGCACTGGGACTTATGATTGAACCTCCGGCGCCGAAGCGCGTTGAGTAACCATGACGCGCAATCTCGGTGCCACGCCATTTGTTTGCGCGCATTCTGTGTTAAGCTTCCCGTCGGGAGGAAAATGCCATGGAGAATTTCTTCGCACTCGCCGCCATCGTCATCGGCTCGGCCATACTGGGGCTGGCGCTGGCTTACGGATTTCGCCGCAAGGACGCACACCGGCGCCCTGATCACGACGATGCCCGGTTGAAATTCTAGGCGCCCCCCGGATCTTTCGCCCCTGGGGTTTCGCAGCAAACGGATCTCCATCCGGTCAGGCGCTCGCGCCCGTCCTTCCCTATCGATCATGGCTGTCTACCGGCAGCCGCCACGAGTTGACATTTGCATCACCGGCAAGATGCGCCGGAACGCCGCAAGCGATGCACTCGCCAGCCTCCTCCAGAACGCGCCTTCCCTGCTTGATGGTCGCTGCCTCACCGCTTCATCGCCGCTCCGGCGCTGGCGGGCGGGGTCATCCCAGGCAGAAGGCCCGTCGGTCGGTGACCGGCGGGCCTTCTGAAGGCTTGGAAATTTGCCTCAATAATAGGGCGAGTAGCACTGCTGGCGCGGGCCGCCATAGGGCTGGAACGAATTGTCCCAGGCACGATAGGAGCGATAGCGGGCGTAGCACCAGTCGGCATGGCGCGCGCTGACGCCCGTCTCGTAGCGCCGCGGCGGAGCGGCAATGGCGCCGCCGATGATCACGCCCGTGCCGAATGCAGCCAGCGGATACCACCAGCCGTCATTGTGGCGACGATAGCCGTAGCGCTCGTAGCGGTAGCCGCGGTAGCCGTTGTAGCGGCCGTAGCGATAGCCGCCATTCCAGCCTGGCCGATATCCAGGGCGGTAGCGCGGGCGATAGCCGCCGTTGTTCCAGGCAGGCGGCCGGCGGTAGTCCCGCCAGTCCTGAACCTGCACGACATCACTTTTCTGCACCCGCTCTATGGCAACGGCCGGCACGGCATTCGCCGGCGTGATGCCCGAAAGAGCCGTAATCGCCGCCAGTACGGCGATGCCAATCTTCTTCATCTCATCACCTGTCCATGTGGAAACATGGCTCCAGTTTGGCAAGACGAGGTGAACCCACAATGAATGCGATAGTCCTAATATTCCACGCAGCGCCTACGGCGTCGCGCATCCGATCAGGCACGCGAGGGTCGCTGTACCGTTCTGCGCCTTCAAACGCTCTCTATCCCTTCCCGCGCACACGCAGCGCATGGGCAATCAACGTCTCAACCACCTGTGCATAGGCAATGCCCTCCGCCGCCAACGCCTTGGCATACATGCTGATATTGGTGAAGCCGGGAATGGTGTTGATCTCGTTGACGACAAGGCTGCCGTCGGCGCGCAGGAAGAAGTCCACCCGCGCCATCCCGGCGCAGGCAAGCGCCCGAAACGCCCGCGCGGCCGTCTCCCTGGCTTGCGTGATCACCTCGTCCGAGAGCTTGGCGGGCGCCTCGACGACCGCGCCGCCCGCATCGACATATTTGGCGTCATAGCTGTAGAAGCCATGGCTTGCGGCCGGAATGATCTCGCCCGGCCGCGACACGATAAGCCGTCCTTCTGCGTCCTCCAGCACTGAACATTCGATCTCCCGCGCCTGAACGAACTCCTCGATCAGCACCTTGTCGTCGTGACGGAATGCCTCGTCGAGCGCGGCCTGAAGCCCTTCGAGGGCGTCGACGCGGCTGACGCCGACGGAAGATCCCTGCCGCGCCGGCTTGACGAAAACCGGCAATCCCAAGGTTTCAAGGATGGTCTCGCCCGTATAGGCGTCGCCCTTGTGAAGCGCGATCGCCCGGGCGACGGCAATGCCCTCGGCCACCAGCAGGCGCTTGGCAAGCGCCTTGTCCATTGCCACCGCCGAGGCCGCAACACCGCAGCCGACATAGGCGATGTCGGCGGTTTCGGCATAGCCCTGCACCGTGCCGTCCTCGCCGAACGGCCCATGCAGCACCGGAAAGATCAGGTCGATCGGCGGCAGCAGCCCCTGGGTGCCATCGGCCGCGATGGTGACGGCCCGCCCGCGCCCTCCGGGGATCAGGGCGACCTCCGTGCCCGCCGCCGGGATCGCGCCAGGCACTTCGCCGTCGACCAGATCGAGCAGCAGCCAGCGTCCGTCCTTGGCGATGCCGATCGGCACGATCTCGAAGCGGCTGCGGTCGAGCGCGCCGATGACGTTGCGCGCCGACATCAGCGAGACCTCGTGCTCTGCCGAACGGCCGCCGAACAATACGGCAACGCGCATCTTGTCTGTCATTACAACCACCTCCAGAATCGGTCGTGACCATCACATACCGGCCAAAGAAGCGGCGGATCATGGCAAGAGCGAGGTGACCAAGGCGCCAAGGTGCGCCATCCGGTGGAAATCCCGCAACCGCTGGCCATATTCGCTTGATATTTCAGCGCGGCAACCACCATTAATGCGCGAACCGCACCCACCCCGGAGGCAAACCATGGCCGAGATCCTGCTGTTCCACCACGCACAAGGCCTGACGCCCGGCATGCACGCTTTCGCCGGCGCGCTTCGGGCCGCCGGGCATACGGTGCACATGCCCGATCTTTTCGAAGGGCGCACCTTCGAGAGCATCGAAGCGGGTCTCGCCTATATCGAGGGGGTCGGCTTCAACGAAATGCGTGAACACGGCGTGCGCCTTGCCGACACGCTGCCAGAGGCCCTCGTCTATGCCGGCTTCTCGTTCGGCGTCCTGCCGGCGCAAAAGCTCGCGCAGACCCGGCCGGGCGCCCGCGGCGCCCTCTTGTTTTACTCGTGCCTCCCGATCAGCGGTGAGTGGGCCTTCGGCCCCTGGCCGGATGGCGTGCCCGTCCAGATCCACGGCATGGACAACGACCCGATCTTCGTCGGCGAAGGCGACATCGACGCTGCCCGCGAGATCGTCGAGAAGGCCGAAGACGCAGAACTGTTCCTCTATCCCGGCGACCAGCATTATTTCGCCGACAGCTCCCTGCCCTCCTACGATGCCGCGGCCACCGCGCTGCTGACCCAACGGGTGCTTGCCTTTCTCGCGCCGGCCTGAGCTGCAGCCCTTGCGGCGCCGCTCGCGTCCCAACTCGCGCCGCAGGTTCGCCGCTGCTTGAGCGGAGCCTTGTCTCGGTGCCGGCCTTGGCGGCAGTATGGCGTTCTGGCAAAAGCGGGGCACGGCCGACGGCGAACCGAAGGATCGGCAAGGCTCATGAATCGACCGTCCGCGCAAAACGCGCCGTCAAGATCGCTGCAGCCATCAGCTGAAAGATCAAAAGCAGAGCCATGCTGCTCCAATAGAGATAGCGATCCCTCCACACCCGATGACCGACATCGCCCGTCTGCACGTCAACCATCTCGCTTACCGCCCAGAGCACCACAAGAGCGATGACGAACAGAATGCTAAGCACCTGCGCGGAAGTCTGGGCCTTTTTCGTGCTCGGCGGGAGACCCAGCCAAAAACAGTAGATCAGGATAAGACCGAAGCCGACCGCACAGGATCCCGCAATGGCCTGGTCGCTCCAACCTGGAAACAACAAGGACCTTAATAGCTCGCTGTAGGATGAAAGCCACACAGCGAGAGGGCCCGGCGCGATCGTTAGGAAATGCAATCGCTTCTCCATGAACGCGCCCTACTCCAGGACAGGAACGAGCAGAGACCGATTGCCCACACCCTCTGCAAGGCTCTTCAGTGCCATGGTTTCCTCTCCGAGGTCCAGTTCAGCCTGGTAGGGAAGTGTCAACTCGAACGACTTGTGTTCCTTGGGGCGGATCGTCGCCTGTTCGTCACTCCACCCCTTGTCCAGGAATGGACCGGAGAGTAGCGCCGGTGGCGAAACCACAAATCCGCTGAAGTGCTCGAAAGCGTCGGGATCAATCTCTTTGAGATAGAAGTCTATTTTGTAGGTATACGTCGTCTCCGAAGTCAGGGTGAAACGGGTGTCGACAATAAACGCGCCCAGTTTTGCACTGTCCTCGGAAGCATCGGTATCGAAGATGGTCAGGCTTTTCCCGACGAACTCCTTTAGCTGCCGGAGAAACTCGAAGTGCTTGCCACCTTCTTCCGGTGGCGGGGGCTCATCGCTTGATACAACCTGACCATCGCAATTGGGCTCCCGAAAGCCACTCTTCACTTGCTGTGGCGTTGGCAGGTAGTTGGCATCATCTTTATGTTGCCACCTGTTTCCGAACCTGATGCAAGTGACCATAAAATCTGGTCTGTTTGCGCCGGGTTTTGGGTAGTTTGAGTTTCGCGGCTGCCTGTAAGCGCAACCATTCGGAATGGGGATATCCCTCATGCCGGCGGCAGGCCAGTCAATCGAAAGCAGCTTGCCGGACGTATTCTTGACGCAACTTTCGTAAACATCCACATTTCCGGCGCCGTCCATTCTGCGCGCGGAGGTCGTCGTAAAGGAAAAGCCGCCTTTGTTGTGGGGTTGATGAACGATCCCGCGGCAAGCAGCGAATAAGGTCCCGCTTTGCAGGTAGTTCGGCGCGCATTGCTGCGCCAGGCCGGGTGCCGCATAGGCCATTGCCGCAGCAACGACGACTGAGCCAAGGATGAGCCGCATGCCGCCCTCCAGTCCTGCAACAGTTTGAAACGTTGGTGAAGATTATCTGATGCTGATATTCTCTGCAATCGTAAGTCGAACCACCAACCTAATCAGTTGTAGCTAGTCAGTGTCCGGACCGACGGGCGCCGGTCGCAAAGTCGCCGGCCCGCCCAGCGCCGGCCCACCGACCGGAATAGCCTGCTCCCAAGCGCGCCACTGGAAATCCGGCGCAATTTTGCAGTAGTATAAATCGCAAGCGATCCGGCAGAACGATTTGCTTGATTTGAAATTATACCGCTACAAAACTTGAAATATATTTGGAGATACCGTGCTTATCTATTCGGACGAAAATCTTGAGGTCATCCATCGCCCGGGCTCATCCCCCTATCTGCTGGTCACCTTCAACGAGATGGAGATCCAGGCAAACGGCAGCCGCTACTGGGGACAGCGCTTCTGCGAGAAGGCCGATATCTCGGCCCTCGGCTTCATCAGCCGCCGTCCAAACTGGTTTCCGGCGGCAAGTGTTGTCAAGGCAGTCGAGGCCGCGTCGCCCATCCTGAAGGCGGCACCTGAGCGCATCCTCTACGGCCACTCGCAGGGCGGTTACGCCGCGCTCCGCTACCGCCGGCGTTTCAACGCCACCACCGCGATTGCCTTCTGCCCGCAGGTCTCGATCGATCCGCGCTCGGTGCCCTATGACAACCGTTTTCACCGGCACTTCTCGCCCGAGCTGCACGCCAACATGGGCATTTCGCCCGACCAGGCCGCCGGCCACGCCTATATCTTCTACGATCCGTACCACGCGATTGACCGCCGCCACGCCGAACGCATCGCCGCGCTGCAGGCCGAAACCCACCTCGTGCCCGTGTACATGACCGGCCATGGCACCGTGCGGGCCTTCACCGGCACCGAACGCGCCCTCTCCCTCATCGAGGCGTGTCGCAGCAACGATCGCGCCCGCCTCAGCACCCTTGCCCGCGCCGCCCGCATCGATGCGCCGATGCGGCCCTACCAGATCGCCGTTGCCGCCACGGCCCGCCATCCCGCCTGGGCGGATCGCCTCCACGCCCGCTTCGGTGATCGCTTCGCCCTGAGGGAGCGGGTCAACTTCCTCTACCACCGCGCCAACCGCCACATCCGCGACGACGATATCCTTTCGGCCCGCGACCTGCTTGAAACCGCCCTCTCGCTGCTTCCCGGCGATCCCGGCCTCAAGTACCGCCTGAGGGAACTCGACGCCCGCATCCTTCGCGAACGGAAGGTGGCGAGCGCCCTATGAAGTTTCAGGGCTTTTGCGGCCATAACCGATCTTGCTCATTGCAGAACGTGTCCACACCGAGAGCATCCCGCTCTCAAGTGGATCCGCGTGAGGCGGAAAGATGGCCTAGAATCAAAGTGCTAGAGCGTCCTTGCTGCGTTGGTATGAACTAACGGCACTCTAGCTGCAGCAGCTCGAAGCGGTCGAGGGACCACAGCAGCTCGATTGTGAAAGCTTGCCCTCGTTGGCGAGCCACCGGTCGCGAGGCTTGCAGCTCGAAGGCCGCGGTGACAGGTGGATGAAGATGGCGTCGCCGCGCTCGACGGGTTCGTCGGCGCAGTAGAGCTGCATCGGCTTTATACCATCACTGACCTCGAAGGTCAGTTTCGCCGATCCGTCGAGGGCGACGTGCTCGCAAACCTTCCTGACGATCGCCGAGAACTTGCCCGCCGTCATGTGCGTGCGGTCGCCATCATCGACGTCCCAGAGCTGAACGAAGATTTCCGACCACGCTTCGGCGTTGGCCCCGCAGTCCAAGGCAGAAAACTGACCGGCTTTGACTTCGGTAACATGGTAGCCGGGGCGGACCTCATTTCCGTCATACTCGAAGACGAGCGGCATGGCGGCCGCTTCCCTCAGTTTTTCCAACAGGGCGCCAAGTGTGATGTCCGCAGCCGCGTGCCGGGTATTGCCTATGAGCGTCATCTGCGTTACTCCTCGATTCAATATTTCAAGGATTATTGAATCGTGGAAGAACGTCAAGCCCTCCTGTCCTTTGCGGCCCTGTCCCAGGAGACCCGTCTCGGGATCATCAGAACGCTCGTCGTGGCCGGCCCCAAGGGCATGGCGGCCGGTTCCATCGCAGAAGCGATGGCCGTTTCACCGTCGAATGTCTCCTTCCACCTGAAGGAACTGGAGCGGGCCGGATTGATCGCACAGAGGCGTGAATCCCGCTCGATCGTCTACAGCGCGAACTACGATACGCTGTCCGGTCTCGTAAAATTCTTGATGGAGGACTGCTGCGCCGGGCATCCCAGCCTGCGCGCACTCCTGAATGAGGACGACGGTTGCTGCCCGTCTTCTTCCGCGACCGAAGACGAGTCTGCCTGAGATGACGCCCGGCATTTCCGTCCCCCCCGGCATTCCCTCGGGCATCGTCGCCGCACTCGGCCTCACCCAGATCATCGGCTATGGCACGCTCTATTACAGCTTCAGCATCCTCGCGCCGGGAATGGCAACAGATCTCGGCCTCTCCGTCGCGCAGGTGTTCGGCGTCTTCTCCGCTTCGCTGTTCGTCGGCGGCCTTTCGGCCGCATACATCGGACGGTGGATGGATCGCTTCGGCGCGGCGATGGTCATGACTGTCGGCTCGATCCTCTCGGCCCTTGCCCTGCTGCTGTGCGCCTGGTCTCCTTCGATAGCGGTGTTTGCCACTTCGATCGTCCTGCTTGAGGTCGCCTCCGGCATGGTGCAATACCAGGCAGCGTTCGCAGCGCTCGTCGAAAGTCGTCCCAAGGCGGCCTCACGCAGCATCACCTATCTCACCTTGATCGCCGGCTTCGCGTCGACAATCTTCTGGCCGATCGCCGCAGGCCTTCGCGAGCATCTCAGCTGGCGCGAAATCTATGTCGCCTACGCGGCCCTGAACCTGCTCGTCTGTTTACCACTTCACTATTGGATCATGCGCAGCAGACGCTCTGAAGCGCGCGTGTTTGCGCCTGAGGATCGGGAGGCCGTTGTCGGCGCGCTGCCGGCGGAGGTCAGGCGGCGCGGAATGCGCCTTGTTTCCCTGGCCTTTGCCCTGCAGGGCTTCACGCTTTCGGCGATGCTGACACATATGGTTCCGATGCTGGGGACGATCGGCTTCGGGGCGGCAGCCGTGGTGATCGGCTCGCTGTTCGGCCCCTCACAGGTCTTAAGCAGGCTTATCAACATGGCTTTCGGCAAAAATCTGTCGCCGCCGGCGCTCGCGACCCTGTCGGCAGCCTTGATCGTCGCGGCAGTCGTCATCCTCGGCCTATCCGGAACCTGGCTGCCCGGCGCTGCGGCCTTCGCGATCTGCCTTGGTCTCGGATCGGGCATCAACAGCATTGCCCAGGGCTCGCTGCCGCTCTGGCTTTTCGGATCGTTGGGCTATGGCGCAATCACCGGCCGCATGGCCGCCACCCGGCTGGCGGCGGGCGCGACGGCTCCCTTCATCTTCTCCGTGCTCATGGAGCGCTTCGGGATCAATGTCGCGTTGCTGGCCAATGCCTTGCTTGGTGCGGTCGGCATGGCGGCGTTCGTTGCGGTGACGGCGTCAACAAGGCCTCTTAAAGAACAGGTATCCAGGAAGGACGGTTAGGTTGAGATCGCCTTGAGGTTTACCCGCTTTTCAAGCTTTTCGGCGTCTTCCTTCCGCTCGCTGTAGCGATCGACGAGATGCTCGGACACGTCCCGGGTCAGCAGCGTGAATTTCACGAGTTCCTCGCAGCAGTCGACGACGCGGTCGTAGTAGGGCGATGGTTTCATCCGGCCGTTCGCGTCGAATTCCTGGTATGCCCTGGCGACCGACGACTGGTTCGGAATGGTGATCATGCGCATCCAGCGCCCGAGCAGACGAAGCGTGTTGACGGCGTTGAAGGACTGCGAGCCACCCGAGACTTGGCAGACAGCAAGCGTCTTTCCCTGCGTCGGCCGGATCGAGCCGATCGACAGTGGTATCCAGTCGATCTGTGCTTTCATGATCCCTGTAATCGCCCCGTGCCGTTCCGGGCTCACCCAGACCTGACCTTCCGACCAGGCCGAAAGCGCGCGCAGTTCCTGGACTTTCGGATGGCTGACGGGCGCGTCATCCGGAAGCGGCAGCCCCGAAGGGTCAAAGAAGCGCACCTCGGCGCCGAAGTGTTCCAGCAGACGTCCAGCCTCCTCGGCCAGAAGCCGGGAATAGGACACTTGGCGCAGCGAGCCATAGAGGATCAGGATACGTGGCGGGTGCGTCGAGAACGGCGGCCTGAGCGCGTCGAGATCGGGCTTGCGGAGATGGCGCGGATCGGCGGCGGGAAGATCAGACAATGCGGCGCCCCTCGTCATCGAGAACCTTCTCGCCGTCTTCCTTGACGAACGCGCTCTTGAAGGCTTCGGCAGGCAGGATGTCGAGAACCGCCTCCGATGGCCGGACCAGCCGCGTGCCCATCGGGGTGATCACGAACGGACGGTTGATGAGGATGGGGTGCTCGAGCATCGCCGTCAGAAGTGCGTCGTCCGAAAGCGCGGGGTCGTCGAGGCCGAGATCGGCATAGGGCGTTCCCTTTTCGCGGATCGCCTGACGGACCGAAAGTCCGGCGTCGCGGATCATCCGGGCAAGCTCATCCCGGCTCGGCGGCGCCTTCAGGTACTCGACGACGGTCGGTTCGATCCCGGCGTGGCGGATGAGCGCCAGCGTGTTGCGCGAGGTCCCGCATGCGGAATTGTGGTAGATGGTGACGTCCATGGTTATTCGGCTCCCTTGGCCGTTGTTGTCGACGTTGAGGTGTTCCGTCCGCCCAGCAACCATCCGACAACGGCTGTGGCAACGAGCGCGCCGATCACTTCGGCGGCGATGAAGCCCGGCACATCAGCAGGCCGGATGCCCGAGAAGGTATTTGAGAGGGCGCGGGCGATGGCAACGGCGGGGTTCGCGAAGGATGTCGAAGCGGTAAACCAATAGGCGGCCGTGATGTAGAGCCCGACGAGCGAAGGAATGGCCTCGGCGCGGAAGCGTAACCCGGCGAGAATCGTTGACACCAGACCAAACGCGGCCACCGCCTCGGCCATCCATTGACCTGTGCCTGTCCGCACCGTCTCAGACACCTGCAAGAGCGGCAGGTCGAACATCGCATGGGCCATCAGGGTACCCGCCACGCCTCCGGCAACCTGCGCGGCGACGTAGAGCGCCGCCGCCCTTGTCTCGATCTCGCGCCGTGCCGCAAACACCATCGTCACGACCGGATTGAAGTGCGCCCCGGAGACCGGGCCGAGGATGGTGATCAGAACGACCAGGATCGCGCCGGTCGGTATCGTGTTACCCAGCAGCGAAACCGCAACGTCGTCGGAAAGGCGGTCGGCCATGATGCCGGAGCCGACGACGGTCGCAACCAGCAGGGCCGTGCCAAGGGCTTCCGCGGCAAGGCGGCGCTTGAGATCGAATGTCATGCGTCAGCCAGCCGTGGGAACGTTCTGACCGACCTCGTCAAGCCTTCTTTGCAGGGCGAGCTTGTCGAGGCTCGTCATCGGCAGGTTGACGAAGATCGAGATGCGGTTGTTGAGCATCCGGTAGGCTTCGGCAAAGGCGAAGTGCCGCTCGGCCTCACTGCCTTCGGCCATGGCCGGATCGGGCACGCCCCAATGCGCCGTCATCGGCTGGCCCGGCCAGACCGGACAGACTTCGGCGGCCGCGTCGTCGCAGACGGTGAAGACGAAATCCATTTCCGGCGCGCCGGGATCGGCGAACTCGTCCCACGGTTTCGAACGGGCGAAGGATGTGTTGTAGTTCAGCCCCCTGAGGAGTTGCAGCGCAAACGGATGCACCTCGCCCTTTGGCTGCGAGCCTGCGGAATAGGCCCTGAACTTGCCGACCCCGAGCCGATTGAGGATGGCTTCGGCAATGATCGAACGGGCAGAATTTGCCGTGCAGAGAAAGAGGACGTTGTAGGGTCTATCGCTCATGAGGTTCTCCCACATTTTCTCATCGAGTTTGCGCCGCCTCCTTTGGGGGGCAGCATGGCGTGAGATCGCTGATCAAGGGTGCGCAGAGGCTGGCATTGCCGCCGCAGCAGTCCTGCAGCAGATAGAGAACGACGGCGCGGAAGCGATCGAGATCGGCGCGATAGAGGATCGAGCGGCTTTGCCGCTCGCCCTGGACCAGACCGGCCTGCGAAAGGGTCGACAGATGGGCCGACATGGTGTTCTGCGGCACCTCGGCCAATCTCGCCAGCTCGCCGGCGGCGATGCCTTCCGGCTCGCGCTCGACCAGCAGCTTGAAAGTCTTCAGGCGCGTCGGCTGCGCAAGCGCGGCCAAGGCGGCAATCGTTTGTTGTTCATCCATATATCCAGAATAACGGATATATGGATGAAGTCAACATGCTGAGCGAGCGTCAGAGATCGTGCGATTTGACCACCGCACCGCGTTCAATGATGTCCGCACGCAACGGAACTCAATGCCCTTTCCCGGCTAAAAAACCCGCGACGCCTGCGCCTACATCTCCGCGCGCAGTTCGCACACGCCGCGGCCGTCGTCACCGTCATGTGCGATACCGACATGAAGTATCTTTCGAGCTTCGCAAGGGATCTCGACGAGCGGCCGGCCTGACGGCTTAAGTGGCCCTTCGGCTAACCATCGTGCCTGACAGAACACGCCGCACAACCACGGCGAAGGCCAAGGACCCTACAGGCGATGACGAACACCCTGCCCGATCTCGCCGACATCCGCGCGCTCGAAGAAGCGCTCCACCGCCCCGAGGTGCGCGGCTCGCGTGCCGCGCTTGAGGACCTGCTTGCCGAGGGTTTTGTCGAGTTCGGCGCATCCGACACCGTCTATCACCGCGCCGAAATCATCGACCTTCTCGTGCAGGAGGACGACGCGGACGACGCCGAACTGCGCACCGGCGACTACCGGCTGACGCCCATTTCGTCCGATGCAGTGTCGTTGACCTATCGAACACACCGCATCGAAACCGACGGATCGGAGCGGCATGCGCTTAGAAGCTCGATCTGGAAATGGAGCGGCACGAGATGGCAGATGTTGTTTCATCAGGGTACGATCACGAAACCTTTCGCGTACGACTGATGCTACCGCCCCATTGACGGGAGCGCGATGTGCGCGCGTTTCGGCCCTGATCGGACAAATTGCTGCCTCGGGTGTCGGATTCACTGATGGCCCATCGTCTTTAGGACAGACCAAGCGATGGAGGACATGATGACGATTACGATCACCGCCTTTGAACGCTCTCCCGATCGCGGCAGGGGTCTTGCGCGCGACATGCGCGTGCGCTGGGCGCTCGAAGAGGTCGGCGAGCCCTATGACGTTCGCCTCGTTACGTTCAAGACGATGAAAGAGCCGCCGCATCTGGCGATCCAGCCCTTCGGCCAGATCCCGACCTATGAGGAAGGCGACCTCGCGCTCTTTGAGTCCGGTGCCATCGTGCTGCATATCGCCGAAGAACATACGGGCCTGCTGCCAACGGACACGAATGCCCGGGCCCGCGCGATCGGATGGATGTTTGCGAGCCTCGACACGGTGGAGCCGCCGATCTTCGACCGCAGCCTCGTCATGATCCTCGAGCGCGACGAACCCTGGTACGAAAAGCGCCTGCGGTCCCTCGAAGACACGATCCGGAAGCGACTGGCCGCCCTTTCCGCCCGCCTTGGCGATGCCGACTGGCTCGATGGCGCGTTCAGCGCCGGCGATCTCCTGATGGTTACGGTGCTGCGCCGGCTGCATGGGTCCGGCATTCTTGAGGAATACCCGAACCTCGCCGCCTATGTCGCCCGCGGCGAGGCGCGTCCTGCGTTCAAGCGCGCATTCGACGCGCAGCGCGCCGTCTTTGCCGCCGCCTCGGCGGGGTGAGCCCAAGGTTGGATGGCACGCACCCACACTGCCCGACAGGTCGCGTGCCCGCTGACGTAGTGGACCGGGACATGCCGCACAGCGCCAATACCGATCATGCGATTTCCGGGTTATGATTGTCTGACGAGGGCCGTTTTTTAATCGGTGTCGTCCACGACATTCAGGAGCGATCGACCATGACCCGTGATCAGATGCTCGCCCACCTTCGCGCCGCCGACGAAGTCGCGCGTGAGGCCACGGTGCATGGCCATCATCCTTTCGGCGCAGTCCTCGTCGGCCCCGACGATCGCATCCTGATGCGCCAGGGCAACCTCGACACCGTGCGTCACGCCGAGACCGAGCTTAGCCGACGCGCCGCAGCCGCCTATCCGGCTAAATTCCTGTGGAGCTGCACGCTGGTTTCGACCGGCGAGCCCTGCGCCATGTGCACGGGCACGCTCTATTGGGCCAATATCGGCCGCCTGGTCTACGGTTTCGAGGAGGAAAAGCTGCTCGGCGAAACCGGCGACCACCCCGACAACCCGACCATGAACCTTTCGTCGCGCACCGTCCTTGCCTCAGGCCAGAAGCCAATCGAGGTCGCTGGCCCCTTCCCCGAGATCGAGGACGAACTGCTCGCCCCGCACCGGACCTTCTGGCGACGCTGACGAGGCGCCTCCCGCAATTCATGCGAAGGCTTGGCCCCGGGCAAGGCTCACGCCAGAGGTCTGGGCCCGAAAAACTCTCGCGACCGGAAACCGCAGATCGCAAGAGCGCAAGAGCGCCAGGAAGCGCGGCAAGCGTGGAGTTGCCTTCGAGCAACCCCAACGGCTTGCAAGCGTTGCCTCAGGAGCCGAGCGGTGCAACCATCTGGCCGCCAGGCCACCCTATGCCGCATCGAGGCTGGCGGCGGTCCGGTCATCGGCTTGCGACCGCAGAGCCGCCCGCTTCGTGCCTCACCCCGCCTCCTTCTCCCGCGACAGCCCCAGGTGCCAGTGCAACTCCTTGAGCCCGCGCTTCAGCCAGGCAAGCTGCGGCTCGGGCATGGTGCGCAGCATCTCGTAGTCCATGATGCAGACGTTGAAGACCGTCGTCTTCACCTGCGGCCCGTCAGGCAGCCTCAAAAGCGCACCTTCGAGTTCCATCATCCGATTGGCGGCCTGCCGGGCGCCGCGGGCACGCTCGGCGCTCGTTTCGCCGGCAAAGCCCTTGACCTCGAAGAGTGACTGCGCCCGCACGCTCGGAACGGGAATGCCGGTAAGGCTGTAATAGCGGGCCATCTGCCTTGCATATTCGTCGCCGGCCGCGCGCTCATGCGCCGTCAGCTTGCCGTCGAGAAACATGCGGCCGAGCGTGTAGCCGGCAAAGGGGCTCGACACGTCGACGTCGCGCTTGCCGGCAAAATGCATGCGCTGGCGCGCATCGAGCGCGATCGCGCGAACCTCGCGCTCCGTTTCGCCATGCTTGATCTGGCCGCCTGGATAGCGCGCCACATTGGCCTTTGGCGGCCGGCCGGCCCGGCTGGTGCGCTTGATGCGGATGCGCTCTGCCTTGGATGTCATGATTATCACTCCTTGTTTTATTCGTCAGCGGCACCCTCGGCGCGGCCATGGGCCGGCGCGAGGCGGGAACCAAAATCATCGGGAAATCAAAGTGCCAGATATCAAAGTGCCCGATATCAAAGTGTCCGCACGCCGATCCCGCTGTCGCTGGCCGCCGCAAGCGGTCCGTCGGGCCGGCGGGTCCGTGCCCGGTGCTGGGTCTCGTGCGGATTCTCGTGCGGTTCCTCGCCCGGCTCCCGTTTGTTGACGGCGTGCAGCACCGAGGTGTGGTCGCGGTGGAAGATGCGACCGAGCGCCGGCAGCGAAAGATCCGGGCGCTCCTGATAGACGGCGCTCATGCATCGGTGCCGCGGCTCGACCAGCCGCCGCTCGCGGCCGACGCCGATGATCTCCTCCCAGCGGATGCCGGGATAGCCCGCCAGCACGTCCTCGACGATCTCGCGCACCGGCCGGCGGCTGAAGAGATCACCATCAGCGGCAAGCGTGGCAGTGCAGATCAGCCGCGCCTGCGACAGGATGCGCGCCTGCGCATCGGCGAGCGCCAGCTCCAGCTCCGCGATCCGGCGCGTCTGCGCCCGCACCTGAGCCGCCACGATGCCGGCGAGATCATCGAGCGTCGCCGGCGGCGCCTCTTGCCCGGCGCGCGCCTCTTCGCCAGCGCAGGTCTCCTCACCAGCGCGCCTCTCTTCACCAGATCGAGTGCGTGTTTGCCGCTGCGCGCCGATCGGGTCTCCGGCCGCCTGCGGCTCGGGTGTGCCGGCGCGCCTTAGGCCCTTCTGTCCGCAACCGCTGCCGTCGCCGCTCGGGCCGGAAGCCGCCCCCACCTTTGCCGAGCGGCCCGCTTTCGAACGGCCCCCTGTTGCGCGGGTCCCTGTTGTCTTCCTCGTGAAATCAGTCGCTTCAGGCTGCATGGAAACCCTCCTCACAGATGCATGGTGTGAACTTGGCGGCACTGGTGTTGCTGTCGGGGCGAAGGCCGGATTCCTCCTGCTTTTCCGCCGCATGGGCCTTGCGGAAACGTTCGAGCAGCGCCCGGACCCGGCTGCGGCTCGCCGCCGATCGGCGATTGTCGGCCCCAACCGTTGTCAGCACGGCCACCATCTCTCGCTTGCGGGCAAGCTCGGCCCTGAGGTTCAGCGCTTCTGCCTTCGCCAGCGCTGCCAGCACCGGCGGCTTGGGGATCGCGCCGAGAAGCACGTTCGGGTTGGCGGCATAGTCGCCGCGGATGAGTTTCATCGTCGCCGTCGAAAGCCCGAAGCCCGGCACGCCGGAAAGCGCGTACAGATAGACCGCAAGGATTTTTTTCGGCTCGATCGCCTGCGGCATCGTCATGCCCGCCGTCTGCATCGCATCGAGGCTGCGCAGCACTGCTGTCTCGCCGACGCCGGTCAGCCGCTCAGTGAGCGCGGTAATCTCCCGGCTCAAGGTCGAAAGCCGGGCCTGCGCCGGCAACGTCATTATCTCTGAAAAGGTCATTGTCCTGGTTTCCATTGAGTTCCTGTTCAATCGCTTGCCTGCATTCCCGCTGGTGGCGGGCAAAGGCGGTCTCTCGCGGCGGTGCCGGGTGGCGATGCGCCCGATGCGGCCGGGTCGCACGGCTTGGCCTGCCGGCATTGCGCATCCAGTTGCGCCAGGTGGCGGCCCAGTCGAGCTTGGTGGCGTTGCGCCCAGACTTGGCGGCCCAGTAGTCGCGAAACTTGTCGAACTCGGCTGCCGCCTCGGCCCGGGAAAAGCCGAGCCCGGCGGCAAAGCCCCAGTCCGGCTCGTAACGCTCGGGGAGCCGGTTCGCCCGGCGCCCGCCCTGCCGGGGACGCGCTTCGCAGCCACCATCGGGCAGCAAGCTGTCGCCGTTCCGAACCAGCCCCAGGGGCGGGTCGGGAGTCGGGTCGGGAGAGTTAGTTTCTTTAGGGGGTGCGGGGGAGCTTTCTTTATCAGAGAGGGCAGCCGCCGCTGTCACCGTGACATCGCGTGACGTCACGCGTGCCCGGTAACGCCGCTGCCGTTCCCGGTCGCTTGCCCGCCGCCGCTCGGCTTCCGACACGTGCTCTGCCTCCGCGGCCCGCACGGCAGAAAGGATCATCTCCGGCGACGCGCCCGATTGAACCAGGGCTTCGACGATGGCGGTGATGCGCATCGCTAAGCCTCCCGCGTCCGCCGGCAGGCATGGCCGCTTGCCTTTGCTGAACGGCAGGCGAAGGCCATGCCGCACGATTGGCGAGCCGCAGACAACTGTGCAGCGACAGCCGTGCTCCGCCCCCACCGCGCGCCCTGCGCCGGCGCCTTTCCTGTCAGATCGTCGTCAGCCATGCTTCTTTCCCAACTCGCTTCTTTCAACCTGTTTTTCCAACCTGTTTTTCCAACCTGTTTTTCCAACCTGGTCTTTCCGTGCGTTCCCGTTTGGCCGCACCATCTGGCGCGGCCATTCCTTCGCGCCTGTCGCGCGCCCGTTTCCGATTGTCCCTCGCCGGCAAACCGCTCGCCCTTCTGCGGGCGGACCGGTCAGCCTTCCCAGTCCCGGCGCCACGCACCCGCAGGTGCAAGGACGATTCTCTGCAGCGCCGCGCGTCCTGTCAGACGCGCAAAGGTCGCCGTAACGTTTTGGTTTGCTGCATGTTTTTCCCCTCAATCGCCTGCGATCAAAGGAAACATGCAGCAGCCTGAGGCAGGCAACGCTCGATCAGAACGCCTGCCGCCGGCCCCAGCCCCAGCCCCGCGCACAACGCCGGCCGCAGACCGCCACCGGCCGCGCCAAGGCATGCGCCGGCGCGGTTGCCGGCGTAAGTTTGAAGGCGAGAGATCGCCGGGGAGGCAACAACGACCCCTCGCCTGGATCGCCGCAGAGATGCGGCGATCGATCCCTTGAGCCGCCTGACCGATGCAACTGGAACCGGAACAGGGTCCGCTTCCAAGCCAACACGCCGGTCACGCTGGCGTCGCGCAACGAAAGACCGTGGTGGCTTTGCACCGCCAATTTCCGTTGACATCCTATTCATAGTAGGATTTCTTATTGCCATCAAGAGGAAAAATCCTATTGGACGTCAGAAACGGAATCTGGGATGCCAGTGCCATGGACGAATTGCGCCACCTCATCCGGGAAGCTGTCGACGCGAAGAAGACGACCTACAAGGATCTGTCGATCGCGATCGGGAAGAACCACGCCTATATCCAGCAGTTCCTCGAGCGAGAGACGCCGCGGGAGCTGCGCGAGCGCGACGCCCGCACGATCCTCGACCTCATTCAGGGCACCGTTGCCGCCGGTGAAGCAACACCAAGGCGCGCGCCCGGCTTCGCGCCGCAGATCGTGCCCGGCGAGCAGCTCGTCGGCCATCGCGACCTGCCGATCTTCGCCGCCGCGCAAGGCGGCGACGGCCACGTGATCGTCACTTTCGATGCGGTCGAATACGTCAAGCGCCCCTCGGTGCTCGAAGGCGTCAAAGGCGCCTATGGCATCTATCTGACGGGCAGCTCGATGATCCCGGCCTATGAGCCGGGCGACATGGCGCTCGTCCACCCGCATCTGCCGCCGGCGCGCGACAAGGACGTGGTGCTCTATCACGTGCCCCCGGCCAACGACGCCGAAGCGATCATCAAGCGCCTGATCTCCTTCAACGATCGCGAATGGACGCTGCGGCAGTACAACCCCTTCCTGGAGTTCACCGAGAGCCGGGTCGAGTGGTCCTTCTGCCACCGGGTCGTCGGCAAATACAGCGCGCGCTAGGATCGAGCCGCGCCCACAGGAAGTCGCAGCAAGACGCTGGTTTTGTTAGCTTATTTATTGATCCCGGCAGATCACCGCTCGCGCCGAGAAGAAATGGCGGCGCGCACCCCCGCACGACCCGGGGCGGGCTTGCCATAGATGCGCCAATCGGCGATGCCATGATGCGGAAGCTGATCTGCGAGGCTGCCCCATAAAACGCCGAACGCAGGATGACCGACGACCGCTCCCATCGATCAGTGATTGCGGCTGGACTGCGCCAAAACCAGTCATTGCGACGGCAATGATGCCTGATAAGGTGCAGTCATGCGCAACGACCATGGCATTCCTCCGCAGTATCATGTCGCCCGGACATCTGGCTGGTCCGTGAACCACCGCATCAATTCGGCGCTCCCCGGCTACCTCATGATTGCTTCGACCAAGGCCACGAATGATCTGAGCGATCTGTCTGCCGAAACACTAGGTTCGATGGGGACGGTGTTCGCAAAGGTTCAGCGCGCGCTGAACGCGCTCGGTGCCCGGCGCGTCTACATCGGCCGCTACGGGCACTCCCCAGGTTATCCGATCCATTTTCACGCGATCCCGATCTATGCGTGGGTTGAGGACCTTTTCTGGAAGGATGATCGCTACCGGGTACTCGGACAGTTCGCAGACGGACCAGGAGAGACGCCGACTGACGGCGCTGAGCTGACATTGTTCGTCTGGCGGGAATTCTGCGAACGCGTTGATCCGCCGCCGATCAAGGGGCCGTCAGTGTCGGAAACGATAACAATCCTGCGTCAGGCCATCCAGTTTTCGTGACACTGGACGCCCGCCTCCGACGCTTTGGCGGGGATGCGGCACTTCCGGCCATCCACCTTGCTGATGTGCCGCCCCGGCGCGGCGCCACCCGCCTTGCAAAGATAGGCAAGGGCCTCCCAAGCCGCATCTAGAGCGCGTCGCGATCTTTCAGATTCGCTCTTCGCGCTTTAAGTCTTTGATTTATCGCATATCGTTATCGCAAAACCGCTGCGCACTTTTGCGCGACATGCTCTAGCCGTTTGGTGAGCCACAGGTCCGCCCTTCGATCGGCAACGACGAATGGTCTCGGGAAAGCAGCCGCCCGAATCTCGGGCCATTGACATCACCGGCCCCACGTACCCGCACCCACTCTCAAATTCTGGCATTCTCAGGCCGCGATCGCCTCCTCGACCTCCGTCGGCAGATCGCCGGAAATGAACAGCACCGTTGCATCCTCAAACTCGCCGGTCGCCTGGTCTCCTGACCGACTGAAGGCGATGACGCCCGCCTTGTTTGCCGCCAGCTTTTCAGCCAGCCGCCGGGCGTGTTCGGCTCCGGTTGCCGGCACCGGGTCATCGGCGATGAACGCGCCGCGGCTGCCCAGCGTGAAGCTCTGAACGACGAAGTAGGTGATCATTCCATGCTCCCTTTCCGCCACCTGAAATGGCAGCGCCAAGGTGGCGCAATCCACGGAACAAAACAAGAACAAATAACAGCTCATCGACAGTTTGCGCGAGAAGTTTCCTGCCGGCAGCGTTTTTCCTATTGACGCCGTGATAGGATTTTTCCTATAGTTGCATTCAAAGCAGAACCGGAGGGGCCAACAGGAAACCCGAAAGGGAACACCACGTACGGCCTCGAACAGACCGAGGTGAACGATGCCCGATGTGATCCGAGAAAGCGCCGCGGCGGCGATGAGCGCCGCCCCCTTCCTTCAGCGGCGCGAGATCATCCTCGCCTTGATGACGCTGGGCGCCGGCCACTTTTGCGACGAAACCGACACCGTCGGCACCACCTACAAAACCGCAGCCGACTGGCTCAAGGCGCACGACGGCGAGCATGCCGAACGCCTGATCCGTTTCGACCTCGACGCGCTTCATGGCGAGGATGTCACCGAAACCGTGGCGGACGCCTGGCTGAACGCTTACGACGAGAGCCCTGAGGCAGAGCACAAGCTGCCGGCCTTCGTGCGCACCTCCAACGCCTGGGAGCGCTGGTGCGCCGACTTCGACGCCCAGCGCGCGTCCTATAGCCAGGCAGCCCACGGCACCCTCAACCACCGCCAGCAGTTCGGCACGTGCCTGCGATGACCGTCACGCTCGACAAATCCGCCCTTTTTGCTGCCATGGAAGCCTTCTGGGAAGCCGAAGGCGGCAACGATCGCGGCGTGGAGGCGGCGATATCGGCCTATCTGCACCGCCAGGAGCTCGCTGCCTTCAACGACATGGCCACCCGTAAGCGCGCAGCGCTTGCGGCCGCGACCGCCAGGCCCGCGAGGTCCGATGGCCCCGTCCAACCGGATCCGCCCTCCGCCGATCACCCAATTTTGGCAATCTCGATTAATTTACGAAAGTGCTAATAAAATAGTCAGACGCCCCTAGAGGAGGAGACAGCCGATGCCGCGCCTTGCCCAGCTCTACTTCAAGACCGCAATCATCTTTCTGATCATTGGCCTCGTCATCGGCCTTCACATGGCAATCAGCCAGGACCACGCAGCAACGCCGGCACACGCCCACACCAACCTTCTCGGCTGGGTGACAATGGCGATCTTCGGCATCTACTATGCGCTTAACCCGGCCAAGGCCGAGGGCCGGCTCGCACTCGTGCAATATTACGTCTACACCTCAGGCGTCGCCGTGCTGGTGCCGTCACTCTATCTGATGGTCACCGGCAACCCGGCGATCGAGCCGATTGTCGCCGCCGCCTCGATCGTCGCCTTCCTCGGCGTGCTTCTGTTCGCCGTCGTCATCTTCAGGAGCGCCGAAACCGTCGGGCAGCCGCGCACCGCTCCGTTGCGGTAGACATCAAAGCCGGATCAGCTCAGCGCTACTTCGACGTCGACTTCAGCACGCGATGCGTCGCATCGTCGAGCGCGTGCCCGGTCTCGGTGCTGTCCTGCCGAAAGCCGCGCGCCGTGTTGCCGCAGGCGGAAAGCACAAGCAGCGCCAGGAACAGAACCGAAAGCATCGCCTTTGACATCGTCATCTCCGTCGGTTTCCCTCCGATCGGAAATGCGGCACGGCGCGCCAAAGTCAATTGGAAGCAGCGGAAGCGGAAGGAAAACGCCACCCGGCACCCCCATCCGCTTGGCTTCCATTCGCCCAAATTATTTTGGCAACCGTACCAGAATCGCCGAATCCGGCCTTCCCCAGCCCGCCAGATGCACGTTAGCTTCCGTACCGCGCAGTACGTTCTTTCTGGACTGCGCTTCCCCGCACCCCGAGCCATTTTGGGTGCCTGCTTTGCCCCGCCCTCGTGCGGGGCTCTTTCTTATAGGGCCTGCGGCTCAGCGCTCATTCAACCCTAAACACCGCATCACCGGCAAAGACGATGACGTACTGGCCATCGTCGCCCTCCCGCGCAAAGCCTTGAAGCGTCGAGAGATAGGGCGCCTGCCGCCAGATTTCGGGGACATCAGGATCAACGAGAACCGTGATCTGCGGCCCCTGGCGATAGATCATCATGCGCGCGCGCGCAGGCTCCCATGCATCGTCCAGTGCCGCGTCCGTGCGCCAGAGACACAAGAAGTCGCGGCAAAGCTGCGGCCGGGCATCGTAGATCCGGCACCCCTGTCCTTGCGTGCAATGCTGGCACCAGGCATTGGCCGGTTTGGCCAACGCGTCGATATCGGGAAGCCGGCAACAGAGCGTGCACGTGCCGCAGCTGCGCTCGGCAAGCGGCGTGGGGGCGATGTGGGACGAGGCAGTCATGCGCGCAGCCATACCATCTTCGCAGCGCAGAGGAAAACGCGCGCAGCGGGCGCCTGAATGGCCGCCCGCCGATTTACGCAAAGCGCGCCTGCAAAGGCCAGGTCGCGGTCTTGGACGCGCTTACATGACCTCGCCACCCACGCCGGACCAGGGGGCAGCGCCGCAGCAATCGGGCGACTATCAGCCGATGCGCGGGCAACCGTTCCGGTTGGCGAGATAGAGCCGGGTGTATTCTCCGCGCCGGCCAATGCCTTCGACGATGACGCGGTTGCGGGTCATGGCTGCAATCGCCGGATCACGCATGCCGTAGCGATAGGCGCGCCGGATGGCCTGCCGCGGGCTGCAACCACGCCGCTCCTGATAGTAGTCATCGTCGTCGTATCGACGTTCTCTGCGATAGTCGCCTTCGTAGCCCTGGCCCGGTCCGATATAGAGATCCAGCGATTGCGCCGTCGAAACCGATGGCAGCGCCGTCAGCGCGCTTGCCGCTATCATGGTCGCGACCAAAACCTTGCTCATCGTTTGTAGCATGTCAGCCTCCTGCACTGGCTAGCTTCACATCAGTTCCTAAAGCTAGCGCAGCGAACATGAATGCAAGAGTAACAAACGACCCCCCAAAAAGTTGCAGCGTTAGTAGCAAAGACCACCAAAAGCGACTTACGTGTTTGAAATAAAAAAGGTGTTGGACGTCAGCGCCTCGGGCGGGGGTTTTGAAATCCACCGGCCTTCTTCCGCGCCGAGAGGGGGATCGTGTCCGTTACGAACGAATATCGATGTTCCTTAAACTAGTGTTTTCGGGTGGACGCGAATATTCTTGGATTGTGAAATACGTCTGGACATTGAACGCAATCGCTAGGGGGGGGCGGCGGCGTCATGACGGTCGAAGACAGCAATAGCGAAGATAAAGTTCCTTACATCTTAGTTCATTCTGATCGAGAAATCCGCCGCCTGAACCACCAATAGCATGGGTGCCAAACTCAATGCGTCTTTCCGCGCCGCTGGACTCGCTGCTCCTACCATGCATGCGGAGGCGATCATTGGCGGGCATGTCGGCGGACGCGACTGGGCCCATCAGATCAGCGAGATTGTGGTGACGATGCTGCCCGAAATCCTCGACCGGGGCATCGCTTCAGCCATCGACCCTGAAGCCTTGGAAGCCGGCATGATGCGCGATATTGAAGCGGGCGCGGTTATTGAGCCGATCAGAGGTTGGTGCATGGTCACAAACCTCAGGCGTTTGACAGCGCGGCGGCAGTGCACGAACGCCCATCTGAATTGGGTGAAAACCTAGATGCCGAACTGGCTGCAATAGCTTGCAGAAGAGGCGCAGCAATGGGGCCAAAAGCAAGCCTTGCCGTGTCGACTATGATTGCTACGGTCGGTCTGGTGGTTTTTGCTACCTAACGCCAAAAGTTGCGCCTTGGGCAACAGAAGCGGCGGAGGCCCTTGTGTTCACGCTCTGTCGCGATGGAAGTGAAAGGTCTTGCGGTCGTTTTCGCCCTGTCGGAATCCCTTGTCCGCCAGCGCTTTCTTCAGTTCATCGACCTTCGCCTGGCCAATGATGTGCGGATGAAGCTCGACGAGGATATCCTTGACCGACCCGAAGTCCGCAATGCGCAGAAGTTCGTCCTCAGTCCCCTCGACGTCCATGATGAGAACATCCGGCTGGTAGCGCTCAAGAACCTCGGAAAAGACGTCGCTTTCGATCTCCACCTTCGCGCCCGGAAGCTTGCGGTCATAGGCGCTGGACGAGATGATGTTCTCGCTGCGGAAGAAGGAGATCGGCCGGCCGTCGACCGTCATCGCTTTCAGCCGCAGGGTCGGCTCGATGCCGTTCAGCCGGAAATTCTCGCGGATCAGCGGCTCCAGCGTGGCATTGGCCTCATAGGTCAGCACGTTGGACGCCCCGCATCTTTTGGAGGCGAGAAGCGCGATGAAGCCGACGCCGGTGCCGATTTCCAGCACTTTCGATCCCGGCTTCAGGAGCCGCAGCAGGATGTTGCGTTCCGCATCCTCGTAGACCTCGCGAAACATCATATCGCGCACGGCCTTGGGAATACGCGCCTGATCGGACACCAGCCTGACGCCGTCGATCGTCACCGTGCGTGCATTGGTGAGGTGACGGAATGTCTTTCGAATCGAACGAAAAAGGCGCTTCATGCTCTGCCCCAAAGATCTATCCCCGCCCATTAGTACGATTCTGCAGCCGACGTAAGAGGCTGTGCACAATCTTGGCGAGAAGTGCCGCTCACAGCGTTAACCATCGGTCAACCATCGCAAGGCAGCCTTGACGTGGCTGCCTCACCGACGCCTTAAATTCAGCTCTTCCTACATTATGCAAGAGAAATGTTTGTAGGAATGGCAATGACTGACATTACCTATCCATTCAAGAATGGATCCGACGCCGCAATGATTGCGCAGCGAAACCTGCTTGACCGCTTCGCCAGCTGGTACGAGTCGGCGAAGGTCGAGCGTCGCGAGCGCACCAGGAGCCGCGAGGTCAACCTGCGCTGCATCAGCCCGAAAGGCCAGACGTCGCTCTATCCGGATGATCTCCCGCTGATCTTCCTCACGCACAACGACGCCAAGCTCATGCCTGGCTTTCTCGCCCATTACCGATCGCTGGGCGTCACGCGCTTCATCTGCGTCGATGACGCCTCGAGCGATGGGACGCGCGAATATCTGCTTGAACACGCCGATGTTGACCTGTGGGCCTCGCAGCAGCGCTACAAGGAGGCCAGGCGCGGCCGGCTCTGGAGGGAGGCGCTGTTCGCGCTCTATGGAAGCGACCGCTGGTACGTCAACGTCGATTCCGATGAATTCCTGATCTACGACGATTGCGAGAGCCGAACGCTCTGGTCGCTGATCCACGCGCTCGAGGAGCGCGAGATCTCGCGCCTGCCGGCCCCGATGCTGGACATGTACCCGGTTGATCTTGGTACCGCCGACATCAACCAGTTGAAGACGCATGCGCCCTGGGAGGTCGCCGACCACTTCGACAGCCGCGGCTACGCTATGACAACGACGAAGCGCGCCATCTCCGTCAAGGGCGGCGCCCGCCTGCGCGAGTTCGACTCGGACCTGGAAATGATCAAATATCCGCTGATCCGCTGGGATGAGAACTGTCTCTTCGGCCCGAGCATCCACCAGCCGCTCCCCTATCAACGCAACTTTTCGTCGATCGTAGGCGCACTCCTGCATTTCAAGTTCTTCGCCGACTACCAGAAAGTCATCAACGACGCCGTTGCCGATGGGCAATATTTCGATGGTTCGGCCGCCTATGCAAAGATGACCGAGACGCTTGCCAGCACCGGCGCGCTGCAGCTTTTTTCCGAATCGTCGGTGAAGTTCGACGGCTCCAGGCAATTGCTGCGCCTTGGCTTCATCACCCCTGTGCCCAGGGACGGGTCCGCACGCCACTAACGCCTTCTGCCTCAAGTGAAATCACTTGAGGCAGAAAAATGCTCTCGAATCAAAGTGCTATAGCGTCTTTCGTGCGCTCATCCCGAGCGCACGGGAGAAGCGCAGGGGGAGGAGCGCACGGGCGCTCGTCAGATTGCGGGGTCCTTCTTCTCACCGCGAACCGCGACCTTTCGCGCCGGCGAGCCGACATAGATCCCAAGCGGATCGGTGCGTCCCCTGACCACGCTCCCAGCGCCGATCACGCATCCGCGCGAAATATGCGCGCCATCCAGCACGATCGCACCTGCACCGATCCAGACATCATCCTCGATGACGACGCCAAGGCGCGTTTCCGGCTGCATCTTGATCGGCACATCGGGATTGTCGAAACCGTGGTTGGCCGGGATGACGACGACGTGGGCGGCGATGCGCACCCAATCACCGATCGTCAGGCCGCCGGATCCGTAGAGGATCGAATAGGGGTTGAGGCTGAAATGGTCTCCGATCGTCACGGAGCCGTCGATCGCCTGAATGATCGCCCCCTGCTTGATCTCCGCACGCTTGCCAATGGCAATCCGCCCTTTGCCGGGGTCGATGATCGCGCCCAGGATCCGGCACCGCTGTCCAATGGTCACTCGGTTGCGATAGCGCAGCCGAAGCCAAATCGCTGTCAGTTCGCTCAGCGTCATGCCGCTTTCACCTTCCAGTCGCCGGTTCTCGGAGTCTACTTTCTGCGAACCACTTCTTGAAGACCCGCTTGCCGGCGGCAACCGACAGGAAAGGTGTCGGCCTGTTCCAAGGGGCGTGGCCAGAACATCCCTGTCGCCGCCGAAGAAGTCTCGCTGCCCTGACTTGCGACGGGTGCGCGGATCAATTTCAACCGAACGGCGAAGAGAACCCGTTGATTATTCGACCGACCGCTCCATTTACTGCATGAAGGCACTTAACCTGAGGAGAAACCTGCATGAATCGAAACACCGTCATCGGTATCGTGGTTGTGGTCGTGCTCATTGTTCTTGCGGTCATGTTCCTCCAACCGGGAGCCAACCAGCAAGCAACCGAGACCGCGCCGTCAACGACAACGACACAGCCCGCGACGACTGAGCAGCCAGCAACGACGCCCCAGCAGCCGGCAACGACTGACCAGTCGACGACACAACCGTCGACCACCCAGCCGTCCACGACACAGCCGTCTACCAGCCAGTAACGGCCGCAAACACGACCACCTTGCCCGGTCGACGGTAGGCGGGCTGGTCGTCCCGACCAAGGGACGGCGCTGCCACGTCGCAGCGTCGTTTGTGCCCGTTGGCGGATAGTAGAGACGAGGATCGAGCTGCTCCTCAACCGTTTCAGACGGCGCATCCATCTCTGCAGAGTGAAGAGGCCCGCTTGGGGCGGGCCTCAGTTGCGGCGGAGAGCCGGATATCCGACGGGCATCGCCCAAAGGGATATCACAGCCTGTTCTGATGCCTTCGCGCTCTCCTCCACGCCGATGTCACGGCGCATCCGGTCGGAAAGATGGCTAAGCGTGTTGACCGTCCGGCGCCCCCTCCAGGCAGCGAGAAGGAAGGCGCCGGCCGTGCGCCAGAAGCCGAAGGTTCGATAAAGGTCGTCCATGAGCGCCGGCAGACCGCCAGCGGACGTAAGCTGTAATTCGCGCATGTTTAATCCCCGCCGATCAGAACGGACGGGTCCTCTAGATTATGGATGCGCGCGGACACGGAAACACGTTCCGAAAACCGGTCACATCAAGTCAAAATGGAAGTTAAGAAAAGGCGGAACTCAGGGTGCGCTTATGCGCCAAAGTAACCCGTAAAATTATGGCACACTCGTCGTGACGAAGGTACCACTCCACCAGAGGCGCGCATCTGCACAAGATTATGAATCATCGTATGCCTCCTCTAGTTTGAGCTCCGATTTTTCGAAAATTACACGAGTTTACTGTCGCGGCAAGAGGACAATCGCAGACTGCAGTATTGAAGCTGCCCCCTGTTGCATCAAGGCAACAGCTGGCGGTTGCGCGCAAACGGATCGGCCGATCGCGCCCTCCTGCGCAAATTTCACGAACTTCACGGCGCTGCGGCACGGACCAATCTCAGCGGCTGTACCCTACCCTATCGGATTAATTGCAGTTTCCCGCATAGCGATCATACTGCACGTTGTAGGCGAAACTAAATTAGTTACCCGGAGTACGCGTCATGAGGTCGAGTATCGTTGCCGCAAGCAGCAGAGTTGCAGGGATCACTGAGACGAGGGTGCCGGTCTGGATAAGCTTTCTCGTAGCGCTCCTGGCCATCACGACCTGGCTGCTGACGCCACCGGCAAATGCCAGGGCCGAGAGCCAGAATGTTCCGATGTGGGAAGGGGTCACCAAGACCAAGAAGCAACTGCAGGGCGACCGCGTTTTCGTCGAAAAAGTTCGCAAATCGACCCACGGAAACCTGGAGCTGGGGGCCAAGCGCGCAATGCAGTTGGGCTGGAAATTTGTCGCGATAAAGGACCCGGGCATGGCGATACACAGGTTCAACCAGGCCTGGTTGCTCGATCCTGACTATCCCGACATCTATTGGGGCTTCGCCGTGGCGATGGACGAAAAGGGTGCGCCCTTATCAACCGTCGAACGCTTCTTCGCCAAGGCAGAGAGCATGAAGCCGGATGACCCCGACATGCTTGCCGACCACGGCCGCATCCTGCAGCACCGCGGAGAGATCGACAGGGCTATGGCGTATTTCCAGAGAGCGCTGGATCTGGATAAGAGCTTTCGCCCGGCGCATTTCGGCATGATGCTGGCTATGATCGCGAAGGGAAAGCATGATGTCGCCGAACAACACGGGCGGGTAGCCCTGTCGAGCGAGGCGTTTCCGCTTTCGCGGGACGTATCGAGCTACGGCAAACTCGACGATGGGCTTTACCTCATCACCCTCCTGAGAAGAATCGAAGGGTGATCGCAAGCGCGCCGCTCATGCCGAAGGGATTGCCGCTGGCACGCACACGCGTGGGCGTTGCAGCCTTCGCCGGCCGCGCTGCGAGCAGTCCTTCATTGTTAAGCCACCGCGTATCGATGCACCGCCTGGCAAATCCACCACGTATTAAATTAGCATAATCTTGTATTTAATCAGACCACACATATACTTCTAGTAGAAAGCACGGCCAGACAGAGGGGGAGACAGCATCCATGAAGCGCATGATCCTAGCCGTTTCAATTGTTTTCGCCTGCGCGATTCCGGCAGATGCCGACCATCGGGGGAAACGACATTTTACAATGTACTGGGCGGCCTACTCGACCTTCCTCCTGCAAGAAACCGCCTGCCCCGAGCTCGTGCAGAAGGTCGGCGCCCGCTATTTCACCGAGTGGAAAGCGGAGTTGCTGAAGGACGCCGAACATGACGGCTATTCGCGCAACCAGGTGGTCAGCATGGGCACGATGGGCTTCGACGAGATGCGCCCGAAGCTCGGCGACGAAGCGAACCGGACGAAGTTCTGCGCGGACGCTGCAACCTCACAACCGTAGGGATGATGGCGATGGGCGAAGCTGGTCTGGAACTGTCCTGGTTTCAGCTTGCCTGCACGCTTGTCTTTAATGCCGGTCTCTTAGTCGGATTTGCCACAATGCTACGGGTGCAGATCCACTTTGGCGTATGGACAGATGTCAACCAGCCATCCGCATTGCAGGTGGACGGCGGGACACATGGGCGTTTTGGCATGGGCAGGAATTCAGAAGAGAGCGTTGGATAATAAGAGCATGCATGTTGTTGTGCACCGCTGCCTTCGTTGGACTGAACCTGGCTACCCGCAGCTCGCTCCACATTGGTCCGCCGCAATCGAAGATAGGCAGCCATGACCGCGCTCCGCCGTGCTTCTGCAATTGTTCTTCTGGCCGGCTCAGCGGTCACCGCATTTGTGCTGTACCGCGTGGGAACACCGTCGACAGCGTACGAATGGTTTACCGTGCTCGACGCGATCGTTGTTTTAACGAGTTTCGCGACATTTTTCATCACGCTTGCCTGGTCGATAATTATGGTAGGAGGAGGACCCGGCGTAGGCTGGAGTGAAAGATACCGCCAGAACCATCGGCTGCTGCTCCACGGGGAAGAGTTCAAAACAGAACGAACGATCTTCATGGTCTCGCTTGTGGTGTACTTCGCAGCCCTATGCGTGGGTGCCATAGCCAGCACGCCGAGCACGGCCCCAATCCCGTCCAGCCTCCCGCCGGCCGGGCACGAGCGGCAAGCAGTGCCATGACCCCGCTTCGTCTTGTCGTAGCGGGACTAACCTGCCTCGCAACCGCCGCCTGGGCATCCCATCGCCTGGGCGCACCGTCGACTGCCCACGCATGGTTCTCCGGGTTCTGCGTCGTCATTTTCCTCACCAGCTTCGCAACCGGGTTCGTCACGATGGCCTGGTCGATCATCCGGGCAATCGTTGCCGCAGGTGGCGATGAAGGATGGGAGGAAAGATTCCGCCAAGCGCTCTTGCACGGCGAAGCGCACAAAACACAGCGGACGATTGTGCGGATGTCGCTTCTTGTCTGTTACGCCAGTCTCTGCGCAAGCGTCATCGCGGGTCAGCCGAGCAGAGCGCCAATCCCATCCTACTTCAACGTTGAAGCGTTGCCGCGATGAGGGCGCACGGACGTCAGACGCCGATGGACCAAAATTGTCGCGGACTTCAGATAGCTCTGCGACCAGACGTTTCCACATCTCGACTAGCCGGTCCCGCAGGCGGCCTGATGCTCTGCGCAGGGGCGCGCTACAACTTTGCCCCGCGCCAAGTGCGAGCGCGCGATACCGAAGACGCACGCCAATCGGTTCGCCGACGACACCGACAGGTCTCGAATTACGAAATTTGATTTCTAATCAACGCTTTAGGAGAAGTTTTGGTGGGTGATCACGGGCTCGAACCGTGGACCCGCTGATTAAGAGTCAGCTGCTCTACCAACTGAGCTAATCACCCATCCGCGACCGCTGCGGTCAAGTCCCGCTGCTGTCGTGAGGGGGCGTATAAAGGCGTTCAGCTGGGTTGTCCAGCGCCTTTGTGAAAAATTTTTGAAAAACGCACGAGGCTGGCATCTGCCCCTGTGGAGAACGTCCCTTGCGTCTTCTCTCTGTAGCAGATGGAAGATTCAGAGCGATAAGCAACGCCCTCGGGATTGGCAATTCGTGACCGAATGCATTGGAAAGACGGACGGTTTCGATCGTGAAAGGCCGCCTGTGATTTACCGAGCGCGCGATACGATTTCCTCTTGAGTGCGGAAGAGCTGTACGCTAAAGCGAGCGCACGGATGGGTGATTAGCTCAGTTGGTAGAGCAGCTGACTCTTAATCAGCGGGTCCACGGTTCGAGCCCGTGATCACCCACCAAAACTTTTCCTAAAACGCTGATTAAGCTGAACTTCTCCAAGCATGACGCGTGCGTCAGACATAGAGTTCGCCGGCTGCGATCTTCACGGCACTGCCGCCGATGCGGGCATTGCTGATCTCGCCGCCTGCGATATCGAGATGCAGGTGGATAAAGGACGGCCTTCCCATCTCCACGCCCTGCTCGACGAGCACCGGATGATGGCCGTCGACGAACTGGTCGAAGAAATGGATGGCGCCGGAAAGAGCCGCTACGGCCGAGCCGGTCGCCGGATCTTCGAGATGACCCGCGCCCGGGCCGAACTTGCGGGCGTGAAAACGTGCCGTGTGGTTCACGCCGCCGCGGCAATAGACATAGGCTGATGCCAGCCGCCCCTCGGCAATCGGCGTCAGCTGCTCCCAGCGCAACGGATCGAACTCGATCGCGGCGGCCGCCGCGACGTCGTGGACCGGCACCAGGACGAAGGGCGCGCCGGCACTCCAGAACGACGGCACGTGGTTCTCAAAGCCGATCTGCGAGAGCTTGAGGCTCAGTGCATCGGCAATCGCCTGCCGGTCGAAGCGAGCGTCGAGCCTTTGCGATTTGCGCGGCAGATCGAATTCGGCAAAGCTCGCCTGCCCCGGCTTCAGCCTGACGGCGCAGCGCACCGGCCCCACCCGTTCCTCCAGCACCTGCACGAGGTCGATTCCCTCCTCGACCGCGCCATGCTGGACCTCGGCGATCGCGATCGCCGCACCAACTGTCGGATGACCGGCAAAAGGCAGTTCCTGGCTGGGGGTGAAAATCCTGAGCTTTGCCGTATGGGCAGCGCCGCCGGGCCTGCGGATGAACACCGTCTCCGACAGGTTGAACTCCTGCGCGATCGCCTGCATCGCCTCGTCCTCGAGCCAATCGGCGCCAAAGACCACAGCCAGAGGATTGCCTTCGAGTTGCCTGTCGGTAAAGACGTCGTAGATCGCGTAACTCAGCGCCATTCATGTCCCCTTGCGAATATGCGCCAAACTTTGCAATGCCGGGGCGCGGGCGGCAAGGGCAAAAGCGCCGACACGCGGTTACGCACAGTCACGATTTCTCGCGACCTGCTCACCGGCGGTCAGCGCCCACGGGGTGGCGCGTGCGGATCATCCAAACCGCAACCGACTGCCCCGTGCGACGGCTTTTGCCGTAGCGAACGCGCCAAATCTTCGGCAAAAACAACGACATACAGCACTTTTTTGAAGATCAGCGCAGCCGGCGCTCGCCAAACAGCCATGTGAGGATCGGCGGTATGAACGGCGGATAGTTGTACGCTGCGGGGTCCGGCCCGAAGACCGCGATCGCCTCATCGATCTCCGGCTCGGGATCGGCCGCGATATGCGCCGCCACGCGCGCCACCAGTGCCTCAGCCGTTTCCGGGCAATGGTAGATGCGAATAACCGTCACCGCCCGCGCCATGTGCAAGAGATGATAGCCGGGCTCGGCGACGCCAAGCGCAAGATCGATCCCGGTTTCTTCCAGCGCCTCGCGGCGGATATTGCCCGCGATGTCGCAGCGCCCTTCGATCACGTCGTCAGGCTCGAGCGAGCCTGAGGGGCTGTAGACGCGCCCCGGATTGGCGGTGTGCGCCCCCATGCGCACGAGTATCAGCGCGCCGTCGGACGAAAGGATCGCCGGCATGGCGAAGAGGTGGAAGGCGCCCTCCTCCCTGGTCTTGCGCCACCAGAGAAAGGTCGAATAGGGCACCACATGCCCCTCGCCGCGGATCTGGCCGTCCTCGATCCGAAGCGCCCGCTGCAGCACCATGCGGCCATCGAAGAGATGCGGATTGGCGGCGATCTCCTTTTCCCAGTTCTCCTGCGCCCGTCCCGCCTCTTCCAGATGAAACGGATGCGCCGCACCATTGACGCGGATATCGACATCCGAAATCGGAATGATCTCGCCCTCGGCCGGCCACTCCCCCGTGTTGCTTTGAAGAGCGCTCATCATCATACGTCCAGGGTAATCGCCACGGGGCAATGGTCCGACGCCTTCGGCCGATCCCAGCCGGTGCGCGGGTAGCGCTCCACCTCCAGTTCCGGCGGAAAGATCGTGCGGAACGGTTGCCCGCCGCGGATGACCTCCGGCACCTGGGTTGCGTTGCGCTCGGCAAGGGCGGGCGACAGCCAGATATAGTCGAGCTGGCAGAGATGCCGCTCCTGCGGCCCGCGGCTGTGAAACAGCGTCCAGCGGTCAAGCACGGGCCGGCGCAGCATCGGGTTTTCGGCAAAGCCGTCATGGCTGAAGACGTCGAGCGAGCTCGACGCTTCCTCGTGCGGCACGAACTGGTAGCCGTTGCGCCGGTCTCCGAGGATGTTCACCTTCTCCTGGTAGTCGTTCATGTCGCCGCAGATCGCAAACATCTTGTCGGCGGTCTTTCCGCGGCCGAAGCGGCTTTCGATGATGTGGCGCACGGCGCTCGCTTCTGCCACGCGCAGCGGCATCGTCGCCTGCCGTCCGTCGAGCCCTTCGCGCGCCGGGCCCATGGACTTGAAGTGAACGACATAGAGCGTCAGCGGCCGCCCGCCGATCCTCAAATCCAGCTCCAGGCAGTCGCGCTTGAAGATCCGGTCGGCCGGCCGGTTGGTGAGCGCGATCTGGTCGTTGAAGAGGTCGAGGTCCTCATAGGTCAGCCCCGCATGGCTCTTGACCTCCAGGCACTCGATCGGCTGGCCGTCGCGCGTCTCCTCGCGCATCAGCACGGCGACATCGATCCCGCGCGAATCATTGCCCTCGATCAAGTATTTCTGGCGGTAGCCGTTGCCGACCATGCGGAAGAGATAGTTGTATTCGAAGGCCTGCAATGAGGCCATGTTGTCGGCTTCCTGAAGGCACAGGATATCCGCGTCGCAATCGGCAATGGCAAGCGCCGACATCTGCCTGGTATCATCCGTATGCGCGATGGTGCGCGCTTCCTCCAGCCGCTGATACTCGGCTTCCGTCTTCACGTCGAAGAGCCGGAGCACCCGATCCTGCTTCAGCTGGTTGCGAAAGCCGGAGAAGTCGAAGCGGCTCAGAAGGTTTTCGATATTGAAGGTGGCAAGACGAAGCGACATTTATCAATTCCGTGGCATGAAATGCCGGGAGCTTAGAGCAATTTCAGGAAAAGTGTGAAACGGTTTTCCGTCCGAAATTGCGGCCCTTAAAAAGCAATTCCAGGAAAAGTGCGAAGCGGTTTTCCGTCCGGAATTGCGGCCATTGAAAAAGCAATTCCAGGAAAAGTGCGAAGCGGTTTTCCGTCCGGAATTGCGTCCCTTAAAAAAGCAATTCCAGGAAAAGTGCGAAGCGGTTTTCCGTCCGGAATTGCGGCCATTGAAAAAGCAATTCCAGGAAAAGTGTGAAGCGGTTTTCCGTATGGAATTGCGCCGTTACAAAGAGTTAGGTCGTTTCGGCGAAATCACCTGGACATTGAGCCGCAGATGCCGAGCCTGATTTCCTTGAGTGTGCGGGGGGTGTGCAGCCAGGCGTCGCAAGCGTGCCACCGCGCGGCTCGTCAAGGCTTGGCCTTCCATCGCTCAGAGCGTGATCTATGTCATTCAAACCATGAACCAATGTGCTCATATGGCGTTATGACATTGCCCTTGCGCTCATGGAGGATGGTTTGAACACCGAAATAGAACTCAAGCTTGAGCTCTCCCCCGACGATCTTGACCGCTTCGAAGCGTCCGGCCTCCTTGGCGAACCGGCAAGCGTCGAACAGCAGCGATCCGTCTATTTCGACACGCGCGGCCGTGACCTCTTTCAATCGGGTTTCACCCTGCGCATCCGCACGGTTGGCGCGGCGCGCACCCAAACGATAAAGGCGACCGGCCCGAGCGCGTCGGTATACGCGCGGCCCGAATGGGAGCAGCCGCTTGTCGCCGACGAACCGGTCGTCGGCCACACCACCCCGCTTGCCGCCGAGTTCGACCTCAGACCGGGCGACCTGGAACCGCAGTTCACCGTCGAGGTCGAGCGGACCACCTGGGACATGGACCAGGACGGCACAAGGATCGAGGCCGTGCTCGACCGCGGCGCGATCACATCAGGCAGCCGCCGGACGGCGATCGGCGAAATCGAGCTCGAGCTGAAGGGCGGCGACCCGCAGGCGCTCTTCACGCTGGCACGCCGGATCGAAGCCGTCGTCCCCATCCGCTTCGGCGTCATGTCCAAGGCCGAGCGCGGCTTTCGCCTGATCGATGCGCAGCAGACCGTCTTCAAGGCCGAGCCGGTCGAGCTTGATCGCGAGATGCGGGTGACGACGAGCTTCCGGACGATCGCGCTTGCCTGCCTGCGCCACTTCCGTCTGAACGAGGACGTGCTGCGCATGCGCCAGAACCCGGAGGCGCTGCATCAGGCGCGCGTTGCCCTTCGCCGCCTGCGCTCGGCCGTCTCGCTCTACAGGGACATCCTGCAGGACGACGAAAGCCAGCGCATCAAGGGCGAGCTGAAATGGCTGGCCGGCGAGTTCGGCAAGGCCCGCGATGTCGATGTTCTTCTGACGCGTGAGCCGGAACCGGAACTGTTCGAGCGCCTGCAGACGGCGCGCGCCGCCCGCTATGTCGACGTCTTTTCGGCTCTCGACGGCGCTCGCGGTCGCGCCCTCCTGCTCGATCTTCACGAGTGGCTGCATTGCGGCGCGTATCAATCGACGCCACCGGCCGAGCTGCGCGATCGCTCGGCGGTCGACTTCGCCGAAGCGGTGCTCGACCGCGAGCGCAGGAAGCTCAAGAAACATGGCCGCGCACTCGCCAAGGTCAGCGATGAGGAGCGGCACGAGGCTCGCAAGGATGCCAAGAAGCTGCGCTATGCGGCCGAGTTCTTCGCCGCGCTGTTCGACGACAAACGCGGCGTACGGCGCCACAAGCGCTTCATCAGCGCCATGACCGCGCTGCAGGACCAGCTCGGCACCCTCAACGACCTCGTCTCCGGACCTCTCGTGCTCGGCGAAATGGGTCTGGAAGATCACCCGGACGCTGAAACGCTGACCGTGCACGCCGACAAGGGCAAACTGATCGACCGCGCACAAGGCGCCCTGGACGACGTGATCGACGTCAAACGCTTCTGGCGTTGACAGGCAAGACCGCCATTCAGTGAGCAATTCCAGGAAAAGTGTGAAACGGTTTTCCGTCCGGAATTGCGTAATTTCAATGATCTAAGGCGCGCGAAAAGGAAACCGCGACGTGCCGGCCTGCGCCGAAGCTTTCGACAAGCGAACAGCTGGCCCGGTCGGTGCGACGGAGCCACTTGCCCGACAGTCACTGCGCCACCGTGATCTTCGGCGGCTGCCAGGACCCGTCGAGAATGCCCTCCTTGCCCCAATAGGCGCGGATATAGAGCGAGAAGATGCCGTGGGGAGCCGGCAGCCAGTTGCTGTCCTTGTCGCCGCCGGGTCGCTCGGCGCTCACATAGATCGTCAGCGAGCCGTCGGCGTTGCGCTTCAGCTTCCTGTTCTTGGTGCCGATCGAATAGCGCTCGATCTCATTGGCGTGAAACAGGTGCTTGTCGTTGTAGAGGGTCAGCGACCAGAAGCCGTTGACGGGCGGATCCTCGCCGGCTGCGAAGGTCACTTCGTAGAGCTTGACGCCGGTCAGCTGGTCGCCTGCACCGTCGAAGTCGGTGTAGAAATACTGCGTCTCGTTGGGGCGGTTGTCGAACATGTTCGACTTGGCCGTTCCGGTCCGGTTGAAGTAGTCGATCCCCCATTGCGCATTGTTGACTGAGCGGTTCCAGCCATTGCCGGCGGGAAGCCCGTTGCGTTGCCAATCGAAGAAGGGCGCGATCACCTTTTCCTCCGTCTCGATCGCGGTATCGACCAGCATCTGCTCCAGCTCCGGATCCCTGGCCGCCGCATCGATGAGCAGGCGGAACTGCGCATAAAGCGCCTCCTCGCCCGGCAACGGATCGGCCGCAGCCACTGCATCGGCGAACTGTTTGAAGAATGTCTCCGGCACCACCCACTTCGTTTCGCCTCCGCCGGCATCGTCGTCCGATGGCGGCACGCGAATGTCCGCAAGCTTGGCCCATTCAATCGTCTTCATCTCGCCGGTGAAGTCCCTGAGCGGATAGAAGACCACCTGGTTGATCAATGGCTGCAGCTCGCGATTGTCCTCCCCCGTATCGTCCTGGAAGATGCGGGGGATGGCGTTGGCGAGCGACGTCGGTGAGCGGATGACCTCGCTGATACCGGCGGGCTTCAGGCCGTCCCAATCAGGCCCGACGAGCAGGTAGAAACCGGGCTTGGTGTCATAGGGCTTGCCAAGTTGGCCGAACTGGTCGGTGCGCGCATCGTAAAGCGCATAGATCCAGAACCGGTCGCCGAAGTCGGGCACCTGCGCCACCACCGGCTCATCGTCCAGCTCAAAGAAACCAAGGCCATAGATGACGTCCTGGTTGGGGCATGTGACGAAGGTTTGCGAAGGCTCGATATAGTCGTGCAGCATGCCCACCTGGCCGCGTGGCGCCACGGGCAGAATGCCGCCGAGCAGCCCCGGGCTCGGCGCCTGGGTGATCCTGGCCTTGCGGTTCAGCATGTTGACGATCGGCCAGCCCCAGACATAGGCCATTTGCGCAATCGTGCGGGCATAGCCCGGATGCATGTGGACTCCGGTGACCGGCAGGGTCGGTGCGCCCGGCCCCAGGGCCTGCTGCGCGAGCGCCGGATCGGCCGAGGCAGCGAGCGAGGCGGCCGTTACGGCCGCGGGCAACGCCGCACCGGCACCGATCGCCGCAAGCGATGCCGCGCCGATCCCGCCCTTCATCATGTCGCGCCGGCTCATCTCCAGGGGCCCTGGTCTTTTCCAAGGGCCCGGCCTTTTCCATGGGCCCGGTCGTTTTCGAGGGCCCAGTCACTATCAAGGGCCCAGTCGTTATCAAGGGATTGTCGGACTGCTTTGTCATTCTCGCTCCCTGAAGTCGTATGTGCGCGCCGCCAGGGCGCGATGTCGCCAATCTGCCTTGGATCACTCCGTCAACCGGTCTTCCCTTGTCCATCAAGGAAACATGACGCTCGTGGTCCGGTAAAGTGCGTAACTGTTAAAAGCGTGGTCGAAGGTCCACGGCTGCGGTCCCCGCGCTTCGCGAAGTGTGTCGAATGAATGGTGCAGCAACCGGCCTGACGCAGGAGCAGACGGGCAGCCCGCCGCCATCCACCGCGCAGGCGCCGCACAGGGCGATGCCGCAGCCGAACTTGATTGTGAGGCATGCCATCATCGGCCGCAGCCGTCCCCCGTACATGCGAAGGTGCGAAAATACCAACAAGGGGGACGATCGGCCAAATTACATTCCCGTGAGGCCACGCCGGACGCGAACTTCAATCATCCCTCGCCAGCCACCGGCCGGCGTGTCGGACGATCGAACACTGAGCCTGAAAACGCTATCGGGATGCGCCGCGGCTGGTTCTCCAGGCCGGCACATCCCGATGATATCAAAAGCTTTTCTTAAGGGTCTCAGACGAGATTGGTCTCGACGTCGATGTTGCCGCGCGTCGCCTTGGAGTAAGGGCAGATGTCGTGGGCGGCGTGGATCAGCTCATGGGCGACGTCGCGGTCGAGGCCCGGCAGGCTGACATTGAGGCGTGCGCTGAGGAAGTAGGAACCTTCGTCGACGCTCAGATTGATATCGGTCTCGACCTCGGGGCCGGCCGGGAGCTTCACCTTGCGCTGCAGCGCGGCGAGTTCGATCGCGCCGATGTAACAGGCCGACCAGGCGGCACCGAAAAGATTTTCGGCGGCCGGATGCGGCTGCGAGAGCTTCAGCTCAAGCGTTCCGTCATTGCTGCGGGTGCCGCCGTTGCGGCCGCCGGTGTTGTGGGTCTTGCCTGTGAAAACGAGCTTCGCGGTCATGTCATTTCCTCTCTGTTTGATTTTTTAATCGGATCCGATTTAAGCGGATGCGATGTTTATAGATGATCGAAATACCCCTGTCAACAACATTGCGATTTAATCGGATCCGATCTATACTAAACCCAGCGAGACAAAAGGAAAAAAGGATATCCTATGCCCACGTCCAAGACAGTGAATGGTCCGCAGGCCGCGCCGGCAAAGGGCGACAAGAAGCTCTCGAACTTCCTCTGCTTTGCGATCTACTCCGCAAACCTCGCCTTCGGCCGCGCCTATAAGCCGCTGCTCGACAAGCTCGGCCTCACCTATACCCAATACGTGACCCTGGTGGCGCTGTCGGAGGAAGACGACCAGACGGTCGGCCTGCTCGGCGAAAAGCTGTTCCTGGAATCGAACACGCTGACGCCGATCCTGAAGAAGCTGGAAGCCGACGGTTACCTGCAACGCCGGCGCGACCCGGCCGATGAACGCCAGGTGCGCCTCACGCTGACAACGGCGGGCCGCGCGCTGGTCGATACGGAACCGGGCTCGGCCCTGCTCGACGCCACGGGATTGGGAGACGATTTTCCGGTCGTGCAGCAGTCGGTCGCAAACTTGCGCGACAACCTGCTGCGCGCAACACAGGCCGGATCGCCCAAGTCCACGAAGGACTGACGGCGGTCTTCCCAGCGCGGAATCCTGGCAATGGCCGCAGGAATACGGGGCGGCTGGTTGCCGCCCCGTTCTGTTTTACCCGGGATTTCCCGGCACACGACAGCAGTCCGACTGCGCTTCGTCGGTTGCGGCAGGGCCCGGCTATTCCTCGAATCCTCATTCCTGTGCCTGTCACAGGAATCCAGCCCAGCCCAAGTCCTTGGGCTGAAAAGACTTTTTGACGCCGCAGACGCGGCGCTGCTGGATCCCTGTGACGAGCACCGGGATGAGGGAAAACACGACGCGCTTTAGCCGCCCAGGCGCTTGCCCGGCTCCATCATCTCGGCCGCCTTGGCATAGCCGCCGTCCATGCCGTCGAGAAAATGCAAGTGCGCGTCCGGGCTGGCCGATGGCACAAGGCAGGTCATCAGCGCATGCGACTGCCGGTGCAGGCCGAAGTTGACTTCGCCGAGCATCTTCGCCTGAGCGAGGACCGCTTCGACCCGATCGATCTGCTCGACGGCGCAATCCACCGTCAGGCGCAGGCCGTCGTCGTATTTGCGGAAATCCGAGTTGGCGGCGACGCCCGCCCAGCGCTCGGGCTCGATGTGCACGCGCGCATCCTTCGGCACGCCCATTTCATTGGGCAGCGGATGCGACTGGCGCGGCCCCGCGTCGAAAACGGCAATCACCTCCCGCGTAAGGGCGGCGAAGCGTTCCGGGCTCACCGCGTCCGTGGGCTCGACCAGCAGCGACAGGATCTGCCCCTGACGGCTCGCAAAAGGCCGCCATTCGCACGCAAGCCCCGTGAGATCAGGTGCCGCCTCGTCCGTTCCGGGTGCGACCAGGTAGCGCCCGTTCTTGATCTGCCGCTCCGCCCATTTGAGCCCGCCGCCGGCAAACATCGCATAGGTGGCGTCCTTGGAGGCGGCATAGCGGGCGATTTTCACATCCTGTCCACTAGGACGAATCGACATTCATCGCAGCCAGATCATTGCGGCGAGGAGATAGACGAAGCCTTCGAAGTGGATTGTTCTGCGGTCGTATCGGGTGGCGAAGCGTCGGAAGTGCTTCATTCG
>NZ_MBSO01000027.1 GCF_001695835.1 Ensifer sp. LC11 | reverse complement strand
ACTGAGCGTCGCTCAGTTCATACCGCCTAACCGCCACCATCGACCTCCGTGCCTAACACGGTATCTTATGAATCAGCGATTAAGCGATTTGGGAATCCTGAATGTCGATTGGTCCTAGCCCGGATGTCGCTTACCGGCAGCAGCCCGACGCGAAGATCAAGGCCGAACCTCTCTCTGACGAACGCCGCCACCTGCCTGAGGGCCGCGGCCGCCATCGTCAGCCCTTCCGGCGGAAGCGCGAAAGCCGCGCCATCGCCGCGAAAGACGAAGGGAAACTCGAAGTTGCCCCAGGCATTGCCAACAGCGGCAATCGCCGAGGCACCGGTGTAGTTCACGTCCTCGTAGCGCCCGGCCCGGATCGCCAGCGTCGAATTGACGATATCGGTAATCCCGATCAGCCAGTCGTCGGGCAGCGGCTCGTAGACATCGGGATCGAGTACCAGCGAAAAGTCGCTGTAGGCCGGAGCGTGTTGAGCGTCACTGTTCGTGTGCATGGGCATCCTCATGGTAGACGGATCGGGTCGCTCAAATCAGCCTTCGGGCAAAGCGGCAGCGCTATGACAGCCGCGATAAAATCGACGCCATAAAATTAAATCGGATGCGATAGAAATATCCGAATTGGCGCATATGTCAATACGACACAATTTAATCGGATACGATTGTTTTCACATTTCGGTGAGATCATCGCGTGCGCCGGTGATTTGTTGGAACGCACGAAGGATGCTCTCGACGTTCATTCGAAAGCATCGGTCCGTCTCCAGAAGGAGGTCCGTTTGAAAGCGGGAAGCTCAAGAGCGCCGTGCGTTTATGTGAACGCACCAGGGACGCTCCAGCCCTTTGATTCTAGGGCATCTTTCTGCCTCAGTGATTCCACTTGAGGCAGGGGGGCACTAGGCGATCTTGATGATCTCAAGCTCCTGATCGCCGACACTCATGACATCACCGACCTCTTTGCCGAGAAGGATGCGCGCCACCGGTGAGACATAGGAAATCGAGCCCGCCTTGGGATCGGCTTCGTCCTCGCCGACAATCCGGTAGGTCTGCACGCGCCCATCGTCGCGGCTGAAGGTGACCGTGCTGCCGAAGGCCACCACCTCGGTCGAGCCCGGCTCTGGCATCAGTTGCGCTGTGCGCAGCCGCTCTGCGAGATAGCGCAACTCGCGCAAAGGCCCGGCCTGTTGCCGGCGCTTCTCGTTCACGTCGTCGATCGAGGCCGCCGCTTCGTAGGCCGCGCGCGCCTCCTGCACTTGCACCTCCAGCGCCTTCAGGCCCGCGTCCGTGACAAGGTTCGGATGCGGCGAAATCGGCCGGTCGGGCAGCAGCGTTTCCGCCGCAGTTTCGGCACTCTCTTCCTTGGTGAAGGCAACGCTCACTCTTCAAAACTCCGTCTGGCTGCAAGGCGCAGCCATCCCTTTGGAGAACTGCGCTCGGTCCCATATCGGCCTGCCGCTGGCCGATCAACACTATACGCACCTTGCCCGCCCTGCGGCCACCGGAATGTCCGCCCTGCCCACGAGGCTGATGCCTCGCCTGAGCGGATTGAGGGCTCGGCCAATCGAGGCCTGCCTGGCACTAGCCTCATCATTTCCACCCGGTTGGTCCGCTAGTTGCCTTCCGGTGAGGCCACCACCAGCCTTTGCTTGGCCCCTGCGCCCGAGCGTTCGATGGTGTCCACCACCCTCACCCGCACCTCTGCCGGCACGGCGTCGACTGCATTAAGCGCCGCGCGCACGGCCTGCTCGACCGCCCCGCTGACGATTTCGGCGTCCACCTCGGCAAACACGGCGATGACGATCTCCAGGCCGCCGGGCAATTGCACGAACTGGAACTGCCGCACCCCGGCCGCACCGGTCAGCGGTGAGCGCAGCCGGTGCGCATGCACGTCCACCGTCCCGCCCCCTCGCCTGGCAAAGCGCAGCCTTTCTTCTCTCCGGCCGGCGATCGACCCGATGCGCCAGAACGGCAGGCCGCACCGGCAGGGCCCCGTCGCCATCGCCACGATGTCGGAGATCTCATAGCGAACGAGCGGCAGGGTGCGGTTGGTAAGCGTCGTGATCAGCAGTTTCGCGCCTTCGACGCCGTCGGGCACCGGGCGATCGTTTTCGTCGACCACTTCGAAGACGAACGAATCCTCGGCCAGATGCAGCCCGTCGCCCAGCAGGCATTCGTGTCCCATCGGCCCCGCCTCGGTGCACACATAGCTGTTGGCGACAACCGCCTGCCACGTCTCGGCCGCAAGGTCGCGTATCTCCTGCGTCAGGGTTTCGGCGCTGGTGCGAAACAGCCTCGGCCTGATGTGCAAGCGGCCCGCCTGTTGCTCGCTGGCCAAGACCCGCACGAACGACGGATAGGTGGAGATGACATCCGGCTGATTGGCGTTGAGGCCGTCCACGATCTCTTCGATCGGCATCAGCACGTTGAAGCGCGGCGCCGGCGGCCGCAGCGCGCGCAGTTCCACGCCGACATGATAGGAAATGTGGACCGGAGACGACGCAAAAATGGCAACGCTACGTGTCGTCTCGTCGATGCCGACGAACGCCTGAAAGCGCACCATGTTGGCGATTGCCGCAAGCCACGCGGCACGATCGAAAACCGCCACCCCGCGCTCGCCCGTCGTGCCACCGGTTGCAACGGCCGTATATTGCCCGAGCAGAAGAGAGCCCGAATCCACTCCGCTGAGATGTTGCTCCACCTGGAGCCGGCTCAGCCTCGGATCGGTGACGATTCGATCGAAATTCTCCATCAGCGCGCGCTTCGTCAGCACCGGAAAGTCCTTGAGCGGCGCGCCCCGCGCCACGAGCCCGCCGATCGTCTCCCGGTAATAGGCCGATGCGTCGACCGCGTGCCTAAGCGCCGATGTGAGCTCGCTTCGCTGAAAGGACAACAACGTGTCTCTCGACCATTCGGAACGGAGTTGCCGCTCGTGCGAATGCCTGAGAAGCTCCGAGGTATCCAGGCTTGCGGATGCTGCGGTCATCGATCAGACCTCTGTGACTGGCTTTTCACATGTTGGGCGTGCGGCCGAGTTGCACTCTCGTTGCCGGAGCGACGACTATAGCGCGAAAGCGGAAATCCATGCGACAACCGGCGAAAGACGCTTCAACCCTGAGTCTTCATGGGCACGGCGGCCGGGGGTCAGGGGCTGCCTCATGTGGGAGAAAAATCGTTGGCCGAACCGTTTGTCGTCTATGGAGCCTCAACCTCGGGATCCGTTCCGATCGAGGCAACGCTCAGCCTTCTCAACCTGCCTTATCGGGTCGAGGACCATGCCCCCTGGGAGGGCAGCCATGAGGCCGAGAGGCTCGCGCGCATCAATGCCCTGCGCCAGGTTCCGGCGCTGGCGCTGCCCACCGGAGAACTGATGACCGAAAGCGCCGCCATCCTGATCTGGCTCGCAGATTCCCACCCAGAAGCGCGCCTCGCGCCGGCTCTGACCGACGCAACACGACCGGCGTTCCTCAGATGGATGACCTTTGTCTCCTCGGCCATCTATGCCCTCTACTGGGTCGCCGACGACCCTTCGCGCGTCGTTGACCGTGCTGAGGACCACGCCACGGTCAAGGCGCGCCTGTACGAGCGCATCGCTCACTGCTGGGAGCAGATGGGCGCACAATTGCAGCCGGGGCGCTACCTCCTCGGCGAGGAGCTCTCGGTTCTCGATCTCTATGTGGCCACGGCGTCGCGCTGGTCGCCCGGGCGCAGCCGCTTCTATGACGTCGCTCCCGGGCTCGCGGACACCATCCGTCGCGTCGACGCCGATCCGCGGCTCGCGGCCCTTTGGGCAGAACGCTTTCCGTTTACGCCCGGCTGGGAGCGTTAAGTGCCGCGAATGGGCGACGTGACCAAGCGGAGAGTGATGATTGCCCTCGCTACGCTTCTGATCGTCTTCAGCCTGCTGGTAGCGTTCGGCCCGTTGGTCCTCATGGGTCTGATCCCATACCTGCCGCCGGCGCCGGATTGCGATATCGACCTGTCCGAGGCGGAAATCAGATCCCTGGTGATCCAAGACATTCATGGCCTTCGTCGCGAGCAGGAGCCGCACTACAGGATCGAAGACGGCATATGGTCAATCCGGGAACAGCCGTTCAAGCAGGCAAGGGAAGCGGACTCGGAGTATGACATGACCAAGTACGACGTCGAAGTGAGCTTTACCGGCGCCGGCTTCGAGGCCCTGGTCGGACCATGCGGAGAGACCATCATGACAACGCGGAAACGTCCCTTGGGTCCACCCGACGCCTGAAAAGCCGCACGGTACAGGCACCTCGTCCCCGGCCTGAGAGCGCTAATCGTCCAAAGCTTCTGCCACCCAGATTTGCAGCACGCTCGCCTTCCGTGCGAAGAACTGGGCGATGAACCAGGAATCGCCGCCGCTGCTGACCGAGGACGACCTGCGCCAGATTGCGCGCTGGGCGGTCGATTGCGCTCAGCGGGCGCTGCCGATCTTCGAGGCGGCGGTACCGGGCGATACACGCCCGCACGAGGCGGTCGAGGCTGCCCGCGCCTTTGCCGAGGGTGGGCCGCGCACCGCGCATCTGCGCAAGGCCGCCTGGGGTGCCCAGGCCGCAGCACGGGAAGTGGCAGACCCCGCCGCCAAGGCTGCCGCCCGCGCCGCCATTGCCGCCGCCGGTGCCGCCTACACCCACCCGATCGAAACACCGCACCAGATCAACCATGTCCTTGGACCCGCCGCCTACGCGATCCAGGCGCTGTCGCTTGGGGCCGCCAACGAAGCCGCGACCATGGAAGCGGAACTGCAATGGGCGGTCGCGGCCGCATCGCCGGAGATCCGGCGCATCGTCGGGAAGATGCCGGGACGAAAGCCCAGCAGGGGCGCGTTTCACGCCCTGCTCTTCGCGCTCGATACTGCACTGCGCCGCTGACCCAGCCTCCCTGTCGGGCACGCCTCCCGTCGGTCAACCCGACGCGCGCTCACGCGCCTTGCCCGCCTCGTCGCTCAGCCAGGCGATGACCGTCTGAAGCGCCTGGGATTTGCGATAGCGCGGCCAGACAAGATAGAAATCGGAGGGGCCGGACATGGATCCCTCAAAAATGCGCACGAGACGCCCCTCGGCAATGTCCTGGGCCACGAAATCACGGTTGGCGAGCACGATCCCCTGGCCTGCCGTCGCCGCTTCGATCGCGTGCGAGGTCTGGTTGAAGCTGATGCCCTTGAACGTGGCCTGCCGGCTCGAGCCTAGATGCCGCTCGATGAACTCCGGCCAGAAATTGTGCGCGTCGTGCAGCAGCGTATAACGGCCAAGCTCCGCCGCCGTCTCAGGCGGCTTTCGCCCCGCCATCAGCATCGGGCTGCAGACGGCGATGATCTCCTGCTCGAACAAAAGCTCCACGGCGAGCCCAGGCCCGAAGGGCGGCCGGCCGTAGCGCACTGCAAGGTCGACACCGTCTGCCTGGAAGTTCGACATGCGATCGGTCGCCAGGATATGCAGGTCGAGATCCGGGTGCCCTGCGGTGAAATCCGGCAGGCGCGGGATCAGCCATTTCGAGGCAAAGGACGGCGTGGTGCTGATCGTCAGCCTGACCGGTTGCGGTTTCAGCCCATCGGTCGCGCGCGCAATGATTTCGAGCGCCCGCCTCACGTCGGCGATGTAGGCGCGACCCTCGCCCGTCAGCGCAAGAATGCGCGGCAGCCGCTCAAACAGCTTCACCCCGAGCTCGGCCTCGAGCCCACGGACCTGCTGGGCGACCGCCCCTTGCGTGACGCCGAGCTCCTCGGCCGCAAGGCGAAAGTTGAGGTGGCGCGCCGCCACCTCAAACACCTTTACCCCGTTCAGCGAGGGGAGCTTTCCTGGCGCGTCACTCATCCGATAGTTTTTCTACTGGTACTTGAAAACGAAACTGCTTCGTCGTTGCGGCCCGGAGATGGTATTTCATTCGCAGTGGCCGCACAATCGGCACGACGGTGCCGCGCGTCCTTCAAGATGCACAAAGGTCGCTGTAAAACATGAAATGATCGGATTATGACGAGGAGAGCGAACAAATGGCAGTAGAAAAAGTGGCTGTAATCACCGCCGGCGGCAGCGGCATGGGCGCCGAGAGCGCCAAGCGTCTGGCCGCCGATGGCTACAAGGTGGCGATCCTGTCCTCCTCCGGCAAGGGCGAGGCGCTGGCCGCCGAGCTCGGCGGCATCGGCGCTACCGGCTCGAACCAGTCAAACGACGATCTGAAGCGTCTGGTGGACGTGACCATGGAAAAATGGGGCCGGATCGACGTGCTGGTCAACAGCGCCGGCCACGGCCCGCGCGCCCAGATCCTCGAGATCACCGACGAACAGTGGCACACCGGGCTTGACGTCTACCTGATGAACGTCATCCGCCCGGTCCGCCTCGTGGCCCCGATCATGCAGAAGCAGAAATCGGGCGCGATCATCAACATCTCGACCGCCTGGGCCTTCGAGCCGTCGCCGATGTTCCCGACGTCAGCTGTCTTCCGCGCCGGCCTTGCCTCCTACACCAAGATCTTCGCCGACACCTATGCGGGCGACAATGTGCGCATGAACAACGTGCTGCCCGGCTGGATCGACAGCCTGCCGGCCACCGAGGAGCGTCGCGACGCCGTGCCGATGAAGCGCTACGGCACCAGCGCCGAAATCGCCGCCACCGTCGCCTTCCTCGCCTCCGAAGGTGCGGGCTACATCACCGGCCAGAACCTGAAGGTGGATGGCGGGCTGACCCGCTCTGTGTGAGCATGCGCCACGGGCTGCCGGGCCGCATCGGATCAGACGGCGCCGTCGGCGCCCGCAAGCGGCAGTCGATCGGTGGAAGTGCGAGGGTTGACTGGTGCCGTTAGCGGCATGGTGAGGGTCACGCGGAAGTGAGCCGGCGAGATCGGCCCGGCGATCAGGGAGCCGCCCTCCGGAAAGCGTGCCTTTATCCGGTGTTCGACATTCGCAAGGCCTACGCCGAGACCGGGCCGGTCGGCGACGTGAAAAACCTCCGCCGCCTCGGAAATGTTGTCGACGGACAATTGCAGCCGATTGTCTTCCTGGGACGCCCTGATCGTGATCTTGAGATCTCCGGACGAGCGCCCGAGACCATGCTTGACGGCGTTTTCGACGAGCGGCTGCAGTATCAGGCTGGGGATGAGCGCCGTCTTGAGCTCTTGCGGTATGTCGAGCACGACACGGATGCGGTCGGAGAAGCGCTCCTTCTCGATTGCAGCGCCAGCTCCTCGGAAAGCGCCACGTCGCGCAGCGGATCCATCTCCAGTGTCCTGCGCAGAAACGACGAGAGCGAAATCACGACCCGGCCCGCCTGCGAGGATGCTCCCTCCTCGATCAGTCCGACGATCGAATTGAGCGTGTTGAACAGGAAGTGCGGATTGATCTGGTAGTAGAGCGCCTGCATCTTGGCGGCCAAAGCCTCTTCGCGCGAGACCGCAAGCCTGCGCTCCTGGGCACGAACCTTCAGGTTGTACATGTAGGCGATGAAGAAGCACGACCAGCCGAAGAACAGCGAGACGCCGAAAAACAGGGTGTAGCAGAAGTTCTCGAGATCGTATTCGATGGCGACGGACGGGTTGACGTAGGTGAACAGGTTGTAGTCGATGGTGGTCACGACCGATGAGGCGAGCACCGACAGGACAGCCGAAACAAAGACCTGGCCCGCGATATTGATCGTGCGCATCAACGCCACAATGTGGGAAATCACCAGCGTCAGCAGCACCGATGCAAGCGACCCCACCAGCTTGATGGGGGCGTAGTCGACCGGGTTGACCCCGAGCATGACCCAGAGAGATCCGGTGATGAAAAACTCGGCCGTCCAGAACCCCAGCACGAGCTTGAGGACCTTGGAGAGAAACTCGGTGGCACTCGTGTCCGAATGGTCCATTTCGAAGGTTTTTCGATAGAGACTTCCAAGCACCATCATCTTCACCTGCATTTATCCGACTGACGTAATTTAAGCTATCTGCATCAGCTCGGGAAAAATCAACCCAAAGACGCAAGCGTACGAGCGCGAGAGACCCGGGCCGCTCGTCATCGTGAGCGGCCGGGCGTCAATATTTTCTCCTTCGCCGAAGCACGGTGAAGTTCGAGCTGAAATTTGAGCGCGACGCGGATCCCGAAAAGATCCGCAAGACCATCAAGAAGGTCGGCCTTGCCATGCTCGAGGATCCGGAGATCGGCGGCGAATTCCTGGTGCCCTTGAAGATGCAGGGCATCCAGGACGTCACCGAAAACTCGCTCGTCGTGCGGCTGAAATTCACCGCCCGCCCCGGCAACCCGAGCATCCTGCAGCGCGAGGCGATGAAGCGCCTGCTGCCGGCCCTGCGCGAAGCCGGCCTCGACCTCGCCTCCAACGCCGTTACCGTGCGCTCAGGCGCCGCCGGTGCCGCCGAGGCCGAAGCGGCCGCGGCCAACCTGGCACTGGCGAAAAAGCCGGTGGCGGCAGAGGCGGAAGCGGAGGGGTAGGCCTCGGCGCAAGTCGGCATCTTCGATGGCGGCGACAGCGGTATGGAAACGCTGTTGATGCTGCGCAAACGCCGACTGCTCGTCACCGTGCTGTTGAGCGACCAGGCAAGAGCTGACATCTTCTGCTCAGAGCAGACACCCAGATGGAGCATCGAAAATGGACAACGACCACCTTTGGTACTGTCTCGTCGGCTCAAGGGACACCAATACGGGGATGCTTCGCTTCCTCCTTGCCGTCGGCGCATTCATCGTGCTTTTCGGCAGCCTCTTCTGGATCCTCGGCCAGTGAGTGAAGATCGAGTGCGTCGAACGGGAGTGCGCCCTTGCGAATGGCGGCAGCCTAGCCTGGTGCTGCCGTTGTGAAGAGCTCGGTATTTTCGAAGGGCGCAATGACGATAACGAAACACTCCTGGTTCGTCGCCACCGTCCACTAAACGACAGCCCGGAAGACCCGGACCTCACGGCAAGGCTGCATGCAGCGGCGCCGACCTGCTGTCCCCGCGGGAACAAGGGGCAGCCCTTCCCATTTGCTAGAACACACTCACGAAAGGCCCTCAGGCCTTTCACCCGGAAGCATCGGGTTTCCGGATCAATCATCGCCTGGCGCAACGAAGGATCACGATCAGGCAGGAAGGAAGAACCCATGCGTATCATCCTGGTAGCCCTTGTCGCGTCAGTCATGAGCATTTTGGTGTTCAAATATGCCAACCATTCGCTTGGCAATACGGAGATCGTGGCGACCGCCGAGCAGCTCGCCGCGCTTTGATCCCCAGCCGATGGCCGACCGAAAGGCCGGCCGGCTCCGCCCAAGCGCCGCCGTTTCGCGCGTCCCGTCGGCCAAGACCGCGAACACATCCTTAAATTGCAATCCTGATTCCAGCGCGATGGCGCGCCGGCGCCACTTATGTGCCGCGCGTCCTTCTCACATCACCAACCGAACAGGGCAGCAGGCTGCAAAAGAGCGGCAATGGCACCAAACCTCTGCCATTACAGGGGATTGATCTACCCCTCCGACTGCGCAATCGGCCCGATATCGCCCCGGAAATTGGTAGCGCCCACTTCAAAAGCAGCACCTAATACAAGTTGAACGATGCAAGAACGCTCCGAGCACGAAACGAGTTTCTGCACCCCGCGCTCCCCCGATTGGGTGAGGAACAATGCGTGAAGGCACCGCCGCTGTGAGAGACGTTGCGGCAAACAAAAACGCCATGCGTCCCGATGGAACGCATGGCGTCAGAAAGTTCAGTCCGCGCCGAGGCGGAAGGCGCGGATTACTGCAGCGTACGGGTCGGCGCCGGGGCTGCCTGGCCTGCGGCAGCACCAGCCGGATTGGCCGCCGAGCGGGCGCTATCGAGGCCGGTCGCAACAACCGACACCCGGAAGGTGCCGTCGAGCGAGCGGTCGAAGATCGAGCCGACGACGATGTCGGCCTCGTCATAGACTTCCTCGCGGATGCGGGTCGCGGCTTCGTCCACTTCGAACAGCGTCATGTCCATGCCGCCGGAAATCGAGATCAGCACGCCGCGGGCGCCGCGCATCGACACTTCGTCGAGCAGCGGGTTGGCGATCGCCGCTTCCGCCGCCTTCAGCGCCCGGCCCTCGCCGGTCGCCTCGCCGGTGCCCATCATCGCCCGGCCCATGCCCTTCATGACCGATTTCACGTCGGCGAAGTCGAGGTTGATGAGACCTTCCTTGACGATCAGGTCAGTGATGCAGCCGACGCCGGAATAGAGCACCCGGTCGGCGATCACGAAGGCATCGGCAAAGGTGGTCTTGGCGTCGGCGATGCGAAAGAGGTTCTGGTTGGGGATGACGATCACGGTATCGGCCGCCTCGCGCAACCGCTCGATGCCCTGCTCGGCCGTTTCCATGCGGCGCTTGCCTTCGAAGCTGAAGGGCTTGGTGACGACGCCGACCGTAAGGATGCCTGCCTTGCGCGCCGCAGCCGCGATCACCGGTGCAGCCCCCGTGCCCGTGCCGCCGCCCATGCCGGCGGTCACGAAGCACATATGCGTGCCGCCGAGGTGATCCATGATCTCGTCGATCGATTCTTCCGCCGCCGCCCGGCCGACATCCGGCAACGAGCCGGCGCCGAGCCCCTCGGTCACGGCCGCGCCGAGCTGGATGATGCGCGACGACTTCGACATGGCGAGCGCCTGCGCGTCGGTGTTGGCCACTACGAAATCGACGCCCTGAAGCCCTTCGTTGATCATGTTGTTGATGGCGTTGCCGCCACCGCCGCCGACCCCGATGACGGTGATCTTCGGGCGCATTTCGGTGATCGTGGGCTTCTTGAAATCGGTCATGGCTTGTCTCCTAGAACCAACGCCAGCGAGGCGTCAGCGGCGGGCGAATCGGGCAGCTTGTATTTTAGGAATTGAAAAAAGCCATGGAGAAGGCAAGCAAAAAGGACGGAGAGCCTATCCACATAAGTATTTTAGCGGGGCCGTAGAGGCGGGAAATCAGCCGCTAGGTTTCCGCGACAAAATGAAAAAAACCATCAAACAATCAAAGTCTTACGCCGCATCTGCCCCTCACCGTAACCCTCTCCCCGCAGGCGGGGAGAGGGGACGAGCACGACGGCCGGCTCCCAACCCGAGACGTGCCGTCAGCGAACGCGGCTACCGAGTTAGGCCGACGGCACGAGCGGGTGCCGCGAGTCTCCTTCTCCCCGTCAAAACGGGGAGAAGGTGGCCGGCAGGCCGGATGAGGGGCACATCTCGATACTCAAAGATCCGCGCGAGACGCCCCTCCCCAACCGAAAACCCCTACGCCTCGAAGCTCGGCCGCGAGCGCACCCGCTCCAGCCAGCGCTGGACGTTTTTCGCCGAAGCCGGGATCTCCATGCCGAAGACATCGCAGAGCCAGGCGGTGACGCCGGCGGTGATGTCGGCGATCGAGAAGTCTTCGCCGGCAAGGAACGGACGGCCATCCGAAAGTTCGTCGTCGAGCCAGCCCCATTTCTTCGGCACGGCCACCCGCTCGGCCTCGGCAAAGGCCGGAAACTGCGTCAGTCGCTCGGCGAAGAAGGCATCCGAATGCAGCGCCACATTGCCGACGGTGCCGAGGATCACCAGTTCGGCGCGCCGGTTCCACATCTCCACCTTGGCGCGGCTGACGGCATCGCGGCCGAAAAGCTGCGGCTCGCGGTGCATTTCCTCAAGATAACGGCAGATCGCGACGCTCTCGGTGATGATCGTGCCGTCGTCGAGCTCCAGCACCGGAATCTGCCCAAGCGAATTGACCGCCAGGAACTCCGGCGCCTTGTGTTCGCCCTTGGCGAAATCGACATCGACCATCGGCACGGAGATGCCCTTTTCCGCCATGAAGATGCGCACGCGATACGAGTTCGGCCCCATGCCCTGATAGAGTTTCATGTTGTCCTCCTGTCCTTTGAGGCGACCCGCCTCACTCCTCCTCAACCGCCACCAAGCGGAATACCGGTTGTTTATAGCAACCAGTTTCATTTAACTCAATGGTTTATTTCCGTACGCTCGAAATTTTCAGAAACGACCTTCGCGTCGCATTTCCAACGGACATGGTTGAATGCAGGCAGGGGCCATGCTTCGCTTGCGCAAACAGGAGCCCTGCCATGTCTGCGCGATCGACCCTCTGCTGCTTCGCCCTTCTCCTTGCCGCCAATCAGGCGACTGCCGCCGTTGCGCCGAACTATCAGCGCGCCCGCGAGCTGATTGCCGTCATCAACGCGGTTGCCGCGGCCGTTCCCAAATATCCGATCGACAAGATCGTCAGTCAGGGTCGCGACCGCTATGCCGTGGTTGCCGGCAAATGCAGCGTCATCGCAAAGATCATCGGCCTGCCATCAAAACCCGGCCTGGTCGGTCCGCGCCAGTTCGAGGTGGAGCTCGACAAGCCGGATTGCGATTGACGGTTTCTGTAGGATGGACCGTCAATGATCGGTGGGCAGGAGATGGGCGTCGACCCAAACGGCAAGTTCAGCCTCTCCGATGTTCCCATCCGCGACCGCCCAAATGACATCGCGCGTGTCCTTCTGGCTGGCATCAAGTTTGAAACCCAGGATGAGCAGTTGCATCGCAAGCGCAAAGAGCGCGGCACGCTTGTTGCCATCGGTAAAGCCGTACGCCTTGGCGATGCCAACGCACACCGCGGCTGCGAGCCTGCCGGCCGTGACGTCATCCTCGTAGAGTGCGACGTTTACAGGGCGGGCGATTGCGCCGCGAATTGCGCCTTCATCCCGGATGCCGGGCAAACCTCCATGCCTCTTGATGGTCAGGTCGTGGGCCTGCACCAAAGCATCGAAGGATATTGGCTTCATTTGGCAAGTTCGGCGAGCGTCCAATCAAAGCGGGCGAATACATCCTCCGCCGCCTTCATCGAGACGTCGTAGGTTTCATCTCCACTGGCTGCCACGGGCGGTTGTTCCTGTTTGACGACAACCGTTTGCGGCCGCAGATTCGCGGCCGGTCGCACCGTGCCTGGCGTGGTCTGAGAAATAACCTCGGTATTGTGCTTCAGCCGTTCGTGAAAAACGCCGGCCTTGTCGCGGAAAATCTCACGCCTTATCGCGGCATCCGCAACTCTTCCCGTTGTTTTCCTGACGTTCTTCACCATAGCTAGGATATAGCATTTGGAAGTGGCGTTTCCAAGGAGGCGCAACCGTCGCCCCTCAAAGCAGCCACCCGCGGCTCATCACGAAACGCGCCGTTTCCCCCGGCGCAATCGCGCTGTCTCCATAGGCCTTCAGCAGCTGGCCGTCGGATAACGACAGCGTCAGGGCGAAACGCTCGCCTTCGAAGACGCAGGACGTGACGCGGAGCGCTATGCCTTCGCCGTCGTGGCGTACATGTTCCGGGCGCACGAGGACGTCGCGAACTGTTCCGTTTCCCGCGCCTTCCATGCCGATGCCGCCGAGTGCAGCGCGCAGCGCCGGCCACTCCAGCGCCCGCGGCGCCCCCTTCGGTACCGCCAGCCTGAGCACCGAGCCCCGGCCGATCAGGCCGCCGACGATGGCGCCTTCCGGTCTTGCGTAGATTTCGGCAGGCGGCGCCACTTGCATCAGCCGCCCCTCGGACATGACGGCGACGTCGGTTGCGAGCGCCATCGCTTCCGCCTGGTCGTGGGTCACATAGATCATCGTCGCGCCTGAGCGCTCGTGGAAGATGCGGAAGGTCTCTTCCATCGATTTGCGCAGATGCTGGTCGAGATTGGCGAGCGGCTCGTCAAGCAGCACCACATCCGGCGAGGTCACCAGGCAGCGGGCAAGCGCCACGCGCTGGCGCTGGCCACCGGAAAGGGCTGCCGGCCGGCGCTCGGCATAATCTGTCAGTTTCACCAGCGACAACGCCTCGCCGACGCTTGCTTGCCAGGCTTCACCGGAAATGCCGCGCACCTTCAGCGGATAGCCGACATTTTCAGCGATCGTCATATGCGGCCAGAGCGCATAGGACTGGAACACCATCGCCATGTTGCGCCTTTCCGGCGGCAGCGCCCGCGACGCGTCGGAAAGCCGTCTTTCGCCGAAATCGATCGAACCGTCGCTTGGGTGCTCGAAGCCGGCGATCATGCGCAGCACCGTCGTCTTGCCGCAGCCGGACGGCCCGAGCAGCGCCAGAAAGCCACCTTCACGTACGGTGAGCGAAACGTCAGCGACCGCCGGCCGACCGCCGCCGAAATCTTTGGTGAGGTGATTGAGGATCAGTTGCGCCACGGCAGCACGCCTTCCGGAAGATATCTTGCGAGCGCCTCGAGCGCCGCCATCAAGAGGACGACCATCATCACCACCAGCACGGAAAGTGCTGCGGCAAGATCGGACGAGCCGCTGTCGTCGAGATTGTAGATCGCGACGCCGAGCGTCTGGGTGCCCGCCGACCACAGCAGCGCCGAAACCGTCAGCTCGTTGGCGGCGATCAGGAAGACGAGGATGATCGAGGCACCGGCGGCCGGCGCCACCAAGGGCAGGATCACATCGCGCATACGCCGCAAGAACCCGGCGCCGGCAAGCCGAGCCGCCTCTTCCAGCGACGGATCCATCTGCAGGAAGGCGCTCATGACCGGCTTCAGGCTGACGGCCAGGAACGACGAGAAATAGGCGATCAGGATGATCCAGATGGTGCCGTAGAGCGAGACGTTGAGGAGAGGCAAGGGTGCGGCAAAGGTGAGGATGAAGGCGACGGCAAGCACGATGCCCGGCAGCGCATAGGGAATTTCGATGAGGATGCCGAGCGCATTGGCAAGCATCCCCTTGCGCCGGGTCATGAGATAGGCCGCCGGCACCGAAACGGCGAGCAGTCCGAGCGCGGCACTGGTGGCGAGAAACATCGAATTGCCCAGCGCTTTCAGCGTCATCGACTGACGGAAGAGGATTTCTTCATAGGCCCGAAGCGACACCGTCTGCCAATTGAGCGGCACGCCATAGGCCGGTACCAACGAGCTGGCAAGAAGGGCCGTCAGCGGCGCCACCAGCACGGAGAACAGGATTGCCACCAGCGCCAGTTCGACGACCGGGCGGAAGCGGCCGAGCGAAAAGGCGGCATTCGCTCCGGAAAGCCCGATGATCCGGTAGTCCTTCCCTGAGAGCGCCCGCTGCTGCAGCATCAGACCTGCGGCGGCAATCACGGCAATCAGGCTGGAGAGGAGCGCGATCTCGCCGAAGGTGCCGGCGCCGAAGCTCGCAAGCCTTGCATAGATCAGGGTGGGCAGTACCGCGATGCCGGCGGGAATGCCGAGGATCGCCGGAATGCCGAAATTGCCGACACTGGAAACGAAGGCGATCGCGGCGCCTGCAATCAACCCCGGCAGCGAAAGCGGCGCGACGATATCGCAAAAGACGCGGAACGGCGTGGCACCCGCAAGCCTTGCCGCCTCCACCCCGTCGCGCGGCGAGGCCGAAAGCCCGGCTTTGAGTGCCAGGAAGACGAGCGGCGCGTGCTGGACGCCGAGAAGCAGCGAGATGCCCGAGAGCGAATAGAGCGGCTGCGGGCTGCCGAGCGGCGGCGCAAGCCCCAGCGTTTTCAGAAGTGGGCTTGCCGGTCCGGTCATTTCCACCCAGGCAAGTGCGGTCACCTGCGGCGGGATCATCATCGGCAGCATGAAGGCGAAGCTCAAAGTGAGCTTGCCGCGCACATCCGTCAGCGCCACGGCGAAGGCAAAGAGGGCACCGATCAGCACGGAAACGACCATGCCGCCGGTCGCCGTCAGAAGCGTGTTGCGGATCGCCGCGGATGTCGCGGGCTCCATAAGCACGCCGATCGAATGCCCGGAGACGAGCCCGGCAAAGCCGGCCTTCGCCAGGCTGAAGAGCGGCAGCAGGCAGAGGAGGAACAGGCAGGCAACAACAAAAGGCGCGAGCCAGCGCGGCTCGGCAGCGGGGCGTGCCCCTGCCCGCACCAGCCGAACCCTGTTCGCTCGGCCCTGAAAGGGAAAGCGCAGCCAACGAGGCCGGCTGCGCAGGTCGTTGCGTTCAAGCATTCAAGCGATCAGTTCGTGCCGAAGATGCCGGAGAAGGTCTTCAGGTCGGCATCGGAAGTCTTCACCGCTTCAGCCGCATTGACCGGCAGGACCTTGATCGTCTCGCGCGCCGGATAGCCCTCGGGCAGGTCAACGCCGTTGCGCGCCGGGATGTAGCCCATCTTCACCGCCGTCTTCTGGCCTTCCTCCGACAGCAGGAAGTCGACGAATTTCTTGGCGGCCTCGGCATTCTTCGCTGTCTTCAGGATGCCGACCGGTTCGGTGACGGCCGAAACACCCTCAGTCGGGAAGACGAATTCCACCGGCGCGCCTTTGGCCTTCTCGCGGATCGCCATGAAGTCGACCAGCATGCCATAGGCCTTCTCGCCGGTTGCGACCGCCTTCAGCACGCCGCCATTGCCACCGGCCGCCGTCGCGCCGTTTGCCGCAAGCGCCTTGTAATAGTCCCAGCCAAGGCCATCGATCACGGTCAGCGTCTGCGCGTGGATCAGTGCTGCGCCCGAGGTGAGCGGGCTCGGCATGGTGAGCAGACCCTTGGCTTCGGGCTTTGCGAGATCCTGCCAGCCGGCAGGCTTCATCGCGGCCGAGGTGTTGTAGACGATGCCGGTCGTGATCATCTTGGTCGAGTAATAGGCGCCGTCGGCATCATAGAGCGAAGCATCGTATTTGGCCGCTTCCGGCGACTTGTAGTCTTCGAGATGCCCGGCCTCCTTCAGCCGCTGCATCGTCACCGTGTCGGCGATCAAGAGCACGTCGGCGACCGGATTGCCGGCCTCGATCTCGGCCATCAGCTTGGCCATGATCTTGGTCGTGCCCTCGCGCACCCATTCCACCTCGATATCAGGATTGGCCGCCTGAAAGGCATCGACGGTCGCCTGCGCATCCTCGTTCGGCTGGCTGGTGTAGAGCACCAGGCTGTCGGCGTAGGCGGCAGTCGAAAAGAGGCCCGCGACGAGTGCGCCGGCGAGGACGGAGACAAACGATTTCATGGATATACCCTCGTGTTGAATCTGGCGCCGAGGGATAGAGCCGCGCCTTTACAGCGGTATGACAATTCCATGTGTCAAATGCCGGTTCAACAGACCAGCTCCACCAAGGAAGGCGAAGGGTTCACTGGGAAGGTGAGGACGTGATGTTGCGGTAGTGGACATAGGCCCTGGCCACCGTATGCAAGAATTCGTGATCTCGGTGGCTTTTGTAGTCATATATTCTGAAGACCCTGGCGAAATTCCGCGCAGCCCTCTCCGACTTCGGTCCGAACCTGTTGTCCAGTTCGCCGTGATAGAATCCCAGATAGGCGAGATACTTCTGCAGCAGGTTGACCTCTCCACTTGCCGATTCGAGCATCAGCTTGTCGAATTCCTGTTCGACATAAAGCGATAGGCGATGATCGCTTTTCCTGTTCACGATCGTCAGCTCGTATCCCAAGTTTGCTGCGGCTATGAACGTGTTCAACGCGTTGAGGATGAGATTGTAGTCGACGGGTCTGCCGCCCAAGGGCAGCAATGCGAGATTGAGGGAGAGCATCATCGACGCTATCCTCGACTTCATGCGAAATGGGCTGTTCAGCGAGTATTCCAACACCTCGAAGAGGCAACCGTCTCCCGCATAGTCCTCCAACGGGTCGAGAACCTTCCGGAGATATTGCTCGTCCACTCCGGTTATCAGGTTGTTTTCGCCGTAACGAAGACGCCCCTTCTCCTCGCCACTCCCGTCGGCGACGACAGCAACTTGAAGCGCCTCCAGCGCCAGTTCCCTGATGGCGATCCCGATGCGCTGCATGAGCACCGTGGCCAGGATGGCCTCGACAGCGGTTTTCTCCATGCCATGCTTGGGCACCACCGGGCCGAGATAACCATCAAGCTTGCCGAACGATACACCGACCTCGCCTTGCAGCTTGCCATACCAACTTGGAGACTGCGCCGTTAGAACAAAATGCCGATCCTCAAGTTTTCTCCAAAGAACGGCAACGTCCTTAATCGTTATGTCAAACACATATGGCAGGTCCAGGGCGGCATTCAGCTCTTCCGGCAATGTTTCCTCCATGAGGAATGCTGAGAGTGGGGTAATTGAATGGAAAATCGTTCACATATTCACACATTGTACTACCGATAAATAGTCATCTAAACGGATTAGAGCCGTATCAAATCGACCCAATTAGTACATTTCGCGCAAAAGATCCCGCAATACTTTTGGCACACTCGGCAGGTCGATGTGTGCCATACCGGGCACCGGCGGCATTTTCAAAAAAATCTCGGCCCGATGTCACACCGGCCGAAGCTCGCTCGTCATGGTATCGGAACCAACGAAAGGAAACGGAACCATGACTGCCAAGATCGACCTTTTCGCCGCCGCCCCGCAGCTGATGAAGAACTGGATGGGCACGTCCGTCGCCGTCGCCGCCAGCCTCGATCAGACCATCATCGAGCTCGTCAAGATCCGCGCCTCGCAGATCAACGGCTGCGCCAACTGCATCAACATGCACACCCAGGAAGCCCGTGCGAAGGGCGAGACAGAGCAACGCATCTACCTGCTTTCGGCCTGGCGCGAAGCGCCCTGCTATTCCGCCCGCGAGCGCGCCGCGCTAGGCTGGACCGAAGCACTGACCAGGCTTTCGGAAGGCCACAGCCACGAGCAGGCCTATGAAGCGCTGAAGGACCATTTCACCGAGGAGGAACAGGTGAAGCTCACGCTGATGATCAACGTCATCAATGGCTGGAACCGCCTTGCCGTCGGCTTCGGCCTCTGGGTCGACCCGGCCGAGGCCAAGGCCGCGCAGGCTGCCGCCTGATGGCGGAGGGGCAAAGCGTGGACGCAGCGGCGGTTTTCGACCCGCTGCGTCCCAAACTTATCCGTGTCGCCTACCGCATGCTCGGCTCCGTCGCCGATGCGGAGGACATGGTGCAGGAGGCCTTCATCCGCTGGATGGGGGCCGACCGCTTGTCCGTGCGCGAGCCCGAAGCGTTCCTGCGCCGCACCGTCACGCGGCTCTGCCTCGACCAGCTGAAATCCGCGCGCCTCAAGCGCGAGACCTATGTCGGCCCCTGGCTTCCCGATCCCGTTGTCGAGGAGGAGCCGGAGGATGATGTCACCCTGCCCCTGATGCTTGCGCTTGAACGGCTGTCACCGCTGGAGCGCGCCGCCTTCCTGCTGCACGACGTCTTCGGCCTCAGCTTCGAGGAGGTCGGGGCGACGATCGAGCGCGATGCCGCCGCCTGCCGCCAGCTTGCGGCCCGGGCCCGCACCCATGTGCGCGAGGAACGGCCACGCTTCCAGATCGAGCAGCAACGCGGGCTGGAACTCGCCAACGCCTTCTTCGCCGCCTCGCGCCATGGCGACATGAAGACGCTTGGCGCCATGCTCGCAGCCGATGTCAGCGTCCATTCCGATGGCGGCGGCAAGCGCCCGGCGGCCATACAGCCGATCCTCGGCTTCGAGGCCGTGATGAAGGTGCACCAGCAACTGGCCGCCCTCTTTGCAAAACACGGCTCGACGCTCATCCGCGCCGGCTTCATCAACGGTCTGCCCGGCTTCGTCACGCGGGAGGCCGATGGCGAGTTGCAGACAACCGCGCTCGACATCGAGGACGGCAAGGTCGTGGCGATCTACGTGATGCGCAATCCCGACAAGCTTGCGCATCTGCATTAGCTCTTGCCGGGTTCCTCGCGATTCAAGCGGCCTGTTGGCTGGCAGGAATGCGCGCGATCACCTTGATCTCGAAATCGAAGCCGGCGAGCCAGTTGACGCCGATGGCGGTCCAGTTCGGATAGGGCTTCTCGGTGAAGATCCGGTTCTTGACCGCCATGATCGCGCCGAACTGGTTTTCGGGATCGGTGTGGAAGGTGGTGACGTCGACGATATCGTCAAAGGTGCAGCCGGCCGCCTTCAGCGTCGCCGCGAGATTGTCGAAGGCGCGCTCGACCTGGCGGGCGAAATCCGGCTCGGGCGACCCGTCCTCGCGGCTGCCCACCTGCCCTGAGACAAACAGCAGGTCTTGCGACTGAATGGCAGCGGAATAGCCGTGCGCGTCGTAGAGCGCGTGTCGGTTTGCAGGAAAGATTGCGTTGCGTGAAGTCATCGGTCTAGTCCTTTTGCTAAATCCAGGGCGCAGAAGCGGGCGAGCGCTGCCCGATCAGGCAAAGCTTCACAAAACCCATGTCATTTGATATACGCCACGTATATGAACTAGCCAAATACGACGCGTATGTCAAACCCATATACGTACCGTATATGAAATCGAGGACATGATGGCCAGACGCCGCCTGGAAACGATGGAAGAAAACCGCGTCAAGCTGATATCGGCCGGCCGCAAGGCCTTTGCCGAAAAGGGTTACGCGGCCGCCTCGATGGACGAACTGACCGCCGATGTCGGCCTGACGCGCGGCGCGCTCTATCACAATTTCGGCGACAAGCGCGGGCTGCTCGCCGCCGTGGTCAGTGAGATTGACGGCGAGATGGCGGCACGCGCCAAGGAAATCGGCGGACGAGCCGAGGGCCACTGGCAGAAAATGCTCGCGGAAGGTGCTGCCTATATCGAGATGGCGCTCGATCCGGAGGTCCAGCGGATCGTGCTGCTCGATGGCCCGGCCGTACTCGGCGACCCGTCGAAATGGCCGAGCCAGAATAGCTGCCTTCTGGAGACGAAGCGCTCGGTGGAGCAGCTGCTGGAAAAAGGCGTCTTGAGGCCGGTTGACCCGGAAGCCGCCGCCAGGCTCTTGAGCGGTGCGGCGCTCAATGCCGCCCTCTGGGTCGCTGCCAGCGACGATCCGAAGGCCGTCCTGCCGAAGGCGATCGACGCCTTCCAGACCCTGGCCGCAGGGCTGCTTGCCGATCGCTGAGGCGACGGCGCGACCCTGCTACCCACGCCTCTCCCCCGCCAGCTCCCAAAGATCGATCTTCGCCGCGCGACCCTTGACCTGCACCAGCCCGATCGCGCGGAAATCAAAGCCGTCGGCAACCGCCTCGTGCACGGCGCCGCTGACGAGGATCGAGGTGTTGTATTCCTTGTTCAGCCCTTCGAGCCTCGAGGCGACGTTGATGGTGTCGCCCATGGCCGTGTATTGCTGGCGCGAGACCGCGCCGATGCTGCCAACGACCGCCGGACCCGTATGCAGCCCGTTCGGGCCAAACAATTACGTCACTACTGTTTGATTTGATACCTGACGGCGGCCTAACCAGCCGTAGAGACACCGATTCAGAATCTCGAAACCAAGCGCTGATCGTTGCGGACCGCGACTGTCGGAGAATGACGATAAGGTCGGTGTCGGCCGTCACCCGGCCAAGGAAACACGCGGACGCTTAGGGTTGTGCCTGCTTTGCCTTCCTAACCACGATCGCGATATTTACGACCTTGTTCGTGGTTCCAGGAAGAACCGCAACATTCAAGGTATGCAAAGGAAAATTTGTGAACCCGCTGTCATCCGGAAGCTTTAAGCCCTCCAGCTTGTAGTGGGCAAAGGTGTAACTTTGCCCACCCACAGTGTAATTGAAACTATCTCGATGCTTGATCGGATTCTGCCCAACGTCATCGATTTCGATCTTCAGAATAGCACTTAGAGGTGTCGCTCCTGTCACCGGTTGATAAACCACCTGACCAGGCAGAAGTTCGGTCCGTACCTCCCGGACAAATACACCGATCGTGACGTCAATTTTGTAACCCCGCTCCGCACCAAAAAACGAAGTTGCTGAATCGACAAAGGCGTCGCCAGTAGCATCTAGGCACAACCCACTGGGCGAAGTGGCTTCAGCGGCTTCGCATTTCCTCCAAGAAGCCTCCTTCGGCCGCACGAGACCGAGAGTTAAGAAATCAACGTGTTTGATATTTGTATCGACTTCTACATCTTTGATTATCATTTGAGAAAGGGTGGAAGTCTTGGCGAATTGCGCGCTCAAATTGTCCACTATTGCCGAGTCAAAATCCTTCGCTCGGGGCGAAAGCTTGCGCTGAATGACTTCGGCTACTGAAGCCTCGAGATTTGACTCTTCCTTTAACGAAGACTCTATCGCGATCTCCGTTCCAAATCCCTTGTGAATCAGACGCAGGATTGACGGGTCAGATGCAAATAATTTCAGAAGCCAGCCGCCAAGAATCAGGCTAGGAATAGTAGATATCCCGACCCAAAACCGCGTATCTTTGTACCAAGGCTTCTGGATCGTCGAATTGAGCCTCTCAATAGCAACGGAAACCTCCTTCAACGTTTTAGAGTTTTCTTTGTTATCTTCCTCAACCGAGTTTACCCTGGAATTTAACAGGGAGACATCGGCGAGAGCTTGCACCAATTCGGCCGGAACTCCTATTTTCTCGAAATCGTCTCCTTTTCCACGCATCTACTCAGCCCTCACCGCCGTATTCTTTTTGCAAAGAAAAGTATTCTTCCCTGGTAATACTTGAGGAAAATATTACGAACAACGCACTTGGACTAGAGGTCGACTCAGTTTTCTCGTGAAAGATTATTTCGCTCGGGCCGTACTGTACGAGAACCTCTCCAAGTCTTGTTCCAGCAAAAAGGGTAGAGAAGCCTGCCTCGATGCTAGAAAATTCGTAACCTATTTCTTCACGCAGTCTTTTTACAAAAAACGTTGCCGCATCAGCGTCTCCACCAAAAGAATTTTTCGACTGTATAATATCAAATTTCCTGATATCTTTACCTTCGTTGAAAACGATATTAAATATATCAATTCCTGAAGCGGAGATTTCCTTCTTAGTCACGATCTGCTCTTGATTTTGACAACTTGGCGGGCCTTCGACCTTGATTCCAAATGGAATTTTTACCCATGTTTTTTCACAGATAACGTTTGGAACAGCAATAATACTGCAAATTTGCTTCAAGTATCCGGCTTTAACAAGTAATTCCTTAGTGTTATTATTTGAAAGAATAGATGTTTTGATTCCACTGATCTTGAGACCACATTCGTCACCAACAACGAACTGTGAGATGCGTTCCGCGGCTTGAGAAAGAAGCTCTTCTACGCTGAGGTCTAGTTTGACCTCCAAACGGATTGGAATATCCGTATCGCTGCCTGCACCGTGTGCGGGCGCTACTGCGAACGTGTATCCGTTCGCCGAGAATTTAAAAGGTTTTGGCAAGTCGGGTTCTGCAGTGCAGCCGTAACCTGCTATTAGGATAGCCGCTGACGCCATGACTAAGAGAAGTTGTTTTCTCATATTGCGCCTTGAATTTGTCAGGGACGGTATCGTTGCCTTCAGTCTGCTAGCGGCTATACCTATCAAATAAAACCAGAGGATGCGAAGATTGAAAAGGTGTAGCCGGTGTTTTTGATCTTGCCCTGACCTGCCACGGATAATTTCCTTGAATGGCCTTGGCCCTAAACTGCCCAAAGCCTTGAGAAGGCCTCCGCCAAAGAAGAGTTGGATCTCGCCCAGCCTTTGATAAAGGCGCCATGAAACCGGTCGACCCGGTAGCCGCCGCCCGGTTGCTCAGTGGTGCCGCGCTCTGGGTGGCAGCGAGCGACGATCCGAAGGCGGTGCTGCCAAAGGCGATCGACGCGTTCCAGACCCTGGCAGCAGGGCTGCTTACCGATCGCTGAGGCAACGGCGCGACCCTGCTGCCCACGCCTCTCCCCCGCCAAAACCGTAGCACCGGACGCCTTTGGCAGGAATGCACAATCTTTCAAACAAATAGGCCATTTCACGCCTCTGATGAGACAATGAAATGGCCCGGTATGGCAGGTGGATTTTCGGGTCTCAGTTCAGCGGGATGGCGTTGCCGTCCTTGCTGTCCTGGTAGACGGAGGAGAGCTCGTCATATTTCGCGCGGATCGCGTCGGCGCGGGCCTTCAGCTCCTGGCGCTGTCCGTCGGGCAGACCATCGATCAGCGCGTGGATCGACTGGCCCTTCCAAAAGGCGTTCGTCCGGTTGTAGCCGCCGGGCTCCAGCGTGAAGACCTCTTTCAGGATCTTCAGGTCGTGCGGGATGGAGAAGCTGTCGCGCGAATCCTCGTGGCTGAAGAAATAGTAGAAATTATCGAACCCCGCCCAGGTGATCGCCGACAGGCACATCGAGCAGGGTTCGTGTGTCGACAGAAAGATGAGGTCGCGCGAGTCTGGGCGCGCGGCGCCCTCGATCTCGTAGAAACGCTTCAGCGTATGCACCTCGCCGTGCCAGAGCGGGTTTTCCGTCTCGTTGTTGGTCTCGACCAGCACGGTGGCAAGATCGGACTTGGCGATCAGCGCCGCGCCGAAGGTCTTGTTGCCGGCCGCGACGCCTCTTTCCGTTGCCGGAATGATGCCGCGCTCCATGGTGGAAAGCAGTGCGTCGAGGAGTTGGTAGGTGTCCGTCTGTTGTGTCATTCCCAGTGTCCTTTTGTTGGGTTTTTCAATCAACGCCAGGAAAAACAGGAAGCGGCTTCCTGCCCGGAATGGCGAAATTTCAAATCACTTCCGGAAGAAGCCTCAAGCGGCCTCGCCCGGATGCGTCACGTTATAGAATTGGCCTGATCAGTGCGCCTCCGCCGCAATCAACGGCACCTCGGTGCCCTTGGCGTCGTAGAGCTTGCCGTTGAGGAAGTAGTCGCCGTCATGCAGACGTGCGATGTCCTGGTAGCGGATCGTGCGCTCGGTTGCCGCGACGAACACCGACTGCTGGTCGGAATTGCCTGTTGTCAGGTGGTTGAAGAGCAGGTTGAGCGAAATCGCCATCAGCGCGGCCGAGCTGATGCCCGAATGGAAGATCGTTGCGACCCAGGCCGGGAAGTGCTCGTAGAAGCCGGGGGCTGCGATCGGGATCATGCCGAAGCCGATCGAGGTCGCGACGATCACCAGGTTCATGTTGTTGGCGTACTCGACCTTCGACAGCGTGCGGATGCCGCTTGCCGCAACCGTGCCGAACAGCACGATGCCGGCGCCACCGAGAACCGAGGTCGGCACCGAGGCAACGACGCGCCCCATCACCGGAAGCAGGCCCAACGCCACCAGGAACATGCCGCCGGTTGCCACCACAAAGCGGCTTTTCACACCTGTGACCGCCACGAGGCCGACATTCTGGGCAAAGGCGCTCTGTGTGAACGAGCCGACAACAGGTGCCAGAATGCTTGACAGCATGTCGGCGCGCAGGCCGTCGCCGAGGCGACGCGAGTCCACCTTGGTCTCGACGATTTCACCGACGGCGAGAATGTCCGCCGAGGTCTCGACCAAAGTCACCATGATGACGATCAGCATCGAGATAACAGCGGCAAGCTCGAAGGTCGGGTAGCCGAAATGGAAGATCTTCGGAAGCGCAAAGACCGGGCCGTTTGCCACCTGCGAGAAATCGGTCATGCCGGCAACATAGGCGATGCCGGTGCCGATGACGATTGCAAGCAGGATCGAAAGCCTGGAGATCGCCGCACTGCCAAGCTTGCTCAAGAGCAGCACGATGATGAGCGTGACGGCGGCAAGCTGGATATTGGCAGGGCTGCCGAAGTCGGGTGCGGCCTTGTTGCCGCCCATGGCCCACAACGCCGCCACCGGCATCAGCGTCAGCCCGATGGTGGTAATCACGATGCCGGTGACGAGCGGCGGGAAGAAGCGCGTGATGCGCGAAAAGACCGGCGTGATCAAAAGGCCGATCAGCGAGGCCGCAATGACCGCACCAAGGATCGCCGGAATGCCGCCATTGCCGGAAATGGCGATCATCGTCGCGACGCCCGAAAACGAAACGCCCTGCACCAAAGGCAGGCGGCTGCCGAAGAACGGCACGCCGATCGTCTGCAGGATGGTCGCCAGACCACCGGCAAAAAGCGAGGCGGTGACGAGCAGGCCGACATCGCTGGAATTCAAACCGGCCGCCTGGCCGAGGATCAATGGAACGGCAACGATGCCGCCATACATGGTCAGAACGTGCTGCAGACCATAGGCCAGATTGGCCCCAATGCTCAGCCGTTCGTCTTCGGGATTCTGGGTAAGCGCAGTGTCCTCTGAAATGCTTGCCAAGGGTATCTCCTCCATACCTTCGCGATGCGTCCCGTCTCCAGCGGGACAACCAAAAGGTACTGAAGGAGGACAAATCTCGCTTTCCTAAAAAACGCGAAACACCTTTCGGGATTCGACCGGGAATGTCAGGGGACGGAGAGGTCGCAGTGACAGGCCGATTTTGGGACGGTTTCGCCGATGATCACCGTCTCGACAGCCGGGAAGCGGAGTCCCGGCTTCTTCTTTGTATCATTGTCCGACTTCAAGGTGCTTTCCAATGCGCTTGCGAAACTCTTCGACAGAGCGCTCCAATAAAAACGAGGCCGCCAGAGTAACTAAACTCATGAATACCGAGAGACGCCGAAAATCCTCGGGCCTGATATCGAATTCTTCACCGACGAGAAGAACACCGGAAGCCAGAATGAACAGGAAAAATCCAAATCCCATAATGATACCGATAACAAAATCGCTGAGAACGCGCTTAGATGAGTACACATTGGAAACGTCAAAATAAACATTTAATACAGTTCTTGCGATAGTTCCAATCACAGAGGCAATTCCTATTTGGAAGAAAAATAACATATATAGAAATGAGTCTTTATGTTTTGGCCCAATGCTAAAAATGAAAACCCACAACAGCACCATCACCAGCGCCGCCAGAGCCAGAAATATCTGTGGCCATTTAATTCTATCGTCAAAGGGATTATTGCGAGTTAACTGTTCAAGGGCATCAACCACCACCTTGGCGCTAGATCCGTCCCAGTTTCCCTTTATCACGTCCAGCGTATCGGAGGTTAGGGACTGACCATATCTCACGCTGACGCCGTCCCAAATATCTTTCCCGGCTCCTCCGAAGCACGGCAAAGCCAAAACGGGTCTCTTGAGTGCAAATGCAGCAAAACCTGCCGTGGCCGTTCCCCTTTGGCCACCGATGACAAGCATCGTCATGCCTTCTGCAAGTGCATTAATATGGCGGTTTCCCTTGAAATTCTTTTCGGTTACCTCAAATTTGTCTTCTGGCAAGCTCATTTTTATTGCGCTCGCGCCGTCTGGCCTGTGAAAAGTCAGCTTGTGTTTTCCTTTAACCTCCTTCATTCCGTCAGCGACATAACGATCAGCAGTCGTCTCACCAAGAGACCCCAGTACGACCTCATGATGCCTAGATGCCAACTCGCGACCAATGTCGCGACAGGCCGCCTTTAAAGCCTCGAAATCACTATCCGTGGCATTTATGGGTCGAGAGCCAATGACTTGAAATCGCATTGTTTTTCCCCTCTCAATCGCTGAGTATCCACCACAGCGAAGTGCTCGATGAGCCTCAGTAACGCTGGCCCACGTTCCTGCGTCAAATCCCGCCACGCTTGAGCAAGAAGACCCGGTAGACACGTTTTCGTGGTAATTTTAGCAGACGCGAAAATGAATGGCGAGAGCGGATGCTACTTACGGATGCACGCGCCGACATCACCGCTGCCGCGGTCGCCGGCGCGCGAACGGAGCAATCAGCCAGGGATCGGCGGCAACTCCGGCGCTGCCAGCCCACCGAAGGGATCGCGCCAGGCGTCAATCTCGTCCAGCTGCCGCGACCAGCGCTTGAGCGACGGATAATCATCGATCGGCAGCCGGGCGGCATCGTTGAAGGGCAGGAATGTCGCCATGCGAAAATCGGCAAAGGAGACCGTGTCGCCGACGAGCCAGGCGCGCTCCGCAAGCTCGGCCTCAAGCAGCCGGGCTGCCTTGTGAAACGCCCGCATCCCCTCCTCCACCATCTCTTCATCGCACGGGCCGATGTCGTAGCGCAGCTTCGTGCCCCGCTCAAAATGCACCATGTCGCAGGCTCTGACGAAATTCTCCTTGCCCCAGCTCAGCCAGCGGATCATCTCGGGCTCGTCCTCGTCCCTGCGCCAGAAATTGGAGCCCATGTGCCGCGAAAGGCAACAGGCGATCGCATCCGCTTCCCAGAGCGGCCGGCCGGGACGCTCAAGGATCGGCAACAGCAGGTTGGGGTTCAGCGATCGGAAGCGCTCCGCCTCTCCCGATGATTGCGGCGATGCATATTCGAACTTGATCCCGGATCCCAAATATCCCGCGACGGCAACGGCCAGGCGCGGATTGGGATTGCGACTGAAATAAAGCTTCATGTGAGATCTCTCCCTTCGTGCACCTCTTAAAGACGAAGGACGGCCATGGTTCCCGACAGGTACTGACGAGCAATCGCACAAAGCCGGACAGCCACGGCTCCGACAGCGATCTTTCACCGATGAGCGCCCTCAACCACAAGGACATCAACATCGCTATTGCCGTCTGGATTGCACACGGTAAAATTAAGCTGAATTCTGCCTGAGTTACACACGTTGCAACGATGCCAAGCTTCAAAGGGGCCCTGGCCATGTCATCAGTCGTGTCTAATTTCGCCCGTTCCCTCAGCACCCTCGCTCTTGCCGCTCTGGCCAGTCACGTATTTGCGGCGGAACCGCCCGCAAGCTCTGCCGGGCGCCTTCAAGCGATCGACTTTTCGGCGGCCGCCCCGCTCGACGAGCCCTACCGGCTCGAGTTCGTCGCCTGCGACGGCGGCGCGGCCGGCCAGGGAGCCAAGGATCATTTCCTGGACTTCAATCTCAAGCTTCCGAACACGCCCGACAACCGGCAATATTACCTGTGCAGCCGCGACCCCAGCAACGTGAAGGCGCTGCTGCGCCTCAAGGATGGCGCCATCTACTGGCGCAGCAAGATGGCGCTTGATGTCGATGGCTCCTGGGCGGCATGGAACGGCCTGCCGGGTGCTACCGATCTGAAGGAGACGGCCTACAAATGGCCGGGCTCGCCCAATTCTTCGGCGCGCTCGGCTCAGGTCGATCCCGATCGGATCCCCTACATCGTGATGCCGACGGCCGGTCTTTCCAGGATAACCGGCAACAGGAGCGCCGAGATGGGTCGCCTGTTCGCCGAAAAGACCGGATTGCGCCTCGGCGACATGGGCGTCGTCGTCTACAAGGACCGGTGGACGCCGATCCTGATCGGCGATGGTGGTCCGTTCATGCGCCTTGGTGAAGGCTCGAGCCGGGTCTTCGAAGCGATCGGCGAAAGCCGCTGCAAGAAGTGGAGCGACGACGGCAAGACCTGCGTCGGACCGGGCAATGTCTATCCCTACCGAAATTTCGGCCTGTCCGGCGATGTGATCTTCATCGCCTATCCAGGCAGCCGCAGCGCCAGCATTACGCCAGCCAATGCCGTCGCCACCCTATGCACCTTCGCCAAGCAGAAGCTTGGCCTGACCGGCGGCGAAATGTGCCCGTGATTGTTTCCAAGCCAACAGGAAAGGTGTTGCCATGCGCTACCTTCTGCCCCTGAGCCTGCTCGTTTTTGCCGCCGCAAGCGGCCCGACGACGGCAGCAACGTTCGGAAAGTGCAAGTTCGACAAACAGAGCTTTGCCTTCGCGGGAACGCCCGCGGAGCAGGCCTCCTGCCTGTTGCGCAAGGTCAAGATCCTCGGAAATGTCGACGCCGCGCCGGCTCAGCTCCCGGCCAATCTCGCTGGCTTCATCGGCAAGCCGGTCACGGTGTCCAAGGCCAAGCTGCGCCAGGCAATCACGGCCGCGGGTCTAACCGAAGCCGGTGTCGGCGGCAGTCTCGACGACCCGCTTTCGCGCGGCAACACCAACAATCCGAATGCGCCGCAGGCCCGCTATTTCGTCATTCACGACACGAGCACGCCGAACCTCGTCAATGAACCGTTCCCCGCCGATATCGACACCAGCAACCGGGTCAATCGGCTTGATCGCTACCACGATGCAACCGACGCCAAGGCCCACATCTTCCTCAACCGCAAAGGCGAGACCTATGTCGGCCACAAGCTCAACGTTCCCTGGCGCGCCACCAAGCTGGAGGGCACCATCGGCACCCTCTCGCGCGGCATGTTCATCCACATCGAGAACATCCAGCCGCGCCGCAAGCATCCGAGCCAGCCGGACGGCAACGCGCCGACGCCCGGCTTCTCATCCACCCAGTACGATCGCTTGGCGCTGCTCTATCTGGTCGCAAGCACCCGTGCCGGCACCGGCCTCGTTCCCGCGTTTCACGCGGCCATGGACGAAGGCATCAGCAACGGTCATGACGACCCGCAGAATTTTAGCCTCGCTGACTTCGACGCTGCCTTCGGACGCGTGCTTGCGGGCATGAACTAGAGCGCCGTGCGTTCATACGAACGCACCAAGGACGCTCTAGCACTTTGATTCTAGAGCATCTTTCCGCCTCACGTGGATCCACATGAGAGCGGGATGCTCTAGGCAGGGCCCCGATGCAGCTCCTCGTTGCGCCGTCGCCCACCTCACAGCGGGGCGACGCCCCGCCCCTCACCGCGCCGGCACAAACGGCCGAAGAGCCTCGATGAGATCGGTGGTCCCATGGCGGACTTCGCCTCGGCCGGGCTCGATGTCGATCAGCCCGCCCCTGCCATGGGCGTCGTAGAGGGCGACCAGCAGCCTGGCGAGGCTCGCACTTAACACCCGCTCCAGGCTTTGCTGCCACTCTCTCCGCGGCACGGCACGGGCGATGATCGTGCGGCCGAGCAACAGGCTCAAGGCGCCAGCCACGTCGGCGGCGCTGTAGCGGCGCGGTCCTTCGATATGGACGATGCGCTCAGCCATGTCAGCGCCTGGATGGCGCAGGAGGTCGGCCGCCATCCGGCCGACATCTACAGTCGAAACGGTGGCAAACGTCCTATCCACCTCATCATGCAGGGTCGGCAGGATGCCGGTCGCCATCGCTACCGGGATAGAGCGGGCCCAGCCTTCCATATGCTCGGCCGAGCGCAGCAAGACCTTCGGCGTGTCCAGCGAACGAAGGCGCTCCTCGAAAACTCGGTACATTGTGGGCATGCCGATATCATCAGGCACATGGGCGCCATAGTCCGAGATGGCAAGCACACGGGTCGGCCGTGCCTGCCGCAGCGCCGCGACCATGCTGTCGATCGCCTGGCGCATCTCCCCTGGCGCGTCCTCGGCGTAAAGCGGTGGAGGCAGGATGATCTGCACCGCCTCGGCGCCGGCAATGGCCGCAGCAAGGGCTGCCGGATCCCTGAGATCGGCGATCGCGACCTTGCATCCGAGCGCGCTCAGCCGGCTCGCCTTCGCCGCATCGCGCAGCACCGCCCGGACCGGGAGGCCCGCCTCGCTGAGCGCCGATGCTGTTGAATAACCGACCTTTCCGGCCGCTCCGAGGATAACAAACATGATCTCTTTCCTTGCTGAAGACCGGCAAGGACTAAGGATGCGGCAGGAGATCGTCGCGCAAATTCAGGCGGGATTTTGCAGGTTCGGCCGGAAATCATTCACCTGCCGGGCGATTTCGCCGGGCGTCAGGCCAAGAAGCCGGCGCATGGTCGAGGCCATATGGCTCTGATGGGCAAAACCGGATGCCGCCGCAATCTCGCTTGCCGGCATCGTCGTTGCGGTAAACAGGGCGCGGGCATGCTCGACGCGACGGCGAATGACATACTGATGCACCGGCACGCCGGTGCTGTTGCGAAACAAAATCTTCAGGCGCGTCGCGCTCAGGCCCGCGACCGTCGCCAGTTCGGCGAGATGCAGCTTCCGGTCCAGATTGGTCTCGATGTACTCCGTCAGCATCCGCAACTGCCGCGCCGAAAGCTTCGCCGCGTTTCGGCCTTCCGCTTGCATGCCGCCGTTCGCGGTCTCGATCAGCCGCACGGCAAGCGCGTTGGCAAGCAGGTCGATGTAAAGCGGATCGGACGGGATATCGGCCTCCAGATCCGCCTTGATCGCCCAGCCGATCGCTTCAAGCCTGACATCACGCACCTGCATTTGCGGCCGCAATTGCGCCGTGCCGGCACCCCGCCCCATCTCTTCGGCAACGCGCGCGATCAAAGACGGCGTAAGGCTTATCCGCAGGATGCGGCAGTCGGCGTCATCCTCCCAGGAGCCGTCGACGCCGGCCGGCACGATGTCGATGTCGCCCGGCTTCTGCACCCGCCGCATACGCCGGCCGCCGCATTGGCAATCGGCCTTGACCGGCGGGCCGAAATGCATGCCAAGCCGGTGCAAATCGCCGCCGGGCACATGCACCCGGCCGCGCGGAATATGGATGAAATCGGCCGAAAGCCCGCTCCACGCCCGCCCGGCACTCGTCAGAAGGACTTGCGGTGTCTGGATTGCGGAAGGCATCGTCATCTCTTGATCTCTCGCGGCTCGGGTCCCGGCGTGCGGGCGCCATGCTATTTCCCGATCGGCCGCTTAACAACCGCGAGCCTGCCGCCGTGATGATGCGGGGTCAGAACGGATTGACGTAATTGGTGATCGCGATCTGGCGCAGCAGCACCCGGCGGATCACGTGCGCCGCTTTCACGCGGTCGGTGAAGATGGCCGCATCGCCGGTAGCGCCGGCCGGCAACCGGGCGGCAAAGCCCTGGTCGTCGAGCTTCACCCGCACGATGAAGGGTGCGGCCGATACCGCCTCCGGCGCAACCGCCGTGCCCGATACCCGCGCCTGTCCGGAGGCGATCGCCTGCAGCACGCCTTCGACCGTACCGCTATAAGTCTCGCCGGGCGCGAACTTGAACGTCGCCTCCACCCTCTGGCCGGGCTCGATGTAGCGCGCGTCGATCTGGTTGATCTCGACGCCGATGATCGTTTCCGACGTATCGATGAAGGCCATGGCCGGCGACAGCGGCAGGCTTGCAACCCGCGCGCCTTTCCGCAGCGCAAGGTTGGTCACGTAGCCATCAGCCGGGGCCTTCACCGTCGTCTTGTCCAGTTCCCACCTGGCATTGGTAATCTGCGCCTTCAGATTGTCGACTTCGGCCTGGCGTTGCTGGACATCGAATTCGCTCGCCGCATCGCGCGACTGCAGCTTCGTCATCTGCGAAAGCCGCAGTTCTTCCAGCGAAAGCTGCGCCTGCAGCGCGTCCACCTTCGCCTGATAGGGCACGGGGTCGATGCGAAAGAGCACGTCGCCCGCCTTGAGCGCGCTGTTGGAGGCGACCGGCACCTCCAGCACCTCGCCGGCGACATCGGGCACGATCGCCACGGAATTGCGCACCACCAGCGCCTTGCCCTGCGGCGCGCCCCAGTTCATCGGAATGAACAGGCCAATGAGAAGCAGCAGGAACACGATCGCCGGAGAGATCTTCCAGAACAGGTTGAAAGGCACGATCCTGAATTTCACCAGGCAGAAGAGGATCGCCAGATAGACATTGAGGAGAACAACGATCATGGCCGGCCCGCCTCGCTTGCCTGTGCCGCGCCTGGCTGCACATTGCTCGGCCGCGGCACATCGACATAGGCCCAGACGAGCACGATCGGCCAAAGCGCAAAGCCGAGGAACAGCGTCACCCAGCCGGCGACGGTGACAGCCTCCGCCCAGGGATGGTTGCGGCGCCTGGCGATCGAGCCCGGCAGCATGGCGAGGAAGACGAGGACCGCAACCGTACTCACCACGAGCACGATCAGCACGATCCAGGCGAAAAGATCGATGAAGCTCATAGGACCAATCCCTGCACGTTCGGCATTCAAACCGAAACGGCCAAGGCAAAGCGCCAGGCCCGTTTCGTGAAGGAGACACTAGGCCCGGAGCCCCCACGTGCGGAAGTACGTAACAGTTACCGTGCTGGCGCAGGCGTGAAGGATAACGCGTTTTCGGGCACTCAATGTTTTCTTTTGCAAGTTTCGCGGGTAGGCTCCGGTCGATACATTTCCCGATCGGACGACCTTCGTCCTACGTCTTGCCTGCCCCATTCGCCTTGAGAATTCCTTCACAGCAGTTGTTGGGAGCGCAGCGATGTTCGTTTTTGACAAGGTAACTTCTCGGCGGTTTCTGTCCGCGGTCTTTTCAGCGACGGTTGCTTTGGCCGGTGTCGCCCCGCCGGCCTCAGCCCAGACGGTTGCGTCCGACGGCTCGGTCCTGCCCTTTCCACCCCAGCCAATGAAGGGTGTGGCGAAGCCCCGGCTGCAGGACTCGACGATGGAATGGCCGGCAACGCCTGAGCGCCTGCCGGCGGGCGCGCCAAACATCCTGATCGTGCTCTTGGATGATGTCGGCTTCGGCGTCTCCGAGGCTTTCGGCGGTGAGGTGCGCACTCCGACGCTGTCAAGGCTCGCCAGCGAAGGCATCAGTTTCACCGGTTTCAACACCACATCCATCTGTTCGCCGTCGCGTGCGGCGCTTCTGACGGGTCGCAACCACACACGCGTCGGGTCAGGCACGATCGCCGAGCGTGCCGTCGCCTTCGACGGCTACACCGGCGTCATCCCGAAGACGGCGGCAACGGTCGCCGAGGTCCTGAAAAACTATGGCTATCACACCTCGGCCTTCGGCAAATGGCACAATACACCGGCGACCGAGACGACCGCGATCGGCCCGAAGGACCATTGGCCGAACGCCTACGGCTTTGAGTATTTCTACGGCTTTCTCGGTGGCGAAACCTCGCAGTGGGAACCGCGGCTGACGGAAAACTACGACGCAGTCGAGCCGCCGCACGACGACCCCAAATACCATCTGACCGAGGACATGGTCGACAAGGCGCTGAAGTGGCTGGACGACTATCGCGCCTACGACCCCGACAAGCCGTTCCTGATGTACTGGGCACCGGGCGGCGCCCATGGGCCGCATCATGTGTTCCCGGAATGGGCCGACAAGTACAAGGGCAAGTTCAACTCCGGCTGGGATGCCTATCGCGAACGGACCTACAAGCGCCAGCTTGATATGCGCGTCATCCCCGCGAACACGAAGCTAACCGAGCGTGATCCGACCATGGCCTCCTGGGACAGCATCCCGGAAAGCCAGCGGCCGTTTCAGGAACGGCTGATGGAAATCTTCGCCGGCTTCGTCGAGCACACCGACGTGCAGGTCGGCCGCCTGATCGACGGCATGGAGAGCCGCGGGCTCAAGGACAACACGCTGGTCTTCTACATCTTCGGCGACAACGGCTCCAGCGCCGAGGGCCAGCAGGGCTCGATCAGCGAGCTGCTCGCGCAGAACAACATCGAAAACACCGTCGAAGAGCAGATGGCAGCACTTGATAAAATCGGCGGCCTCGACGCTCTCGGGACGGGCAAGACCGACAACATGTATCATGCCGGCTGGGCCTGGGCCGGCGGCACGCCGTTCAAGGGTACGAAGCTGATGGCGGGTTATTTCGGCGGCACCCGCAATCCGATGGTCGTCTCCTGGCCGGGGCATATCAAGCACGACGGCAAATTCCGCCAACAGTTCCATCACGTCGTCGATATCGCACCGACGATCTACGAAATCCTCGGCATCAAGGCGCCGAAGAGCGTCAACGGCTATGAGCAACTGCCGATCGACGGGACCAGCCTTGCCTATACCTTCGCCAATGCGGACGCTGCGCCGCAGAAACTGGAGCAGTTCTTCGACAACAACGGCAGCCGCGGCCTCTATCTCGACGGCTGGTTTGCTGACGTGCCCGGCCCCTTCACTCCCTGGGACACGCCGGGCTCCGCCAAGCGGCTCGCGAGCTGGGACTCGGCCAAGGACGAGTGGGAGCTTTATGACCTGAAGACCGACTTCTCCCAGGCGGAGAACCTTGCTGCGGCTAATCCGGGGAAGCTTGCGGAGATGAAGAAGCGCTTCCTCGATGTCGCCGAAGAGAACAAGGATTTCCCGATCGGCGCCGGCAACTGGCTGCGGCTGCACCCGGAAGACCGCATCAAGTCGAGCTATGACAAGTGGACCTTCAGCCACACGACACGGCGCATGCCGGAATTCGCAGCACCCGGCGTGGGGCGGGAAAGTACGGATGTCCGGATCGATGCCGAGTTCGGCGAGAACGCCAACGGCGTGCTCTACGCCGTCGGCGGCGCTGGCGGCGGCCTCTCGGTCTACATGCAGGACGGAGAACTCGTCTATGAATACAACATGATGATCATCGAGAACTACCAGGCGCGGACGGATAAGATACCGGCCGGCAAGCACCGGATCGAGATATCGACCGCGATCCCGAAGCCGGCGGGACCGGCCGAGGTGGTCATCACGGTGGATGGAAAGGAAGCGGCGAAGACGACCGTCAGGCGCACCGTTCCGGCAGCGTTTACCGCGACCGAAAGCTTCGACGTCGGGGCAGATCTCGGCTCTCCCGTCTCCCAGGCTTATGCCGACAAACGCCCCTTCGCCTTCGATGGGAAGATCGGTCGGGTCGACATCGAATTGGCGAAGTAGATTAGGCTCAGGACCTAATAGTTTTTCTTGTGATGTCTTGCCTGCCGCAGGCGTCAGCTCGCCAAAGCAAGAGAGCAGAGCATAAAGCGGAGCCTGCCGGACGTCCGGAACAGGGACGGGAGTTGGATGGAAGGCGGAGGCCAGTTCGCGGCGGGCAAGTCTGATTGACGAGGTGACGATAGAAGCATGGCGCCGCGACCGCGGGACGCGGGACTGAACGCCACCGACGAGCGGTCAATTAATCCCACCATCACCAAAATGGCAGGCGTAAAGGGGCAATTGTGCGCGGTGTCAATGCCTCTGAGCATCGGCTCACTTGATAGAGACCGTGAGGTCGTAGGTGACGTTCCCCCGATCGCTGACCAGTTCGATGTAATAGGAACCGGACGCAGGAAGCTTTCCCTGCCAATGGCGCGTGGCGCCTGGGTCAAGGCCGGGAACAGGCTTGCCGCCCTGCAGAATCTCGCCGTCGACGTCGAGACCATCGGCATCGTGTTCGATCTTGCTCGGCGGCTGGTATATTGTCAGGTCGGCGTTCTCTTCAAGCGATTTCACCTGGATGTTCGCCTCTTGCCCAGCCTCTGCCGCAAAGACAAAGATATGGCTATCGCGTTCGACAAGATCGTCATGGATGGCCACGCTCGTGTGACCTGCGAGAAACTTGATCGTCCGCAGGGTGTCTTCCGCCATCGCCGTGCCGGACAGCAATGCGGCTATGGCAAACGTCGAGAGCGCCACAGACAGCCTCGTCTTCAATGTGTGCATCGAGAGCCTCCATTCCACCGATAGATTTTTGCTCGCTGGGTCACGCAACGACTTGTTGTGCGGCCGATATCATGCAGATTATACGAGAGCCAAAAAGGAAATTCACGCTGCGCGTGCTCAGTTGGCGGTGACGACCTCGTCGGCGTCGGGCCTCGTCGGTGTATTCCGACCGGAGCCTGGTTACCCGAAGCTGCAGTCGCGCTCGATCAGGAGCCGGAGGGACCGCCGAGGGAACTGGATTTCGACGAGGCTCGCGGAAGCGCAACGAAGGGCTTCGCCGGACCAGCGGTGGACCCAAGTCCTCGACTGGCTGATCGCCGAGACGAAGGCGCGCAACAGGCAGGTGGCTGCCCCTTCGACAGGGCGGGATGAGGAACCTGCGTTTGGTTTCCGCCTGCACTCCGCTCGACCATATGAAGCTCGCTATCCCGTTCCCCGGTGCTGACGCTCCCGCGCCTTTGGCAAATCGATCCCGCGTGCTACTCTACCGGAGGGGGAGTTCGCGATTATGAACAACGCAGACGGTCGCAATCTGCCGGAGGGCCGCAGCGCGCGGCAAGCACGCCCGCGTCGCCGTTTGCGAGGCAAAGGCATCCTGATCATTTCGGCGACGTTGAGTATCCTGGTCGTGTTGCTGCTTGGCGGCCAGCCGGAGGGCGCCCCGTTTGCCCCGCACCTGGACCCGTCAATCGATCCGGATGGCTTTCCCAACCTTGGCTACCATGTCCGATCCCACTGGATCGACGGCCAGACGCTCTATTACAGCAAGGACGAAACGCTCGTCGTTCGCAATATCGACACGGGCAGCGAACGCTACATTCCGTTCGGCGGCTACGAAGTGAAGAGCCTGATTGCCAAGGGCAGTGAAATCGCGCTGGCAGCCAAAACCAAGGAGACCTTCTGGGATCGCTTCAGCGGACGTATCCGCTTCGCCTATGAACAGGAGAATGACATCTATAACGGCATTGCTTGCAGGCTGGACACTGCAACTTGCGAGGTGAAAGTCACCGGCAACTACATGATCCGGGATTTCCAGCCCTATCTTGAGGGCTACGTGTTCTCCAAAACCGAATGGGAAGACTATTCGCTCGGCGCGGACCTCCCCATGGATGTGCGTTCGTCGGTGGTGGTGGTCACGCCTGACGGGAGATTTGAGCCGGGCGCGAAGTTTGGCGGGATACAGAGCCTCTTCGTCAGCGAAAACGGCAGCTTCGTCGATATCAGGAATGCATCCGAGCTGACCTTTCCTGCCGGCGACAATGTCTACCGTTGGAGCGGCGGCGATGTGCATCCAATCTATTTGGTTGGGTTGCAATCGGACCGCTATCGCGACGCCTACAGCGGCCAGCTACGCACGGACGGTTTCCACTGGGCGCTGAGCTCCTACAACATCATAAACGGCAAAAGATCCGGGCTTTCGAGCGACTATTTCTGCGCGAACCGCACGGGCCAGGTCGACAGCAAAACGGCACTGTTTCTCCACGACCGGTCGATCATGTACATCGACAGCCAGGGAAAGCTCGTCGTGCTGGATTGCCGGTCTCGATAGCCCGTGAACACTCACGGGCTATGATCAAGAAACCGCTCTCATCCCGCCTGCTGCGCCCCGTGCGCGTGGATCACCGCGTCGGCCTCCTTGCCGTAGAGTTCCTCGAAATGGTCGAAGCTCTTGGAGAAGTAGCCGATGCCTTGCGTTGCCGCGCGCAGAGCCCGAGAGAGATCGTCGAGCGCCGATCCGGGCACGAGCGCGCGAAAGATGTCCCAGCCCTTGGCCGCCTCGTCGCGGTCGAAGCCGAGCACCTGGCCCTTGTAGGTGGAGACGATCGGCACCAGGCTGCCGGAATAGATCGAGGGGATGTGGATCTCGATGCGGATGACCGGCTGCATCAGGACGGCTGAGGCCTGCGACAGCGCCTGCCGCACGCCCATCTTCGCCGCCGCCCGGAAGGCGAAGTCGTTGCTGTCGACCGAATGGTGTTGGCCATCGGTCAGCGTCACGCCGACATCGATCACCTGAAAACCGAGCGGCCCTTTCTCCATCGCTTCGCGCGCGCCGGCCTCGATCGCCGGGATGAAGTTGCGCGGCACGGCCCCGCCCTTCACCGTTTCGGCGAAGGAGAAGCCGGAGCCGCGCTCGTTCGGGTGCACGCTGAGCTTGACGTCGGCAAACTGCCCGGCGCCGCCCGTCTGCTTGCGGTGGCGGTAGTGCACATCGGAGGGTTTCAGCACCGTCTCGCGATAGGTCGGGCTCGGGTGTTTGTCGGTGACGCCGACATGGAAGACGTCAGCGAGCGTCTTGCAGAGATCGCGCAGGTGCATCGGCCCCTGCACGCAGACGAGCTGGGCGCCGGTTCCCTCCTCCTGCATGACCGCGAGCCCGCGGTCGGTTTCTGCGAGCTTGGCAAGCGTGCCCGAAAGCTTCGTCTCGTCGCGCTCGCTGTCGGGCACCAGAATGCGCTCCAGCATCGGCGTCGGCGGCACCGTCCAGTCCGGCGCCATGGCGGTGGTGTTGGCGGCCAAGAGCGCCGGCACCGGCAGGTGGTCGGCCTTGACCGCGGCGATGATCGCGCCCGCCTCGGGCGTCGCGTTCTGCAGCGGCTTGCCGCTGGCCGGATCCTGCAGCGAACCGAGGCTGCCGCCGCCAAGTGTGGCGCCCTGCTTGATGCCCGATGTCAGCGCCCGGACCAGCACCGTCTTGCCGACATTGGCGCGATGATAGGCATGAAAGCTGACGGCGGAAAGGGCGGTCTCGGTGATCGGGCCGGCCGCCGCCAGCCTCTTCTTGAGTGCGTCGACACCGGGCGCCTCATGGCGCAGCGCCTTCATCAGCCGCATGATGCCGTTGGCGTGGCTCGCCGCCCCGACGAGCACGGGAATGATCCGGTTTTCCTTCAAAAGCCGCGTGGAGATCGCATAGATCGTGTCGCTTGCAGGTGCCCGGTCCTCGATCAGCTCCTCAAGCAGCCAGTCGTCGAACTCGGAGAAATGCTCGAGCAATTCGGCGCGCGCCTCCTTTTCGCGCTCCATCATCGTGTCGGGGATCTCGATCAACGCCGAGGTCTGGCCTTCGCGGTAACGCCAGGCGCGCTCGGAGATCAGGTCGCAGCTGCCGACGATCTTGTCGCCTTCACGGATCGGCACCTGGCGTAAGAGCAGCATGTGGCTGGAATAGTCCTGAAGCGCCGCAATCACGTCGCGAAGCCGCCCTCGCGGCTCGTCCATGCGGTTGATGAAGAGGATGCAGGGCGTGCCGGACGCCTCGATCACCTTGAGATAGGGGGCGGCGAGCACCGCCTCCTCGGGCGCCGGCGATACGCAGAGCACGCAGGCGTCGCTGGCGATCAGCGCGTGCTGCGCGTGGCCGAGCGCCTCGGTGCCCCCGGGCGCATCCAGCGCGCACCAGGGTTCACCGCCAAACTCGAATTCCGTGAGGTTCAATCCATAGGGTGAAGCAGCTTTTCTGGAGGCCCCCTCCAGACCGGCCAGCTTGTCCACAAGCGTGGTTTTTCCGGTCTGCGAGGGCCCAAGTACCGTGAAGCAGCGCATCGGCGATCCTCCCCTGTCGCGATAACGACGGGCGCCGAGCGTTGCGACGCCCTTACTCTATTAATTCTAGGGCAGCTTTTGCGCTTTCAATGGCTGTGCGCAAATTCGGTACGCTTCGCGTGTGACCGCGTTGACAAGCGTCGGCGCGTCGATCACAATCTGATTGCATATTTAAACCAGTACTAAAATGATATCATTGACGATGGACAGAAGTGAACTCGGCGCTCATTCTGTCGCAACGCCAGTCCCGTGGAACCGTCCGACCGGAGATCACCCGCATGTCGCTTACGCTCTACCAGCATCCGCTCGCCTCCTTCTGCCACAAGGTGCTGATCGCGCTTTACGAGAACGATACACCGTTCAAGAGCAGCCTGGTCGATCTCCTTGATCCGGCAGAAGCGGCCCGCTTCGCCGCGCTCTGGCCGGTCGGCAAGATGCCTGTGCTGACCGACAGCGCCCGCGATGTGGTGATGCCGGAAACCTCTGTTATCATCGAATATCTCGACCGCTATTATCCCGGCCGCCAAAGGCTGATCCCCGACGATGCGGACGCGGCGCTGAAGGTCCGGCTCTGGGACCGCTTCTTCGACAATTACATTCACGTGCCGATGCAGAAGATCGTCACCGACACGCTGCGCGGCCCTGGCGAGAACGACCATCGCGGCGTCGCTGACGCCCGCGCCACGCTCGGCCTCGCCTATGGCATGGCCGACAAGCACTTCGCCGAAAACATCTTCGCCGCCGGCGATGCCTTCAGCCTTGCCGACTGCGCCGCCACGCCTGCACTCTTTTACGGCGGCATCGTCGAGCCCTTCGATGAGAAACACCCGCATCTTGCCGCCTATTTCGAGCGCCTGCTCGAACGTCCGTCGGTGCGCCGCGTGCTCGCCGAAGCGCGGCCCTATTTCCATATGTTCCCCTACCGGAACCTGATGCCTGAACGGTTTTTCGAGATGTAGTCGCGGAGTGCGGGGGCCGGCGCCATCGCGAAGATCTGAAGTACGCTCCGGTTGAAGCGCGTCAACGTCAGCTGTCCTGGTGGTTCCGGGTTGAATCGGAATGCTGCTCCAGCCACATGGAATTCTCGAATAGCGCGCTCTCGTCACAGATTCCCCTGAGAAACTGACCTGTGATGTGACGCGCCAGGCGGTCGGCGCGTTTCCCGTAGCGCGGGATGCTGCACCAGATGCAGACACGGTCGAAGGTGCGCTGCAGCATGTCAAGATCAACGGGGTCGATCTTGCCGTCCGGTCCGCCTGCAATCTCCTCGCCGCCATGGACGAGCGCATCGGTATTTGCTTCCGGCGCCGATCGCAGATCGAAACCGACCGCGTATTTCAGCGCGCCGCTCTCGCGGATGCCCTTCTGGTAGCAACTGAAGATGTGCCTTGCGATCGCCTCTGCCATCTCACAGTCGCGCGGCAACCCGCGCTCGCGCAGAATCTCGCTGAAGACCTGCTCGATCTGGTTCATTTCGTGAGGGAGAAGCGCCTTTGGTTTGGCCGTGGAATACACCGCGCGACCTCCTGAACTGGGGCGAAAGCGCGAACGATCTTCCAGCCGCCGGGGCCCGTATCAACAGCCCAGCGATGGCGACAGTATGCGCCGATCGGAGGACAAAGCAACGTCGCGGAAGGCGCGTCGGTTCGGGCGTTCATCTACCCTCCCTTGTCCCCGCTTGCGCAAGGAAGCGGCTGCAGACCGGACGGGGCCAACCGGTCAGCCTATTTCACCGGCGCCGGCGGGGTGCCGATCGGGAAGGCGATGGTGACGAAGCCGGCCGTGCCTACCGGGCGGTTCTTGGCCGCGAATTCCTGGAACACTTTCAGCGTCAGCGAAACAGGCGTTTCGCCCGCCTTGAAATTGTAGCCCATGGTGCCGCCAAGGGCGGCGATGCGGCCCTTGAAAGCACCGAGCCTGGCGCCGGGACCGCTGTCGCCCGTCACCTGCTGGTAGAAATAGCCGGCAACACCGGCGGAGAATTGCGGGCTGAAGTGCTGGGTCACCGCCCATTCCGCGTGGAATTCCGTACCCGTGCGATAGTCGGTTGCCGGGTTCTCGCCGTTGAAGGTGAAGCCCGCAGCACCCGAAAGGTCGAGGCCGGTTTCCGGATTGAGCCAGGTGCCGGCAAAGGTCAGGTCGCCCGCCCAGCGGTTGAACGAGAGATTGGCAAGTTCGCCCTTCTGATAGTCGCCGATCGGCACGTTGACGCTGGCGTTCGCCGTCCAGTGGAAGTCGCCCTCGTGCCAGCCGAGCGTCGCGCCGAGCACCGGATCGCCGATGGTGAAGACCGAGTCGCTGACGGAGGCCGAACGGCCGGCGCGCGGCGCTGAAAGCGTGGCATCGATATTGGGGCCGCCGAAGGGCACGATCGCGGTAAAGCCGAGATTGCCGCCCAGCACCTCCTCCGGCATGACCCAGAGGCCGGTGCCGAAGATACCAACGAGGGTCGCGTCGACTTCGCCGACGATCTCGCCGCCGAGCGGAAGCTGACGGTTACCCTTGAGCTCGCCAACATAGAAGTAGGTGTCGTTCTGAAAGTAGGTTCCGGGCGGCGCGAGAAGGCCGGCCATCGGGCCACGGGCACCGAGCAGATAGAAACCTGCACCGTTTTCGGCAGCTTCCGCAGGTGACGCGATCGCACAGGTCAGGCCGGCAGCAACGGCCGACGCGGAAAGCAGGCTTCTCGCGTGCATCATGACAGTGATTCCCCTCATCTCACGGCCGGGACGATACCATCTTGCATTGCACTAGCCAGCCCTAAGAAAGCAGGAGCGGCAACCCAGATGCATGCAGGCGCGCGACCGCCGCTGGCTGCCCTTGCACGCGCCCGGCGCGCCGCTACTTTACCGGCGGGAGGCCTTCGTTTCCTCGGGCATGAGGCGGCCTTACCACTTCTGGTGTCACCCGCCCGCAAAGGACCCCGACCATGGAATACCGGCTGCTCGGCCGTTCCGGCCTGAAAATCTCTGTTATCACCATGGGCACGATGACGATCGGCGGCGGCGGCAAGTTCGCCGAGGTCGGCAATGTCGGCCTCAAGGATGCGCGTCGTTATGTCGATCTCTGCCTCGACGCCGGCGTCAACCTGATCGACACCGCCGACATCTATTCAACCGGCGCCTGCGAGGAGATCATCGGCGACGTGCTCGGCGGCAAGCGCAAGAACGGTGTCCTGGTCGCAACCAAGGCGCGCTTCAACATGGGGCCGGGACCGAACGACGGCGGCCTGTCACGCTACCACCTGATCGCGGCCTGCGAAGCCAGTCTGAAACGGCTGAAGACCGACGTCATCGACCTCTACCAGGTGCATGAATGGGACGGCCAGACCCCGCTTGAAGAGACGATGGAGGCGCTCGACAGCCTGGTAAGAAGCGGCAAGGTCCGCTACATCGGCTGCTCCAATTATTCCGGCTGGCACATCATGAAGGCGCTCGGCATCAGCGCGCTTCAAGGTCGCCAGCGCTTCGTCAGTGAGCAGATCCACTACACACTCGAAGCCCGCGAGGCCGAATACGAGCTGATGCCGATCGCGATCGACCAGGGGCTCGGCGTGCTCGTCTGGAGCCCGCTTGCAGGCGGCTTGCTCTCGGGCAAGCACCGGCGTGGCGAGACACCCGAAGGCACCCGCCAGTTCGCTGGCTGGAACGAACCGCCGATCCGCGACGAGGAGCGGCTGTGGAAGATCGTCGACATGCTGGTGGCCATAGCAGGCGAGCGCGGCGTGTCGCCGGCTCAAGTTGCGCTTGCCTGGCTGATCGGCCGCAAGGGCGTCACCTCCGTCATCATCGGCGGCCGCACGGAAGCGCAGTTCTCAGACAATCTCGCTGCCGCCAATCTCAAACTCTCCGACGAGGAAAAGGAGTTGCTCGACGCCGTCAGCCTGCCGCCGGTGATTTACCCCTACTGGCACCAGCTCTGGACCGCCAAGGACCGGCTCGGCGAGGCCGACCTGGCACTGCTGGCCCCGCATCTCTGACAGGGGACGGATCGCTCTGCACGGCGCCGCTTAAACATCCTACCTCGTTGTTTTCAGCAGTTCCTGGAAGCGCGGGAGGGTGCGGAGCGAATCGAGATCGGAATCGTTCAGGATCCAGGCATGAAGCTCCGGAGAAACGAGCGGAAGGGATTGTTCCAGCAGTTCCATTGCCAGCTCCTGCTCTCCAAGCAGAGCATAGGCGCAGGCGTTGTTGTAGCAGGCCCGCGCATCTTCCGGGTCGATGGCGTTGACCCGTGCAATCAGTTCCAGCGCCCGGTCGCGTTCTCCGAGCGCCGCACAGACGCAAGCACCAAGCTGGGCTGAATCGGAGCTTTCCGGGTGCAGCACCATGCTGCGCTCCACGCGCTCAAGGCCGATCCGGATCAGTTTTTCCCTCTTTTCCAGCTGGCCAAGGCGGTCCAGGGCGAGTCCGGCAAGAACGGGCGAGCGGTAGTCGTCGGGCCTGATCTCGGCGGCGCGCTCGTAATGCTTTACGGCCTTCTCATAGTCACTGCGGACAAAACAGTGGCGGGCATAGAAATAGTGGGCTTCGTGCGAATTCGGATCGAGCGCGAGCGCGCGCTTGAAAGCGGCGGCGGCCTCCTCGTAACGCCCGACCGTCGAGAGCGCGTAGCCGTGCGATGCATGCACCTCCGGCAGGGTGGAATCCCGCTCCAGCGCCTTGGCGCAGGTTTCGAGCAGAGTGTCCGGCGGAATGTTGACCCCGTGGAATCCGCACAGGAACGAGTCGCAGTCGGCAATGCCGGCATAGGCGCGCGCAAAATCTGCATCCAATTCCGCCGCGTAGGTGAACATCCGCCGCGCGTGCTGCAGCGACGACTTCGTCATCCTGTGGAAGAGTTCGCGCCCCTTGAGCCAGTAGTTGTACGCCTCGACGCTCGCGGTTGCCGCCTGCTCGATCGCCTTCCGCTCGCTCGGCAGCAGCCTGATCTTCAATTGGGCGACGATCGCGCCGGTGATCTCGTCCTGAATGTCGAAAATATCCGTCAGGTTGCGGTCGTAGCGTTCGGCCCAGATATGCCGTCCGTCGATGCCGTCGATCAGCTGACCGGTGATGCGGACACGCTGGCCCGCCTTGCGCACGCTTCCCTCCAGCAAAAAGCTGACGCCGAGTTCGGCGGCCACCCGCTGCGCCGTCACCCGCGTTCCCTTGTAGACGAAGACCGTGTGCCGGGCGACGACGGACAGACCGGAGATCTTTGAAAGATCCGTGATGATGTCCTCCGTTATGCCGTCGGAAAAATACTCCTGCGTCGGATCATCGCTCATGTTGTTGAACGGGAGGACGGCGATGGACGGCTTGCGTGCCGAAGCCGGCCCGCGAGCGGCCGGGTCATTTGCCGCCTGCGGGACATCGATGACGACGTTGTAGACCCTCACCGGCCGCTCGATGTTCTTCAGCAGCTGCTCGCCGGCATCCTCGAAGACGAGATCGAGCCGGTTGCCGACATGTTCGCGCACCGCAGCCGATACCGCGACGCCACCCGGCTTGGCGAAGTTCTCGATCCGCGCGGCGATATTGACCCCGTCGCCGAAGATGTCGTCATTCTCGACGATGACATCGCCAATGTTGACGCCGATACGGAACTCGATCCGCCGGTCGTCGGGCACGGCAGAATTGCGCTGGCGCATCCCCTTCTGGATCTTGGCGGCGCAATCGACCGCGTTGACCACGCTCTCGAACTCGACCAGCATGCCGTCGCCGACAAGCTTGACGATGCGCCCCTCATGGTCGGTGACCATGGCATCCACCAGCTCGGCACGATGCGCCGTCAGCGCCGCAAGCGTTTCCGCCTCATTTGCCCCCATGAGGCGACTGTAGCCGGCCACGTCAGCAGAAAGGATCGTAGTGAGGCGACGCTTCATTGCAAAACCTCTCGTTCCGATGATGAAATTTATCAGGTTTTGGCCGGCGACGGCACCAGAATCAGGATTGCCAGCGCGTGCAGGCGAACGCGGCGGCGAAACGCCTCTCCCCTTGAAATCCAAAATTTGTATCATATGATATAGACGATGCACTCAAAGGAGACGATTGTGCCAGCTTTGCAGTCCCCGACCCTTCCCGACCGCGATGCCGCAAGGCATGAGGAGGCTGTCATCGTCAAGGCGGTGGTTAGGGCATGCGACCTCTGGAACCTCACCAACAAGGAGGCGGCCCAGCTCTTCGACGTGCCGATCGCCACCTGGAACCGGATGAAGGCGGGGGATTTCAAGGGCCGGCTCGACCAGGACAAGCGCATGCGCGCGAGCCTGATCGTCGGCATCTTCAAGGGCTTGCGTCTGTTCTTCAACGGGCCGCTCACCTATCAGTGGCCGAAGGCGGTCAATTCCGGGCCGCTGTTTTATGGCCGCTCGCCGGTCGAGCTGATGATCGAGGGCGGCATTCCGGTGATGCTGAAGGTGCGGCGCCATCTCGACGGCCTGCGCGGCGGCCTATGATCGCCCGCCCCAAGATAGCGGAGATCGATTTCAACGAGCCGGCCACCATCCGGCTGATCTCGACCGCCTATATCGACGAGCCGGCGGTCAAGCCGCTCGCCGACGATGACGGCGAGATCGAGATCCTCAACCGGCTGGAGGCGTTGACCTCGGCGCGGCTGAGCCCTCTGGCGCGGCCCGCCGGCGTCGATCCGGCCGAACTGTTGAACGAATCCTACGGCTACGGCTGGTCGCTGATCAACGCCGCCTTCTGCCACGCCCGTCCGCCGGGCAACCGCTTCAACGGCGAGGAGCGCGGCGCCTGGTACTGCGCCTTCGGCCCGCGCGCACTTGAAACCTGCCAGGCGGAAATCGTCTATCACCGCACCCGGGCGCTCCGCGAAGCCGGCAGTTTCCACGACATCGGCCGCTACCGCGAGCTGATCGCCGGTTTCACCTGCCGCTTCCATGATGTGCGCGACGAAAAGGGCGCCGCCTATCTCGATGCCGACACGGCCATCGCCTACCCCGCCGGCCAGGCGCTGGCCGCCACGATCCTTGCCGAAGGCGGCAACGGGCTGATCTATCCCTCCGCCCGCGACCCTGAGGGCGAGTGCCTCGCCGTTTTCCGCCCCGCCGTCATCCAGAACATCCGCCAGGGCCGCACCATCACCTTCCAATGGGCAGGCCTGGCTGAGCCGCGCATTCTGGACGAGGCCTGATCGGAGGTACCGGCGAAATGCGCAGGCCTAAGCGCCCCCGGTGTTTCCGCCCCGCAATGTTCCGGCAATGCACCCCGCCGACAACGGCTCGCCTTTCCGGATTCCCACGCCAATGTTGTCGGGGCCGGATTCGGCTGGAACATAAACCACTTATAAATCAAATTGTTAATGACGCTCTTGCTCGGCTGGACGCTATATTCGTCGCGCAAGCCCTGCCCCTCACCCTCCCCCTCTCCCCGCCTGCGGGAAGAGGGAAAATGGCAACCGCTTGTCCCATCTGACCACCATCTGGCTTCAGCGACCCGACCGTGGCCCGCTACGGGAGAGTCAGGCGCCGCAGGATGTGGACAAGGACAGCGCCACAGCCTCCCTTCTCCCCGCTCGCGGGGAGAAGGTGCCGGCAGGCGGATGAGGGGCACGCCTCACCGCGCGGATGAGGGGCATGCCTCACTGCGCGGATGAGGGGCGCATCCCTCACCACCGCGGATGACGGGCACGCCCGCGGGCAATCGACAGGCGGCACGGGGCGTCAACCATGAGGAACAGAATGACGATTACACTTCTACCTGTCGATGCCGTCGATGCCGACATCATCCGTCAACTGGACGTTCACGAAGACCAGATGGATTTCATCGCCAGCAACGAGGAGTCGCTGGAAGAACTCGCCGAGCGCCCTGAATGCGTGGGCTTTGCCGTCATGGTCGAGGGCGCACCCGTCGGCTTTGCCATGTACGCGCTCGATCCGGATGACGGCAATCACTGGATCTACCGGCTGATGATCGATGCCCGCCATCAGGGCAAGGGCTATGGCGCAAAAGCGCTCGCCGCCCTCCTCGAGCATATGGCCACGATCCCCGAATGCGGCGACATCTATCTCGGCGTCTACCCGCAAAACGCCCGCGCCCACGCGCTTTACCACCGCTTCGGCTTCCGCGAAACCGGCATGATGCTGGGCGGGGAAAAGGTCATGCGGCTCGGTCGCAGCTAGGCGCCTATTGTTGGCGCCTTTGCTGACGGTGACCAGGAGATAGGTTCCTGGTCACCGAATTGAACGGATTGCACGCGCAGCCCCAGAAAACGCAATCCGCCTCCTAGAGACTTGCGAAGTCAGCCAAGTGCAACGATATTGCATACTATAGGGGGGGGCGAGGGAGATGAACGATTCAATCTACGATGATCTTCCCGAGGATCATGAGAAAGCATTTATACACCTAGAACGGCACTTTCGCGCTCAGCTTTACCAGAACATAAGCGAGAACGAGCAAAGTGTCCTTGAGGCGTATTGCAAACGAAAATACATGACCGCCGTTATATCCGCAGCTAGATCCCTGGATATTCCGGTAATCCAAGGCTATTTAGTTCCCGCAAGCGACGCTGATACTCGGAATATTTTTCAAAAGTTTGAAGCAGATGTATTGAGTCTGTCTGTACAGATAGAGATTAAACATGCCCGTCACGGCAAGAAGTACAGTGTAGGCCTTTCTGTAGCAGCAAAAGAGAAGATCAGACACTACATCGAGCAAATCCGCTTAGCGATCGACGATTCGGATCTTTCTCAAGGCAAACGCGACGCCGTCTTCAAAAAGCTCAGTGAGCTCGTATTGGAAATCGACCGCGCCCGAACCCGGTTTGAGATCGTTACGGATGGCATACGTGCTCTCGCTCGATTGAGCGGCGATGTGGCGCGTGAGGGTGCAGAGCCATGGTGGAAATGGGTAAAGCTAATACTTGGCGAAATTGATGAATCAAAGGAGAACGAGCCTCAGCCTTCGCTCCCGGCACCTGAAGAGCGCAAGCGCTTGGAGCCTCCCCGCAAACAGTTGCCCGCACCTGATAAGCCCGACGAAGATATTCCCTTCTAGTCGATTGGGCAGGTCCACAAGTGGCGCCCCTTACAGTCCGTGCGGCTGCCTGACGCAATGGCTGTGTCGCGCTGCACTATCCATACACATCTAAGGATGACGTCCATGCTGAAAGGCTCCTGCCACTGCGGCAACGGGAAATGGACACTTGAGGGCGATCCCGGCTCGATCACCGCCTGCAACTGCACGCTCTGCCGCCGCTACGGCGCCCTCTGGGCCTATGATTACGAAGGCGAACGCATCGCTGTGAGCGGCGAACTCACCGCCTATAGCCGTGCCGACGAGAAGGACCCGACGCTCGAGATCCTCTTCTGCCCGACCTGCGGCTGCGTCGTCGCCTGGCGCGGCCTTCAGCTTGACGGAGATGGCCGCCGCCGCATCGCCGTCAATGTCAGGCTCACGTCGCCCGAGCTGGTGGCCGATCTGCCGGTCGACTATTTCGACGGCTTCGACACCTTCGAAGACCTGCCATCGAGGGGGACATGTGTGCGCGATCTGTGGTTCTAGCCGTCCTCCACCGCCAATCGCCACGACTGGATCATTTCGTCAATTCATGAAAGATTGAAACAACCAGGCATTGATGGGCCACCACCAGACGGAGAGAGAACGTCCATGCGACATCTGACCTGCGCGATCGCGTCACTTCTCGCCCTCCTCAGCCTGTCGGCCTGCTCCCAATCATCCTCGTCGTCGCCGCCACGTCCCTCGACGTCAGAGGCGACCGCGGCGGCCCTGCGCGGCGGAAACCCGACCGACGAGCGCGCCTGCGAACAGGCCGTCGCCAAGCAGACCAACAGCGCCGACATTGCAACGTTGAGCTCGGACATGTCGCAAGCCAATACGCAAGTCATCATCGGCGTCGGCCCTGAGCGCAGCAGATGGCGCTGCCTCGTTTCCGGCGGCAAGGTCGCGGAGGTGTCGTCACTCGCCGACGAGGGTGCCATGTGAGCGGGTGATGGGTGGACTGAAGCCTCACCGCTTCCAGCGGGCAGACGATGCTCGTCTTGCCCCACTCCGTCGCGCTCTGCCGGACCAACAATAACCGAACGTTGCCCCGATATTGAGGCGCAACCGAAAATACGTTAAACCTTGGGACACCGGATAGTGAGGGACGTCTTGGTAAGTGTCCGCAATCGCACGGTTACCGCCTGCCGACCTGAACCACCTGCCCGGAACATCCTATGGACGCACCTGAGCGCGCGAAGCATCCACTCTTGTCCAGGATTATGAACTACGTTCTCGGAGCGTGGCTGTTGCTCTTTGCACTCCCTATGTTTGGAGCGTTTATTGGATATCTTTATATACCCTCGTCCGAATGGATGGCCTTGAGCCGGACAGCTGCTGTAGTTGGCGGCGCTTTCGGTGCCGCGCTGATGCTTTGGGTGATCGCCACCAGCCCGCATTCCATCAATTATGCGTATGGCGATCCAAAGACAGCCTTGTTCACCATCATTACGCCATTCCTGGGTTTTGCGATGGGGTACATCGTCGTAATGATGGGCGCTCCGATGGTCGGGGCACTGGTCGCGGGCGGTCACGTCGAGCGCATATACACTGTCGCCTCGACGGACCGGTCGAAAAAATGCTGGAACTCCATCGAACTCATCGAAGCGCCCTATCCGGCAGATCAGCTCTGCGGTTACTCTTCCAAACTTCGCGACAGTCTTTGGCCCCGAGATCGCGTGGCGATCAGCGGGCGCGGCTGGCAATGGGGCGTCATCGCCAGCGATGTCAGGCGGATCGATTGAGCCTCAGTCGCGTTTGACCAGCACCCTTGCCTCAACCGGCTGGTCGATGCCCTTCAGCGACAAGAGCCGCGTGGCAGCACCCGCCGCCAATGCCCCGGCCTGAGCAGCCGTCTCCGGCGAGACCAGGATCTCGCCGGCTTCCGCCTGGGACTCAAGCCGCGACGCCAGGTTCACCGTGCCGCCGATCGCGGTGAAATCGCTGCGGAAGCTGGAGAATTCGCCGATCTCGACATCGCCCGAATGAATCCCGACGCCGACGCCGAGCGGCTGGTCCCCGAGATCGTCGAGATCCAGGCTGCCGAGTGCGGCAGCACAAAGCCTTTGGATGTCGAGTGCCGCCATGATCGCGGCCTGCGCGTGGTCCTTCCTGATGATCGGAAAATTGAAGATCGCCATCAGCCCGTCGCCCATCGTCTTGTTGACGATGCCGTCATGCGCCCAGATCGCCTGAGCGCAGCGATCCTGGAACAGGCTGACGATCTCGCTCAGCCTGACCCGCTCGATCCGCTCCGATAGATGGGTGAAGCCGCGGATATCGGCAAACAGGATGGTCGCGCTTGCCGCTACGTGACTCTGCTTCTTGACGTAACGGAAGGAGCGCTCGCAGATCGTGCAGATGTTCGGGTTCATCTTGCTGCGGGTAATGCCGAAGGCGCGAAACGGTAGCGCCAGGGGCCCGCGGATCGGGATCGGCATATGCATCTGGTCCCAGCATCCCCGGCAGATGCGGGCATTGCCGCTTTGGGTCGACTGGGGGGAAGAGGCTTCGGTCACGGTCGGCATCTGCTCCGGCTCCAATGGTCCGACGGCGTAACCGAAGCTTCGGACATTTGGCGTGCTTTAGCAACGGCTGGAATAACGCAGGACGCCCCGGCGCAGCCCGGCCATCACTCGGCAAACAGGTTTTCGGCCATGAAATCGACGAAGGCCCGGACCTTTGGGGAGAGATATCGATTGGTCGGCCAGAGCACACGGAATGTGCCCGTTTCACCCAGGTAATCCTCCAGCAGCGGCACGAGCTTGCCTGCAGCCAGTTCTGACGACACGGCGAATGGCGGCAGGCAGGTGATGCCGAAGGAGCGCTCCGCGAGGAAGATCAGCGGCTCCAGCGTGCTCGCAACCGTCGTCACCGGCAGGTCGAGCTTGACGTCACGCCCATCACGAACGAGCGGCCAGGGTTCGAGGCGACCGGAATTCGCGTAGCGGTGATGGAGGCAGCGATGACCGAGCAGATCCTCCGGCGCCTCTGGCCGACCATGTGCGGCGAGATAGTCGGGTGCGGCGACGATCCGGTGCCGGAAGGTCCCGAGCTTGCGGCTCATGAGGCGCGTATCCTTGACCTCGCCTGTTCGGATGACGGCATCGAAGCCCTCCTCGATCACGTCGACCAGCCGATCCGTGAAATCGAGATCGAGGTTGATCAGCGGGTAGGCGCGCATGAAATCCGATATGGTCGGCATCAGGAGCATGCCGGCCAAGGGCAGGCTGACACGAAGCTGCCCGCGCGGTGTCGCGTGCGAGCGCGACAGTTGCGCCTGTGCTGCCTCGAATTCGGATTGGATGCGGCGGCAGGTGTCGAGAAAGAAGCTGCCGTCCTCGGTCAGCGCCATGCTTCTTGTCGACCGATTGAAAAGCCGCACGCCCATCTCGTCTTCGAGCCGCGCGATGGCCTTGCCAACAGCAGAACCCGAAAGCCCCAGGCGGTGACCGGCGGCCACGAAGCTGCCTGCCTCTGCGACCTGAATGAAGATGCTGAGCGTTCCGAGCTTGTCCATCGTGCACCCATTACGGAATTATTTTCCGAAGTGATGAGAATACCCGCCCGTTTATCCGTTATTTCGCCCCGGATATCCAGAGGCCGTCGCGGTCGATGCGCTGCGAGTTCAAATGGAGAAACCCATGACTACGAACCTAACCCCCACTTTCTCAGCTTCCCCCGCTCCGACGACCTTTGTCGTCAACGTCATCCACGCCCACCCCGGCAAGCAGGAGGAAGCCTTCGCGGTCATCCAGGACGTCGTGCACTACGTCGCGGAACGCAAGGAAGGGTTCCTGTGGAGCACCTTGGCAAAGAGCACGGACGGACAGACAGTCGTCAACGTCGAGGCGATCCAGGGAACCGGAAATGTCGACGAGTTCTTCTCCGATCCGGTGTTCGTGGAGAAGTTTCGCAGGCTGGATGAGGTCTCCCGCAGCGAGTTTCACACCTATACGGTCGGCGACCTCGTCCTGCCGAAGCGCGGATCCACGGCCTGATCGCCAGGCCCTGCGCCTTCGCGCGAAGACGCAGGGTCGCGCGCCTGTCATCCCGCCTTCTTGACCGGCGGGATGACCCAGGATCCGTCGAGAATGGACGGCGGGCTGTCGTCGGGCCAATAGAGCCGCATCATCAGAATGAACTTGTCCTTCGGCGCCGGCAGCCAGTTGGCTTCCTTGTCCCGGCGAAGATGGACGGTCGGCCCGGCTATCACCAGATGCGAGAGGCATGAAACACCCGCTCATCTGCGTTGTTACAGCTTGCCCATCGGCCAAAGCGGGCCCATTCTCAACGTGACCCTGACTATGCACTGAGACGAGAGCTCAGGTCGTACGACGCATAGCCTCTTGCTTATCGGTCCTTCGGGCGAGGAGGTTGACCATGTCTGCGCATCATCTCGATCATCCGTTGCAACCGGGCGACCATGCCCCGAACTTCGTGTTGAATGCGATCTCCCGCGAGGGGACTGTTGCGCTTGACGATTTTCGCGGCCGTCTCCCGTTGCTGGTCGGCCTGTTCCGCGGCCTGATGTGTCCGTTCTGCCGCCGCCATGTCGCGGCGATGGCTCAGTTCAACCCGGTCCTGCGCGAAAAAGGCGTGGAGTCTCTGGCGGTGGTCAACACCCCGGTCGAGCGCGCGCGGCTCTATTTCCAATACCATCCGATCCCCGGTCTTCTCGCTGCATCGGATCCCGAGCGCGCGTCACACCGCGCCTTCGGCCTGCCTTTGATCGAGGTCACCGAGGATGAGACCGATTGGCCAAAGAAACTCGGAATAGACCTGGTCAAGACGATGCGGGTCGATCGTCCAGGTGAATTGCCTCGACCGATGGATCCGGTGTCAGCGGGCGACCTTCTCAGCGAGAAGGATGGCTACGAAATGTCCGAGGCCGACCAGCAGGTGCGGGTACCCGGTCATTTGCAGCTTGTCGGCCACTTCCTGCTCGATCGCGACGGCGTCGTGCGCTGGAGCTTCACGGAGGTTGAGGATGAGGGCGAAAACCTGTGCCAGGCGCTGAACTCCGAGGAACTGATGTCAGCGGCGTCACAGATCGCCCATTGACGAATGTCGTTTCATCCCGGCCGGCGGCTGCCCCGGATGGTGGAGCAGCACAAGATGCTTGCGACTGCGGAACGGCGATCAGAACGACAGGCGGTTGTTGGACCAGACCGGGCCGAGGCGCTCTTCATCCTTAAGCGTCGCGGAACCGTAGGAAAAGCGTAAGCCGCCGAAGATGGTGCTCGTGTCGCCGGTAACCGATGCATTCAGGCCAGACAACTCTTCGTTGGTGTATTTGTAGCCGGCAAAGAGCGTGACCGGGACGGTCTCCAGCCGGTAGTTGGCCGTCAGCTTCAGGCTGCGCAGATCGTAGTCGATCTCGTCCTCGGTGATGCGATGGAGGGAGCCATCGACGTCGAAGCGCAGGTTGTCGGTGGCGTAAATGCGAGCGCCGAGCGCACCCATGTAGTGGTTGGCGTCGATGTCTTCGAAGTCTTCCACGCTTGCCTGGCCATAGCCGACCGCACCATGCAGCGTCCAGGTATCGAGGAAATAGGCCGCTTCGACGCCGCCCATGTAATCGTTGAGGTCGACGCCGATGCCCGGGTCGAGACGTGCGCCCTGCGCAAAGACGCCCGCCGCGTAGAGATCGTTGCGGTAGTAGCCGTGCAGCGCGCCGTCAAAGCTGTTGATATCGTCATCCTCGTAGGAGGCGCGCGTGTAGCCAAGATCGACCTGCAGGTTCATGCCGGCGCCGGCGTCGAAGTTCACCGCTCCACGCAGGTCCCATGCATCCGTATCGATATCGCCGGGCGAGTCCACGGCCGCCCCGTAGGAGCCCTCGATATAGCCGGTGATGCCGCCGGATGCCTGCTCCACCGGCACTTCATAGGCGTCCTGCGGCCCAACCAGCGGACCATCGACATCCGCTGCGGCTGCCATCCCGACGCTTGAAAAAAGAAAAATGACGAACCCGCTCGCCCTGACCATTGCCCCACTCCGGTTAAAGCCCCTGAAGACAGGTAACCAAACATGGTTAATACAATCTGTACGGGAATCGGTTCGGGCGGATGACGGCGCCGTCGTCTGAGGCTGCCCTCTCCCCGCCTTTGGGGGAGAGGGCCAGGGCGAGAGCAAGCCCACCCTGAAGGTTAGGGCAAGGAGCCCTCACCCCTTGGCGATCTTCTCGCGCAGGCGCTCTTCCTGTTCGGCGAGTTCCGGCGTCAGGGCGTCGCCGAAATCGGCGGCCTCGAAGACCGGGCGGATTTCGATTTCGCTCGGGCCCGGCATCGGGTTCGGGCAGCGCTTCACCCAGGCGATCGCCTCGGCCATGTCCTTGACCGTCCAGATCCAGAAGCCGGCGACCAGTTCCTTGGTCTCGGCAAAGGGACCGTCGATGACCAGGCGATTGGGCCCGTCGAAGGCGACGCGCGCACCCTTCGAGGAAGGGTGCAGCCCCTCGCCCGCCTGCATGATGCCGGCACTGACCAGCTCCTCGTTGAACTTGCCCATGGCTTCCAGAAGCTCGGTCGACGGCATCTTGCCCGCTTCGCTGTCCTCGGTCGCCTTTACAAAAACCACTACGCGCATTGTCCAATCTCCTCTGTCACGCCGTCCCGGTCGTTGCGACACCTGGGGGTGTCTGCGTGGTGAAACCCAGATAGTAAGAGCGAATTGCGGGCAAAAGACCCGCGCGGATTTTTTTCCTATCCCGCTCCAGTGGAGGAAGCCAACCTGCTTCCCTGCCTAAATGACGCACGGGAAACGAAAGAGCCGACATTGCGCTTGAAATTTTCTTCAGAAAAAACCGGAGCGTCGGAACTGTGCCTATACGCCGACAATGAGGGCGCGCCTCAGAACGCCGCCAGCCGCTCGACAAACCAGAACGCCGCCATCGTGCCGATCATGTATGTCGCAGCCAGAAGCGCCCGGCGGCCGACAGAAGGCGGATAGCGCAGCAGTCTCACCAGCCCGACGGCTGCGATCACCGCCGTAATGAACAGCAACTGTCCGATCTCGACGCCGATGTTGAAGAACAGGAGCGCAAGCGGGATCTCGCCTTCCGGCAGAGCGAGATCGGCGAGCGCGCCGGCAAAGCCGAGGCCATGCAGAAGACCGAAGGCAAAGGCAACCAGCCATGGCCGTTGCGCCGTGAGGCTGGGCTGACCACGCTGGATTCGCACAATCTCGCAGGCAAGCAAGAGGATGCTGAAAGCGATCGCCGCTTCGACCGGGGGGCCCGGGACATGGACGAACCCGAGCGTCGCAAGCGTGAGCGTAATGGAATGGGCGAGCGTAAACGCCGTGACGGTCAGAAGCAGTGAACGCCAGTCGCGGGCGAGCAGCACCAGTGCCAGAACGAAAAGCAGATGATCGTATCCAAACAGGATGTGCTCTATGCCGTGGGTGACGAAGGTTTTGGCGACCTCGAGACGCCCGGGCTGCGTCGCGACCTCGACCCAGGGCTGAGCGGGACGAACCATCGTCGTTAAGACCGAGCCGTCAGAAAGGCGCACCCGCACCAGAACGTCGGTGATCGTTGCCTGCAGCCCGACGAACTCGACGCGCCCGCCTGCAAGCGTTCCATTGGTCGTTTCGATGATGCGCGTCTCGACAAGCGAGTCCGGCAGGCTGCGCTCGGCGGGGCCTGTCACGGTGCGCACGTTGTCGGCAAAGCGCAAGACCACCGGCAGCCGCATGCCTGACAACATGGGGGTGCGCCAGATGACCGTGTAGCGGTTCGGGCCCGTCTGGTCGATCTGCAGATAGGCGGGCCTTATCTCGTGGGCGCTGGCCGTCGCCGCCAGCACCAGCAAGACGACCAGCCCCGACACCATCTGCCGCACCCATGCCGACCAAAGCAACCGGCAGCTCATTGCGCCGAGACCTCAAGTGCTGCATTGGCCCGGGCGGGAAGCTGCAGGTCCTGCCAGTCCCTGGGGTCGATGACAGGAAGGGTGACGACATAGCGGGACCGCATTTCGTCGAGCGAGGCGCGCTTGATCTCGCGATATTGGTCGTCGATCCAGCCGGCCTTTACGTTGGGCTTCACCTCCGCAAACGTCGGTACGCGGCCGGGCTCCAGGCTGTCGATCCAGACGAGATGCCAGCCGTAGCCGGATTGAACGGGCCCCTGCCACCTGCCCGGCGCGAGCTGAAAGAGCGCATCGGAAAACTGCGGTCCAAACTGCTTGCCGGCCTGCTCGGGTGTCACGTCCCGGTATTGGTTCTGGAACATGAAGGGATCGCCCGCCGCTGCAAGTTCGGGAGGATCGGCGGTTTTCCCGGCAAGCCGCGCAAGGGCGGCTGAAGCCGCATCGCGGGTGCCTGCGCCATGTCGGTCAGGCGAAAAGTACAAATGCCGGAAGCTTGCATGCGCCGGCAGCGTAAAGCGCGCCGAATTGCGGCTGAACCAGGATTCCAGCTGCTCCTCGGTCGGCTCCTGCAAGGTCGCCACGTCGGCGGCGAGGAAGTCCATCTTCTGTGCAAGCCTGCGCTTGACCACTTCGTCATCACGGTCGAGCCCAAGCGCGATCGCCTCGCGAAAGAGGATTTCCTGGGTGACCTTCTGATCCACCAGGGCCCGCACCTGCTCCGGCGTCGGTGGCGAGCGCCCCTGCGCCAGCCAGCTGATCGCCAGCTGCCTGACATCGTCCCGGGTCAGAACGATCTGCTGCGGCTCGGCCCCTCCCTCAGGCGCCGGGTTGAGGACGTGGTAGGCGCCAAACAACACGGCACCGACAACCAGAAAGTGGAGGAGCGGCTCGCCGAGAACCTTGCGCCAGCGGCTTCCGGCAACGCCGCCCTGCCGCAACGGGGCGGCAGGTGCGATTGGAAACAGTTTCATCCGGTGTTCCTCCGCTCGCCGGCCCTGTCCTCTCACTGCGCGACGGACAGGACCTCGTAGTTCGCGTACCCGAATTCATTGCTGCGGGCGGCGACGTATTTGTCGCCGGACTTGTATACGGTCAGTTCAAACTCCGTCCCATCGATGGTGGTGACGATATGACCGTCCTTGATTTCGTAGGCGGCGGCCGACCCGGCTGTGCTTGGATGCATGACCTGCAGCAAATCGTCCGCCTTCGGTGGCCCGCCGTTCACCTGCGTCACGACGCGCTGTCCATCTTCACCGAACAGGACATCGAAATCCCGGTTGGTCACCCGGTTGTGAACCTTGAGTATCTTGCCGACGACGAGCTCTTTCAGTTGATCGTCGGCAAGAGCCGTCGATCCGGATTTGGTGAGATCGTCGACGGTCAGCCCTCGCTCGGCCTTGGCGACGGTCGCCGGGCTTGGCGTATACCAGATGGGCGTCGTCCAGGCGCGCTCCTGAACGGTGGCTGGCGCATTGCTCGGCGGAAGGACGCCGAGCTTGACGGCATCATAGGTGCTCCAGCGTGGGGTCGGTATCTGGAGGACGCGCGCGTAATAGAAGGCGTGCAGGGTGGGATCGAACTCCGGATCCGTCCAGACCGCCTTCAACTCCACCGAGCCGATGTCGTTGGTGTAGGTTGCCTTGGTGATGTCGACGGTGCTGCCGACAGGCGGCAACTTGCCGGTCACCGGATCGGGCTGGCGACTGCCGGACCAGGCCACGTCAAAAACCTTCTCGAAAATCTGACCTTGTTTCGTCCATCCCTTGACGATCTGGATCCGGTCGAGGTTTCCGTCCTCGGGGTCCTTGACGCTCCAGACGACAAATGAGGGAACCTTGCCCTCGGCCGGCGGCAGATCTCCGCCCATGGGCACACCACTGGCATAGGCGGTTTTCGCCCAGTCGGCATCCGCCAGAAGTCCCTTGTCGTAATCCCATCCGCCAAACATGCGTGCCTGGATACGCACGCCGCTCGTGCCATAGACTTCCTTGCGTTGCATCGCCGCGAAGATCGACTCGCGCGTATTCTCCTCTGCCCAAACGACGGTGAGCCCGGAGGTTCCCGTCTGGAGGATGTTCATGCCCGACTCGACCTTGCCGGCGAGACGGGCTTGAGGCGTAGCGTCGGTCAGCCCGTGAGCGCCGAAGAAATTCGACTGCGAGTAGCCGGTAACCGTATTGTGCGAGTCGCCAGCGCCGACGACACCGAACTTATACGGGTTGTACCCACGCGTCGCCTGCATCGCCAGGCCGTTTTCATAGGCTTCCCGCGTATAGCCTCCGTGTATTTTCGACGTGCTGTTTTCAATGCCGATGAGGTAATTCATGATCTCGTAATTGGCGAACTCATCATTTGGCGAAAGATCGGGGTGGGTCTCCGAGACACCCTTTACCTGCTTGATTTCTGTCAGAGGCTCGTTGGTCATGCGCTGTTGCGCCCACGCCGCATCCAGCGGATTGCCTTTGCTGTCGACATCGACAGGAAACATGATGCCGTTGGAAAGATTGGGGTTGTGCGAGATCGCCAACACCTCGTTGCCCGCCTTGCGCTGCCCGTCCATCCAGGTCCAGAGGTCCTCCGGATGGTCGGACTCGAGCGCCGAGAACGGCGCCTCCGGCAATTTCGCGCAATCTTTGAAGAACACGTTGCGGTGCATGTTCTGATTGTTGGGCATCGACGTCCATTCATACGAACAGAAGGTCGTGAACTGCCCGGGCTTGTTGTACTTGTCGGCAATGGCAGCATTCTGGCTCCACACCGAGCCGGTGAGCTGTGGGTTCAGCAGCTCCGGGATGGGCTTGCCGCTGGCAATGCTTCCGGCCATCCATTGGAAGATCTTCATCGGGCCGTTGTCTTTGGTGACGATCAGTTTCGCGGCAATGGGAAGCTTGCTGATGGACGACGTCGGGTCGTTCGCCAGCCTGACCACCCCGACATATTCGGAATGGTCCGTGACGCCCTGGAAGTCGAGCGGCGTCCTGATCTGGACGTCGTAGCCGGCCGGATGCTTGATCGTCTGCCCCATCGAGTACTGGTAGGCCTCTTCGGGCCCGGTGACCATGTTGCCGATGATATAGGCGTCCAGCGACCAGCTCGTGTGCTGGTGGGTCTGCCCGAAATAGGCATGGCGCTCCTGCGCGGCGATGGACGCGGGTGCGAAGACCAGAATTGTTGAAGAAAGCAAGAAGGTTTTTCTATTTATCCGGCGCATAACAACATCCTCGTTTCAAGTGTGAACAGGAGTGGACCGAATGCAATTATTTAAGATGCAGGATAATATCGTCGTATAGTTCTTACAGATTTGCTATCCGACTACAACAACGGATTGTCCTGCGCCACAGATCTTCATGCCGCTTGCGATCTGAAGAAGTAAGCAGGAATGATTACACGAAGTATGTAAGTACGTTACAGCGGCAAGGCGGATAAAAGCGATCTTGGGCTGAACGCTCTGGCCCGACCGGCAGACGGTCTTCCTGTGGGCGCCCTACCCTCCCTCATCCTCGCCCCTGTGGCGGGAATCCAGCGCCCCGACGGCCGTCGGGTCAAAGGACTATTCAGCCCAAGGACTTGGGCAGGCTGGATCCCTGTGACGAGCACAGGGGATAAGGTGGTCTTGGTTGGCACCACGCTTCACTACAGCGCCGCGCGTCTTATCAGACGCGCAAAGGTCGCTGTAGCACTTTGATTTGCTGCATGTCTTCGTCCTCAAATCGAGGTCGATTTGAGGAGACATGCAGTAGTCACGGTCGGACGGCAAGGCCGCGCACCACGACGCTGCCTTCTTCGATTTTTCCATCCTGGCGGCCGCACGAAAATCAAGGCGACCGCCGCAACTCCCTCAGCGATGCACCTCAGCCAGCGCTTGCCTCAGATCGTCGATCGGCGTCTGGTTGGCCATCTTCTTGCCCTCGAGCTCCGGCGGCATCTTCCAGCCGGGATCGATGCCTTCCATGTTGGGCAGCTCATGCGCGATGCCCTTGTGGCAGTCGATGCAGGTGGCCTTGCCGGAAAGCAGGTAGCGGGTGTGGATTTCGGCCGCCCGCTGCGTCTGTTTCTGCAGGTCCATGGCGACGGAGGAATGGCAGTTGCGGCACTCCAGGCTGTCGTTTGCCTTCATGCGCGCCCATTCGTGCTGGGCCAGCTCCAGCCGCTTTTCAAGAAACTTCGGCCGCGTGCTGATCGTGCCGAAGATCTTGGCCCAGACTTCTTTCGACGCCTGCATCTTGCGGGCGATCTTGTCGGTCCATTCGTGCGGAACGTGGCAGTCCGGGCAGCTGGCGCGCACGCCCGAGCGGTTGGAGAAGTGGATGGTACGCGTCAGCTCCTGGTAGACGTTGTCGCGCATCTCGTGACAGGAGGTGCAGAATTTTTCGGTGTTGGTGATCTCCAGCGCGGTGTTGAAGGCGCCCCAGAACATCACGCCGCCGATGAAACCGCCGAGCGTGAGGAAGCCGAGGCCGAGCGTGCCTGCCGGCGTCGCCATGATGCCCCAGGCCCAGAGGATGACTTTCCTGGTCCATGCGATCATGTCGTCACTCGCTTCCGGCCGGCTTGAAGCCGAGTTCGCTCATATCCTTGAAATTGCTCGGCACCAGCGGGCTGGTGTCGGCCTGCGGCACATGGCAGGCGGTGCAGAAATAGCGCCGCGGCGAAACGTCGGCGATCATCTGCCCGTCGCGCGTCATGTAATGGGTGACGCTGATCATCGGCGCACCGGAATCCTGGGTGAATTCGCGCTTGTGGCACGACAGGCACCGGTTGGCATTGACCGAAAGCTCGTAGCCCTCGATCGAATGCGGGATGACCGGTGGCTGGTCGGGATAGGCGCGCATCTTGCGCTTGTCGTCGACCACCCATTTTGGCAGCGGTGCCGCCGCCTCGGTCGCCATTTGCGGCGTCGGGCCCTCGAGCTGCGGCACCAGCTTTTCTGCAACCTGAGCCACGGCTGCCGTGGTGATGAACACCAGGAGACCGGCGGCAATGGCCATCCATCCGGACCGTTTCGAAAGGGTCCGAGTCAGCCGAACCCACCCTAGAGGGTGACGGGAAGAATCTTGACCGCGCATTTTTTGAAATCCGTCTGTTTGGAGATGGGATCGGTGGCGTCGAGCGTAACCTTGTTGATGAGCTGGCTGGCGTCGAACCAGGGAACGAAGACAACGCCGGGCGGCATGCGGTTGCGGCCGCGAATATCGACGCGCGAGCGGATTTCGCCGCGGCGCGAGACGATGCGCACCTCCATGCCCTGGTTGATGCCGCGCTTGCGGGCATCGTCGGCATTCATGAAGACGCGGGCGCCCGGAAAGGCCTTGTAGAGCTCCGGTACCCGCATGGTCATCGAGCCCGAGTGCCAGTGTTCGAGCACGCGGCCGGTCACGAGCCAGGTGTCGTATTCCTCGTCGGGGGATTCGGCCGGCGGCTCATAGGGCACGGCGAGAATGACCGCCTTGCCATCCTTGTTGCCATAGAACTTCACGCCCTCGCCCGCTTTGACGTAAGGGTCGAAGCCCTCGCGGTAGCGCCACTTCGTCTCCTGGCCGTTGACGACAGGCCAGCGCAGGCCCCGCACCTCGTGATAGGTGTCGTAGGGCGCCAGATCATGGCCATGGCCGCGGCCGAAGGTAGCGTATTCCTCGAACAGCCCCTTCTGGATGTAGAAGCCGAACTCCTTGGCCTCGTTGTTGTCGTATTCGGCGCTGACATCGGTGATCGGAAAGCGATCCACCTCGCCGTTCTTGAACAGGACTTCGAACAGCGTCTTGCCGCGATATTCGGGGCTGGCGTCAAGGATTTCCTTCGGCCACACCTCGTCGGTGATGAAGCGCTTGGAGAACTCCACCATCTGCCAGAGGTCCGAACGTGCCTCGCCGCGCGCCTGCACGAGCTGGTGCCAGACATGGGTGCGCCGCTCGGCATTGCCATAGGCCCCTTCCTTCTCCACCCACATGGCGGCGGGCAGGATCAGGTCGGCACTCATCGCCGTGATCGTCGGATAGGCATCGGAAACGACGATGAAATTGTCCGGGTTGCGATAGCCCTGCCAGGTCTCATTGGCGGTGTTCGGCCCGGCCTGGACGTTGTTGTTGACCTGCACCCAATAGAAATTGAGCTTGCCGTCCTTCAGCATCCGGTCCTGCTGCACGGCGTGATAGCCGGGCTTTTCCGGGATGATGCCGTGCGGAATGCGCCAGATCTCCTCGGCATGCTTGCGATGCTCGGGGTTGGTGACGACCATGTCGGCCGGCAGCCGGTGCGCAAACGTGCCGACCTCGCGCGCCGTGCCGCAGGCCGATGGCTGGCCGGTCAGCGAGAACGGGCTGTTGCCGGGCTCGGAGATCTTGCCCGTCAGCAGATGCAGGTTATAGACCATCTGGTTGGCCCAGACGCCGCGCACATGCTGGTTGAAGCCCATGGTCCAGAGCGACATCACCTTGCGGCTCGGGTCGGCGTAAAGCTCCGCCAGCTGCTTGAGGAACTCCGGATCGACGCCGGTCATCTCGGCGGTCTTTTCCAGCGTGTATTCCGAAACGAATGCCTTGAACGCCTTGAAATCCATCGGCTCGGTCTTGCCCGGATCCTTGGAATTGGCGGCGTTGACCTCGACCGGGTTGTCGGGCCTGAGGCCATAGCCGATATCGGTGACGCCGCGGGCAAACTTGGTGTGCTTGTTGACGAAGTCCTCGTTGACCCGGCCGGTCTCGATGATGTGATTGGCAATGTAGTTGAGGATGACCAGATCCGTCCCCGGCTTGAAGACGATGGGGATATCGGCGAGATCCATGCTGCGATGGGTGAAGGTCGAAAGCACTGCGACCCGCACATGCGGCTGGCCGAGGCGCCGGTCGGCAACCCGCGTCCACAGGATCGGGTGCATCTCGGCCATGTTCGAGCCCCAAAGAACGAAGGCATCGGCATTCTCGAAATCGTCGTAGCAGCCCATCGGCTCATCCATGCCGAAGGTGCGCATGAAGGCGACGGCGGCCGACGCCATGCAGTGGCGGGCATTGGGGTCGAGATTGTTGGAGCGGAATCCCGCCCGCATCAGCTTGGTCGCGGCATAGCCCTCGAAGATCGTCCACTGGCCGGAGCCGAACATGCCGACGGCCGTCGGCCCCTTCTCCTTCAGGACCTTCTTTGCCTGCTCGGCCATCACGGCGAAGGCCTCGTCCCAGCTCACCGGCTCGAACTCGCCGTCCTTGGCGTAGGTCCCGCCGCGCTTGCGCAGAAGCGGCGTCGTCAGCCGATCCTGGCCGTACATGATCTTGGAGAGGAAATAGCCCTTGATGCAGTTGAGGCCGCGATTGACCTCCGCCTGCATGTCGCCGTGGGTGGCGACCACCTGGCCCTCCTTCACGCCCACCATCACGCCGCAGCCCGTGCCGCAGAAGCGGCACGGCGCCTTCGACCATTTGATCTCCAGCGCGTTGACCCCGCCCGGCACCGGCCGGGCGGCCGCAGGCAAGGCGATACCGGCCGTGGCGGCGGCGATGCCGGCTGCGTGGGCCTTCAGAATGTCACGCCGCGTCAGTTCTGCGCTCATGGCTCCTGCCCTTCCTCTTCCATTTCCACATGCTCGAAAACCATGTTGGCCGAGATCACCCCATCCAATAGCGAGATTTGCGTCAGACATTCGCCGAGCGCGCCCGTGCTTTTGCCCTCGATGACGACGACGATCTTGCCGCCGCCGTGGCCATGGATTTCAACGTTTTCCATTTCTCGTAGCGTCGCCATCACCGCTTCGGTGCTGTCAGGCATCGTGGCAACCACAGCGCTCGAACTGTGATAGGGCGTGCCCGCCCTTGCCGTTGCGGCCTCAGACATGGGCCACCTCCGCTTCCAATGCCCTGACCGCGATGGCGCTCACCGGACAGCCGCCAAGGCAGGCGCCGCAGCCGGTGCATCTGGCCTCGTTGATCTCGGGCAGGAACGGCCCGCCAATGCGCGGGCGAAAGCGGATCGCCTGCTCCGGACAGCTTTCGCCACAGGACTGGCAGGCGACGTTGCGGCGCGCCAGGCACGTATCGGTGATCGCGGCGACATGGGGGAAGCGGCGCGCGTTCTGCTTAACGAACACGGGTTCGGGACAGGCGTCCTCACAGGCGCGACAGAAGGTGCATTCTCCGCGCGAAAAGTCGACGAAGGGAAGGCCGTCCTCAAGACGGACTATGCCGGTGGGACATCGCTCAGTGCAGGCGCCGCAGCCCGTGCAGGCGGAAAGGCTCAGCTCCGAAACACCCGGCGGCCGGATGCGGACGGGCTTTGCGGCAGCGCGGCCGGTAAAAAGTTCACGGCGGGAAAGAGGTGCGGTGCCCATGGCTTAACCTCAATGCCCCGGGGGGCCTGGCGGGCCGAAGATGATCTGCAGCATCCAGATGAGGAAGCCATACCCGCCGACGACGCCGATCGCGACGATCGGCCAGATGCCGAAGGCGAGCACGAAGAAGGTGATGAGCTCGGCACGCCGTGAGCGCGGCGGTTTTTCGATCGGCTGTTGCTGAACGAGTTCCGGCATTCCTGCGTCCCCCAACACAATCTACGGTAAGATGCGCCACCCGAAACAAAAATCAATCCCATGACCTGCCGATGACAGGTCTGCATCGTGGTGCAGAGTAAATGCCAAACAGTGCGGGTCATTGATCTGTGTCAAATCGACAAGAAACCAAAACAAGAATTGTCAGAATTTTTCGGTGCACGCGGAGAAGTAACTTGCGACGAACAATCAATTTTATGATCTTCAATGTATTTCATTGAATACATCGAAGATCGCCGCACACGATCGCCCCGATCGCTTTTGCCGAGGGGCGACAGCCGCCTCCAATGCGCTTGCAACCCAGAGCTTTACCACCTATTTCTCGAGGCATGACACAGCTGATCAAAATCGCAGGCGCACTCGTGCTGAAGTGCGCAAAACATGGCCCGCTGCTTGCAGCGCCGGGCGACGCCAATGATTTCCTCGGCGACGCCTGGGCGCATGAGGCCGATGTGCTGGCGATCCCGGTGGAACGGCTCGGACCTGATTTCCTCGACCTTTCGACCCGTGTTGCCGGCGAAGTGTTTCAGAAGTTCGTCAACTATCGCATGCGCTGCGCCATCGTCGGCGACATTCAGATGAAGCTCGAAAACAGCAAGGCGCTGACCGACTTCGTGCGGGAGACCAACAAGGGCGACGCCCTCTGGTTCGTGCCGGATTTCGAAACGCTACGCGTGAAGCTGGAGCGCATGCCGGTCGCCTGAGCCCCGCTCGGGCGGGCCTCACGCGCGGGACGACGGACATTCGACAAACCATCGCATGACACACGGGCTCGACGGATTGGCCCGTAGCCAAACCGCCGTGACCTTGCCCGAGGCTCGGTCAAAGCGCATTGCGGCTGTGTGCGGAACCTCTCGCAAACATGCGGCTTGCAGCCGCGATCGCCAGAGCGATCACAGTCAGCAGCCCTGCGACCGCGAAGGTTGCCTGCAGACCGGCCGCCACCGCTCTTGGCGAAGCCGTTGCCATATCGCTGGCCGCAACCGCCCAGGCGAAGACCGCGCCCATGACCGAGGCGCCGGTGACAAGCCCGAGATTGCGCGAAAGGTTGATGAGGCCGGAGACGACACCACGCCGGTCCGTCGCCACATCCGCCATGACGGCGGTGTTGTTGGCCGCCTGGAACAATTGATAGCCCGGCGTCAGGATTGCAATCGCCGCGACATAGCCGGCAACACCGGCGATACCGGGCAGCAGCGATAGCGCCAGGCAGCCCGCGACCATCGCCACGAGACCGACCATCACCACGGACGCAGCGCCCAGGCGATCGACGATGCGGCCGGCGACCACCCCGCTAAAGGCCGAGATGACCGGGCCGATCGACAGGACAAGGCCGACCGCCGCCGCATCGAGCCCGAGCCCACGCGACAGATAGAACGGCCCCACCACCAGCGTCGCCATCATCACCGTCGAGACCAGCGCATTCGTCGAAAGGCCGGCGCTCAAGCCCGGATCGCGAAACATCGAAAGCCGGACCAGCGGCGAGGCAACCTTGGCCTCGACCAGCAGGAACAGCCCGAGGCCGAGAGCGGCGGTCGCCAAAAGCGCGACATTGAGCACACCGAAGCTGCCGCGCCCGGCCGTCATCGCCAGCGCATAGGCCCCGAGCGAAAACGCCAGAAACAGGGTGCCGGGCCCATCGAAACGCGGACGCTCCCTGCCCTGAAGCCGCCGATCGGCCGGCAGGTGTCGGCGCGCAAGCAAGACCGCCGCAAGCCCGAGCGGCACGTTGACGACAAAGATTGCCCGCCAGCCGCAACAGGCAATCAGCGCACCGCCGAGCGAAGGTCCGAGCGCTGTGCCGATGGCCGACATGGTGCCAAGCAGGCCCATGGCGGTGCCGGTCCTCTCCTTGGCCACCGTCTCGCCGACAAAGGCCATGGTCAGCGCCATCATCACCGCCGCACCGATCCCCTGAGCCGCGCGCGCGGCAATCATGAGCGCGAAGCTCGGCGTAAGGCCGGAAACGGCCGAGGCGGCGGTGAAGAGGCCGATACCGGCAACCAGCAGCCGCCGGCGGCCGGTGATATCGCCAAGCCGCCCGACGCTGACGATCAGCGTTGTGATCGAAAGCAGATAGGCAAGCACCACCCATTGCACCGCCTGAAAGGAAACGCCGAAGGCGTCCGCGAGCGCCGGCAGGGCGACATTGGCGCTGCTGGTGCCGAGCGAGGAGAGCAGCATGGAAAGCGACAGGCTCGTGAGCACCCAGAAAGCGGGTGCCGCCGGCTTTGCGGCGCTTGCCTGCGCGTCATATCCCGTCGAGGTCATCGGCCCCCTCCCGCGCCCATCGTTTCCCGGCGAAAAACCTCAGCAGATCCACGTCGCGGTCGCGCGCCGGGAACAGCCGGAAAACGGAATCGGACATCTGGGTTGCTGCGCGTCGGCGGCAATCGCTTCCGGGCGGACGGAGACGCCAGGCATATCGTGAAACGGCCGAAGGCGGCCGGCGGGACGTGTGTTGTGATCATCGGTAAACTCTCAAGAAATGGTTCCCTGAGAGACTAAGCCTGAGCCTCATATGGCGGAACGCGCAGCATATGCATTTCATTCGTGCGTTTGACGCCACATATCAATGAACGCGTGTTATGAAGGGCGATGACCAGACCGGATCTCAACCTGCTCGTGACCCTCGATGTGCTGCTTGCCGAAGGCAGCGTTGCCCGCGCCGCCAGACGCCTTAAGCTCAGCCCCTCGGCCATGAGCCGGTCGCTTGCCAGGCTGCGCGAGGCAACCGGCGATCCCCTGCTCGTGCGCGCCGGCCGTGGCCTGGTGCCCACCCCTCGGGCGCTGGAACTGCGGGATCGCATCGGCCCGCTCGTCAACGATGCCGAGGCCGTCCTGCGGCCGGCCGAAACGCTGGAGCTGAGCAAGCTGACGCGCACCTTCACGCTGCGCAACCGCGAGGGCTTCGTCGAAAATTTCGGCGCGGCGCTGATCGCCCAGGTGGCTGCCGAAGCGCCCGGCGTCCGGCTGCGCTTCGTCCAGAAACTCGACAGGGAAAGCAGCCCGTTGCGCGACGGCAGCGTCGACCTTGAAACCGGCGTGATCGGTGAGACCACCGGCCCCGAGCTTCGCGCGCAGGCCCTCTTCCGCGATCGCTTCGTCGGCGTCGCCCGCCCCGGTCATCCGCTCGGCGGCGGAAAGATTACCCCTGCCCGCTACGCCGAAGGCCGCCACATCCACGTCTCCCGCCGCGGCAGCGACACAGGCCCGATCGACGCGGCGCTCGCAAACCATGGCCTCAGCCGCGAGATTGCCGTCACCGTCGGCAGCTTCTCGGAGGCGCTCGCGCTCGCCCGCGCCTCAGACCTCATTGCCAGCGTGCCCGAGCGCTACACCGGCACGCTGCGCGAAAACCTCTTCACCTTTCCGCTGCCGGCACCGCCACCGGAAATCACCATTTCGCTCGTTTGGCACCCCCGGCTCGACGCCGACCCGGCGCACCGCTGGCTGCGCGGGCGCGTGCGCGAGGTCTGCACCCGGTAGTGGGGTCAGCGGGAATTCAAAGCCGGCATCCGTTTGCGGCATGGCATTGCCTCAGCCAAGCGACCCCAAGGCATCCGCCAGCGCATCCCCGGAGACCGGCTTGTTGAGGAAGGCGCTGGCACCCGCCTGAAGACAGCGCTCGCGCGTGCCCTCCTACTCCGATCCGGTGATCACGATGGCTTTGAGCACGATGCCGCGGCGGCCGAGCTCCTCCAAGAGTTCCAGACCGGTCATACCGGGCAGGTGCAGATCGATCAGCACGCCTGACGGTAGAGCATCCTCCACGACTTCCAGAAAAGCTTCGGCGGACGCAAAGGCGATCGGCTGGCAGGTGAGCGAGGCGACGAGGCGCGAAAGCGCGCGGCGAACCAGCTCGTCGTCGTCCACGATCGCAATCACAGTCCTTCGCTCGCTCATACCATAAACGTTAGTGGAAGGCGGCCCGCGGTCCAGTTGGACCTAGGACCAATGCGAAAGATGACGGGTCCTTGAGCACCCTTGTCTGTACAGATGAACGCGGAGGCTGGCGGCAATCATTGCCTGTTGGGCATGCGGTCACAGGCCTTGTCGGCCCGCGCGGCGGGCCCGGCGAAGAGAGCCGGACTGACACCTGGGCATCCCGCCGCTATTCCCTTCCATTGTTGCCTCAGACAGACCATCGCGATATGAGCCGAGACGCGGCCGCGAGGACGCTGCCAATGTATTGCCTCCGTCAGGTGGGCCCATCAAGGAGAACTTCATGTTTGACCACGTCAAATTCGGTGTCCGCGACTATGCGGCAAGCGAAACGTTCTACCTGAAGGCGCTTGCGCCGCTCGGCGTCGTTGTTGTCTCCAAGGGTGCGAACGGCATCGAGATGAGCACGGACGGCAAGTCGTCGCTGTGCCTGTACCAGACGGAAGAAAAGCCGGCGCATCTGCACCTGGCTTTCGTGGCCGAGACCCGCGAGCAGGTCGACGCCTTCTACCATGCGGCTCTGGAAGAAGGTGGCAAAGACAATGGCGCGCCTGGCCTGCGCCCGCACTACCACGCGAACTATTATGCCGCTTTCGTTCTTGATCCGGACGGGCACAACATCGAAGCGGTTTGCCACCAGCCTGACGCCTAGGGCATCCCGCTCTCAAGTGGGTCCACGCGAGGCGGAAAGACGCTCTAGAATCAAAGTGCTAGAGCGTCCTTGGTGCGTTCGTATGAACGCACGGCGCTCCAGGGCCTCATGCGTTCAGATGAACGCGCAAAGGTCGCTGCGTCACTTGAGCCTTTGCCGGCGGGGAAAAATGCCGGACGGCGCGGCTAGCGCGCGTGCTCGACCAGCCGCACGAGATCGGCAACCGTTCGAACCCCCAACTTCGCCATCATCCGGGCGCGGTGAACCTTGATCGTCTTTTCCACGGTGCCGAGATCGCCGGCGATCTGCTTGTTGAGCCGGCCGGCAACGACATGCTGCATGACCTCGGCCTCACGCGCCGTCAGACTGTCCAGCGGGGCGTGGACCCGCGCCCTCTCGTCTTCGGCCGCCCGTGCGCCGCGGCTGCGCCGCACGCCGGCATCGACCGCCGCCAGCAATGCCGCCTCTTCGACCGGTTTCATCAGGAAATCGACGGCGCCTGCCTTCATCGCCCTGACGCTGATCGGGACATCGGCGCGGCCCGTGAGAAAAACGATGGAGGCGTGCCCGTCCATGGCGGAAAGCGCCTCCTGCACGCAAAGCCCGTCCGTATCGGGAAGGCCAAGGTCGAGCACGATGCAATCGGCAGCCGCCAGCTCCTCGCAGGCGAGCAGCGAGCCCGCATCGGCAAAGGTTGTGACGGCGTAACCGGAAAACTTCAGCAGGCGCTGAAGCGCGCGCAACGCGCTCGTCGTCATCCACGACGAACACGGTTCCGGCTCTTTCCTCCATGGCAGCCATCCCCCTAATCGGGCGGCAACGTGACGATGGCGCGCGCGCCGCGCGTCACTTCGCCGTCAAAGACAAGCTTGCCGCCCCGCGCTTCCAGAAGCGAGCGGCAAATGGCAAGGCCCAGCCCAAGACCGTTCTCCTTGGTGTTGACAAAGGGCTTGAACACTTCCGTCATCGGTTCAGGCGCAATGCCCGGCCCCACATCGCTGACCGTCAATTGTCGCGCGCCATTGTCGCCAAGCCGCGTTGCAATTTCAATCCTGCGCTGGTTCGGCGGCAATTCCGCCATCGCGTCGCTGGCGTTCAGCAAAAGATTGAGGATCACCTGCTGCAGTTGCACCATATTGGCCTTGACGGGCAGCGGCTCGGCGCTCGGGCTCACCGAAACCTCTGTACGGCGTGCCACCATCTCCGCATTGACCAGCGCCACGGTCGAGCGCACCGCGTCGTTGAGATCGATCCTGTCGATCGAAACTTCGCCTTGCGCATCATGCTGCGAAGCTGGGCGATCACCTCGGCGGCGCGTTTGTTGTCGGCGACGATATCGTCGAATATCTCGCCGAGTTCGCGAAGATCGGCATCCTCGGCCCGCGCGACTTCCGCCCAGCTTCTGCGTTGGCGAGAATGGACGTCAGCGGCTGGGTCAGTTCATGCGCCAGCGTGCCGGAGAGCTGGCTCACCTGCGAACGCCGCGACATGTGCGCCAGTTCCAGCCGCTGCGTCGACACGGTCTCCTCAAGCCGCCGGTTGCGCCGGTTCTCAAAGACGATCGCGGCGATCGAAAGCGCCTGCGCGGCAATCACCGAGAGCCCGAGAATGATCGGCAGCCGGAACTACTCCCAGGCGGTCGGCTGGTAGTGGAGGATCTCGGCATCCGCAGGGATTTTGTCGCGCGCGATGCCGCGGCTGACGACCTGTCGCCAGTCGATCAGCGCCACCTCCTTCAGCGTCACCGGCGGCGTTACCGCGCCGCCGTCGAAGAGGCCAAGTGCCAGCGACGCCATCTCCTCGCCGATCGCCGTGAAGGTGCCAACATGTCCGGCGAGAACCGTGCCATCGAAATAGCTGCTGTAGACGGGCGCGCCTGATGTTGTGGCAATCCGGCTTGCCGCATCGCGCGGAATAAAGGAGACACAGTCGGCATCGGCAAAGACCGAAAGGATCAGGAGCGCGCTATCGGCCGGCAAGGCAGCGGCCTTCTCCTTGAAACCCTGAAGCGACAGGCCGCTGACATAGTCGATGTCGAAGCCGGCATAATGCGTTCCGACCAGGGTGCGCGCGGTCTCCTCCCAACTGCGGTCGAGGGGGGCGGATCCGGTCAGGATCGTCGCCCGCCTGGCGCCCGGCTGCAGCTTGCGGGCAAGGTCAAGGGTCCCCTTGACGTCGAACCGGCTGAGCACGCCGGCGGCATCGGCCGGCATCGGAATATCCGTCGGGAAGGCGCCTACCGTGTGCCGGCCTTCATCCGCTGGCCCGGACATTTCCCGGCTGGCAAGAACCTGAACGGCATCGTCGCGCATGAGGACTGGCTGCCGACCTTTGCCGCTGCCGCCGGTGCACCCGACATCAAGGACAAGCTGCTGCAGGGCGTCGAGCTCAACGGCCGCAGCTACAAGAACTACATCGACGGCCACAACCAGCTCGACTATCTCGAAGGCAAGATGAAGGAGTCGCCGCGCCACGAGTTCTGGTACGTCAACGACAACGGCCAGGTGGTCGCAGCGCGCTACGACGACTGGAAGGTGGTGTTCCTGGAAAACCGCGGAGAGGCCTTCGGCGTCTGGCGCGAGCCCTTTACCGAACTGCGCGTGCCGCTGCTTTTCCACCTGCGCCGCGACCCCATCGAGAAGGCCCAGCACAATGCCAACGTCTACAACGACTGGTTCCTCGACCGCGCCTTCGTCATCGTGCCGATCCAGGGCCTGGCCGCCAGGTTCCTGCAGACGATGAAGGACTATCCGCCAAGCCAGTCGCCTGGCTCCTTCAACCTCACCAAGATCGAAGCCCAGCTGCGTGGCGCGGGCGGCGAGTGAGTGAACGCAGAGACGCCCGGCTCAAATGGGCCGGGCGTTCGGCAAATTCTCGTTGGCGCAGAGACAGACTCCGGCAGCAGCCGCGTCTGTCGGTTAGAATTACTACTTTTTCGCGAGGCCAGCGCGAAACAAATGCAACGTGGAAGGAACACCAAGGACCATCATCTTGGTTTCCTGGTCAGCCTTCCTCAACATACGAGCAATGTATCGGCCATAATTTTCAATTTCATCATAAACGAACTTATCAATAGATTTAAATGGCTGCTCTTCCGAGCAAAAATCGAAAGATTTCTGCCAGCCAAAGACTTTTTTTCCTACAGTTTCCAGCGTTGCTGAATAAGTTACCTTTGGACCAATACGCCCGCCCTTTTTCATAGCTATATGTACCTCTTTTCTTGAGCTCGCCAACGTCTGTGAAACTGCTTGATGCAGCTTTTTAATAGACTCTGCGTTAGGCACACAACGCTTTGGCTGAAGCGAGCAACCGAGAAAATTGATTGAATTGCGGCACTCCCCTTTTGCCGCTTTGCCATTACTATCTGATGGAGAGTACAAGCCGAATTTGAAGGCACTCAGCCGAGCCTTGGCTGTTTCAACAGCCTGTTCAAGATGAACTTCTTGGTCCGCGACTATCAAAATGTCGTCGATATACCGTACGGCTGTTACGGGTCCCGTGTTTAATTCGTGGTCCATCGCGAACAACAAGACATTTCCTGCAAAAGCTGAAAGAGATGAGCCTTGGGCAACGCCTATCCCGCCATTCGGAAAGAGCTGAGCGTATCCTTCCAATTCGTCCGCATTTGCAAGATGAACCTTGAGAGCCTCAGAAAACAAGTCCGTTAAATCCTCATCTCCGGTCTCGTTTCTAATGAAATTAACGACGTCAACTGTGGGAATTTTCGTAAAGAAGGCCTCTATGTCAGATTGATAGAAGTACTTTGCTCCATCGTTCATAGCCTGCATAATTCGCTGTATGGCCGGGCGCACTCCACCATAGGGATAAATCAACCCACCCACGCCAAACTGCGATCTATTCACCTCATTTATGCGTCCAAGGCGAGCATCTACTTTCGCGGCATACTTGGGGTCGGAGTTTCGAGCGTCTCTAATTTCTCTGGGCTGAAGTACTTGAAGGATAGCGCGTTGCACGATCCTATTCTTCAGCGTCGCGATAGCTATCGGGCGCGGCTGCTTATTCTGCGCGAGGCGCTTGCGCTTGTCCTTAAGCACGCCCTCAACCGGATCAAATGTGAAGCGCCCTGCTCGTAGTTGAGCAATGACCCGCTTAAGATGCCTTTGGTGCGAATGTTCAAACTCTGAAGCCATTCCACGAATATCTGGATTTGCGGAGGCGAGCGCGCTACTCTTTACATGTCGCCAAGCCGAAAAAATATTCTGTTCGCTGCGGACCTCTTCGAAAAGACTTTTCATGATACTCGGTTCGGGACCCCGTACATACACCCCCGACCGTTTGCGACTACCCATCCACTGCGCACGGCATGGCCGCGACAACAGACACTTCGGCAGCTACCGCCACCTGGGTGAGATAGCCTTGGCGCGCGATCCGCATGGAAAGGTCCAGCTTCAAGTCGCAACCCA
>NZ_MBSO01000026.1 GCF_001695835.1 Ensifer sp. LC11 | reverse complement strand
CACTGAGCGTCGCTCAGTTCATACCGCCTAACCGCCACCATCGACCTCCGTGCCTAACACGGTATCTTATGAATCAGCGATTAAGCGATTTGGGAATCCTGAATGTCGATTGGTCCTAGTCCTCGGGTTAAACCCGAGGAGAGGGGCACCCCGTTGATCATTGCCTCAGATCGGCTGCCCCGAAAGCAGTCGCGGATCCGTCTCACCGGCAATACCGGCGGCCTGGCGGATGAAGAAGTTCTTCAGCGACGGCAGGCGATCGACCAAACCGAGGCCGAAGTCGCGCGCGATCCTGACCGGGGTGATGTCGTTGGAAAACAAACGGTTGAGCACATCCGTCGTCACCCCCATGCGGAAGGTGTCGAAGCGCCGCCAGCTCTGGTAGCGCTCAAGCACCGCGAGCGAGCCGATATCGAGCCCGAGCCGGTCGGCCTCGACGATGGTTTCGGCCAGCGCCGCCACATCCTTGAAGCCGAGATTGAGCCCCTGCCCCGAAATCGGGTGGATGCCATGGGCGGCATCGCCGGCAAGCGCGAAGCGCGGCTTGACGAAATCGCGGGCGAGCGTCAGGCCGAGCGGGAAGGCCCGCCGTCCGCCGACCACTTTGAGATGACCGAGCTTGTGGCCGAAGCGGCGCTCCAGCTCTTCCTCGAACAGGAAATCATCACCCTTGACCAGCCGTTCGGCGTCCTCGGTGCGCTCGGTCCAGACCAGCGACGAACGGTTGTTCTTGAGCGGCAGGGTCGCAAATGGACCGGCCGGCAGAAAATGCTCCTCCGCCGTGCCTTCGTGCGGCCGCTCGTGTTCGACCGTTGTCACGATACCGGACTGGCCGTAGTCGAACTCGACGGTCTTGATGCCCGCCGTATCACGCAGCTTCGAACGCACCCCGTCGCAGGCGACGAGCAGCCGCGTTTCCAGTTGTTCGCCGCCGGCAAGCGTCACGGCGACCGCATGGTCGCCGCTCTTGAAGGTTTCGACCATGGTCGATTGGCGTGTGACGACGCCGAGTTCGTCGCACGCTCCGCGCAACGCGCCGACCATCGCCGTGTTCGGCACCATGTGTGCAAAGGGCCGGTCCTCGCCGCCGTCGCCGTCGAAAGTCAGGAACACAGGGCGCACGGGGTCGGCCGCCTTCGAATCGGTGATCACCATGCGGCGGATCGGTTCGGCCTCCGGCGCGATCTGATCCCAGACGCCGAGCACATCGAGCATGCGCTCGGCGGCAGAGGCAACAGCCGAGGCGCGTTCGTCCTTTTTCCACGCGCCTTCCGGCGCCCCGTCGATCACCATCACATCAAGATGCGGCGCCGCCTTCTTCAGCGACACCGCGAGCGAAAGGCCGACATAGCCGCCACCGGCAATCAAGACATCGAGCATCGGCTTTCTCCGTCGCACTTGAGCATCGTTTTATGTCTATATAGATCAATGCCATCGACGTTCCTACCATCGGAGACTGCCGAAATGTCGCGCCCCACCGAGACCGCTACGCCCATGGATGCGCTGCTCGCCATTCTCGACCTCGAAAAGCTGGAGGAAAACCTGTTCCGGGGCTTGAGCCCGCAGGTCGGCTGGCAGCGGGTGTTCGGCGGCCAGGTGATCGGCCAGGCGCTGGTCGCCGCCCAGCGCACCGTCGACGAGGGTCGCTTCGTCCATTCGCTGCACGCCTATTTCATGCGGCCGGGCGATCCGTCTGTGCCGATTATCTATGAGGTCGACCGCATCCGGGACGGTTCGAGCTTCGCCACAAGGCGGGTCGTCGCCATCCAGCACGGCAAGGCGATCTTCTCGATGTCCGCCTCGTTCCAATACGACGAGGACGGATTTGACCACCAGATCGAGATGCCCAAGCTCGCCATGCCGGAAACGCTGCCGGGCGAGCAGGAGCTGAAAGAGAAATTCCTCGTCCATGCGCCCGAAGCGATCCGCCGCTACTGGGAAAGGCCGCGGCCGATCGAAATCCGTCCCGCCTCGCTCCAGCACTACTTTACCCGCAACGACGGCAAGCCGATCCAGGACGTCTGGGTCAAGGCGGTCGGCACGGTTCCGGACGAACGCCATATCCAGGCAGCCATCCTCGCCTATCTCTCTGACATGACCCTGCTCGACACCTCGCTCTATGCGCACGGCACCTCCGTCTTTGATCGAAACCTGCAGGTGGCGAGCCTCGATCACGCCATGTGGTTCCATCGCCCGTGCAAGATGGACGACTGGCTGCTCTATACCCAGGACAGTCCCAGTGCACATGGTGCCCGCGGGATGACCAGAGGCAGCCTTTTTACGCGTTCCGGTGTGCTGATCGCCTCTGTCGCCCAGGAAGGGCTGATCCGGAAAAAGGCAACTGAATAGAAAACAGGCAGTTTTTTCAATCTGCCTGTTTTTTAATCTTCTAAATTGACGATTTTTTGACGCGCCGCAGCATTCCCGCTGCGGCGTTCGTTTTTCCTGTTGTTTTTCATAGACTTAGATCAGGCGTTTGAATCTGGCACGCCCCTTGAATGTCATTGCTCGGTTGCACGGCGCCCGGGCGCTCCGCAGCAAGGAGAGATGGCCTCCGCCGGAGGCGAACAAGGATGAAACCAGATGAAAATTGTGATGGCCATTATCAAGCCGTTCAAGCTCGATGAGGTTCGCGAAGCCCTCACTGCTGTCGGCATCCAGGGCCTGACCGTGACCGAAGTCAAAGGCTACGGCCGCCAGAAGGGACATACCGAAATCTACCGGGGCACCGAATATGCCGTGAGCTTCCTGCCGAAACTGAAGGTCGAGATCGCGGTTCCCTCGGAGCTCGTCGACAAGGCCGTGGAAGCGATCGCTGCGGCCGCCAAGACCGGCCAGATCGGCGACGGCAAGATCTTCGTCTACGCCATTGACCATGCGGTGCGCATCCGCACCGGCGAAACCGATTCAGAAGCGTTGTAAATCACGCCGTTCAGGGAGCACTACTCGATGTCATCAACGAAACTTTCCACCTCTCTTGGACGCCTGGGCGCACTGACCGCCGCCCTGCTGGCGCCGGCAGTGGCCTTTGCGCAGGAAGCGGCTCCGGCCGCAGCCGAAGCCGCGGCGGCCGTGCCGGTTCCGGACAAGGGCGATACCACCTGGATGCTCTTGTCCACCATCCTCGTGCTCCTCATGACCGTCCCCGGTCTCGCCCTCTTCTATGGCGGCCTGGTGCGCGCGAAGAACATGCTGTCCGTGCTGATGCAGGTTCTGATGATCACCGCGATCGTCATGATCATCTGGGTCACCTACGGCTACTCGCTCGCCTTCACGGACGGCGGTTCGCTCAACCTGTTCGTCGGCGGCTTTTCGAAGATGTTCCTTGCCGGCGTCGACACGACGACGCTTGCTGAAAGCTTCTCCAAGGGCGTGTTCATCCCGGAATACGTCTTCGTCGTGTTCCAGATGACCTTCGCCTGCATCACGCCGGCGCTGATCGTCGGGGCTTTCGCCGAGCGGATCCGCTTTTCGGCCGTCGTCCTGTTCGTCATTCTCTGGGTCACGTTCGTCTACTTCCCGATCGCCCACATGGTGTGGTTCTGGGGCGGCCCGAGCGCCTACACGGCCCCGACCGGCCTGATCTTCTCCTTCGGCGCGATCGACTTTGCCGGCGGCACCGTCGTCCACATCAATGCCGGTATTGCTGGCCTCGTCGGCGCCATCCTGCTCGGCAAGCGCACGGGCTATAAGAAGGAAATCATGGCGCCGCACTCGATGACGCTCACCATGGTCGGCGCCTCGCTGCTTTGGGTCGGCTGGTTCGGCTTTAACGCTGGCTCCAACCTCGAGGCCAACGCCTACGCCGGTCTCGCGATGATCAACACCTTCCTCGCAACCGCCGCCGCCATCATCTCCTGGGCAGTCGTCGAAACGCTTGTCCGCGGCAAGGCCTCGATGCTTGGCGCTGCGTCCGGCGCCGTTGCCGGCCTCGTTGCCGTCACGCCGGCGGCCGGTTTTGCCGGGCCGATGGGGGCGATCGTGCTCGGCTTCATCGTTTCTCCCGTCTGCTACTTCTTCGTCGACGTGGTGAAGAACAAGTTCAACTACGACGACAGCCTTGATGTCTTCGGCGTTCACGGCGTCGGCGGCATCCTCGGCGCCATCGCCACCGGCATCCTCGTCAACCCGGCACTGGGCGGCGCCGGCATCGTCGACTACTCCACGGCCGACTTCGCAGCCGGTTATGCCGGCACGGCAACCCAGGTGCTGGCACAGCTCAAGGGCGTCCTCGTCACCGTCGTCTGGTCCGGTATCGGTTCGTTCATCATCTTCAAGATCGTGGACTCGATCGTCGGCCTGCGCGTCTCCGTCGAGGCCGAGCGCGAAGGCCTCGACCTGTCGTCCCACGGCGAAGCCGCCTATCACAACTAAGCCAATCGTGGCGCCACAGATGGCGCCACCCACAGTCCCGTCGCGATCCGCCCATGCGGATCGCCTTTGGCCCGGATCGAAAGCTCCGGGCCTTTTTCCCTTCCGGCAGCCCTTTTCCCATGCCTGACCACCGCTATTTTAGCGGCGCCTACGCATGGTTAATGTCGCATTAACCGTACTCCGCTTAGGTTGATTCCATGGCGCGCAATGTGCCCTAGAGATCGAGACGGGCAGCAGGCAACATGAGCAGAAGCAATCCGGCAACGCTTGACAGCCGTTCCAACCGGTTCGTGCTAACCACTTTCGTTTGGCGACAGATCGCGTCGCTGGCGGGCTTTGCGCTGTTTGGCGCATTGGCGCTGGCGATCGCAGCGCTATCGACCTGGAACGTTTCCGATCCAAGCTTCTCCTACGCCACCTCGGAAGCGCCGACCAACGTGCTCGGCTACACCGGCGCTGCCTTCGCCGACATCTTCATGCAGTTCTTCGGCCTTGCCAGCGTCGTCGCATTGTTGCCGGCCGTTGCCTGGGCACTGGTGTTGATCGGCGGCAAGCGCTTCGACAAGATCTTCAAGCGCCTCTCCTTCTGGTTCATCGGTTCCGTGCTGGCCGGCGCGGCGCTCAGCTGCGTCCCCGCTCCGATCACCTGGCCGCTGCCCAATGGTCTCGGCGGTGTCTTCGGCGACATGATCCTTCGCTTCCCCGCGCTTTTCACCGGCGCCTTCCCGACGGGCACGTTCGCCACGGTGCTTGCCTGCATCTTCGCCGCACCGGCCGCCTGGTGCCTCGTCTACAGCGCCGGGCTGATCGGCGTCAGCGACGAAGAGGAGGATGAGGAGATTGCCGAACCGATCCCAAGCAAGGCACGCACCGTGCGCGACGAGCTGGACGAGGACGACAGCGAGGGTCCCTTCACCCTGCTGATGGGCTCGTTCGCCCATATGCGCTACACGATGCACGCGCGGGTTCGCCGCATTTTCGGCATGAGCGGCACTCGCAGTTCCGCCAAGCGCCACTACGACGAGCCCTATGATTTCAACAATGACGAGTTCGGCACGCTGAACGAGCCTGTGCGTCCGAAGCCGATGGCCGCCGGCGACCGCATCGAACCGTCGCTCGATCGGTCCGAGCGCCGTGTCGTCACGCCGCCACCGATCATGGCCGACGACGAGGACGATGACCTGCCCTTCGACATCGACGAGCGTCGCCCCGCCGGCATCTTGCCCGACGACGAGGACGACGATCCGGCATCCGACTGGGCTCCGCGGGCAGCGCCGCCGAAGCAGGGTCTGCCGAAATCGGGTTCGCGCGTGGCAACGCCGGCTCCCCGCCCGAAAGCCGGCCAACGGATCGAGCGCGAAGCGCAGCGCTCCTTCGTGGAGGACGATGGCGACTTCACGCTGCCGCCGATGCACTTCCTCGCCGAACCGAAGAATGTCAGTCGTGATGCCTCGCTCTCGCCCGATGCGCTGGAGCAGAACGCCCGCATGCTCGAGGGCGTCCTCGAAGATTTCGGCGTCAAGGGCGAAATCATTCATGTGCGCCCTGGCCCGGTCGTGACCCTCTACGAACTGGAGCCGGCGCCCGGCATCAAGTCGTCGCGCGTCATCGGCCTTGCCGACGATATCGCCCGCTCGATGAGCGCGATCGCCGCGCGCGTCGCGGTCGTTCCCGGCCGCAACGCCATCGGCATCGAGTTGCCGAACCAGCGGCGCGAGACCGTCTATCTTCGCGAGCTCATCGGCTCGCGTGACTTCGAGACCTCCAAGGCCCGCCTCGCCATGGCACTCGGCAAGACGATCGGTGGCGAGCCGGTGGTCGCCGATCTCGCCAAGATGCCGCATCTGCTCGTTGCCGGTACCACCGGCTCGGGTAAATCGGTCGCGATCAACACCATGATCCTGTCGCTGCTCTATCGCCTGCGCCCGGATCAGTGCCGCCTGATCATGATCGACCCGAAGATGCTCGAACTCTCCGTCTATGACGGCATTCCCCATCTGCTTTCGCCCGTCGTCACCGATCCGAAGAAGGCGGTGGTCGCGCTGAAGTGGACCGTGCGCGAGATGGAAGAGCGCTACAAGAAGATGTCGAAGATCGGCGTGCGCAACATCGACGGCTTCAACAGCCGCGTCGAGCAAGCACTCGCCAAGGGCGAATCGATCACCCGCACGGTGCAGACCGGCTTCGACCGCCAGACCGGCGAAGCGATGTATGAGACGGAAGAATTCGATCTCACGCCACTGCCCTATATCGTCGTCATCATCGACGAAATGGCCGACCTGATGATGGTCGCCGGCAAGGATATCGAAGGTGCCGTCCAGCGCCTGGCGCAGATGGCGCGTGCCGCCGGCATCCACGTCATCATGGCGACGCAGCGCCCGTCGGTCGACGTCATCACCGGCACGATCAAGGCCAACTTCCCAACCCGCATCTCCTTCCAGGTCACCTCGAAGATCGACAGCCGCACCATCCTTGGCGAACAGGGTGCCGAACAGCTGCTCGGCATGGGCGACATGCTCTACATGGCCGGCGGCGGTCGCATCCAGCGCGTCCACGGTCCCTTCGTCTCCGACACCGAAGTCGAGGAAGTCGTCGCCTATCTGAAGACGCAAGGGGTGCCGCAATATCTCGATGCCATCACCGAGGACGACGACGAGGACAATGAGGGCGGCGGTCCGGCCGGCACCTCCAACCTCGCCGATTCGGAAGATCCTTACGACCAGGCGGTCGCGATCGTTCTGCGCGACGGCAAGGCCTCCACCTCCTATGTACAACGTCGTCTCGGGATCGGTTACAATCGTGCCGCATCGCTGATCGAGCGCATGGAGCAGGAAGGGATCATCGGCCCGGCAAACCACGCCGGCAAGCGCGAGATCCTGGTTCCGACCGAAGCGGAAATCACCGGTCGGTAAAGGCGCTTTCGAAAAACTCCGGTGCCGATTCGCATCGGGAAATCAGTGACAAGAACATACGGCCGGACGCACCGGACGGCGGGAAAAACCGGTAACGGTCATGTGAGAGCGGGAAGCGAGAACCGCGAATAGGGCGCCTTGAAGGCGCCGCACTTGCGCTCCAGATGATCCGTAAATGAAGGAGACTGAGATGAAAGAGACCAGGACCAGCGAGCGCAACCATCCGGTGATTTCGCGCCGCGTCTTCGTGTGCGGGCTTGCGGCACTCGCCGGCATCGGCGGCACCGGTCTCGACCTTACCCAGGCCTTCGCACAGGCACCGAGCGCTGCCCAGAAGATCGCCGATCACTTCTCCTCGGTGAAGACCATGTCCGGCGAATTCGTTCAGTTCGGCCCACGCGGCGAACAGACCGGCGGCAAGTTCTATATCCGCCGTCCCGGCCGCATCCGCTTCAACTATGAGGCCCCATCACCGATGCGCGTGATTGCCGACGGCAAGTCGGTGGTCATCGGCAACATGAAGCTCAAGACCTGGGACATCTATCCGCTGTCGAAGACGCCGCTCAATCTCTTGCTCAGCGAGAAGATCGACCTCACCGGCAAGATGGTACGCGGCGTCAAGGAAGAGTCCGACCTCATCACCATCGTGCTTGGCGACCGCTCGATCTTCGGCGATTCGACCATCACCATGATGTTCGACCCGAAGACCTATGACCTGCGCCAGTGGACGATCACCGACGCGCAGAAGAAGGACACCTCGGTCATGATCTTCAATGTTCAGACCGGCATGGCGCTGGACGACAAGGTCTTCCAGATCCCCTATGACGAAGTCCGCAACAAGAAGGGCGGCTGAGCGATTTCAAGCGCTATAGCGACTTTTGCGCGTCTATAAGACGCGCGGCGTTTTAGTGTGGCCTTTTCATGCATTCCCTTTCCTGCATTCCTTGTCCCGAAGCGCCGGACCTGCTTAAAGCTCGGATCAGACATCCATCTCAAGCCGGCTTTCCCTTCGCGAACGTCCGGCCCTAGCCGATCAGGGAATGACGCATGGCCCTTTCCGTCGCCACATGGAACATCAATTCCGTTCGCCTGCGCATGCCGCTCGTCGAGCATCTCCTGAAGACCTGGCAGCCCGATATCCTCTGCCTGCAGGAAACCAAGTGCCCGAACGACCAGTTTCCGTCGAAGCCGCTGAAGGCGCTCGGTTACAACCATATCGAGATGCACGGCCAGAAGGGCTACCATGGCGTCGCGACGATCTCCCGCCTGCCGCTGCATGAGCTCAGCGACCGCCGCGACTACTGCGGCGTCGGCGATGCCCGCCACCTCTCGGTCGTCTTTAACGCCGGCGGCAAGAAGATCCGGCTGCACAATTTCTACGTTCCGGCCGGGGGCGACGAGCCGGACCGCAGCATCAATCCGAAATTCGGCCACAAGCTCGATTTCGTCGAAGAAATGAAACTGCTGCACGCCGAAGCGGAAGCCGGCATTTCCTCGATCCTTGTCGGTGATCTCAACATCGCGCCGCTGGAAGACGATGTCTGGTCACACAAGCAGCTCCTGAAGATCGTCAGCCATACGCCGATCGAGACCGAAGGGCTGACAACGGTCATGAACGGCGGCGGCTGGGTCGATCTGATGCGCCAGCATACGCCGGTGCCAACCAAGCTCTACACCTGGTGGAGCTACAGGGCCAAGGACTGGGAGGCGGCCGACCGCGGCCGCCGGCTCGACCATATCTGGTCGTCCGCAGACCTGGCGCCGGCGCTCAAGCACGTCGACATCCTGCGCGAGGCCCGCGGCTGGGAACGCCCCTCCGACCACGTGCCGGTCATTGCGCATTTCGATATCTGACGCTCCTTACTCTCAGCCGCGACCGGCGCTCTCGAGCGTTTGATGCCCGCATCAAGAAAACATGACTAAAAGAATCATATTTTTCTTGATGCTTGAATCCAAACAGACTATCCCTCTTGGCAGGCGGCGGGGACACCGCCGCCGACGGCCGATTGACCGTCGTTTTCATTGATTTTCGGGTGCTTTGCTCCGGCTTTCGCCGGAGGGCTTTCGTGCGCCCGTCAGAGGGCCAGATATGCCAAAGACCTTGCCAGCCTCAATGCGCGCGCGGCTGAGTGCGCTTTCCGCAACCACGATCCTGGTCGCGAGCACCACCGCCCTGATTCTGCCGAAAGCCGTTGATGCGCAATCAATCGAAAGCCAAAAGACCACCCGGCTGGAGAAGATCGAGGTGACGGGCGGCAAGGCCGCCGTCACGATCGCCGAGGATAACGACACGATCGTGCCGACGCGCAACGTCTCGGCGCTGAAGACCGACACGCCGCTGATCGAAACGCCACGCTCCGTCTCGGTTGTCACGCGCAAGGAGCTCGAGGAACGCGGCGTGCAGGACATGATCCAGGCAACGCGCTATGCCGCCGGCGTGACGACCGGGGCGTTTGGCTTCGATCCGCGCTTCGACCAGATCTACATCCGCGGCTTCGAGACGACGACCACGGGCGACTTTCGCGATGGGCTGCGCCAGCCCTACATGAACTATGGCACCTTCCCGACGGAGATCTATGGCCTCGACCGGATCGAGATCCTCAAGGGTCCCGTTTCGGTGATGTATGGCGCGGCCGGCGTCGGCGGCATCGTCAACCGCATCTCAAAGATGCCCGAGGAGGAGACTCACCGCGAGATCGAGCTGCAATATGGCACGATCGGCCGTACCCAGGCCGCCTTCGACTTTGGTGGTCCGGCAACCGCCGACGGCGATTTCCTCTACCGCATCGTCGGGCTCCTCAGGAACGGCGAAACCAATTACGACGTCGCCGACGACCGTTACCTGCTGCAGCCGTCCTTTACCTGGAAACCGGACGAGGCAACGTCGCTGACCGTCTATGGCCTTGGCCAGAAGGGCGAGAGCGACGCCAGCCCGCGCGTGCTCGAACACAACGGCCGGCTGCTGCGCTACAGCGACCCGGACTACGACAACCAGAAAGTCACGCAGTATCAGGCCGGCTACAGGTTCGAGCACGAATTTGACAATGGCCTGACCTTCCGCCAGCACAGCCGCGTCAGTGACCTCGATCTGAAGGCTCGCTATCTGCAATTCGGCACCGAGGTCGCGCCCGATGTCTTCGATCGCTCTCCCGTTGCCATCAGCGACGACCAGCGGGCGTACCAGATCGACAATCAGGTCGAGGCGGCCTTCGACACCGGCGCGGTCTCGCATACGCTCCTGACCGGCCTCGACTACACTTGGATCACCTCCGACTTCGGCCTTGGCTTCGGCGCAGTCGATCCGGCCTATCGTTTCGATCTCAACAACCCCAGCTTCGGCGTCAGCGGGCCGACACCAGCCCTTACCAGCTTCAGCGGGCGGGATCTTCGGCAGACCGGCATCTATGTGCAGGACCAGGCGGAGTTCGGTAACTGGCGTGCCGTCGGCGGCCTTCGTTACGACTGGGTCGATCAGACCAGCACCAACAAGAACACCGGTGCGGTCGACCGCAAGGACGACGGCGAGCTGACCGGACAGGCGGGCCTGCTCTATCTTTTCGACAGCGGCATAGCGCCCTATGCGAGCTACAGCACCTCCTTCGTGCCGCGCATAGAGCTGTCGGCCGACGGCAAGGTGCTTGATCCGACGACCGGCGAGCAGATCGAGCTTGGCGTGAAGTACCAGCCGGAAGGCGAAGCCTATTCGCTGAGTGCCGCCTACTACCGGATCGTCGAGACCGGGGCACCGCAATATGTGCCGGACGCGTCTTTGCCTGCCGGCTACTATTACAAATCGGCGGGCGAGGTCACGACCAACGGCTTTGAAATCGAAGGCCGCCGGGAGTTCGACAACGGCCTCAGCGTCATCGCCGCCTACAACTACAACGACGCCGAGATTACCGGAAACGTCGATCCGTCGCTGATCGGCAACGTACCATCGACAAAACCGCGCCACGTCGCGTCGCTCTGGGTCAATTATCTTCTGCCGGATAACACCCAGCTTGCAGGCCTCAGCCTCGGCGGTGGCGCGCGCCTTACCTCAAGCTCCTACACATCCGACGCCAACACGGCGAAAAACAGTGGCGCCGTCTATTTCGACGCCTCGATCGCCTACGACTTTGGGGAGAAGAACCCTGAACTCGACGGGCTGTCGCTCGCCGTCAGCGCCACCAATCTCGGTAATCGCCGCGAAGAGGTCTGCACCGACGGCTATTGCTACTTCGGCCAAGGCCGCACGGTGCTTGGTTCGCTGAAATACCGGTGGTAACGGACGGTGGCCCGTTCAGGCGAAGCGGCCGGCGAGCGCGCCGGCCCGACGGATCATTGCCTGCAGGTTTTCGCGGATGCGCGCTTCGACGAGCTCGGCCACTTCCGGGTACTCTTCCAGCATGCGGCGGAACAGCGGCCGGTTGATGCGGATGACCTCGCTGTCCTCTTCGGCGGTTGCCGTGAACTTGCGCTCGACCATCGAGATCAGCGCCAACTCCGACAGCAATGCGCCACGACCAACCGTCGAAACAGTCGCGACGGAACCATCGGTGCCGACCTTGGTCAGAGACAGACTGCCGCTCGCGATCGCGTAGGCACAATCGGCCGGCGCGCCTTCGCGAAACAGCTCCTGCCCCCTGAAGATACGGCGTCGTTCGGCGCCGAACGCGATCAGCCGCAGCTTGTCCTCGCTGATATCGGCAAACAGCGGCACATTGGACAGAAGCACGATGTCGTCATTGAGCGCCAAGCGGCTAACCTCCCGCGGTCACGCCGCTGCCGGCCCGAACGGACCGGGCCGCGCACCCGACCCATCTAAGGCAATTCCAGCAAAAGCGCGGAGCGGTTTTGCGTCCGGAACTGCGTGAACAAACAACAACAAGGAACGGAGCACAGGCACAGAACGGATTTGCACCTTGCACACCCCGGCTACGGAACGATCTTGTAGCCGCCGTTCTCTGTCACCAAAATCTCGGCATTGGAAGGGTCCCGCTCGATTTTCTGGCGCAGCCGGTAGACATGGGTTTCCAGCGTGTGGGTCGTGACGCCGGAATTGTAGCCCCAGACCTCTTCGAGCAGCACATCGCGCGTCACCACCTTCTGGTCGGCGCGATAGAGATAGCGGATGATCGCCGCTTCCTTTTCGGTCAGGCGGATCTTCTGGCCGTTTTCGAGCGTCAGCAGCTTCTGGCTGGGCTTGAAGGTGTAGGGACCGACGCTGAAGGTCGCATCCTCGCTCTGCTCATGCTGGCGCAATTGCGCGCGGATACGGGCGAGCAACACGGCGAAGCGGAACGGCTTGGTCACATAGTCGTTGGCGCCTGCCTCGAGACCAAGGATCGTGTCCGAATCGGTATCGTGACCGGTCAGCATGATGATCGGTGCCTTGAAGCCGCCTTTGCGCAGAAGCTTGACCGCCTCGCGTCCATCCATGTCAGGCAAGCCGACATCCATGATCAACAGGTCCACCTGCTGGCCACGCGCCGTCTGGATGCCCTTGCCGGCGGTCGCTTCCTGGATGAGATCGAACTCCTCGTAGAGCGAAAGCTGCTCGACCAACGTTTCGCGCAGGTCATTGTCGTCGTCGACAAGAAGAATGGTACGGGTCGCCATGGGACAATTCCTGTTTGCTTCCGTTTTCAAACTAGCTCAAATGCCCGTGTTGGCAAGCGAACCAGCATTGGTAACTCGTTATAGCTTCAACCGTGCTTATGGTGCCCGCCAAATCACGGGCAAAGCAAAAATCCGTGAGAATGATGCGCAAGAAAACGTCGGGAACAAGACCAGCCAAGGCGATCCTAACCGTCAGAGCTGCGCCGCGCGACGGAAAGCGGGCGCTCGTCTGCTTCGACGGCCGCGTTGAACAGGCGGCCATCGGGCGGAGCGGCATCACCACCTTGAAGCGTGAGGGCGACGGCGCTACGCCGCGCGCTTCGATGAAGCTGATCGGCGGCTATGTCAGGCGCGACCGTCTGCTTTTGCCGCCAACGCCGTTGCCGACGCGGACGACACGCAAGGGCATGCTCTGGTGCGACGCGCCAGGTCATGCCCTGTACAACCGACCTGTCGCGGCACCCTTTGCGCCGAGCCACGAGGAGATGATGCGCGCGGATGGGCTCTACGACATCTGCCTCGTTATGGACTGGAATCTCATCGCCCGACGCCGCAACGCCGGCTCGGCGATTTTCTTCCACCTGATCCGTCCGGGCTATGAGCCGACTCAAGGGTGCGTTGCCGTCAGCCTGCCCGCCATGCGCCGGCTGATCCCGCATATGCGCCGCGGCACCGTCGTGCGGGTGCTTTGATCCAGACCTGCAAACAGTTCAGTCGAGCGAGCGCGGGCTCACAAAACGCGCGAGTCTGGCGCTGCCGGGCATAAGCTCACGCCAACCCGCAGCTTCGAATTTGAGAACCGCAAGGGCGGCCGTCGGAAACTTGTCCGCCATGCGCATGCGCAGATCCGCGTCGCCGGAACCGACGAGTTCGTGCGCCAGATCTTCCATGCCAGGATTATGGCCGACGACAAGCAACGTCCTGACAGCCGGATCCGTCGCGCGCAGAACGCTCAGGATCTGCGGGGCGCCCACCTCGTAGATCGCACGGGTAGTCTCGACTGCGACCTCGGACGACAGGGCGGACGCCACCAATTGCCAGGTCTCTTGCGCGCGCTTGGCGGTCGAGACGAGCGCGAGATCCGGCACGAGCTTTTGCCGGGCCATGTACTTTCCCATCAGCGGTGCCGCCTTGCGACCACGCTCGCCGAGCGGACGATTGATGTCGGCGACGCCGTCGGGCCAGGCGGATTTGGCATGGCGCAACAGCATCAGGCAGTAGCTTTGTACAGGCAGATCGTCGCTCATCCGTCGTCCTCCCAAACGCCCTTCGGCCAACACGTTCCTCGTCGTGTGAGCAGGCAGCTTAGCGCAATTCGCCGACCCGCGCGGGGGCTCTGACATGCGGACAAACAAAAAAGGCCGCCCCGAAGGGCGGCCATTTGCGCCGGAAAAGCTCAAATCCGGCTTATTTCCATTCGCGGATGTCGACGAAATGACCCTCGATCGCGGCAGCTGCCGCCATGGCCGGCGAGACCAGGTGCGTGCGGCCCTTGAAGCCCTGACGCCCTTCGAAGTTGCGGTTCGACGTGGACGCGCAACGCTCGCCGGGCTTCAGCCGATCGTCGTTCATCGCCAGGCACATGGAGCAGCCGGGCTCGCGCCAGTCGAAACCGGCTTCCTTGAAGATCTTGTCGAGGCCCTCGGCTTCGGCCTGTTCCTTAACGAGGCCGGAACCCGGAACGATCATTGCCGAGACGGTGGAGGCAACCGTGCGGCCCTCGACCACCTGGGCCACGGCCCGAAGATCCTCGATGCGGCCGTTGGTGCAGGAACCGATGAAGACGCGGTCGACGGCGATGTCGGTGATCTTGGTGCCCGGCTTCAGGCCCATATAGTCGAGCGCGCGCCACTTGGAGGCCCGCTTGGTCTCTTCCTGGATGTCGTCCGGGTTCGGCACGATGCCCTGAACCGAGATCACGTCTTCCGGAGACGAGCCCCAGGAAACGATCGGCGGCAGGTTGGCGGCATCAAGCACGACGACGCGATCGTAATGCGCGCCTTCGTCCGTGTGCAGCGTCTTCCAGTAGTCGAGCGCCATGTCGAAGGCCTTGCCCTTCGGAGCCCGCGGCTTGTCCTTGATATAGGCAAAGGTCGTCTCGTCGGGCGCGATCAGGCCGGCGCGGGCGCCGCCCTCGATCGTCATGTTGCAGATGGTCATGCGGCCTTCCATCGACAGCGAGCGGATCGCTTCGCCGGCAAATTCGATGACGTGGCCGGTGCCGCCGGCCGTGCCGATCTCACCGATGATGGCAAGGATGATATCCTTGGCGGTGACGCCGGGCGGAAGCTGGTTGTCGACGCGCACCAGCATGTTCTTCGCCTTCTTCTGGATCAGCGTCTGGGTGGCGAGCACGTGCTCGACCTCCGACGTGCCGATGCCGTGCGCCAGCGAGCCGAAGGCGCCGTGCGTCGAGGTATGGCTGTCACCGCAAACGATGGTCATGCCCGGCAGCGTGAAGCCCTGCTCCGGGCCGACGATGTGCACGATGCCCTGGCGCTTGTCGTTTTCGGAGTAATACTCGACGCCGAAGTCGGCGGCGTTCTTGGCGAGCGCCTCCACCTGGATGCGGCTTTCCTCGTTCTTGATGCCGAGGTGGCGATCTGCCGAAGTCGGAACGTTGTGGTCGACGACGGCAAGCGTCTTTTCCGGCGCGCGGACCTTGCGGCCGGCCATGCGCAGGCCTTCGAAGGCCTGCGGGCTCGTCACTTCGTGAACGAGGTGACGATCGATGTAGAGAAGACAGGTGCCGTCTTCCTGTTGGTTGACCAGGTGATCGTCCCAGATCTTGTCATAGAGGGTACGCGGTGCGCTCATGGCTATGTATCCATCGAGTTTTCAATAGGTAAGGGAAAGCCGGCGGCGAGGCGGCCGGAAGCACTGATCAAGCGATCAGGATAGGCGGCTCGTGAGCGCCCCGTGGACGCGCGCAAAAAACCGTGCCGGCAGGCGCTTGTGGTCCTGCAGCACGACGATTTTCTGCTCGCTACATCCGAATTTGGATTCCATGAGCGTGTTCATATCAATTTTCTGACAGGTCGGCAATCGGTGGAAGCGGCCTCAGCGCTGCTCGGCACGCCGCAACCGCCGCTCCAGGCCTCGCAAGGCCAGCGAAAGACCGATGGTCAGCACCAGATAGACATAGGCGACGATCGAATAGGTCTCGAAGAAGCGAAAGGAGCCGGAGGCATAGACCTTGCCCATCTGCGTGATGTCGGCGACGCCGAGCACCGAGACGAGCGAACTGTCCTTGACCATGGCGATGAAGTCATTGCCAAGCGGCGGCAGGATCACCCGGATCGCCTGCGGAAAGACGACAAGGCGAAAGCGCTGGTAGCGTGAAAGCCCGAGCGCCTTGGCCGCCTCGACCTGTCCCTTGTCGACCGAGAGGATGCCGGCCCGGAACACCTCGGCGATAAAGGCGGAATAGCCGATCATCAGGGCGATGATTGCCCGCCACATCAGCGAGATGTCGCGCACGACGACGGGCTCCATCCAGCCGGCGCCGATCAGCGGTGCGCAGATGAAATTGGCGGTGACGACAAGCGCCGGCGCCCCGACGAAGGCGATGTAGAACAAAAGCACGAGGATCGGCACGCCGCGGATCACTTCGGTATAGAAGCGGGCGATCTGCCGGAGCGCCGAATGCTCTGACAGTGCCATCAGCGCGATGCAAAGACCGAGCGTCGTCGCCAGCACGAACCCCATGAAGGTCACGAAGACGGTGACGCCAAGCCCTTTGAAGACGACGGTGAAGACCTCGGAGAAGATGTCATTGGTGACGATCACGGCAGCGAGCGCCGCTGCGATCACAAGAAGGGCGACCAACCACCAGGGATAGTCGCCCTTGCCGGACATGTCGGAAGATTGCGGAGCGGCCATTGCCTGAAATCAGCCGCCCATTTTGTATTCGAGGAACCACTTCTTATCGAGGGTATCGAAGGTGCCGTCTTCCTTCAGCGCCTTGATCGCGGCGTTGATCGGAGCAACGAGATCGGAGCCCTTCGGGAAGATGAAGCCAAAGTCCTCGGTGCCGAGCGGGCCGCCAACGACCTTGAGCTTGCCTTCGGACGAATCGACATAGCCCTTGGCGGCGACGCTGTCGGTCAGCACCACGTCGACGTCGCCGGCCTTCAGCGCCTGAACGGTCGCGCCGAACGTCTCGAACAGCTTGATGCGCGGGTTCTGTTCATTGCCGTCGAGCATTTCGTAGACGGCAGTGTAGAACGGCGAGGTGCCCGGCTGCGCTCCGACGAGACCGTCGGCGAAGGCGCCGAAGCTCTTGCCGTCGTTGAACCGGGTTTCGTCGCTGCGCACCAGCATGAACTGCTGCGAGCGCATATAGGGATCCGAGAAGTCGACCTTCTCCTTGCGATCGTCCTTGATGGTGATGCCGGTCATGCCGATCTGGTACTGGCCGTCATGCACCGCCTGGATCATCGCGTCCCAGCTGGTGTTCTGGTATTCGACCTTGAAATTCAACCGCTTGGCGATCTCGTTCATGGCGTCGTATTCCCAGCCCTTGGCCTCGCCGGTCTTCGGATCGACGAACTGCAGCGGCGGGTAGGCGTTCTCCGTGACGACGACAACCGTCTTGCCGCCGAGGTCCGGCAGGTCGCTGGCCGTGGCCGGTGCAGAAAATGCGAAGGGTACGGCAAGTGCGGCTGCGATGCCCGCAAGCACGTGGCGACGGATTGTCATTGGAGGAGCTCCCGAAAATTGTGGCAGCGGAAAATGTCACAAATTCCGTCGGAAAGACAAGCGCATAGTACCAAAAAAGAAAGGCGGCCGAGGCCGCCTTTCCAACAATCCAAGAGGATTGAGAACTTATTCTGCTGCGGCTTCGGCTGCTGCCTTTGCTTCGGCGGCTTCGGCTGCTGCCTTCTCGGCGGCGAGCGCCTGAGCTGCTGCAACCTTTTCAGCCTCGATGCGTGCCTTTTCCTCGGCAATCGCCTGACGCTCGGCTTCGTTCAGCTTGCGGGCGCGCGTGCCGGTGTTCTCGACGATACGAGCCGACTTGCCGCGACGATCGCGCAGGTAATAGAGCTTGGCGCGGCGGACCTTACCGCGGCGAACCACTTCGACGCTCTCGACGAGCGGAGAGTAAACCGGGAATACGCGCTCGACGCCTTCGCCGTAGGAGATCTTGCGAACGGTGAAGCTTTCGTTGATGCCGCCGCCCGAACGAGCGATGCAAACGCCTTCATAGGCCTGAACGCGGGTACGGTTGCCTTCGACAACGCGGACGTTGACGCGCAGGGTGTCGCCTGCAGAGAATTCCGGGAGGGTGCGCTTGGCGGCGATCTTGGCGGCCTGTTCGGCTTCCAGCTGCTGGATGATGTTCATCGGTCTAACCTTTCAAGTTCTTCTGAAACAGCCAGAGCGCTCTCGATGAACCTGTCGGACTTGCCTTCAGGTCTTGCCGGTACCGGCAGGAGCGGATTCGCCATTCTTTGTTTTGGTCGACGGGCATGGAACCCGAGCCGGGCCGGCACTTACACCAATCGGCCGGCCTTGTCATCCCCGGACGCCATAATTTCTCGGCAATCCGCATCGGGCACGGCGATTTTATCAGGAAATCCGCAAATACGGGCAACACGATTGTCCGATGAAACGGGCTTGCGGCCGACACAACCACCGGCTATCCGGAGCATGAGGGGTTGGGGGAGGCCATGCATATTTTTGAAGTGCTCATGCTCTTTACGGCCGGCTTCCTGTCCGGTGTGGTCAACGCCATAGCCGGCGGTGGAACGTTCCTGACCTTCGGCGCGATGACGCTTGGCGGCCTTTCGCCGATCGTCGCCAACGCGACCTCGTCGATCATCCAGTTTCCTGGTTATATCACCTCGGCGCTCGCCTATGCCAAGGAGATCCGCGCCGACAAGCGCTATGCCATCCTGCTCGGCGTGATCTCGGCGCTCGGCGGCCTTGCCGGCGCGCTGCTCTTGATCTCGCTTTCCAACGCCTCCTTCCGCGCGCTGGTCCCCTGGCTGCTGCTGGCCGCCGCGGCGATCTTTGCCGCCGGGCCGCTGTTGAAGCCGAAGGCGCGCGTCGACGAACACGCCATCAACCCGGCCGGCATCGGCGCCCAGTTCGTCACCTCCATCTATGGCGGTTTCTTCGGCGCCGGCATGGGGATCATGATGCTGGCAGTGCTGGGGCTTGCGACCGGCGGCGGCTATCACCGGCTGAACGCGCTCAAGAACTTCATCTCGATCGTCATTGCCGCGATTGCCATTGTCGTCTTTGCCGCCGGCGGCGTCGTCTCCTGGCTGCATGCGGCAATCATGGTGCCGGGAGCAGCGCTTGGCGGCTACTCCGGCGTCTGGGCGGCCAGACGCGTGCCGCAGGCAGTCATCCGCGCACTCGTCGTCGCGGTCGGCCTGCTGCTTGCGGCCTATTATTTCTTCACGAGTTGATCGAGAAGATCGGGCCGGCGTTCGGCCGTCAGTCGCCGCGCCTCCGCCTCGCGCCACTTGGCAATGGCGCCGTGATTGCCGGAGGTCAGAACCGCCGGGATCTCGCGACCCTCGAAGAGCTGCGGTCGGGTATAGTGCGGATGTTCGAGCAGGCCGCCCTCGAAGCTTTCATGCACGCCGGAAAGCTCGTTGCCCATAACACCCGGCAGGATGCGCACCACGGCATCGAGCAGCGTCAGGGCCGCCGGCTCGCCACCGGATAGAATATAGTCGCCGATCGAAACCTCTTCGAGGCCACGGGCATCGATCACCCGCTGGTCGACGCCTTCGAACCGTCCGCAGACGATGACGACGCCAGGCCCTTGCGCAAGTTCACGCACGCGTGCCTGCGTCAGGGGGCGCCCACGCGGGCTCATCAGCAGCCGCGGCCGATCGTCATCCTTCGAAACATGATCGATCGCCCGGGCAAGCACATCCGGCTTCAAGACCATGCCGGCGCCGCCGCCGGCCGGCGTGTCGTCGACGGTGCGGTGCTTGTCCTCGGCGAAATCGCGGATCTGCACCGCGTCGATCGACCATTGGCCGCGCTCCAGCGCCTTGCCCGAAAGCGAAGCGCCAAGATGGCCCGGAAACATTTCAGGATAGAGGGTCAGAACGGTGGCGCGAAACGTCATCGCTATGCCGCTCACTTGCGTTTTGCCGAAAACGGGCTGCTCGGATCCTGGTCCTTGTCGTCGGAAAGGCCTGCCGCGACCGGATCGACCAGCAGCTTGCCGGCATCCAGGTCGATCTCCAGAACCGACCATTCAGTAAAGGGGATCAGCACCGGGCGCCGGCCCGGCCCCTTCAGCTCGAGCAGATCGCCGGCCCCGAAATCGAAGACGCCGCTCACCTTGCCGTAACTGGTGCCGTTGCCATCGATTGCCTCCAGGCCTTCGAGGTCGGCATAAAAGAATTCGTCGTCATCGAGATCGTCGTCCGGCAGATTGTCCCGCTCGATGAAGAGCTCCAGGCCGTTGAGCGCCTCGGCCGCATTACGGTCATTGACGCCGCGGAAGCGGACGATGACGACGTTCTTCGCCTCGCGAATTTCGAGCACTTCGAAAACACGACCGTCGGCGCTGTGCAGATTGCCATAGTCGCCAAGCGCCGTCGGATCGTCGGTAAAGGACTTGACCCTCACCTCGCCACGCAGGCCTTGCGCCGCGCCGATCGTCGCCATCAGAACCGGGTTTTCGAGTTTGCTCATCATCCGCATCCGTTTTCGGGATATCTCGGTGGACATAACGGAAAACGGGCGGCATGGAAATGCCACCCGTTTCCTTAGATCACGGCAAGCCAGAGGGGAACGTCAGCGGAAGGCTGCCGGTTCCACTCCCAACCGTTCGCCGGCTATTATTCAGCAGCGGCAGCAGCGGCTTCTTCAGCCTTCTGCTTGGCTTCAGCAGCGCGCTCCTGAGCCTTCTTGCCCGGAGCAGCCTTGGTCGGGTTGTTGCGAGCCGGGCGCTTTGCGAGGCCAGCCTGGTCGAGGAAGCGCAGAACGCGGTCGGTCGGCTGGGCGCCCTGGGCGATCCAGTGGTTGACGCGCTCGGCGTCGAGTTCGACGCGCTTTTCGTCGTCCTTGCCGAGCATCGGGTTCCAGGAACCGATCTTCTCGAGGAAGCGGCCGTCACGCGGGCTGCGGGCGTCGGCAACGACGATCTGGTAGTAAGGACGCTTCTTGGAACCGCCACGGGCGAGACGAATTTTCAGTGCCATTTCAGTTACTCCTTGCAGGCTTTCTTGACCGCTTCGTTCAAGCGGAATGAGGGGTGCCGGCGTTGCCCGCGGAATGCGAGCGATCGGCGGCGATGGCTTCATGATGCCGGATGACTTCCTTGATGATGAAGTTCAGGAACTTCTCGGCGAAATCCGGATCCAGATTGGCGTCCTTGGCCAGGCGGCGCAGGCGTTCGATCTGGTATTCTTCGCGCGCCGGGTCGGCCGGCGGCAGATCATGCTTGGCTTTGAGCACGCCCACTGCCTGGGTGCAGCGGAAGCGTTCGGCCAGCATGTGGACGAGTGCGGCATCGATGTTGTCGATCGACTGCCGGTAACCCGCCAATTCCTGTTTGATTTCGGGATCAATCATCTCTTAAGCGATCCTCACTTCTTCTTCGGCAGGCCGGGAAGCCCGGGGAAACCGCCACCGAGGCCTGGAAGCTTGGCGCCGCCGAGACCCGGCAGGCCACCGCCGCCAAGACCCGGCATCCCGCCGGGCTTCAGGCCGGCGGCTTCCGCCTGCTTCTGCAGGGCTTCGAGCTGCTTCGGGTCGAGCTTCGACAGATCGGGCATGCCGCCGCCACCGAGGCCACCAAGCCCCATCTTGTTGGCAAGGCCGCCCATCATCTGCTTCATCATGCCACCTTTGCCCTTGCCGCCCATCATCTTCATCATGTCCGCCATCTGGCGGTGCATCTTCAGAAGCTTGTTGATGTCGGCGGCATCGGTACCGGAACCGGCGGCGATGCGCTTCTTGCGCGAATGCTTGAGCATATCCGGATTGGCGCGCTCGGCCTTGGTCATCGAGGAGATGATGGCGAGCTGGCGTCCGAACAGCTTGTCGTCGAGGCCGGCGGCAGCCATCTTGTCCTTCATGCCGGCCATGCCGGGCATCAGGCCCATGATGCCGCCCATGCCGCCCATCTTCTGCATCTGGCCAAGCTGGTCGGCGAGATCGTTCAGGTCGAACTTGCCCTTGGCCATCTTGGCGGCCATGGCAGCCGCCTTCTCGGCGTCAATGTTCTCGGCCGCCTTTTCGACCAGCGAGACGATGTCGCCCATGCCGAGGATACGGTCGGCAACGCGGCGCGGATGGAACTCCTCGAGCTCGCCCATCTTTTCGCCGACACCGATGAGCTTGATCGGCTTGCCCGTGACGGCACGCATCGACAGCGCCGCACCGCCGCGGCCGTCGCCGTCCATACGGGTGAGCACGAGGCCGGTGATGCCGACGCGTTCGTCGAAATTGCGGGCAAGGTTGACGGCGTCCTGGCCGGTCAGCGCATCGGCGACGAGCAGGATCTCATGCGGATTGGACTTCCGCTTGATCTCCGCCATCTCGATCATCAGCGGCTCATCGATATGGGTGCGGCCTGCGGTGTCGAGGATGACGACGTCATGACCGCCAAGCTTGGCCGCCTGGACGGCGCGCGCAGCGATATCGGTCGGCGACTGGCCGGCGATAACAGGCAGCGTGTCGACGCCGGTCTGCACCCCGAGCTGGCGAAGCTGTTCCTGGGCTGCCGGGCGGCGCGTGTCGAGCGAAGCCATCAGGACCTTCTTCTTGTCCCTGGTCTTCATCCGGCTGGCGATCTTGCCGGTGGTGGTCGTCTTACCCGAGCCCTGCAGACCGACCATCATGATGACGACCGGTGCCGGCGCGTTGAGGTCGATCGTCACGCCCTCGGAGCCGAGCATCTCGATGAGCTGATCATGGACGATCTTGACGACCATCTGGCCGGGCTTGATCGACTTCAGGATTTCGGCGCCGACGGCCTTTTCACGAACCTTTTCAGTAAAGGACCGCACGACATCGAGCGCGACGTCGGCTTCCAGCAGCGCACGGCGAACCTCGCGGAGCGCAGCGGAAACATCGGCTTCCGACAATGCGCCGCGGCCGGTCAGTCCATTCAATATGGAACCAAGGCGGTCCTGGAGGCTCTCGAACATTCTCACTTCCTTCTGGTTTCCGGTGGCGATCAACTCGCCGGAAACGTGGGTTCCTTCGCGCAGAAAACAAGGCGCAAAGCCGAAAACCACCCGAGGGCGCGACGCGCTGTCGGGTGTTGACCTCCGGGTTCTCTTTACACCTTTACGGGACCCGGTCGGCGGCTTCGAAGTCTTGAGCTTGCGAAGGAATTGGGGCGGATAAACAGGAAAGCGCGGCAAAAGTCAAGGACGACAGGGCAGTGCGGCGTTTTTGGCTCAGAGCGCCTCGCCCTCGACAGCCGCATCGAGTTCGCCCGCCAGCTGCTCGAAGGCCGTCGCCACCCGCGTCATCACCCGGAGCGTCGCCACCACTTCGGTCTGATTGATATCACCGAGCAAGGCGTGCAGCATCCCGACTTCGCGGCGACGGATTTCCTCGAACAGATCGCGCCCGGCAACTGTCGGGGTGCAAAGATAGGCGCGCTGGTGTTCCGGGTTCGGTTGTTTTTCGAGCAAATGCTTGTCCATCAGCCCATTGACGACGCGCAACACGAACTGCCGTTTCATCGACAGGCGTCGCGCCGCCTCAGGCACCGTCAGCGCCTCCAGGCAGAAAAGCTCGAGAATAGCGCGCTCCGCCACCGATATGCCGGCGCCATCGAGCATACGCTCCGACGCTCGTTGCATATTGAGATGGATGGAGCGGACCAGCCGAAGGGTCTTGTACAGGCGTTCATGCGGGTCGAATCGAACGAGCATGAAAGCACGATAGCAATCCAGTTGCTGTTTACAAGAATTTGTTGAACTCTGACCTTTCAACCGAAGGCGACTGGCGCGACACTTGACGCAACCACGACACATGCTGGAAGGCCTGGGATGAAGACCCGCAATCCCTACTACCACGGACCCGTCTCCGACCATTTCGACGGAACGCACTTCTTCAATCCCGGCGGCAAGAAGCCGCGCGGCCTTACCGACCTTCTGCGTTGGCAGCTTGGCGGCGGCAAGGTCAGATGGCCGACGCATTTTCCAAGTCCCTTCGGCCAGGCAAAGCCCGAGTTAAGCGTCGAGGGCGAGCATCTTCGAGTGACGATGGTCGGACACGCGACCATGCTCATTCAGGTGCACGGCGTGAACATCCTCACCGATCCGGTCTGGGCGCATCGCGCCAGCCCTTTTGCCTTCGCCGGGCCGCAGCGCCGCAACGCCCCAGGCATCGAACTCGACGATTTGCCGCCGATCGACATCGTGCTCGTCACCCACAATCATTACGACCATCTCGACGTCGAAACGCTGGCCGCACTTCACGAGGAGCATGGTTCCCGGATCATCACGCCGCTCGGCAACGATACGATCATCCGCCGCGCGGTTCCCGATGCCGAGATCACGGCAGTCGACTGGGGCGATCGGCTAGATTGCGGCGATGACATGGTGATCCATGCGGAACCTTGCCATCACTGGTCAGCCCGCAATTCGCGCGACCGGCGCATGGCGCTCTGGGCCGCCTTCGTCCTGGAGACGCCGGCGGGCAAGATCTACCATGTCGGAGACACCGGCTTTCATGACGGCATCAACTATCGCGCCGCCCGCGAAAAACACGGCGCCTTCCGCCTCGCCAATCTGCCCTTCGGTTCCTATGAGCCGCGCTGGTTCATGCAGGACCAGCACCAGAACCCGGAGGAAGCGGTGCGCGGCATGATCGATTGTGCCGCCACCCACGTTGCCGGCCACCACTGGGGCACGTTCCGCCTGACCGACGAGGGCGTGGACGAGCCACGACGGGCACTCGAACGGGCACTCGATGCGGCCGGCATCGCCCGCACCCGCTTCCGGGCGTTGCGTCCTGGCGAAATCTTCGATGTGCCGGCCTGAGCGCCGGACAGGGAATGAAGGCGGCACTGGTAATTTCCGGGCTTTTCCGCCATATACAGCCCGAATGAAGGGTGCCCCTCTTGCAAGGGGCCGATTTGGACCATCGCCACATGACCGACGACGTGCAATTTGCCAGGATGAACGGGCTTGGAAACAAGATCCTCGTCGTCGATATGCGCGGTCGGAAGGATCGGGTGGCGCCGGCGGCTGCGATCGCGCTCAATGCTGATCCGGCGACCGCCTTTGACCAGATCATGGCGATCCATGACCCCAAGGCTGCCGGCACCGACGCCTGGATCGACATCGTCAATTCCGATGGCTCCATGGCCCAGGCCTGCGGCAACGGCACCCGCTGCGTCGTCCAGGCGCTTGCGGCCGAAACCGGCAAGAAGGCGTTCCTCTTTCATACCGTTGCTGGTCTGCTCGAAGCCAAGGAGCATGACGACGGCACGATCTCGGTTGACATGGGCAGCCCGCGCTTTGCCTGGAACGAAATCCCGCTCGCCGAGGAGTTTCACGACACCCGTCGCATCGAGCTGCAGATCGGCCCGATCGACGATCCCGTGCTGCATTCGCCCTCGGTTGCCTCCATGGGCAATCCGCACGCGATCTTCTGGGTCGACAACGATGTCTGGTCCTATGACCTCGAGCGTTTCGGACCGCTCCTCGAAAACCATCCGATCTTCCCCGAGCGCGCCAACATCTCGATCGCCCGCGTGCTTTCGCGCGGAGAACTGGATCTTCGGACCTGGGAGCGCGGCGCCGGCCTGACACTCGCCTGCGGTTCGGCGGCCTGTGCCGCCGCCGTCAGCGCCGCCCGCACCGAACGCACTGACCGCAACGTCACCGTCAACGTGCCGGGCGGGCCGCTCACGATCGAATGGCGCGAGCGCGACGATCACGTGATCATGACGGGACCTGCCGAATGGGAATGGTCCGGAACGGTCAACCCGACCACCGGCACCTGGCAGCGCGACGAAGCGGAGAGTGCCGGCAGCGGAGCCCGGGCGCTTTGAGCGGCGTCGAGGTCATAACCTTCGGCTGCCGTCTCAATACCTACGAATCCGAAGTGATGCGGGCGGAAGCCGAAAAGGCGGGGCTGAACAACGCCATCCTCGTCAACACCTGCGCCGTCACCGGAGAAGCCGTGCGCCAGGCGCGCCAGGCGATCCGTCGTGCCCGCCGCGACAATCCGCATGCCCGCATCATCGTCACCGGCTGCGCCGCGCAGACGGAGAAGGAGACCTTCGCCGAAATGGCCGAGGTCGATGCGGTGCTCGGCAACGAAGAGAAGCTGAAAAGCGCCTCCTACCGTTCGCTGCCCGATTTCGGCGTGTCGGCCGAAGAGAAGCTGCGCGTCAACGACATCATGAGCGTGCGCGCCACAGCACCGCAGATGGTCAAGCACATCGACGGCCACGTGCGCGCCTTCATCCAGGTTCAGAACGGCTGCGACCATCGCTGCACCTTCTGCATCATTCCCTACGGCCGCGGCAATTCCCGCTCCGTGCCGATGGGCGCCGTCGTCGACCAGGCGCACAAGCTCGTCGAAACCGGCTATTGCGAGATCGTGCTCACCGGCGTCGATGCGACCAGCTACGGCGCCGACCTTCCGGGCACGCCGACGCTCGGGCTGCTGGCGAAGACATTGTTGAAGCAGGTGCCGGAGATCCGCCGCCTGCGCCTGTCCTCGATCGACGGCATCGAGGCCGACAAACACCTCTTCGACCTGATCGCCGACGAGGCGCGTTTCATGCCGCACCTGCACCTGTCGCTGCAGCATGGCGACGATCTGATCCTGAAGCGCATGAAGCGCCGCCATTCGAGTGCTGACGCGCGCGCCTTCGCCACCGAGGTCCAACGGCTGCGCCCGGACATCAGCCTCGGCGCCGACATGATCGCCGGCTTTCCGACCGAAACCGAAGAAATGTTCGAGAACGCGGTGCGGCTCGCCGAGGATTGCGGCATCGCCCATCTGCACGTCTTCCCCTACAGCCCGCGTCCCGGCACACCGGCAGCACGCATGCCGCAGCTTGATCGGTCGCTTGTCAAGGACCGTGCTGCCCGCCTGCGCGCCGTCGGCGCGACGCTCTACGCCCGCCATCTCGATGGCATGGTCGGCAGCGAGCAGACGATCCTGGTCGAGAACAACGGGCTTGCCCACACACAAAACTTCACGCTCGTCGATGCCGCCGGCCTCAAACCGCGCGCGCTTGTCCCGGTCTTAATCACCGGCCACAATGGCAAGCATCTGACGATGCAGGTAAAACAGATGGCTGCGGCCTGATTTATGCGGAATTCCTGAATGGCAATGGGTTTCATCAAGAGGATCTTCACCTTCGGCAAGGGTGCGGCGGAGGAAACGAAGCCGCCGGAAGGTGTGCCGGAGGAGGCGATTGTCGTCGCGCCCGAGGTTGAGGCGCAACGTCAGCCAGGTGTCGAAGCGGTCGAACCACCTGCAGCGGTCGCCGAGGTAGAAACCGTCGATGAGACTGCCGAAGCAGCCTTCGAGCCGCCTGTCGATATCGAGACGCTGCCGCTTTCTGACGACGATCCGGTGCTCGAAGCCGAGATCGAGACGGCCGGTGGGCCGGCCTCCGACGACGCCGCGGAACTGACGCGTGACGAAGTCGAGGCCGCGCCGGTCGAGGCTGACACCGCGACCGCGCCTGTCGAGATTGAGGTTGCTACACCCCCCTCTGCCCCTTCGGGACATCTCTCCCACAAGGGGGGAGATCAGGGGGAGGCCGAGGCGACCGTCGAAGATGCTTCCACCCCCACCGAGGCTGCGGAAGCAACAGCCAGTGACGCCTCGGTGGCTGACGGCCGCATCCTCGCGACCTCCCATGAGGCCGAAACCATAGAGAGCGCCGCACTGCCATCGACCGACCTTGGCGAAGCCGAAGCAGAAGAGATTGCGGCAACCGAAACGCTTGCTCCCGGCACCGAGGACGAGCCCAGCGCAATCTCCCCCCCTGTGGGGGAGATGCCCGGCAGGGCAGAGGGGGGTGATGCCGCAAAGGCAGCCCTCAGCGAAAGCTTCCAGACCGCAGAAACCGACGCAGCGGAGGCACCGGCCGACATCGCGCCGAGCGAGGCAGCTGAAGCTGAGATGGCCGCCGCCCCCGCCCTCCCCAAGGGCTTCTCCGCCACCGAGCGCAAGGCCAAGGAAGAACCGGTCGCCGCGCCGAAGGAAAAGCTCACCTGGTACCAGCGCCTGCGCCGCGGCCTTGCGCGCACCTCGTCGCAGCTGACCGGCCAGATCGCCAACCTGTTTACCAAGCGCAAGCTCGATGAAGCGACGCTGCAGGACCTCGAAGACCTCCTGATCCAGGCCGACCTGGGCGTCGAGACGGCGATGCGCATCACCGATACGCTCGCCTCCGAGCGCTACGGTAAGGATGTGTCTGGCGAAGACGTGTCGCGCATCATGGCCGGCGAAATCACCAAGGTGCTTTCTCCGGTCGCCAAGCCGCTGGAACTCGACCTCAGCCACAAGCCGCATGTGATCCTCGTGGTCGGCGTCAATGGCACCGGCAAGACCACGACGATCGGCAAGCTTGCCGCCAAGCTGTCGGGCGCGGGCCTCAAGGTCATGCTTGCCGCCGGTGACACCTTCCGTGCCGCTGCGATCGAGCAGCTGAAGATCTGGGCCGAGCGCACCAAATCCGACATCGTCTCCTCCAAGCTCGGCGCCGATGCGGCCGGTCTTGCCTATGAGGCCTTCCAGCAGGCGCGCGAAAAGAAATCGGACGTCTTGATCATCGACACGGCCGGCCGCCTGCAGAACAAGGCGGAACTGATGGCCGAACTTGAAAAGATCGTGCGCGTGCTCGGCAAGCTCGATCCGGATGCGCCGCACACCGTGCTGCAGACGCTCGACGCCACCACCGGCCAGAACGCCCTGCAGCAGGTCGAGATCTTCCGCAACGTCGCCGGTGTCAGCGGCCTGATCATGACCAAGCTCGACGGCACAGCGCGCGGCGGCATCCTCGTCGCCATTTCTGCCAAGCACAAGCTGCCGGTCTATTTCATCGGCGTCGGCGAGGGCATCGACGACCTGGAGCCGTTCGAGGCGAAGGATTTTGCCGAAGCGATCGCCGGTGTAGCCGCCTGACAAGGCCATCGGGCGCGCGCGCGTTTGCGCGGGCCCATTGCCTTGATATGGTTTTGCCGCAAAGCTGGTGTTATGAGCAGCAGGTACATGCAGAAACAGGACCCCCAGATGTCGTCGATCGAGGCTGCCAAGCCGCAGAAGGAAGTCAGCCCGTTGCTCAAGATGGTGCTGGAGCTTGGACCGCTGATGGTCTTCTTCTTCGCCAATTCGCGTGGCGAATGGCTGGCGGGGCATTTTCCGGCACTCGCCGAACTCGGCGGCCCGATCTTCATCGCCACCGGCCTGTTCATGGCGGCGACCGCGATCGCGCTTGCCGTTTCCTGGATGCTCACCCGCACCCTGCCGATGATGCCGCTGATCTCGGGCATCGTCGTCTTCGTCTTCGGCGCCCTGACACTTTGGCTGCAGAACGACACCTTCATCAAGATGAAGCCGACGATCGTCAACACGCTGTTCGGCGCGATCCTTCTCGGCGGCCTTCTCTTCGGCAAATCGCTGCTCGGCTACGTCTTCCACTCCGCCTTCAAGCTCGACGAAGACGGCTGGCGCAAGCTCACCCTTCGCTGGGGCCTGTTCTTCCTGCTCCTGGCCGTACTCAACGAAGTGGTCTGGCGCAGCTTTTCGACTGATTTCTGGGTCGCCTTCAAGGTCTGGGGCACGATGCCGATCACCATCCTGTTCACGCTCGCCCAGATGCCCTTGATCATGAAACATTCGCTTGACCAGGAGAACGCCGAGTGAGCACCGCGCTTGAGGAGAATGACAGCCGCAACCGGCGCACACTCCTCTGGCTGGCCGCCTGTTTCGCGGTCCTCGTCATCCAGATCATCACCCAGCACCTGATGGGCCGCCTCTGGATCTGCGATTGCGGCTACGTCAAGCTCTTCGAACCCGTGGTCAAATCCAGCGGCAACTCGCAGCACATCGCCGACTGGTACACCCCCTCCCACATCATCCACGGCTTCCTGTTCTACGGCCTCGGCCATCTGCTTTTGCGCGGCAAGCCGCTGACGGCAAAGCTCTTCCTCGCGACCGTGATCGAATCCGCCTGGGAGATCGCCGAAAACACGCCGATGGTGATCAACCGCTACCGTTCTGCGACGATTTCGCTCGACTATTTCGGCGACAGCATCCTGAACTCGACCATGGATACGCTGGCGATGGCCGCCGGCTTTATGTTCGCCGCCCGCATGCCCGTCTGGCTGACGGTGACGGTCGCCATCGTTTTCGAGCTTTTCACCGGCTGGCTGATCCGCGACAACCTCACGCTCAACGTGCTGATGCTGGCCTGGCCGCTCGATGCCGTCAGGGAATGGCAGGCGGGGATTTAATGAAGTTTGGCCATCGGCGAGTCTGTTCGAGCCCGCTGCCGCGACATCCCCAACGCACTGGGGCCAATATGGCCTTGTCGAGCTTTTGCCCAGATAGGACGAACTGTGACATCCCTGTGCGTGTCACAGGGATCCAGCCGCCGCGCGTCCGCGCGGCGAAAGACTTAACCGCGCGCTTTTATAGTCGGTAGAGACAGGTTCTCTCGCGCCGCCGACGCGGCGCGGCTGGATTCCTGTGACAAGCACAGGAATGAGGCGAAGTGGGTAGTCTGACTACGAACCCGCCGCAGCCTTCTCAATCGCCGGCAGCAACCCGTTCTTGACGCTGTTCTCGTCGAAGGGTCCAACGCGCTTGTAAAGGATCGTACCGTCGGCGCCGACGAGATAGGATTCCGGGATACCGTAGACGCCCCAGTCGATCGCCGCCTTGCCGCGCGGATCGACGCCGACGGCGGAGAAGGGATTGCCGAGTTCGCCGAGGAAGCGCAGGGCGTTTTCGTTCTGGTCCTTGTAGTTGATGCCGACGACGGTAAGCCGCGGATCCTTCGACAGTTCCAGAATGAAGGGATGCTCCTGACGGCAGGGCACGCACCAGGACGCCCAGACGTTGACGAGCGTCAGCTTGCCCTTGATCGCCGCGTCGGTCAGCGCCGGCATCGGCTGGCCGTCGCGGGTCGCGCCCTCGAGCGGCGGCATGTCCAGCTTCGGCGCCTTCGTGCCGATCAGCGCAGACGGAATTTCGCTGACGTCTTTACCGGAATTGAGCTGGCTCCAGAAGATCGCCGCAAGCCCTGCGAAGATGACGAGCGGCAACGCTGCCAGCACGAAACGCATGGGCCCGGGCCTGCGCTCTTCGTTGCCCGGAGCGGGTGCGTTGCTCATGGGGTCTCTCCCGACGCTTGTCCGGCAGAGCGCCTGCGAACGCCCGATGCCTCGAGCTCGACGAGCTCGCGCCGGCGCGCGCGTCCATCGAGAATGACCCAGGCGATCAGGCCAAGGACCGTCAGCGTCGCAATTCCGTAGCTTGTGAACACATAGGCTGCGTGGCTCATCATTGCGCGCGGGCCTCCCTGCCGGCAGCGCGAGCCGCGAGACGGCGCAACGCAGTCACCCGGCGACGCAGGATCTCGTTGCGCATGGCGGCGATGTGCAGCGTGAAGAACAGAAGCGTGAAGGCGATCGCCATCACGATCAGCGGCCAGAGAAACTCCGGATCGATGGTCGGGCCGTCGAGCCGCATGACGCTTGCCGGCTGGTGCAGCGTGTTCCACCATTCGACCGAGAACTTGATGATCGGGATATTGACGAAGCCGACCAGAACCAGAATGGCGGAAACCTTGGAAGACCGTGCCGGATCGTCGATCGCGCGGTTGAGCGCCATCAGCCCGAGATACATCAGGAACAGCACGAAGACCGAGGTCAGCCGTGCGTCCCAGACCCACCAGGTGCCCCACATCGGCTTGCCCCAGAGCGAGCCGGTGACGAGCGCCAGGAAGGTGAAACAGGCACCAATCGGGGCGGCAGCGCGCGCAGAGACGTCGGCCAGCGGATGGCGCCAGACGAGCGTGCCGAGTGCTGCGAGCGCCATCACCGAATAACACATCATCGACAGCCAGGCGGCGGGCACGTGCACATACATGATGCGCACCGTCTCGCCCTGCTGGTAGTCGCCCTCGGTGGCAAAAGAAAGCCACAGCCCGACGACGAAGGACAGCGCGGTCAGACCTGAGAGCCACGGCAGCAGACGGTCGGCCAGCGCCAGGAACCGCGTCGGGTTGGCGAGGTCGCTGAATTTGCGGATGGCCAGGCTGTTTTCGCTCATGTTGGCTCTTTAGCGCTTAAGGCTGCCGCCTGCAATTGATCCGCGTCAATCGCACGATCACGATCCAGTTGGCATGCAAATCATAAACGTGATCGATCTGAAGAGGTTAGCGCCAAATCCGCCGGAATGCCGCAAACACTTTCGTCCGATCCGTGCCGATTGCGTCAATCGGACGCGTGACGAAGCGCGGCTGCGGCCGCGACCGGGCCGATGACGGCGAAGAAAAGAGTGATCGCCGTAAGGATCATCAGGGGCGGCAGAAACGGCGCCGGGTCCTCGATCGCCGCATAGACGGCACTGACGCCGAAGATCAGCACCGGGATCGCCAGCGGCAGAATGAGGATCGAGACCAGCAGCCCGCCGCGCGGCAGCGAAACGGCAACGGCCGCACCCACCGCGCCGATGAAGGTGATCGCCGGCGTGCCGATCAAAAGCGTCATCATGGTGGCGCCGATCGCGAGCTCGCTCATGTTCATGAACAGCCCGAGCAGCGGCGAGGCGAACACCAGCGGCAGGCCGGTCGCCGCCCAGTGCGCCGCGCATTTGACGAAGACCGTCAAGAGCAGCGGCGTTTCCTGCATCAGCATCAGGTCGAGCGAACCATCGTCGCGCTCCGCCTGGAACAGCCGGTCGAGACCAAGCAGCGAGGCGAGCAGCGCGCCAATCCAGAGGATGGCGGGGCCGATGCGCGAAAGCAGGTTGAGATCCGGACCGACGCCGAAGGGAATGACCGCGACGACCGTCATGAAGAAGAGCACGCCGATCATCGCGCCGCCGCCGGCACGGATCGACAGTTTGAGATCGCGGAAGAAGAGCGCGATCATGACGGCACTCCGCAGACGGCAGACACGTGCAGGCTTCCAGGCATCATGTACCTATGCATCATGCCAGTGATCTCCCGCCAGATGCTCGAAGCCCGTCATCTGCAGGTCTTTCGTCCGGTCGAGCCCGAGCGGCTGGTGCGTCGCCGCGATCACGATGCCGCCCCTGCCAAGATGCGCCTTCACCAGATCGGCAAACAGCCGGTCGGCGCCGGCGTCGAGTGCGGCGGTCGGCTCGTCGAGAATCCAGATCGGGCGATAGGCGACGATGAGCTTTGCCATCGCCATGCGGCGCTGCTGGCCGGCCGAGAGATAACCGAAGGGCAGATGCGCGATATCAGGCAGGCCGACCGCCGCAACGGCCTCGGCAGGAGCGACACCCGTGCCGCCGGGCGAATCACCCATGAAGCGTTGCCAGAAGGAAAGATTTTCCGCGACGGTCAGTTCTCGCTTCATCGCATTGCGATGTCCGAGATAGTGACTGACCTCTGATGGGCGGCCTATTTCCGGGGGGCAATTCTCAAGTTTCAGATACCCGCTTTCAGGGTGTAGAAGCCCCGCCAGAACACGCAGCAAAGTCGACTTTCCCGACCCGTTCGGACCCGTCACCACGAGGGCATCCGAGGCGTCGAGAACGAAGGAAATATCGTTAAAAATCAGGTCCTCACCGCGCTTTGCGCTTAACCCTTCAGCCATGAGGCGCATGAATTTTCAGGTTCCCTTCACTCTCTTTGCCGCAGGGCAAAAAAAAGTCCCGTTTCGACCTTCGTTGCTCTGGCACGTTTTGGAGAAATTATCTATAAGGCGGCCAACACGCCAGCGGTCGGCGTGAATTTCATCCTAGCGCCGAACATGGAATGAATTTCCACGTACGGACAGCGGAAATGGCCGCACCCGCATCCCAATTCGCGCTTCACAGGCGCTCGGGCGTTCGTACGTCAGTTTTTGGCGATCAGACGGAACGGGGTATTATCCAGTGTCCAAATCCCTAGACAGCTTCAATTGTCGCTCCACGCTCACCGTCAACGGTGTGGACTACGTCTATTACAGCCTGCCCAAGGCTGAGGCGAACGGTCTCGCCGGCGTATCCAAGCTGCCCTATTCGATGAAGGTTCTGCTTGAGAACCTGCTGCGCAACGAAGATGGCCGCTCCGTCACCAAGAAAGACATCGAGAACGTTGCGGCCTGGCTCAACGACAAGGGCACGGCTGAAAACGAAATCGCCTACCGCCCGGCTCGCGTGCTCATGCAGGACTTCACCGGCGTTCCGGCCGTCGTCGACCTCGCCGCGATGCGTGATGCCATGGTCTCGCTCGGCGGCGACCCGGAAAAGATCAACCCGCTCGTTCCCGTCGACCTCGTCATCGACCACTCCGTCATCGTCGATGAATTCGGTACGCCGAACGCCTTTGCCCGCAACGTCGAGCTCGAATACGAGCGCAACGGCGAGCGCTACCGCTTCCTGAAGTGGGGCCAGCAGGCGTTCAAGAACTTCCGCGTCGTGCCGCCCGGCACCGGCATCTGTCACCAGGTCAATCTGGAATATCTGGGCCAGACCGTCTGGACCCGCGAAGAAGACGGCCAAATCACCGCCTACCCGGATACCTGCGTCGGCACCGACAGCCACACCACCATGATCAATGGTCTCGGCGTTCTCGGCTGGGGCGTGGGCGGTATCGAGGCGGAAGCCGCGATGCTCGGCCAGCCGGTCTCGATGCTCCTGCCTGAAGTCATCGGCTTCAAGCTGACCGGCAAGCTCAAGGAAGGCGTTACTGCGACCGACCTCGTGCTGATGGTCGTTCAGATGCTGCGCAAGAAGGGCGTGGTTTCGAAGTTCGTCGAATTCTTCGGCCCGGGCCTCGACAACATGACGCTCGCCGACCGCGCCACCATCGGCAACATGGGTCCGGAATACGGCGCCACCTGCGGCTTCTTCCCGGTCGACAGCGAAACCATCAACTACCTCACCATGTCCGGCCGCGAAGAACAGCGCATCGAACTCGTCGAAGCCTACTCCAAGGCTCAAGGGATGTGGCGCGAAGGTGACGGTTCCGAACTCGTCTTCACCGACACGCTCGAACTCGACCTCGGCGACGTGGTTCCGGCCATGGCCGGTCCGAAGCGTCCGGAAGGCCGCATCGCGCTCGAAAACATCGCCTCCGGTTTCGCAACCGCGCTCGAAAACGACTACAAGAAGCCCGGCCAGCTTTCGAACCGCTATGCCGTCGAAGGCACGGATTTCGACCTCGGCCATGGCGACGTCGCGATCGCTGCGATCACGTCGTGCACCAACACCTCCAACCCGTCGGTGCTGATCGCAGCCGGCCTGCTCGCCCGCAACGCCGTTGCCAAGGGCCTGAAGTCCAAGCCGTGGGTCAAGACCTCACTTGCACCGGGATCGCAGGTGGTCGGCGAATACCTCGCCAAGTCGGGCCTGCAAAAGGACCTCGACGCGCTCGGCTTCAACCTCGTCGGCTTCGGTTGCACGACCTGCATCGGCAACTCCGGTCCGCTGCCGGCGCCGATCTCCAAGACGATCAACGACAAGGGCCTGATCGCCTCCGGCGTTCTCTCGGGCAATCGCAACTTCGAAGGCCGTATCTCGCCTGACGTCCAGGCGAACTACCTCGCCTCGCCGCCGCTCGTCGTCGCCTACGCGCTCGCCGGTTCCGTCCAGAAGGACCTGACCAAGGAGCCGATCGGCGAGGACAAGGACGGCAAGCCGGTCTACCTCAAGGACATCTGGCCAACCTCGAAGGAGATCCAGGAGTTCATCTTCAAGTACGTCACCCGCGAACTCTACGCGACCAAATACGCCGACGTCTTCAAGGGCGACGAAAACTGGCAGGCCGTCCAGGTTCCCCCGGGCCAGACCTACGCCTGGGACGATGCTTCGACCTACGTGCAGAACCCGCCCTACTTCGTCGGCATGGGCAAGACCGGTTCGGGCATTTCCGACATCAAGGGCGCCCGCGTCCTCGGTCTCTTCGGCGACAAGATCACCACCGACCACATCTCGCCGGCCGGTTCGATCAAGGCCGCCTCGCCGGCTGGCTCGTACCTCATCGGTCATGGCGTCGGTGTTGCCGACTTCAACCAGTACGGCACGCGCCGCGGCAACCATGAAGTGATGATGCGCGGCACCTTTGCCAACATCCGCATCCGCAACCACATGCTCGGCCCGAACGGCAAGGAAGGTGGCTACACCATCCACTATCCGTCGAAGGAAGAGATGTCGATCTACGACGCCGCCATGCAGTACAAGGAAGAGGGCGTTCCGCTCGTCATCTTTGCCGGCGTCGAATACGGCAACGGTTCGTCGCGCGACTGGGCTGCCAAGGGCACCAACCTGCTCGGCGTCAAGGCCGTGATCGCCCAGTCCTTCGAGCGCATCCACCGCTCGAACCTGGTCGGCATGGGCGTCATCCCCTTCGTCTTCGAAGAGGGCACGACCTGGGAATCGCTGGGCCTGAAGGGCGACGAAATCGTCACCATCGACAACCTCGCCAATGTCCAGCCGCGCGAAAAGCGCGTTGCCAAGGTCACGTATGGCGACGGCAGCGTGAAGGATATCCCGCTGATCTGCCGCATCGATACGCTGGACGAAGTCACCTACGTCAACAACGGCGGCATCCTGCAGACGGTTCTGCGCGACCTCGCCGCCTGATCGGACGAGGACATGTAACGCTTTGGAGCCGGGACGCCGAAAGGCGCCCCGGCTCTTTCTGTTCCGGCTCAGGCGCATCCGTTCTGACCCACACGCGTCCACTCCGGCGGTCGGCCATGGTCACTTCCGACCTCACTCCAACGTGACTTCCCGTTGATGCGGGGCCGTCGTATGTAGTGAATTCCCCCACAAGGAGTAGGCCGACGGCCGGTAACGAAGTGACGCCATGACATCCGCAGACCGTTCTTTCATTCGCCCTGTTGCGCTGGCTTTCGGGCTGCTTGCAGCCGCCGGTGCGCCGGCCGGGGCGCAGGAGGCACAGGCGATCAAGGGCGTGGTGGAACTGTTTACGAGCCAGGGCTGCTCCTCCTGTCCGCCAGCGGATGCCGCACTGAAGAAGCTGATCGACGAGGGCGATGTGGTGGCGCTCGCCTATCACGTCGATTACTGGAACTATCTCGGCTGGGCCGACACGCTTGCCTCGAAAGAAAACACCGAGCGGCAATACGCCTATGCCCGCATGCTCGGTCGCAGCGGTGTCTACACGCCGCAGGCGATCCTCAACGGTCGCGACCACTTGAACGGCGGAAACCTTCAGGCAATCAAGACGCGGCTGGAGGCGATGACGGCGGAGGGCAAGGGGCTTGCCGTTCCCGTCGAGGCGAAGATCCAGGGCGAAGAAATCCAGATCAACATCGGCAGCGGCATCGGCAAGGCGAATGTCGTTGTCGTCTATTTCGACCGTGCGAAAGTCGTGAAGATGGAGAAGGGGGAGAACAGCGGCAAGGAAATCCCCTATTGGCATGCCGTGCGTGACATTCAGACGATCGGCATGTGGGATGGAAAGCCTGCGGCCTTTACCCTTCCGGCTACGGTCCTGACCGAGCGGCCCGGGAATAGTGGCTGCGCGATCCTGCTGCAATCGATGAAAGACAAGGAAACGCCGGGCGCCATTATCGGCGCGACCGCCGTCCTCGCCGGCCCGCAGGGCAAGTTATAGGGACGGCGAATCGCAATGGGGGTGGTTCGGCCCGGCAGCATCGAGGGGCTGGGGCTGAGGGTTCGAAGTTACCGGACCGAACCGGCCATGGCTGCGTTCGGTGAACTCCCGCAGCATGACGACCTGACCGGACATACGGTGGCAACGACTCTGTCCGTCAGCGCCCGCGAGTTTTGCGATGAATTGGGGCGCCTATTTGACTGAAATGCGGCAGAGGCAAGAAATGGCCTCATCGTCCAATGGCTTCCGGCTTGCTTTTCGACTCGTGTCAGGCACACTGTTATCGTTCTGTCACAACAGAAGGCTGGATTGCCGATGACCGATGAGCCGGACTTGCCGCCAGGCGAGGCGCGACGTCAGCGCCACACCACTTCGGATGTGGTTGTCGATCTTCACGAATACAGGACCTCCAAGGACCCCCTCCCCGTCACCTTTCATCGCCGCGAACTGGACCAGATCCTCTGGGTCTACGGCCGCATGGTCGGCGAGGGCGAGTGGCGGGACTACGCCATCGACCACTTGAAAGACCGCGCGGTCTTTTCGGTGTTCAAGCGCTCGGGCGAGATGCCGCTCTACCGAATCGAAAAGAACCCGAAGCTCGCGGCGAAACAGGGCGCTTACAGCGTGCTGAACACCCACGGCACGATCCTGAAGCGCGGCCACGAGCTTGCCCCGGTGCTGAAGGTGTTCGACAAGGTGCTAAGGCTGGTGGAAACTTAGTCCTCCGGATGCTCTCCGGATGCATAAGTCGGAATGCGCGACGGCATGTTTCCTTTGATCGCAGCCGATTAAGGGACAAAAGCGTGCGCGCGGCACTGCAGAAAGGCTCCGAATTCGACGGCAAGCGCAGGGTCTCGTCGGCAGCCAGCGCGTGATCGTCAGTTTTGATAGAGCGTGTCCGGATAAACGTCTTCCGGGGGATCACTTGTCTCGCCTTCGCCAAGCGCAAGCTGCATGATCGCCGTGTCGAGCCACCGGCCATGCTTGAAGCCGGTCGCCTTCATTGTTCCCTGGTGCGCGAAGCCAACGGAGCGATGCACGGCGATCGAGGCCGGATGGGCGCCGCCAATCACCGCCACCATCTGCCGAAAGCCGAGTTCCGTGCAGCGGCGAACGAGTTCCACGAGCAGCGCTTTGCCTGCGCCCTTGCCGCGCGCGCCCGGCGCCAGATAGATGGAGTCTTCGACCAGGAAACGATAGGCGGTGCGCGTCCGGAAACCCGACGCATAGGCATAGCCGATGATCGTTCCGCGACCGTCGACGGCAACCATGTAGGGGTAGCCGTTGCCGATGATCGTCTCGAACCGGGTCCGCATCTCCGCTTCCGACGGCGCAGCGACCTCATAGGTGGCGACGCCATTCAGAACGGATTCGCGATAGATTTCGGTAATGGCGGGCAGATCGGCGAGGGTTGCGTCGCGCAGGGTCAGAGACATGGCGGAAGACTTGATCTCAGAGTTTCGTCATCCTTCACTCCCACGCAGCCCGGACGCATTCAAGCCATTTCAACAAACAAAAAAGGCGGCCGAAGCCGCCTTTTCCGTCTGTCGTTTCAAGCTTAGTTGTTCCGGTTGCCCATGAACTGAAGCAGGAACATGAACAGGTTGATGAAGTCGAGGTAGAGCGTCAGCGCGCCCATGATCGCCTTGCGGCCGGCAACGGTGCCGTCATCGGCTTCATAGTACATTT
>NZ_MBSO01000025.1 GCF_001695835.1 Ensifer sp. LC11 | reverse complement strand
TTTCCTTGATCTTCTGCGTGTCGTAGGCGGTAAGGCCAGCGAAGATCAGCACGCCGATCACGCTGATCGCGAAGGCGAGCGCCGAGGAGGCGAGGAAGATGTTGACGATCGACGCGATGATGACGCCGAACAGACCCATGATCAGGAACGAGCCCATGCCGGACAGGTCCTTCTTCGTGGTGTAGCCGTAGAGCGACAGGGCGCCGAACGAAGCGGCGGTCACGAAGAACGTCTGCACGATGCTTTGGCCGGTGAAGACCAGGAAGATCGACGACAGCGACAGGCCCATCAGGGCCGCATAGATCCAGAACGTCGTCTGCGCGGCAGAAACGCTCATGTTATTGATGCGGAAGCTCATGAAGAACACGAGTCCCAGAGGCGCCAGCATCACCACCCACTTCAGCGGGCTCGCATAGATCGCTTGACCGAAGCCGGTCAGTTGGCCATCCGAAAACGCCATCTGGAACGTCAGATACGCGGCGACACCAGTGATCGCCAGGCCAAGCGCCATCAGGTTATAGACCTTCAGCATGTAAGCACGAAGGCCTTCATCAATCACGGCACCCGCCTGAGCGCCGGCGGGCGACATTCGGGTTTGGTAATTTCTCAGATCAGCCATTGTTTCCTCATTTAAGCTCCGGTGGAAGTTACGGTGTCGGGCGGCAGGTCTCGTTTTGGAAGACTTGTATCCACGCCCAGGCGCCGCTGCGGAGCTCCAGCATGCCTGTGGACAAATATGATGCTGAAACCCGCTGCATACAAGACCCGAAGCCCCCGGATTCGGACGCATCCGACCGATTCGAGCCTTGTGGGACAAGGTTTTACGGTTAACTCTGCCTCCTCAAAGTTCGCGCAGGACCGGCGCCGCCTTCTGCCCGAGTATGCGCCACGTGCCGGCAAGACCGATGCCGACGGTCATCACCAGCGCGACCGCGACGGTGACAATGGCAACGTCAGGCAGGAAGCTCGACGGCAGCGTCATGATGCGGCTGACGACGAACCAGGCGGCGACACCGCCTGCAAACAGGGCAAAAACCGCCGTCGCAAGCCCGAGAATGGCATATTCGTAGCTAAACGCCTTGATCAGGGTCGCCCGCGTCGCGCCGAGTGTCTTCAGCACGACGGCGTCATGAACGCGCGCGCGGTTTCCGGCAGCGAGAGCACCGGCAAGCACCAGCACCGATGCGACGAGCGCCACTGCGGCAGCCGCACGGATCGCCGTTGCCAGCTGGCCAAGCAGCCCGTTCACAATGTCGAGAGCGTCCTTCACGCGCACGCTGGTGATCGTCGGGTAGGCGTTGGTGACAGCCTTGAGAACCGCGGCCTCTTCTTCGGCGGTCGCCGACGGATCGATGACGGTTGCCAGCCACGCGTGCGGCGCGCCGGCAAAGGTGTTCGGCGAGAACACCATGACGAAATTGATCGACAGCGATTCCCATTCGACGTTGCGGAAGTTGGCGATCTTCGCCGTGATGTTGCGGCCGAGCACGTTGACCGTGACCGTGTCGCCGATCTTCAGGCCAAGCTCGCCAGCCTCTTCGGCCGAGAAGGAAACCAGGGGCTCGCCGCTGTAGTCGGCCGGCCACCAGGCGCCCTCGGCAAGCGTCGAGTTTTCGGGCTTGTTCTTGGCATAGGTAATGCCACGATCACCACGCAGCACCCATTGACCGGCGGGCGGAACGTTGCGGCTGCTCACGTCCTCACCATTGAAGGCGATGATCCGCCCGCGCAGCATGGGCACCTCAATGAGCTTGCCCTTCGGGATCGTCCGGTTCAAGACCGACCGGAAGCCTTCGATCTCGTTGCTCTGAATATCGACGAAAAAGAAGTTCGGCGCACGCTCCGCCATGTTGCCGGTGAGTTCACGACGCAGGTTTCCGTCGATCAGCGCCAGCGTCACGAGGAGCGCCAGCCCCAGGCCAAGCGACAGCACCACGGACGACGTCAGCGCGCCTGGTCGATGGATGTTGCCGATCGCAAGCCTGAGGGCCGGCGAATTGACGCGCGGGCTACGGCGCGCAAGCCAGGCGATCGCGAGCGCGACCGCGCGCAGCACAATGAACGCAAAGGCGATCGCGCCGAGGAACGTGAGCGAGATGGTGCGATCGTAGGCGGTCCAGATCGCAAGCCCAGCAAGTGCTGCAAGGCATGCGACAGCGCCGAGCAGATATGGCCATGCGGGAAAGCCTGAAGGATCGAAGCCCTGCTGGCGGAAGAGCGCTGTGGCCGGAATGGCGCGCGCCCGACCGAGCGGCAGGATGGCGAAGGTCAGCGCCGTCAACACGCCGAAGAGGGCGGCGAGGCCGAGCGCACCCGGATAGAGCTGGAATTCCGTCGAAATCGGCAGCAACTCTGCCAGGAACTGCGCCGCGACGAACGGGATCAACGCGCCGAGGACGAGACCGAGGGCGATGCCGATCGACGCGATCATCAGGATTTGCGCGAGATAGATCATCGCCACCAGCGATGCCGGTGCGCCCAGGCATTTGAACGTGGCAATCACGCTGCGTTTTGCATCGAGGTAGGCGCGCACCGCATTGGCCACCCCGACGCCACCGACGATCAGCGCCGTAAGTCCGACAAGCGTGAGGAATTGCGAGAAACGGGTGATGTTCGCCGTCAGCGCCGGCGCAGCATTGCCGCTGGTGCGGATCGACCAGCCGGCCGCCGGAAACCGCTTCTCGGCATCGCCACGAATGGCCGCGATCCGGCTCGGATCGGGAACTTTGACTTTGTAGCTATGCTCGACGAGGCTTCCGGTTTGAACCAGCCCGGATGCCGCAAGCGCTTCGGCCGAGATCATCAGGCGCGGTGCAAAACCGAAACCGTCGGAAAGAGCGTCGGGCTCACGCACGATGGTGGCGACGATCCGGACACGGGCATTGCCGAGCAGGATCTCGTCGCCGACGCGAACGCCGAGACGATCGAGCAAAAGCGGTGCTGCCACGGCACCGAACACCTCACCGTTGCGTGCCAGCTGTTCACGCAACGGCCGGCCAGGCTCGCTTTCCAGCGCGCCAAAAAGCGGATAGGCGGCATCGACGGCTTTCAGTTCCACCAGCGCCTGGTTGGATCCGTCGGACAACCGGGCCATCGATCGCAAGCCTGCAGAAACCGATACTTGCCCGAGACTATCGAGATAGCCGCGTTCGTCATCGCTGGCCACGCGGTTGTTGAGCTCGAAGCGGATATCACCCGCAAGCAGTTCCTGCCCTTGCGAAGCGATCGTCGCGGTGATCGCCTGCGACAGTGAATTGACGCCCGCGATCGCGGCGGTGCCAAGCGCAATGCAGGCGAGGAAGATATAGAAGCCCTTGAGCCCGCCGCGCATTTCTCGCAGCGCCAGCCGAAGGGCAAGCAGTGGCCGCAGCCGCACCGGTGATACGCCGCTCATGCGGATGCCGCCTCCTGTCGTGGTGTGGTCGCAACCGACCCCGCCTCGCCGCCGGCAACGATCTCGCCGGAGCGCACGCGCACCTGCCGCACGCAGCGAGCCGCAAGAGCCGCATCATGCGTTACGAGAACGAGTGTCATGCCACGGTCACCCTGTTCAGCGAAAAGCAGGTCCGCGATCTGCCGTCCGGTTTCGGCGTCGAGATTGCCCGTCGGCTCGTCGGCAATCAAAAGCTTCGGCGAGGGCGCCAGCGCCCGGGCGATTGCCACACGCTGCTGCTCGCCGCCGGAAAGCTGTCCGGGATAGTGGCTGAGCCGCTCGCCAAGGCCGACGGCGACGAGTTCCTTTCGGGCGATCTCAAAGGCGCCCGAGACATTGGCAAGCTCGAGCGGGACGGCGACGTTTTCCAGCGCCGTCATATTTGGAATGAGATGGAAGGACTGGAAGACGATGCCGATATTGCGTCCGCGAAAGTCCGCCACCTTGTCCTCGTCGAGCCGATGCAGCGGTGTGCCGTCGATGACGATCTCACCGCTATCCAGCCGCTCCAGCCCTGCGAGCACCATCAGCAATGTCGACTTGCCCGAACCCGACGGACCGACGATGCCGACCGATTCGCCGGCATTGATCGTCAGGCTCATGCCCTTGAGCACGTGCACCGAGGCGGCCGCCTCGCCGAGGGTCAGATCCGCGTTTTTGAGTTCGATGATGGTGCTGGCCAAGCGAAACAACCCTATATGAAACAATGTGGGGAACAGAAACGGCATTCGGGATTTAGGAACAGGCCCATGGCATTAAAAGGATTTCAACGGGTTTTCTTGGCACTGATGATGACAATTGCGTTATCATCGGCAGCACGCGCCGAGACGATCAGCCTCGTAGGGTTCGGCGACAGCCTGATGGCGGGTTATCAGCTCCCGCCCGAGGACGCGTTCCCGGCACGGCTCGAAAAGGCGCTGAAAGAAAAGGGCCTCAACGTGACGATCGCAAACGCCGGTGTTTCCGGTGACACCTCGTCTGGCGGACTTGCCCGCATCGACTGGTCGGTGCCCGACGGTACGAAAGGCGTGATCCTCGAACTCGGTGCCAACGACGCGCTGCGCGGCATTCCACCCGAAGAAACCCGCAAGAACATCGAAGCCATGATCGTCCGTCTCAAGGAGCGTGGCATTGCCGTGCTGCTCGCCGGCATGATGGCACCGCCGAACATGGGCGCAGACTACGCCGCCCGCTTCAACCCGATCTATCCGGAACTCGCCGGGAAATACGGGCTGGAGCTCTATCCATTCTTCCTCGACGGCGTGGTGACGGAAGCAAACCTCAAGCTCGAAGACGGCATGCATCCCAATGGCGACGGCATAGGCGTGATGGTTCACAACGCGCTGCCGGTCGTCGAACGATTCCTGGCAAAGCTGAACAAGACGGAGTGATGACATCGTCCACAGTTAAGAGAACGTTAATATTCGTAAGTGTCAAATACTAGTTGCGTGCAGACTCGATGCGTGATTCGCTGAGACATCTGCAAGAGATTCGGGGAGCTCGCCATGCCGAGACTATTCACCGCCCTCGAAATTCCGCGCAATGCTGCAATGAGTCTTTCATTGCTGCGCGGAGGTCTTCCCGGAGCTCGCTGGATCGATGTGGAGAACTACCACATCACCTTGCGTTTCATCGGTGACGTTGACTGGCGCACCGCCGACGAGATCATCGACAAGCTCGACCGGATCGAACGTCCCGAATTCCAGCTGCAATTGACCGGCACCGGCGCTTTCGGTTCCAAGAAGCCGCATTCGGTCTGGGCCGGCGTCACCAACCAGCCGGAAATGTATGCCCTGCAGGCGGAGATCGAGCGCATCTGCCAGCGGCTCGGATTGCAGCCGGATCCACGCAAGTTCACCCCGCATGTGACACTCGCACGGTTGCGCTCCAGCCGGGTCGAAGACGTGGTCGAATACCTCTCGGGACGCGGCAACTTCATGACCTCGCTGTTCTCCGTCTCGCGCTTCGTGCTGCTCTCGTCCCGCGATTCGGTCGGCGGCGGGCCTTACCTCACCGAAGAGGTCTTCCCGCTTCACGAGGTGCGTGCACCAAGCCTATCGAGCAATGACGAGCACCCGGCCTCGAGCATCTGGTAGAGCGCCTCGAACGCTTCCGCGCCCTCGTAATAGGGGTCCGGCACGTCCTGCTCACGACCAGAAGCATAGTCCAGGAACAGATGCACTTTCTCTGCCGTGCCTTCTGGCGCCAGCCGTTTGAGCGCGCGGACGTTGCTATCGTCCATGCCGAGGATCAGGTCGAAGTCGTTGAAATCTGCCGCCGCCACCTGGCGTCCGCGCAGCGCTGAAATGTCGATGCCGTGCCGTCGCGCCGCCTCTATCGACCGCCGGTCTGGCGGATCGCCGATATGCCAGGCACCGGTCCCGGCCGAATCCACCTCAAGTGCCGAAGCAAGCCCCTTCCGGTTGACGGCCTCCCGCAGCACGCCCTCGGCAAGCGGCGACCGGCAGATATTGCCGAGACAAACGAAAAGAACTCTGACCGGTTTCATGTTATGCAATTTCCAGGACTGGAGAGGCTGCGCGTTTATACGCGGCGCCCACGCCTTCGAACAGGCTGATGAGAGGGAGGAAAGCGATGACACCGGAAAAGCTCGACGACGCGACGATTGCGGAGAGCCTGCACAAGATGGAAGGCTGGGTGCGCGCTGAGGATGGCAACTCGATCTGGAAGGCGTTCCGCTTCAAAAACTTTGTCGAAGCCTTCGGCTTCATGACCGAATGCGCGATCGTTGCCGAGAAACTCAACCATCACCCGGAATGGTTCAACGTCTACAATCGCGTCGACGTGACACTGACGACCCACGACGCGGGCGGCCTGACGGAACTCGATTTCAAACTGGCGGCGCGCATGGACAAGGCGGCGGCGGGCCGTATGCCCGACCATTTGAAATAGGGCAGCCAATCCCCATATTGAAGTCGCTGCAACAGCGGAAGCGGGACGATGGACGACATCAAGATTGGTGAAATTCTCTTGCCTGGCGAAGAATCCGAGCAGGAGCGCAGGGAAAAGCGCGTCAAGCGCCGTTTCTGGCCGACCTTTCGCCGGGCGGCGCGGCAGATTCCGTTCAGCCGCGATCTCGTCGCCGCCTATTATTGCGCCATCGACCCGAAGACACCGACCCGCACCCGCGGCATTCTCCTGGCAGCACTCGCCTATTTCGTGTTGCCGCTCGACTTCGTCCCCGACGTGCTCGCCGTGGTCGGCTTTTCCGACGACGTCGCCGTGTTGACCGCGGCCTTCGCCGCCATCAGCGGCCAGATCAAGGAAACCCACTACACCAAGGCCGACGAGACGCTGGCTGATACGCCGGAAGACTGACACGAAATGCCGGCCGCCAGGTTGTGGCGCCCCATTCCTGCCCGAAAGTCAAACTCTTGCCCGAATCTTTGTGGCATAGACATGCAAATGACGCCGGTCGCGCCCTTTGGTGTGGCTGACGCCATGCAATAGCTTGGGGCAGGAAACCTTCTGGAAACGGCGTTCCGAGGCGACGCGCATCCGGCATCGACCCTGGTTCGCCCATCGCGAATCATCGGGCCAAAGACGCCGGGGGAAATGGGGCAAACTGCCCCGTTTCGGGGCTAAACCCGCGGATTTCGGCCATCGTTGACGGTTTGGTAACCTGAATTAAGTCACAACAAATCAAATCATGACTACGCGTCGCCCGTCTGACCTGTTTCGGGTGATCGAAAAGCAAGAAAAGCGGCAGGACCTCATGTTTGTAAGAAAGATCGCAACAGCAATCGCACTCGTTCTGGCAACCGCCAGCGTGGCTGCCGCCCAGTCACCGACGCGCATCCAGCAGTTCAACGCTTGGGGCGCCTACTCCTACAATGCCGGCGGCGGCAAGGTCTGCTACGTCCTCTCGGTTCCGAAGGACAAGAGCCCGGCCGGCGTCGACCATGGCGACATCTTCTTCCTGGTTTCCCAGCGCCCGGGCCAGAACATCAGCTACGAGCCGCAGGCGATGATGGGTTATCCGCTGCAGGAGAACTCCAAGGTCAACGTCGTCATCGACGGCCGCACCTTCGTGATGTTCACCAAGGGCAACTCGGCCTGGGTGGAAAACGCCGCCGAAGAACCGGCCCTGGTCGCCGCGATGAAGAACGGCAAGGCCATGTCGGTCAACGCCAAGTCGCGCAAGGGAACGACGACCTCCTACTCCTATTCGCTTTCGGGCATCTCGGCTGCGCTGAAGCAGATCGAGGCCTGCAAGTAATCCTGGGCCTGAAAGTTTCGCGCGAAGGCCGGCTGCAAAGCCGGCCTTTTGTGTTTGCGGGGCCGACCTCGTGACTCTGGGCCAAAACAATGCTAAAGCGCGGCCCAACTTGAGAGCCTCCGCGCCCCGATTGGCCGCTATCGATGGCTCAACCGATTTCAATTCGCGCATCAGGACGAATTCCGGACCCGCTCTCCGGACGGCCTCACGCTGTACGACAGGACATCACGAGCATGGCAGCCACTGAAATTCTGAACCGGGTGGAAATCGCTAGGGCGCCACAGGTGCGCACAGCGCCAGAGACGGAAAAGCCGTCGCTGATCGGCCTGCTGCGTGAGGACATGGCGAAAGCGCTCGTTGAAAAGGGCGTGCCGGAGCGGCAGGTCAAGATGCGCGTCAGCCAGCTCTGGCACTGGCTCTATGTGCGCGGCGTCTCCGACTTCGACCACATGACGAACGTGTCGAAGGACATGCGCGAGATGCTGAAGCAGCATTTCACCATTGCCCGGCCCGAAATCGTCGAGGAGCAGATCTCCGGTGACGGCACCCGCAAGTGGCTGCTGCGTTTCCCGGCCCGCGGCGCCGGTCGCCCGGTTGAGATCGAAACCGTCTACATCCCCGAGGAAGGTCGCGGCACGCTCTGCATTTCGAGCCAGGTCGGCTGCACGCTTACCTGTTCCTTCTGTCACACCGGCACGCAGAAACTGGTGCGCAACCTGACGGCCGAGGAAATCCTCGCACAGCTGCTGCTTGCCCGTGACCGGCTCGGCGACTTCCCGGAGCGCGACACGCCGCAGGGCGCGATCGTACCGGCCGAGGGCCGCAAGATCACCAACATCGTCATGATGGGCATGGGCGAGCCGCTCTACAATTTCGAGCAGGTGAAGACCGCCCTTCTGATCGCCTCTGACGGCGAGGGCCTGTCGCTCTCCAAGCGCCGCATCACCCTTTCAACGTCAGGCATCGTGCCTGAGATCTACCGCACCGGCGAGGAAATCGGCGTCATGCTGGCGATCTCGCTGCATGCGGTGCGCGACGACCTGCGCGACTTGCTTGTGCCGATCAACAAGAAGTATCCGCTGAAGGAGCTGATGGACGCCTGCCGCGCCTATCCGGGTCTTTCGAACGCCCGCCGTATCACCTTCGAATATGTGATGCTGAAGGACGTCAACGACAGCCTGGAAGACGCCAAGGAGCTGGTAAAGCTGCTGAGGGGCGTGCCGGCCAAGATCAACCTCATCCCCTTCAACCCATGGCCGGGCACCAACTACCAGTGTTCCGACTGGGAGCAGATCGAGAAGTTCGCCGACTTCATCAACCAGGCCGGCTATGCCTCGCCGATCCGCACCCCGCGCGGCCGCGACATTCTCGCCGCCTGCGGTCAGCTGAAGTCGGAATCGGAACGGATGCGCAAGGTCGACCGCCTCGCCTTCGAGGCGATGATGATCGCCAATCACGGCGAGGACTGAGACGGAACGCTAGCGCAGCGTTCCCCGCTCCGGGCTCGCCACCATCGATGAAGAACTTTGATGGATGATGCAGTTCCTATCGATTGATTTCATGTCACCGGTTTCCTAAGAAGGCTGAAATCATTTCAGGAGGACAACCCATGCGCTCACTTCTCATCGCCCTTGCCGCCACGGTGGCATTCGCCCTGCCCGCCCGTGCCGATGAGGTGACCGTCGCCGTGACCGCGATCGTCGAGCATCCGGCGCTCGATGCCGCCCGCGACGGCGTGAAGGATGCGCTGGCCGCCGCCGGTTACAAGGAAGGCGAAAACCTCAAGTTCATCTACGAGTCCGCCCAGGGCAACCCGGCAACGGCAGCTCAGATCGCCCGCCAGTTCGCCGGCGAGGGTCCTGATGTGATCGTGCCGATCTCGACGCCGTCGGCCCAGGCCGTCGTTTCCTCGACCCGCGACATCCCGGTCGTCTTCACCGCGGTTTCCGATCCGCTCGGAGCACAGCTCGTCAAGGACATGGACACGCCCGGCGGCAATGTCACCGGCCTCTCCGACATGTCGCCGGTTGCCGAGCACGTGGCTCTGATCAAGGAAATCCTGCCGAACGCCAAGTCGATCGGCTACCTCTACAATTCAGGTGAAGCCAACTCGGTCTCGCTGCTCGCCGTCTTGAAGACCGAAGCCGAGAAGGCCGGCCTGACCGTCGTCGAATCCGCAGCGACGAAGTCGGCTGAAGTTCAGGGCGCTGCCCGCGCTCTCGTCGGCCGCGCCGATGCGATCTATGTCCCGACCGACAACACGATCATCTCGGCACTCGAAGGCGCCGTCGCCGTCGCCGAAGAAGCCAAGCTGCCGCTCTTCACCGCCGACACGGATTCGGTTGCCCGCGGCTCGCTCGCAGCCCTCGGCTTCAACTACTACGACGTCGGCAAGCAGACCGGCGACGTGGTCGTGCGCATCCTCAAGGGCGAAAACCCCGGTGACATCGCCGTCAAGGTTGCGGCCGGTTCCGACCTGGTGATCAACAAGAAGGCCGCAGAGAAGATGGGCGTCACCCTTCCGGAAAGTGTCGTAAAGCGCGCAACCCGCGTCGTTGAATAACGCTTTCGGGCTTTTCAGGTTCAAGTTTGTTGCGTTTTGCCCGCCTCCGTTCCATACGGGGGCGGTTCGCTATGAGGGGCCTGAAATCCTTGGGATGTCGGAGCCGCTCCAATGTTCTAAGCCGCACATGCGCCGGCCGCAGGTCCCATGTGCCAAGCGGGAGCGTCGCGCCCAAAAAGACAGCCACGCGCGACACGTAGAAAAGAGGGTCTGGGGTTGAGTCTAATCGCTTTCTGGGGAGCCGTGGAACTGGGGCTGGTCTATGCCTTCGTTGCTCTCGGCGTCTTTCTCGCATTCCGGGTTCTCGACTTTCCCGATCTGACCGTCGACGGATCGTTTCCGCTGGGGGCTGCCGTCACCGCGGTCTTGATCATCGCCGGCGTCAATCCGTGGCTTGCCGCCTGCGTGGCCATGGTCGCGGGTGCTGCAGCCGGTATCGTCACGGCGATGCTCAACGTGCGCTTCAAGATCCTCAACCTGCTCGCCTCGATCCTGACGATGATCGCGCTGTTCTCGGTCAACCTGCGCGTCATGGGCAAGCCGAACGTCGCGCTGATCAACGCCGACACGATGCTGTCGCCCTTCTATGGCCTCGGCCTGCGCGATTTCTACGTCCGGCCACTGTTCATCGGCGTGCTCGTCGTTATCGCCGTCATCGTCGTCTGGCGCTTCCTTGAAAGCGATGCCGGCCTTGCGATGCGCGCCACCGGCGCCAATGCCCGCATGGCCCGCGCGCAAGGCGTCGACACCAACCGCCAGATCTATCTCGGCATGGCAATCTCGAACGCGCTGGTCGCCTTCGGCGGCGCGCTCTTTGCCCAGACCAACGGCTTTGCCGATGTCACCTCGGGCGTCGGCACCATCGTCGTCGGCCTTGCCGCCGTCATCATCGGCGAGACCCTGCTCGGCGCCCGCGGCATCCTGATCGCGCTGATCGGCTGCGTGCTCGGCTCGATCCTCTATCGCATCGCCATCCAGCTGGCGCTGTCGACCGACATGCTCGGACTGCAGGCATCCGATCTCAACTTCGTCACCGCCGCACTCGTGACCTTCGCCCTTATCCTTCCCCGTCTTCGTCGCGGAGGTGCGGCATGATCAGCGTCAAGAACATCCAGGTCGTCTTCGGCAAGGGCACCCCGCTGCAGAAGCAGGCGCTAAACGGCGTCGACCTGACGATCGAGCAGGGCTCCTTCGTCACCGTCATCGGCTCCAACGGCGCCGGCAAGTCGACGCTGCTTGGCGTACTCGCCGGCGACGTGCTGCCGAGTGCCGGCGAGGTGACGATCGGCAAGACCGACGTCACCCGCAAGGGCACGGCCGCCCGCGCCGGCCTCGTCGCCCGCGTCTTCCAGGACCCGCTGACCGGCAGCTGCGGTGCGCTGTCGATCGAGGAAAACCTGGCGCTTGCCGCCAAACGTGGCGAGGCCCGCGGCCTGACCGCAGCGCTCGGACCCAAGCGCCGCGAGCATTTCCGCGAGCGCATCGCCGAGCTCAACCTCGGCCTTGAAAACCGCATGGGCGACCGCATGGATCTCTTGTCCGGCGGCCAGCGCCAGGCGGTGTCGCTGGTCATGGCGACGCTCGCAGGCTCGGAAGTGCTGCTGCTCGACGAGCACACCGCAGCCCTTGACCCGGGCATGGCCGAGTTCGTGATGAACCTCACCCAGAAGATCGTTTCCGAGCGCAGGCTGACGACGATGATGGTCACCCACTCGATGCGCCAGGCGCTCGACTACGGCCACCGCACCATCATGCTGCACGGCGGCGAAATCGTGCTCGACGTCGCCGGCGACAGCCGCAAGGAATTGCAGGTCGAGGACCTGATCGCCATGTTCCGCCGCATCCGCGGCCAGACGCTCGACGACGACGCGCTGCTGATCGGCTGATCCAGCCTGCTTGTCGCACGGTTTGAGCCGTGTCCCTCATCTGCCTGCCGGCATCTTCTCCCCGTACGACGGGGAGAAGAGACAAGCGGCGATCGCTCGGTCCTAGACAGCCGCCGGCAGAGGCGGCAATCGGCCAACCCTTCCAAGCTTAGAAGCTCCGCCGGCGCTCGTGGTTGCGTCAAGCTGTGCGGCATACGCTCTTCTCCCCGCAAGCGGGGAGAAGATGCCGGCAGGCAGATGAGCGGCGAGCCCACAAAACGCCCCTACCGCGCCGTCGTCATGAAGATCTTCACCGCAAACACCGAGAAGACGCCGGCAAAGCTAAAATCGAGCGCCCGCATGACGCCCCTGTTGCGCTGCAGCCAGGAAGCAAGCCAGTCAGCGGTGAAGACCACCAGCATGTTGACCGGCATGCCGATCATAATGAAGAACAGCCCGAGAAACAGCAGCTTGCCGGTAACCGAGGGATCGTCGGCGCTGACGAATTGCGGCAGGAAGGTCATGAAGAAGATGATGACCTTCGGGTTCAAGAGGTTCACCCAGAAGCCGGCCGAAATGTTGGCAAGCGCCTTGCCTTCCGTCGGCTCGACTTTCTGCACCGAGATGCTGGAGCCGAGCGGATCGCCTGGATTGCCAGCCAAAGCAGATAGGCGGCACCGCCGGTCTTCAGGATCGTAAAGGCGGTGGGCGAGGCGGTGATCAGCGCCGAGATGCCGAAGGCAACCAGCAGCGTGTGCACGACGATGCCGAAGCTGGTGCCGAGCACCACGAAGAGCGCTGCCTTCTTGCCTTGAGCCAGCGCCCGGCTGATCGAAAGCGTCATGTCCGGGCCAGGTGTCGCCGCAAGCAGCAGCGTCGCCGCCGCGAAGGTGAAGAGGGTCGGCAGGCTGGGAATGACGTCCATCGTCGGTCTCCTCGGGGCAGGGTCGCCTCCAGTAATGCCGAGCCCGCGCTTTTGCCAGCGGATTCGCGTCATCAGGCGTTCTAGTGCTTGTATCGCCGCAGGTTCTGGCTAAAGTGCCGCAGATTTGCACGCGGCATCGCCGCCCTCCCCAAGACCAGACGGACGGAAACCATGGCATCGCATAAAGACGTGAAAAAGGTCGTTCTCGCCTATTCGGGCGGTCTCGACACCTCGATCATCCTGAAGTGGCTGCAGACCGAACTCGGCGCGGAAGTTGTCACCTTCACCGCCGACCTCGGCCAGGGCGAAGAGCTCGAGCCGGCGCGCAAGAAGGCCGAAATGCTCGGCATCAAGGAGATCTACATCGAGGACGTCCGCGAGGAGTTCGTGAAGGATTTCGTCTTCCCGATGTTCCGCGCCAATGCCGTTTATGAAGGCGTCTATCTGCTCGGCACCTCGATCGCCCGGCCGCTGATCTCCAAGCACCTGATCGACATCGCCAAGAAGACCGGCGCCGACGCGATCGCCCATGGCGCGACCGGCAAGGGTAACGACCAGGTTCGCTTCGAACTCTCGGCCTATGCGCTCAACCCCGACATCAAGATCATCGCGCCGTGGCGCGACTGGTCGTTCAAGAGCCGGACCGACCTGCTCGAATTTGCCGAGAAGCACCAGATCCCGGTCGCCAAGGACAAGAAGGGCGAGGCGCCCTTCTCCGTCGACGCCAACCTGCTGCACTCCTCCTCCGAAGGCAAGGTTCTCGAAGATCCGGCTCAGGAAGCGCCTGAATACGTGCACATGCGCACGATCTCGCCGGAAGCCGCTCCCGACAAGGCAACCGTCATCAAGATCGGCTTCGAGCGCGGCGACGCCGTCTCGATCAACGGTGTACGCCTGTCGCCGGCGACCCTGCTTGCCAAGCTCAACGACTATGGCCGCGACAACGGCATCGGTCGCCTCGATCTCGTCGAGAACCGCTTCGTCGGCATGAAGTCGCGCGGCGTCTACGAGACCCCCGGCGGTACGATCCTTCTCTCCGCTCACCGCGCGATCGAGAGCATCACGCTCGACCGCGGTGCTGCGCACCTCAAGGACGAGCTGATGCCGCGTTACGCCGAGCTGATCTACTACGGCTTCTGGTTCTCGCCGGAGCGCGAAATGCTGCAGGCAGCGATCGACAAGAGCCAGGAGCATGTCGAGGGCGAAGTGACGCTGAAGCTCTACAAGGGCAATGTCATGGTCACCGGCCGCGAGAGCGCCAAGTCGCTCTATTCCGACAAGCTCGTCACCTTCGAGGACGACCAGGGCGCCTACGACCAGAAGGACGCGGCAGGCTTCATCAAGCTCAACGCGCTGCGCCTGCGCACGCTGGCTGCGCGCAACCGCTAAGATAACGACTGCCTAAGCGAGGCCGCGGCGGAGCGATCTGCCGCGGCTTTTTCATCCGTGAATGGCGGAGGAGAATTGCCCCCCTCTGCCCTGCCGGGCATCTCCCCCACAAGGGGGGAGATTGGCCTGAAGCACTCACCCCACACTCCCAAGGCACGCAAGTTGTCGCAGCCACGACAATCGCACCCAGTTGACGGCTTGTTGATGGAACGGGACATCGCCGCTTTTCGATCTCCCCTGGGGGAGATGCCCGGCAGGGCAGAGGGGGGTATCTACGCCAGCGTCAGGTAGACGGAGGTACTAGCTACTCCGCCGCCTCACCAAGCGACGCACCCGCTGCAGCAGCAGCCAGCGGCCGCAACCGCACCGTCCGACGATACCAGACATAGCTCAGGATACAGACGAGACCGAAGCTCGGAATGATCGTGCCGAGCGCCTGAACCGGCGCTCCGACCGCAGCGGCGATCGCCCCACCGAGCAGTCCTGAGCCCATCTGAACGAAGCCCATGACAGCGGACGCCGTGCCGGCGATATCAGGAAAGGGCGCCATCGCCGCCGTCATCATATAGGGCATCACGAAAGCGATACCGAAGGCATAGATACCGATCGGCAGCATGACCGAGAGGAAACTCGGGGAAAGCGCGTGCATGGTATAGGCAAGCACGAGGCTGGCTGCGCCGATGAAGACGAGGCCAGCCGGCACGAGCGCCTGCGGCGTGAAGCGCCGCATCAGTAGACGCACCACCACCGTTCCCGAAAAGAACAGACCGGACTGCATCAGCATGCCGACGCCGAACTCGGTCGGCGTCAGGCCCACCTCGTTGATCAGCACGAAGGGCAGCATCGTCGCCCAGGCATAGAGCGCGCCGACCGCCCCGCCGATGACGAGTGTCGAGGAGACGAAGCGGCTGTCGCTTACCAATCGGCGATAGGCGGCGAGGATCGGCTTCAGGTGACCTTTGGCCGGATCCGGCGTGGCCGTCTCGGCCATGAAGAACTGCACGGTGAGACAGGCCATGGCGGCAAAACCGACCATCAGGAAGAAGATCGACTGCCAACCGAAGAGACCGAGCGCCAGGCCGCCGAGCGTCGGCGACACGGCTGGCCCGAGCGCCAGCATCATGCCGATCATGTTCATGATGCGCGCGGCTTCGGTTCCGGTGAACTGGTCACGCACGATCGCGCGCGCCACCGTCATGCCGACGGAGGCGCCGATGCCCTGCACCAGGCGACCGGCAAGCAGCACCGCCACCGACGGCGCCAAGGCGGCCATCAGACTGCCGAGGAGATAGATCGCCATGAAGATCAGCGTCGCCCGGCGGCGGCCGATGACGTCGGAGAGCGTGCCGGAGACGAGCTGGGCAAAGGCGAAGCCGGCGAAATAGAGCGACAGCGTCATCTTGATCGCCGCTTCGCTGGAGGAGAAGGCCCGCACCAGTTCCGGCATCGCCGGGGTATAGAGCGCCATGGAAACAGGACCGAGCGCCACCAGGAAGGCGCCGATGATGCTCGTGCGCCGCTCGCTCATGCGACGCGTCATTGCAAGGCTCCGGCCCGGTCTTCGGTCTTCTCCCCTGCTTCCTTGCCGGCAAGGCACGGATCGAGCTGGCGCAGATTGTCGCGCAAAATGCGCAGGTTGGAGCAGAGAAGCGCGCGCGCTTCCGCGTCGAGCCCTTCCGTATAGGCATTCATCATTTCGCGAAGCCCGGTCATCAACTCGGTAAGGAGTGGACCAGCCTTTTCGGTGATGACGACGTTCTTGGCGCGCCGATCCGCCGGATCCGGAACGCGCGCGACGAGCCCGGTTGCCTCCAGCCGGTCGAGATAGGCCGAAAGCGTCATCGGCTCGATGCCCATGCGGGTAGCGATCTCGGCCTGCTTGATGCCCTCGGTCAGCGCCACCTGGATCAGCGTGCGTGCCTCGCCGGGCGTGATGCCCAGGTCCATGGCATTGACCTTGCGGTCGAAGGCCCCGCGCAAGAGGCGCGAGACATCGGTAAGCAGCATTCCAATGGTTTCGGATTCAAGCTTGAAAGGCATCGGATCATTCACAAATGATATAATAAGTTTTCCTTATCATATCTTCTGATGCCGTTCAACTCACCAATGGCTGTCGTCTAGCCCTCGAGCTCCTCGCGCAACATCTCGAGCTCCAGCCATTCCTCTTCCATGCGGGCGAGATCCGCGCGCAGCTTCTCCAATTCCTGCGCGAGCTTCGCAAAAGCATTTGGATCTTTTGTGAAGAGATTGGGATCGGCCATCTTTTCTTCGCGCTTGGCAGCCTCCGCTTCTGCCTTGGCGATCTCCTTCGGCAAATTTTCAAGCGCGAACTTCTGCTTGTAGGAAAGCTTGCCCTTGGCCGCCTTCGGCGCCTCAGCGGCCGGTGCCGCCGCTTCGCTCGCTTTGGCCTTCTCCGCCTTCTCGGCCCTGCGCTTCTCCTCGATCGCGCCCTTGCGCTGCGCCATCATGTCGGAGTAGCCGCCGGCATACTCGATCCAGCGGCCATCCGGCTCCTCGGGGTTTGCCGGCGCGATCGTCGAGGTCACGGTGCGATCGAGGAAGTCACGATCGTGGCTGACGAGGATCACCGTTCCGGCAAAACCGGCGACGATCTCCTGCAGCAGATCGAGCGTCTCGATGTCGAGGTCGTTGGTTGGTTCGTCGAGGATCAGAAGATTGGTTGCTCGCGCCAGGATGCGCGCCAGCATCAGCCGGGCACGCTCGCCACCTGAGAGTTCGCGGATCGGCGTGCGCGCCTGCTCGGGCTGGAACAGGAAATCCTTCATATAGCCGGTGACGTGGCGCTGCTCACCGTTGACCAGCAGATTGTCGCCGCGCCCGTCGGTCAGGTAATGCGCCAGCGTGTCGTCCAGATTGAGGTCTTCACGCTTCTGGTCGAGCGTCGCCATTTCGAGATTGGTGCCGAGCTTGACCGTGCCCGTGTCCGGCTCGATCTGACCCGTCAAAATCTTGAGGAGCGTCGTCTTGCCGGCACCGTTCGGGCCGACCAGGCCGATGCGGTCGCCGCGATGCACGCGGATCGAGAAAGGCGCCACGATCACGCGGTCGCCATAGGCCTTGCTGATCTTTTCCGCCTCGATCACCAGCTTGCCGGACTCCTTGGCGTCGGCGGCAGTCGCCTGCACGGTGCCCTGCGGTCCCTTGTGGCCGCGATGGGCCGCCCGCATGGTCTGCAGTTCGCCAAGGCGGCGCATGTTGCGTTTGCGCCGCGCGGTCACGCCATAGCGAAGCCAGTGCTCCTCACGCTCGATCGCCTTGCCAAGCTTGTGCTGCTCCAGCTCTTCGGCCTCCAGCACCTCGTCACGCCAGGCCTCGAAATGCCCAAAGCCGCGGTCGAGCCGGCGGGACTGGCCGCGATCGAGCCAGACGGTGGCCGTCGAAACCTTTTCCAGGAAGCGCCGGTCGTGCGAGATCAGCACCAGCGCCGAACGGCTGCGGGTCAACTCGTCTTCCAACCACTCGATTGTCGGCAGGTCGAGATGGTTGGTCGGCTCGTCCAGAAGCAGGATATCCGGTTCCGGTGCCATGACGCGGGCGAGCGCCGCCCGGCGCGCTTCGCCGCCCGAAAGCCGCGACGGGTCCTCTTCGCCTGTTAGCCCCAGATGCTGCAACAGATAGGCGACACGATAGGGGTCGTCGCTCGGACCAAGGCCGGCCTCTGCATAGGCCTGCACCGTGTCGTAGCCGTCAAAATCAGGCGCCTGATGCAGATAGCGGATGGTCGCGGAGGGATGGCGGAACACCTCGCCTGACTGTGCCTCCGCAAGACCGGCCGCCATCTTCATCAGCGTCGACTTGCCCGAGCCGTTACGCCCGACCAGGCAGATGCGGTCACCCGGCTCCACTTGCAGATTGGCGCCGGCAAGCAGTGGCGCACCGCCGAAGGTCAGGAAGATATCATCGAGTTTCAGAATGGGGGGCGCCAAGGCTCAGGCTCCGGAAAGATCATAGGGGCGGGCAAGCACGATGGCGCGACCGCTCTTGAGAGTGAAGCGGAGGGGACCCTCCGCAACGTTGGAAACGGTTCGGGACGAGCCGAACGGCAGGGTGAATTCGTCGAGCGGGTAACGCGCATTGACGATCGAGAGGCCGGTCAGCTCGGTCAATCCCAGAACCGAGAAGAGGCAACCCTTCGGCAGATCGAGCTCAAGCGTACCGGCAAGCAGCGGATAGGCTTCCTCCTCGCCCGAAGTCATCAGCACCGAAAACCCGCGCTCGGCAAGCGCTACCGCCTGCAACAGGTGCAAGAAGGCGTGGTCGCTGCGCGTGCCACCAAGCGCGCCGGCAAAGATCAGATTGGTCGCACCGCGCGAAAGCGCCGCCTCGACCGCGATCTCGCCATCCGTCGCCGCTTTTGCGGCCGGATATGGCTCGCGCGGAACGACGGAAAACTCGGTAAGCAATGCCTCCTCGGTCGAATCGAAATCGCCGACCCAGACGTCAGGCACGACGCCGAGCAAACGGGCATGGCGCATGCCGCCATCCGCCGCGACGAAGCGGCTGGCGCTCAGCTGGCGGGTCAGCCGGTCGGTCGCCGAAAGGGCGCCGCCAAGCAAAATGGTGAAGGTCGATTGAGCCATGGCAAAGCCCATAGCGCAAAGGACCGCGGAAGGAAAACGAAGAAAACCGTCAACCGCCCCGATCGAAAGAATTTGCCGAGGCCGTCAGTGCCCTTCCGGCACCGGTTCCGGGAACAGCATGCCGGCATAGACGCCCGGGGTCGAATCCGGAATCTCGATCGCTCCGGCCGCCCGTTCATAAAATTTCGCCGGACCGACCCCGCCGATGACCGCATAGCCGTAGCCGGCCTCGCGCATCGCCGTCAGGCTCGCAAGCAGCAACGCCTCGCCGATGCCCTGACCGCGCATGTCTTCATTGACGCCAGTCGGGCCGAAAAAACCGAGCGCCGTCACGTCGTGGCAGGCAAAGCCGACGATCTTTTCGTCATGCACGGCAATGTGCATGCGTGTCGGAGTCGACGAGAAGGCGGCTTCCGCCTCTCCTGCCCAGCCGACCCCGAAGGTCTTCTCGATCCAGGAGACGACGAGGCGGCGCTCCGGCGCCATGGCGCGGCGGATGCTGATGCCCGGGCCGAGCCGCGACCGGGGCTCTGCCGGCAGGGCATAAAGTCGAACGAGCATATCTGGCATGGCGTTTCCTCCTCGCTGCAGTTGTGTAGCGCAGTTGGCGGCTTACGCAAACACGGGCCAATGACCTGACCGAAGCGCCGCTCTCGACTTGCCACAAACATCGCTTGCCACCGAACCCCCGTAGCGGTAAATCTCTTGCCGCTCTAACGGGGTGCCTCCCGACCGCATGGCGGCCGGAGGCTGAGAGGCGTGAAACGCCAACCCGCGGAACCTGATCCGGCTCATACCGGCGGAGGGATTAGACGCGATCGGATCGATACGCCCTTTTCCCGTGCAACAACGAACTTTGGGAGAGAGGTGCTCATGTCCAATTCATCGCAACTCAAATTGTTTAGCCGGCTAGCTCTTGCTGCGTCCGCGAGTCTTGTTTTCGCCGGCACCGCCGCTGCTGCCGACAAGACGCTGACCGTCTATACCTACGAAAGCTTCATCACCGAATGGGGCCCCGGTGCCAAGGTCGCCGAAGCCTTTGAAAAGACCTGCGAATGCAAGGTCAACTATGTCGGTGTCGCCGACGGCGTCGAACTCTTGACGCGGCTGAAGCTCGAAGGCGAGGCTTCGAAGGCCGACATCGTGCTCGGCCTCGACACCAATCTTGTCGCCGAAGCCAAGGCAACCGGTTTCTTCGCGCCACACGGCATCGAAGCAGCCGGTATCACGGTACCCGGCAGCTTCTCCGACGACACTTTCGTTCCCTATGACTACGGCCATTTCGCCGTCGTCTACGACACCGAAACGCTGAAAACACCACCGAAGAGCCTGAAGGAACTCGTCGAAGGCGACGCCTCTCAGAAGATCGTTATCGAGGACCCGCGCACCTCGACGCCGGGCCTGGGCCTGCTGCTCTGGGTCAAGGCCGTCTATGGCGATGAGGCGGGTGCTGCCTGGGCGAAGCTCAAGGATCGCGTGCTCACCGTTACCCCCGGCTGGTCGGAAGCCTATGGCCTCTTCACCAAGGGCGAAGCGCCGATGGTGCTCTCCTACACCACCTCGCCGGCCTACCACATGGTCGCGGAGAATACCGAGCGTTATCAGGCTGCAGCCTTTTCCGAAGGCCACTACATCCAGATCGAAGTGGCCGGCATGACCAAGAATGCCAAGGAGCCGGAACTGGCCAAGCAGTTCCTCACCTTCATGACCGGTGCTGAATTCCAGTCGATCATCCCGACCACCAACTGGATGATGCCGGTCGCTGCCACCAAGGAGCCGCTGCCCGACGCCTTCAACAAGCTCGTCAAGCCGGAAAACACCTTCCTGCTGCCGTCGGAAGAGGTCGCGAAAAACCGCAAGGCCTGGATCGACGAGTGGCTCGCCGCGATGAGCAAGAACTGAGGCCGGATTGTTCGCTCTTCGCGAAAACCGCATGACCATTGTCGCCGGGGCTCTTTGCCTCGGCGCATTCCTGCTTTTCGTCGGGCTTGCGATCGTCGCCTTGCTTGCCCAAACCGGCGGTACGGACGGCAGCACCCTGTTCGACGCCTATATCTGGCGCGTCACCCGCTTCACGCTGCTGCAGGCGACGCTCTCGACACTGTTGTCGATACTCTTCGCGATGCCCGTGGCGCGGGCGCTGGCGCGGCGGCCGCGGTTTTTCGGCCGCATCTGGCTGCTGCGACTGATGGCGCTGCCGCTCGGCCTGCCGGTTCTCGTCGGCGCGCTCGGGCTGATCGAGATCTGGGGACGGCAGGGCTTCCTCAATTCGGGCCTGCGCCTGCTCGGCCTCCAACAGCCGGTCAGCATCTACGGCCTGTTCGGCATTCTTCTGGCCCACGTCTTCTTCAACATGCCGCTTGCCGCACGCCTGTTCCTGGCCGGACTAGAGCGCATCCCCGCGGAATACTGGCGCTCGGCCGCCAATCTCGGCATGCCGTCTCATGCGCTGTTCCGCTTCATCGAATGGCCCGTCCTGCGCGGGCTGATGCCCGGTGCTGCCGGCCTCGTCTTCATGCTCTGCGCCACCAGCTTCACCCTCGTGCTGACGCTTGGCGGGGGCCCTGCCGCAAGCACGATCGAGGTGGCGATCTACCAGGCGCTGCGCTTCGACTTCGATCCGCCGCGTGCCATCGCGCTGTCGGGCCTGCAGATCGCAATGACCGGCATCCTGCTCCTGATACTCAGGCGTCTGGCAACCGAGCCGCAAGAGGGCATGACCGGCGGCCGAACCATGCGCCGCTTCGACGGTAGCACTTGGGCGGCGCGCCTCACCGACGGCGCGTGGATCGCTCTTGCCCTGCTTTTCCTTGGCGCGCCCCTGGTTGCCATCGTCGTTTCCGGCCTGGAGGCCGATCTGCTGAAACTCGTGCGCGATGGGAACGTCCACCGGGCGCTGGTAACGAGTGCGGCGATTGCGCTGGCCTCCGCCCTCGCGTCCGTCACCATGGCCGCCACGATGATCCGTGCGGCGAAAACGGTCGTCTCGCCTCGGCAGACCGGACCAGCCGCCCGCGGCTTTGCCGGCGCCATCGGCGCCAGCACCTCGCTGATCCTCCTGGTGCCGCCTGTCGTGCTTGGGGCCGGCTGGTTCCTGCTGCTGCGCCCCTTTGGCGACGTCGCGCGCTTTGCACCCGTCATCGTCGTGGCGATCAATGCGCTGATGGCACTGCCCTTCGTCCATCGCATCCTGGCTCCGGCCATGGCCACGCATGCGGCACGCTCAGACCGGCTGACCGCAAGCCTCGGCATCCGTGGTTTCCATCGCCTGCGATGGATCGACCTGCCGGCACTTCGCAAGCCTCTGCTGATGGCGCTCTCCTTCGCCATGGCGCTGTCACTCGGCGATCTCGGCGCCGTTGCGCTCTTTGGCTCGCAGGACATGGTGACCCTGCCCTGGCTGCTCTACAGCCGCATGGGCAGCTACCGAACTGCTGATGCGGCCGGCCTCGCCCTCTTCCTCGGGCTTCTCTGCCTGATCTTCACCATCCTCGGCACGGCGGACGACAACCGCCGGCCGGAAGGACGCAAAGCATGACCGAACCCTCCACCGCCATGGAACTGAGCAATGTCGAGGTTCGCTTCAACGCGACCACGCTGCACTTCGATTGCGCGATTGCCGCCGGTGGCATCGTCGCCGTCGCCGGGGCCTCCGGCTCCGGCAAATCGACCCTGCTCCACCTTGTCGCCGGCTTCGAGGAGCCCGATCGCGGCGAGATCCGCATCCTCGGCCAGAATGTTGGCAGGCTGGCGCCGTCGGAACGTCCGGTTTCGATGATCTTCCAGGATAACAATCTCTTTGCCCATCTCGACGTCGCGACCAATGTCGGCCTTGGTATCGACCCGGCCCTTCGCCTGACCGGAAATGATCGCGCGAAGATCGAAGAAGCGCTCCACCGTGTCGGGCTCGAAGGCTTCGGGCGAAGGCTGCCACCGACGCTTTCAGGCGGCGAACGCCAGCGGGTGGCACTTGCCCGCGCACTGGTGCGGCATCGTCCGCTGCTTCTGCTGGACGAGCCCTTTGCTGCACTTGACCCCGGCATGCGCGCGGGCATGCGCACACTCCTCAGCGACCTGCATGCGGAAGAGGGCAACACGATCCTGATCATCACGCACCATCCCGATGACGTGAAAGCCTTGGCCGACAGCGTGCTTTTTCTGGACCGCGGGCGTATCATCGCCCATGACACCCTCAGCCGCTTCCTGGAGCGGCGGGACAATGCGGCAATCGACCGCTTTCTTGGCAATGTGTGAGGGTCGCTTTCTTTTCGCCCTTGGCCATTTGCCACAATTTGACCGCGGCGCCATGCGACGCGCGAATTATCCGGCACGGCGCGAATATTCGCGCATCCGTTGCCGTGATACCACGGGGCAACTATTTCTACCGAGACAAACTAGGCAGGTGGCGCTGAAATCAGATACAGCAAGACCAGGGCTGAACAGTCGCGGTGGAGCAACGCTGCCGGGCTGAAAAAGTAGGACTTTCAACGCTGTCGTTCCATCGCCTTGCAGAGTATGGGCGGGGCGGCGGACGGGAAATGGGCTGAGGCATGGAGAGGCATACAGTCACACACGACCGGTTCTCGCCGAAGCGCGGACGGCTGCGTGCACGCGTTGTGGTTGCGTTGCTTGCCACCACCCTGCTCTCCGCCTGCCAGTCGGTGATCGAACAGACCTACGAGCCGACCGTCTCGCCATCATCCAATCCCCAGATCGTCGAGGAAGTTCAGAAGAACGATCCGCGGGCGCAGCTGGGCGCGCGCGAACATCCGCGCATCGTCGCGAGCTACGGCGGCGAGTACAAGGACGCAAAGACCGAGCGGCTGGTCGCGCGCATCACCGGCGCACTGACGGCGGTTTCGGAAAACCCGCAGCAGTCCTATCGCATCACCATCCTGAATTCGCCGGCGATCAACGCCTTCGCGCTGCCGGGCGGTTATCTTTACGTCACCCGCGGCCTGCTGGCGCTCGCCAACGATGCCTCCGAGGTCGCCGCCGTGCTGTCGCACGAAATGGCACACGTCACCGCCAATCACGGCATAGAGCGGCAGCAGCGCGAGGAAGCCGAAGTCATTGCCAGCCGCGTGGTCTCGGAGGTTCTGTCCTCCGACCTTGCCGGCAAGCAGGCGCTGGCGCGCGGCAAACTGAGGCTCGCAGCCTTCTCGCGTAACCAGGAGCTCCAGGCTGACGTCATCGGCGTGCGCATGCTCGGTGAGGCCGGCTACGACCCCTACGCGGCCGCGCGCTTCCTCGATTCGATGGCCGCCTATAGCCGCTTCACTGCGGTCGACCCGGAATCCGACCAGAGCCTCGACTTCCTGTCGAGCCATCCGAACGCGCCGCAGCGCGTCGATCTCGCCCGACGGCATGCACGCGCCTTCGGTCCGGAAGGCACCAGCGGCGACCGCGGCCGCGACTATTACCTTGCCGGCATCGACGGCCTGCTTTACGGCGACAGCCCCCAGGAAGGCTATGTCCGCGGACAGACCTTCCTGCACGGCCAGCTCGGCATCCGTTTCGACGTGCCGGCGGGTTTCCAGATCGACAACAAGGCCGAAGCCGTTCTGGCCACCGGCGCCGGCGACATTGCCGTTCGCTTCGACGGCGTGGCGGACACCAGCAAGCGCAGCCTGACGGACTACATCGCCAGCGGCTGGGTCACGGGGCTGCAGCCCGATACGATCAGACCGATCGACATCAACGGCCTGGAAGCCGCAACCGCGCGGGCGTCAGCCGATCGCTGGGATTTCGACGTCACCGTCATCCGCATCGATACCCGCATCTACCGTTTCCTGACTGCCGTGCCCAAGGGTTCGAATGCGCTGGAGCCGACCGCCAACCAGTTGCGCAGCTCGTTCCGGCGGATGACGCCTTCGGAAGCCCAGTCGCTGAAGCCATTGCGCATTCGTGTTGTGACGGTAAGGCCCGGCGACACGATCGCAACACTCTCCGCCCGCATGATGGGCACGGACCGCAAGCTCGATCTGTTGAGGGTGATCAATGCCATGCAGGTCAGCTCCACGGTGAAGCCGGGCGACAAGGTGAAGATCGTTTCAGAGTAAGTCGCGCTGCCTGGTAGCCTCTTCGTTTCGAAGAGCGCGCAACCCAGGGAGCACGCCCCATTTCACGGCCCTGGCCGGTCGCGCGGCGCCCGTGGCTGTCTGAACGCTTGCAGACGAGGCCGCTCTTCAGCATGGTCCCAGGATTGATCGACAGCACACTATGCATGAGGTGCGCGGCCGACGGACGCGGCGGCACCAGCCATCTAACCGGCAATCAGTGAATGCCTGCCGTCAGAGCCGGCGCCTTGGTCGCAAGCGCCGCCCTCAGCTTCTCCAGAGCCCGGGTCTCGATTTGACGGACCCGCTCCTTGGAAATGCCAAGATCGAGGCCGAGCTCTTCGAGCGTCGCCCCTTCCTCCGACAGTCGCCGGGCGCGGATGATCCGCATCTCCCGGTCGGTCAGTGCGCACAAGGCATCGCGAAGCCACACGCGGGCACGTTCGCCATCGATCATGTCGCTCACCTGCTCGTCCGGCAACGGCGCGTCAGAGGCGAGGAAATCCAACCGTTCGCCGCCATCGGAATCGCCACCGCCGACCGGTGCCTGAAGCGATGTGTCGCTGCCGGAAAGCCGCGCATCCATCGTCTGCACGTCGGCGATGCTGACCCCGAGCGCTGCGGCGATTTCCTCATGCATAGCTTGCGATGTAAGTTGCCTGTCGCCTTGAGCAAGCCGAGCGCGCAGGCGCCGCAAATTGAAGAACAGTGCCTTCTGCGCCGAACTCGTGCCGCCACGAACGATGGACCAGTTGCGCAGGACGTAGTCCTGCATCGACGCCCGGATCCACCAGGTCGCGTAGGTCGAGAACCGCACCTCGCGGCTCGGCTCGAAACGGGCAGCCGCCTCCAGCAGGCCGATATGGCCCTCCTGCACGAGATCGCCCATCGGCAGACCGAAGTTGCGGAACTTCGCCGCCATCGAGATCACGAGGCGCATATGCGACATGGCGATCTTGTTGCGGGCTTCCTGATCGTTGTCGTTTCGCCAGGCTTTAGCCAGCGCATGTTCCTCGTCGCGCTCGAGATAGGGGGCTTCCATCGCGATCTTGATCATCCGCCGGTCTGCAGTGAGAGTCTTCATCGATCACTCCGTGACTGGCGCCGGGCGCCATTGCGCGTGAAGTCCAAAAGCCAGACGGATGCGACGTCCGGCAGCAGGGGCGTCTGCGTCGCGACGTCGAAACTTGAAGAAACGACGCGGCGCCCTAACTTCGAAATCACGAACCTGAACGGTGACGAATCACAGAACCAAGATCGCCCGGCGCGCGAAAGCGGCGCGTTCCTGCCGGCTAATGTAAATGCGCGCCGCCGGCAAAAGTTCCATGCGATCAAAGAAAAAGCCCGGCGCGATGGCCGGGCTTTTTTGCAGTCTCACTACGGGCTGGAAGCTTATGCTGCTTCGTCCTGGGCGTCGTCTTCCTCGATCGCCTTGCCGCGCTTCGGACCCTTGCTGAGGTTGGCCTCGACGAGGCGCACAGCTTCGGTTTCCGACATCTTGTTCACGGCAGCGATCTCGCGCGCCATGCGGTCGAGGGCAGCTTCATAGAGCTGGCGTTCGGAATAGGACTGTTCCGGCTGGTTTTCGGCACGATAGAGGTCACGCACGACTTCTGCGATGGAAATCAGGTCGCCGGAATTGATCTTGGCATCGTATTCCTGAGCGCGGCGCGACCACATGGTGCGCTTCACGCGAGCCTTGCCCTGCACAACCTTCAACGCGCGATCGACGAAATCGGTTTCAGAAAGCTTGCGCATGCCGATGCTGACGGCCTTGGCCACCGGCACTTTCAGACGCATCTTGTCCTTCTCGAAATCGATGACAAAAAGCTCGAGCTTCATGCCGGCGACTTCCTGCTCTTCGATCGCCACGATCTGGCCAACACCGTGGGCCGGATAGACGATCGATTCACCGGTCTTGAAGCCCTGGCGTGTCGAAGATTTTTTCTGCTGGGTCGTCATTCGTTTCAAAAACTCCCTGTTTCGCACCCGGCCATTATGGCCGGGGCCGGGTCAGTGAGGCCCGGGATAGACGGGGATACCGCCGGGTGGGTACATCCTGGTCCGTCCAAGGAACGCAAACAGCCTCATCAAACGCGGTCACAACAGTGCAACGCAATGCTGCGTATCTGGGAAAAGCCGCGTTTTGGAGATCGTTTGCTTTCGTGATGGTTTTCGGGCGCGCAAAAGCACCCTCTGTGGATCAGTAGAAGGAACCTATCACAAAAAAGTGCCGAAATCAATAATTTGCTGCATGGCAGCCATCAAGCCGCCATTCTCGCAACTGCGAGCGCAGCGCGTGTTTTCCCCAGGTTTGGCGCCAGGGGCTCGCCTTGGCTTCGACAGCGCCGGCGAACGGATCGCCCGCGCGCCTCAGTCGCCCTGGCCCGGCTCGGCCGAGAAGAACTTCTCGTACTTCCCTTCGACGCCGTCCATTTCCTTGGCTTCCGGCATCGCATCGCGCTTGACCGTGATGTTCGGCCACTTGGTGGCGAAATCAGCGTTCAGTTTCAACCACATATCAAGGCCCGGCTCGGTATCCGGCTTGATGGCTTCGGCCGGACATTCCGGTTCGCAAACGCCGCAATCGATGCATTCGTCGGGATGGATGACAAGGAAATTCTCACCCTCATAGAAGCAGTCCACGGGGCAGACTTCGACACAGTCCATATACTTGCAGCGAATGCAATTGTCGGTCACGACATACGTCATGAGGTACTCCAGCCGATGCTCACGTTTGATGGCAGACGGCAATCAATGGTGATGCTCGTCGTCCGCGCATGCTAGGAATGTCCGGCGCGCATAGCTGCCGAAGCAAAACCGATGCACCCAACGTGGGTCTGTCAGGTAAAGGCTTTATGGACCCTTTGCAAGAATATTCAATGCGCGAAACGCCGCGGGAAAGGCAGAGTTTTCTAATCCTCGCGCGGATCGAAATCGGGCCTTAGCCGATCGGTTTCCCGCCGCTCTTTCTTCGTCGGACGTCCCGCACCACGGTCGCGTGTGGCAAGATCAAAAGCCGAGAGTTTTTCCCTCGGCTGTTCGGGCGTGAGATCATCGTAAAGAAGCCGCGCTTCCTCGTAGGGGCCACGTCGTTCCCCTGAAGCAAGCACACGCACGGTCAGGTCGCGGCGGTCGAGAGCGAGCTCAAGCACATCTCCCGCCTTGACCTGAAACGACGACTGCGTCACGCGCTGGGCGTTGACAGCCACACGACCGTCCTCGATCGCTTTCTGTGCCAGCGAGCGGGATTTGATCAGCCGCGTGAAAAACAGCCACTTATCGAGACGCTGGCGTGATGCCGGGTTGGACGCGGGCTGTTTTTCCATGACCTGCCTTACTTCTTCATCTGCTCCTTGAGCGCGGCGAGCTTGGCGAAGGGCGAATCCGGATCCACTGGCTTCTCGCGACGCGGCGGACGCGCCTCGAACTTGCCCTGGCCCTGCTTGCCGCCACGGTCGTGACGGTCATGACGCTCGCCACGTTCCTGGCGCGGGCCGCCTTCCGACTTGCCGCCCTCGTGGCGCTTGTTGCCGCGCGCCGGCTGGCCGCCTTTGCGCCCGCCGTCACGTCCTTCGTCCCGACCCTGCCCCTGGCCGTGACCATGGCGCTGGCCGCCACGGCGCTGCTCGCCCTGCGGGCGGCCACCCTGGCGCTGATTGTCCTGGCGGGTGCCGGGACGCCAGAGAAGCACAGGCTTGGCTTCAACCGGTTCCCCAGCCTCCGTTACCTCTGCTTCAGCCGGCTGTGCCTCGCTCGAAGCAACGGTGACTTCGCCTTCAGCCGTTTCGGCTTCGGAAACAGGTGCGTCTACCGTTGCCGCCTCGGCATGTTCGGCACCGCCTTCGGCATCCGCGTCGTCGACTGCGGCAACCGGCTCGGAAGCGGCTGCGGCATTGGCCGGTGCACCGTCCTGGCCGGCGAGGAAGGCTGCGGCCTCCTCTGCCTTGACGCTGTCGGCGCGATAGCCGAGACCCTTCAGGATCTCTTCCATATCGTCAGGCGTCGCGCCGAGGATCGAAAGCATCGACGTGGTCGCGGTGAAGCGACGACCGTCATAGGCGCCTTCCGGGCGCGGCTGGGCTCCCGGCTTCCACTGCAAGAGCGGCCGGATGAGATCGGCCAGGCGCTCCAGGATATCGATGCGCACGGCGCGCTTTCCGAGGAAACGGAAGCCTGCCAGCTTGTAGAAAGTCCGCTCGAAGGACGGGTCGGTGACGACGGAAGTACGACCGGCAGCCAGCATCGGGATCAGATCGCCATAGCCGGGCTTGTCGAGGCCGTCGTTCTTCAGCGCCCAGAGAAGCGTGATGAGCTCCGCCGGAGCCGGCTTCAAGAGCGCCGGCAGGAAAATGTGGTAGGCACCGAAGCGGACGCCGTACTTGCGGATCGAGGCGCGGCCGTCCTGGTCGAGCGACTTCACCTCTTCGGCGACATCGCGACGGAAGAGCACGCCCAGGTTCTCGACGAGCTGGAAAGCGAGGCCCTTGGCCAGGCCTTCGAGGTCTTCCGCGCGCGAAATGTCGTCGAGCGGCTTCAGCACCGTGCCGATGTGATGGTTCACGAAACGCTCGATGCGCGCCAGTACGTGCTCGCGGGCATTGGCCTGCAATTGATCGTCGGCCAGCAGGATGACGCGCGGACGCATGACGTGGTCGCTCGCCGCAAGGCGGGCAACGGGGTCACCGAGCCAGCGCACCAGACCATCCGACGACAGCGCCAGGTCATTGTTGCCGGAAGCATGCAGACGGGCAGCCCGCGCTTCGAACTCCAGCGCCAGCGCCTTTTGGGCAGCTCCCTGCACGGCCTTGGCATCCGGTCCGTCGCCGCCGGTCGCCAGCGTAAACCGGAAACCGGTTAGTTGTCCTACGTGGTGTCCTTCGACGAAGACATCACCATTCACACTGATTTCAGCTTCCAGCATAGCATTCTCTCTCAGGCGCTTCATGAGCACAGATGTCCTGCGATCAACAAAGCGTTTCGTCAACCGTTCATGTAGTGCGTCGGATAATCGATCTTCAATTTCCCGCGTCTTTTCTTGCCAGTGTGTCGGATCGGCCAGCCATCCGGGTCGGTTCGACACATAGGTCCAGGTTCTGATCTGCGCGATTCGCGCCGAAAGTGTGTCGATCTCGCCATCGGTATGATCGGCACGCCGAACCTGTTCTGCCATGAAATCTTCGTTCACTGTACCGCGGCGAACGAGATCCGCGTAGATCGTCGAGATCAGATCGGCATGTTGGACCGGCGTGATGCGGCGATAGTCGGGCAAAGCACAGGCTTCCCACAATTTTTCCACGCGCTCGGCATTGGTCGTGATGTCGACGATTTCGGGGTAGCGCGCCAAATGCTCGAATGCCTGCTGATCTACCGCAGGTAGCGCCCGGGCAAGACCCGGAACCGTCGGCGCCGCATCCAGGCTTTTCTTCAGGGCGACGATCGAGGAGTAGTCGAAAGCCTTCGAGCGCCACTGCAGCACCTTGACCGGATCGAACTCATGCGCCTCGATGCGATGAACGAGTTCGTTGTCGAAGGGGTCGACGCGGCCGGTCACGCCAAACGTGCCGTCGCGCAGATGCCGCCCGGCGCGCCCGGCGACCTGCGCCAGTTCGGCCGGGTTCAGATTGCGAAACTGGTAGCCGTCGAACTTGCGGTCCTGGGCGAAGGCAACGTGATCGACATCGAGGTTGAGACCCATGCCGATGGCGTCGGTCGCCACCAGATATTCGACGTCGCCTTCCTGATAGAGCGCGACCTGCGCGTTGCGCGTGCGCGGCGAAAGCGCGCCGAGAACGACGGCAGCCCCCCCGCGCTGGCGGCGGATCAGCTCGGCGATCGCATAGACCTCATCGGCCGAGAAGGCGACGATTGCCGAGCGATGCGGCAGGCGGGTGATCTTCTTTGAACCGGCATAGAGCAGCTGCGACATGCGCGGGCGCTCGACGACGGAGATGCCGGGCAGGAGATGTTCGAGGATCGGCCGCATCGTTGCAGCCCCAAGAAGCAGCGTCTCGCCACGTCCCCTCAGGTGCAGGATCCTGTCGGTGAAGATGTGGCCGCGCTCGAGGTCGCCGGCGAGCTGCACCTCGTCGATCGCAACGAAGGATGCGGTCGTTTCGCGCGGCATCGCCTCGACGGTGCAGACCGAATAGCGGGCGCGATGCGGCGTGATCTTTTCCTCGCCGGTGATCAGCGCGACATTGTGGTGACCGACCTTTTCGACAAGGCGCGTATAAACCTCGCGCGCGAGCAGCCGCAGCGGCAGGCCGATAACGCCGCTGTCATGGGCGACCATGCGCTCGATCGCGTAATGCGTCTTGCCGGTGTTGGTGGGCCCGAGCACCGCAGTGACACCGCGGCCGCTCAGGATCATGGGGTGAACGGACACGTCATCGATCCCGGGCATTCAGAAATTACGGCAGCGCTTTCTCACGCTGGCGGCAAACACATGCCCACGCACCGAGCCAAACGCAAGGGGCGCGGACAACTAAAACCATCGCTCAGTGCCCCCGACCCCCATTGCACCACCTGTTGTGGGCGCGCAACCGAGATTCGGAACAGTCATGGAACGAATCGGAGACGAATCGCTGACTCGCCATGATTCACTGTATGTTCACGACTACATATAGATTTCAACACCGAACGTCGCACCACATGCTGAATCTGGCGCCGACTCGGCGCCTAACAGCTCGTGACTCGCGTGAAACGCGGTCATTCTTCGCCAAACAGCCCCAAGGATTCGGAATCCAAGACTCTGGAAAGCCTGGAAAATTTTTAACGAAATATATCGGGAATCCACCCAGTGGGGAGAATGAGAATCGCACGCAACCCCCTCGACCAGGACGGGAGCATTCTATGGCGACTCGTTGGCCGCGCGTCATTCCGTCTTTGTTCTCCACAAGATGTAGTGTCTACGCCGCACGACGACAGCAGAATTGCCGGCGCAACCTTAGGCGTGAAACATGGGAAAGCCGGTGCGGCTTGCTCTCCACTCCGCATGACAACGGCGCCTTTCCAGGCGCCGTTTTCATGCGTTCGTGAAAGTTCGGGTCAGACGAAAAATTGTCCGCCATTCGCCGAAATCGTGGAGCCGGTGATGAAGCCGGCATCGTCAGACGCCAGGAACACCACGCAACGAGCGATCTCTTCCGGCTCGCCGAGGCGCCCGACCGGGATCTGCGGGATGATCCGCTCGTTCAGCACCTTTTCCGGCACCGCGCGCACCATCTCCGTGCCGATGTAACCCGGGCAGATGGCGTTGACCGTGATCCCCTTGGCCGCGCCTTCCTGGGCAAGCGCCTTGGTAAAGCCGAGGTCGCCGGCCTTGGCCGCCGAATAGTTGGCTTGGCCCATCTGACCCTTCTGGCCGTTGATCGAGGAAATGTTGATGACGCGGCCGAAACCGCGGTCGCGCATCGCCGACCAGAGCGGATGCGTCATGTTGAAGAGACCGGTAAGGTTGGTGCCGATCACCTCGCCCCATTGCTCCGGCGTCATCTTGTGGAACATCGCATCCCGCGTGATGCCGGCATTGTTGACCAGCACCTCGACCGGGCCGAGATCGGCCTCGACCTTGGCGATGCCGTCAGCGCAGGCCTGATAGCTGGAAACGTCCCACTTGTAGACCGGGATGCCGGTTTCCTGCTTGAAGGCCTGAGCCTTCTCATCATTGCCGGCATAGTTGGCTGCCACCCTGTAGCCGGCATTCTTGAGTGCGATGGAAATTGCAGCACCGATGCCGCGCGACCCACCCGTGACCAATGCTACCCTGCTCATGTACGCCTCCCACTAGATCAGTTCAGTTTCTCGAATGCCTTCTTCATCAGCTTTTCGCCGATCTGTTGCCCGTAGAGCCCGGCGGCCGCCTGAAACTGCGGCGTCGCAAGCGCGGACATACCCACCTCGCACTTGGTCAGTGCGAGGTCCATCATCAGTGTGGTGAGCTGGTCCAGCGACGCCTTCAGCGCACCGCTGTCATCGTTCAGCGCCGCGACCATCACATCCTTGAAAACGACTTCCTCGTCAGAAGTTGTATGTTCCAGCATGCACTGAACCAGCCGCGCCTCGTCGAGAGGCGCGGGATTGGCATGTGCGGAAACGATCGGCGAACCGGCCAGCAAGAGGGATAAGGGAACCCACCTGGCGCTGTTCATGCCGTCAAACCGACTAGAGCCGTTCGACGCACATGGCGACGCCCATGCCGCCGCCGATGCAGAGCGTTGCAAGCCCCTTCGAAACGCCGCGGCGCTTCATCTCGAACAGCAGCGTGTTGAGCACGCGGGCACCGGAAGCGCCGATCGGATGGCCGATAGCAATAGCCCCGCCATTGACGTTGACGATCGACGGATCCCAGCCGAGGTCCTTGTTGACCGCGCAGGCCTGGGCGGCGAAGGCTTCGTTGGCTTCGACCAGTTCGACATCGCCGATCGCCCAGCCGGCCCTCGCCAGCGCCTTGCGCGAGGCCGGGATCGGGCCGGTGCCCATCACTTGCGGATCGACGCCGGCGGTTGCCCAGGAGACGATGCGGGCGAGCGGCTGGATGCCGCGCTTGGAGGCCTGCGCCTCGGTCATCAGCAGGGCGGCAGCAGCGCCGTCATTGAGACCCGAAGCATTGCCAGCCGTCACCGTGCCTTCCTTGTCGAAGGCGGGGCGCAGCTTCGTCATCTGGTCGAGCGTTGCGCCGTGGCGGATATATTCGTCCTGGTCGACGATGACGTCGCCCTTGCGGCCCTTGACGATGAAGGGAATGATCTCGTCTGCGAAGCGCCCGGCCTTCTGTGCCGCCTCAGCCTTGTTCTGCGAGGCGAGCGCAAACGCGTCCTGCTCCTCGCGGCTGAGCTGCCACTGGCGGGCGACGTTCTCGGCGGTGATGCCCATGTGATAGCCGTAGAAGGCGTCGGTCAGGCCGTCCTTGATCATCGTGTCGATCATCTTGAAGTCGCCCATCTTCACGCCACCGCGAAGATGCGCGCAATGGGGCGCCATCGACATCGATTCCATGCCGCCGGCAACGATGATATCTGCATCACCGGTTGCAATCTGCTGCATGCCGAGCGCCACGGCGCGAAGGCCGGAGCCGCAAAGCTGGTTCATGCCCCAGGCGGTCTTTTCCGGAGGGATGCCCGCCTTCATCGCTGCCTGGCGCGCCGGGTTCTGGCCCTCACCTGCCTGCAGCACCTGGCCGAGGATCACTTCGTCGACCTCGCCTGCCTCGACGCCTGCCCGCTCGAGCACGCCCTTGATGACGGCGGCACCGAGTTCATGGGCCGGCGTGTTGCTAAAAGCGCCGTTGAAGGATCCGACCGCGGTGCGGCCGGCGCTGGCGATCACGATGGAGGGATTGCTCATGGGACGTTTCCTCAGATCTTTCTTGCCTAATGAAGGCAGACTGTCAAAGCGCGCGGCGCAAGTCAAACGCCTTGATGCGGTGCCACAAAACCGTCATCGGAGACGCAACCACAAGATTTCGCACTTGCGTCGCCGCAACGCACAAAGACATTGTCAGCGGCGCTCTTTTGCGGATACTCTGAAAAACGCAATAAAGACGGGGCGATGGGTGAGAGGAGACCCTGATGGCGAAGCACGAAGGCCAGATCGTTATAAAAAAATATGCGAACCGGCGGCTCTACAACACCGGGACCAGCACCTATGTCACGCTCGACGACCTGGCTGTCATGGTGAAGAAGGGTGAGGATTTCGTTGTCCAGGACGCCAAATCCGGCGAGGACATCACCCATTCCGTATTGACGCAAATCATCTTCGAACAGGAGTCCAAGACCGGCAACACGCTGCTGCCGATCTCGTTCCTGCGCCAGCTCATCTCGTTCTATGGCGACCAGATGCAGATGGTCGTGCCAAGCTATCTCGAACACTCGATGCAAGCCTTTACCGAGCAACAATCGCAGATGCGCGAGCAGATCAACAAGGCCTTTGGCGACACGCCGCTCGGCAAAAACCTGCAGGTTCCGCTGCAACTTGTCGAAGAGCAGGTGCGTCGCAACACCGAGATGTTCCATCAGGCCATGCAGATGTTCTCGCCCTTCATTTCCGCGCCGCCGGTGAAGGAAACCAAGAAGGCCGAAGCCAAGGATATCGACGAGCTGAAGGAACAGCTTCGCGCGCTGCAGACCAAGCTCGACAATTTGGGCTGAGCGCGGCCGCAGACATCGGAGCGGGCGAGAAACGACATTCCGCCCGTGCGTCACGCCTGCAAGACGTGTCGCCCAAACTCCGCGACAACAGCCCCCGACCTAGAGGCCGATCGACACGTCCCGGCCGGCCGAGCGCATCGACACGGCAAAGCCGGCGATGACATCGATGAAGCTGATCGTCATCAGAATGAAGAAGAGCTGCGTTGCTGCCGGCGCCAAAAGCAGGAATTCGATCAGGAAGGCAATGAACAGGATCATCGACAACAGGTGATCCATCAGTGCGCGGGCGCTCGTGCGGGTCGCCTTCAGCAATTCAACGAAGAGCAGGGCCAGCGCCACGACGATCAGCAGGTCGCCGAAGCGCATCGTCCAGGTCGCGCCCGACAGCATCGACAGCGACAACATCTCGGCGTTAAGCCCGGCGATGCCGCCGAACATTCCGGTCATTGCGAGATTGTAGATTGCAAACGGCAGGATCAACAGCGGAATGGCGGCAAGCATCGGAACTCCTTGACCAAGACATGCGGCGTCTTCGCCTGAGGCGCCAGCGATAGCACGGCGTCCAAGCGAGATCACGTCGGTTGCAAAACAAAAAGGGCTGGCAGAGCCAGCCCTTTAAACCCAATCCGCGAACGGAAACGCTTATGCGCTTTCCTTCGGGGTCAGAACCTGACGACCACGGTACATGCCGGTCTTCAGGTCGATGTGGTGCGGGCGACGCAGTTCGCCGGAGTTCTTGTCTTCGACGTAGGTCGGAGTCTTGAGAGCGTCAGCGGAACGGCGCATGCCACGCTTGGACGGGCTCGTTTTTCTTTTAGGTACAGCCATTTCATTCTCCACTTATCGGGCAAACACTGTTCAGCAGCCGAAATGGCCGTGTTAAACAGATGTCAATCACGGAAATTTGGCGCGCTTATACATGGCCAACTGCTATTTGACCAGTCCCCAGCGGCAATTTTTCGACTCTGCCGATTCAGACCTCATCTTCAGGCACGACCCACGGCTCTGCGCGGGCCGCCTCTTCCCATTTGCGGTAGGCGAGATGTGCCTTCACCTGCTGCATGTAGCCGAGCGTCTCCGGATCCGCAACGAGATCATAGACATCGAAGCGGTTGACCACAGGCGCGTACATCGCATCGGCGGCGGTGAAGGGTCCGAAGAGGAACGGCCCACCGGAACGGCCGAGTGCCTCCTTCCAGATCTGCTCGATGCGCGCGACATCGGCGCGCACGTCGGCACCGACCGAAAGCGCCTGCTTCGGCCGGCGGATGTTCATCGGGCAGGCGCCGCGCAGCGCGCGAAAACCTGAAAGCATCTCCATGGAATAGCTGCGCGCCCGGGCACGGGCCGGGCGATCGGCGGGCCAGAGCCCGGCGTCGGGAAAGAGTTCGGCGACATATTCGATGATCGCCAGCGATTCCCACACGAGCAGATCGCCGTGGCGCAGCAGCGGCACCTTTCCGGTCGGCGAGATCGCGCGGATATCAGGATTGCCGGCTGCGAAATCGAAGGGAATGACCACATCCTGGAAATCGATGCCGGCAGCCGTCATCGCGAGCCATGGCCGCATCGACCAGGACGAGTAGTTCTTGTTGCCGACGTAAAGAGTAAGTCCGGTCATCTGTTATCCTTGATTTCAGCTGCGTTCGAGAAAACGATCAGTTCCTCGAAATGGTTCATGTCCTTAAAGGCGCAGAAGGCTGGGGGATCGAGCTCGATCACCGGCGCCCGTTCCCTGAGGAAGGCAAGTTGTTCGTCCAACATCTCTTGCCAGCGCGGCAGCGCCGCGTCGGCGAGCCAGTCGATGACATAGGCGAAGGTGATGTGGAACTCATAGTGGTCGTGATCCGGATGGCGATAGCCGAACACATCGGCAAAGGCGTCCCGCCAGGCCTTCAGGCATGACCGATCGGCGGCGCTGTCGCCCTCGAGCGCAAGGCCGGTCGGGGTGATCGCGGTCACGCGGGCACGGAAGGGCTCCAGCGGCGCAAAATCCTTGAGCCGCTTGCGGTAGTGCTCGGTCATCTCGTCGATCGAGCTATCAAGCGCCATGTCGGCAGGCCAATAGGGTAGCCTGCGACGATACTCGATGATGCCCTGGAAGATCGTCATGTGCAGGCTGGAGGGATGGGTGAAGGCAAATTGCGCCGCCTCCGGCATTGCCATCAGACGATCACGCACCGCGAGCACGGCGGCTTCGGACGGGGATCCGGCAGTAATGTGGGAAACGACCGTATTGCCTGGTTCCAGCAGGAAGCGGCCATCCGTGGCGTAGCGCGTTCCGAGGTGCTTCGGCGGGGTATCGTTGGCGCTGCGGCCAAAGGCGAGGAGCGAGGGGGAAATCGAGGTCATGGAGCGATCGGGCCTTCTAGGTGGAGAGAGGCCCAGATGGCAGAACTCTACTACGCCAGAATGACATCGCCCGGCGACGGCATCCAATGAAAAGGTCTGATCTCAATCATAAAGACAGGTGATGTAGCCGCCGGAGCGGCTGGCGCGGCGCTCGATCAAATTCGCCAGGCGCTTGAGCCCGCGGCCGGGTTTTCCGGCGTTGCGCTCTTTCGGGTTCGGCAGCGAAACCGCAAGCAAGGCTGCCTGCCGGCGCGACAGCTTGGCGGCGGAAACGCCGAAGTGATGGCGCGCTGCCGCCTCGATGCCATAGATGCCGTCACCCCATTCGGCGATGTTCAGGTAGATCTCCATCAACCGCCGCTTCCTCCAGACGAAATCGGCAGCGACGGCCAGCGGCAGTTCCATGCCCTTGCGCAGGAAGGAGCGGCCGTTCCACAAGTACAGGTTCTTGACGGTCTGCATCGGGATGGTGCTGGCGCCGCGCGTCGATTCGCCTTCGAGCGCATCCTCGACCACGCCGCGCATCTGGCCCCAGTCTACCCCATCATGGGCACAGAACTGGCCGTCTTCCGACATCATCACCGACTGAACCAGCACCGGCGCGATGTTCTCGAACTCGACCCATTGGCGGTCATAGCCGCGAAGAAGAACGAGATCCCGCAACATCAGCGTCGAGACCGGGTGGATGAATTCTACGAGATAGAGAACGATCAGTGCATAGGGCAGGATCAGGAAACCGAGGACGGCCAGCACGATCTGGCGACGCTTCGTACGCAAAGTCCGGCGGAGCGAAGACCAGCGACTGGAAGGCACCTCGCCCTCCTCGCGCGCTTCCGGAACGACGTTCACGGCCTGACTGTCCACCTCACTGTCCATCCGCTTCTCTTAATGCACGGGCCGGCAAAGTTGAACGGGCTTTCTGGCAAAAGGCAAGGCGCGCAAGCGGCTGTCCCAGGGAAAGCGCGCGGCTGCGACACGAATCCCCGTTGAAAGCCCTCACCACCCATGCCAAAGAGCGCGCATGAGCCAGGACACACCGACTTTCGCCAGCCGCCTCACCGGCAATGCCCGCGCCGTCGAAGCTCTGCTCGAGCGCTTGCTCGGTGCGGACACGGAAGCGGACGAAATCGCCCGACCGGCAAACCTCATCGCCGCCATGCGGCACGGGGTGTTGAACGGCGGCAAGCGGCTGCGCCCCTTCCTGGTTATCGAATGCGCCGACCTCGTCGGCGGTGGCCGCGATGCGGCCTTACGTGTCGGCGCGGCACTCGAATGCGTGCACTGCTATTCGCTCGTTCATGACGACCTGCCGGCGATGGATGACGATGACATGCGCCGCGGACAGCCCACCGTGCACAAGGCCTTCGACGAGGCGACCGCGATCCTCGCCGGCGACAGCCTGCTCACCTTCGCCTTCGACATCATCGCTGGCCCGGAAACGACGCTGACGGACACCCAGAAGGTGGAATTGATCCTGGCGCTCGGACGGGCCGCGGGTCATGGCGGCATGGCCGGCGGACAGGCGCTCGATCTGGCTGCAGAAAAGTCGCCGCCCGACGAGGCTGGCATCGTGACGCTGCAGGCGATGAAAACCGGTGCGCTCATCCGCTTCGCCTGCGAAGCCGGCGCCATCGTCGCCGGCGCGACCGATGCGGACCGCCAGCGGCTGCGGCGCTTTGGCGAAAAGATCGGCCTTGCATTCCAGCTTGCCGATGACCTGCTTGACCTCACCGCCGACGCGGCGACCATGGGCAAGGCGACCGGCAAGGACGCCGCCCGCGGCAAAGGTACGCTCGTCGCGCTGCACGGTCAGGCCTGGGCGGAGGAGCGGCTGGAGCAACTGGTCGCAGAAGCCGCAGCCCTGCTCGAACCCTATGGCGAACGCTCGGCCATTCTCATTGAAACCGCCCGTTTCGTCGCCAACCGCAGGAACTAGCCCCATGAGCAAATACTGGTCGCCGATCGTCTCCAAGCTGAAGCCGTACGTGCCGGGCGAACAGCCGCGCATCGACAACCTGGTGAAGCTGAACACCAACGAATGCCCCTATGGCCCTTCGCAGAAGGTGCTGGACGCGATCCGTGCAGCGGCAGGCGATGACTTGAGGCTCTATCCCGATCCGCTGGCGCTGAAGCTTCGCCAGACGATCGCAGCGCGCTACGGCGTGACGGCGGAAGAGGTCTTCGTCGGCAATGGCTCCGACGAAGTGCTGGCCCATATCTTCGCCGGCCTGCTCAAGCACGACGCACCGCTCCTTTATCCGGATATTTCCTACAGCTTCTATTCGACCTATGCGCGGCTCTTTGAGATCGATACGGTCGAGGTGCCGCTCAACGATCGCTTCGAGATCGATCTCGCCGACTATGACCGTCCCTGCGGTGCCATCGTCCTGCCGAACCCGAACGCGCCGACCGGCATCTACCTGCCGATCGCCGACATCGAGCGCTTGGTCTCGGCCCATCCGGACCAACCCGTCGTCATCGACGAGGCCTATGTCGACTTCGGCGGCCAGTCGGCGGCAACGCTGGTTTCGAAATACGAGAACCTGCTGGTCGTGCAGACCTTCTCCAAGTCGCGTGCGCTTGCCGGCCTGCGCGTCGGCTTCGCCATCGGTCAGCGTCCGCTGATCGAGGCGCTGGAACGGGTGAAGGACAGTTTCAACTCCTATCCGCTCGGCCGCCCGGCACAGGCAGGCGCCATCGCCGCGATCGAAGACGAAATGTGGTTCGAGGAGACACGCGCAAAGATCATCGCGTCGCGCGAGCGCCTCACGGTAGACCTCGCCAAGCGTGGCTTCGAGGTTCTGCCGTCCGGGGCCAATTTCGTCTTCGCCCGGCACCCGGGCCATGACGGAGAGGCGCTGATGAAGGCGCTGCGCGAGCGCGCCGTTCTGGTGCGCCATTTCGCCAAGCCGCGCATTTCCGATTTCCTGCGCATCACCATCGGCGCCGACGCGGAGTGCGCCCGTCTGATCGAAGCGCTCGACGAGATCCTCTGATCTTGTCACGGTCACATTTCGCTGTTTCAAACAAGCGATGAATTGATCTAGCTTCCGGCGACCGAGCCGGAGCCTTTCGCATGTTCGACCCCACGCCCTATCTGCCGCAGCTTCTTATCGCCTGGACCGCCTATCTGATTGCCACCGCATCGCCGGGGCCGGCGATTCTCGCGATCATCACCACCTCGGTCAGCCAGGGGCGCAAAGCCGGCCTGGCGCTCGCCCTCGGCGTGCTCACCGGAAGCTACACCTGGGCGATGCTGACGGCGTCGGGCCTCTCGGCGCTGATCCGCGCCTATGGTCACGCCATCATCGTGTTGAAGATTGCCGGCGCCTGTTATCTCTTCTGGCTGGCCTACAATGCGCTCCGCGCCGCCATGCGCCGCGACAGAAGCGCGATCGTGCCGACAGCAAAGGCGCAGACCTCGCTGAAGCGGCTCTATCTCAAGGGGCTCGGCATCCACCTCACCAACCCCAAGGCGATCTTTTCCTGGATCATGCTGGTCTCGCTCGGCATGCCCGAAGGTGCGCCCATTGGCGTCACCGCCACCTTCATCGGCGGCTGCATGGCTCTGGGCTTAATGACCTTCTGCGGCTTCGCAATCGTCTTCTCGCTGTCGCCCGTGCACCGCGCCTATCTCAAATCCAGGCGGCTGATCGAAAGCCTGATGGCCGGCTTCTTCGCCTTTGCCGGCTTCAAGCTGCTGACGTCGCGGCTCTAGATCAGGAGCTGCGCGCCTCCTCCGGGCGGAACGCGGCTGACACGTCTCTTGGCAATGCTCTGCCGAAAACGCCTATTCGGCGGCCGCCTGGCCGCGGCCATAGCGCTTTTCGATGTAGCCGGAGACGAGCGTCTCGAAGTCGGCGGCGATGTTCGGACCGCGGAGCGTCATCGCCTTCTCACCATCGATGAACACCGGTGCTGCCGGCATTTCGCCGGTGCCCGGCAGCGAGATGCCGATATCGGCATGTTTGCTTTCGCCCGGACCATTGACGATGCAGCCCATGACCGCGACCTTCAGGCCCTCGACGCCGGGGTATTTCTCGCGCCAGACCGGCATGTTGCGGCGGATATCGTCCTGGATCTTCTGGGCAAGCTCCTGGAACACCGTGGACGTGGTGCGGCCGCAACCGGGACAGGCGGCAACGACGGGGATGAACTGGCGGAAACCCATGACCTGCAGCAGCTCCTGCGCTACCTGCACCTCGCGGGTGCGGTCGCCGCCGGGCTCCGGCGTCAGCGAGATGCGGATCGTATCGCCGATGCCCTGTTGCATCAGAATGCCGAGCGAGGCGGAGGAAGCGACGATGCCCTTGGTGCCCATGCCGGCCTCGGTCAGGCCGAGGTGCAGCGCATGGTCGGAGCGCGCCGACAGCATGGCGTAGACGGCAATCAGGTCCTGAACACCGGAGACCTTGGCCGAGAGAATGATGCGGTTGCGCGGCAACCCGATCTCCTCGGCAAGATCTGCCGAGAGCAGCGCCGACTGCACGATCGTCTCGCGCGTGACCTCTTGGGCCGTCAGCGGGAAGCCGTTCGCCTTGTTCTCGTCCATGAGCCGCGTCAGCAGCTCCTGATCAAGCGAGCCCCAATTGACGCCGATGCGCACCGGCTTGTCGTAGCGGATCGCCATCTCGATGATCTCGGCGAACTGCTTGTCCTTCTTGTCCTTGAAGCCGACATTGCCCGGATTGATGCGGTATTTCGCCAGCGCCTCGGCGCAGGCCGGATGATCGGAGAGCAGCTTGTGGCCGATATAGTGGAAGTCGCCGACGAGCGGCACATCCAGACCGAGACGCAGCAGGCGTTCGCGGATCTTCGGCACGGCAGCGGCACTCTCGTCGCGGTCGACGGTGATGCGCACCAATTCCGAGCCGGCCTTGTGCAGTGCCGCCACCTGCGCCACCGTCGCGTCGATATCGGCGGTGTCGGTGTTGGTCATCGACTGAACCACGACCGGCGCGCCGCCGCCGACAATGACGCCGCCGACATCGACAGCGACGGAGCCACGGCGGGGTTGCGGTTCGAAATCGAAGGCGGAAGACATGAGGGCCTCTTCGTCGGTCAGTTCAGGCGGAGCGGATCGCGCGCGGATACCGCAACACTTTCCCTTATCAAGCTCCGGCTTTTCGCTCATCAGGTGGATGAGGAAAGCCTGCTTGTCAACGGCGACATCATGCCCTGACGGCGATTTGATGACGCCGTTCCGCCTGCATCACGATGGTTTTGGCTCGCGCCCCTTCAGCCGGCGCGGGATGCGGGCGGATATCCGCCCGCTCTTTTCCTCGCTAGTGACCCTTGGCGTGATCGGCATGCACGGCATGGTGCGACAAGAGGAGCACGACGATGAAGAGCACCGGCACCGAGGCAAAGACGATGGCAAAACCCGTATGCTCGGCGACGAAGCCGATCACCGACGGCGCAAACAGCATGCCCGAATAGCCCATGAAGGTCGCGACCGAGAGGCCGATGCCCGGCTGCAGGTCGGGCATGTTGCCGGCGGCCGAAAACGCGATTGGCACCATGTTGGAGATGCCGATGCCGGCGATCGCGAAGCCGAGGATGGCGATATAGGCATTCGGCGCCATGCCGGCGAGGATCATGCCGACAAGCGCGGTCACCGTGCAGATGCGCAGCGTCCGCTTGGCCCCGAAACGATCGCGCACGAGGTCGCCGGCAAAGCGCATGGTCGCCATGGTGGCGGAGAAGGCGGCGAAGCCGAAGCCCGAGAGTTCCACCGAGGCACCGAGTTCATTGCGCAGATAGAGCGCGCCCCAGTCGAGCACCGTGCCCTCCGGCACCATGGAGAACAGCGCCATGATGCCGATCAGCCAGGGAAGCGGCGTCATCGGCAGGCGAAGTTTCTCCTTGGCGGCGGCCGGATGCGGCTTGTCGGCAAGGATCATCGGCCATGCGACCGCAATCAGCGTCAGGCAGATCACGGTGACGACAAGAACATGCGGCAGCACCCCGAAGCGGGCCATGAGGAAACCGCCGATGCCGGCGCCGATCAGGCCGCCGAGGCTCCAATAGGCGTGGCACGACGACATGATCGCCCGGCGCATCGATTTCTCGACCTCCACGGCATTGGCGTTCATGGCGACATCCATGGCGCCGACGAAGCCGCCGAGCACGAACATGCCGATGGCCGCTGTCCAGACATCAGGAACGAGCGTCAGGAGCAGAAGCAGCGGCGACAGGATGATGGCCGTGACCTTGGCCACCTTCTGCGAACCGATGCGGGCGATGTACCCGCCGGCGATCGGCATCAGCACCAATGAGCCGATACCGAACATCAGGATCAACAGGCCGAGCACGCTTTCGCTGATGCCGAGCCGGTCCTTAAATTCGGGGATCTTCGGCGCCCAGCTTCCAGTGACGAAGCCATTCATCAGAAACAAGAGCGAAACGGCGAGCCGATTGCGCGTCATGTAGCCTTGGCGGACGGTCGCGGTGGGAGAACGTTGGTCCATGGTCTTCCTCAGTGCCGGATCGGCCGGCTCAAACAGTGATTTCGATCAGATTGCCATCGGGGTCGCGGACGACCGCCTCGTAAAAGCCGTCACCGGTCCAGCGCGGCTTTGCGATCAGGATGCCCTCGGCGTCGGCGCGCGCGGCCATGGCATTCACCGCCTGCTCGCTGCCGAGTGAAAGGGCGACATGAGCAAGACCGGTGCGCTCTTCCGCTGGATCACCGGGAGCAACAAAGGGGCCTTCCATGATCTCGATCGCCGGGCCCTCGCCAAGGGTCAGGAAGCGCGACCGGAACCCCGGCCGTCGCCGGCTTTCATAGACGTCGCCAACCTCGGCGCCGAAGAAGGACGACCAAAAGCCGGCAATCGCCTCAAGGTCGCGGGTCCACAGCGCCACATGGGTGATCGTCATCGTTCAGGTCCTCCCGCCATCAGAATTTCCGCGCCCGCCGCTTCGAACGCCGCGCGGTGCTCCGCCGGTGCATCCGCCTCGAGCACCAGCGTCGCCTTGTCGTCGATACCGGCGATCGCGTGAGCGGCCGCGGTCCCGAGCTTGTCGCTGGTGATGGCGACGACGAGACGCCGGCTGCGCGCCGCAATCAGCCGCTTGAACTCCGCATCCTCGAAATAGATCGCCGTCAGGCCCGCCGCGGCATCGGCGCCGCAGGTGCCGAGAAAGCACAGATCAGGCCTCAGCAGTTCCGCGTCGCGCTGTGCGCGCGCGCTGACCGCTGCGCCGACGGCGCGGTTCAGCGGCCCGCCGAGCAGGATGAGCTCGACACCCGGCTTCTCCATGAGGGCCGCAGCAATCAGCGGCGTATTGGTGACGATGGTCGCCTGCAGGTCCGGTTCGATCAGCTGGGCGATGGCAAGGTTGGTGGAGCCGGCGTCGAGAAACACGGTCATGCCCGGCTTGATCAGCCTTGCCGCCGCGCGGGCGAGCGCTGCCTTGCGCTCCGGCGCCATCGCCACGCGCTCGCTCAAAGTGCTGTGCGCCGCAGGAACGACCGGAAGCGCACCGCCATAGACCCGCTCGCACAGACCTGCTGCCGCCATTTCCCTGAGGTCGCGGCGGATGGTGTCTTCGGAGACATTGAGCTCGGCGGCAAGATCCACAGCTAACACCCGGCCGTTGGCCTTCAGCCGCTCCTGGATCAGCGTCTTTCGCTCACGAAGTAGGAGTTCGCCCGACATTTCCACCAATCGTGCACAAACATGCATTAATCGCTACAAATGTGCATAACGAATTTTGAAACCGATTTCAAGTCGCGGCACCGGCCAAATCACTTCGGGCCAGAAATTCGCGCGCACTGTGCCTTTTGCGCAGGATCGGCGCCATTTCGGGAAAAATTCTTCATCAAAACGCTCAGGAATTGGTGTTTTATACGCTCAGATCGCCGGTTTTTTATGCGATTGTCCGCTCAATCCGGACGACGGGCCGGGCCAGAAAGAAGATGGAAAATCACGATGAAACTCCTCCCCACGCTGTTTGCTGCCGCTCTGATCCAGGTTGCCGCCTTCGCTTCGGCTGAAGCTGGCGAAAATCTCAACGCGATCAAATCCGCCGGTGTGCTGAAGATCGGCACCGAGGGCACCTATGCCCCCTTCACCTATCACGATGCCTCGGGCGCGCTCGTCGGCTTCGACGTCGAGATCGGCCAGGCGGTTGCAGAAAAGCTCGGCGTCAAGGCCGAATTTCTCGAAGGCAAGTGGGATGGTCTGATCGCCGGTCTCGACGCCAACCGCTACGACACGGTCATCAACCAGGTCGGCATCACCGAGGAGCGCAAGAAGAAATACGACTTCTCCGAGCCCTATATCGCCTCCAAGGCCGTGCTGATCGTCAAAAGCGACAACGAGGAGATCAAGGGCTTCGCCGATCTCAAGGGCAAGAACTCGGCCCAGTCGTTGACCAGCAACTTCGGCAAGCTCGCGACCGCTTCGGGCGCCGAACTCGTCGGCACCGACGGTTTCGACCAATCTATCCAGCTCGTTCTCACCGGCCGTGCCGACGCGACGATCAACGACAGCCTCTCCTTCCTCGACTTCAAGAAGAAGAAGCCCGACGCGCCGGTGAAGATCGCCGCCGAACAGGCCGACGCCGACTTCTCCGGTATCATCATCCGCAAGGGCGAGCCGGAACTTCTCGAAGCCATCAACAAGGCGCTTGTCGAGATCAAGGCGGACGGCACTTACGACAAGATCTCGCAGAAGTACTTCGGCGCCGACGTCTCGAAGTAACATCGTCCCGAGCACGCGGTCGGTTTCTCCGCCCGACATTCTCGTTACAGCGCCGCGCGTCAGACATGACGCGCGGCGCTGTAACACTCTAGACTCTCTGCATAATCTCGGCCCCAAATCGATACCGATTTGAGGGATTATGCAGTATGAATCGCGATCCGTTCCGGTCCCCGGGGCGGATCGCGCTTTTTGAAAGGCCTGCCCCTTGCCCACCTGGCTCCAACTGATGCTGGATTCGCTGCCGTCCCTGCTGTGGGCCGGCCTCACCTTCACCATCCCGCTGACGCTGCTTTCCTTCATTTTCGGCCTGATGCTCGGGCTCGCAACCGCGGTCGCCCGCCTGTTCGGACCGGCACCGGTCGTCGCCATCGCGCGGTTTTACGTCTGGGTGATCCGCGGCACGCCGCTGCTCGTGCAGCTCTTCGTGATCTTCTACGGCCTGCCGAGCGCCGGCATCCTGCTCGACGCCTTCACGGCCGCTCTCATCGGTTTCTCGCTGAATGTCGGCGCCTATACGTCCGAGATCATCCGCGCGGTCATTTCCTCGGTGCCGCGCGGGCAGTGGGAAGCGGCCTATTCCATCGGCATGAGCTGGAGCCAGGCGATGCGCCGCACCATCCTGCCGCAAGCAACCCGCGTCGCCGTGCCGCCGTTGTCCAACACCTTCATCTCGCTGGTGAAAGACACCTCGCTTGCCGCTGCCATCACCGTGCCGGAGATGTTCCAGACGGCGCAGCGCATTGTCGCCACCACCTATGAGCCGCTGATCCTCTACATCCTGGCGGCCCTGATCTACCTCGCCATGAGCTCCGTGCTATCGGCCCTGCAAGTGCGGCTGGAGCGCCGCTTCGCCCGCTATGGCGGCTTCCTGGAGGCACGCGCATGATCGAGCTCTCCCACATCGAAAAGCGCTTCGGCGACAACCTCGTGCTGAAGGATATCTCCGTCACGCTTGCCGAAGGCACTGTGACCGCGCTGGTCGGCCCCTCCGGTGGCGGCAAGAGCACGCTTCTGCGCTGCATCAACCTGCTGGAGATTCCGACCTCCGGATCGATCAAGCTCGGCGACGAGGCGCTCGCATTTTCCCCTGGCCGCAAGGTCGGCTGGGCGGCGACCCAGCGGCTACGCCGGCAGACGGGCATGGTGTTCCAGAATTTCCAGCTCTTTCCGCATCAGACAGCGCTCGGCAACGTGATGGAGGGCCTGGTCACGGTGCTGAAATGGCCGGCGGATAGGGCGAAAGCGCGGGCGATGGAACTGCTGGAAAAGGTCGGCATGGCGCACAAGGCCGATGCCTGGCCGGCGACGCTTTCCGGCGGCCAGCAGCAGCGTGTGGCGATCGCCCGGGCGCTTGCGCCTTCGCCGCGCGTGCTGCTCTGCGACGAGCCGACCTCGGCGCTCGACCCGGAATTGGCGGAAGAAGTCGTCGAGGTGCTGAGCCGGCTTGCCCGCGAAGGCACGACGATGGTCATGGCGACCCATGACCTCCGGCTTGCCTCGCGCGTCGCCGACAAGGTGATCTTCCTCGATGGCGGCGTCATCGTTGAAAGCGGCGCGCCCAAGACGATCTTCTCGACACCGGAACGCGAGCGAACCAAGAAGTTCATCGCCTCGCTGAGCGCCCCGCACGACTACGAGATCTGAAGGGAGAGTGGGCGGCTTGTGCTGGTGGGTTTGATCGCGAAAAGAGAAGCGAAATCCCCTCGATCGTCATCCTCGGGCTTGACCCGAGGATCCAAGCACAAGCATGCGTCACGGCCCAGGTGGGTAAGTTGGGCTTGGTACCCCGTAAGCGGGCTCCGCTGCGACCCGTGAATGGATCCTCGGGTCAAGCCCGAGGATGACAGAAGGAGAGAGCCGAGCTCAGCCGCGATGGGAGGCAGCCCCCTCCTTCACATAAACAAAACGGCCGGACTTTCATCCGGCCGTTCCTGTTTTAGTAGTTGAATGGGCTCAGGCTTCGTAGACGATCAGCAGATCCTTGGCGTCGATCTGGTCGCCAGCGCGCACCAGCACCTCGGCGATCGTGCCATCCTTCTCGGCATGCAGCGCCGTCTCCATCTTCATCGCCTCGATCGACAGGAGCACGTCGCCGGCCTTGACCGCCTGACCTGCGTTGACGGCGACGGTCGAGATGACGCCCGGCATCGGCGCACCGAGATGAGCGGCATTGCCGCTCTCGGCCTTGCGGCGCACAGCGCTCGAAGCACTGCGGTTGCGGTCCGGAACCTTGATCAGGCGCGGCTGGCCGTTGAGTTCGAAGAACACCTTGACCATGCCCTTCTCGTCCGGCTCGCTCTTGGCCTGGTGCAGGATCACCAGCGACTTGCCCCTCTCGATCTCCGGCTGCAGCTCCTCACCCGGCGCAAGGCCGTAGAAATAGGCCGGCGTCGGCAGCACGCTGACCGGGCCATAGGTATCGACCGCCACCGCATAGTCGGTGAACACCTTCGGATACATCAGGTACGAGGCGAACTCGAAGTCGTCGACCTTGCGCTCGAGCTTGTCTTCGATGCTCTTGCGTTCCGCGTCGAGATCGGCCGGCGGCAGCAGCGAACCGGGAACGGCGGTATAGGCCTTTTCGCCCTTCAGCGCCTTCTTCTGCAGCGCCTCCGGCCAACCGCCCGGAGGCTGGCCGAGATCGCCCTTCAGCATCGAGACGACCGAATCCGGGAAGGCGATGTCCTTGGCCGGGTTCTCGACGTCGGCAACGGTCAGATCCTGGGAGACCATCATCAGCGCCATGTCGCCGACAACCTTCGACGACGGCGTCACCTTGACGATATCGCCGAACATCTGGTTGGCATCGGCATAGGCCTGGGCAACGCGGTGCCATTTGGTTTCGAGACCGAGCGAACGGGCCTGTTCCTTGAGGTTAGTGAACTGGCCGCCCGGCATTTCGTGCAGGTAGACTTCAGATGCCGGTCCCTTGAGGTCGCTTTCGAAGGCGGCGTACTGGTAACGCACCGCTTCCCAATAGAAGGAGATGCGGCGGATCCATTCGGGATCGAGGCCCGGATCACGATCCGAGCCGCGCAGCGCCTCGACGATCGAGCCGAGGCACGGCTGCGAGGTATTGCCCGAGAGCGCGTCCATCGCCGCATCGACCACGTCGACGCCGGAATCGACGGCGGCAAGCACGGTCGCAGCCGCAATGCCGGAGGTGTCGTGCGTATGGAAATGGATCGGCAGATCCGTCGCCTCGCGCAGCGCCTTGAACAGCACGCGTGCGGCCGCCGGCTTCAACAGGCCAGCCATGTCCTTGACGGCGATCATGTGTGCGCCGGCCTTTTCAAGCTCAGCGGCAAGGGCGGTGTAGTACTTGAGATCGTATTTCGGCCGGGCCGAATTGAGGATGTCGCCGGTGTAGCAGATTGCGGCCTCGCAGATGCGGTCCTCTTCGGCAATCGCCTCCATCGAGACGCGCATGTTGTCGACCCAGTTGAGGCAGTCGAAGACGCGGAAGACATCGATGCCGCCCTTTGCCGCCTGGCGGACGAAGTATTTGACGACATTGTCCGGGTAGTTCTTGTAGCCGACGCCGTTGGCGCCGCGCAGAAGCATCTGCAGGAGCAGGTTCGGCGCATCCTCGCGAATGCGGGCGAGGCGATCCCACGGGTCTTCGGTCAGGAAGCGCATGGAAACGTCGAAGGTGGCACCACCCCAGCATTCGAGCGAGAACAGCTGCGGCAGGGCGCGGGCATAGGTACCGGCGACGCGGGCGATATCGTGCGTGCGCATGCGGGTCGCAAGCAGCGACTGATGGCCGTCGCGCATGGTCGTGTCCGTCAGGAAGACCTGTTTTTCGCCACGCACCCACTCGGCGAACTTCTTCGGGCCGAGCTCGTCGAGCTTCTGCTTGGTCCCGGCGGGGATTTCGCCCTGGATGAACGGCACGACCGGCTTTGCGGCGTCCGCCGGCGGCTTCGGACGGCCCTTTGCCTCCGGGTGACCGTTGACGGTGACGTCGGCGAGGTAGGTGAGCAGTTTCGTCGCGCGGTCCTGACGCCTTACCTGCTGGAAGAGTTCCGGCGTCGTGTCGATGAAGCGGGTCGTGTAGGTGTTGTTGAGAAACTGCTCGTGACCGATGATCGCCTCGAGGAAGGTGAGGTTGGTGGCGACGCCGCGGATGCGGAATTCGCGCAATGCCCGGTCCATACGGCTGATCGCTTCCGCCGGCGTGCTGCCCGAGGCTGTGACCTTCACCAGCAGCGGATCGTAGTAGCGGGTGATGTAGGCGCCGGTATAGGCCGTGCCGCCATCGAGACGGATGCCGAAGCCGGCGGCCGAGCGATAGCCGGTGATACGGCCGTAGTCGGGAATGAAGTTCTGCTCCGGATCTTCCGTGGTGATACGGCACTGCAGCGCGTGGCCGTTGAGGCGGATATCTGCCTGGTCAGGCACGCCCGATTCCGGGGTGCCGATCGCCTCGCCGTCGAGGATATGGATCTGCGCCTTGACGATGTCGATGCCGGTCACGACTTCCGTGACGGTGTGCTCGACCTGGATGCGCGGGTTCACCTCGATGAAGTAGAACTTGCCGGTGTCGGCATCCATCAGATACTCGACCGTGCCGGCGCCGACATAGCTGGTCGCACGCGCGATCTTCAGCGAATAGTCGGCAAGCTCCTGGCGCTGCGCATCCGAGAGGTAGGGCGCCGGCGCACGCTCGACGACCTTCTGGTTGCGGCGCTGGATGGAGCAATCGCGCTCAAAGAGATGCACGACATTGCCGTGGGTATCACCGAGGATCTGGCTTTCGACGTGGCGGGCGCGCTCGACCAGTTTTTCGAGATAGACCTCGTCCTTGCCGAAGGCGGCCTTGGCCTCGCGCTTGGCTTCCGTCACCTCGCGGATCAGGTCCTTCGGGTCGCGGATGGCGCGCATGCCGCGTCCGCCGCCGCCCCAGGAGGCCTTGAGCATGACCGGATAGCCGATCTGGGCGGCAAGGCGGTGGATTTCCTTTTCGTCGTCCGGAAGCGGATCGGTGGCCGGCACCACCGGCACACCGACGGAAATCGCAAGGTTGCGCGCCGCAACCTTGTTGCCGAGCTGGCGCATCGTCGCCGGCCGCGGGCCGATGAAGGTTATGCCGGCCGCGTCACAAGCATCGACGAATTCCGGGCTTTCCGAAAGCAGGCCGTAGCCCGGGTGGATGGCATCGGCCCCGGAAAGCTTGGCGACGCGGATCACCTCCTCGATCGACAGGTAGCTTTCGATCGGGCCGAGGTCGCGGGCCAGATGCGGGCCACGGCCGATCTGATAACTTTCATCCGCCTTGAAGCGGTGCAGCGCCAGTTTGTCCTCTTCCGCCCATATCGCGACCGTTTTCAGACCGAGTTCGTTTGCAGCGCGAAAAACGCGGATGGCAATTTCAGAACGGTTGGCAACAAGGATCTTCGAGATAGGCAAGTCGGTCTCCTCAATGACTTGATATTGCGGGAAATGCTGCACCCGCGAAATAAAGTATTAGCGAGTCACCGAGCAGAGCGCAATTTCAGATGCGACAGGAAACCGAATGCCTTTGCGTCAGGAGATCAGCCCGAGCCGGAAGGCGATCGCCACCACGTGGTGACGGTTCTTCGCCTTCAGCTTTTCCTGGATGCCGTTCATGTACCAGTCGACCGTATGGCTCGAAATGTCGAGCACCTTGCCGATGTCGTTGGATGTCATGCCGTCGGCGAGATAATTGAGCGCTTCCATCTCTCGCCGCGTCATCTGCACCTCGACGCGCGAGCCGAGCTCGGCCGAAACCTCCGGATCGGTCAGTTCCAAGAGCTTCCAGAAGAGCCGCTTGGCAATCGAGTCGAACAGGCTGATCTCCACCGGGCTCAAGTCGACGACACGACCGCCGACCGTCAGGTTGCCAAGCAGGCCGCGCCGGCCATGTACCGGGAAGATATAGCCGTCGTAGAGGCCGTGGTTGCGCGCCTCGATCATCATGCTTTCCATGCGCTTGCGATGCGGATCGGAGCGGAAGGCAAACAACGTGTCGCGCCACCGGAAGCCGCGCTGGGCGTGGCCGAGGTAGCGGATGGTCGGATCGATAACCACGAACTTCTTGCGAATGTAGATCTGCGGCCAGCCTTCCGGCCAGCGACCGGCAAGCAGGAGCCTGAGAGGATTGTCATGCGGCTTCGGCTGCCGGACGACACCGTAGAAGTCGAAGCCGCAGCGATCGAGCAGGCGCTCGAATTCCGGGATGATTTCCTCGCGAGTCTTCATCTCCTCCAGAAGCGCGAGAAACTGTACGAGCAGCGTAATGTTCATGGATCACCTTCCAGGTAGATGCATATGGTCGCATTTCCGAATCCGGACATAAAGGCACCGTTCAGCGACCATTCATGTTGCACCCGCGATAATCCGTCATACCACGCCCGGTCTTATGCGAAATATGCAAGAAATCGGAGTTGGCACGATAGATAGCAGACTATGAATATTCTCGCCAAGCTCGCTCTAGAGGGAAACGGGAAAACGAGTGGCTGTCCATGCGTCCGACTACGGCTTCCCTTTGCCGCCAAAGACCGTCTCAGCGCGGCCCCGAGAGGTTAAGGGGCGGACTTAAAGCCCGCCGTTTAGCTCTCGAGGACGTGGGTGCATCCGCCGCAGAAGGACTGCGGCGCGTCAAATCCGGTACCCGGAAGGGGTGAGACAAGTGTCATTGTTCCAGGTGTATGCAAGAGCGCTCAGTTATCTTGCAGTCCACAAGCTCCGTGTTTCGGCGATCGTTCTCGCCAACGTCATTCTGGCGGTCATCACGATTGCCGAGCCGATCCTGTTCGGCCGCATCATCGACGCCATTTCGTCGAAAGGCGAAGTCACGCCGATGCTCTTGATGTGGGCGGGTCTCGGTGTGTTCAACACCGTCGCCTTCGTACTTGTCGCCCGCGAGGCGGACCGGCTGGCCCATGGCCGCCGCGCCACGCTTCTGACCGAAGCCTTCGGCCGCATCGTGTCCATGCCGCTCGCCTGGCATAGCCAGCGCGGTACCTCGAATGCGCTGCACACGCTTTTGCGCGCCTGCGAAACCCTCTTTGGTCTCTGGCTCGAATTCATGCGCCAGCACCTGGCAACCGCCGTCGCGCTCGTGCTGCTCATTCCGACTGCCTTTGCCATGGACGTGCGCCTGTCGCTCGTGCTCCTCGTGCTCGGTGCGGCCTACGTCATGATCAGCAAGGCGGTGATGAGCCGCACCAAGGACGGCCAGGCTTCGGTCGAGACCCACTATCACACGGTCTTCTCCCACGTGTCCGACGCCATCAGCAACGTCTCGGTCGTGCACAGCTACAACCGCATCGAGGCCGAAACCCGCGAGCTGAAGAAGTTCACCGAGCGGCTGATCTCGGCCCAGTTCCCCGTGCTCGACTGGTGGGCGCTCGCAAGTGCCTTGAACCGCGTCGCCTCCACCATCTCGATGATGGCGATCCTCGTCATCGGCACCGTGCTCGTGCAGCGCGGCGAACTCGGCGTCGGCGAAGTCATCGCCTTTATCGGCTTTGCCAACCTCCTGATCGGTCGCCTCGACCAGATGAAGGCCTTCGTGACGCAGATCTTTGAAGCCCGCGCCAAGCTTGAAGACTTCTTCCAGCTCGAAGACGCCGTACGTGAACGGGACGAGCCGGCAGGCGCGGCCGAACTGCCCGTCGTCAACGGCGAGGTCGAGTTCCGCGACGTGTCCTTCGACTTTGCCAACACGAACCAGGGCGTGCGCAACGTCTCGTTCACGGCCAAGGCCGGCCAGACGATCGCCATCGTCGGCCCGACCGGTGCCGGCAAGACGACGCTCGTCAACCTGCTGCAGCGCGTTCACGACCCGCGTGAAGGCCAGATCCTGATCGACGGCAACGATATCTCGAAGGTCACGCGCAAGTCGCTGCGCCGTTCGATCGCCACCGTCTTCCAGGATGCGGGCCTGATGAACCGCTCGATCTCGGACAATATCCGCCTCGGCCGTGACGATGCGTCGATCGAGGAGATCATGGCCGCCGCCGAAGCGGCCGCCGCCTGCGACTTCATCGAAAACCGCACCAGCGGCTACGATACGGTCGTCGGCGAGCGCGGCAACCGTCTGTCGGGCGGCGAACGCCAGCGCGTGGCAATTGCCCGCGCGATCCTGAAGAATGCGCCGATCCTGGTGCTCGACGAAGCGACCAGTGCGCTCGACGTGGAGACCGAGGCCCGCGTCAAGGAGGCGATCGATGCGCTGCGCAAGAACCGCACGACCTTCATCATCGCCCACCGCCTGTCGACGGTGCGCGAGGCCGATCTGGTGATTTTCATGGATCAGGGCCGGATCGTCGAGATGGGCGGCTTCAACGAGCTCAGCCAGAGCAACGGCCGCTTCGCAGCCCTCTTGCGCGCCAGCGGCATCCTGACGGACGAGGACGTCCGCATGAGCCACACGGCGGCTTAGAGCAGTTCCAGGAAAAGTGTGGCGCGGTTTTCCGTCCGGAACTGCGCCATTTCAAGGATCCAAGCCGCTCGTCTCAACGGCAACGACACGCACATCGAAGCCACCCGCTGCAAATGCGGGTGGCTTTTGCGTTTCCGGCCTTCCGACAATGCCGCGTCAAGCAGCCTTGTCATTCCCGCGAAACTTGATAGATCGGAATTCCGGCTTCACTTCCAAGGGAATCATCATGCCGGACATCTCCACGATCGCACTTTTCGCCGCGGCCAGCCTCGTTCTTACCGCCACGCCCGGCCCCGACATGCTGCTCATTGCGTCGCGCAGCATAAGCCAGGGGCGCTCGGCCGGGTTTCTCACCTATGCCGGCATCGCGCTCGGCACCTATTGCCACACGCTGGCCGCAGCACTCGGGCTTTCCCAGCTCTTCTTAACCGTGCCGATCGCCTATGAGGTCGTACGCTGGGCCGGCTGTGCCTATCTGCTGTATCTAGCCTACAAGACAATCCGCGCGGACGCGTCGAACGCTTCCCCGGTCTCGACACTCAAGCGACTTTCAGGCCGGCGGATTTTCGGGGAGGGCCTGATGACGAACATTCTCAATCCGAAGATGGCGCTCTTCGTGCTCGCCCTGTTCCCGCAGTTCGTGCATCCCGCAGGCGGATCGATGGTCCTGCAGATGCTTCTGCTCGCGACGATACTGAACGCGATCGGCCTCGTGGTGAATGGCTCAGTCATCCTTGCCGGCAGCCATATCCGCAAACGTCTGTCTGGTTTCAGCCGCTTCCCGAAGCTGCCGCAATACCTGCTCGCAGGCGTTTTCACGGGGCTGGCGTGCCGGCTTGCGCTTGGCGCCAGGAACTAGCGCCAACACGCATCAATGCACCGGGCGGCGCGTCTCATGTCGCCCGGATCGGCCTGGCCGCCGACAACCCCTTCAGCCATTCGAGATAGTAGGCATAGGCGAAATGCAGCCCGATGCCGACGAAGACGAAGAGGCTGCCCAAAACGGGGTTGCGTCCGGTGACGAAGAGCAACACCTGGCCGGCCATCGCCAGGATCGTGCCGAAGATGAAGATCGGCAGAGAATGGCGGCCGACGACGGCAAGCGGGTGATCGCTGTCGAGCCTAGCGAGGTTGCTGAGCTTCGGTGTGACGGCGATGATGTAGGCGAGCGCCAGCACGTGCGTGAGCCGCGGCAGCGACAGGAAGGTCTTGTCGAAGCCGGTCAGAACAGCGGGAAGGCCGAAGGAAAGGTCGATGCTCCACCAAGAAAACAGCACCCAGACGGCAGAGACGGCGAGATAGGCGCTCGACAGCACCATCAGCCAGGGCCATCGCGGCACCGATCCGCCGTTGCGCACTGATGTCATCGTGACGACGCCGATGACGAACAGGAACTGCCAGGACCAGGGATTGAGGAACCAATAGCCTTCGTCGAGGAAGTTCGATGGCACCAGCTTGAAGACGCCTGCCGTGAGCCACAGGGCGGCCGACAACAAAAGCAGCAGCTTCTTGCTGACGCCGTTCAGCCAGAGGATGCCCGGCAGCAGCAGGAACAGCGCCGCATACATCGACAGGATGTTGTTGTAGCCGAGCTGATGTCCGAGCAGCACCATGGCAACGATGCCCTGTTCGGTCTGTTCCACCATCGGGCGGATGTTGATCTCGCCGATCAGGTCCTGTCGCCCGAAATAGAGCGCCCCACCGGCGAAGATCGCCAGCGTCACGATACTGGTCATGATGTGAGCGATGTAAAGCGCCAGCGCCCGCCGCCAGATCTTCAGCGTCATCGCCAGCCGTGCGCCGGCAATGAACTTGCCGCCATAGGCAATCCCGACCGAGAGGCCGGAGATCAGCACGAAGGCTTCGGCGGAATCGGAGAAGCCGACGTTCTTGTGGGTCAGGTATTCGAGATATTGTCCCGGAACGTGATTGACGAAGATCGTCAGCAGACACAGCGCCCTGAAAACGTCGAGGCGGGTGTCGCGCTCCTTTGGAACCATTCGGGTGAACGCAGGATTCGCGCCACCCTGAAAAGTCTTTTGCAGCATGCAGTCCGTTTTCCAGGATTTGGCGCCCCGCCCCATCCCTGTTGAAACGGGCGCCGGTGGCCCATACCGTCAATCAGACGGAACGGCCGGCACCATGAAGCGCAGCACCGCGCATCTTTTGAACGCGCAAGGCTGCGGCATTTGAATTGACACGACACCCGGCCCTCGAGGTCGTGCCACCGAAACATCCGCAAAGAAAAACCGGCCTTGCCCTTGCGGGAACAAAGCCGGTTTCATCCTGTCATCAATACCGGCCGTTACAGCAAAATGCCTTCATGCGCGTTTTTTGTGACACTATTGTTGACGCTGACGATCGGCTCGCCGCTTTTCTGGTCGCGTTGCACCAAAATCTTGTGCCGCGCGCCGTTGAGCGTAACTTCGGCGGAGTAGCCTTCCCAGGCGGCAGGCAGCACCGGCCGGATGACCAGCTTGTCGCCCTGCCGGCGGATGCCAAGGATACCCTCGACGCCGACGCGGTAGAGCCAGCCAGCCGACCCGGTGTACCAGGTCCAGCCGCCGCGCCCTGCCAGATCGCCTTCGCCATAGATATCGGCGGCAACGACATAGGGCTCGACGCGGTAGTGCTCGGCCGCCTCGCGGCTGTCGGCATGCGAGATCGGGTTCAGCATCTGGAAGACGCGCCAGGCTTCTTCCGCCCTGCCCTGTTCGGCGAAGGCCAGAGCCACCCAGGTGGCAGCGTGGGTGTACTGCCCGCCATTCTCGCGCACGCCGGGCGGATAGGCCTTGATGTAGCCCGGGTCCTGCGCCGTCCGTTCGAGCGGCGGCGTGAACAGCCGCACGATGCGCTGGTCCGGATCGACCAGTTCGGCCATGACCGCATCCATCGCCTTGAGCGAACGCTGCTCTTCACCCTCGCCTGACAGCACGCTCCAGGACTGGCCGATCGAATCGATCCGGCATTCCAGCGCCTCGCTCGTGCCGAGCGGTGTGCCGTCGTCGTAATAGCCGCGGCGATAGTAGTCGCCGTCCCAGCCGGCCGCATTAAGGGCCTTCTTGAGGGCTTCGAGATGCGCCTCCCAACGCCTGACGCGAGCCTCGTCCTTGCGCTCGCGCGCATAGGGCAGGAAGCCGCGGAGCGTGCCTGCAAGGAACCAGCCGAGCCAGGTGCTTGTGCCCTTGCCGGCCTCGCCGACCCGGTTCATGCCGTCGTTCCAGTCGCCGCCGAGGAACAGCGGCAAGCCGTTATCGCCGGTGCGCTTGATCGCAAGATCGAGCGCCCGGGCGCAATGCTCGTAGACGTCACCGATCTCTTCGGAGATTTCCGGCTTGTAGAAGGCATCATGCTGCCCCTCCTCCAGCGCCGGCCCGGTGATGAAGGCAAGCCGCTCAGAAAGGAGGTCCGAGGTGCCGGTCACCGTGCAGTAGCGGGTCACGGCATGGGCGAGCCAGACGACGTCGTCGGAGATCATCGTGCGCACGCCAGCGCCAGTTCCCGGCAGCCACCAGTGCTGCACGTCACCCTCGGTAAACTGGCGGGCGGCGGCGTTGAGGATCTGCGCGCGGGCAAGCTCCGGGCGATGGATCAGAAACGCCAGCGTGTCCTGCAGCTGGTCACGGAAGCCGAAGGCGCCGCTTGCCTGGTAAAAGGCCGAGCGCGCCATGATCCGGCAACCGAGGCTCTGATAGGGCAGCCAGTTGTTGATCATCGCATTGAAGGCCGGATCCGGCGTTTCCACCTTCACGATGTCGGTGAAATCGCGCCAGAACGACTTGGTCGCCTCAAGCACCGTGTCGAACGCCGTTTGCCGCAGCTCGCCGATGACGGCGCGAAGCTGGTCCTCGTTGTCGGCATCGCCGAGGATGAAGGTCACCTGCCGCTCGGCACCGGGCTCGATCACCAGATCGGTCGCGACGACGGCGCAAGGATCACCATCGACATCGACGGAACCGGAGAGCTCAGCGCCCGAGGTGACGGCCTGCGGCACCAGGATGCCGCCGAACGCCCCGAGGAACTCACGGCGGCTCGCCGTATGGCCCGCGGCCTCGCCGCCGTCCACGGTGAAGAAGGCGGATCGGCCGGAGAAATCGATGCTGTACGGGTTGGTCGCCACCAGCGCCTCGGCCGTCTCGTCCCATTTGGAAAGGACGAACGGCGCACTGCGGGCACGGTTGTTGCCAAGCACCCATTCCGCATAGCCGTAGACCCGCAGCTGCCGCGCGGTTGCCGCACGGTTGCGGATCGAGACGCGAACGAGCTTGGCCGGCAGGCTGCGATGCACCGTCTGGGTGGTCTCGATCTCGAGGTCGTCCTGGGTGCTGCGGAAGGTCGAATAGCCGAGCCCGTGCGCCGTCTCGAAGACGACCGAGCGGCGACGCGAGAGCGCCGCATAGGGCGTCGAAACCGTACCGCTCGCCATGTCGCGAATGAAGATCGCCTCGCCGGGCCGGTTGACGACCGTGTCATTGGTCCAGGGCGTCAGCTGGTAGTCGCGCGAGTTGCGGCTCCAGGAGTAGGCGGCCCCTTCGGCCGAAATGTGGAAGCCGAACTGCTCGTTGGAAATCACGTTGATCCAGGGCTGCGGCGTTGCCTCGCCGCCGCGCAGACGCACGACATATTCGCGGCCGCCGTCGGCAAAACCGCCGTAACCGTTCCAGAAGGCAAGGCCGTCACCCCGGATCTCTGCCGGAGCAACGTCCGTCGTGTCCTGGGGTGCGGCCAAAAGCGGGCCGACGAACTCGCCGCTCTTTTCTACCTTCACCGGCGCCGGCGAATAGAGCGAGTTGGCACGGGCGATCTGGTCGGAGATCGTGCCGTTGCGGGCATGGAACACGGCACGCGACGCCGACAGCAGGGTCGACCAGGTCTCCGCCTCCATGAGGTCGCGACGCACCGAGAAGATGTGCTGGCGCGGACCATCCGAAAGGCCGCGCAGCCTCAGGTTCTCGCACATGGAATCGAGCGCGTGCTGCATGTCCTGTGCATAGGAAGACGCCCGCTCGTTGATGATCACCAGATCGGCGGTGATGCCGCGGGCGCGCAGGTATTCCTGCGCACGCAGCGCTTCGCGGGCGATGCCGAGATCGCCGTCGTCGTTGATCCTCAGGCAGAAGATCGGATAGTCGCCGGATATCGCCAGCGGCCAAAGCTTCGATTGCGAATCAAGACCGGCCTGCACCGTTGCCGCATCGGCGCGCAAATGCATGTCCGGATAGACGAGATAGCGGCCGAGCATCTGGAAGCTTGCAGCTTCCTGAGAGGTCACGCCGACATGGCGCATCTGCACCTGGCTGCGGGTCCAGGCGTGGATGAGCTCCTGGTTGAAGGTTTCCGGGTGGCGGTAGCGATCGATCGCGCGATCGACTTCCTCGCGGCTTGGCGTGGCGATCGTCCAGAAGACGACGCTGACCTTCTTGCCAGCCGGGACGCGAACGACGCGGCGTAGCGACATGATCGGATCGAGGGTGAAACCATCCGTACCCGACAGCACGGAATCCGTGTCGAAGGCCGCCGCCTCAGCCAGCGTCCGGCCGGGGCCGATGAAACGGCGACGGTCGGTTTCGGCTTCCGTATGGCGGTCGCTGCCGGCATTGTCGGTGACGAGATGCGCCACTTCCATGTCCGGATCGCCGGAGCTGCGCTTGTTGCGGCTGACGCGGATAACGTCGCCGCGACGGCTGATTTCCGTGCGCACGAACATCTTCGAGAAGGCCGGATGGGCGCTGTCGGCCTCTTCGGTCGAAAGCACCGGCTCGGCATAGGAGGTCACTTCGATGAAGCGGTCCTGAGTGCCGGTGTTGAGCAGCATGACGCGTCGCCCTTCGGCGTCGTGTTCGGTGGCAACGATGCACTCAACTTCGCTGATCAGGTCGCCGACGGTCTTGACGAATTCCGCCTTGTCGTCGCCGAAGCGCGTCAGCACCTTCTCACCGGCGGCGCGCCGCGGTTCTGACGTCGTCGACCACCACTCACCGGTCGTTGTGTCACGCAGGAAGATGAAGGTGCCGGTGCGGTCTTCGACCGGGTCCGGCTTCCAGCGGGTGACGGCCTGGCCATTCCAGCGAGCATAGCCGGCGCCATTGGCCGTCAGCATGACCGAATAGTGGCCATTGGAGAGAAACACGGTCTCGCGGTCCTGCGCCAACGGATTTTCGATGATGCGGACTTCCGGACGCAGGAGATCGTCCTGGCCCTTGCCGACCGATTCCGGTTCGCGCTTGGCGTTCATGATCGGGATGTCGCGCGGCGCCTTTTCCTGCAGCAGCAGTTCGGCCGCTTCGATAACCGGATCGGCATGGAACCACTCGCGCAGACGGCCATTGAAGACGACGTTGGCAACGGCCGCGATCGACATGCCGTGGTGGTGCGCATAGTAGTTGCGCACGACCGCACACTTCTGCCCCTCCGGCACACGCGTCGGCGTGAAGTCGACGGCGTCATGGTAGCCGTAGGCGCCGAGCGCACCGACTTCGCGAAGCCGCCCAAGGTTGGCCAGCGCCGACTTCGGATCGTACATGCAGGCAAGGATCGAGGCGTAGGGTGCGATGACCGCATTCTGGCCAAGACCACGCTTCAGGCCGAGCGTCGGCACGCCGAAGTTGGTGTACTGGTAGGTGAGTTCGTGGTCGCGGGCGTTGAACGCCGCTTCCGAAATGCCCCAAGGCGTACCGAGGCGGCGGCCGTGATTGATCTGTTCCTTGACCACCAGGTTGTTGGTCTGGTTGAGAATGCCGCCCTGCCGTTCCTGCATGACCAGCGGCGGCATGAGGTACTCGAACATCGAGCCGGACCAGGAGATCAGCGCGCCGCGCGCGCCGATCGGCACGATCGGACGGCCGAGCTTGTACCAGTGCTCGGTCGGGAGATCCCCCTTGGCGATCGCAAACAGGCTGGTAAGGCGCGCTTCGGACGCCAGAAGGTCGTAGCAGGCCTCGTCGAGCTCGTTGGCATTGACGCGGAAGCCGATCGACAGCAGGCGCCGCTCCGGCCGGAACAGGAAGCCGAAATCCATCGAGAAGGCGATGTCGCGCGCCCGATCCTTCAAGACCAGCAGACGCTGGCGCAACGTTTCGATGGCGCTGAGGTCGAAGACGCCGTCGGCGATATGGGCTTCGCAGGTGGTGACGAGCGAGGTCGCCCACTTCGTCACTTCGTTGCTCTGCGGCGTGCGCACCTCGTGGTCGAGATTGACCGTGAGCTTGTGCATGTCACGCGCCAGCACCGCCAGGTTGATCACCCGGATCGACGCGAACTCGTGCTCGCGTATGACCGCCGCGAGCGCGTTCTGGAAGCCGACGATGCGCTCCTCGATCAGGCGGCGCAGCGGCCGGACCGTCTTGCGGTCGTCAGGCAGGTCGCGCAGCACTTCCTCGAGGATGGCCACGACGTCGCCGATACCGGTGAGACTGCCCAGCACATGCGCCGACGGCGCTTCCGCCCAGTCGCGGCACATCGACGAAACGGCGATCAGATGGCCGGCAAGGTTGCCGCTGTCGACCGACGAGATGTAGCGCGGCTCCATGGTTTCGAGCGTATTGGTCCGATACCAGTTGAACAGGTGGCCGCGATACTTCGGCATCCGGTCGATCGTGGCAATCGTCTGTTCCAGCCGGTTGATCGTCTCCTCGAAGCCGATCCAGCCGAAATCACGCGCCGACATGACCGAGAGCAGATAGACGCCGATATTCGTCGGCGAGGTCCGCTCGGCAAGCACCGGCTGCGGCGTCTCCTGGAAGTTGTCCGGCGGCAGGAAGTGCTGCTCGGCGGTCACGAAGGTTTCGAAATAGCGCCAGGTGCGGCGCGCAATCAGCCGCATCTCGTCGATCGCCTCGTCGGAGACGACGAGCTGGTCCTCGGTTTCGGCCGACTGGCTGACGAACCAGGCAACGGCTGGCGAAAGCGCCCAGAGCAACGCGAAGGGGATGCCGATGAACGGCAGGCCGGTGTCGGAAATCGCCGCAAGCGCCAGCGAGATTGCCGACAGCGCCGGCGCGATCCACATGGCGCGGTAATAGTCGCCGATCGTGCCGTGGCCGGCGCTCTGCACCTGTGCGGCGGTGCGCCATTCGAGCATCAGCTTGCCGCTGACGAAGGTGCGGTAGAGCGAGCGTACGATCGCGTCGCCCATCATCGCGGCGTTGTGGGCAATGAAGACGATGCGAAGGGCAACTTGAGCATTGGCGGCGCGGACTTCGGTAAGCACCGCATGAAGGTGGGCCCGAGCGACGATGTCGTTGCGGCGCGGCAGCAGACCGTTGATCAACGACAGGGTCGGGGCCACGAACAAGCTGAAGATCAGGACAATCTGCCAGATCAGCGCTTCGGTCGGCTCCATGTAGTACCAGCCCATGACCGAGGCGACGAGCCAGGCAAGCGGGATCAGCGAGCGGCGCAGGTTGTCGTACATCTTCCAGCGCCCGAGCATCGACAGCCCGTTCGAGAAATTGAAGATATAGGGCAAAAGCTGCCAGTCGCCGCGCGCCCAGCGATGCTGGCGCGACATCTCGACCTCGTAGCGGGTCGGGAAGTCCTCGACTAGCTCGACGTCGGTCACCAGGGCGCAGCGCACATAGGAGCCTTCGAGCAGGTCGTGGCTGAGAACGGCGTTTTCCTGGATGCGGCCCTTCAGCGCCGCCTCGAAGGCGTCGACGTGGTAGAGGCCCTTGCCGGTGAAGCTGCCTTCGCCGGCGATGTCCTGGTAGACATCGGAAACGGTAAAGACGTAGGGGTCGATGCCGCGATTGGCCGAGAAGATGCGCTGGAAGGCCGAGGCCTCGCTGCCGGTCGTCAGCGACGGCGTGACGCGCGGCTGCAGCAGGCTGTAGCCGGCAATCACGTCCTGGGTCTTCGGGTCGACCACCGGGCGGTTGATCGGATGGCACATCTTGCCGACGAGCTTGGTCACCGCATCGCGCATCAGGCGCGTGTCGGAATCGAGCGTCATGACATATTGCACGTTGTCCGGCACCGTGTTGGCGCCCTGCAGGAACGAGGTATCGCGGTCGCCGCGAAGCAGCATGTTCAGTTCGTGCAGCTTGCCGCGCTTGCGCTCCCAGCCCATCCACACGCCTTCCTGCTCGTTGAACAGGCGGCGGCGATGCAAGAGGTAGAAGCGCGTCTTGCCGTCATAGGCGTAGCGCGCCGAGAGCTGGGCGATCTCGCGCTTGGCATAGTCGAGAACGTCCGTATCGGTGCCGGACTCCTCGTCCTTGCTGTCGGCCCAGTCGCTGACGAGCGCGAAATAGATCTCGCCGCGCGGGTTAGCGAGGTAGTGCACCTCGAGATTGCGCACGAGTTCGTCGACATGGTCGCGCTTGGAAATAAGGCACGGCACCGCGACAAGCGTGCGGGCGTGCTCGGGGATCCCGTCGATGAATTCGTAACCGACGAGACGGGAGGGTTTGACGAACAGCGTCACCAGCGTGTTGAACAGGCCCATGGCGCCTTCCGAGGCCGGCAGCGCGAAGAGAAGCAGCATGATCAGCTTCGCACCGCTCGGGATCGCCATGGGGCTGACGAAGGAATAGACGGCGATCATCGCCAGGATTGTCAGCAGAATGTTCGGACCGGCGATCGCAAACCAATCGAGCTTGCGGCTGAGGCGAATGATGGTCTGCAGCACCGACGGCCGGTAGTTGATCTTCCTTTCCAGTACCTTGCGCTGCTTGCCGACCAGGAACGACCCGACGTTCGGCTCCTGCAGCGGCGCCTCGGTCTTGGCGGCTTCCTCCGCCTCGCGCACCATCTCGACGGCGATCTGGGTCACTTCGTATTCGCTGTGGCCGGAGCGGCGCGCGAGCTTTTCGATGGTGTCGCGGTACTTGTTGCGCGAGCCGAAATCGAGCGCCGCATAGTCGGAGCCTTCGCGCAGCGCCGCATCGATCTTGCTGACGCTTTCGAACCAGACGGCCCAATCGGTGTCGTCGATCTCGCGCAGGCTGCGAATGATGTTGCTCATCGTCGCGTTGCCGGACGACAGGCGGTTCTGCTCGGCGACCAGCGCGCTTTCGACGTCGCTGCCGCGCTTTTCAAGCTGTTCCTCGATCCAGCCGATCACGGCGCCCGAGGTCTGCGAGCCGTCGCGCATGCGGTAGAGCAACTGCGCGACGAAGGTGTTGTCGGCGGCAAGCGCCTCAGACTCGGCGAGCAGCGCACGACATTTTTCCGGGTCGTTCAGACGGATGATCTGGTCGGCGATATCGTTTGCCTTGCGGCGCATGCCGCGCGAGCGCTCGACGCGGATGGCAATGCGCCGGAGGTTTTCGATCAGAACGAAGCGCAGGATCGACGGCAGCGCCCAGAGTTCGCCGATCTTGAAGGTTTCGTGCTTCTGGAAGCCCTCAACCATGGCCGTGATGCTCTCACGCGTCACGGTGCTGTGGGTATGGGCGACATAGAGCCAGGCAAGCGCCATGGTGCGCGGGATCACCGTGCCCGAAACCGAAAGCGTCGGAAGCTGGCGATAGAAGCGGCGCGGGAAATCGCGACGAACTTCCTGGATCGCCTCTTCGACGACGTGATGGTTGTCGAGCAGCCATTCGGCCGCCGGCGTGATCGTCGCTCCCGCCTCTACGTCCGCAGCCGTCGCCCGGTAGACGCGCAGGATCTCGCTCTCGTTTTCGCGATGCCGCGGCCGGAATTCGAACGGGAAGAAACCAGGCAGCGAAGAAACACCCTTCAATGCGAGGTCCTCGCCGCATTGCCGGAGGTCCTCCATCGAGAAGAAGGTCGCGCGGATCGAATCGTTGTAATCGATCTGCTTTGCTTCCGGTTCGCGCGGAGAGGTGGGCGGCGTAGTTTGAAGCTGCATGGGTACGGGTTCTGAATCCAACCGGGGTTGATCGGCCCGGCCCTCGTCGGGGTGCCGGGTTGGCTGCGGTCCTGAGAATTCAGGCGTAGCCGGCGCGTTGCTAGACACGGTCATGTGTCCTCCCATCCACCGTCATTTCCCGGAAAACCGGGACCTGGCGGTAACAGGCACCGCCCTCGACTGGGCATCGGAGATCGCAAAGCCGGCGGCGCATTGATTTTTTCAAGGCCGCGGTGATGCATGAAAATGGCATTTTTTAGCCGTGGTGCCAACAGCTTGCAAGGATTGCTCATACAAGTTCGGACGATTTGCGCACAGACGAATAGGGCTGAAACCGGCCGCTGCCGGCGCCCCTTGGCACTTTGATACAGCTCTCTCAAATGCCCCTTCTCAAGCTTCATCGCGGATGGCAGACAAGGCGAAACGTGAAGGGGCCAGGAAGGTTCCTTCAATTTGAAGAAAAGCGCGCGCGCCGTCAGCCCACCTGCTCCGTGATCCACTCGCGGAAAGCCAGGCTGATCGGGTTCTCGAGCTTGCCCTCGGGCACGGCGAGATAATAGCTGTTTTCCGTCTGCATCGGCCGGTCGAGCACGATGCGTAGCGTTCCCGCGGCGAGTTCCTGCTCGATCAGATAGCGCGGCAAAAGCGCGAAGCCGAGGCCGGCCGTCGCCGCCTCGATCACCATGGAGAACTGGTCGAAACGGTTGCCGCGATAGGCGCCGCGCCCGTCCATGTCGTTCGCCTCGAACCATTGCGCCCAGAGCTTCGGCCGGGTGGCGAGATGCAGCAACGGACCGGCGACGAGATCCTCCGGCGTCGCGATCGGATGATCCGCCAGCAAGGCAGGGCTTGCGGCGGGCACGATGATCTCGCTGCAGAGATAGCTGCAGGTGGCGCGCGCCCAGACCGGCTGGCCGTAATGAATGGCGATGTCGAAATTCTGCTCTTCGAAATCGAAAGGAGCCGAGCGCGAAGCGATGTTGATCACCGTGTCCGGATGCCGCCTGAGGAAATCGGGAAGGCGCGGCACCAGCCAGCGGCTGCCGAAGGTGGGCAGCGAGGCGATCGACAGTGTCGAGTCCGCCCGGGCCGAAGCCATCGCCCGCACCATCAGTTCCTCGGTCTGGTTGAGAAGACGACGCACCTCCGGCAGAAACTTCTGGCCGGCATCCGACAGGATCACCCGCTGGCGCACGCGCTCGAACAAAAGCACGCCGAGTTGGTTTTCGAGGTCCTTGATCTGCCGGCTGACCGCACTCTGGGTGAGGTTCAGCTCGGCTGCGGCCTGCGTGAAGCTGCCATGTCGCGCCGCGCATTCGAACGCCTGCAGCGTCGTTACGTCGGGAACCAGCCTGCGGCTCAACTTCATTCCAGCCTCGCATCAACATAGTCAGAAGCAACGCGATCAATGGCCAGTTCGATCGGATATGATCCGAAATGAGAATGACCTTGTCCTTCACCCATAGCGCGAGGCGAGCCCCAGTGAAAGAGAATAGTTTCGTATCCGCCGACGACATCCGTTCGGCCTTTTCCGCAGCCATGTCGGTCATGTACCGCGAAGAGGTACCGGCCTACGGTACGCTGATGGAGCTGGTCGCCAAGGTGAACGCCGATACGCTCGCCGCCAACCCCGCCCTCAAGGAGCGCCTCGACGCCACTGATTCGCTCGACCGTATCTCCGAAGAGCGTCACGGCGCCATCCGGCTCGGCACGCCGGCCGAACTTTCGATGATGCGCCGCGTCTTCGCCGTCATGGGCATGTACCCGGTCGGCTACTACGATCTGTCGACCGCCGGCGTTCCTGTTCATTCCACCGCCTTCCGCCCGGTCGGCGAGACCGCGCTGAAGCGCAACCCGTTCCGCGTCTTTACTTCGTTGCTGCGCCTCGACCTGATCGCAGACGCAGCGCTGCGCGCCGAAGCCGAAGTCATTCTGGCAGCGCGCCAGATCTTCACTGATGGTGCCGTGGAACTCGTGGAAAAGGCCGAGCGTGACGGCGGCCTCGACAAGGCGGATGCCGAGCGCTTCGTCGCGGAAGTTCTCGAAACCTTCCGCTGGCACGACAAGGCCAATGTCAGCGCCGACATGTACAAGCGCCTGCACGATGCGCACCGCCTGATCGCCGACGTCGTTTCCTTCAAGGGTCCGCACATCAACCACCTGACGCCGCGCACGCTCGACATCGACCAGGTGCAGGCACTGATGCCGGAATACGCGATTGCGCCGAAGGCGGTCGTCGAGGGTCCGCCGACCCGCAAGTGCCCGATCCTCTTGCGCCAGACTTCCTTCAAGGCTCTGGAAGAGCCGGTTTCCTTCAAGGACGCCGACGGCGCCTGGAAGCAGGGGTCTCACACCGCCCGCTTCGGCGAGATCGAGCAGCGCGGTATCGCGCTGACCCCGAAGGGACGCGCGCTCTATGACGAGCTGCTCGACGCCTCGCGCAAGATCGTCCGCCCGGTTGCCGACGGCTCCAACGCCCGTGAATATGGAGCAGCACTCGCTGAAGCCTTCGAGCCCTTTGCGGACACCTGGGCAGGCATCCGCGAGGCGGGCCTCGGCTATTTCAGCTATACGTTGACGGAGAAGGGCCGCAAGGCCGGCATCTCCGCCAAGCGCGACATCGAAGCATTGATCGCCGATGGCCTCGTCCAGTTCGACGCGATCGTCTACGAAGACTTCCTGCCGGTCAGCGCCGCGGGCATCTTCCAGTCGAACCTCGGCGACGGCGCCCAGCAGGACTTCGTTGCCAGCCCGAACCAGAAGCGCTTCGAGAGTGACCTCGGCGCAACCGTGCTCAACGAGTTTGACCACTATGCCGGCATCGAGCAGGCTTCGATCGAAAGCTGCATCCGGGCCTTGACCGGCGCGATCGCTGCGGAATGATGCTCTTCTGATGATCGACAAACGGCACATCGACGCGCTTACCGGCATCCTTGGAGACAAGGGTGTCGTCACGCGTCCTGAAGACCTCGAAGCCTATGAGACCGGCGCGCGCTACGATCGCGGCCGGACGTCGCTCGTGCTGCGGCCGGCAACGACCGAGGAAGTTTCCACCGCCGTTGCCTATTGCGTTACGAACGGCATCGCGCTGATCCCGCAGTCCGGCAACACGGGCCTTGTTTCCGGCTCGACGCCGGACCAGTCGGGCGACGAAGCCGTGCTCAGCCTCGACCGGCTGGCGAAACGCTTCGACCTCGACCTCGACAACCGCTCGGTGCGACTGGATGCCGGCTTCCGCCTGTCCGATCTCAACCGGCGGCTGGAAGAGCATGGGCTGTTTTTCCCGATCGACCTCGGTGCCGACCCGCGCATCGGCGGCATGATCGCCACCAACACCGGCGGTTCGCGCTTCCTGAAATATGGCGACGTGCGCCGCAACACGCTCGGGCTCAAGGTCGTGCTCGCCGACGAGAGCGGTACCGTGCTCGACCTGCAAAGCGACCTGCGCAAGAACAACACCGGCGTCGACTGGAAGCAGCTCTTCGTCGGCACCTCGGGCGCTTTCGGCATCGTCACCGAATGCGTGCTGAATCTCGAGCGCCTGCCGCAGCAGACGGCGACCGCGCTGCTCGTTCCGGCCAGCGGCGCCCAGGTGCTGCCGTTGCTACGCGCCATGGAAGAGCGGCTCGGCGCCTATCTCTCGGCTTTCGAGGGCATGTCGAAGAATGCCGTCAAGGCGGCCTTTGCCCATGTGCCGTCGCTGAAGAACCCATTCCAGGGCGGCAACGTTCCGGATTACGTCATCCTCGCCGAAATCAGCCGCACCTGGGCACCGCGCGAGGGCGAACAATCGCTCGACGCCGTGCTGGAAGCGGCACTTGCCGAGATCTGGGAGCTGGAATCAGCACCACTCGCCGACGCCTTCGTCGGCCCGCCGCACGAGATCTGGGCGCTGCGCCACGCACTGTCGGAGGGCGTCAAGCACCTGGGCAAGCTGATCGCCTTCGACGTCTCCTTCCGCAGGGGTGACATCATGGCCTTCTGCGACCATATGAAGGCCGAAATGCCCGCGAAATTTCCTGACGTAACCGTCTGCGATTTCGGCCACATCGGCGACGGCGGCGTGCACTTCAACCTCGTCGTTGCGAAGGACAGCCCGCTGCTTCAGGACGAAACCTTCGAACCGCGGCTGCGCGAATGGGTTTTCGCGGTCGCCGTCGAGGAGTATCACGGCAGCTTCAGCGCGGAACATGCGATCGGCCGCCGCAATCAGGCCTATTACGACTTTTATACGCCAGACAAACTCAAGGACATGGCCAAAGGCCTGAAGACGCTCACCTCGCCGGGGAAACTCGGCAGCGTGCGCTTCGGATAGGCCAGAGCGGAATGAGGAAAAGTGTATGCGGTTTTCCGCCCGCATTCCGCTCTAACCAATGATCTAAGCCAGGAAAACGGGAGTCAGACCATGAACATCGCAACCAAGAAAGTCGACGTGACCAAGGAAGCCGCTGCGCTTCTCGAAAAGATGGGCGTCGCCAAGGAACTCTACACCGGCGGCGACATGCCGTCCTACAGCCCGGTCACCGGCGAAAAGATCGGCAACCTCAAGACGGTTTCGGCCGCCGAAGCTGCCGCCAAGATCGAAAAGGCCCACGAAGCCTTCAAGGCCTGGCGCCTTGTCCCGGCACCGAAGCGCGGCGAACTGATCCGCCTGCTCGGCGAAGAACTGCGCTCCTTCAAGGCCGATCTCGGCCGCCTGGTTTCGATCGAAGCCGGCAAGATCACCTCCGAAGGCCTCGGCGAAGTCCAGGAAATGATCGACATCTGCGATTTCGCCGTCGGTCTCTCCCGCCAGCTCTATGGTCTCACGATCGCCACCGAGCGCCCCGGCCACCGCATGATGGAAACCTGGCATCCGCTCGGCGTCGTCGGCGTCATCTCGGCCTTCAACTTCCCGGTCGCCGTCTGGTCGTGGAACACGGCGCTGGCGCTCGTCTGCGGCAACTCCGTCGTCTGGAAGCCGTCGGAAAAGACCCCGCTCACAGCCCTTGCCTCGCAGGCGATCTTCGAGCGCGCGGTCGCCCGCTTCGGCGACGCACCGGAGGGCCTGTCGCAGGTGCTGATCGGCGACCGCGCCATCGGTGAAGTCCTCGTCGACAACCCGAAGGTTCCGCTGGTTTCGGCCACCGGCTCGACCCGCATGGGTCGCGACGTCGGCCCGCGCCTTGCCAAGCGTTTCGCCCGCGCCATCCTCGAACTCGGCGGCAACAATGCCGGCATCGTCTGCCCGTCGGCCGATCTCGACATGGCCCTGCGCGCCATCGCCTTCGGCGCCATGGGCACCGCCGGCCAGCGCTGCACCACCATGCGCCGCCTGTTCGTGCACGAAAGCGTCTACGACCAGCTCGTTCCGCGCCTGAAGAAGGCCTACGGCTCGGTTTCGGTCGGCAACCCGCTGGAATCGACCGCCCTCGTCGGCCCGCTCGTCGACAAGGCCGCCTTCGACAGCATGCAGAAGGCGATCGGTGAAGCCAAGTCTCATGGCGGCAGCGTCACCGGCGGCGAACGCGTCGAACTCGGCTACGACAACGGCTACTATGCCAAGCCTGCCCTCGTCGAAATGCCGAAGCAGGCCGGCCCGGTTCTCGAAGAAACCTTCGCGCCGATCCTCTACGTCATGAAGTACAGCGACTTCGACGCCGTTCTCGCCGACCACAATGCGGTCGCAGCTGGCCTGTCGTCCTCGATCTTCACCCGCGACATGCAGGAATCGGAACGCTTCCTCGCCGTCGACGGCTCGGATTGCGGTATCGCCAACGTCAATATCGGCACCTCGGGTGCTGAAATCGGCGGCGCCTTCGGTGGCGAAAAGGAAACCGGCGGCGGTCGCGAATCCGGCTCTGACTCGTGGAAGGCCTATATGCGCCGCGCCACCAACACGGTGAACTATTCGAAGGCTCTGCCGCTGGCGCAGGGCGTGTCGTTCGATATCGAATAACCGGCGCGACCAGGTAGGTAGAGACCATGACCATCAACCAAACGGTCAAGGAGGCGGGCTTTGCGCCCGCCTCGCGGATCTCCTCGATCGGAGTCTCCGAAATCCTGAAGATCGGCGCGCGCGCGCAGGCGATGAAGCGCGAAGGCAAGCCGGTCATCATTCTGGGCGCCGGCGAGCCGGATTTCGACACGCCCGACTACGTCAAGGACGCTGCCTGCGAGGCGATCAAGCGCGGCGAAACCAAGTACACCGCACTCGACGGCACGCCGGACCTGAAGAAGGCGATCCGCGAGAAGTTCCAGCGTGAAAACGGCCTCGCCTACGAGCAGGACGAGATCACGGTGGCAACAGGCGCCAAGCAGATCCTGTTCAACGCCATGATGGCGTCGATCAATCCCGGCGACGAAGTGGTCATCCCGACGCCCTACTGGACCTCCTATTCGGATATCGTCCAGATCTGCGAAGGCAAGCCGGTTCTCATCCCTTGCGACGCTTCCTCAGGCTTCCGGCTGACCGCCGACAAGCTCGAAGCGGCAATCACGTCCAGGACGCGTTGGGTGCTGCTGAACTCGCCGTCGAACCCGTCGGGTGCCGCCTACAGCGCTGCCGACTATCGGCCGCTGCTCGACGTACTCTTGAAGCATCCGCATGTGTGGCTGCTGGTCGACGACATGTACGAGCATATCGTCTATGACGACTTCCGGTTTGTGACCCCGGCGCAGCTGGAGCCCCGCCTCAAGGACCGCACGCTGACGGTCAACGGCGTCTCCAAGGCCTATGCCATGACCGGCTGGCGCATCGGCTATGCCGGCGGCCCGCGCGACCTGATCAAGGCGATGGCCGTGGTCCAGAGCCAGGCAACCTCCTGCCCCTCCTCCGTCAGCCAGGCCGCCTCGGTTGCCGCGCTGACTGGGCCGCAGGAGTTCCTGAAGGAACGCACGGCCAGCTTCCAGCACCGCCGCGATCTCGTCGTGAGCGCCCTCAACGCCATCGCTGGTCTCGATTGCCGCGTTCCGGAAGGTGCCTTTTACACCTTCTCCGGCTGCGCCGGCATGCTCGGCAAGGTCACGCCTTCGGGCAAGAAGATCGAGACGGATACGGACTTTTGCGCCTACCTGCTCGATGACGCCCATGTGGCGGTCGTTCCGGGCTCCGCCTTCGGCCTCTCGCCCTTCTTCCGCATCTCCTACGCAACCTCGGAAGCGGAACTGAAGGAAGCGCTCACGCGCATCGCCGACGCCTGCGCAAGGCTCGCGTAACTGGGTATTTGCCCTCACTCTAGCCCTCTCCCCGCTTGCGGGAAGAGGGGACGTGCCACACGAAACAAACCAAAGTGCGGTGACGTAGGGCGAATGGGGTGCGGCATATCCCTTCTCCCCGTCAAAACGGGGAGAAGGTCGCGGCAGCGGGATGAGGGGCATTCTTCCACTCGACCAATTTGAATAGGATATCCCTGCCCCTCAAAACGTCGGTGGCGTACAGGCGCTGATCACCTCGCAGGGCACCGGCCCGACGCAGCGGAACCGATGCGGCCGCCGGCTTTCGAAATAATACGCATCGCCCGGCCCCAGGATCCGTCGCTCATCGTCGACGGTGACCTCGATGCGGCCCGAAAGCACGATTCCCCCCTCCTCGCCATCATGCACCAGGGGTACCTTCCCCGTATCGGCGCCCGGCTGGTAACATTCCTTCAGGATCTGCAGGCTGCGGCCGAAGAGGTTCTCGCCGATCTGCCTGTAGGAAATCGGCCCCTTGCCGATCTCCACCAGTTCCTCCGCCGCGTAAAACGCCTTGCGCGGCTTCTCCGGCTCGAAGGAGAAGAACTCCGCAAGCCCGATCGGTATGCCGTCGAGAATGCGCTTGAGCGCTCCGACGGACGGGTTGGACGCGTTCGATTCGATCAGCGAGATCGTCGAGTTGGTGACACCTGCCCGTTTGGCGAGTTCGCGCTGCGACAGATTGTGCATCAGCCGGAGGTGACGAAGCCGGTTTCCGATGTCGACGCTCATGAGTCTCCGTCCAGGTGTTCAGGTTGTTCGAAATACCGCAAATTGTCGAACACCATTCCATGAAATTCAATGACTTGAATGCCAGCAGAAAAGGACTTGTTTGGCAAATCAAATCATGGCGTCAATCGCGCGACTTCAGGAGGATGCCATGAACCAGCACACCAAACCCAACGCCCCCGTTCTCGACAGTTATTGGATGCCCTTTACCGCCAACCGGCAATTCAAGCAGGCGCCGCGCCTGCTCGCCTCGGCCGAGGGCATGCACTACACCAGCACCGACGGCCGCACGATCCTCGACGGTACCGCCGGGCTCTGGTGCGTCAACGCCGGCCACGGCCGCCGACAGATCGCAGCCGCCGTCGAGCGCCAGCTGTCGACCATGGATTTCGCCCCCTCCTTCCAGATGGGCCACCCGATCGCCTTCGACTTTGCCGAGCGCCTCGCCGAGATCGCGCCCGGGCCTGAGGGCCAAAAGCTCGACCGCGTCTTCTTCACCGGCTCCGGCTCTGAATCGGTCGACACGGCGCTGAAGATGGCGATTGCCTATCAGCGCGCCATCGGCCAGGGCACGCGCACCCGTCTGATCGGCCGCGAGCGCGGCTATCACGGCGTCGGCTTCGGCGGCATTTCGGTCGGCGGCATTCTCAACAACCGCCGCGTCTTCCCGCAGCTTCCCGGTTCGGATCACCTGCGCCACACCCACGATCCCGTTAAGAACGCCTTCGTCAAGGGCCAGCCGGAACACGGCGCCGAACTTGCCGACGACCTCGAGCGGCTGGTGGCGCTGCACGGTGCCGAAACCATCGCCGCCTGCATCGTCGAACCGGTCGCCGGCTCCACCGGCGTGCTGATCCCGCCGAAGGGCTACCTCGAGCGGCTGCGCGCGATCTGCGACAAGCACGGCATTCTGTTGATCTTCGACGAAGTCATCACCGGCTTCGGCCGCCTGGGCGCCCCCTTCGCCACCGACTTCTTCGGCGTCACGCCGGATCTGGTGACGACCGCCAAGGGCCTGACGAACGGTGCCATCCCGATGGGCGCGGTCTTTGCCAGCCGCAAGGTGCATGATGCGCTGATGCATGGCCCGGAAAACGCGATCGAGCTCTTCCACGGCTACACCTATTCCGGCCACCCGGCCGCCTGCGCCGCCGGCATCGCTACGCTCGACATCTACCGCGACGAGGGCCTGATGACCCGCGCCGTCGAGTTGCAGGACGCCTGGCACGACGCGATGCATTCGCTGAAAGGTCTGCCAAATGTCATCGACATCCGCACGATCGGCCTGATCGCCGGCATCGAACTGCAGTCGCGCGACGGTGCGATCGGCGCCCGCGCCTACGATGTTTTCGTCGATTGCTTCGAAAAGGGCCTGCTGATCCGCGTCACCGGCGACATCATCGCCTTCTCGCCGCCGCTGATCGCCGAAGAGAAGCATTTCGGCGAGATCGTCTCGATCCTCGGCGATGCGCTAAAGCGCGCGAAGTAGTCTGGCTGCGGACTAGCAAAATCGAATCGGTTCCGAAACGACATAAAGGTTTCTTTATGTCGACTTGACGAATCCGGCTAAAGGTATTATTCTCATCTACAATCCGGTGCTAACGCGATCGGTATCCAGATGGTACAATAATCCATCGAATGGGGCGAAAGCCCCATTTTTGTTTATGGCAACCATTTGTAGCCATAGCCATTTATCTGGCCGCTGGCCGATCGGTCGTACTTAGTGTCGATTAGAAGCGCCCTAACCCGTTCACAAAACGGGCCCAGCGTGACGTTGTGTTGCATCCGCGTCCTGATGTACATGTGACTTGGATGGGCGATCAAATCACAAAGCTGCAGTCCTGCAACGTTATTCGGCTTGTAGCGGATCTTTAGAGCGTTTCATTGCTTGTCTGAATCTGGGGGGATTCCCGGCCGGTCGGTTTTGTGATTCAAGATGCTGGCTGGGCGGAGGCCAGCTTCTGATGACACGAGCCCTTTCGAATGATCT
>NZ_MBSO01000024.1 GCF_001695835.1 Ensifer sp. LC11 | reverse complement strand
ATGCCGGGCGACAACGTCACCGTTGCCGTTGAGCTGATCGTTCCGATCGCGATGGAAGAAAAGCTGCGCTTCGCGATCCGCGAAGGCGGCCGTACCGTCGGCGCAGGCATCGTTGCCTCCATCGTCGAGTAATCGACGATACTAAGGGCGGAAGGCTCTGAGGCGCATGCTATGCGCCTCAGACATAGCCGCCCCCAAAGAATTAGTTGGTCGCACGGCTTGCCGACGACGACGAAATAGTGCAAATGGCGCCCACGCGTGATTTGCACGGTGCGTCGGCATGGTGCGATAGCGAAAAGACAGGCCGGCCACGGCCGCTCAAATAGGAAGGGGCAGGGGAAACCCTGTCCCTCCGATCTTTGAAAAGTTAGCGGACTGGCCGAACATTAAACGAAGTTCACTGCGTGTTTTTCCACGGAAACCGCAAGTAACATGAACAAGGATAAGTCGTATGAACGGCCAGAACATCCGCATCCGCCTCAAGGCGTTTGATCACCGGATCCTCGATGCCTCGACGCGTGAAATCGTATCGACGGCCAAGCGCACCGGTGCCAGCGTGCGCGGTCCTGTACCGCTGCCGACGCGCATTGAAAAGTTTACGGTTAACCGCTCGCCGCACGTCGACAAGAAGAGCCGTGAACAGTTCGAAATGCGCACCCACAAGCGCCTTCTCGATATCGTAGACCCGACCCCGCAGACCGTTGACGCGCTGATGAAGCTCGATCTGGCTGCCGGCGTCGACGTGGAAATCAAGCTTTAATAACAAGGAAGGTACGTGGGCCCCGGTCCAACGGCTTCCGAAAACGGGCGACCTCAAGATCGGATGATCTCGAGGAGACCTTAAACCAGAGATGCGAAGGGGCTTTGTCCCGTCGCTAACTCTCAAGAGGAATGAACCGATGCGTTCAGGTGTGATTGCACAGAAAGTGGGAATGACCCGCGTCTATAACGACGCCGGTGAGCATATCCCGGTTACAGTATTGAAGCTGGAGAACTGCCAGGTGGTAGCCCAGCGCACGGAAGAAAAGAACGGCTACGTTGCTGTCCAGCTCGGCGCTGGTCGCTCCAAGGTCAAGAACACGCCGAAGGCGATGCGCGGCCACTTTGCTGCTGCCAACGTCGAGCCGAAGGCGAAGCTCGTCGAGTTCCGCGTTAGCGCGGACAACCTGATCGACATCGGTCTTGAACTGACGGCAAACCATTTCGTTGCCGGTCAGCTCGTCGACGTCACCGGTACCACGATCGGTAAGGGCTTTGCCGGCGCCATCAAGCGCCACAACTTCGGCGGTCTGCGTGCAACGCACGGCGTTTCCGTATCGCACCGCTCGCATGGTTCTACCGGTTCCAACCAGGACCCGGGCCGTGTTTGGAAGGGCAAGCGCATGGCTGGTCACATGGGCCAGACCCGCGTTACCACCCAGAACCTGGAAGTCGTATCGACCGATGAAGATCGCGGTCTGATCCTGGTCAAGGGCGCTGTCCCCGGCTCCAAGGGTGCCTGGATCGTCGTTCGTGACGCCATCAAGTCGGGCACCCCGGAAGGCGCTCCGCGCCCGGCCGCTGTGCGCGCCGAAGCATCGAAGTAAGGGAGCCGAATAATGGATCTCAACGTCAAAACCCTCGAGGGCAAGGACGCGGGAAAGGTTTCCCTTTCTGACGCCATTTTCGGCCTCGAACCCCGTGAAGACATCATTGCCCGCGTCGTTCGCTGGCAGCTCGCCAAGAAGCAGCAGGGCACGCACAAGGCCAAGGGCCGTGCGGAAGTCTCCCGCACCGGCGCCAAGATGTACAAGCAGAAGGGTACGGGCCGCGCCCGCCACCACTCCGCTCGTGCTCCGCAGTTCCGCGGCGGTGGTAAGGCTCATGGCCCGGTTGTTCGCAGCCACGCTCATGACCTGCCGAAGAAGGTTCGCGCCCTCGGCCTGCGTCACGCACTCTCGGCTAAGCTGAAGGCTGAAGAGATCATCGTCATCGACGATCTCGTTGCCAAGGAAGCCAAGACCAAGGCTCTCGCCGGCGTGTTCGCTTCGCTCGGCCTTACCAACGCTCTGATCATCGGCGGCGCCGAGATCGAGAACAACTTCAAGCTCGCAGCCCAGAACATCCCGAATGTGGACGTTCTGCCGGTTCAGGGCATCAACGTTTACGACATTCTGCGCCGTGGCAAGCTCGTGCTTTCCAAGGCTGCCGTGGAAGCTCTGGAGGAGCGGTTCAAATGACGGATCTTCGCCACTACGACGTGATCGTGTCCCCCTCGATCACCGAAAAGTCGACGCTGGTTTCCGAACAGAACCAGATCGTCTTCAACGTCGCTAAGGACGCTTCGAAGCCTGAGATCAAGGCTGCTGTCGAAGCTCTGTTCGGCGTCAAGGTTACGGCCGTCAACACGCTCGTCCGCAAGGGCAAGACGAAGCGTTTCCGCGGCTTTGCCGGAAAGCAGAAGGACGTGAAGAAGGCGATCATCACGCTCGCCGACGGTCAGTCCATCGACGTCTCCACCGGTCTCTAACGGATAGGCCCATTAGGGTAAAAACCCAAAAGGGAACAAGAAAATGGCATTGAAAAATTTCAATCCGACGACCCCGAGCCAGCGCCAGCTGGTCATCGTTGACCGGTCCGGCCTCTACAAGGGCAAGCCGGTGAAGGCGCTGACCGAGGGCCTGTCCTCCAAGGGCGGTCGCAACAACCTCGGTCGCATCACCGTTCGCTTCCAGGGCGGCGGTCACAAGCGCACCTATCGTCTGGTGGACTTCAAGCGTCGCAAATTCGACGTTGAAGGCACGGTCGAGCGTCTGGAATACGACCCGAACCGCACCGCGTTCATCGCGCTCGTCAACTATGCCGACGGCGAAAAGGCCTACATTCTCGCTCCGCAGCGTCTCGCTGCCGGCGACAAGGTCATCGCTTCGGAGAAGGCTGTCGACGTGAAGCCCGGCAACACGATGCCGCTGCAGTACATCCCGGTTGGCTCCATCATCCACAACGTGGAAATGAAGCCGGGCAAGGGCGGCCAGATCGCTCGCTCCGCCGGTACCTACGCACAGCTCGTCGGCCGCGACCAGGGCATGGCGATCCTTCGCCTGAACTCGGGCGAACAGCGCCTTGTACACGGTTCGTGCCTTGCATCGATCGGTGCTGTATCGAACCCCGACCACGGCAACATCAATGACGGTAAGGCTGGTCGTTCGCGTTGGCGCGGCAAGCGTCCGCACGTTCGCGGCGTCGTCATGAACCCGGTTGACCATCCGCACGGCGGTGGTGAAGGCCGTACCTCGGGTGGTCGTCACCCGGTGACCCCGTGGGGTAAGCCCACGAAGGGTAAGCGTACGCGCTCGAACAAGTCGACCGACAAGTTCATCATGCGCTCGCGCCACCAGAAGAAGAAGTAAGAGAGGAAGTCTCGAATGACTCGTTCAGTATGGAAAGGTCCGTTCGTTGACGGCTATCTTCTCAAGAAGGCTGAGAAGGTCCGCGAAGGCGGTCGTAACGAAGTGATCAAGATTTGGAGCCGTCGCTCCACGATCCTTCCGCAGTTTGTCGGTCTCACCTTCGGCGTCTACAACGGCAGCAAGCACGTTCCGGTCAGCGTCAACGAAGACATGGTCGGCCACAAGTTTGGTGAATTCTCTCCGACCCGGACCTACTACGGTCATGGCGCGGACAAGAAGGCAAAGAGGAAGTAACAATGGGCAAGGCAAAAGCCGAACGCCGGCTGAAGGATAATGAGGCGCAGGCAGTTGCGCGCACGATCCGCGTCAGCCCCCAGAAGCTCAACCTGGTTGCCGCGATGATCCGCGGCAAGAAGGTCGACCGCGCTCTGGCCGAACTGGAGTTCTCCCGCAAGCGCATCGCAGAAACGGTCAAGAAGACCCTTGAATCTGCGATCGCAAACGCTGAGAACAACCACGATCTCGACGTCGATTCGCTCGTCGTTGCAGAAGCTTACGTTGGCAAGTCGATCGTCATGAAGCGCTTCCACGCCCGTGGTCGCGGCCGTGCATCGCGCGTCGAAAAGCCGTTCTCGCACTTGACGATCGTCGTCCGTGAAGTGGAAGCCAAAGGGGAGGCCGCATAATGGGTCAGAAGATTAATCCGATCGGTTTCCGTCTCGGCATCAACCGGACCTGGGACAGCCGTTGGTTTGCGGACAACGCCGAATACGGCCAGCTTCTTCATGAAGACCTGAAGATCCGCGCTTACCTGATGGAAGAGCTGAAGGCTGCCGGCATCGCCAAGGTGGTCATCGAGCGTCCGCACAAGAAGTGCCGCGTCACGATCCACTCGGCTCGCCCGGGTCTGATCATCGGCAAGAAGGGCGCTGACATCGAGAAGCTCCGCAAGAAGCTTTCCGAGATGACCAGCTCCGAAACGCACCTCAACATCGTTGAAGTGCGCAAGCCGGAAGTCGACGCGACCCTCGTCGCCCAGTCGATCGCCCAGCAGCTCGAGCGCCGCGTGGCTTTCCGCCGTGCGATGAAGCGCGCTGTTCAGTCGGCCATGCGTCTTGGCGCCGAAGGCATCAAGATCACCTGCGCCGGTCGCCTCGGTGGCGCCGAAATCGCACGTACCGAATGGTACCGCGAAGGTCGCGTTCCGCTGCACACGCTGCGTGCGGACATCGACTACGGCACGGCTGAAGCGGAAACCGCTTTCGGTATCTGCGGCATCAAGGTCTGGATCTTCAAGGGCGAAATCCTTGAGCATGATCCGATGGCTTCCGAGCGTCGCGCGATCGAAAGTGACAACCAGGGCCCGGCCGGCCGTGATCGCGATCGCGATCGTGACCGCCGTCGTGAAAACGCGTAACATTCGCGTTTGGCAGCCAATATCGGAGAAGTAAAAAAATGTTGCAGCCAAAGCGTACGAAGTATCGCAAGCAGTTCAAGGGCCGCATCAAGGGCGTAGCCAAGGGCGGTTCTGATCTTGCCTTCGGCGAATTCGGCCTGAAGGCTCAGGAACCCAACCGCGTCAATGCGCGCGAGATCGAGGCGGCCCGCCGCGCGATCACGCGTCACATGAAGCGCGCCGGCCGCGTCTGGATCCGCGTGTTCCCCGACGTTCCCGTAACCGCCAAGCCGACGGAAGTCCGCATGGGTAAGGGTAAGGGTTCGGTCGAATACTGGGCATGCAAGGTCAAGCCCGGCCGTATGATGTTTGAGATCGATGGTGTCAGCGAAGAACTTGCCCGTGAGGCCCTTCGTCTTGGCGCTGCCAAGCTCTCTGTCAAGACGCGCTTCGTGCAGCGTATCGCAGAGTAAGGAGTGAACTCATGAAAGCTGTAGATGTTCGCGCCCTGAGCGCCGATCAACTCAACGAAGAGCTCGCCAAGCTGAAGAAGGAGCAGTTCAACCTGCGCTTCCAGAAGGCAACCGGCCAGCTCGAAAAGTCTTCGCGTATCAACGAAGTCCGCAAGGACATCGCACGCGTCAAAACCATTGCCCGCCAGAAGGCGGCAGAAGCCAAGGCCTAAGGACCAGAAAATATGCCGAAACGCATTCTGCAGGGCACTGTTGTCAGCGACAAGAACGACAAGACCGTCGTCGTCCGGGTCGAGCGCCGTTTTGCGCACCCGATCCTCCAGAAGACTGTCCGTCGCTCGAAGAAGTATAAGGCGCACGACGAAAACAACCAGTTCAAGGTTGGTGACGTTGTTTCCATTGAGGAATGCGCGCCGATCTCGAAGGATAAGCGCTGGACGGTCGTCGCCGTCCACGCCTGATTTCTGCAGGTTTTGACCCGAAGACCCTTGCGTCTTGGGCAAATACTTGTATGAAGCACGCAATTGAAGCAGGGGAACGCTCGATTCCGGGCGTTCTTTTGCTTTGAGATGAGCACTATAAGCCAGGCGAGGGGGTTTCGACCCAACCGGCCTGGTAACAACAAGAAGGCGACCTGACATGATTCAGATGCAAACAAACCTCGACGTGGCGGATAATTCCGGCGCACGTCGTGTCATGTGCATCAAGGTGCTGGGCGGCTCCAAGCGCAAGTATGCGTCGGTTGGCGACATCATTGTCGTTTCGATCAAGGAAGCCATTCCGCGCGGCCGCGTAAAGAAGGGTGATGTCATGAAGGCTGTTGTCGTTCGCACTGCGAAGGACATCCGCCGTCCGGATGGCTCTGTCATCCGCTTTGACACCAACGCAGCCGTTCTTATCGATAACAAGAAAGAGCCGATCGGCACCCGTATCTTCGGACCGGTTCCGCGCGAACTCCGCGCCAAGAACCACATGAAGATCATCTCGCTGGCTCCAGAAGTACTCTAAGGGAGCGTTGAGAGATGCAAAAGATTCGCAAAGGCGACAAAGTCGTCGTTCTCACCGGTAAGGACAAGGGCCGTACCGGCGAAGTCGTCCAGGTAATGCCGAAGGAAGACCGGGCTGTCGTGCGTGGCGTAAACATGGTGAAGCGTCACCAGCGCCAGACCCAGAGCCAGGAAGCCGGCATCATCAACAAGGAAGCCTCGATCCATCTTTCGAACATCGCGATTGCCGATCCGAAGGACGGCAAGCCGACCCGCGTCGGCTTCAAGATCGACGGTGACAAGAAGGTCCGCGTGGCCAAGCGTTCGGGAGTAGTGATCGATGGCTAAGTCCGCTTATGAGCCGCGGCTCAAGAAGGAATATGTCGAGCGTATCCGCAAGGCGATGCAGGAGAAGTTCTCCTACGCCAACGAGATGCAGATCCCGCGCCTCGACAAGATCGTGATCAACATGGGTGTTGGCGAATCGACGGGCGACTCCAAGAAGCCATCCGTTGCTGCTGCCGACCTCGCTGCGATTGCTGGCCAGAAGCCGGTAATCACCCGCGCTCGCAACTCCATCGCAGGCTTCAAGCTTCGCGAAGGAATGCCGATCGGTGCCAAGGTTACCCTGCGCGGCGTTCGGATGTATGAGTTCCTGGATCGTCTCGTGAACATCGCTCTTCCGCGCGTTCGCGACTTCCGTGGCCTCAATCCGAAGTCTTTTGATGGCCGTGGCAACTTCGCCATGGGCGTCAAGGAGCACATTGTGTTCCCAGAGATCAACTACGACAAGGTTGATCAGATGTGGGGCATGGACATCATCGTTTGCACGACGGCTACTAACGACGACGAAGCTCGTGCTCTGCTTGCAGAGTTCAACTTCCCGTTCCGTCAGTAATCCGTAACGACAAGCGTAAAGAAGGATAACTGTTATGGCGAAAACGAGCGCAGTTGAAAAGAACAAGCGCCGCCGCAAACTGGTTGCCGGGCAAGCTGCAAAGCGTGCCGCGCTGAAGGCAATCATCATGAACCAGTCTCTGCCGATCGAAGAGCGGTTCAAGGCAACCATCAAGCTGGCAGGTCTGCCGCGCGATGGATCCAAGACCCGCATCCGCAACCGTTGCGAAGTTACCGGCCGTCCGCGCGCCTTCTATCGTAAACTTCGTATGTCGCGTATTGCGCTTCGCGAACTGGGCAATCTCGGCAAGGTGCCGGGCATCGTCAAGTCGAGCTGGTAAGGAGACGGGCACATGGCAATGACTGATCCGCTGGGCGATATGCTCACCCGTATCCGTAACGGCGCGGCTCGCCGCAAGTCGAGCGTTTCCACGCCGGCTTCGAAGCTCCGTGCACGTGTTCTGGATGTCCTTCAGGCTGAAGGCTACATCCGTGGATACTCTGAAGTCGTATTCGGCAACGGCAAGGCCGAGCTGAACATCGAGCTGAAGTACTACGAAGGCGCTTCCGTAATCCGTGAGATCGGACGCGTTTCCAAGCCGGGCCGCCGAGTTTATGTCTCGGTTAAGTCCATTCCGCAGGTCGCGAACGGCCTCGGCATCACCATCCTTTCGACCCCGAAGGGCGTGATGGCCGATCACCAGGCACGCGAACAGAATGTTGGTGGCGAGATCCTTTGCTCCGTCTTCTAATTGAAGACGTAGCAGAGTTCTCCATAGCGAACAGACAGGTATAAAAATGTCTCGTATCGGTAAGAAGCCCGTTCAGGTTCCGGCAGGCGTCACGGCAAGCGTTGATGGCCAGAAGGTAACGGCGAAGGGCCCGAAGGGCGAACTGTTCTTTGTTGCAAACGACGAAGTATCGGTAAAGCTCGAAGAAAATGCGGTTGTCGTACAGCCGCTCAGCCAGAGCAAGGATGCTCGTTCGAAGTGGGGCATGTCCCGCACGATGATCGAGAACATCTTCAAGGGCGTCAAGGACGGTTACGAGCGCAAGCTCGAAATCAACGGCGTTGGTTATCGTGCGTCGTTGCAGGGCAAGAACCTGCAGCTGGCGCTCGGCTTTAGCCACGACGTCGTCTACCAGACGCCGGAAGGCATCACGATTGCTGTTCCGAAGCCGACCGAAATCATCGTGTCCGGCATCAACAAGCAGCAGGTCGGCCAGGTTGCCGCGGAAATCCGCGAATACCGCGGCCCCGAGCCCTACAAGGGCAAGGGTGTCAAGTATGCCGAAGAGCGGATTGTCCGCAAAGAAGGCAAGAAGAAGTAAGGATCACGCGAAATGGCTAGCAGGAAAGATACTCTTGTGCGTCGCGCCAACCGCGTGCGCCGTCAAATCAAGGCGGTCGCCAATGGCCGTCCGCGCCTGTCGGTTCATCGCTCGTCGAAGAACATCTACGTACAGGTTATCGATGACGTGGCCGGCAAGACGCTTGCGTCTGCCTCCACGCTCGACACCGATCTGCGTTCGTCTTTGAAGACGGGCGCTGACGCGGCAGCAGCCGCTGCCGTCGGCAAGCTCATCGCTGAGCGCGCCGTAAAGGCTGGCGTCAAGGACGTTGTCTTTGATCGTGGCGCCTTCATCTATCACGGCCGCATCAAGGCTTTGGCCGAAGCTGCCCGTGAAGGTGGTCTGAACTTCTGATCGGTTGCCAGGCGGGTTTTGTGCCCGCCTGGCACTTTCATAGGTTTCCGGTCGCGTCCGATCCATCGGACGGAGGCGACTTTTGTCAATCTGCCGATTGCACCCGGAAAAGAAAAAGGAAAAGGACAATGGCACAGGAAAGAAAGGGTTCTCGCGAAGATCGCCAGAACCGCGAAGAGCGCGACAGCGAATTTGTCGATAAGCTCGTAGCAATTAACCGCGTCGCCAAGGTGGTGAAGGGCGGTCGTCGTTTCGGTTTCGCAGCTCTCGTCGTCGTTGGCGACCAGAAGGGCCGCGTCGGCTTCGGTCATGGCAAGGCGCGCGAAGTGCCGGAAGCCATCCGCAAGGCGACTGAAGCTGCCAAGCGCGACCTGATCTTCGTCCCGCTGCGTGGTGGCCGTACCCTGCATCACGACGTTCATGGCCGTCACGGCGCCGGCAAGGTGCTGCTGCGTTCGGCCAAGGCCGGTACCGGTATCATCGCCGGTGGCCCGATGCGCGCCGTCTTCGAAACGCTCGGCGTTCATGACGTCGTTGCCAAGTCGACCGGTTCGTCGAACCCCTACAACATGGTTCGCGCAACCTTCGACGCCCTCAAGAACCAGATGCACCCGAAGGACATCGCAGCTCAGCGCGGCATGAAGTACGCCACGCTCCAGGCTCGCCGTGTTGCCTCCGGCGCTGCTTCCGAAGAATAAGGGAGCTGTCAGATGGCTAAAAAAGAAGTTGCCACGAAGACGGTTACCGTCGAGCAGATCGGTAGCCCCATTCGCCGTCCGGCCAAACAGCGTCAGACGCTTATCGGCCTGGGCCTCAACAAGATGCACCGGGTTCGCACGCTGGAAGACACTCCGTCTGTTCGCGGCATGATCCGGACCGTCCAGCACCTCGTTCGCGTCGTCGACGAGAAGTGAGGGGGATAAGCTCATGAAACTGAATGAAATCAAGGACAACGAAGGTTCGACCAAGAACCGCAAGCGTCTCGGCCGCGGTATCGGCTCGGGCTCCGGCAAGACGGCCGGCCGCGGTGTCAAGGGTCAGAAGGCTCGTTCGGGCGTTGCCATCAACGGCTTCGAAGGCGGTCAGATGCCGATCTACCGTCGTCTGCCGAAGCGCGGCTTCAACAACATCTTCGCTTCGGAGTTTGTTGTCGTGTCGCTCGGCCGCATCCAGACGGCAATTGACGCCAAGAAGCTCGACGCTGCCAAGACCGTCGATGCCGCAGCCCTCAAGGCTGCCGGCGTCATCCGTCGCGAAAAGGACGGCGTCCGCGTTCTCGCTGACGGCGAACTGAAGGCGAAGGTTTCGCTCGAAGTTGCAGGCGCGTCCAAGTCGGCGATCGAGAAGATCGAAAAGGCCGGCGGCTCGGTCAAGCTGCTCGCAGCTGCTGCTGAATAATATTATTGATGAACCGCCCGGGGTGCTTCACTCCGGGCGGTTTTGCTCCCATATGTGAGCCTCACGTCCGGAGCCGGCGAATCACTCGTCGCAGCGGACATAGCGGAAACCACGGTGAGGCATCCGATTGCAGACACAATCGCCTCGCGTCCGGTTTTCAATACGAAAAGTTACTCCTTCCGGAACGGACCGGGTGTTCCCGCTGATTCCGAGATTTGGTACGCGGAGAATTGCATGGCTTCTGCAGCGGAACAGCTCGCCTCGAACCTGAATTTCTCGACTTTCGCCAAGGCGGAAGATCTGAAGAAACGGCTTTGGTTCACGCTTGGTGCGCTTCTGGTTTACCGTCTTGGCACCTATATCCCGCTGCCCGGTCTCAACCCGGACGCGTTTGCACAGGCATTCCGCGGCCAGAGCGGCGGCATCCTCGGCCTCTTCAACATGTTTTCGGGCGGTGCAGTTGAGCGCATGGCGATCTTCGCGCTCGGCATCATGCCCTATATCTCTGCCTCGATCATCGTTCAGCTGATGACATCAGTCGTTCCGGCGCTGGAGCAGCTGAAGAAGGAAGGCGAGCAGGGCCGCAAGATCATCAACCAGTACACCCGTTATGGTACGGTGCTTCTCGGCACGGCACAGGCTTATGCCATCGCCGTCGGCCTTGAGAGCGGCAACGGCCTCGTCAACGATCCAGGCTGGTTCTTCCGCGTTTCGACGGTCATCTCGCTGCTCGGCGGCACCATGTTCCTGATGTGGCTGGGTGAACAGATCACCTCGCGCGGTATCGGCAACGGTATTTCGCTGATCATTTTCGCCGGCATCGTTGCGCATCTGCCCACGGCTCTTGCCGGCACGCTGGAACTCGGCCGTACCGGCGCACTGTCCACGCCGCTCATTCTCGCCATCATCGTCATGGTCGTCGGCGTCATCGCGCTCATCGTCTTCGTCGAGCGCGCACAGCGTCGCCTCTTGATCCAGTATCCGAAGCGTCAGGTCGGAAACCGCATGTTCCAGGGCGACACGTCGCACCTGCCGCTGAAGCTCAACACCTCGGGCGTTATCCCGGCGATCTTCGCGTCCTCGCTGCTGCTTTTGCCGGCAACGCTTGCAGGCTTTGCCAATACGGCGACGCTGCCGGGCTGGGCGACAACGGTGGTCGGCGCGCTTGCGCACGGCCAGCCGCTCTACATGGTTCTCTACGGGGCGATGATTGCGTTCTTCGCCTTCTTCTACACGGCAATCGTCTTCAACCCGAAGGACACGGCCGACAACCTCAAGAAACACGGCGGCTTCATTCCGGGCATTCGCCCGGGCGAGCGCACCGCGGAATACATCGACTACGTTCTGACGCGCATCACCGTGATTGGTGCCGCCTATCTGATCTTCGTCTGCATTCTGCCTGAAGTTCTGATTTCTCAGACCGGCGTGCCGTTCTACCTTGGTGGTACGTCGCTTTTGATTGTTGTCAGCGTCACCCTTGATACGGTAGCACAGATCCAGGGCCACCTCATCGCACAGCAATATGAGGGGCTGATCAAGAAGTCGAAGCTGCGCGGAGGAAAGAGGGGACGATGAGACTGATTTTTTTGGGACCGCCGGGCGCTGGCAAGGGGACTCAGGCCAAGCTTCTGACGGAGAGATACGGCATTCCGCAGCTTTCCACAGGTGATATGCTGCGGGCCGCCGTTGCCCAGGCGACTGACGTTGGCAAGCGTGCCAAGGCGGTCATGGATGCTGGTCAGCTGGTATCCGACGAGATCGTCAACGAGATCGTCTCGGACCGCATCGACCAGGCGGATTGCGCAAATGGTTTCATCCTCGATGGTTACCCGCGCACCGTCCCGCAGGCGATCGCGCTCGGCAAGATGCTCGAAGGCAAGGGTTTGAAGCTCGATGCGGTCATCGAGCTCAAGGTCGACGAGACGGCCCTTGTTAAACGGATGGAGAATCGCGTAGCGGAAACCATCGCTGCGGGCGGCTCAGTTCGTTCGGACGACAATCCGGAGGCGTTCAAGCGGCGGCTCACGGAGTACCGTGAAAAGACCGCGCCGTTGTCGGAGCACTATGCCGGCACCGGGCAACTCAGAACGGTCGATGGCATGGCGGATGTGAACACCGTCACCGCCGAGATCGAGAAGATTCTGGCTTAGACACTGGTCTTTGCCGAAAAGGAACCGCCGGGGAGTTGACTTTTCCGGCCGATTCCGCCAAAGACAGCGCCAACTCGCGACATGGGAGCGATCGGCGCGGTCTTCAAAGAAAATGAAGTCCGGGTACGGTCGTTTTTGACGTGTCTCGAACCTCAATCAACGTGCGGCTCTTCGAGGTCGCGTAACGAAGCACCTATTGCCGGATGGCAACTGGAACGCAAGGAGAATAGACGTGGCACGTATCGCTGGCGTCAACATCCCGACGGCGAAGCGCGTAGTTATCGCGCTCACCTACATTCACGGGATCGGCCCGAAATTCGCACAGGAAATCGTCGAGAAGGTCGGTATTCCGGCTGACCGTCGCGTGCATCAGCTGACGGACGCTGAAGTCCTGCAGATCCGCGAAACGATCGACCGCGACTACCAGGTCGAAGGTGACCTGCGTCGCGAGACCTCGATGAACATCAAGCGCCTGATGGACCTCGGCTGCTACCGCGGCCTGCGTCACCGTCGCGGCCTTCCGGTTCGTGGTCAGCGCACCCACACCAACGCTCGTACCCGCAAGGGTCCGGCGAAGGCGATTGCCGGTAAGAAGAAGTAATTTCCCGAAAAGGGAGATTGGGAGGCTGGTGTCAAGCGCCGGCCTCCTTTTGCAGTTTGGAAGGGCGTTTGCCCGACCGGCGTTTGGCCTTTTTGGCCGGGCGTCAAGTCCGCGGGGCGGGGTTCGTTCCGCGGGAAATGAAGATGCAGGGCAGGGGACGACAAATCCTTTTCCCGGTGGAGCCGCTGGAATTACGGCGGTGCAGAGATCTAAGAAAGGGATCCTATGGCCAAGGAAGCCACCCGCGTTCGCCGCCGCGAACGCAAGAACATCACGTCTGGCGTTGCACACGTCAATTCGTCGTTCAACAACACGATGATCACCATCACCGACGCACAGGGCAACGCGATTGCCTGGTCGTCCGCCGGTGCGAAGGGTTTCAAGGGTTCGCGTAAGTCGACCCCGTTTGCCGCTCAGATCGCCGCTGAAGACTGCGCCAAGAAGGCTCAGGAACACGGCATGAAGTCGCTGGAAGTTGAAGTTTGCGGTCCGGGTTCCGGCCGTGAATCCGCTCTTCGCGCGCTGCAGGCTGCGGGCTTCATGATCACCTCGATCCGCGATGTGACCCCGATCCCGCACAACGGTTGCCGTCCGCGCAAGAAGCGCCGCGTCTGATCATTTGCATTCAACATGCCGGTGAGGGGGCATCCGCTCTCTCCCGGTCTTCGGGGCTCGGTTGTCACGATTGGATGGTGGCAACGAACGGAAGGCAGAAAACATGATCCAGAAGAATTGGCAGGAACTGATCAAGCCGAACAAGGTGGACTTCGTCTCCTCCGGCCGCACCAAGGCAACGCTGGTTGCGGAACCGCTTGAACGCGGCTTCGGTCTGACGCTCGGCAACGCGCTTCGCCGCGTTCTGTTGTCGTCGCTGCGCGGTGCTGCTGTCACCGCAGTGCAGATCGACGGCGTCCTGCACGAGTTCTCCTCTATCCCGGGTGTTCGGGAAGACGTGACGGACATCGTGCTCAACATCAAGGAAATCGCCATCAAGATGGATGGCGACGACGCAAAACGCATGGTCGTGCGCAAGCAGGGTCCGGGCGTTGTTACCGCCGGTGACATCCAGACGGTTGGCGATATCGAAATCCTCAACCCGAACCATGTGATCTGCACCCTCGACGAGGGCGCTGAGATCCGCATGGAGTTCACCGTCAACAACGGCAAGGGCTACGTACCGGCTGATCGCAACCGTTCGGAAGATGCTCCGATCGGCCTGATCCCGGTCGACAGCCTGTACTCGCCGGTCAAGAAAGTGTCCTACAAGGTGGAAAACACCCGTGAAGGCCAGGTTCTTGACTATGACAAGCTGACGATGTCCATCGAGACGGACGGTTCCGTCACCGGTGAAGATGCGATCGCATTTGCGGCCCGCATCCTTCAGGACCAGCTGTCGGTCTTCGTCAACTTCGACGAGCCGCAGAAGGAAGCAGAGGAAGAGGCAGTCACCGAGCTCGCCTTCAACCCGGCGCTTCTCAAGAAGGTCGATGAACTGGAACTTTCGGTCCGTTCGGCCAACTGCCTGAAGAACGACAACATCGTCTACATCGGCGACCTCATTCAGAAGACCGAAGCAGAAATGCTCCGCACACCGAATTTTGGTCGCAAGTCGCTGAACGAAATCAAGGAAGTTCTCGCTTCCATGGGCCTGCACCTCGGCATGGAAGTGCCGTCCTGGCCGCCTGAGAACATCGAAGATCTCGCCAAGCGTTACGAAGACCAATACTAACCATTAGACTGCGGGCGAATGCCTGCAAGTGAAGGAGAATAGCCATGCGCCACGGTAAAGCCGGCCGCAAGCTGAATAGAACCGCCAGCCACCGCAAGGCGATGTTTGCCAACATGGCAGCTTCGCTGATCGAACACGAGCAGATCGTTACGACCCTGCCGAAGGCCAAGGAAATCCGCCCGATCGTCGAGAAGCTCGTCACGCTCGGCAAGCGCGGTGACCTGCATGCTCGCCGTCAGGCGATCTCGCAGATCCGCGACGCTGCCGTCGTTTCGAAGCTGTTCGACACGATCGCATCGCGCTACGCCACCCGCAACGGCGGCTACCTGCGCATCATGAAGGCTGGCTTCCGCCACGGCGACAATGCCGCGCTCGCCGTCATCGAATTCGTTGACCGCGACGTCTCGGCGAAGGGTGCGAAGGATCTCGCACGCGTTGCCGCTGAAGCTGAAGCTGCCGAAGCAGCCTAAGCCGATCGAAGGCATTGAATTGGAAGCGGCCGGGTGGCGATCACCCGGCCGCTTTTTCTATGAGCCCATTGCTCGACTGCGGACTTTCAAAGGAGCGCACCAGATCGTCCTCACCGTTTCGCTGAAGCGCGACCGGCGATCGATAGTCAGGCTGGGCGCGGAACTCCTCACGCTCTTCCGGGGGCTGTCGTGGCCGGTGCATTGGCCGCCTGACGTTTGCGCCGCAGATAGGGCTTGCGCACCACCCGCCAGAAAAGCAGCGCCGTTACCAGAACCAAGTAGAGGATCTGCTCTGGTCCGACGACCTTCACTGACATCGCAAAGTGCAGGGCGCCGGCGGCAGCGATGACATAGGCAAGCCGGTGCAGGGCGTTCCAGCGTGCCCCGAGCCTGCGGATCGACCAGTTGTTGGACGTCAGTGCTAGCGGAATGAGCATCACGAGCGCCGCCATGCCGATGGTAATGAACGGGCGACGTGCGATGTCTGCGAGGATCGCGGATATGTTCAACACCTGGTCGAGCAGCATATAAGCCAGGAAATGCATCAGCACATAATAGAAGGCGAGCAGCCCGAGCGCCCGGCGATAGCGCAGCCAATTGATGCCAAAAAGGTCGCGGATAGGGGTGATCGCCAAGGTCGCGACGAGAAAGCGAAGCGCCCACAGCCCAAGCAGATGCTCGAACTCCTTGACCGGATTGCCCGGAAGTTGCCCGGTGGCACCGAGATAAAAGGCATAGGCTGCCGGCAACAGACCGAAGCCGTAAAGTGCCCAGACCGAGGCTGAATGATAACGCTTCGGAAGTGCCGGCAGATGGGCCATCGTCAGTAGTTCGCTCTCAGATCCATGCCTGCATAGAGGCTCGCAACCTCGTCGGCATAGCCGTTAAAGGGCAGGGTATCGCGGCGATTGGAGCCGAAAAAGCCTCCGCCACCGATACGGTTTTCCGTGGCCTGGCTCCAGCGCGGATGATCGACCGCCGGATTGACGTTGGCATAGAAGCCATACTCGTTGGGTGCGGAAAGATTCCAGGTGGACGGCGGCTGCGTTTCGGTCAGCGAAATGCGCACGATCGACTTGATGCCCTTGAAGCCATACTTCCAGGGAGTGACGAGCCGGATCGGTGCGCCGTTCTGGTTCGGAAGTGTTTTTCCATAGACGCCGACGGAAAGAAGGGTGAGAGGGTGGCGGGCCTCGTCGAGCCGCAGCCCTTCGCGATAGGGCCAGGGCAGCGGCTGGAAGAAACCGGATTGCCCCGACATCTCCGAGGGACGCACGACAGTCTCGAACGAGACATATTTGGCGCTGCCGAGCGGCTCCACCTTGTCGAGCAGTGTCGATAGCTGGAAACCGGTCCAGGGGATCACCATCGACCAGGCCTCGACACAGCGCATGCGATAGACCCGTTCCTCGAGGGGGAAGTTCAAGAGTTCCTCCAGCCCAAACTCCTTGGGCTTGCCGACAAGACCGTCGACCTTCACGGTCCACGGTGTCGGCTTGAAGTTGCTCGAATTGGCGGCCGGGTCGTCCTTACCGGTCCCGAATTCGTAAAAGTTGTTGTAGCTCGTGACGTCGGCCTCCGGGGTCAGCTCCTCATCGACGACGTATTTGCTCTTAGGCGCTCCGAGAGCTGCTGCCAGGCCCGAACCGCTGCCTGCGAGGAAAAACCCGCCGGCGGCCGCGCCCAGAAAGGTGCGGCGGTTGAGAAAGATGGTCTCCGGGGTGATCTCCGAGGAAACGATTCGCGACGGACGATAGGATGGCATGGTTTTTTCCGAGAGTGGTTTATGAGCCTTGTCTTGTACGAACTCACCAGACTTTCGATCACCGTGAAAGGGGTGCCGAACCACGTTTTCGTGCGCGGCGCGTGAAGGCGGCGACTTTGTGTATCTTGCGCCAACATTTGCCTTTTTTCCTGCGAAATCCTATCTGAACGTAGCCGCGACGAATAGGAGAATGCATCACATGATCGTTGGTAATAGAGCGCTTGTTGCGCTCGTCTTCGCCGTTTCTCTGGCTTGTCCGGCATTGGCCGAGGAGGCCAAGACGGTTCCGCAGTCGCGCACGGAAATGCAGCTGTCTTTCGCGTCGCTCGTCAAGCAGACGGCCAACGCGGTCGTCAACGTCTATGCCGAACGGGTGGTCGAGCGCCGTTCGGTTTTTTCCGGCGACCCTTTCTTTGAAGAGTTCTTCGGCCAGCGCATGCCGAATCGTTCGGAAAAGCAATCGTCGCTCGGCTCCGGCGTGATCGTCGGCAAGAACGGCATCGTGGTGACCAACAACCACGTCATCGAGGGGGCCGACGACATCAAGGTAGCCCTGGCTGACGGCCGTGAGTTTCCCTGCAAGATCGTGCTCAAGGACGACAGGCTGGACCTTGCAGTGCTGAAGATACAGTCGGATGGCCCCTTCGACATCGTTCCGCTCGGTGATTCCGACGTGGTGGAGGTTGGCGACCTCGTGCTTGCTATCGGCAATCCCTTCGGCGTCGGCCAGACGGTCACGAGTGGCATCGTCTCGGCGCTGGCCCGCAACCAGGTATCATCCGGCGATTTCGGCTTCTTCATCCAGACGGATGCGGCCATTAACCCGGGCAACTCGGGCGGCGGTCTTATCGACATGAACGGTCAGCTCATCGGCATCAACACTGCAATCTTCTCGAAGGGCGGCGGCTCGAACGGCGTCGGTTTCGCCATTCCTGCCAATCTGGTTAAGGTCTTCGTCGCCTCCGCCGAAGGCGGAAACGGCGCCTTCGTCCGCCCCTTTATCGGCGCAAGCTTCGAACCGGTAACCTCGGAAGTCGCCGAGGCACTCGGCCTCAGCCGTGCCCGTGGCGCCTTGGTGACGGCCGTCGTTGCGGGCGGGCCGGCTGCTAGCGCGGGCATCAAGCCGGGGCAGGTGATCACCGCCGTCAACGGCATCGATGTCGAACACCCCGATGCGCTCGGTTACCGTCTGACGACGGTTGGCATCGGCCACGAGGCGCGCGTCACCGTGTCGGAGAACGGCAAAGCGCGGGATATAGCCTTGAAACTGGATCGGGCCCCGGAAACATCGCCGCGCGACGAGCGGCTGATTGAGGGCCGCAACCCGTTCGCCGGCGCGGTAGTCGCCAACCTTTCGCCACGGCTCGCCGAAGAACTGCGCGTGTCGACCTCCCTTCAGGGCGTCGTCGTCATGGAGGTCAACCGCGGCTCGCCGGCGGCGCGTATCGGCCTTGAGCCTAAGGACATCGTGCGCTCCGTCAACGGCGCGGCGATCGACACCTCCAAGACGCTTGAGGATGTCATGGCCAGCGACGCCTCCTTCTGGCGCGTCGAGATTGAGCGGGACGGTCAACTCATCCGTCAGTTCTTCCGATGAGCGATCTGTTTACAGCCCACGAACCGCCTGAAATGGCGTCGGCAAGACCGCTTGCCGACCGGCTGCGTCCGCGCACGCTCGCCGACGTCACAGGGCAAGAGCATCTAACCGGGGAGGACGGCGTGCTGTCGCGCATGATCGCGTCGGGTTCTCTCGGGTCGATGATCTTCTGGGGACCGCCGGGAACGGGCAAGACGACGGTGGCGCGTTTGCTTTCAGGGGAGGCGGGGCTTGCCTTCGAGCAGATCTCGGCCATCTTCTCCGGGGTCGCCGACCTCAAGAAGGTGTTTGAAGCAGCACGTGCACGGCGGATGTCCGGCCGACAGACCTTGCTCTTCGTCGATGAGATCCATCGTTTCAACCGGGCCCAGCAGGACAGCTTCCTGCCGGTCATGGAGGACGGCACGGTCATCCTGGTTGGCGCCACCACCGAGAACCCCTCCTTCGAACTCAACGCCGCTCTGTTGTCCCGGGCCCGCGTGCTGACCTTCAAACCGCATGGCGAAGACAGCATCGAGGAGCTTCTCTCGCGGGCCGAGCAACAGGAGGGCAAGAGCTTGCCGCTCGATGCCGACGCGCGCGCGAGCCTCATCCGCATGGCGGATGGTGACGGTCGGGCGGCGTTGACACTCGCCGAGGAAGTCTGGCGTGCCGCGCGACGCGACGAAATCTTCGATGCGGCTGCGTTGCAGAACATCGTGCAGCGCCGGGCACCGGTCTACGACAAGGGCCAGGACGGCCACTACAATCTGATCTCTGCGCTGCACAAGTCGGTGCGCGGCTCGGACCCGGATGCTGCCCTCTACTATCTTTGCCGCATGTTCGATGCGGGCGAGGATCCGCTCTATCTCGGGCGGCGCCTGGTGCGCATGGCTGTCGAGGACATTGGCCTTGCCGATCCCCAGGCGCTGGTGGTCTGCAATGCGGCCAAGGACGCCTATGACTATCTCGGCTCGCCCGAAGGCGAACTGGCGCTGGCGCAGGCTTGCGTCTATCTGGCGACGGCGCCGAAGTCGAATGGTGTCTACACAGCCTACAAGGCGGCGATGCGGTCGGCCAAGGAGAACGGCTCGCTGTTGCCGCCGAAGCACATCCTCAATGCGCCGACGAAGCTGATGAAGGGTGAAGGCTACGGCGACGGTTATCGCTACGATCACGACGAGCCGGATGCCTTTTCCGGCCAGAATTACTTTCCGGAAAAGATGGGGCGCCAGACCTACTATGACCCGCCGGAGCGCGGCTTCGAGCGGGAAATCCGCAAGCGGCTGGAATGGTGGAGCAAGTTGCGCCGGGAGCGTGGCACTCCCTGAGGCGGGCCTCGGGAAGTGTTGAAACGACGCTCCGCCGAGGTTGGCTCACGGAATTGGGGCATTTCGCGCTTTCAATGAAACCACGAATTCGCCTAGCTTTGCCACCGACGCAGAGCTGACCTGCCCGTGAACGCCTTGTCGTCGATGCCGGAGTGTGAGATAGAACCCGCGTTGCAGACGGCTGCACGGCTTTGGTGCCGAACATCCGCGGGGACGGCCTCGCTCCAAACTTGGGAGTTTAAAATGGCCTGGTTCCTTCTTCTGTTTGCCGGCATCCTCGAAATCGGCTGGGCAATCGGTCTCAAATACACGGAAGGCTTCACGCGCGTCACGCCGACGATCCTGACCGTCGGCTCGATGATCCTCAGCATCGCGCTGCTGGGTCTCGCCGTGCGGACACTGCCGCTCGGTACCGCCTACGCGGTCTGGACCGGCATCGGCACCGTCGGCACCGTGATCCTCGGCATCTTCTTGTTCGCTGAGCCCGCGACCTTCGTCCGCCTTGGCTGCATCGCCCTGATCGTCAGCGGCATCGCCGGGCTGAAGCTGGCTGCCTAACGCTACGTCATCGCACTGACTCTACGTAAAGCGCCTGAGCGACGTTGCCCGGACGCTGTAACCGACGTTGCCAAAATGAAGCGGGCTGCGCGTTCTGAAGGACGCGCAGCCCGTACTCGTATTCGGGGATGAATCGGCGGCTCTGTTACCGCAGAGCATTCAGAACAGCGGCGGCGGCCAGCATTTCCTGCCAGCGGTTTTCGCGACGGCGGAATGCCTCCTCGTCAGTTCCCCAATGCTCGATCTGCCAGTCCTCGTCGACATGGGCGGCGGCCCAGGTTTCTTCTGCGGAAAGGCGGTCCGAGGCCAGCGCAAGCGCCAGCAGGGCGGAGCCCGTCAGTGTCGTTACCGTATGGATACAGGTGAGGCCGAATGGAGTCGCAAAGGCGCGCAGGCCTTCGGCATAGGAGGAAATCGCTTCTTCCGGCTGCTCCTGATGGATCACGCCTTCGGCAAGGATGAAGCGGGCCCCAAGCGCCTGCTGCGCCCAATCAAGCACCGGATTCCAGATCTCGTTCTGGCGTGCGACCAAGCCCTCCGGGCTGTCGGCGCGATAGCACAAAAGGTCGGTTCCGGCGAAGCGCAGGATATCGTCGAATACAGAACGCTGGTCTTTTGCCACACCGTCGAGTGCGGTGTTGACGATGCGGGTAATGGGCATCTGGCCGGGGTCGATGACCTCGGCCTGGGCGTCCCATTCCGCCGCCAGCATGTCGGCGAGCTGGCGCGTCGGCACTGAAAGGGGCTGTTTGGCCGGTGTGCGCACGGTGCGTCCGTCGAGTAGCACATTGTGCGTCTCGGCGTCGGTCGAGGCAACGCTGACCTCCTTGTAGAAACGCTTCGGCAGCGGTTTCAGCATCTGGATCTGCGCGCGCCGGACTGGATCCTCGTGGCTCATCGCACCGCTGAGTTCGTCGCGAATATCAGGCATGATTGTGTTCCATCCATTCAATGATGTCGGCCGGCGTCTGGGCAACGAAATCCGCGCCCGCCTCGATAAGATCAGGAACGGACGCATAACCCCAGGCAACGCCGATGGCGGCGGCACCTGCGGCCTTGGCCATCTGCATGTCGTAGATTGCGTCGCCGATGACCACCGTATCCTTCGCGTCGACACCGGCTTCCGAACAACACTCCGTCACCATTGCCGGATGCGGCTTGGAAGGGCAATCGTCGGCCGTGCGCGATACGAAGAAGATGCTGTCGAAACCATGGGTCTCGGCGATATGGGTCAAGCCACGCCGCGACTTGCCGGTGACGGCGCCGATCAGCAAAGCGTCGCGTGACGAAAGCGTCTGCATCATGTCGGCGATGCCGGGAAAGAGAAGCTCCTGGAACCCGGCTTCGCTGCGAACGCCGGCGAAGATGGACTTGTAGTGGGCAGTCATTGCTAGGGCCTGATCGTCGACGTGCTCGCGGCCGAGCAGTCGGGCAATGGCGATATCGAGCGTCAGACCGATGATGCCCTTGGTTGCGGAAAGTTCGGGCCGATCAAGGTCGAAGGTCTCGAAGGTCCGCGCCATCACCTCATGGATCAGGCCACCGCTGTCGACCAGCGTGCCGTCGCAATCGAAAAGCGCCAGTTTCATCAGTCGTCCTCGCCAGGCTCGTTCTCTTCGAAGCCGAGCAGGTTCCAGCTCTGGACCATGTGCGGCGGCAACGGCGCGGTCACACGCAGGCGACCACCGTCCGGATGCGGAATATCGATATGGCGCGCGTGCAGGTGCAGACGGTTCTGCATGCCGCCGGGCAGGCTCCAGTTGATATCGGCGTCGAAATATTTCGGGTCGCCGAGGATCGGGTGCCCGATGTGCAGGGCATGTACGCGCAACTGATGGGTACGGCCGGTATAGGGCTCCATCTCCAGCCATGCGAGGTTTTGTGCGGCCTGTTCGCGAATGCGGTAGTAGGATATGGCGTGATCGGCACCGTCTTCGCCGTGTTTGGCGATGCGCATGCGGTCGCCGTCCGGCGTCTGTTCCTTGACGAGCCAGGTCGAAATACGGTCCTCGCGCTTGCGCGGAACGCCCTTCACCAGCGCCCAATAGGTTTTCTTGGTGTCACGCTCGCGGAAGGCGGCGGTCAGTTTCTGCGCAGCGCCACGCGTACGGGCGATGACAAGTACACCCGACGTGTCACGGTCGAGGCGGTGCACGAGACGGGGCTTTTCGCCACGCTGGTTGGTCCATGCCTCGAGCATCTTGTCGATGTGCCGGTTGACGCCGGAGCCGCCCTGCACGGCAAGCCCGGCCGGCTTGTTCAGCACGATGACCTTCGCGTCCTCATGCAGCACCATGCGCGACAGCAATTCGCCATCGGGCGAATGCCTGAGGTCGCGGCCGGCGATCGGGCCCGACTTCGTCTCCTTCGCATCGACGCCAAGGGGAGGGATGCGCACCGTCTGGCCCGGCTGCAGGCGCGTGTCGGATTTGACGCGGCCGCCATCAACACGGATCTGGCCGGAGCGCAGGAGCTTCTGCAGAGGACCGAAGCCCAGTCCCGGAAAATGCACTTTGAACCATCGGTCGAGGCGCATACCCGCCTCGTCACCATCCACTTGTCTGTGTTCTATGCCTGCCATCTGAGCGAACCTGCTTCCTGTTTCTGCGCCACTGCGTGTCGATCCGGAGCTTGTGCGTTCAAGTGGACGCAAGAGAGTGGCTCCAGGCGCGCTAAGGCTGTCGCAATTCTTCGACCGCTGCACGACGATGCCCTTGAAGCACGGATGGTTGAAGGACGGTGCAGCGGTGCGCCGCATTTCCCTTGAGGATGCGCAGCGCCTTTAGCTGCAGCCTTTAGACTATCGCGCGCATCAGAGCCAGCCCGCTGAGGACCGCAAGGAGCGAAAGCGCGACGCTGGCAACGACATAGATGGCGGAAAGCATGACGTCACCACGCTCCAACAGCGTGATCGCATCCAGCGAAAAGGCGGAAAAGGTGGTGTAACCGCCGAGAACCCCGGTAATCAGGAAGACGCGCAGGTCCGGCGAGGCGCCGAACTTGCGCATGATCACCTCAGCCAGCACGCCGATCAGGAACGAGCCGGAAATGTTGACCCCGAGTGTGCCCCACGGGAAGCCTGCCCCGAAGCGATGGACGGTCCAGAGGCCGACGAGGTAGCGCAGGATCGAACCGATCGCGCCGCCTACGCCGACAAGGAGAATGTGGGTCATCGTTCGCTCCGGGTCAGAATCTGCTCAAGCCAGCCGCTCGGCATGCCACTTGAGGTGATCGTCCATGAAAGTCGAGATGAAATAGTAGGAATGATCGTAGCGCTCGTGCATGCGCAGCGTCAGGTTGATGCCGGTACCCTTGATTGCCTCCTCGAACAGCCATGGGCGCAAGCCGTTTTCGAGGAAGCTATCCGCTTTGCCCTGATCGATCAGGAAGTCGGGGAAGCGCGCACCATCCTTGACGAGTGCGCAGGCATCGTATTGCCGCCAGGAGGCGCGGTCAGCCCCGAGGTATTTCTCAAAGGCACCGGTCGACCAGTCTGCCGTCGACGGCTCGACGATCGGCGCAAACGCCGAGCAGCTCTTGAAACGTTCCGGGTTCTTGAGCGCGATCGTCATTGCACCGTGGCCCCCCATGGAGTGGCCGAAAATGCCCTGGCGGCTCATATCCATGCGGAAGTGCTGGCTGGCGAAGGCGGGCAGTTCTTCGGTGATGTAGCTATACATCTGATAGTGCTCGGCCCAGGGCGTTTCCGTGGCGTCGAGATAGAAGCCGGCGCCCTTGCCCATTTGCCAGTTCGTCAACTCATCGGGCACGTCAGCGCCGCGCGGGCTGGTATCGGGGCAGACGACGATGAGCCCGAGTTCGGCCGCCATGCGCCGGTACTCGCCTTTTTCCATGACGTTGGCGTGCGTGCAGGTGAGGCCGGACAGGTACCAGAGCACCGGCCTTGGCTCCTTGATCGCCTGCGGCGGCACGAAGACGGCGAAGGTCATCTCGCCCTTGCAGGTTTCGGACTCGTGCGAGAAGACGCCCTGCATGCCGCCGAAGGCGGTGTTCTGAGAGAGGACTTTCATGGAATGCTCCTTGGGTAATGATGCTCAGCCGGCAAGTTGCACGGCCGCATTGACGGCGGCGGCGACGAGCACGGTGTTGAAGAAGAATGAGACGATGGCGTGCATCAGGTTGATGCGCCGCATCGCCGTCGTCGTGATGCCGACATCGGAGGTCTGCGCCGTCATGCCGATGACGAAGGAAAAGTAGAGAAAGTCATAACCGCCAGGATCCGGCGTCCCCGGAAAGTCGAGGCCGCGCGCCGGCTCTGATGTCTGCGCATTCGCGGCGGGCACCCAATAGATATGGGCATAGTGCATCGCGGCCATCATATGGATCGTCGCCCAACCGAGCACGACCGAGGCAAAGGCAAGGGCGAGTGCCAGCGCCGATCCCGTCTTCTCGCCGTTGAGGGCGAAGAACAAAGACACGAGCGAAGTCGCCGCCGCCCCTGTTGTCACGAGGAAGATAACGAACTCGGGCTCATCGGTGTTTCTGGCATGGGTTCTCAGGTGCCGGCCGGTCATCATCCGCAGTCGCCGCCAGCACATGATCAGATAGACGCAGAAGAACACGATTGCAGCGCCTTCGAGTGCGAAGGATCGGGCCACGAGCCACAGGACCGGTAAGCTCGCGATTGCGCTGAGAATGGCGGTGTAGAAGGGCCAGTGCCTGAGCTTCGTCGTCGTCGCTGTCATCCAGTTGCCCCTGCGATCTGCAGCGGAAGCGGCTGCCGCCCTGTCACTTTTTGGCCTGACGCGCGAGTCGGTCAAGCGTTTCGAGGAAGGCGGATCGATCGCGCTGTGTGAAGGCCGCGTTGTAGCCCTTGCTTTCACCGGTTTCACGCAGGTGCTGTCCCAGGTCACGCATGGCAGAGGCCATACCGATATTGGCCTTATCGAAGATGCGGCCGGAAGGACCGGTAACCAACGCGCCGGCGGCAACACACCGCACGGCAAGCGGCACGTCGGCGGTGACGACGATATCGCCCTCCTGCGCGCGCTCGGCGATCCAGTTGTCAGCCGCATCGAAGCCGGCCGAAACGACGACATTGTGCACCATCGGATCGCGTGAGGGGCGCAGGCCCGAATTGGCGACGAAGGTCACCTCGATCCCGTGGCGCTCGGCCACTTTCAGGATTTCCGCTTTTACGGGGCAGGCGTCGGCATCGACATAGATCATCTTGAATCTGTTTCTCAACGGGGCCGAAAAGGCGCCGGAAATCAATCGACTCCGACGCCTTCCTGAATCGGCTTGCAAAGCAATTCCAGGAAAAGTGTGAAACGGTTTTCCGTCCGGAATTGCGTTACTCAACTTGCTAAGCAATTCCAGGAAAAGTGTGAAACGGTTTTCCGCCCGGAATTGCGTCCTTTAACGTGCGAAGCAATTCCAGGAAAAGTGTGAAACGGTTTTCCGTCCGGAATCGCGTCAATGCAAACTTAGTAAAGCACCACCGAGCGGATGCTTTCGCCCGAATGCATCAGCTCGAAGCCCTTGTTGATGTCTTCGAGCGCCATGGTGTGGGTGATCATCGGATCGATCTCGATCTTGCCCTCCATGTACCAGTCGACGATCTTCGGCACGTCGGTGCGGCCGCGCGCGCCGCCAAACGCGGTGCCCATCCAGCTGCGGCCGGTGACCAGCTGGAACGGTCGGGTGGAGATCTCCTGGCCGGCGCCGGCAACGCCGATGACCACCGACTTGCCCCAGCCGCGATGCGAGGCTTCGAGCGCCTGGCGCATCACCTTGGTGTTGCCGGTGCAGTCGAAGGTGTAGTCGGCACCGCCGATCTGGTCGGCGCCACGTTTCGTCATGTTGACGAGGTAGGGCACGATGTCGTCGCCGACCTCCTTGGGGTTGACGAAGTGGGTCATGCCGAAGCGCTCGCCCCAGGCCTTCTTGTCGTTGTTGAGGTCGACGCCGATGATCATGTCGGCACCGGCAAGCCGCAGGCCCTGGATGGCGTTGAGGCCGATGCCGCCGAGACCGAAGACGATGGCGGTCGCGCCCATCTCCACCTGCGCCGTGTTGATGACGGCGCCAATGCCGGTGGTGACGCCGCAGCCGATGTAGCAGATCTTGTCGAACGGCGCGTCCGGGTTGACCTTGGCGACGGCGATTTCCGGCAGCACCGTGTAGTTGGCGAAGGTCGAGCAGCCCATGTAGTGGTGGATCTTGTCCTTGCCGATCGAGAAGCGCGAGGTGCCGTCCGGCATCAGCCCTTGCCCTTGCGTCGAGCGGATCGCGGTGCAGAGATTGGTCTTGCGCGACAGGCACGACGGACAGGAGCGGCACTCGGGTGTATAGAGCGGAATGACGTGATCGCCCTTCTTCACCGAGGTCACGCCCGGGCCGACGTCGACGACGATGCCGGCACCCTCATGGCCGAGGATCGCCGGGAACAGGCCTTCCGGGTCGGCACCCGACAGCGTGAAGTCGTCGGTGTGGCAGATGCCGGTGGCCTTGACCTCGATCAGCACTTCGCCGGCCTTTGGACCTTCGAGCTGAACCGTCATGACCTCGAGCGGCTTGCCTGCCTGAACGGCAACGGCGGCGCGTACATCCATCTAATTTCTCCTTGGACTAAAATGATTGCGAGCCGCCCGGGTGATGGCGGCCCGTGTGGAATCGGCAAAAGGCTAACGGATCTTCTGTTGAACGCGATTGAGCTCCATCTCAAGAGCGGCAATCGCCTTGCCGGTCTGTTCGTGCAGCTTCTTGACCAGCGCCAGCTGTTCGCGAAGGCCGTCTGTGTCGTCATCGCATGCGTCCGCGTCGGGCGCGCGGCCAAGGCCGGCAATCAGCCAGGCCGGGGTGACGCCCAGCACGCCAGCCAGCATGAAAAGCCTGCTCGTTCGGGGCTCGGCGCGGTCGCGCTCCCAGGAAGACACCGTCTCGGCGCGAACCCCGAGCTGGTCGGCAAGATCCTTGGCGCTGAGATTGGCGGCGTCGCGCGCCCTCCAGATGCGTCCTCCCAGCGTGTCACCGTCGCTGGTGTCGCGCAGGCGGGCAATCATCGTTTCGGTGGACAAGCGCATGGATATCTCCTTTGCCACGGTTACGTTCAAAGGTCCCGGGCCTCGGCGGCAGAACGCCAACCTTGAGGTCCGGGGCGGAAGATTGTCCTGAGCTTATAGGCATTTGGGCCGTGAGGGACCACCCTGAAGCGCCAAAAACACCGTCAATTGCGGCTAAGGCGCGGATAGTTCCTTCCCCGTCGCATCTTCGGCCGTTGAAAACTAAGGCGTAGGCTCTAATGTGCGGCGGCCAGAGGAGCCTGCCCCATGACCGACGCCCCGACCGCGACCGCCCAACCAGCCGATACGGTGATGCAGGGCGTCGCCATCATGCTCTTTGCCATGGTCATCCTGCCGGGCATGGATGTGATCGCGAAATACATGGCTGTCTATGAAGGCATGTCGCCGGGGCAGGTGACCTTCTACCGCTTCTTCTTTCAGCTGGTGGCGACTTTGCCGATGCTACTTGGCGCCGGCGGTTTGCGGGCGCTGAGACCGAAACGCCCCTGGGCCAACCTGCTGCGCGGTGTACTGCTGGCGACCGCAGCATTGTTCTTCTTCATTTCCGTGAAGTACATGCCGCTGGCCGACACCTTCGCCATCTATTTCGTCGAGCCCTTCATCCTGACCTGTCTTTCGGCCGTATTTCTCAAGGAGAGGGTCGGATGGCGTCGCTGGCTCGCCATTGTCGTCGGCTTCGGCGGAGCGATGATCGTCATCCAGCCGAGCTTCGCGGCATTTGGTGTGACGGCGCTTTTGCCGGTTGCCTGCGCCTTCGTCTTTGCCTGTTACCTGCTCCTCAACCGAGCGGTCGGTACTGGCGATTCGCCGCTGACGATGCAGACGATCGCGGGCGTCGGCGGGACGCTGATGATGGCGCTGGTGATCCTGATCGGCAACGGCATGGGCCTTGCCGATTTCGTGCCGTCCCTGCCGCAATCGGCGCTCGGTTGGACCTTGGTGATCGTGCTCGGCGCGCTCTCGGGTTATGGCCACCTTTTGGTCGTCAAGGCCTTTCGGGCCGCACCCGTCTCGCTATTGGCGCCGTTTCATTATTTCGAGATCGTCACGGCGACAGCGCTCGGCTACCTGATATTCGGAGACTTCCCGTCGCTCTCCAAGTGGCTGGGCATCGCCATCATCGTCGGCTCTGGCCTCTTCATCATCTGGCGCGAGCGGGTTGCCGGGCGACGGGCTGCAAACTGAACCGGGTCAGATCACGTCGTTTCTTGTCGGGCCGAACACCGTCTCGAAGGCTTCGCGCAGGCGGATGTCGACGTCCGGCATCATGACCGGCAGGCCGAGATCCACGAGGCTCGTGACCCCGTAGCCGCGAATGCCGCACGGCACGATGCCGCCGAAGTGATCGAGGTCCGGATCGACGTTCAAGGCGAAGCCATGGAAGCTTACCCACTTGCGCAGGCGGATACCGATGGCGGCAATCTTGTCTTCGGCCATGGAACCATCGGGCAGGGTGGGCCTTTCCGGGCGGCGAACCCAGACGCCGACCCGATCTTCCCGTCGCTCGCCACGAACGTTCATTGAACCGAGCGTGGAAATGACGACGCTCTCCAGGGCCGCGACGAAGGCGCGTACGTCCTGTTTGCGGCGCTTGAGATCAAGCATCACATAGACGACCCGCTGGCCGGGCCCATGGTAAGTGTATTCGCCGCCCCGTCCCGTGGCGAAGACCGGAAAGCGATCTGGCATCACCAGGTCGGCGGCATCGGCGCTGGTCCCGGCCGTATAAAGCGGCGGATGCTCGACCAGCCAGACGAGCTCGTCTGCCGTTCCGGCGGCGATCGCGGCGGCTTCCTGCTCCATCAGCTCGACGGCCTGTGGATAATCGACCAGATGAGACGCAATCCGCCAGCGAACCGGCGGTGATTCCGCGGGGGCGAACATGTCCTGGCTCAGATTTTCACGCTGCATTCGCTCGGCATTCCTGTTCTTTGAGAGCTTGTAAATGGGACGGCGTGAGACAAGAGTCCAGCGTTTCCAAGGCTTCCTGAGCGGGCTGTTGAAATAGTTTCATTTCCCGTCAAATTTCTGTCGTCATCCCCTTGTGCCCCCAAAGGGCTTTTGCTACATGCAGCCCCGTCGACGCAAGTCGGCATCTACCACGATGCGGTCGTGGCGGAATTGGTAGACGCGCAGCGTTGAGGTCGCTGTGGGGCAACCCGTGGAAGTTCGAGTCTTCTCGACCGCACCAAAAAACCCGGCTTCGGCCGGGTTTTTTGTTTTTTATCCTGAGCTTAGCGGAAACGGCGTTTTACCTGGGGTCGCGTCTTTGGCAGATCCGTTCGCTGCACCTCGTCAATCAACAGCAAGCGTCGACAGACGGGCAGGGCCGCATTTTTCTCTATGTGAATGTCCTGGGAATATCGCGATCTCGTCTCGGCGGGAACCTGCCGTGGCGCGGTGCTCGACAAGGTTCGCGCGAGCTCGCGCGCGAAGGGTAACGGGTAGCCCGGCCTTCTCGGGTCACAACGCGAACGCCACTGACATGCTGCCGCGACAGACGAAAACCGGTCTCCGGCAGGAGACATCAGGCTCTTCCACCGTGATCATCTGAATTGTGCACAGCCGTCTCTTGTGCACCCCGGACGGTTTTGCTACACGCAGCCCGCCGGCGCAAGTTGGCACCTACCACGATGCGGTCGTGGCGGAATTGGTAGACGCGCAGCGTTGAGGTCGCTGTGGGGCAACCCGTGGAAGTTCGAGTCTTCTCGACCGCACCAAATACCCGGCTTCTGCCGGGTTTTTTGTTTTATCTCCTGGTACTTAGTTAGCGTATCCTGGCCGGGTCCGGAATTCTTGATGCCCTTCCTCGCCCCATGGCATATTCCGTGCGCTCCTTCTGACGTGACCGTGCCTCACTCGCCTCCGAACTGGAATCGACGAAGATCGCCGTTTTCACCGCGCCGACGAAAATGATTTGGAACGTCGTTCGGTGGTAATATCCTTGCCGCGGTCCCAAGGGCGCGGCGGCAGCGATCTGCGCAGCGCGGCCGCGGCAGGGTAACGGTCACGAAGAAACAAGCTTGGCTTGTTGTTCGGGAGGCTCCAGTGGTCGGCGATCTCAAGGCTGCAGCTGATACAATCCTGAACGCCGTCGTCGACACTGTGGATGGAGTGCCCGGTGTTGTGGCGATTGCCACGGATAGACGTGGTGATTTTTACCAGGGAGCGGCTGGCAAGCGCGCATTGGGCGGTTCCGTGGACATGACCGTCGATAGTGTCTTTGCGATCTTCTCGATGACCAAGGCTGTCACTGCTACCGCCTGTCTCCAACTGGTCGAGGAGGCAAAACTCGACCTGGATGCCCCAGCCAGGCAATACGCGCCGGAAATTGGCAAGCTGCAGGTGATCGAGGGGTTTGATGCCTCAGGGAACCCGAAGCTGCGCGCGCCCAAACGGGACGTCACCACCCGCATGCTGCTGCTGCATACGGCTGGTCTTGGATACGACTTCTTCAACGAGACCTATGCCCGATTGGCCGACAAACATGGGCAGCCGAGCGTGATCACGGCATCCTACGCGTCCATCCAGACCCCCTTGTTGTTCGACCCCGGCGACGACTGGGAATATGGAAGCAATCTGGACTGGGCCGGACAGGTCGTTGAGGGCATCACCGGCAAGCGGCTTGGAGCGGTAATGGCAGAGCGCATATTCCAACCGCTCGGCATGGAGGACACAGCCTTCGCAATGACACCGTCCATGGCCGCACGCATGGTCACCCTGCACCAGAGGGACGAAGCGGGACAGCTGCGGGCGCTACCTGATTTTCGGCTCCCCTCAGACCCCGAGGTTCAAATGGGCGGGCACGGCCTCTATTCGACGGCTATCGACTACGCCAAGTTTATCCGCATGTGGCTCAACGATGGGATGGCTGCGGGCGGACGCGTTCTGAAAGCCGACACCGTCGAGATGGCCGAAAAGAATGGCCTCGGCGAGCGGAAGATCAAAAGGCTTCCGGGCGTGATACCAAGCCTCTCGCACGACGCGGAGTTTTTCCCCGGCATGCCGAAGTCCTGGGGGCTTAGCTTCATGATCAACGATGAGGTTGCGCCGACGGGCCGACCGGCGGGTGCGCTGGCATGGGCGGGGCTTGCGAACCTCTACTACTGGATTGACCGCCAAAACGGCCTCGGCGGCCTGTGGGCGACGCAGATATTTCCTTTCGCCGACCCCGCTTCGGTCGGGGGATACCTGGATTTTGAAACGGCGGTTTACGCTTCGCGGTAGGGCTAGCCGGCGCGATACATGCCGTTGCGTGTATCACGCCGATCTCGGTGTGCCGTCCGCGCGCCCTTGTGGCAGCCGGGCGTCAGTTGTTGCCGGCCGGTCCGCTCTGGTCCGTGCGGCGCCGGACAAGCTTGTAGGTGCGATCGGGCTGAACCTCGTAGGTTTCGTAGACCATCTGGCCCTCATGCATGAACCGGTTCTGGACCATGGTGCCAGGGGCGGCGACGGTCTTTCGATTGCTCGCGTTCTCACCGTAAGTGAGGCTTTCGGGCAGAGGCTCCAGGTTCTGCTGGGCGCTGTTGCAGCCGGCGAGTGCCAGCAGGCCGACGACGGCAAGAGTTTTTGCTTTCATTGTTCGATCCTTGGTGAATTGCGAATAATCCGATGCCGCGGGCAGGGCGGGTTTCACCCTAGCCGCGTATCCCGTGCCAGCTTCTCGAATTTCTTGACCGCTCGGTCACGCTTCAGGCGCGACAGGCGCTGCGTCCAAAAAATCCCGTCGAGCTGGTCGATTTCGTGCTGCAGGCAGATGGCCATAAAGCCGTCAGCCTGCTCTTCGATCGTCTCGCCGAGAAGGGTCTGATAGCGGATGCGAACGGCGTTTGGTCGCTCGACCTCCTCCAGGATGCCCGGCATCGAGACGCTGCCTTCGGTATGTTTCGTCATCTGATCGCCGTGCCATACCACCTCCGGATTGACGAAGGTCCTTGCACCGCTTTCCCGGTCGAGCTCGATCACTGTCACGCGTTGCAAGATGCCGATATGCGGCGCGGTAATGCCGACGCCGGGTGCGGCCCGCATCGTGTCGAGAAGGTCCGTCGCCAGCGCCTCGAGCGCCGGGTCGAAACTGGTGATCGCTTCCGCCTTCCTGCTCAGCAAAGGATTGGGAAAGCGGACAATGGGACGAATGGCCATCAGGACTTCCTTGGCTGCGCCGACAGGGCGTCGCGCATCCGTTATCGTCGCAGAAGTGCTAGCCGATCGCTCGATCGATGTCGACAGGGTTAAGAGGCGGTCGATTTTTCATGTATTTGCAACAGCTTGAATTAATCTGTTGCGCAGTGCGCGCAGGCGCATCTGTGCTGTGGACCTCGGCTGGGCTTTGCGCTAGCAGGACTGTGAGCCCACCGATACGGCGCATGGCCGCGCAAGGGGGCAAACACACGTCAGCAACGCATTCTTTCCGGTTCACAAGGTGGAGAGCTGGGAAGCAACAATCGTTTTGAGGGCGCCCATGAGCAACATTGGGGACGACGACCGCGGTTCTGAAGACGTCAGGACCTTTGACGGTTCGGACATCTATGCCGACGACGGTTCGGTTCGCTCCGATTTTCTCATGCATGTCGGCGCAGCGATCGCGGACCGTGATACGATCTATCTGCGCCAGCACGTCGCGGGCCTGCATTCCTCCGAAATGGGGGACCTGCTTGAGGCAATCCAGCCCGACCAGCGCCTGGCGCTGGTCTCGCTGCTTGGCAAGGAATTCGACCTTTCGGCGCTGACCGAAGTCGATGAGGCAATCCGCCTCGACATCGTCGAACACCTGCCGAACGAACAGATCGCTGAAGCCATCGGCGAGATGGATTCGGACGACGCGGTCTACATTCTCGAGGATCTCGACCAGGAAGACCAGGACGAGATTCTGGCCAAGCTGCCGTTTACCGAACGGGTTCGCCTTCGCCGCTCGCTCGATTATCCCGAGAGCACGGCCGGTCGGCGCATGCAGACCGAGTTCGTGGCGGTGCCGCCGTTCTGGACCGTCGGCCAGACGATCGACTACATGCGCGAAGACGAAGACCTGCCCGAGAGCTTCTCGCAGATCTTTGTCATCGACCCCACCTTCAAGCTGCTCGGTGCAATCGACCTCGACCGCATTCTGCGGACCAAACGCTCCATCAAGGTCGATGCGATCATGCACGACACGAGCCATGCCATTCCTGCCGAGATGGACCAGGAAGAGGCAGCCCAGCTGTTCGAGCAGTACGACCTTCTCTCTGCGGCCGTCGTCGATGACAACGGCAGGCTCGTCGGTGTCCTCACCATCGATGACGTCGTCGACGTCATCCAGGAAGAGGCCGAGGAAGACTTGCTGCGCTTGAGCGGCGTCGGCGACGAAGAGCTGTCGGACTCGGTGACGGAGGCGTCACGCTCGCGTGTGCCCTGGCTGTTCATTAATTCCATGACGGCGTGTATGTCCGCCTCGGTCATCGGTCTGTTCGATGCGACGATCCAGCAGATCGTGGCGCTGGCGATCCTGATGCCGATCGTCGCCGGCATGGGCGGCAATGCCGGTTCGCAGACGATGACCGTCACCGTGCGGGCGCTTGCAACCCGTGGCCTCGACATCCACAACGCACCCCGCATCATCCGACGCGAAGCCGGGGTGGGGCTCCTGAACGGCATGATCTTCGGCACTCTGATCGGCCTGCTCGCCGGGCTGTGGTTTCAGGACCCGAACATCGGCGGCATCATCGCCACGGCCATGCTGATCAACATGATGGCCGCTGCACTCGGCGGCATCCTCGTGCCGCTGTGCCTCGACCGCTTCGGCGCCGACCCGGCCGTCTCTTCCGCCGTCTTCGTGACCGCCATCACCGATATCACCGGTTTCTTCAGTTTTCTCGGCATCGCCACCTGGTGGTTCCACGTTACATAACGCGGGCGCGTTGTTTGACTTTTACGTCAAGGTCAACGATAGTGGATGTGCAGGAAATCATGGAATGGCAGCGTGAATAAATACTATAGCATCACCGAATTGACGCGGGAATTCGGCATTTCCACCCGGACGCTGCGGTTCTATGAGGATGAAGGCCTCATCCATCCCGAACGTCGCGGCAGGACGCGCCTATTTCGGCCGGCCGACAGGCGGCTGATCCAGGAGATTCTGCGTGGCCGACGCATCGGCTTTACGATTGCAGAGATCCGCGAGATTATTCAGGTCTACAAGGATCCGCCCGGTGAACTCGGCCAGCTGCAGCTGCTGATGTCGCGTGTCGAGGAAAAGCGCGAGGAGCTTCGCCAGAAGCGCAAGGATATCGAAGATACGCTGACGGAACTCGACAATGTCGAGGAGGCATGCCTGACGCGACTCGCGGAGATCGGTGTCGGCACCTGACGGGCCGCGTCCTTACCGGTGGAAGTTTCGAAGGGTAGCGCTCGCGCTGCCCTTTTTGCTGCGTGTTTCCCGGCCAGCGCTCAGATCCAGCGGCTCGTATGCCGACAGTAGCGCTCGAACTCGAAGCCGAAGCGCGACAGCAAATGCCGCTCCTCGTTGCGAATGGCGAAAAGCGTTGTCAGCATCACCGCCGCGACTGCCATGATGAAGAACCAGGGATTGAGGGTGGCAAGGCCAAAGCCGATCATCATCAAGGTGTAGCCGAGATAGATCGGATTGCGGGTGAAGCGGAACGGCCCGTAGGTGACAAGGCAGGTTGCCGATCGATGGGGCATGACGGCGGTATGCCGATCGAGCAACGTCTTGAGTGCCCAGAGGTCCAGCCAGATGGCGACAATGATCAGGATGCCGCCGCTGATCCAGGAGAACCAGCCATGGCCGTGTGCGACTGGAATGGGGGAGTGTCGCGCCAGTAGCAGCGCCGCAAGCGTGGCTGCCCCGTAAAGAAGGGCAGGCCATGGGAAGTTCAGCGGCTTGGCACGATAGGCATTCATGTCCTAGTCCCCTGATTGCACGTTCATTGTGCATTGTCGCGCGATTCGCGCAATGCGTTCATCGGAGCTGACGTTGATCTCTCCCCTGTTCAGGCTGTCGAACAGGTTCTGTTCCACCAGAAGGTCGAGCGTGCAGCCGCAAAAAGTCTCGCACGGCACGGCCGGATTTCCCTGGTTGCAGGCCGCCACGCAATTGTTGCGATAGGCCTCTTTGGGATCCGGTAGTGTCGGCGGTGAGATCAACGAGAAGAGATAGACCAGTCCGATGAGCAAGGGCTGGTGAATGAGGTATATGGCCAGACTGTGACGGCCCCCGAAGGCGAGCGGGTTCGTCCACAGCTTGCCTTTGCCATCGTTAGCCGGCCGGCGCGAAAGTGCCGCTGCAAGGCGTGCGTGGAAGAGCTTTGCGGTGCCGAGGCCAAGGAGGAACGGTCCGAGCCATGGCAAGAGCGGCACATAGTCATTGGATCGCGGCAGCGTCTCGGACAATCCGATCCACCAGAGCCAGGGCGCGTCAAAGATCGGCGAGCGGAGATAGAAAGGTGCGGCGATGGCAGCCGCGGCTGCAGCGAAGGAAACGACCGCAGGAAGCTGCAGGAAAATAAGGCCGATCAGGCTTGCGGCGGCAATCGCATGCAGAATGCCGAAAAAGATGAAGGTGTCCGGGAAGGCGAAGTAGGTAGCAAGGGTGATCAGTGCTGCCGCGCCGGCAATCTTGGCGAAACGGCGCAGGAAGGCGTCGAGCCGGATCTTTGGCCATTGTCCAAGGACGAGACTGTAGCCGGCAAGAAACAGAAAGCTGCTGGCAATCAGCCGGGCGAAAATCTTCCAGCCGCCGGTGCCGGCGGTTCCTGCCGCGACGTAGCCGAAGAACTCGAGATCCCAGACGAAGTGATAGAGGGCCATCGCCAGGAGGGCCACGCCGCGTGCCACATCAATGAAGGCGAGCCTTCCCCGCGATTGTGGCGGCGGGGTCTGTGTTGCCGGGGAGGTCACGTTGATATCGGACATGGGCGTTCGCCATCCTGTTGGCGTGAGGAAGAGTGACAGGCCTGGCTTGCGCCAGGCGCGCGTCGTTTGTTGATCGTTGAGATGACTAGGCGCGGTCCGTTGGCGTTCAGCGGATCAGCCGCGCGGCCCGTCAGGGCGTGGCGTCCTGCAGCAGCGCTGCACGTGCTTCCGAGAAGAATTGCCGACGGGTGAGCACGAAGATGACGAAGATGGTGAGCCCGACGAAGACATAGGGGCTGATGAACCAGCCGAGATAGCCGATCGACAGGAAAATCGCCCTGAGACCGGCGTTGAAATGCTTGGCCGCCAGCACATTCATCCGGATCGCTCGCTCGGCAGCTCTTTCGGCGGCTTGTCGATCCCGTTGCATGTCGGCGGTCATTGGAATGCCGCCCATCAGGATCGAGCAATAGTTGAACAGCCGGTAGGACCAGCCGAACTTGAAGAACGAATAGCCGAACAGGCAGGTGAGGCCGCCGACCTTCAGCTCGAAGGCGGTTCGCCCGCCGTGGAAGACATAGGGCATGTCCGCAAAGATCATCTGGACCTGCTCGGTTGCGCCCAGCAGCGCGAAGCAGCCGCCAAGCGCGAAGATCGTCGTCGAGGCGAAAAAGGCGGTGCCGGCCTGCAGGCCGGCAATGATCTGCGTGTCGATCATTTTCAGGTCGCGGTTGAGCGAATTGCGGATCCAACGGCCGCGGTGCTCGTTCATCAGGCGGGTGAGACTCACACGCTTGAAGCCGCGCGTGCCGTCGGTCGCCCAGCTGAAGCCGGCCCAAAGCAGGATAAACACGACGAGCGCTATGTAATCTTCGAAGGTCATACACGTGTTTTTGGCATGGCTTTTGGAAATTGCAAGGTGGTCGCGGGGGCGCCAGAATCGACGGCGCGTCAACTACTGTGATGAAATTGCGGCGGAATTTCTCCTTGCCCCGTCGCGCGGTTTGCAGGGTTTTCACCAGCTTCGTCATCGCTCTGTGATGCGTTCGACACCTTTCCGCCACATTCCCCCATTGCGCATTTACGCTTTCTTCAATATGCATGACCTCAGACGCGGGCGCCCAATGTGCTGCCCGCGGCCGTTGAGAGTGTTTTCGGAGACATCATGGACAATACAATTCAGAAGTCTTGCTGGGGCGTGACTGCACGCGCCGTAGCTGGTTTCGCTGGCGTTCTTGTTCTTGCTTATCTTTTCGGCGGCCTTTGATATTTGATATCTAGAAAAGTCCACTGATTGACGGCGCGGCTTCCCAAGAGCCGCGCCGTTTTGATTCCGGGCAACCGGCAGCGGCACACCGCAGCCCGGTCGGCCCGGGCGGTAATGTCGCATGGATGCGATCGAATGTCGGTGGACCGCCTGACCGCAGGCTATGGGATCGCTTAGGCTTCGTTCCTATATCTGCTCTGCGGATTTCCTTAAATCGGGACCGATCTGAGGATAAGATCATCCAGCAGATATGAGGATGTCACGCTGGTTCGCACAGGCGGCGAAGCGTGATATCGAGGCAATCATTCATGCGGCGTTCGGGCGATCATGCCAGTCCGCTGCGGGTCAGTCTCCGGGGCAGGCAGCTTATGTTTCTTTCCGTTTTCGACGTGTTCAAGATCGGTATCGGGCCTTCGAGCTCGCATACGATGGGGCCGATGTCGGCTGCCAACCGCTTTCTCGAACTCATTCTTTCCAGCGATTGGCCGCGCCCGTCCCACGCCGCAGTCGCGGCGATCAAGGTCAGCCTTCACGGTTCGCTGGCCCATACCGGCATCGGGCATGGAACGGGTAGGGCGGTGATCCTTGGCCTCGTCGGCGAACGGCCGGATCTTGTCGATCCCGATCGAATGGACGCCTTGATTGACGAGGTCGAACGGACTGGGCGGATCACGCCGCCGGGGCATCCTTCCTACGAGTTTCAGCCGAAGACGGACCTGATCTTCGACAAGAAGGTGCCTTTGCCCGGACATGCCAACGGCATGTCCTTCTCGGCCTTCGATCGCGATGGCCGGTTGCTGGTGAAGCGGATCTACTATTCGATCGGTGGCGGCTTCGTCGTGACCGACACGGAACTCGAGGCCATGCGCGCTTCGAAGAACAAGCCGGCCGGCGTCAAGGTGCCTTTCCCGTTCTCCTCGGCCCAGGAAATGCTTGATATGGCAGCCCGCTCGGGCCTCACGATCGCCCAGATGAAGCGGGCGAACGAAGAGGCGACCATGTCACCGGACGAGCTGAACGCCGGCCTCGATCGCATCTGGGGTGCTATGAGCAATTGCATCGATCGCGGCCTCAGCCAGGAGGGCATCATGCCCGGCGGCCTGAAGGTTCGTCGCCGTGCGCGTTCCATCCACGATAAGCTGCAGGAAGAGTGGCGCTCCAACAAGACCAATCCGTTGCTCGCCAATGACTGGCTGAGCGTCTACGCCATGGCGGTCAACGAAGAAAATGCCGCCGGCGGCCGCGTCGTCACCTCGCCGACCAACGGTGCGGCGGGCGTGGTTCCCGCGACCATTCGCTATTATATGCATTTCCATGACGACGCCGACCAGGAGGGCATCCGCGACTATCTGCTGACGGCCGCGGCAATCGGGGGCATCATCAAGCACAATGCTTCGATTTCCGGTGCCGAGGTCGGCTGTCAGGGCGAGGTCGGCTCTGCGTCGGCCATGGCTGCAGCCGGCCTGGCCGCCGTGATGGGCGGCACGCCCGAGCAGATCGAAAATGCTGCCGAGATCGCCCTTGAGCATCACCTCGGCATGACCTGCGATCCCGTCGCCGGCCTGGTGCAGGTGCCCTGTATCGAGCGTAATGCGCTTGGTGCGGTCAAGGCGGTGACGGCAGCATCGCTGGCGCTGAAAGGCGACGGCAAACACTTCGTGCCGCTCGACGCCTGTATCGAGACGATGCGCCAGACGGGCGTCGACATGAACGAGAAGTACAAGGAAACCTCGACCGGCGGTCTTGCGGTCAACGTCGTTGAATGTTGAGGCCGCGGCAGGATTTGTGGATGAACGGCGTCTCTCCGCTTGACCGCAATGGGCAGACGGGTGTTCAAAAACAGCTATGTCTCTTCATCTCATAAAACTCTGCGTCGGAGCAGAATCGGTCGAGGACCTGCGCGAATGGGTTTCGCGCAAGGCGATGGCGGCCATGGCCGCTGGGCTCGAGCCCCATTCGTTCCACACGACGCGCATGGTTCCGAAGCGCGTCGAAGAGCTCCTGGAGGGCGGTTCGCTCTATTGGGTGATCAAGGGGACCGTTCAGGCGCGTCAGCCGTTGATCGGTATCGAGACCTTCACCGACGGCGAGGGCATCGGTCGCTGCAATCTGCTGCTCGGTCCGGAAGTGATCGAAACGGAACTGCAGCCACGCCGCGCGTTTCAGGGCTGGCGCTATCTCAGCACCAAGGATGCCCCGCGCGACTTGGCGTCGCTATCCGGTGGAGGTGCCGAGATGCCGCTCGAGCTGCGCCGCGAGCTGGCCGAGCTCGGACTTCTTTAGAGCAACGCGTTTTCACGTCGCATAACTGGAAGCGGAAAGCCGTCCTGCAATCAAGCTGCTAGAGCGTCCCTTGTGCGTTCACAGGAACGCGCCGGCGTCGCCGCGCTTGCGGGGCGGTGCATGCCCTGTCCGTCTGGCGGCAATGCGGCAAGCAAAAGGCGGCCGATGCCGCCTTTTAATGAACAGAGATATCAGCTGATCCGCATCTTCAGAGGATGGCGCCGACCCGGTGCCGTTACATGAAGATGGATGCCGGCCCGTGGTTGGGTCGAGCGCCAGGCGCGGGCGCCGTGGGTCAGCAGCATGCCGACAAGATCACGCGTCTTCGCCTTTGATCGGTTGAGCCCGAGATCGGCTATGCGCATAGCCGCTTCGTGCAGGGGGTGCAGGTTGATGCGCGACGGCTTGCCCCGTCGCCCCGGCAGCGGGGTGACACCCGGAACGTTCTCGTTCATCGCCATAATTAACCTCGTTACGCTGTACAAATCCGAGGAAGGCGGCCGGAAAACAAACACATCCGGCTGCCAAATTTTCTAAGCCTACTGCTGGCTGGCCCAGCAGGAGATGCCTTTCTTCTTCAATGCCTTGCAGGCGTTGACTGCTGAATTCTGGTCGTCGAAGCCGCCGAAGCGTGCGCGGTAAACCTGGCCGAAGGCGACAGTGAAAGGTTTCGCGTTGCGAAGCGCCTTGCCGCCCTTGTCCTTGGCATTGCCGAGAAGGGTCATTGCCTGATCCTTGTCCGGCGTCGCGCCGATCTGGATCACCCAGCCCTGCGGCTGAGGCGGCATGGGGTCAGCCTTTGCTACTTCGGCCGGCTCAGCCTTTGCAACGGCTTCGGCCTTCTTCGGAACGGAGTTGGTGACCTGGGTATCGACCATGCCGGCCTCGACGGGCTGGCGCAGCTTCAGGCTCTGCGCGTCGAGCGTATTAGGAACGATCTTCGGAGAGAGGACAGGGTTGTCCGACGCGCGCTTGTTGCCGGCATAGGCCATCTGCACGCTGCTCGCGCTTTCGCCGTTATAGCGGAAATCCGGAACCGGGCCGGTGTTGGGCAGGTCGTGACCGCTGACAGCGGCCGCAACGACAGGCGTTTCCGCAACCGGTGCCGTTGCCGCAACCTGGGTCTCTTCCACCGGAACCGGGGTCGGCTTCGTTTCGGCAATCAGGTTGCCGTCGCCGCGGCGGGAGGCCGCCGGCATGTACTTCGCCACAAGCCGGCGCATCTGCGCGTCGCGGCTGGCGCCGGAGGTGCCGCCCATAACGACCGCAACGATGCTGCGTCCGTCGATCTGGGCCGATGTTACCAGGTTGAACCCCGATGCGCGGGTGTAGCCGGTCTTGATGCCATCGACGCCGCGGACATTGCCGAGCAGACGGTTGTGGTTGCCGATCGTCTGTTTGCCGAAGCGGAAGCTGCGGGTGGAGAAATAGTCGTAATATTGCGGAAAGTGCTGCCGCAGTGCCAGCCCAAGGCGTGCCTGGTCGCGTGCCGTTGTGCGCTGCTCCGGATTCGGCAGGCCATTGGCATTGCGGTAGGTCGTGCGCGTCATGCCGAGTGCGCGCGCCTTGTTGGTCATCATGCGGGCGAAACGCTGTTCGGAGCCGCCAAGAAATTCACCGAGCGCCGTCGACGCATCGTTGGCCGAGCGGGTAACCAGCGAGAGGATTGCCTGTTCGACGGTGATGGACTGGCCGGCACGCACGCCGAGTTTCGACGGCGGTTCAGCGGACGCATTCTTTGAGAAAGGGATGGACGTGGACGTCGTGATCCGACCGGCCTCGAGCGCTTCGAAGGTCAGATAGAGCGTCATCATTTTCGTCAGAGACGCCGGGTAACGCAGTTCGTCGGCATCCTCGCCGTAGAGAATCTTGCCCGTCTTGGCATCGACGACGATGCCGGAATATTTCGGATTGGCGTATTTCGAGGCCGCGAAGGCGGGCGCTGCAAAGGCGGCCGATGCAATGGCGCCTGCAAGGACGACCCGTCCTACCATCTTTGAAAGAGCACCGAACGGGCGCTTCGCGAGATCAAAAAAACCGGATTGGGACACTACGCTACTCTTTATTCTCATGTCATGGGGTTGTCCGGACGCCGCCTCCGGGAACGACCGTTCTCGAGACAGTATCGGCATAGCGTTACCAATCGGTTTATGATGAATGATTGGTTTCCGGAAAAGGACGCATTGGTACAAAAACAATTCCGGTGTAGCGCAATAGCGCGACGGCGCTGGCTGGACCATATCAGTTGGACAAAATCAGGGCACGAGCCGGCTTTTGATAAAAGCTGCCATGGCGTCGTCGATCTCTTGCCACTGCGGCAGCAATTTGTTTGAGAAGCGATAGAGCACGGCAAGATCCGTGCCCGCGTGGATGTCGCGCTGGCAGTCGGCGCTGGTCGAAAGGGTTTGCGCGTCAGATTTGAGGCACCGCACCACATAGGGTGGCCGGCCGTCTCGGTCCGCCGTGTAAAAGACTTCGCCCGCATAACTGGACGTTGCTTTAGTCGTGTGCTCCTTCAATCCGCTTGGCCCGGGAATTGGAGCTCCGTCGAAGACCTGGGTGTAAATCGGCTCCAGTCGCCCGGACATGTCTCGCGACATCGTGCTCTGGGAGATCTGCAGGAAGATCAGGTTTTGCGGGGCGTCGACATCGTTGAAGAGTTTGCGATTGTCGTCGTTGTAGCCCTCGAGGGCAGGCCAGGTCAGGTAGACATCGACGCGTTCGACAATCGAGGTGGCGCGTTGCGCCTCGAAGCGGATCATATTGGCTGGCAGCCGCATATGGTCCTGACCGATGAAGATGTCGAAAACTTCGGTGCTGGCCGTGTGGCCGGCAAAAGCGAGGTTTTCTCCGAACCAGCGGCCCGCAAGTGCGATGGCGGCCGATAATCCGGCAAGCAGGACGACGATTGCCGTTACCCGGTAGACGAAACGGGGAGACAGCAGCGGCCGGAGCTCTGGTTCGTCAATGCCGTTTGGAGTGTTGTTCATCGTTGCGCCGTTCCGTCGCTTTGGTCGAGCCCAAATCCGTGGTTCGCGGTTTGGCTCGCCGGCAGACCGAAGTGTGGCGGACGCCGCTTGCCCGACGCTGGTCGAGGACGGTTAATTTTTGGTAAATGCGAACGCGGCGCGAGCCGATGGTGCAGGGATGCTGAATAAAAAACGGCCGGCTCCGAGGGACAACGGAACCGGCCGAGATCCGGCCTGGACGGGGATAGTGACTGACCGGAGCGTTTTGGTGGAAGGTCGCCTCGATTGGCGCCCCGCCTGTCTTGCTGGCTTACTGCGTCCGAACGCTACCGACGGCGACGGTGCGGCCGTCCTGGAGCTTGACCCAGCGACCGGAATGTTCGGTCGATTGCCGCTTGAGGTAGGTGTATTCGGTGTCCGACCACAGCAGCACCTTGTTGCGCATGTTGTCGAGTATGAAATCACCGCGGTCGGTGCGCACCGTCAGGACGGCATGGCCGTCGCCGTTCGGCTGCAGCACGACGGTGATCAGGAGGTCCGACGCAGAGAAACCGCTCTCGATCAGCTTGCGACGCTTCAGGAGAACATAGTCTTCGCAATCGCCGACCGTGTCCGGATAGGACCACTTCTCTTCAACGCCATGAATTTCCATGTCAGTGAGCGGGGCGATCGCCTGGTTGACGTCGTAGTTGATCTCAAGAATCTTTTGCCAGCCCTCTCGCGTCAGTACCATCGGGCCGCGATCCTTGCCGTTGGAAGCGCATTCCGACGCATAGATCTTGCAGAACTCGTAATGGCCAATCGGCGGGTTGGTCGCGCCAGTCACCACCATATTGGCTGAAAGCGCTTGGGCCGTTTCGATCAGGCCGCCGGTGAAAAGGACCGCGACCGCGATCATCTTGGTGATTGTCTTGAGCATGATTGTCTCCCCGTTGTGGTTTGACAATCGCACAGACGTTTTTATCGCTCGCGAACTCGCGAACTAAAAACAAGTACAAATGAAAGTCGTATAAGAATAAAATAAGAATAGATTTTTATTTGTATTTAAATCGAATTTTACTCAAATTTTATCGATTTCCAACGATGGTGGTGCAGCGTTCGTATTTTGTTAGGCATGCAAGTCATTGTATCAAAACGAGGTTGTGTCTACGTCTGCGGCAGGAGCGGGAAGCGGGCAAGGTGAAACGGTGACTTGGGTCCGATTTTTATGGCGTCGCCTCCGGCATTTGTGCCGGTTTTCGACTTCATATATTCGTTGGAGCCTTGAAACTGCTCGAAAAAATATTTTCGCAGTCGGAGCGGCGCGCAGAGCTTCGTGCTCGAAATGTCTCGATATGACGCAACCGCCCTGGCGCGCGTTTCGCGGATGGCCGTTAGGCGAATGGTATTGCCTTGGATTGGCCCGGCGCGCGGGTTCGTCTCGCGGACCGTAGCAAAGCCACATTGCGCGGATGCATCTATGGGAATGTCCAGGGGGTGTCGCTTCTGCGCTGGCGCAGAGGTGCCGCATGAAAGCGGCGAGGCGGGTCAGCCTGTTCGGTGCACTGCGGTGCTAGCCCGGTGTCGGCCTTGCCTCATCAGTCTTGTGTATTAGGTCGCGAAGGCTGGCGTGCGCCGGCGCCTTTAGAGAAATTCGGTCAGTGCCTCGCGGGACTGGATGCCCGAGAACTCGATGGCGCAGCCTTCCTGGAAGTGACGGACGATCCGGCCCTTCATGTTGCCCAACAGGATCGCAGTTCCGATCGGCGGACGGTTCTCGATGTCGATGGCAGCGCCTGACAGCGAAAGGTCGATGATGCGGCACGGGAACTTTTCGCCGGTGTCGAGCGTCAGCTCTGTCGCGGTCTTGCGCGGTGCAAGTCGGTCGTGACGTCTGTCTTCGGGCAGGCCGAGTTCGTGCTTGTTGGCGATCCAGGTCAGCTGTGCCGCCAGCTTTTCGCGCTTGCGTTCGGTCGCGTTGAGCTGGATGACGAAGGCGCCCTCGGCAATGCGTGAAACAGTGCCCTCGAGGCGCCCGACGTGATCGACATAGGCGATGATCCGCTCGCCGGCCCGCGGGCGAGCGGGCGAGGAAAGCAGGACGTCGCCGGGCGACATGTCGATCGCGGTGCAGTCATACTCGTCGTAATTGGCAAGCATCAGGCGGCCAGCAAGGTTCACCGAAACGCGCTGGAACGCACCTTCGTGGTGCGGTTTCGGGGCGGTATTCTGTGCGTGCTGGAACGAGAACATGATGACTCTGGATCGACATAGCTTGGCAGGCGAAGCTTAGCCTCCTGAAGTTAATAGATGGTTCGTCCTCCGGTTGGTCCAAGACGTCATCCTGGGACAGCGCAGGCGATCAGCTGCGGCGCCCGCCTTCCAGAATGCGAAGATGCCCGACTTGGCGGAACTCGGCCAAAGGTCCGCTGTCGGCGCGTGTTCTTGCGCCGGTCCCGGCCGGCGTTTGAGCCTGTTCGTCGCGAAACACAGCGGTTCGGTCCGGGTCGAGGATTTTCATGCCGGTGGCGTCAAGACATTCCACCGAGGTGGCATGCAACCAGTACGGGCGGGCCAGGGGCGAAATGGCGCCAAGAACGCGGTCGCTGCTGCCTTCGTTCGAGGCGAGCGGCAGCAACAGCGTTTCGACGTCGACCTCACGTTGATCGGCGGTGCGTCCCTTGGCTGAAAGCATGACCGGTACCCGGTGGGTCATGACGAGATTGGTGATGCGTTGTGTCCTGGCCGCCTGGGTCCCGAACCAGAGCATGCCGAACTGCCGGCCACGCAACTCTTGACCGAAGAGCGCGCAGACATGCGTTCCCGCCAGGCGAAACGAGATGCCGGCATTGCGGTCCCGTTCGAGGATAAACAGGTTCGGCAACAGCGTTCGGATATCCGAGGGCTCGAGTTCGTCGCGGCGGGGGAGCTCACGCTTGCCGCGAATGGTGTTCCAGTATCGGAAAAGCTCTGTCGTCGTATTGCTGCGCATCGTTTGTTCATTCCATTCCTGCGGCCGGTCTGTCCCGGTTCGGCACATGTTTGGCCGTGCGTGGCGGCCCTGACATCGACGGAGCGAAAACCGTGCCAGCGCGAAATTAAGGTTAACAAACGGTTTCAGTTGCGGCGCGCGGCTGCGGCTGGCAGGGAAGGACATCACTTCTCGAAGCGTTGTCTTCGGCACTTGAACTGGAGCTCGACTGTGAGCTTGGCGACCGTTCAGTTTTTGCTGGACGGTCTTTTTTTGTTTGCTTATGGCTGGTCGCCCCAGTCTGGTCCCAATCTGGCGATGCGATGGCGTCGCCTCGATTGCGCGGAATCGGGCGGGCGCACCGATGGAAGAGAGCAGCAACTATGGAACGAGATCAGACGGCCATGCCACCGGAAGCGGAGCGCGATGCCGCCGCCAACCCGGCGCGTGAACCCGCCTTCAATCTGCCGGCGGGGCTGACCTTCATTCTGCTGCTCCTCATCGCGATCCACGTCCTGCGGACCTATGTCCTGCCGCCCTCCATCGATCAGGAAATCATCTTCAATTTTGCCTTTCTGCCGGCGCGCTACGATCACCCCTTGGTTGACCAGGGGCTCGCCTGGCTCTGGAGCCCTGTTACTTATTCGTTCCTGCATGGAAGCTGGGAGCATCTGATCTTCAATATCTTCTGGATGGTTGCGTTCGGTGCGCCTGTGGTGCGGCGGATCGGAATGGGCAGACTGGCGGTGTTCTGGTGCCTTTCTGCGGCGGCTGCGGTTGCGCTCCACACGGCCTTTCATTGGGGGGAGATGATCGTGGTCGTCGGCGCGTCCGGCGTGGTGTCCGGTTTCATGGGCGCGGCCGCGCGGTTCGTCTTCTCGCCGAGCGGGCGTATCAGCCGGCAATTTGCCCACCTCAATCGGCGACTGACGGTGGGAGAGGCCCTCGCAAACCGCTCCGTTGTGGTCTTCGCTGGAATTTGGTTTCTGACCAACTTCCTGATCGGCCTCGGCATGTTCACCCCCGGTGGCGCCGGCAGCGTCGCCTGGGAGGCGCATATCGGCGGTTTCCTCTTTGGCTTCCTGCTCTTTAGCCTCTTCGATCCGCGCGACTGAGGTTGCGAAAGATCAGCTGACGACCATTGTGAGCGCTTGATTTCCCTCAGACGCTGGCGCACCATTTGTCACGGTCGCCAATTGTCGAAAGACGGGCGGCCCGTGTAGGCCGGGTATCGAAACGCCGTCCGCGTCTGAGGAACACGCGGTGAGGCGTTCGCAAGCGGCCAGGGTACAGGTTCCATCGCCCGACCGTACCACACGAGAGACGGCTGGAACTTTCCCTGCCGACCCGGTGTTGTCGCAACGGGAGATGTGCGCATGTCAGTAAAAGCCATACTCGATGAAAAGGGCCGAAACGTCGTAACGGTTGGCCCTCAGATGACAGTCCAGCAGGCCGCTATCCTCTTGCGTGACAATCATATCGGTGCGGTCATTATCGTTGACACCGACGATCAGATCGCAGGCATCCTCACCGAGCGCGACATCGTCGCGGCGATTGCCAAGCTGGGGGCGACCTGTCTCGAAAGACCGGTTGCGGCTGTCATGTGGCAGAATGTCTATTGCTGCACCGAGGAAATGTCCGTCCAGAGCCTGATGGAAATGATGAGCAAGCTCAGGGCGCGTCATCTGCCGGTCGAAAGAAACGGTCAACTCGCTGGCATCGTCTCGATTGGTGACGTGATCAAGCATCACATCCGCGCCATCGAACAGGAGACCGAACAGATAAAGGCCTATATCGCTGGCTGATGGGGTCGGGCGGCAGAGTGCCGCCCGCCTGCCTATCGCTCGCGGCCGCAGAGCGCTCCCATGCTCATGGATGGGGCAGTCGCGATGATGCGGCGGGCGCCCGCTTCACCGTCGCAAGGGCGCCCGGCAGATTGGCCGAAAGGCGCGAGAGGGCGCAACGGCTTCGCAAGTCGAGCGACGGCGGACGTGTCAGCGAACGAGCACGTCCTGCATGCGGCGGATCTCCACAAGCCTGGTCCTTGCCTCATGGTAGCCGCGGTCGATGGCTTCGCCGGCGCGATGAAATTCCGAAAGGCCGATGTCGTTGAGCTTCGGATGCAAGGCCAGATCCGGCGGGTCGCCGGCAAGCCGGGCGCGGGAAATGCGGTCCTGGATGATGTTGAAGGCCTGGACCATCACGCTCGTCATTCCAAGGCGCGAATGGTGCGTCGCCTCCTTTGCGGGCGCTTCCAGGGATTCCGCGCCGGCGCTGTGTTTGACCACGGCGGAGCGACCGTAAAGATCGTAGTTGAGGTTGACGGCGACAACGAGCTGCTGCTCATGGGCGCGGCAGACGGAGACCGGTACCGGATTGACGAGCGCCCCGTCGATGAGCGTGCGTCCATTCGCCTTGATCGGCTCGAAAATACCCGGCAGCGCGTAAGACGCGCGGATCGCCGTGATCAGCGATCCCTTTTCAAGCCACACCTCGTGGCCGCTATGCACTTCCGTCGCAACGGCGATGAACGGCCTGTCGAGGCTCTCGATGCTGAGACCTTCCAGGTGCTCCTGCATGCGTTTGGTCAGTCTGAGGCCGCCGAAGAGCCCGGCGCCGCCTATGGCAAAATCGAGCAATCCGGCAATGCGGCGAACGGTGAGGGAGCGGGCAAATGCCTCGAGCTCGTCAAGCTTGCCGGCAAGGTAACAGCCGCCGACCAGCGCACCGATCGAGGTTCCCGCGATCATGCCGACTTCGATGCCCTCTTCGTCGAGGGCGCGCAACACGCCGATATGGGCCCAGCCGCGCGCAGCGCCGCCCCCGAGAGCGATTGCGATTTTCGGTTTTTGCGGGGGTGCCACCGGTTCTGGTGGCCTTGTCGAAATCGATGTTCCGTCCGGTCCGGACAAGTCTGTGATCTGGTTGCTACGCGTAAAAGTCCAGTTCAACATCCGGCACCTCCAACACCGCCGAATACTCCGCAGCACAACACGTCGATGAGAATGCGCGAGGGTCGCTGTGGTAATTCATCGTTGATTTAACTTGCCAGGAGCGGATTCGATCCTGGAGATATGCAACTTAATGCGCGCGTCCCGGGGAGGCTCCGCCAAGCCGGCGCTGGTGCCGGCCTCGTCATGCTTCATCGCTGAAAGACTGGCACCGTTGTTAGGTATATCACCGATCTCCCCGCGGATTGCGGCACGACCGATAAACATTGGATACAGTTTGCAATACAGTTCGGAACGAGATCGTTCCCCTTTAGTGCGCTATATCCTTGCCCAAGGATTAGGCGCCCGGTTGGTTTCCAAAGAATGAATATAGCATGCGGTCGCGCCAAAAAGAGCCGCGATGCTTAATTTTTATCATAGACCTCTGTTGGATCGAAGTGCCTGTGGCCATCGGTGATCGTGGTCACGGCGCTGCCGTCCTTGATGTCGACCGTTCGGTAAAAGCAGGAACGACGTCCGGTGTGGCAGGTGGCGTCGTGGCCGGCGACGGAAACCTTCAGCCAGATCGCATCTTGGTCGCAGTCGGTGCGGATTTCCTTGACCGTCTGCAGGTTGCCCGAGCTTTCGCCCTTCTTCCACAGGCTCTTGCGCGAACGGCTGTAGTAGTGGGCAACGCCGGTCTCGATCGTCAGCGCCAGAGCTTCGGCGTTCATGTGGGCGACCATCAGCAGCTCGCCATCCCTGATGTCAGTGACGACGGCAGTGATCAGCCCTTTTTCATCAAAACGTGGGGTAAAGGCCGGACCGTTCTCCAGTTCGGCCTTGTTGGAGGAGGGAGCGTCGAAGGTGAGCGTCATGGAAAGGCTCCGTCTTGTCGGAGCCTTACTTGAAGCCCCTGAGCATGGTCATGAACCGGGCCTGCTCGGCCGGCTCCGTCTGGAACGTACCCGTAAATGTGGTGGTCAGCGTTGTCGAGCCTTGCTTCTGCACGCCGCGCATCGCCATGCACATATGCTCGGCCTCGATCATCACAGCGACACCGCGCGGGGCGAGCGATTCATCGATTGCCCTGGCGATCTGTGCCGTCATCGATTCCTGCGTCTGCAGACGGCGGCCGTAGATGTCGACCACACGGGCGATCTTGGAAAGGCCGAGCACGCGACCGTTCGGCAGATAGGCGACATGGGCCTTGCCAATGATCGGCACCATATGGTGTTCGCAATGCGAATAGAACGGGATGTCCTTGACGAGCACCATGTCGTCGTAGCCCGCGACCTCTTCGAAGGTGCGGCCGAGTACATCTTCGGCGGCGAGATCGTAGCCGCTGAAAAGCTCGCGATAGGACTTGACCACGCGCGCCGGCGTGTCCTTCAGGCCTTCGCGTTCCGGGTCTTCGCCGGCCCAGCGCAAGAGAACGCGCACGGCTTCTTCCGCTTCCTTCTGGGTCGGGCGGCCGCTCGCGTCGTCGAGCACGGGAAAATTCTTCACTATGGCGTCCATAATGGCCTCTTTGAGCAATACGGGATTGCTTGACGTTTTATCTTTCGGACAACTCGCCACTGGCCATTCGCCTAACCCTGCAGGCTTGGGTTCCGTCGGCGGGCTCCGGGGCTTTCGGGTCCTGGCTTAACAGTGCACTGGACCTTCCGGCACGGTTTCCCAAACAACAGGCGACATTACTCCCTTGCGGAACTGTCACCCCAACACGACATAGCATATAGTATGGTGCCACAGAGATGAAAGAGGCGGAGCGTATCGCGTCGTGCTTTTTTCCTGCCTACCGGAGAAAATCATGCGTCGATCACCCAAAACCGCGAAAAATCAGCCGGATCGCGTCAAATGATGGATGACATCTATAACAGCCGCATACTCGAATTCGCGGGCAATATTCCGCGCATCGGCTCACTTGCCGACGCTGACGCCGAGGCGACCGCGCATTCGAAGCTGTGCGGTTCCAAGGTTCACATCTGGCTGAAGATGGACGGCGACCTGGTCGCGGATTTCGCTCATGACGTCAAGGCCTGTGCGCTCGGTCAGGCGTCGTCATCGATCATGGCGCGCCATGTCATCGGTGCCGGTGCGGAGGAAATCCGCCAAGCGCGTGCGGATATGCTTGCCATGTTGAAGGCGGACGGCGAGGGCCCGTCCGGCCGTTTCGAGGACATGCGCTTTCTGCGCCCGGTGAAGGACTACAAGGCGCGGCACGCCTCGACGATGCTGACATTTGACGCCGTGGTCGACGCCATCGAGCAGATCGAAGCCCGGCGATTGGTCGCGGCCGTCTAAGATGTGCGGCGAACCGAATTGCCGACATGTGCCAGACAATGGAGCAAGGCCACCGATTCGTGGACGAAACTGGTCCGGGCCCTTCCGCAAGACGCCGGGACGCTTGATCGGCCTTGTGCTGATCCGCGCCTATCAGCTGACGCTCTCGAGTTTCATCGGCAACACGTGCCGCCACCTGCCGACCTGTTCGGAATACGGCTACGAGGCGATCGCCCGTCATGGCTTCTGGGCCGGGGGCTGGATGACGCTGTTTCGCGTGGCGCGCTGCGGACCGGGCGGGACGCATGGTTTCGATCCGGTGCCGGAGCGGCTGGAGTCTCGCCTCAAATGGTATGCGCCGTGGCGCTACTGGCGGCCACGGCCGAAGGTTGGATGATCGCTATGCCCATGCCGATGGAGTACCGCCAGGCCTCGGTCGATTTCGACCGCTTCATCCTTGACGCGTGCGAGCTCGCCGGGCTGCAAACGACGAACCAGGCCTACACGATGGTACAGGCTGTGTTGCGGACGTTCCGCCGGAGACTGGACATCGAGGACGCCATCCTGTTCGCTGACGTCTTGCCGCCCGTCGTCAGGGCGATCTTCGTTGCCGAATGGGACGTCGAAGAACCGAGAAGCCCGTTTTCGGGCCGCGTCGCCATGACCCGCGAGGTACAGTCGCTTCGACCCGATCACAATATTTCGCCGGACAGCGCCATTGCGGATGTGGCCGCAGCCTTGCGTCGCAACATCGACGAGGCGAAGCTTGACCGTGTTCTTGCCCGGCTGCCCCCAGGTGCCGCAGACTTCTGGCGCGCCTGAGCGGGAGGAAAGATGAGCAGCTACGTCGCCTTGCTCTACAGCATCGTTCTTGGCGCCGGGCGTCGGGTCGTCATGGCCGATCTCAGAGAAATGGCGGAAGGGCTCGGCTACCGTTCACCGCGAACCCTGGTCGCGACCGGCAATCTTGTGTTCGAGGCCGGACAAACGTCCATCCCAGACCTCGAATCGCCGCTTGAGAAAGCCTTTTCCGAGACATTTGGCCGGCACGTCGACATTATTGTCCGGTCCGGCGGCGGCTGGCTGAAGCTTGCGGCCTCCAATCCCTTCCGCGACGAGGGCGAAGAGGACGCGACGCGGGTGCATGTGCGGGTGATGCGCGATCCGTTGACGGAAGCAGCACTCGCGGGCCTTCAGCGATATTGCGTCGCCGGCGAACGCCTGGCGATCGTCGATGGCGATCTCTGGGTGCATTTTGCCGGCAAGGCCAGCGAATCGAAGCTGCTGGGCGCGATGACGACCAAGCGGCTCGGCATCGGGACGTTCCGCAACTGGAACACCGTCAAGGGTTTGGCGGAGATGCTACGGCCCTAGTTCCCCGGCGGCCGTCACCTTTACTCGCTTTCGAAAACGCTTTATCAGGCCAGCTTCCCTTCACCGGCGCTGCCGGACAACCACCATACCACCCGCATTCGTTGGCGGGACTGGATAGGAGATCACATGTCGAATCCTGTTTCCCTTACATTTCCTGATGGCTCGGTCCGCGAATATCCCGCGGGGACGACCGGCCGCGACGTGGCAGAAGCGATTTCGAAGTCGCTCGCCAAAAAGGCGGTTGCGATTGCGCTCGACGACGAGCTGCGCGACCTGTCCGATCCGATCGCCAATGGCCGGATCGAGATCGTCGTGCGTGACGACAAGCGCGCACTCGAACTCATTCGCCACGATGCCGCGCACGTTATGGCTGAGGCCGTGCAGGAACTGTGGCCGGGAACGCAGGTGACCATCGGCCCGGTCATCGACAACGGCTTCTATTACGACTTCGCCCGCAACGAACCTTTCACGCCCGATGATCTGCCGCTCATCGAAAAGCGGATGAAGGAGATCATTGCGCGCAACAAGCCTTTCACCAAGGACGTCTGGTCGCGCGACAAGGCCCGAAAGGTCTTTGCCGACAAGGGCGAGGCCTACAAGGTCGAGCTCGTCGATGCGATCCCTGAGGGGCAGGATCTCAAGATCTACTATCAGGGCGACTGGTTCGACCTTTGCCGCGGCCCGCACATGGCCTCGACCGGCCAGATCGGCACGGCCTTCAAGCTGATGAAGGTGGCCGGCGCCTATTGGCGCGGCGACAGCAACAATGCGATGCTGACCCGCATCTACGGCACCGCCTGGCACACCCAGGAAGAGCTCGACCAGTACCTGCACGTACTGGCCGAGGCTGAAAAGCGCGACCACCGCCGTCTCGGCCGCGAAATGGACCTGTTCCATTTCCAGGAGGAGGGCCCCGGCGTCGTCTTCTGGCACGGCAAGGGCTGGCGCATGTTCCAGACGCTGGTTGCCTACATGCGCCGCCGGCTCGCAAACACCTACCAGGAAGTCAACGCGCCGCAGGTGCTCGACAAGTCGCTCTGGGAAACCTCGGGCCACTGGGGCTGGTATCGCGACAACATGTTCAAGGTGACGGTCGCCGGTGACGAAACCGACGACGAGCGTGTCTTCGCGCTGAAGCCGATGAACTGCCCGGGCCATATCCAGATCTTCAAGCACGGTCTGAAGTCCTATCGCGAGCTGCCGGTTCGCCTGGCCGAATTCGGCAACGTTCACCGCTACGAGCCTTCGGGCGCGCTGCACGGCCTGATGCGCGTGCGCGGTTTTACCCAGGACGATGCGCATGTCTTCTGCACCGACGAGCAGATGGCGGCGGAGTGCCTGCGCATCAACGACCTCATCCTCTCGGTTTATGAGGACTTCGGCTTCAAGGAAGTGGTGGTCAAGCTCTCCACCCGTCCGGACAAGCGCGTCGGCTCCGACGAACTCTGGGATCGCGCCGAGAGCGTGATGACGGACGTTCTGAAGACGATCGAGGAACAGTCGGAAGGTCGCATCAAGACCGGCATCCTGCCGGGCGAGGGCGCTTTCTATGGTCCGAAGTTCGAGTACACGCTGAAGGACGCGATCGGCCGTGAATGGCAGTGCGGCACCACCCAGGTCGACTTCAACCTGCCGGAACGGTTCGGTGCGTTCTACATCGACAAGGAATCCGAAAAGCGCCAGCCGGTCATGATCCACCGGGCCATCTGTGGCTCGATGGAGCGTTTCCTCGGCATCCTGATCGAGAACTTCGCCGGCCATATGCCGCTCTGGGTTTCGCCGCTGCAGGTGGTCGTCGCGACGATCACCTCGGAAGCCGACGACTACGGTCGTGAGGTCGCCGAGCTCTTGCGCGACGCCGGGCTCGCCGTCGAGACCGACTTCCGCAACGAGAAGATCAACTACAAGGTCCGCGAGCATTCGGTGACCAAGGTTCCGGTCATCGTCGTTTGCGGCAAGCGCGAAGCCGAGGAGCGCTCGGTCAACATCCGTCGTCTCGGCTCCCAGGCCCAGACGGCGATGTCGCTCGACGAGGCGATCGCTTCGCTGTCCTTGGAGGCCATGGCACCGGACCTCAAGCGCAAGTTGGAAAAGAAAGCCCGGGGTTGATCCCCCGGGTACTTGCTTTGTCAGCAAACTGTCATATTAGCGGAATATCCGGATAAGATAGTATCCATCGGAGATTTCCGTGCAGTTCAAAGAGCTGTCCTACGCCAATGAAAACGACCGGCGCCTGAAGCGCTGGTTCATTCGCTCCGTAGAAGGCCTGTCGGGCCGCAACCGCTATGCAAAGCTCTACACGCGTTGGCGGTCCGACATCGTCGGCAAGAGCGACCGTGTTTTCGGCGAGATGCTGCAGCTCATCGATGTGAAGCTGCGCGTTCAGGGCGAATGGCCGCCTAAGCATTTGCCAGACACGCCGATCGTCATTGTCGCCAACCACCCCTTCGGCATAGGTGATGGTATCGCAGTGCTCGCCCTTGCCGAGCAGCTCGATCGACCGTTTCGTGTCATCATCAACAACGAGCTCTTGAAGGTGCCGGAAATGGCGCCGTACTCCCTGCCGGTCTCGTTCGAGGAGACGAAGGAGGCGTTGGCGGTCAACATGGCGACACGCCACGAGGCGCTGCGCCTGCTGAAGGAAGGTGTAACAATCATCATTTTCCCTTCGGGCGGGGTGGCCACCGCGCCCAAGGGATTTGGCCGCGCAGAGGATTTGCCCTGGAAGATCTTTCCGGCGAAACTGATCCGGGCGGCGCAAGCGAGCGTCATCCCGATTTACTTCGAGGGTCAGAACGGCCGCATCTTCCATCTTGCGAGCAAGATTTCACTGACGCTGAGGCTGTCGCTCCTGATCCGCGAGTTCCGCCGCCTGTCGGGTACAACGATTGCGGCGCGCGTCGGCCATGTCCTGACCCCGGAAGACCTCGGCACCTGCGGCGATCGCAAGGATTTGCTGGCCCGCATCTATGAAGCGGTCTTCTCCATGGCGCCGCCGCGCCGGCGGTTCCTGCGGCGGGCCGGCTGACGTTGCGCCAAGGGACTGCCGTTAGGTAAGCTATCAGTCCTGGGCGTCGGAGATGGCGCCCTGGTTCGGATTGGCATCATTGCCGCCGCTGCTGAGCAGCACTTCCACATCCGCGTTGACGCCGGCCTTCACCGTGAAGTCACGCTCGTAGATCTTGTCCTTGTAGCGCGCCACGGCGGAATAGCTGCCTTCGAGCAGCACCAGCGTCGGGAAAGCGCCGTTCTCCTCGTCCACGGTGTCGCCGGCGGAGGTCAGAATCGTCCAGGCGGTGTTGGCAATGGCTTCACCGCCCGGCTCTGAAACCAGCTTGAGCGTGAGCTTGGCTGCGCGGTGCTGGATGGTCGCTTCCGTCAGCTTGCCGGCTTCGACCTGGATGTCGGCGGCGGTCGATGCGTTTCCATAGCTCGAGGTCACGTGATAGGTGCCGGCGCCGAGCCGAACCACCGTGTTCGGCTTCACATCCGCCACGATCAGCGCCCGTTCGCCGTCACTCTTGGTATCTGCGGAATAGACGGAGAAACTGAGGTCTGCCGGCGGAATGCGCACGTCGCTGCCCGAGACGGCATTGAGTTTGATGCCGCCGGCATCAAGCACCAGGACCTGCTTGTCGAGCGCGCCTTGTTCGGGCACGCGGATCTTGCGCGTGGCGGAGGCGCGTCCGAAGGAGACATTGACGAAATAGTCGCCGGGCACGAGGTTGAAGGCGGTCGAGCCGCCTTCTGACGTTGCCAGCAGCGGCAGTTTCCCATCACTTCCTGGGATCGGGCTGAACACGCGCCACGTCAGGCCGGCCTCGACCGGACCGCCTTTTTCTGCAAGCAACGCCTCAAGTTTGATATCCTTCAGAGTGCCGTCGGCGATCGGATCGCTCGTCATCGGGCTGAAGCCCGTCAGCTTCGGCATCTTGCGTGGACCGGCGATCGAGGGAAAGCTCTCGAATGCCTCTGTTGCATCTTCAGCGAGCGCGCTTCCCGCGGCCGCTCCGGCGACAAGGATCGCAAGGCCGGTACCGAGGAAAATACGAGAGCATGGATGCATGAGAACAGTTGACTTCCTGACTGAGTGACTCCACTTGGGACGCCGGTATGGCATTTTCGTGGCTGCCTGTGGGGCGGCAAATTAGTGGAATTCATCTGACATGAAAACCGAAATTAAGCTTGTCGACTATCTGACGTCCCGCCGCTCCATTCCCGCCTTCCAGATGGGAGAACCCGGCCCCAGCAAGGGCGAGGTCGAAGAAATGTTGAAGCTTGCCTCTCGCGTGCCCGATCACGGTAAGCTCGCACCCTGGCGCTTCATCGTCTACCGCGGCGAGGAGAGGGTGCGCATCAGCGCCGAACTGAAGGCGATGGCGCTTCAGATGAAGCCGGATCTGTCCGATGAGATGATCAAGGTCGAGGAAACCCGACTTTCACGCGCACCCGTCGTTGTTGCTGTCGTCAGCACGGCAGCCCCGCATTTCAAGATCCCGGAATGGGAGCAGGTGATGTCGGCCGGTGCCGTCTGCCTCAATCTGCTGATGGCCGCCAACGCACTCGGCTACGCCTCCAACTGGCTGACCGAATGGTACGCCTTCGACGAGCGCGCCTATCCGTTGCTGGGGGTCAATCCGGGTGAAAAGGTTGCCGGTTTCATTCACATCGGTACTGCGATGGTGCCGCCGACGGAACGGCCGCGCCCGGAGCTCGCCGAAATCGTCACCTGGGTGGGCGAGGGCGCGTGATGTTCTACGATACGGCCTCGAACCGTCACGGCTTGCCGCATGACCCTTTCAAGGCCATCGTTTCGCCGCGGCCGATCGGCTGGATCGGCACGCGGGCGGCCGATGGTTCGAACAACCTTGCGCCCTATTCCTTCTTCAACGCCATCGGCGACAAGCCGAAGCTCGTGATGTTTTCTTCGAGCGGCTACAAGGATTCGGTCCGCAACATCGAGGCGACCGGCGTTTTCACTGCGAGCTTCGCCAGTCGTAATCTCGCGGACGCGGTGAACAGGACATCGATCTCAGCGCCGCACGGCGACAGTGAATTCGAGATCGCTGGCCTCACCGCCGTTGAGGGTTCCCTGGTGGCGGCGCCCTTCGTCGGCGAGGCCTATGCCGCACTTGAATGCCGGATGACTGAGATGTTCCAGCCCAAGAGCTTGGACGGTGCGCTGTCGGATAACTATGTCGTCATCGGTCAGGTCGTCGGCATCCACATCCGCGAGGAAGCGATCCGCGACGGCCGTTTCGACATGTCGACGGTCAGGCCGCTCGCCCGTCTCGGTTATATGGACTATTGCGATGGCGGCGACGTCTTCGAGATGATCCGCCCGACGCGTTGAGGTTTGTGACGCGCGCCCTCGGCAGTCTCATGTGCCACAGGCGATGAGCGCCTGTTCGATGGAGCGGCAAACAACCGAAGCAAAGCCGTTATCCCTGCTTGTCGGCACGGCCCACTTCGTCGCGGCCTCGTCGCAATCGGCCGGCAGCATCTCATAGGCGGGGACGCTGGCCTCATGCGCCCTTAGTGCCACATATGCGCGCCCGGCGAGGATCGGCGCTGCCAGGCGCTGATGGGAGGCGCCTGTCGGCTCCTTGCAGCCCAAGGCATCCGCCAGCGCGGTGCCGTTGAAGATCAGGGCTTCCAGGCGCGCCGACGATCCAGCCAGTGCATGGGGCGACAGCAGGCCTTCGGGTGCGCCGCCGTATTCTGCATAGAGCCTGATACGATTGGCAGTCACGCCCTTGGTCGCTTCGGCAACCTGCAGCATGACGTCAAGCCGCTGGATGTCTGCGCGGCCGCGGCATCCGGAGAGGACGACGCCGTCGGTCCCGCTGCCGAGCACCCGGTTCAGTTCGTCTTCGCTCAGCCGCTCGACCGGGTCGACGCGCGCAAGCACCGTGAAAGCGCGCCCTTGCCAGTTGGCAAGGCCACGAAGCGTCTCGGTGTCGCAACCGACATCCAGGATGATGCCGGCCATCGCATGAATGGCGGCGAGATCGGGGGGGAGTGCTGTGCCATCGGCAATCAGCAGCGGCTTTATGGTTTGGAGGCGGTTAACAGACATGGTGAACCAATCTTAAACCTTTGCCCGCTAGGGTTCGAACATTGGTGGCTTTGGCGTGGTCTAGTGGGGCATAGGTGATCATACAAGCATTTCTTCGCTGGGCGGAAACGGCGAGAACGGGTGAGCGCACACGCGCTGCAAGCGCCTTGGGCCGTGCCTATGTCGATGCGCAGTTGAATGGCCTTGATCGTCGCGCCGCCGAGATGGCAATGACATTTCTGTTGGATGACCCGTCCCCGAAAGTTCGACAGGCGCTTGCCGAAGCGGTTTGTGGTTGCTCGTCCGTCCCGCGCACCATCATCCTCGGCCTGGCGGAAGACCAGCCTGAGATCGCCTATCTCATCATTTCGCGTTCGCCTGTCCTTACCGACGAAGATCTGGTCGATCTCGCGGCGCGGGGAACGTTTGAGACCCGTGCGCTGATCGCCGCACGCAGTTTCGTGTCCCGCGCGGTATCGGCGGCGATTGCCGAGATCGGCGGCGAAGACGAGATCCTGATCCTGCTGGAAAACGCCGGCGCTCAACCGTCGCGCCGCTCGCTGAAACGCATTGCCGAGCGCCTGGGCCGTTCCGCGGTGGTCCGCGACCTTCTGCTTGCGCGACCGGATTTGCCAAGCGATGCCCGTCACGTGCTCGTTGAGGAGGTTGGCGCTGCCCTTGCTGCCTTCGGCCTCGTGCAGATGACGATTGGAGAAACACGGGTCCAGCGCGTGACGCGCGAAGCTTGCGACATCGCCACCGTCGGCATGGCCGGTGCTGTGGCCGTCGAGGAACTGCCAGGCCTGGTGACCTACCTGCGCGAGACGGGCCGGTTGACGCCGGCCTTCCTGCTACACGCACTGGTGGCGGGGCGGGCGGAGTTTTTCTCGGCGGCGATCGTTGATCTCTCTGGCGTCAGTGAGAAGCGTGTGCGCTCCATCCTGTCCGGTGGGCGCGTCCACTCGATCAGGGCCCTGTTTGAAAGTGCAGGCCTTGGTCGCGACGTCAGCGAAACCTTTGCCGCAGCGGTTTTGCTGTGGCGTCAGGATGGTGCTGGCGCAAGCGACGGTCCCACCTCGGTCTCGGCAGAACTGCTGGCGCGACTGCGGCGTGAACGATCGGCCTCAGCGGCCAACGCCGCGATGATCGATCTGCTCGAACGCCTGGCATTTGCCGAAGAGCGTCAATCCGCCCGCGACTATGCGGAACTTGCCGCGCGTCAGGCCGCGTGATCACAATCGCCGGCGAATCCGTTCAACTGTTCAGCTGTTTGGTTTCAAGCGGCTGATGGCAAGCCTCAACGTAAGGCCTGCGGTCAACGAGGAACTGGCGCATGAACGAGAAAAGGGCGGTCACCGTTGCCGTGACCGGCATAGGTGGATTTGTCGGACGCCACGTCGCACTCGCCCTGTTGCGCGAGGGCTATGACGTACATGGGACGGTTCGCACCTTGGCGCGCGCGCAGGAGATCGAGCGATCGATCCGTGCCGCTGGCGGGACCGCAGACGCGAGACTGACATTCGCCGAAGCTGACCTGCTGGCGGAGGAAGGTTGGTCAGAGGCGTTCGCCGGCGTTTCTTATGTCGTACACACCGCGTCGCCCTTTCCGGCGCGTTTGCCGGCGAACGAGATGGAACTGATCGCGCCTGCGCGTGACGGCGCACTGCGCGTTCTCAGGGCCGCGCGTTCGGCAGGGGTCCGCCGCGTCGTCCTCACGTCATCGATCGCGGCGGTCATCTACGGGCACGGAAAGGCGCCCTATGCGGAGGGCGATTGGACCGACCCGCAATCGCCGTTTGCGACGCCCTATTATCGCTCGAAGACCTTCGCCGAACGCTCCGCCTGGGACTATGCGCGCGAAAGCGGTCTTGAATTGACGGTCGTCAATCCGGGTATGGTGCTCGGACCGCTTCTTGGCCGCGACGTCGGCACCTCGGTCGCTGTGGTGCGCAATCTTCTAAGGGGAAGTTATCCAGCCTTGCCGAAGTTCGCCGTGCCAGTCGTCGACGTCCGTGACGTTGCTGCCGCCCATGTGCGTGCAATGACCACGGCTGGCGCTGCGGGAGAGCGCTTTCTGGTTGCCGGGGAGGTGTGTTCTCTTGCGGATATCGCAGCGATACTCCGGCGCCGGTTTCCCGAGCGCGCTTCCAAATTGCCGAAGCTCATTCTGCCAAACTGGCTGGCGACCCTCGTTGCCCCCTTTGATCCCGGCTTGCGCCTCATCGTGCGGGAACTCGGGCGCGACCAGCGCATTTCCAGCGCGAAGGCACGGCGCATGCTGGGATGGCAGCCGCGAAGCGCGGCCGAGGCCGTCAGCGCCAGCGCCGACAGTCTGATCCTTGCCGGCCTTGTCTGAGCGGAGCGGGCCTGCCCACGCACTGCGCGTTGACATGAACGCACGGCGCTCTAATCGGTGAAGCGGCGGGCGACCCAGGAGTAGCCGTCCTCGATGTAATGCACGGGTGCGGTCACGATGGTTTTGAGTTTCTCGCGATCGGGGATCGCGCCCGACAGGAAGGCCATTGTTCGTTTTGGCAGGTTCGGTTCCGGTTGTGGTTCTGTCGCCTGGAGCGGCGTCTGGCTTTGCTGGGAGCCGGCCGGAGGTGGGGTGAGCTCGGCAAGGCTCGGATCGGAGCTTTCACAAACGGCAACGACAACGGGATAATTCGCGTTCGAGAACTTCGGCAACTGCCCGTGCGAGGCGGTGTCGCACTGCGCGACCGACGGCCAGCTGCCGTTGACGGTCGAGATATATTGGCATTGGCTTACATCGTGGTCGCAACCGAGAATGGTCATGACAATCATTGCCGTTTTCATGGTGATCCTGTGGTCGATCGGTGAGGTGGCGGTGTCATCAACCTATGCCTGTGATTCTTTCGAAAATAGGGCGAGGTGACCGATGAGGTGGAACATTTCGTGCCGTTGGCGTGAATGGTGATGTGACAGCGCGGTGTTGCGCGAGCGTTGCGTCATTTGACGTATTGGTTGGTTTTTCCAAGAACAGTAGTCTCCAGCACGCAGAAACCCGAAACCGAGAAGGACGACACGATTGCCTGCCGTAACCATAGCCCTGGAACCACCGCGCCAATCGGCGGTCGTGCGACTGCTGGAACTCTCCGATGCCTATGCCGCCTCGCTCTACCCCGCCGAAAGCAACCACATGGTTGACCTGTCGAGCCTGGAGCAGCCGGCGGTCTCCTTCTTCGTGGCCCGGCGCGATGGCGATGTCGTCGGCTGTTGCGCCCTGGTGGAGGCCGGCGACGGAACGGCGGAGATCAAGCGCATGTTCGTCGATCCTGAGGCGAGGGGGCTGAGGGTCGGAAAGCTGCTGCTTGAGGCGTTGGAGGCACAGGCCGAACAAGTCGGATTTCAGGCCATTCGCCTCGAAACCGGGATCCATCAACCGGAAGCGATCAACCTCTACAAAACGGCCGGATATGTCGAGCGACCGCCGTTCGGCGACTACCGGCCGGATCCGCTCAGCCTGTTCATGGAGAAGCCGGTTCGCCGAGCGGCTTGAACACGGCTCGCCGGACGGATCAATCGAGCGGAAAGCGAAACGGCGGCATTTGCCGCCGTTCTCGATCTCAAGGTCTTGCAGCAGGTGGCAAGGGAACGCTGCGCATCTCTTCTCAACCGGACCTAGAGCATCCCGCTCTCAAGTGGATCCACGTGAGGCGGAAAGATGCTCTAGAATCAAAGTGCTAGAGCGTCCTTGGCGTTCATATGAACGCACGGCGCTCTAGATGTCCAGGTTGTCGGCAAACACGGCGCGTTCCTGAATGAAGCGGAAGCGGGCGTCGGCCTTCGTTCCCATCAGATTGTCGACCGCCTCGCGCGTGCCCTCGAAATCGACGTCGTCGACCTCGACCTTGAGCAGCGTGCGGAATTTCGGGTCCATCGTCGTTTCCTTGAGCTGCGCCGGCAACATCTCGCCAAGGCCCTTGAAGCGGCCGATCTCGACCTTGCCGCGCCCGGCAAATTCGGTGCGCATCAGCTCTTCGCGGTGCGCATCGTCGCGGGCATAGAGTGTCTTTGCGCCCTGGCTGATGCGATAGAGTGGCGGTACAGCGAGAAAGAGGTGACCGCCGCGGATCAGCTCGGGCATTTCCTGATAGAAGAAGGTGATCAGCAGCGAGGCGATGTGAGCACCGTCGACGTCGGCGTCGGTCATGACGACGATACGTTCGTAGCGCAGATCCTCTTCGCGGTACTTGCTGCGCGTGCCGCAGCCAAGCGCCTGGATGAGGTCGGCGATCTGCTGGTTGGCGCCGAGCTTTTCGCGGCCGGCGCTCGCCACATTGAGGATCTTGCCGCGCAGCGGCAGGATCGCCTGGTTGGCGCGGTTGCGCGCCTGCTTGGCTGAACCGCCTGCCGAGTCCCCTTCGACGATGAAGAGTTCAGCGCCTTCGGCAGTGTTCTGCGAGCAATCGGCAAGCTTGCCCGGCAGGCGCAGCTTGCGCACGGCCGTCTTGCGGTTGACTTCCTTTTCCTTGCGCCGGCGCACACGCTCCTCGGCGCGTTCGACCACCCAGTCGAGCAGCTTGGCGGCCTCGGCCGGATTGTCGGCAAGATAGTGGTCGAAGGGGTCGCGCAAGGCGTTTTCGACGATGCGCTGCGCCTCGACGGTCGCAAGCTTGTCCTTGGTCTGGCCGACGAATTCCGGTTCGCGGATGAAGACCGACAGCATGCCGGCCGCCGAAATCATCACGTCATCGGTGGTGATGATCGCTGCGCGCTTGTTCTGCGTCAGCTCGGCATAGTTCTTCAGGCCCTTGGTCAGCGCGATGCGGAAGCCCGCCTCATGCGTACCGCCCTCGGGCGTCGGAATGGTGTTGCAGTAGGAGTGAACCTGCTGGTCGCCGCCATACCAGGTGACCGCCCATTCGAGCGAGCCGTGGCCATTCGCCTTCTCCGACTTGCCGGCAAAGATCTCGCGGGTGACCGTGAACTCCTTGCCGAGCGTTGCCGCAAGATAGTCCTTGAGGCCACCGGGGAAGTGGAAGACGGCCTTGTCCGGGATCTCCGAACCTTCCTGCAGCAGTGACGGGTCGCAGGACCAGCGGATCTCGACGCCGCCGAAGAGATAGGCCTTCGAGCGCGCCATGCGGAAGAGCCGTCCGGGCTCGAAACGTGCGTGCGGCCCGAAAATGTCGGGGTCCGGATGGAAGCGAACACGCGTGCCGCGGCGGTTGTGCACGTCGCCGAGTTCTTCGAGCCCGCCTTGCGGAATGCCGCGGGAGAAGCGCTGGCGATAGAGCTTGCGGTTGCGGGCGACCTCGACTTCAAGCGCATCGGACAGTGCGTTGACGACAGAGACGCCGACGCCGTGCAGACCGCCCGAGGTTTCATAGGCCTTGCCGTCGAACTTGCCGCCGGCATGCAGAATGGTCATGACGACTTCGAGCGTCGATTTCCCGGGGAACTTCGGATGGTTCTCGACCGGGATGCCGCGGCCGTTATCGGTCACCGTCAGGAAGCCGTCGGCATCGAGATTGACCTCGATGAAGTTTGCGTGGCCGGCGACCGCTTCGTCCATCGAGTTGTCGATGACTTCGGCGAAGAGGTGATGCAGCGCCTTCTCGTCGGTACCGCCGATATACATGCCCGGACGACGGCGAACCGGCTCCAGTCCCTCGAGCACCTCGATCGCCGAAGCATCGTAGTCGCTGCCATCACTCCCCTTCGGGGCCGGGCGCGGCTCTTCGCGTGCGACCGGTGTCGCAGGCACGACCGGCGCGGCGCTCGGCTGAGCAGGCTTGGGTTGCTGGGGCATAGAGGAGAAGAGGTCGCTGTTGTCGTCCATGGGATCGTTCGGATCGTTCCTGTCGTTTGGGAATGCCTGAGGCCATAGCAAGACCTCGGCTCTGCCGCCATCCCCCGGCGGTCGAATCACCTGTATTCTGCCAGACTCTCACTGAATGCGCGAACAAAACGAGAATTCTGACATTGGCCGCAGGCGAAAATCCGCCCAAGTGACCCTATTGTAGGGCGAGTGTTGCGTTGGCGCCGGGGCGATGGCAAGGCTTGTGGCGAAAGAGGGAGCCCGTCATTGGCCGTGTCCACAGTTGTTTTTCCATTTCGCCGGTCTTTGCTGGCGCTCGCCTTGGTCACAGCCGCCTCGTGCGCACAGGCGCAGACGCTGAAGCCCTTCAAGGATGAGCTTTTCTCTTACGCCAAGGTGCTGAGCGAGGATGACGGCGGCGACGACCTGACCGTCGATTATCAGGAGCTGCGCGACATCAACGAGCGCGACGAAATTCCGGAGCGTCGCGTCAAGCGCTCCTATGTTTCGCTTGGCGTAAAAAGCGAGCAGGTCAACGAGACGCTCGACATTGGCGGGCGTCCACTCGACGTGACCCGCGTCGGTCCGGATCGCGGCGCTGCCTTCACGGTCATCTTCATCCATGGCCGCGGCGGCGATCGTCGGCTTGGCGCCAACGACTTCTCCTTTGGCGGGAATTTCAACCGGCTGAAGAACCTCGCCGTCGCCAATGGCGGCGTCTACTATGCGCCGAGCGTCCGGTCCTTCGACACGTCAGGCGCGGCTGACATTGCGGGCCTGGTCAGGCACGCGTCCGAGCGTTCCGGCGGCCGCCCGGTGGTGCTGGCCTGTGCCTCGATGGGAAGTTTCATCTGTTGGGGTGTGTCACGCGATGGATCGGCGGTGGCAGCGCTTGGCGGCATGATGGTGATGGGCGGCGTCAGTGACCCTGATTTCACGAAGAGCGCCGCCTACAAGGCGAAGCTGCCCATGTTCTTCAGCCATGGCAGCCGCGACAGCGTCTATCCGGCCGAGAGCCAGAAGGCGCTCTACAGCTTGCTCAAGTCAAAAGGGTACCCGACGCGCTTCGTGCAGTTTGAAACCGGCTCGCACGGGACTCCGGTGCGCATGACCGACTGGCGCGATGCGCTGAACTGGATCGGCAGCCGCTGACTGCCACTGTTCGCTCGGCATTTGTTAACCAGCACGGCAATTTCCGGGCGGGATCTTGTCCCGTGTTTCCACTCTGGAAAGTTGAAGCCGTGATCATGCCGGCAACTATGGCTGGGATGGATTTCATGGACGCGCGCACCGAGACACGGCACATACCGCTGTGTGTGGATCTGGACGGCACTTTGCTGGCGGCCGACACCCTGTGGGAAGGGGCTGCGATCCTTCTTCTGCGCAATCCCTTGATGCTGTTTCCCATGCTGTTCTGGCTGGTAAAAGGCAAAGCGCGGCTGAAGCACGAAGTGGCCTTGCGGTCCGGTCGCAAGGCTGAGGACTGGCCCTATCGCCAAGCGGTCATCGACCGTCTGGCGCAGGAGAAGAGGGCCGGTCGCGAGCTCGTTCTGGTTACCGGAGCGGCGCCATCCGTTGCCAAGGACATCGCCGATCATGTCGGCCTCTTCTCCTCTGTCATGCATTCGACCGATGAACTCAATCTCACAAGCAGCCGCAAGCGCGCAGCGCTTGTCGAGCGCTTCGGCGACGGCGCCTTCGATTACATGGGCAATAGTCGCGACGACATCGCCGTCTTCGAGGCCGCCCGTCGCGCGATCGTGGTCTCGCCGGATGCCGCAGCGGAGAAATGGCGCCGAAACCACGATGCCGAACGCCTGGACACCGGCAAGGTGAGCATTCTGGCGCCGCTGAAATCCATCCGTGTGCATCAATGGGCGAAAAACGTTCTCATCGGCGTACCGATGATCCTCAACCACGAGGTGCTGCATGTCGACGCGATCGTCAGCGTCGTCATCGCTTTCTTTGCCTTCAGCTTTCTTGCTTCGGCAGTCTACGTCGTCAACGATCTCTCTGATCTTGCCAATGATCGCCACCACGCCAAGAAGCGCCACAGGCCGCTCGCCAGCGGTCAGATGTCGGTGCCGACGGCACTGGTTCTTGCCGGTTGCCTGGTGCTGGCATCGCTGGCCCTGACACTCCTGCTGCCCTGGAAATTTGCCGGCGTGCTGGCGTTCTATGCCTGTGCGACGACGGCCTACACCTTCGTGCTGAAGCGCAAGCTGCTGGTCGATGTGTTCACGCTCGCCGGTCTCTACACCACGCGCATCGTCGCGGGGGCAGCGGCAACCGGCACGGAGCTCTCCTTCTGGCTGGTGTCCTTTGCCATCTTCTTCTTCCTGAGCCTCGCGCTGGTGAAGCGCTATGTCGAGCTGCACGAGTTCGAAGACAAGGATGGCGGCAATGTTCCCGGCCGCGGTTACCTTGCCGTCGACTTCGAGATGGTGGGGCAGGCTGGCGTCGCTTCCGCCTTCACATCCGCCCTGGTTCTTGCGCTTTACGTGCACAGCAAGGAACTCCAGGAGATGTACACAACCCCTTGGGCGTTGTGGCCGCTTTGCCCGCTGGTGCTTTATATGTTGCTGCGCATCTGGATGCTCGCGCGTCGCGGCATGCTGCATGAAGACCCGGTTGTCTTCATCATGCGCGATTGGCGCAGCCAATTGACCATGCTGGTGGGCGCGTTGCTCATCCTCTTTGGAGCCATCGGGCCGCAATGACACTGCAAGACCATGAAAGCTGGGGCCGCCTCGACAACCGCGCGAGGCCGGCGATTTCGCCTGACGATTACGAAGACCGGCTCGGCAGCCTGGAGCCGGAAGGGTATTTGCCCTTCGGCAACGGCCGCAGCTACGGCGACAGCTGCCACAATGATCAGGGCACACTGATCGAGAGCCGTCGGCATGGCCGCATCGTCGCCTTCGATCCAGGTACCGGGATGATGACCTGTGAAGCCGGCGTGACGCTGCGCGAGGTGCTGGAGCGCGCTATCGAGCACCGTTTCTTTCTGCCCGTAACCCCGGGCACGGCCTTCGTAACCGTCGGCGGCGCGCTTGCCAATGACGTGCACGGCAAGAACCATCACGCGCGCGGCACCTTCGGCAATCATGTGACCGGCTTTACCCTGTTGCGTTCGACGGGAGAAAGGTTGACCTGTTCGCCGGCTGAAAATCCGGATCTCTACGCCGCGACCATCGGCGGGATGGGGTTGACCGGGCTGATCCTGACCGTGGATTTGCGGTTGATGAAGGTGCCGTCGCCGCATGTGCAGCAGCACGCGCTTCGGTTCGAAAACCTCGACCAGTATTTCGCGCTGGTCGACCGCGTCGACGCCGAGCACGAGTACTCCGTCGCCTGGATCGATCAGCTTTCAACCGGATCTCGTATGGGCAGAGGCGTGCTTCTGGCCGGCGACCATGCCGACGGCTCCTGCGAATTGCCCGATATTCCCAAGGGACTGAAGTTTGGAGTGCCGTTTGCGCCGCCTTTCAATATTTTGAACCGGGCAACGCTGAAAGGCTTCAACGAGTATTATTTCCGCAAGGTGAAGCCAGGCGAGACCGTGACGACGGTTCTCTGGACCTCCTATTTCTACCCGCTCGATGCCATCGGCGCTTGGAACAGGCTCTATGGTCCGCGCGGGCTCTACCAGCACCAGAGTGTCTATCCAGCGGAACGGGCACCGGAGATCACCGCCAAGTTGATGGAAACCGCCCGACATGCCGGCCATGCCTCTTTCCTGACGATATTGAAGCGGTTCGGCGACATCGGCTCACGGGGGATTCTGTCCTTCCCGCGTCCCGGTTTTACTTTGACCCTGGACTTTGCGAATCAAGGTGAACGGACAGTAAAGCTGCTCGATGCACTTGATCGCCTCGTGATCGAGGCCGGCGGTGCGGTCAATCCGTACAAGGATGCGCGCATGAGCCCGCAAGTCTTTGAAAAATCGTTCTCTTCCTGGAGAAGGCTGGAGGCGTTTCGCGATCCGGCACTCGTTTCAAACTTCTGGAAGCGTACGGCTCTGGCTTTGCCAGAATGAGAATGCAGACAATTTTATTCAATTAAATGCGCAAACTTCACGGAATATCCGTCTCTTGCCCGTAAGTAGATTTCGGGACTGGGAGTAAAACAATGAAATATATTCCGTTCATTCTCTTCACCGTGCTCACCAACGCCGCCGCTCAGCTGATGCTGAAACAAGGCATGATGACGCTGGGGCCGATTTCGATGACCGCCGAGACGGCAATCGTCCGCCTATTTCAGATCGTCTTCAATCCTTGGGTTTTTGCCGGCCTCGCGACCTTCGTCATTTCGATGGCGTCGCATCTCTACGTGCTGTCGAAGGTCGAGCTTTCCTTTGCCTATCCGTTCCTGAGCCTCGCTTACGTCGCCGTCGCGGTCTTTGCCTATTTCGTCTTTCGCGAAGACCTCAATGCCTGGCGCATCGCCGGCATCGCGCTGATCTGCGCGGGAACCGTACTTATCGCCCAATCGGGCATCTCATCCCATGCCGACGACAAGCCGGCCGATGCCGCCGGGGTGAGCACCGCAGAATTCGGGAGCAAGTCATGAAACACATTATCTTTGGTGGCGACGGCTTCGTAGGCCGTCACCTGGCTGAGCTGCTCGTCAAGGACGGCGAGGAGGTGGTGATCGCCGATATCGTCAAGTCCGACCTGCCGCATTACGGCCGCGTGCGTTTCGTCCGCTGCGATGTCACCGACCTGGAGGCTGTGCAGAAGGTTGGCATCGGTCCCGACGACATGGTCTACAACATGGCGGCCAAGATGCTGTCGCCTCTGCAGATCCGTTCGAAGCGCTGGGAATTCTTCTGGCCCGTCAATTACTACGGTGCCGAAAACATCATGAAGGCCATGGAGGCCGCTGGCGCATCGCGTCTGGTGCAGTTCACCACCGACATGATCTACGGCCACACGGTTCAGTCGCCGCAGACCGAAGACCATCCGGCAAAGCCTCTTGGCGAATACGGCAAGTCGAAATGGGCTACCGAACAGCTGGCGGTGCAATGGCGCAAGCAGGGCATGAACATTTCGATCTTCCGTCCGCGCCTGATCATCGGCCCTGGCCGCCTCGGTATTCTCGAAAAGCTGTTCAAGCTGATCGACCTGAACCTGCCGGTACCGATGATCGGCTCGGGCAAGGTGCCCTACCAGTTCATCTCGGTCTTCGATTGCGCCGAAGCCGCGCGGCTTGCCTGGAAGGGCGGCGTGCCGAACCAGGCCTACAATCTCGGTTCCGACAATCCGCCCTCGGTGCGCGAACTGCTCGGCAACCTGATCAAGCATGCGGGGTCGAACTCGTTCCTGCTGCCGACACCTGCTTTTGCGGTCAAGCAGACGCTGGCCTTCTTTGACCTGATCAACAAGCCGATCATGGATCCGGAACAATATCTGATCGCCGACGAGATGTGCGTGCGTGAGACCGGCAAGCTGAAGCGCGAACTCGGCTGGCGTGCGCAATACAACGACGGCGACATGCTGATCGCCGCCTATGACGAATATCGAGCCAAGAAGACGAGCGCTGCGGCCACCGATGCCGTCGCCGTGCCGGCCGAATGAGGGGAGACACCATGCTGGATAGACCGAACCGTATCGCCGTTGCCGCCCCTTCGCTCGACGGCGGCGTTGCCAGGCCCGAACTGATCACCGTCGAACAGGCCAAGGCCATGTCGATCGGCGACATCACCACGGCGTTCAAGGACCACCTGAACCCCGGCCAACTGCACTTCATGAAGCTTCTCGGCTTCCACAAGGTGAAGATCGAGAGCGCCGAGGGCATGTTCTATACCGATCAGAACGGCCGCCAGATCCTCGATTTCTTCGGTGGCTTCGGCTCGCTCGCCTTTGGCCACAACCATCCGCGCATCCTCGAAGCGCGCCGGACTTTCCAGGACGAAAAACGTCACGAGATCGCGATTGCCTTCATGTCGCAGTATGCGGCGGCGCTCGCGAAGAACATTGCGGCCTGCTCGCCTGGCGACCTCGACATGGTCTTCCTCGGTTCGTCCGGCTCGGAAGCAATGGAGGCTGCGGTCAAGCTCGCCGAGCGCGCCGCCGGCCCGAAGCGGCCGAAGGTCGTCTATGCCGAGAACTCCTTCCACGGCAAGACCAAGGGCGTGCTCGCGATCACCGACGGCCAGCTCTACCGCGCCGATTTCAAGATCACCGACAACACGGTACGCGTGCCTTTTGCCGATATCGATGCGGTCGAAAAGGCCTTCAAATCCGATCCGGAAATCGGCGTCATTGTGCTCGAAACGATCCAGGGTGGCGGCGGCATCATCCAGGCGCCGGCCGAATACTGGCAGAAGCTGCGCGCGCTCTGCGACAAGTACGGCGTGCTCTGGGTCGCCGACGAAGTGCAGTGCGGTTATGGCCGCTCCGGCCGCTTCTACGCTTTCGAACACTACGGCGTCGTGCCTGACGTGACCGCGCTTGCCAAGTCATTGGGTGCCGGCAAGGCCGCGGTTGGTGCGATGATCGCCCGTCGCGAGGTCTACATGAAGGCCTATGGCACGCCGAAGACGGCGATGATCCATGCCATGGCCACCTTCGGCGGCATGGGTGAGGCCTGCGTGACGGCGATCGAAGGCATCAACGTGCTTTACGACGAGCATCTGATCGACCGCGCCGCCGACAGTGGCAGCTACCTGCTCGAGCGTCTCGAGGCGTTGAAGGCGAAGTACCCGAAGATCATCAAGGACGTGCGCGGCAAGGGTCTTATGGTCGGCCTGGAGTTCCAGGATTTCAGCCAGACCTTGCCAATGGTGTTGCGCCCCGTCGTCTCGATGCTCGACGACAAGCTCAAGGGCTCGCTCTCGGGCTTCATCGGCGCGCTGCTCCTGCGCGACTACGACGTGCTGGTGGCCTTCACCGAATACAATCGCAATGTCATCCGGCTCGAGCCGCCGTTGATCTGCGAGCGCGCCCATGTCGACCAGTTCATCGCAGCGCTTGACGACCTGCTCGGCCGTGGCATCGTGCGCATCGTCAAGGACTTCGTCGGCAGCCAGATCGGCTAGGCGACGGGCACATCGATCTAACAAAGGGCAGGGGCGTTCAACGCCTCTGCCCTTTGATGTTCATGTCGAACTCGACAACGTTGGAATAGATCGGCGTGCCGACATCCATGCCGTAGGGTGAACGGTGGATGTTGCCGCGGATGTTGAAGGCGATCGAGCCGCGGTTCCAGTCAAGGAGCGTCACCGAGAAGCGTTCTTTTCGTGACTTGCCGCGCGCAGTGAGCGTTCCCTCTACTGCGGCCGTGTCGGGCCCGGTCTGTTTAACCGCCGTTGAGCGGAAGGTTACGGTGCTGAAGTTCGCGGTGTCGAACACCGCGCTCGACTTCAGGAAGTCTTCGATCCGCTTCTCTCCCGTCTTCACGCTCTCCGGATAGAGCGTGAACTCGACCGTCGAGTGGCCAACATCATTTCGGTCAATGCGGAAGCTGCCGGAAAACTTGCCGAAGGCGCCGACGATACCTCCGCCGCCGCCCGCCTGGGCCACGGTAAAATGGATGCGGGACGCGGACGTGATACCGTAGTTGCCTGCCGCATCGGCGAGTTCCGGTGCGGTTGCCGCCGCGGATGCGGGAATGCCGCCCATCGCCACCAGCAGAGTAAATGCGATTGCCGTCGGTCGTGATTGCAGGCGCAGTGTCATGGTTTCTTCCTTCCAGCGATCATCGGATCAGAGCCAGCCGCTTGGGAGGAAGCGCCTTGGCGCGAGCCGGTGTGAAACATGCGGACGAGAATCTCGTCATGGCGCACGATGTGGTGGTACAGGGCGGCCAATATGTGAAGCGCGACAAAGGCGAGGAGCAGATAGGCAAGCGCCATGTGCACCAACGTCCAGAGGCCTTCCGCCGATGCCGATTTCGCCATCGGCAGATGCGGTATGATGAACCAGTTGAAATAGAAACTCGGGATGTTCAGCGTCGAGGTAGACGCCACCGCCCAACCGGCCAAGGGAACTGCAAGTGCCAATGCAAGGAGCAGGGCGTGGGTTGCACCGGCGGCGCGCCGCTCCATCCCGCTCAAGCTTTCCGGCGCTCGAGGGGCGATTTCAATCAGGTGCCAGATGGTGCGGATCACCGCCAAACCGAGAACGGTGAACCCGAGTGATTTGTGCCACTGATAAAGCGAAAACTGCAGCGCGGGATCGACCGGAAGCCTGCGCATGATGTAGCCGAGGGCGAGCAGGGCGAGGATGAGCGCCGCAATCGTCCAGTGAAGGGTGATGGTGATCCATCCAAATCCGGCTTTGTCGTTTCGCAGCATGTTCGACCCCGTGGTCGTTCGCTCGGCCGGTACTGGCTTGGCTTCTGCGATGAGACCCATGAGCTCGTGCTTTTATTCGCGGATAATACCGTAAAATTGCTCTGTGATCTTGTTGATGTCGGCAAGCTGTGGTCCATTTGCTGATGGTGGGGACACGGAGGGGTTGTTCCCGGGGCATTGGACTGGCGTACATGACGAAGAAGAGAGCGACACCGATGAGCCCGCACGAGCGGCAGGCTTATGATCATGCCCGCAACGGCATCAGACTTGGGACCGAAGCCAAGTATACCGAGGCGGTCGAAGCCTGGCGTCTGGCGTCCGACATTGCCGATGCGCACCTTGCCTTCACGGACATGTATTACTGGATCAAGAGCGGCTATGGCGCGGCACTTTGCGACGCCGGTCGCTATCGGGAGAGCATCGCCGTCTCAATGCTCTCCCGAGAATTGACCCTTGAGCGGCGCCAGCCGCTTTCGTCGCTTTCGATCGCCCGCTCTTTTCTGGCGCTCGCAGAAGGCGAGGCCGCAGCGCCCCACCTGCGCGACGTGCACAACTTGATCGGAGACGCGATCTTCGAGCAGTTCGATCAGGATCTTGAGGCGGACGTTCATGCGGCGATCGCTGGGCTGGAAAATGGCGGCACGCAGCCGACGGTCGATCGATCCAAGTGAAATCGAGTTTCTAGGCGAGAGCCCGCGGCATTGATCTGGCGGCGTTCGCGCTCTGCGAGCGCCAGGCGTTTTCTCGCCATGATTTCATCTTACGTGCGAACCACCCCTTTTGCGGGTGATTCGCGGTGGGCCGTTCTGGTGTCTGCCGCTTTTTTTAACATTTTGATTTTTCTGAGGTGTTTGCCATGAGTGAAACCATATTGCCGTCTGCCGAAGTGACTTTCCGTCGAATCTCTTCACTGACTGTGGGGGATGTCTGCGAGCTGAGCGAAACGCTGAGCGAAGAGCAAAGCAACATGGTTGCAAGCAACGGCGATTCGATTGCCGAAGCGCATTTTTCCGACAGAGCCTGGTTCCGGGCCATATATGCCGACGACACACTTGTCGGCTTCATCATGCTGCACGAGGGCGCCGACTGGGACGACGGCATCGACTGCCCCGGCGTGTTCCTCTGGCGCTTCATGATCGCCCGCCCGTTCCAGGGCAAGGGCTTTGGCAAGCAGGCGATTGCGCTTGTCGTGCGTGATCTGAAGGCGCGTGGTCTTCACGAACTCTACACAAGCTATGGACAGGGCCCCGGCAATCCCGAGGGGTTCTATCGCGGCCTCGGCTTTGAACGGACGGGAGAGCACTATGATGACGAGCTCGAAGCCGTGCTGAGGTTCTAAAAAAGCGCAAATATGGACGCCTGACCCATGTCTGCCGACATGACCTTCATGAGTAGGAACATGCGTAACGATCTGCACGAGGCCAACCGCCTCTCCTGGAACGCGGCGACGGTCGCGCACAACAGCCACAAGGGTGGTCAGGCTGCCTTCTTCCGCGCGGGCGGTTCCACGTTCTACCCGGAAGAACTCGACTTGCTCGGTGAGATCGCTGGACTCGAGGTCGGCTTCGAACGCTGCGCGACCTGGGCGGCCGGCGTATGGTGCCGCCTGAAAGCGTTCCGAGCCTGCCATTGATGTATGCGATTGCCGCGGTGAGGCCGGAGCTGAACCTCTAAATGCCGGTCTCTGCGACCGAGCGGCGGGGCAGGGCAGCTTGCCTCGCGGCAATGGAATAATCGCCCGCGGTGCTTTTATTTGCCGGCCGCATTTGCTAGGCCGCTTCGGGAGAAAAGCATCCGGAGGAAATTGCATGACGCCCGATATCCGCCCGCTCGTCGCCGGCAACTGGAAGATGAACGGAACCCGCGCCTCGCTCGATCAGATCAAGGCGATGGCCGAAGGGGTCAAGGGCGAACTCTCCGCCAAGGTCGAAACGCTGATCTGCCCGCCGGCAACCCTGCTCTATGTGGCAACAGCGCTCTGCGACGACAGCCCGCTGCTGATCGGCGCGCAGGATTGCCACGAGAAGCAGTCGGGCGCCCACACGGGCGATGTTTCGGCCGAAATGATTGCGGATTGCTTCGGCACCCATGTCATCGTCGGCCACTCCGAGCGCCGTACCGACCACGCCGAAAGCGACGCGCTGGTTCGCGCGAAGACGGATGCGGCGCATGCTGCCGATCTCGTGGCGATCGTCTGCATCGGCGAGACCGGCGACGAGCGCAAGGCCGGCAAGACGCTTGATGTGCTGAAGCGCCAGCTTGCCGAAAGCCTGCCGGATGCCGCCACGGCTGAAAACACGGTGATTGCTTACGAGCCCGTCTGGGCGATTGGCACGGGCCTGACGCCGACGGCGGCAGACGTTGAGGAGGCGCATGCCTTCATGCGCAAGGAACTGGTTGCGCGTTTCAGCAATGCCGGAGCCAAGATGCGCATCCTCTACGGCGGCTCGGTCAAGCCCTCCAATGCCAGGGAACTGATGGGTGTCGCCAATGTTGATGGCGCATTGATCGGTGGCGCAAGCTTGAAAGCTGAGGACTTCCTCGCCATCTACCGGGCTTATGAAGAATTGACGGCCTGATCGCCCGGGCTGCCGGGCAGGGGCTTGGAATAGCGCACGGCTTGGTATAAAGAGGCGCAAAATTGCGCCCGGCTAGGCCGAGTTTGCGCATGTTTGATTCGTTTGCCCAAAGGGCAGGACTGGAAGCTGATGCAGACCGTACTACTCGTCATCTATCTCATGGTCGTCGTCGCCCTGATCGGCGTCGTTCTCATTCAGCGCTCCGAAGGCGGTGGCCTTGGCATCGGCGGCGGCTCGGGCTTCATGTCCGCCCGCGGAACGGCCAACGCGCTGACCCGCACGACCGCAATTCTTGCGGCACTGTTCTTCGTCCTGGCGCTCGCCATGGGTATCCTCGCGCGCTACCAGCCGCAGGCAACGGACATTCTCGACCGTATCCCGGGCACCAGCTCAAACGGCGGCGGCGTTCTCGATTCGCTCGGCGGCGGTACTCCGGCCCCGGCGGGTGGCGCCACGCAACAGCAGCCGGCAACCGGCAACGGTGCCGCGACCGACAACGGCGTTCCTTCGACGGCGCCGGCGACTTCAGGCGAAGCTCCGGCCGGCGGCGCTGCCACGCAGACGCCTGCCGCTGGCGCCAACAGCAATACGGGATCGCAAGTTCCCAGCGGCCAATAAGGTCGCAATTCCAAAGAACCCGCCGGCGGATGTTTCATCCGCCGGTTTTGTTTTGTGTGAAATCTGCCTCCACCCCAAGACGAAAAGTTCTGGAACATGAATTTTTCGGTGGCGGAATCATTTGTTAAAAGGTATCCGGTGACTCCCATGGCGCGATATGTATTCATCACTGGCGGCGTGGTTTCCTCCCTCGGAAAAGGCATCGCTGCAGCGGCTCTCGGAGCACTGCTGCAGGCGCGTGGCTACCGGGTGAGACTGCGCAAGCTCGACCCCTACCTCAACGTTGATCCGGGCACCATGAGCCCGACCCAGCACGGCGAGGTTTTCGTAACCGACGATGGCGCGGAGACCGATCTCGATCTCGGCCACTATGAACGCTTCACGGGGCGTTCGGCGACGAAGACCGACAACATCACGACTGGCCGGATCTACAAGAACATCATCGACAAGGAACGCCGGGGCGACTATCTCGGCGCAACCGTTCAGGTGATCCCGCACGTTACCAACGAGATCAAGAACTTCGTTACCGAAGGCAACGATGACTATGATTTCGTGCTGTGCGAAATCGGCGGCACCGTCGGCGACATAGAAGCGATGCCGTTCATGGAAGCGATCCGCCAGCTCGGCAACGACCTGCCGCGCGGCACCGCCGTCTACGTCCATCTGACGCTGATGCCCTATATTCCGGCGGCCGGCGAATTGAAGACCAAGCCGACGCAGCATTCGGTCAAGGAGCTGCAGGCGCTCGGTATCCATCCCGACATCCTGCTCGTTCGCGCCGATCGCGAAATCCCGGAAGCCGAGCGGCGCAAGCTCTCGCTGTTCTGCAACGTTCGCCAGTCGGCGGTTATCCAGGCACTCGACGTTGCCTCGATCTACGACGTGCCGATCGCCTATCACAAGGAAGGCCTCGACAACGAAGTGCTCGCCGCGTTCGGCATCGAGCCGGCACCGAAGCCGCGCATGGATGCCTGGGAGCGCGTTGCCGATCGCATCCGCACCCCGGAAGGCGAAGTCACCATTGCGATCGTTGGCAAGTACACCGGTCTGAAAGACGCCTACAAGTCGCTGATCGAGGCGCTTTACCACGGCGGCATCGCCAACCGGGTGAAGGTCAAGCTCGAGTGGATCGAATCGGAAGTCTTCGAAAAGGAAGATGCCGCACCCTACCTTGAAAAGGTGCATGGCATTCTCGTTCCAGGCGGTTTCGGCGAGCGTGGTTCCGAAGGCAAGATCAATGCGGCGCGTTTTGCCCGTGAGCGCAAGGTGCCGTATTTCGGCATCTGCTTCGGCATGCAGATGGCGGTCGTCGAGGCTGCCCGCAATCTCGCCGGCATCGAGAAGGCATCCTCGACCGAATTCGGCCCGACCAAGGAGCCGGTGGTCGGCCTGATGACCGAGTGGGTGAAGGGCAACGAACTCGAGAAGCGATCGGCCTCCGGCGATCTCGGCGGCACGATGCGTCTCGGCGCCTATCGCGCCGCGCTCAAGGGCGACACCAAGATTGCCGACATCTACGGTTCGACCGAGATTTCCGAGCGCCACCGTCATCGCTATGAAGTCAATGTTGACTACAAGGATCGGCTTGAGGCCTGCGGCCTCGTGTTCTCCGGCATGTCGCCGGACGGCATTCTGCCGGAGACCGTCGAATATCCGGATCATCCGTGGTTCATCGGCGTTCAGTACCACCCGGAACTGAAGTCGCGGCCGCTCGACCCGCATCCGCTGTTTGCAAGCTTTGTCGAAGCTGCACTCGAACAGTCGCGTCTGGTCTGAGCCGAGACGGAGTGAAACGAGAAAGGCCGGTCGCAAGACCGGCCTTCAGACCGCTGACAAACCCGTCGATTTTTCGGCGGGTTTTGTTTTGTGGATTTGGTGCTGACGTTGGGGCGGGTTTCCGGGTGGCAAAAGTGGCGGCCTGCGCTCACGCCGGTCT